>CAWGBQ010000005.1:0-545661 GCA_963820885.1 uncultured Gammaproteobacteria bacterium
GATGCCGTCGCGGGGCAAGGACTGCCCGACCCAGGCCCGCATCGACCAGATCCCCGGCCTGATCGTCCGCGCCCGCGCGGCCGTCGCCGCACACGAGGAGGACCCCTTGGCAGGCATCACCATCGACGACATCGGCGCGGAGATCACCGACCGCCTCAACGCGTTCAAGGCCGCGCACCTCGACGGCACCCTCAACCGGGTCAAGGCCATGGAGCCGCTCGTCGACCAACTCGCCGTCGACGTCGCCGACATCAAGGCGAAGCTCAACGCGCCGCCCCCGCCGCCTGTTCGGCCCGACGTGTGGACCAAGGCGTTCTGGAAGGACACCGCCGAACGGGTCGTCTCCGCGTTCGTGACGTCCCTCCTCGGCGTGTTCGGCACAGCTGAGGTGGCCGACTTGCACGCCGTCCAGTGGAAGCAGGCTCTCATCGCCGCTGGGGTCATCGCCGGGCTCACCTTGCTCAAGTGCCTCGGTGCCGGTACCGGTGTCGTCGGCGCGAAGGGCTAATACCCGAGGCCGCCGCTGAAAGCTCGCCTATCGACTAGGTGGACTTCCGCTGCGGTTCGGCGTAGACTCGTGACGAATTCCCCAAGGAGGACGGAATGAAGTTGCTCGCGAGAGCTGTGCGTGGAAGAACGGTTGGACGTCGGTTGGCCGCAACCGCGCTCGGGCTGCCGCAGTGCTCGCGATCGCGACGAGCGCCGCTCAGGCGCGCCCGTCCGTCGACCCAGCTCTCGCTGGTCGCCTACTCGACGCCGGCGGGTGCCTTCAGCAAGATCATCCCGGCGTTCCAGAAGACCGCAGGCCGGCAAGGACGTCACGTTCAAGCAGTCCTACGGCGCCTCGGGCCCGCAGGCCGCGGCTGTCCACAACGGGCTGCCGGCCGACGTCGTGAACCTCTCGCTCGCGCCGGACGTCACCGTCCTCTCGCAGGCCGGGCTCGTCAAGACCACCTGGAACAAGGATCAGTACGGCGGCATGGTCACGGACTCGATCGTCGTGTTCGTCGTGCGCAAGGGCAACCCGAAGAACATCAAGACCTGGGCCGACCTGATCAAGCCGGGCATCCAGGTCATCAACCCCAACCCGTTCACCTCGGGCGGCGCGCGCTGGAACGTCATGGCCGCGTGGGGCGCGCAGATCAAGCAGAAGAAGACGCCAAAGCAGGCCAATGCCTACCTGGGCGCGCTGTACAAGAACATCACCGTGCAGGACTCGAGCGCGCGCGCCTCGATGAACACGTTCGTCGGCGGCAAGGGCGACGTGCTCCTGGCGTACGAGAACGAGGCCATCCAGGCCCAGCAGGCCGGCGCGGACATCTCGTTCGTGCGGCCGTCGGCCACGATCCTGATCGAGAACCCGATCGCGGTGCTCAAGAACTCGCGCGAACCCGACGCAGGCCAACGCGTTCGTCGCGTTCACCCGCTCGGCCGAGGCGCAGGACATCTGGGCGCAGTACGGCTACCGCCCGATCGTCAAGAGCGTCTTCAACAAGTGGACGAAGACGTTCCCGGTGCCGAAGCAGCTGTTCACGATCCGCGACATCGTCAAGGGCGGCTGGCCGGTGGCGCAGCCCAAGTTCTTCGATCCGAACAACGGCATCGTCAAGCAGGTTCAGGGCACCTGAGCGAAGCGTGGCGGCTGCTGACGCATCCCTGAGGTCGCCGCCCGCACGACGGGCCTGGCCGAGTGGCGCGCGTTTCGTGCCACTCGGCTTCGGCCTGCTCGCCGCCACCTACGGCGGTCTGCTCATCCTGCTGCCGCTGGCGGCGCTGATCTGGACGGCGCAGGGCGTGGGCCTGAGCGGTTTCTGGTCGGCGATCACCGCGCCCGACGCACGCGCGGCGTTCGAGCTGACGATGGTCTGCTCGCTGATCGTCGTCGTGATCAACGCGATCTTCGGGACGATGCTGGCGTGGGTGCTCGAACGCGACCGTTCCCGGGGATGCGCTTCGTCAACGCGATCATCGACCTGCCGTTCGCGCTGCCGACGATCGTCGCCGGCCTTACGCTGATCGCGCTCTACGGGCAGCGCAGTCCGGTCGGAATCAACATCGCGTACACCCGCACGGCGATCGTCGTCGCGCTGGCCTTCGTGACCCTCCCGTTCGTCGTGCGCAGCGTGCAGCCCGTGTTGCGCGAACTCGAGCGGGAGGCCGAGCAAGCGGCTGCCTCGCTCGGCGCGTCGAGCTTCGTGACGTTCCGGCGCGTGATCCTGCCGGCGCTGGTGCCCGCGATCGCCAGCGGCTGCAGCCTGGCGTTCGCGAAGGCGGTCGGCGAGTTCGGTTCGGTCGTGCTGATCAGCGGCAACATCCCGCTCAAGACCGAGGTGGCCTCCGTGGCGATCTACGGCCACCTCGAGAGCTTCGACACGAAGGGCGCGACGGCCCTCGCCGTGCTGCTGCTCGCCATCTCGCTCGGGGTGCTCCTCATCATCGGCATCATCGAGCGGCTGTCGAGGCGCCATGAAGGCTGAAACGAAGTCTCGAGTGATCCGCCTCGGCGTGCGCTTCATCGCGCTCGGCTACCTCGCGGCGCTGCTCGTCGCGCCGCTCCTGCTGATTTTCAAGGACACGTTCAAGGACGGCATCGGGCCCGTCTGGGACGCCCTCAGCGACGTCGACACGGTGCACGCGGCGAAGCTCACGTTCTACGCGCTCGCTGATCGCCGTCGTCTGCAACACGCTCTTCGGCATCGCAGCGGCGCTCTACCTCTCGAAGCACAAGGGTGCGCTGCCCGCGATCATCGGCGCCTTCCTCGACCTGCCGCTGGCGCTCTCGCCGGTCGTCGTCGGCCTGGCGCTCGTGCTCGTCTTCGCGAAGACGGGGTGGTTCGGCACGTGGCTCGCAGAACACGGCTTCACGGTCATGTTCGCGTTCCCGGCGATCGCGATCGCGACGGCGTTCGTCTCGCTGCCGTTCGTCGCGCGCGAGCTGATTCCGGTGCTGCGCGAGATCGGCGAGGAGCAGCAGCAAGCGGCCGCCACGCTCGGGGCGACGCCCTTCCAGACTTTCATGCGCGTGACGCTGCCGGCCATCCGCCCGGCGCTGACCTACGGCATCGTGCTGACCGCGGCGCGCGCGCTCGGCGAGTACGGCGCGGTCGCAGTCGTCTCCGGCCGCATCCAGGGCCAGACGGAGACCCTCACGCTGGTCGTGCAGCGCGACTGGGACAACTTCAACCAGACCGGGGCCTATGCAACCTCGCTCCTGCTCGCCACAATGGCGGTCGTCGTCTTGATCGCCCTGACGCTCTTCAAGCCGGCGCATGAGCGCCAGGAGGCCTCGTGACCATCAAGGCTGAGAACATCACCAAGCGCTTCGGTGACTTCACGGCGCTCGACGACGTCGGGGTCGAAGTCGCGGACGGCGCGCTCACGGCGCTGCTCGGGCCGAGCGGCAGCGGCAAGTCGACGCTGCTGCGCATCATCGCGGGTCTGGAGACGCCCGATTCGGGACGCGTCCTGATCGGCGATCGTGGATGTGACCGGCGTCGTGCCGCAGCAGCGCGGCATCGGCTTCGTCTTCCAGCACTACGCGGCGTTCAAGCACATGACCGTGAGGAAGAACATCGCCTTCGGTCTGGACATCCGCAAGCGGCCCAAGGCCGAGACTCGCGAGCGCGTGGACGAATTGCTCAACCTCGTGCAGCTGAACGGCTTCGGCGACCGCTATCCGGGGCAGCTCTCGGGCGGTCAGCGCCAGCGCATGGCGCTGGCGCGCGCGCTGGCCATCGAGCCCGCCGTCCTGCTGCTCGACGAGCCGTTCGGCGCCCTCGACGCGACGGTGCGCAAGGAGCTGCGCGGCTGGCTGCGGCGGCTGCACGAGGAGCAGCACGTGACGACGATCCTGGTCACGCACGACCAGGAGGAGGCCATGGACGTGGCCGATCAGATCGTCGTGATGAACCACGCGCACGTCGAGCAGGTCGGCGATCCGCGCGACGTCTACGACCATCCGGCGAACGAGTTCGTGATGGGCTTCGTGGGGCCGGTCGCGAGCGTCGGCGACGAGCTGGTGCGCCCGCACGACGTCGATCTCGCACTCGAGCCCGGGGACGATCACACCGAGGCCATGGTGCAGCGCATCGTCCACCTCGGCTTCGAGGTGCGCGTCGAGCTGCTGCTGGCCGACGGCTCGCTCGTCTCCGCGCAGATCACGCGCGAGGCGGCCGAGCAGCTCGAGCTGTCGCGCAATCAGATCGTCTACATCCGCCCGCACCGCACGCGCAACTTCGCGCTGTCGCAGGCGACTGACGAACCGGTGCGGGACACTCGGGGTCTGACCCTTGACGTCCCGCTTAGACGGTCTCCTGAGTGCGAGCTCCAGGCCTCGGGATCGGCCGTCATCGCGCGCACGTGCTCGGGTAGATCGCCGCTCGCGAGGTCGGCGACCGTGGTCGTCTCGAGCACGGTGCGCAGGCTCGCGCGCACCGCGATCCACAGCTCCACGAGCGCTTTCGCGGAGCCCTCGTAGGCCAGCGTCTCCGGGCCGGTGGCCGCGCACGTTCGCGAGCGGCCCCTCGAGCGCGCGCATGACCTCGGCCAGCGTGATCTGGTCGGCCGGCCGCGCCAGCCAGTAGCCGCCCTCGACGCCGCGCTGCGTGGCCACGATGCCGGCATTCCGCAGCTCCGAGAGGATGTTCTCCAGGAACTTGATCGGAATCGACTGGGCGGCGGCGATGCGGTCGCCCTTGGTCGGCCCGTCGCCCGCGACGCGCGAGCTCGGTGCAGGCGCGCAGCGCGTAGTCGACCTTTGCGGAGATGCGCATACGGAGGGGATTGTGCGCGTCTGGCGCGGCGCGTGCTGCAGTCAACCCTTGCCTTATGCCTACTAAATTGATAGACATTGGGAGAACGCGACGGCCCGCAAGAGAGGAGCGAGCGCGTCGTCTGCGCGTCCGGCGTGCGGGCGGCGATCGCCGCCGAGCGCGCTCCGCGCACGCATCCCGCAGCCGGTGCTGCGCGTCGCCGGCGGCGTGGCGGACGTGCTCGCTGCGCTGGAGCGGGAGCCGGCGCCGCTCTGAGTAGCGCCTGGTCTGCTTTGATCACCAGGTCGCGAGACCGCTCCGCGCCCGTGCGGAGGAAGCGGCCGAGGGAGGGCACGACGAGATGAAGACGATGAAGGGGCCGGCGATCTTCCTCGCGCAGTTCGCCGGCGACGCGGCGCCGTTCAACTCGCTGACGGCGATCGCCAAGTGGGCCGCGTCGCTCGGCTACAAGGGCATGCAGATCCCGACCTGGGACGCGCGCCTGTTCGACCTCAAGAAGGCGGCGTCGCTCGAAGACCTATTGCGACGAGGTCGAAGGGCATCTGCCGCGAGGCACGGCGTCGAGATCACCGAGCTCTCGACGCATCTGCAGGGCCAGCTCGTGGCGGTGCATCCGGCCTATGACGCGGGCTTCGACGGCTTCGCCGCGCCGGAGGTGCACGGCAATCCGAAGGCGCGGCAGGAATGGGCGGTCGAGCAGGTGCTGGCGGCCGCCAAGGCCTCGAAGAATCTCGGCCTGAAGGCCATGCGTGACCTTCTCCGGCGCGCTCGCCTGGCCCTACCTCTACCCGTGGCCGCAGCGCCCGCCGGGCCTGATCGAGGCCGCCTTCGACGAGCTCGGCCAAGCGCTGGAAGCCGATCCTCGACGCCTACGACGACGCACGGCGTCGACGTCGGCTACGAGATCCATCCCGGGCGAGGACCTGTTCGACGGCGCCACCTTCGAGATGTTCCTCGAGCGCGTCGGCGACCACCCGCGCTGCGGCATCAACTACGACCCGTCGCACTTCGTGCTGCAGCAGCTCGACTATCTCGACTTCATCGACATCTATCACGAGCGCATCAACGCCTTCCACGTCAAGGACGCCGAGTTCAATCCGACCGGCCGGCAGGGCGTCTATTCCGGCTTCCAGAGCTGGGTCGAACCGCGCCGGCCGCTTCCGCTCGCTCGGCGACGGGCAGGTCGATTTCGGCGGCATCTTCTCCAAGCTCGCGCAGTACGACTACGACTGCTGGGCGGTGCTCGAATGGGAATGCGCGCTCAAGCATCCCGAGGACGGCGCGCGCCGAAGGCGCGCCGTTCATCGAGCAGCCACATCATCCGCGTCACCGAGAAGGCCTTCGACGATTTCGCCGGCGGCGCGACCGACGTCAAGGCCAACAAGCAGGCGCTCGGGATCTGAGCATGAGCATGCTCGAGGACGCAGCGAGCGCTGCAGCGGGCGCATCCGGCTCGGCATGGTCGGCGGCGGGCAGGGCGCCTTCATCGGCGCGGTGCACCGCATCGCGGCGCGCATCGACGACGAGTACGAGCTGGTCGCCGGCGCGCTGTCGTCCGAGCCGGAGCGCGCGAAGGCCTCGGGCGCCGAACTCGGCCTCGCCCGGACCGCACCTACGGCATCTTACGAGGAGATGGCGCAAGGCCGAGGCGCAGCGCGCAAGGACGGCATCGAGGCGGTCGCGATCGTCACGCCCAACCACATGCACTGCGCCGGCCGCCAAGGCCTTCCTCAAGCGCCGGCATCCACGTCATCTGCGACAAGCCGCTGACGGCTCACGCTGCGCGACGCCAAGAAGCTGCGGCGAGCTCGTGCGCGAAGACCGGCAGCGATCTTCGCGCTCACCCACAACTACACCGGCTATCCGATGATCCGGCAGGCGCGCGAGATGGTCGCCGCGGGCGAGCTCGGCGAGATCCGCGTCGTGCAGGCCGAGTACGCGCAGGACTGGCTGACCGAGCCGCATCGAGACGACCGGCCAGAAGCAGGCCGACGTGGCGCACCGACCCGAAGCGCTCGGGCGCCGGCGGCGCGATCGGCGACATCGGCACGCACGCCTACAACCTCGCCTGCTTCGTCACCGGCCTCGAAGCTCGAGTCGCTCGCCGCCGACCTCACGACCTTCGTCGCCGGGCCGCGCAGCTCGACGACAACGTCCACGTCCTGCTGCGCTTCGAGGGCGGCGCGCGCGGCATGCTCTGGGCGAGCCAGGTGGCGCCCGGCAACGAGAACGGCCTCAAGCTGCGCGTCTACGGCACCAAGGGCGGGCTCGAATGGGCGCAGGAGGACCCGAACTATCTCTGGTTCACGCCGTTCGGCGAGCCGAAGCGGCTGATCACCCGCGGCGGCGCCGGCTCCGGGCGCGGCGGCCGGCGCGCGTCACCCGCGTGCCGTCCGGCCATCCGGAGGGCTATCTCGAAGGCTTCGCCAACATCTACAAGGAGGCCGCCGCGCGCCATCCGCGCCGCGCGCGACGGGCAAGGCGCCGGCCGACGAGGTGATCTTCCCGACCGTCGAGGACGGCGTGAAGGGCGTGGCCTTCGTCGACGCCTGCGTGCGCTCGAGCAAGCGCAACGCCGCCTGGGTGCGGCTCGCCGGCTAGCCGGGGAGCCCGCGAGCGACCGCTGTGGAGCGAGGCGCTGTGCCAGGGCCTGTGCCTGCGCCCGGATCTCGGGCACGGCGGTCGTCTCCCACAGCTCGCCGCGGCGCAGCGGGCCGATCGCGAAGAGCGTCTCCGACTCGCGTCCGAATGCGTCGCGCAGCGACGCCGTCGGCGGCCGTGTCGAGCCCGAGGGCGAGCGGGTGCGGCCGCGCGGCACCCGTGGCGCAGAGCGACGCGAGCAGCGCGCGAGCGGCTGCGCGAGCACGTCGCCGTTCGGGCCGGTGCAGTTGACGACCGCAGCGACGCGCAGCGTCCGCGCGCGGCCACTCTCCGCGTTCGCGCACGCTCACCTCGACGCCATCCGGCGTTGAGCGTCACGGAGCGGATGCGCCCGCTCAGCGAGGGTCAGCCGGCCGCTGCGCGCGGAGCTCGTCGACGGCCGCCGCCACCTGCGGGCGCGAGCCGGTGGCGGTGGACGTCCCAGAAGCGCGCGAGGCGGTCGAGGAAGCGCCGCTGCTCGGGCTCGGGCAGGGCACCCCACAGCTCGGAGGTGACCGGCCGCAGCGCGTTGACGGCATCGCGCCAGTCGCCGCCGCCGACCTCGGCCACGACCGCCGCGGTGCGCACGAAGCGCAGCAGTTCGAGCAGGCTCGCAGTCGGCTCGGGAATGGGAATGCCCTGGCTGGGCGCGGCGCCGCCCGGCGCGGTGGGCGTGCGGGAGCAGCCCGCCGCGCGAGAGCGGCGATGAAGCTGCGCCTCCGGCTGCTGTGCGTGCAGCTGCAGCGCGACGTCGACCATCGTCAGGCCCGTGCCGATCGAGCAGCACCGGGCCGGGCGCGATGTCGTCGAGCGCGCCGGGGCGCCAGGGATCGCTCACGTAGCGCGCGGGATCCTCGGGCCAGGCGCCCTCGGCGAGCGCCGGGTCGCGCGGCGGCAGGTTGCCGAGCGCGAGCACGACGCGGTCGGCGTGCAGGGTCGAGCCGTCGGCGAGCCGCAGCAGGCAACCCGCGGGCGAGCCGCCGATCTCGACGACCTCGCCCTGACGGCGCTCCAGCGCAGCGCCCGGGAAGGCCGCGGCCTCGCTCTCGCCGAGCAGCTCTTCGAGGTAGGCGCCGTAGACGAGCCGGGGGACGAACGTCGTCAGCTCCGCCGCCGGCGTCGTGCGTGCGGCGCACGAAGCGCAGGAAGTGCTCGGGATCGTCGGGCAGGCCGCTCAGGCTGGCCGCGGGCACGTTGAGCAGGTGCGCGGGTACCTCGGTCCCGTAGGCGACACCGCGGCCCACGCGATCGCCGCGCTCGATCAGCACGACGCGCACGGGGCCGCTGCGCACCAGGTGCGAGGCGAGCAGCGTCCCGCTCGCGCCGGCGCCGACGATCGCGACCGTCGGGCCAATGTCTCTCGTGTCTACGAGTTTGATAGACATATCCATGAGTATGCCCTCGTCCCGAGGCCTGCGCCAGTGTGGGGCAGGCGAGCCGCGCAGAACCGCGACGCTTGGCCAGGTCCGCCTAGCCGGTCGGCGGGCGGTGTTTCGGCCCGCTGCGATCGGGGCATGCCCTCATGCGACGAGCGGCTGGCCCCACGCCGGCCCGCGCGCACCCTATTGTGAATCGCGCATGGACTTGACTGCCGCCTACGGCCCGTGTCGCTGAGCGAACAATCCGACGCGAGCCTCGTCGAGAGGTGGCAGCGCCAGGGCGACGACGCCGCGCGCGAGGCGCTCGTGCATCGCTACCGCGGGCTCGTGCGCGCCCTGGCTGCGCGCTACGTCAACTGGGGCGAGCCGTTCGACGATCTCGTCCAGGTGGCCTGGATCGGCCTGCTCAAGGCCATCGAGCGCTACGACAGCGAGCGCGGCGTGCAGTTCCCGACGTACGCCACGCCCACGATCGTCGGCGAGATCCGGCGCTACTACCGCGACCGCGCCTGGGCGGTGCACGTGCCGCGCTCGGTGCAGGAGCTGCGGGTGCGCGTCAACGCCACGATCGACCAGTGGAGCGCCGAGCACGGGGAGGCGCCGACGACGGCCGAGCTCGCCAAGTACCTCGACGTCTCGCCGGACGCCGTGCTCGACGCGATCCACAGCGAGAACGCGCGCTCGGCGCTGGCGCTGCCGAGCGGCGACGACGATCGCGCGTCGTCGGGCTTCGACGTGCCGACCGAGGAGCGCGGCTTCGACCCGGTCGACGCGGGCATGCTCCTCGCCGGCGGCCTCGACGACCTGCCGGAGCGCGAGCGGCAGATCGTCGCCATGCGCTTCGACGAGGGACTGACGCAGTCGCAGATCGCCGCCCGCATCGGCATCTCGCAGATGCACGTCTCGCGCCTGCTGCGGCGCGCGCTGGCCCAGCTGCGCGCCTCGGTCGGCGAGCTCGACGAGGCGCCCGAGGAGTCGTAGAGCGCCCGACTAGCGCTCGATGCGCAAGGTCAGGCGCTCGGACTCGCCGTCCGGCCACGACGTCGACCTGCTTCGCCACCCCGGCGAAGAGGTCGCCGCCGCCGGGCAGGCCGCCGGCGCGCCGGACGCGCGCCGCGCCACCCGGCGCGAACGGACCGAAGCTGATCTCGAGGACGCCGTTCTCGTGGCTTCGCAACGACGTCGAGGTGCCCGTCGACGACGTTGCTCGGCAGCGGCGGCGCTGACGGCGTCGCCCACCATCGCGAGGTCGTTGAGGCGGTCGACCGAGAGGTCGGCGCGAGCTGCGAGCGCGCCGAGCAGTCGATCGAGGACGCGCGGGAGGAGCGGCCCGCACGCGATCGCGGCGCGGTAGTCGGCCTGCGCTCACGGGTCGGCCGGCTGGTCGCGCAGCGCAAAGGTCATGCTCACCTCGGTGCCGCCGCCCTCGGCTTCGACGATCGTCAGCGCGCTCGTCAGCGCGGCGATCAGCGGCAGACCGAGCCCGAGCCCCTCGGCCAGCGGCGCGGGCGTCATGCCATTGCCGTGGTCGCGCACGAGCAGCTGTAGCTCGTCGTAGCCGCGCGCGCGTCGAGCTCGATCGTGCCGTCGCTCCTGACCCGCGTAGGCATGCAGCACGACGTTCGTGCAGGCCTCGGTCGCGGCCAGCTTGATGTCGCCGACCGTGCGCGCGTCGGCGCCGAGCGCCTCGCAGATGCCCGAGACCGTCTGGCGGATCACGGCGATGCTGTCGGGGATCGCCGGGACGACGAGCGTCACGTCGGCGCTCTGGTCGTCACGAGGCGGTGGCCGCCCGCTCAGCCCCGCCTGAGCCTCGGCGCGCGAGGCGAAGATCGGAAAGACGTCGTGCAGTCCGGTCAGCTCGAAGATGCGGCGGATGGCCGGGTGGGCATGGTCGCCCAGGACGAGCCCGAACGGCACGTTGCGCTCGCGCGCACGCCGCAGGCCGCCGACGAGCACGCCGAGGATCGACGAGTCGACGAACGTCGTCTGATCCATGTCGACGATGACCGCGGCGTTCGTGTCGCCCAGCTCGTGCAGGCGCGCGCGCAACTCGGGCGCGGTCGAGAGGTCGTGCTCGCCGGACATGACGAGCACCGGCCAGTGGTCGTCTTCCGTCACGGTCTCGATGCGTCCGCCGCCCGTCAACGTCAGCGCCCCGGCAAGGGGTGTCCTGTGGGCTACCGCGCATCTCTCACCAACCTATCTCCACGTTGGGCGAACCTCAAACCACCTCGCACGTGCAGACGGACCGAACGTGCGGAGCGGCGCCGCTGGCGCCGCTCCGCCGCAGGCTAGCTTTCGCTGATCTTGCTGGCTGCGTTCTTGGCGTGCTCGATGGCGTCCTTGGCCTCGCCCTTGGCCTGCTCGGCCTTGCCCTGGGCTTCGCGCTCCTCGTCGCCGGTGAGCTTGCCTTCGACTTCCTTGGCCTTGCCGGTGACCTTGTCCGTAAGACCCATGATCGGTGCCTCCTCGTCGCTGTTCGTCGTCTGCGCCGCTATCCCCGCCGGGTACACGCCGAAACCCTCGACGGCCTACCTCAGAGCGTGACGCCGTTGCCTGTCGCGCTCGGCCGCCTTGGCGCGGCGCGCTGGGCGAGCACGGCGGAGTCTTGGACGAATGCGAACGCGCGCTCCTTCGCGCGCCCGCCGGCCCATGCCGCGGCATCGGGAGCCGCGTGCGCGGCGTTGCTGGCGCCCTGCGCGGCACGGTCGAGCGAGTCGAGCACGAGGCCCACCGCGGCGCCGCTCAAGGCCCCCAGCATCATGCCTTTCCAGGTATTCCTCATGGTTCTACTCCCGTCTCGGGTGCGACGGACCCGCCACCGGCAGGCTCGGCAGAGCCGTAGCTCGGCGGATCGGAGGCGGGAAAGGACTCCTCGGAGGCCTCGTCGACGTCGCCCGGTGGTCCCGCGTCGGCGCTCGTCCGCAAACATGGAGAGAGCGCCGGGTACGGTCGTGGCCACCGGCACGAGGTCACTCAGATGGCTGAGCTCGAAGAGGCGCTGCACGATGCCGCCCTCGCAGAGCGACGGCGACCAGCACACCCCGGCGCGCCGCCTCCTGCGCGAGTGCGCAGATCGCGCCGACGATCGTCGCGTCGGCGAATGCCGCGCTGCGGAAATCGAGCAACAGCAGTCCCGGGGAGGCGGCGAGCGCCTCGGCTCCGAGACGAGCTGAACTCGTCTCTGCGCGAGATGTCCCACTCTCCGTCGCACACCACAACGTCCTGATCGCGCACCGCCACCGCTGAGCTCCTTTGCTCGAGGAACCTGGTGCGGCGGGGGTCACGGCCACGTCTGTTCGAAACCGCGTGCGTCGGGCACGCCGAGGGCAACGTAGCATTCCGGGCATGCGGCAAGATGCCCCGCACGTCGACGAGGAGGCCCTCGCCCGGAGCCTGGGCGATCTCCAGGCGCCCGACGGCGACGACGTCGGCCTGCAGGCCGGCATCGAGCGCGTCATCCGCGGCGCGGCCGGCGTCTTCGCGGGCTCGGGCGTCGGGCTGATGCTGATCGCCGACGACGGGCACTCGCTGCGCTACGTCGCCTCGAGCGACGATGTCGCGCGACAGCTCGAGCTCGCGCACGAGGAGTCGGGTGAGGGGCCCTGCGTCGACTCGTTCGTGCTCGACGACCGAGGTCAGGACCGAGGATCTGCTGGTCGAGCCGCGCTGGCCCGAGCTGCGCGTCGAGCTGCGTGACCAGCCGATCCGCGCGGTGCTCGGCCTGCCGACGCACGCTCGGCACCCCGGTCGGCACGCTCAACCTCTACTGCGATCGCCCGCGCGGCTGGGACGAGAGCGAGATCGCGGCGCTCGAGGCCTACAACGATCTCCTCGAGGCGCGCCTCGGCGCGCGCTCTGCTGGCCCGCCAGCACGGCCAGATCGTCGACCAGCTCCAGGTCGCGCTCGACAGCCGCGTGACGATCGAGCGGGCGATCGGCCTGCTGATGGGCCGCGACGGCGTCGACGCCGCCGCGGCGTTCAACGAGCTGCGCCGGACGGCGCGCAACTCGCGGCGCCGCGTCAGCGCGGTCGCCGAGGAGGTGCTCGCCGGCCACGGCGACGAGGTGCGCCTACAACCTGACCTCGACGGGCTCGGGCGCATCCTCGACGGCGACGGGCCGCGCGGGTCAACCGGCTCGGCGTCCTCGACCTCGGCGTACCGTCCGCGCCGGTCGCCGACGCGCGGCTCGACCAGCGCGAAGGCGAGCAGCAGGCCGTCGACGAACGCGAGGATCGGGAACGACGGCGACCAGCGCGCGAGCGCGCTGTCGGGCAGGACGTCGTGGACGAGATCGCTCAGCCAGACCGGCGTGCCGGCGCGCTGCGCGCAGATCGCGACCGCGAGCAGCGTCCACGGCAGGAACGCAACAAGCAGCAGCGGCACGTTGACGCGCACGCCGGGCCGGCGGATGCCGCCGAGCTGGTAGAAGACCCCCGCGACGAAGCCCGCCAGCCGCGATCAGCGCCGCGCGCTGCCAGAGGCCGCCGCCCTCGGCCGAGCCGATGTCGGGGACGAGCAGCAGCAGGGCCGCGGCGCAGGCCAGGCCCACGAGTGTGGTGAGGGCGCGGATCATGCCGGCAGCTCCGGCGGTCATCGGCGGGAGCTCCGGCGGAGGCGCTCGGCTCTCCCGGCTCGGGGCTCGGGTCGGGGCCGGGCGGAGCGGATCGGTCGGCGGGCCCGGCAGCGGAGGATCCGGCAGGGGTCGGCTCCGGCGGCGGCGGGGTGGGCAGTGGCGTGCTCGCCATGCTGCGCCTTTCGGAGGGGGACGGGTCGCGTGCGTGCCCCGTCGCCCGCTCGCGAAACGTACGCGAGCAGTCACGTGCGAGCGCTGGATCCTCGACGTCGTCCGGTACCTCGCCCGCGCCGGCGAGATCCGGATCCGGATCCGGGCGCGAGTGAGGCTCGTCGTCGACCGCCAGCGGCGGCGAGGCGCGAGCCAGCGCCGGCGGAGGCTGCGGACGGAGTCCACGGCGCGCGAATGTTCTCCCGTCGGCACGGTGGTGTGTCCCCGCTGGGCGGAATCCCAACCATCCTCGGGTCGTGTGGGCATGCTGGGAGCGATGACGCTGACGATCCTCGACGGCTCGACGTTCTGCATCTGCGCCGACGATGGCGCGATCCACGAGGGCGCGCACGGGTTCTACGCGGACGACACGCGCTTTCTCTCGCGGCTGCTCTCGACGATCAACGGCGAGCGCCCGATGCCGCTCTCGACCGGCAAGGTCGAGTACTTCGCGGCGGCCTTCTTCCTGCGCAACCCGCCCGCCGGAGGGTCTGCGGCCGGACGAGCTGCTGATCCGCCGCGAGCGCTTCGTGACCGACGACCTGCAGGAGCACATCGTCGTCACGAACCTGGCCGGCGACGCCGTGACGCGTCGAGCTCGCCGTCGAGCTCGCGGCCGACTTCGCCGACATCCTCTCGATCAAGCAGCACGACTTCGCGCTCGGCGATCCCGACGCGTGCCGTCGCGCTGCCCCCGCCGGTGGCGCTCACTGCCCGGCGCGACGCCGCGCGATCGCCCACCTGCCGCGATCCGGCCGGCGAGCTCGCGACCGACGTCCGCAGCTCGCGCGCGGCGCTCGTCTCGGGCTCGGCCCTGTGGTTCGCGCTGCGAGCTCGCGCCGCACGCCGAGTGGGACGTGCGGCTGATCGTTCCGGCCGCGCACCGGTCGCGTGCTGCCCGGGCGCACGCCGCGAGCGCGCCACTTCGGCGAGCAGCGCGACCGCATCCGCCGCTCGCTCGAGGCCTGGAACCTGCACGTGCCGCAGCTGAGCGCGTCGTGGGGCGACCTCGACCAGGCCTACGCGCGCTCGGTCGCCGATCTCGCCGCGCTGCGCATGCGCGGCAGCGACGGCGTCGGTCTGCTGCCCGCCGCGGGCATGCCGTGGTTCATGACCGTGTTCGGCCGCGACACGATCATCACGTGCCTGCAGACGCTCGTCTTCGGGCCCGAGCTCGCGCACACCGCGCTGCGCGCGCTCGCCGAGCTGCAGGCCGAGCACGACGATCCGGACATCGACGCCGAGCCGGGCAAGATCATCCACGAGCTGCGCCGCGGGCGCGCGGCCGAGGTCTGGTTCCCGCGCTACTACGGCACGGTCGATGCGACGCCGCTGTTTCTCGTCCTGCTCTCCGAGACCTGGCGCTGGACGCGCGACGACGACGCTCGTGCGCGAGCTCGAGCCGGCGCTGCGACGGGCGCTGCGCTGGATCGACGAGTTCGGCGATCTCGACGGCGACGGCTTCGTCGAGTTCCTGCGCCGCTCCGATCACGGCCTGGAGGTGCAGTCCTGGAAGGACTCGCCCGACTCGCAGCGCTTCGCCGACGGTCGCGTCGCCGAGGGCGCCGATCGCCGCGAGCGAGGTGCAGGGCTACGTCTACGACGCCAAGCTGCGCTCCGCCGAGCTCGCGCGCGCGGTGCTCGGCGACGCCGCGCTCGCCGAGCGCCTGGAGCGCGAGGCCGCCGAGCTGCGCGAGCGCTTCGATCGCGCCTTCTGGGTCGAGCGCCACGGCGGCTTCTACGCACTCGCGCTCGACGGCGCGCAAGCGGCAGGTCGACAGCCGCTGCTCCAACATGGGCCACCTGCTGTGGAGCGGGATCGTGCCCGAGGCGCGCGTGGCCGACGTCGCGCGGACGCTGCTGGAGGCGCCGCTCTGGTCGGGCTGGGGCGTGCGCACGATGTCGGCGGACGACGAGGCCTACCGCCCGCTGGCCTACCACCGCGGCACGGTCTGGCCGCACGACAACTCGCTGATCGCCCACGGGCTCGCGCTGCGCGGCGAGCTCGACGCCGCGCTGCAGATCCTGCGCAGCATGCTCGAGGCCTCTCGCTTCTTCGACGGCGGGCTGCCCGAGGTCTTCGCCGGGCTGGCGCGCCGCGACACGCCGTTCCCGGTCGCCTATCCGACGGCGTCGCGCCCGCAGGCGTGGGCGGCGGGCGCGCCGGTGCTGCTGCTGCGCGTGCTGCTCGGCCTCGAGCCCGATCCGCGCGCGCGCACGCTGACCGTGCGCTCCGAGCCGCCTTCCGCCGTGGGTCGGAGATCTCACGCTCGCGGGCGTGCCGGCGTTCGGCAAGCGCTTCGACGTGCAGCGTCCGCGCCGGCCGCGCCGAGGTCGCCGAAGCAGCCGATGATTCGGACCGCGCGCGGTACGGGGATAAGACCGGCGGCCCCACCTTGCGTGCGTGGGCGCGAGTGACGGATAACTCCGGCGGCGCACTCGCGTCCGGGGCGCGGGGTGGGGCCGTAGGCTGCCCAGGTAGAGTGCAGGACGGGTCACGCCTGGGGCCCGAGAAGGGTCGAAGTGGAGCAAGTGCTGGAGAGCAGCGTGCCTCTGGAGCACGCTCGCGATCGCACGAGTGCGGTCGCATGAGTATCGGCCACGAAGCCGTCCCGAGCGGCTGCGCATCGCCGTGCTCGCTCCGCCGTGGTTCGCCGTGCCGCCGCAGCGCTACGGCGGCACGGAAGCGGTCGTGAGCCTGCTCGTCGACGGCCTCGTGCGCGACGGCCACGACGTCACGCTGTTCGCATCCGGGGACTCGACCACTCAGCGCGCGCCTCGTCTCGGCGTTCGAGAGTCGCGCCCCGACGACCTCGGCACGACGCAGCCGGAGCTCCTGCACGCGCTCTCCTGCGTGCGCGAGGCCGGGCGCTTCGATGTCGTCAGCGACCACACGGGCGCGCTCGGGCTGGCGCTCTCGAACCTCACCGAGACGCCCTTCCTGACCACGGTGCACGGCGACTCTCGCCGGCGAGGCCGGCGCGCTCTACCGGCGGGTCTGCGAGCTCACCCCCGGCGCCGCGCTCGTGTCGCTGACCGAGAGCCACCGCGCCACGGCGCCCGATCTGCCGTGGGCAGCCACGATTCCCAACGCGATCGCGCTCGACGACCACCCGTGCCGCGCCCACCGCGGCGGCGAGTACCTCTTCTGGCTCGGCCGCATGTCGGCCGACAAGGGCCCGGTCACGGCGATCGAGGTCGCGCGCGCGGCCGGCATGCCGCTGGTGCTCGCCGGCAAGCTGCGCGCTGCCGAGGAGCGGCGCTACTTCGCCGAGCAGGTGCAGCCGCGCCTCGGCGGCGGGATCGCGTACGTCGGCGAGATCGATCTGCACGAGCGCGTGCGTCTTCTGCACGGTGCGCTCGCCCTGATCAATCCGCTCGCCTGGGACGAGCCGTTCGGGCTGGTGATGGTGGAGGCCATGGCCTGCGGCGTCCCCGTGATCGCGACGCCGCGCGGCTCGGTGCCCGAGATCGTCATCCCCGGCCAGACCGGCTGGATCGCGCGAGACGGTGGACGAGATGGCCGCGGCCGTGGGGCGCTGCGGCGAGATCGACCCGAGCGAGTGCCGCGCGATCGCCGAGCTCGCCTACTCGCCCGAGCGGATGGTGGCCGACTACGTGGAGGCCTTCGACGACGTCGTCGAGGACGCCCGCAGCGCCTCTCCGCTGACCCAGCGCACGACTGCCTAGACGCTTCTCGGACGTCGGCGCGCGTTTCGCCGCGCCGAGCGGGGAGAACGGGGCCGTCCAATGCCCCGGAGAAAGGGTCCTCGATGCTGGCCCTGCTTCTCATCCTCCTGCTGCTGGCGCTCCTGTTCGGCGGGTTCTTCGTGTTCTCGCTCAAGGTCGCCATCGTCGTCGCGATCGTCCTGCTGCTCGTCGGCCCGTTCGGCGGCTACAGCTACCGCGGCCGGCGCACCGCCTAGCGAGCCCATGACGCGCAGGTCCCGCACGCTGCGGGCTACCGGGGACCTCTCCCGGTAGCCTGCAGCGTGCATTACGTTCAGCTGGAGTTCCTGCCCGAGCCGTGGCGCACGGTCGCGTACGTCGCGATCGCCTTCGTGCTGGCCTGGATCGTCTCGCGGCGTCCAAGCGCCTGGCGGAGTGGCTCGTCGGGCGCTACGAGCAGAAGCACGTCGATCCCGACGGCGCGACGACCGGCGTGATCGACGGGCTGAAGCGCCGCGAGACGCTCGTCTCGCTCGTGCAGACGAGCGTGCGCTACGTCGCCTACGTCGCTCGCGACGCTGTTCGCGATCACGCAGGTCGCCGGCGTCGACGGAAGCAGGGCGCATCGCGGGCGCATCGCTGCTCGTGCTGGTGCTGGGCTTCGCGCTCCAGCGCTTCCTGATCGACATCCTGAGCGGCGTCTTCATGCAGTTCGAGGACTGGTTCGCGATCGGCGACTCGGTCGTGATCGAGCCCTCGGGGCTGGGGGGGATCGTCGAGGAGACGTCGCTGCGCTCGACGAAGCTGCGCACGGTCGGCGGCGACGTGATCTACGTCAACAACTCGGTGATCTCGTCCGTGCGGGTGCTCCCGCGCGGCGTGCGCGAGGTCAGCATCGAGCTCGTCGTGCGCGACGAGGAGGAGGGGCGGCGCGTGTTCGAGGACGCCGCGCGCGTCATGCCCATCGGCGCGACGCAGTTCGTGCGCGCCCCGTGGATCGAGAGCGTCGAGCGGCTGGACGAGGACATGGTGCTGCTGCGCGCTCGCGCCGCCGTCGCGCCCGGCCGCGAGTGGCTCGCGGACGGCTTTCTGACCGACGTCCTGCGCGAGCGCGCGCCGGAGGGACTGATCGTGCACGGGCCGGTGGTGATCGCGGTCGACGAGCTGGCGCGCCTGCGCTACGCGCGCGCCACTTCGGGCGCCGACCGTTCGTGACTCTCCCGCGCTTATGTCCGCCTGAGGCGCTGCCGATAGCACTTTGGTGGACGAACTCGAGGCCAGTCGCAGGCGCGTCGAGGATCTCGAGCGCGAGCTGACGGAGACGCGCGAGCGTTCCGATGCGTTCACGCGCATCGTGGAGTCGATCGACCACCACGTGTACATCAACGAGGTGCTGCCCGACGGCGGACGCAAGACGCTCTTCTCCGGGCCCGGGCGCGAGAAGCTGCTCGGCGGCGTGCCGGCGGACGGGGATTGGGGCCGCGCCTGGATCGAGGCCGTGCACCCGGATGATCGCGCGGTCTATGCCGAGCACACGGCCGCCTATCTGCGCGGCGAGATGAGCGAGATCCGCTGCCGCATGATCGGCCTCGACGGCGTCACGCGCTGGATCTGCGGCGGCGGGATGCCGCGGCGCATCGGCGATCGGCTGATCGTCGAGGGGATCGTGCGCGATGCGACCGTCGAGATGATGAGCGCGGAGCGGCTGGAGCTGGCCGCGCGCACCGACTCGCTGACCGGCCTCTTCAACCGGCGCCACTTCTCCGAGGTGCTCGAGGATCAGCTCGAGCGCTCACGGCACGAGCACCGCACGCCCGGGCTGCTGCTGATCGACGTCGACCACTTCAAGGCCGTCAACGACACCTACGGCCACCAGGTCGGCGATGCGGTGCTGAGCGAGATCGCCGTGCGCCTGACAAGCGGCGTGCCGCCCGTACGGCTGCGGTGGCGCGCTGGGGCGGCGAGGAGTTCATCGTCGCTGGCGCCCGACCTGCCCGACGAGCGCGCGCTCTGGAGGATCTGCGAGGCGCTGCGCCAGAGCGTCAGCCAGCTGCCGATCACCGTCGGCGCGCGCCGGCTCGACGTGACGGTCTCGATCGGCGCGCTGCTCTGGCCGACCCGACCGGCTCGCACGAGCTGCTCGTCGATCAGGCCGACCGCGCGCTGTACGCCGCCAAGCGCCTCGGACGCGATCGCGCGAAGCTCTTCAGCGAGCTGACCGCACACGATCTGGCCGCCGAGGAGCCCGAGTCGATCCGGCTCGCGCAGGCGCTCTCGCTCTCGGCAGGCGTGCGCGAGGGCGTGCCCGAGCGGCACGCCGAGGAGGTCGCCGAGCTGGCCGGTGCGATCGCTGCCGGCCTCGGCCTGTCCGAGGACATCATCCTGCGCTGCCGCCTGGGCGGCTGGCTGCACGACATCGGCAAGGTCGCGATCCCGGACCGCATCCTCAGCAAGCCCGGCGACCTCGACGAGCACGAGTGGCGCATCATGCGCACGCACGCCGAGATCGGCGAGCGGCTCGTGCGCCGCATCGACGGCGTCGCGAACGCCGCGCTCGCCGTCCGCCACCACCACGAGCACGTCGACGGCAGCGGCTACCCGGATGCGCTGCGCGGGCGATGCGATTCCGATCGAGGCGCGCGTCGTCGCCGTCGCGGACGCCTACAGCGCGATCACGGCCGATCGGCCCTTCCGGCGCGCACGCACGTCGGTCGAGGCGCTGGCCGAGCTGCGCAGCGGCGCAGGGCGCCACCACGACGCGCGCGCCGTCGCGGCGCTCGCTCGTTCGCTCGCCGGCGACGCGACGCAGCGCGCCGCCGCCTGATCAGAACGGGCAGTTCAGGCGCGCGATCGTCCAGCGGCCGCCGTGCGCGTGCAGCTCGGTGACGGCCAGCGGCGCGGCGTCGATGCGCCAGAACGCGAGCCGGCGGCGCGCCCAGGGCGTGCACGATCGCGGCCTTGATCACCTCGCCGTGCGTGACGGCCGCGAGACGCCCGTCCTGCGTCTGCCTGCGCGTCGAGCCAGCGCGCGATGCGGGCGCAGAAGACCGCCAGGCTCTCGCCGCCGTGCGGGGCCGACGCCGGGATCGAGCATCCACGCGCGCACGGCCTCGGGCTCGGCTCTCGTTGACGTCGGCGAGCGACCGGCCGGACCAGGCGCCGAAGTCGCAATCGGCGATTGCCTCGTCGACGCGCGCGTCGAGGCCGGCCGCCGCGGCGGTCTCGCGGCAGCGCCGCGCCGGGCTCGTGATCGACCTCGCAGCGGCGCGGCAGCGCCGCCGCGAGGCCGGCGGCCTGCCGCACGGCCGCGCTCGTCGAGCGGCTCGTCGGCCGGGAACGCCGATGCGCGCGTCGCCGAGGTCGGCGCGTGCCGCACGAGCAGCAGCGTGCGCATCGCTCAGCCTTCGACGAGCTTGCCCGCGGCGATGCGCGCCGCCATGTCCTTCGACTCCTCGCGGTAGGTGCGACCGTCGGCGAACTCGATCACCGGCAGCATCGTTCTGGCCGGTGGTCGCGACGCAGCTCGTCGCGCCGGCTCCGCGCGCGATGGGGTGGTGGACCATCTCGTACGGCACGTCGGCCTCGTCGAGCGCCTTGCGCACCCGCGCGCACGGCATGCGCCGGGCCTTGATCCACATGAAGTTGCAGCAGTGCAGCGTGACCGGTTCCACGGTGCTCCTCTCGAGAGCTTCCGAGCATATCGGCGCGCTTCGGCTATCGTGGCGCGGTGCCGCCGAGCTACGACGATCTCGCCGACACGGGCCGCGCGCTCGGCCCCGAGGAGTGCGCCGATCTGGCGCGCGCCGCGGCCGGCGCGCATCGACGCGACGGCGCTGCCGCGCGACGGCGCCGGCTCGTTCGAGCTGCTCTGGCGCAACGAGCACAGCGAGGCGTGGCTCAACACCTGGTGGGAGTCGCGGGACACGGGCTTCCACGACCACGGAGGCTCGTGCGTGGGCGTCTTCGTGATCGAGGGCCGCGCCGCCAACGAGGCGCTCACGGTCGGCGGGCCGCGCAAGATCTCCTCCTACGGGCCGGGCGAGTCGTTCGCGTTCCGCGGCCGACGGCATCCACCGCATGGATCACGAGGCCGGCGCGGTGACGGTGCACGTCTACTCGCCGCCGATCGCGTCGATCGGCCACTACGAGCTGGTCGACGACGAGCTGCGGCGCACCGCCGGCCCGGCCGACGAGGGCTCGCCGCCGAGCCCGCGCCTGCACGAGGCGCTCGGCCCGAGCTGAGACCGGCCCTCAAGACGGCGCGCGCTCGCGCCGATACCACGCGCATGCGCGCGGAAGGCATGCGCGGGCGATCGCGACCGCTCGGCCTGTCCGCGGGGGCGAGTCGCGCCGCCGGCAGAGTGGCAATGGTGCTGATCGGCGTGCTCGCCGTCGGCATCTGCGGCGCGATCCTCTACAAGGCGCCCGATGGCTCGATGGACTTCCGCACGGGCATCTGGCAGCCCGCCTTCGACATCGCGCACGGGCACGCGCCCTACCCGGACGCCGGCACGTGGCGCAGCGAGGACGGCATGCCGTCCATCTACCCGCCGCTGATCGCCGTGCTCGCGATCCCGCTCGGGCTGCTCCCGTTCGGCGCGGCGTCCGTGCTCTGGGCGGCGCTGCTGATCGGCGCACTGGTGCTCATCCCGTGGGTGCTCGGCGTGCGCGACTGGCGGCTCTACGTCGCGATCTTCCTGCTGCTGCCCGTGATCGGCGCGCTCGAGCTGGGGCAGGTGGAGATCCTGCTGACGCTCCTGGCGGCGCTGTTGTGGCGCTTCCGCGATCGCTGGCTGATCGCGGCCGCAGCCCTCGGCGTCGGGCTCGCCATCAAGCCGCTGATGTTTCCGCTGCTCATCTGGCTGCTCGTGACGCGGCGCTTCAAGGCCGCGCTCGCCACCTGCGCCGTCACGCTCGGGCTCACGCTCGGCAGCTGGGCGGCGATCGGCTTCTCGGGGCTGCGCGGCTATCCCGAGCTGCTGCAGGCCTGGGATCGCGCCTACGGCGGCTGTGGCGTCTCCATCAGCGCGCTCGCGCTCAAGCTGGGTGCCGGCGACACGCTCGCGACCTCGCTGCGTCTGGCCGTGGCGGGTGCGCTCCTGATCGGCGCATGGCAGCTGGCACGGCGCAGCGACGGCGACCGCCGCTCGTTCGCGGCGGCCATGGGCGCGCTCGTCGTGGCGGCGCCCATCGTCTGGTCGCACTACCTCATCTACTTCCTCGTGCCGCTCGCAATCGCGTTCCCGCGCCTCGACAAGCGCTGGCTCGCCTGGGGGCGCTGTGGCTGCTCGGGCCGACGGGTCGATCAGCATGCATCTCGCCCACGTCGACGGCAAGGTCATCCCGACCGCCACCACCGTGGGCAGCAACAGCTACGCGGTGCTGCTCGGCTACCTGCTCGTGACGGCGGTGGTCGTGCTGCTCACCGTGCGCGCGCCGGACGGCGCGCGTGAGCCGTCGCGCTCGCGTTTCGGCGCGGGCGCCGGCTACGCCCGGCCTGAACGCCTGAGGATGCGCGCGACCAGACTGGGCGGGCGCTGCGCCTGCTGGCGCCGGCGCAGCTCGACGGCGACGCGCTGGAAGTAGTGATCCGCCGTCTCGCCGCTCATGCGGGGACGCTCGCGGCGGATGTCGCGCAGCTCACGAATCGAGGCCAGATGCGATGGTGCTGCTGTCATACCCCCAGCGTAGGCGGCAATTTTCCCTGCAGGAGGCCTGTTAACCGGTTCGACCCCGAAGCTTTGCCGGAGCTCACGTCGCGGACCGCGGGGAGCCGTTCCGATAGCGTGAGCCGGTGGCTGTGAGCGGCAAGCGAACGGTGATCGCCGGCGGCACGGTGGCGACCGACTCGGCGGTGTTCGCCGCCGACGTCGTGATCGAGGACGGCTGCGTCGCGGCGCTCGCCGAGCCCGGCGCGGCCGGCCCCGCCGACGAGCTGATCGACGCCTCCGGGATTCGTCGTCATGCCCGGCGGCATCGACATGCACGCGCACTTCGAGGACCCGGGGCACACCGAGCGCGAGGACTTCACGACGGGCACGATGTCGGCCGCCGCGGGCGGCATCACGACGGTGATCGAGCACCCGCTCACCTATCCGCCGGTGACGACGACGGAGCTCTATCGCGAGAAGCGCGAGATGGCGCGTCGGCAAGGTCGTCGTCGACTTCGGTCTCTGGGGCGCCCTGACCGGGCCGTCGATCCCGGCCATCGCCGGGCAGCGGGACGAGGGCGCGATGGGCTTCAAGGCCTTCATGCCCGTGTCCGACCCGTCCTATCCGAACGTCACCGACGCCGAGCTCCTCGACGGCATGCGGATGGTCAAGGCCGTCGGCGGCCTCGTGCTGGTGCACGCCGAGAGCGATTCGCTGCTGCAGGCCGGACTCGCGCGCATGCGGGCCCAGGGGCGGCGCGACCCGCTCGCCCACCACGAGGCGCGGCCGCCGTTCGTCGAGGAGGAGGCGGTGCATCGCGCGCTCTACCTGGCTGCGCATGCCGGCGTGCGCATCCAGATCGTGCACGTCTCGAGCCCCGTCAGCGCCGAGCTCGTGGCGCGCGAGAAGCGCGCGGGCCGCCCGGTGACGCATGGAGATCTGCCCGCATCACCTGCTGCTCGACCTCGACGACCTGGTGCGGCTCGGCCCCTACGGCGTGTGCGCGCCGGCGCTGCGCGAGCGCGCCCTGGTGGAGCGCCTGTGGGACTCCGTGCTCGACGGCACGGCCGACTGCCTCGTCTCGGATCACTCCGCCTACACGCGCGCGGAGAAGGACGCGGGCTACGACGACATCTTCGAGGCGCCGCTCGGCTGCCAGGTGATGCAGGAGACGATGCCGCTCGTGCTCGACGAGGCATTCCATCGCCGCGGCATGTCGCTCGACGCCTTCGTGCGCTTCTCCTCGACCAACGCGGCGCGCATCAGCGGCACGTATCCGCGCAAGGGGACGCTGCTGCCCGGGCGCCGATGCCGACCTCGTGCTCTACGACCTCGAGGGCGACGTGGCAGGTGGACGCCGCGAGCCAGCAGTTCTCCAAGAACCCGTGGTCGCCGTTCGACGGTCGGCACGTGCAGGCGCGCGTCATGCGCACCTCGTGCGCGGCGAGACGGTGTACGCCGACGGCGAGATCCTGGCCGCGCCCGGCTCGGGGCGGTTCCTCTCCTGCCGCGGCGACTACACCCTCGGCGGCATCGGGCTGTCCGCCGCCGGCGGCCGCCGGGCCTGAGCCTCCGTCACTCCAGCGACACCTGCTCGAACGCGGGCCGCTCGAGCGGCCTGCCAGGCCTGGGCGATGTGGAGCACCGACTCGGGCGTGAGTTGCCGGGTCGTCAGGTCGAGGATCATCTTGAGGATCCCGATCCGTGCCTGCTCTTGAAGATCCGCGCTGCTCTCTGCATCCATGGACGCGAACGCTAGAGCGGCCGCCGGATGAGTCGGAGCGGCGCCGATCGGCGAGCAGACGCCCAGGGACGCCGCTGGTACGGTCGCCCGCGAGCATGGCGATCCATGGCGACCGAGACGCGCGAACCGCACATCGCCGCCGACGCGCGCTGGCCGATGGTCGGCGCTGTCGTCGCCGCGATGGTGCTCAGGTCCTCCTGCCCACCCACCTGCGCCTCGGCCCGAGCTGGGCCGTCCCGGCTGTCGAGGTGGCGCTGCTCCTGGTGCTGCTCGTCGGAGATCCGAGCACGCTCACGCGCCGCTCCCGCCTGCTGCGGCCGGTCTCGATCGCCCTCGTCACCGTGCTCGTGCTCAGCACGCTCTGGGTGACGCTCCAGCTCGTCGGCGACCTCATCCAGGGCGGTCCGGAGACGAACTCGGCCGAGGACGTGCTCGAGGCCGGCGCGGTCGTCTGGGCGTCGAACTCCTCGCGTTCGCATTGCTCTACTGGCAGCTCGACAGCGGCGGCGCGGCCGAGCGTGCTCACACGGCCGCGCCGCTTCCCCGACCTCGCGTTCGTGCAACACGTCAATCCGGACCTCGCGCCGCCGGGCTGGCGGCCGCGCTTCCTCGACTACCTCTACCTCGGGCTTCACGAACGCCACGGCGTTCAGCCCCACCGACGTGATGCCGCTGGCCGGTGGGCGAAGCTCGCGATGATGCTGCAGTCGCTCATCTCGCTCGTCATCCTCGGCCTCGTCATCGCCCGGGCGGTCAACGTCTTCACCTAGAGCTCCGGCAGGCCGCAGTGGTGGCGGAACGCGCTCCCGGCGGCCCCGCCACCGTTCCTTCGACGTGGTCGGCGATGACCGGTTAGCCAAGAGGAGGTTCGTGTCATGAGCAACGAATCGCCGCTCTGCATTGCGATCCTGGAGCCAGGCCCGGCCTGGATCGAGGGGACGCCGACGCGCGAGCAGCCGTTCTGGGACGAGCACGCCGCGTTCATCGAAGGCCTCTCCGCCGATGGCCGCATCGTCGTCGCGGGGCCCTTCACCGACTGGACGGGCGCGCTGCAGATCCTGCGCGGCGACCTGGCGACGATCGATGGGCTCCTGGCGGGCGATCCGTGGGTCGTCCACGGCGTGTTCCGCGACGCCGCGCGTCCGTCCCTGGACGGTCTGGGTCGGCGCTCTGGCGGGCTGAGGTGTCGAATCGGGAGAACCGGGCAGGACGCTGCGTCCCGTTCCCGAGCCGAGGAGCTCTCATGTCCAGCGCAATCCCGTTCGCCATCGCCGGTACCGGCTACGGCCTCATCGGCCTGCTCGTGATCGTCCTGCTCGTCGTCCTCATCATGCGGCTCATCTGAACGGCGCCTGAGTCGCGTGCAGCCTCCCATGCGGGCTGCGCGCCCGTTCCTGTCAGCGGCGCATGGGTCCACTCGACGAGCTGATCGAAGCCCTGAGCGCCGGTGCCGGCACCCACGGTGCGCCGGCCGTGCTGGATGCCCTCCCCCTGACCGTCTATCTCACGGCGGTCGGCGAGGGAGCGACGCCGCGCTGGATGGAGTGCGAGGAGATGTTCGGCTACGGCGCCGGCTCCTGGCTCGAGGCGGGCTTCCTCGCGTCCATCGTCCACCCCGATGACCGCGAGGCGGCGACCGGACTGCGACAGAGCGCCGAGGGGTGGGTGGGGGAATACCGGATCGCGGCAGCCGACGGGCGGACGGTGCGGGTGCGCGACGAGGCCCGCCTGGTGCGCACGGCGTCCGGAGAGCCGGCCTACCTGCAGGATGAGCTGGTCAACATCACCCTCGCGAACGCCGAGGTGCACCGCAAGCAGGAGGCACGCCTTCGCAGCCTGGTCGAGTCGATGCCGGTCGCGGTTTACCGATCGTCGGTGGACGCTCTGAACGCCTCCGAGTACATGAGCGAGCGCGCGGTCGCGATGTTCGGGTACCCGTCGAGGCCTGGGACGATCAGGATTTCTTCGGCAGGTCCTCCACCCCGACGATCGCGATTGGGTGCTCGCAGAGAACGATCTCGAACTGACGAACGACGACAGCGTCTGGGTCAGCGAGTACCGGGTGATCGCCGCCGACGGGCGCACCGTGTGGGTGCGCGACGAGTCGTGGACGGTCACGGACGAGGATGGCAACCCCCAGCAGGGCTGCATGATCGACGTCACCGTGCAGAAGGAGGCGGAGACCGAACTCGCCGCTGCCTCGGAGTCGCTCCGCCAGGCAGAGGAGGAGTCCCGCCGCCTCGTCGAAGAGCTGCCGATGGCCGTCTACACCGACAAGCCCGACACGACGGCGACGTCCATCTATATCAGCCCGCGAGTCGAGGCGATGTTCGGCTATCCGCGGGAGCCCTGGATGGAGTCAACGTTCTTCGCCTCGGTGGTGCATCCCGACGATCACGAGCGCGTGGTCTCATCGGCAGACGACGCCATCTACGGCGGGGATGACCGCACGACGTCGGAGTACCGGCTGATCGCTGCCGACGGCAGAGGTCTGGGTCGGGACGACCAGTCGATCGTCAGCGACGATCAGGGGACACCGCTCCACATCCAGGGGTTGATGATCGACATCACCGCGCAGCACGAGGCCGCGCTCGAGATCCGCCGCCAGAAGCAGCACTTCGAGTCGCTCGTCGAGGTCAGCCCGGTCGCCGTGGTCGTCACCGACCGCGACGAGCGCATCGCCGCCTGGAATCCGCCGCCGCGCAGCTCTTCGGCTACGAGGCGGACGAGGCGATCGGCCGCACGGTCATCGACACCGTGCTCGGGCCCGAGCAGGAAGGACGAGGGCGATGCCGTGACGCGCGAGGCGTCCGAGCACGGCCGGGCCCAGCGGATCACCCGGCGCACGCACCAGGACGGGTCGCTGGTCGACGTCGAGATGTTCATGGTGGCGCTCGTCATCGAGGGCGAGCATCACCGGCTATTACGTCATCTACCACGACATCAGCGAGCTTCAGCACGCGCTGCGCGAGGCCGAGGCGGCGACTCGGGCCAAGAGCGCGTTCCTCGCGACGATGAGCCACGAGATCCGCACGCCCATGAACGCGATCATCGGGATGAGCGGGCTCCTCGCTCGCGGAGCTGACGACGAGCAGCGCGAGTACGCGTGACGCTGCCAGACGTCGGCTGACGGCTCCTGCTCCGGCTGATCGACGACATCCTCGACTTCTCGAAGATCGAGGCGGGGCGCGTCGACCTGGAGGCCGAGCCGTTCTCGCTCACGGGATGCGTCGAGTCGGCGCTCGACGTGCTGGCGCGCACCGCGTCGGCCAAGGGGATCGAGCTGGTCTACTCGCTCGCGCCGGATCTTCCCGAGACGATCGTCGGGGACGCGGGACGGCTGCGGCAGATCGTTCTGAACCTGCTCTCGAACGCGGTCAAGTTCACGAGCACGGGCGAGGTCGTGCTGACCGTGAACGGCGAGAGCATCGAGCCGGCAGCGCCGGCGGTGGTCGCTGGGAGATCGCCATCGAGGTTCGCGACACGGGAATCGGCATTCCGGCCGATCGCATCGGCCACCTCTTCGAGTCGTTCAGCCAGGCCGACGCGTCGATCACGCGCCGCTTCGGCGGCACCGGCCTCGGACTGGCGATCAGCCGCCGACTCGCCGAGGCGATGGACGGCTCGATCAGCGCGGAGTCGAGCGGTGTCCCGGGCGAGGGCAGCGCGTTCCGCCTCACGATCCAGGCGGTGGCAGCGCCCGACGCCGAGCGGACGGCGAGCGTGGCGGCGGGACGCGTCGAGCTCGACGGCAAGCGCGTGCTGGTCGTGGACGACAACGACACCAACCGGCGCATCCTGCGCGCCCAGCTCGATCGCTTCGGGATGCAGACGGACGACACCGCATCTCCCCTCGATGCGTACGAGTCGCTCCGCCTGGGCGCGTCCTACGACCTTCTGCTGCTCGACTTCCACATGCCCGGCATGGACGATGTCGCCGGGCGCGATGCGCCGCGGCGCGCCGTCACTCTGGATATGGAGCGGTGCATCGTGGAGCACTCGATCGATCTCGCTGGCCGCCGCGCGCGCGGCCAGCGCGCGGGCGGTCTGTCCATCTTCATCGGCCGCGGATCGGGCTCGCCGTCGCCGCGCGAAAGATTGAGCAGATGCAGCGCAGGCGCCACGCGCTTGCCGTCGGCGAGATCGGCGTCGGCGACGTTGCCGCCCGGCCGCACCGGCGGGATAGCCGGTCACGCCGTCCGCGAACGGATGCGCGCCGCCCTCGGCGAACACGGCGGCGACCGCTTCGATCATGCGCGGGCGCGAGCGGAAGTTGCGGTCGAGCGCGGTCGAGCGGCGTCGGCCGCGGCGGCGTGGTACGTGTCCACGTCGCCGCCGCGGAAGCGGTAGATCGCCTGCTTCGGATCGCCGATCATGATGACGCGGGCTTCGCGACGTCGTCGGGCCGCGTAGATGCGGCGGATCGCATCACTGCTCCAGGTCGGTGTCCTGGAACTCGTCGACCATCGCGACCGGGCACGCGGCGAAGCATTCGGTCGCCAGAGCGCGCATTGCGGCGACGCAAGCGCCCGTGCACGCGCTCGATCAGCTCGTCGAAGCCGACGAGGCCGCGGCACGCTCGATGGCAGCCATGCGTGCGAGCGCCGCGGCCGGCTCGTCGTGCAGGAGGTTTGCGCGCGCCTCGGTAGCGCGCGGAGCGCCCGCGCGCGCGGCGAGGTAGCGGTCGACCACGGTCGACAGCCGACCGCCGGCGGCGCGGCGCACGAAGGTGCCGTTGCGCCGTTCGGCGATGCCCGCCGTCGTCATCGCTTCGAGCCGCTCGTCGAGAGCCTCATCGAGCACCGATCGCAGCTTGGCGACTGCGGCGATCGCGCCCATGTATTTCGCCACCGTCACGCGCGCGGCAGCTTGTCGTACGCGCACGCTGGCTGCGAGCGGTCACCGACAGGCGGCCAGCATCTGCGCGTGTTCTCACGTGCATGACCTCGTCGATCGGCTCCGCGCCGCATCAGTCGCCGACACGCGCCCGCGACGGGACGGCGCGTGCGGAGCAGCGTGCGAGGCGCAGGTTTTCCAGCCGCCCGCGCGCGAGCCTTGGCGTTCCACACTTCGTCGTCGGCATCGGCAGCGTGCCCTCGGACTGGCGTGAGCTGGCGCCACAGGTCGTCGATCAGCTCGGCGTTGATCGCGTCGCGGCGTGACCGCCTGACCGAGTCGCGAGACGCGCTGCCGCTTTCGAACGGATGGTCGGCAAGGATGCGGCGGCAGAGACCGTGGAGCGTGCCGATCGGTGCGCGATCGAGTTCGCTTTGCGCCAGGCGCAGGCGCTTCAGATCGGCTTGCGCGCGCGCCGGCTCGAAGCCGCTGTCGGCGCCGTCGCGCCAGCGTGCGTGCAGCCAGCGGCGATCGTCGCCATCGGTAGCGACGCTGGCGGCGCGCCGGCAATCGCCACTTCGGCTTCGCGGCTGGGCCCAGGCGATGCGCGCGCGCACGCGCTCGCGCAGTTCCTGCGCCGCGGCGTCGGTAAACGTCGTGACGACGATCTGCGCCGGCGAAAATTCCTGCTCGAGCAGCAACCGCAGGTACAGCACCGAGATCGTCCAGGTCTTGCCGGTGCCGGCGCTGGCCTCGATGCGATGCGTGCCTTCGAGCGGCCAGTCGATGATCGGCGTCGTCATGCCGCGGGCTCCGGCACGCCGTGCGTCGCAGATCGCCGCGAACACGTTCGTTGCCCATGCGCGGAATGCGATCGTCGCGGAGTCGTCGACAAATGGCATCGCGCCGCGCAGCGCGAGCAGCGTCGCGGCGTCAGTGCCCTCACCGCCGCCGGTCCGCGTGATCCATTGTTTCGCGGCCGCTTCATCCGCGGCGGTGGCATCGTCGTTCACCTTGTCGAGCCAGGCCCACGCGGCGGTGGGCCGGAACAGGCAGCGGGTTTGCGAGACCGCGGCGCATGACACCGACGAGCCGCGCAACGCATCGCGCGCGTCTTCGCGCGGATGCGCGGCGAGCGCGCGTGGGCCGACGTCGCCGCCGTCGAAGTTCGCGAACGTCAGCACCGGCCGCGGATCGCCGAGCGCGGCGAGCACGAGCGCATCGAGATGCCAGCGCACGATGTTGCGCGCACTGACCTTGCCGACACGCGTGCGGATCGCCTGCGCGTCGTCGACGTCGTTGAGCGTGCCTGCGAGCCGCACGTCGCCAAGCGCGATCTCGAACGGCAGCCGGCCGAGCGCGCCGCGCCGCGCCGCGTGAACCGCATCGGTGATCGGGCGCGCCTGGCGCAGGATTTCGCGCAGGCGCTGCGCGCCGGCTGCGCCGGAAGGGAGCTCGCCCTCGGCTTGCAGGCGGCGACACAGACGCGCCTCGTCGATCGCGGCATCGGCGATCAGCGCGTCGTGCACGCGGCCAAGCAGGATGAAATGGTCGAGCGCATCGGCCGACACGAACGGCTCGTTCTCGATCGTCGTCGCGCACCGAGCGGTCGCCGCGTCGGCGTTGCGCTGTCCCCAGCTGCGCACTAAGCCTGTTGAGGCTGCCGGCCGGATGGCGGCAGGCGGAAAGACGCCGGCGTCCATACCCGAGCAGGCAGATCACCTTGAAGGGAATCGAATCGCATCGGCACCATCTGCGCGAAGGTGACGAGCGTCGTCGTCAGCTGCGCCTGCCAGTCGGCTGGCGTGTGCGCGCGCGAAACATCGAGCGCGGCGCACCCGATCACGGCGAGCAGATGGATCAGCGCATCGAGCGCGTCGAGCGCGTGGCCTTCGAGATCGGGCCACGGCCGAACACCGGCGATGTCGGCGTCGCCGCCGGCCGCATGCCCGAGCAGCAGCCGGTCAGAGCACGAAGCGCCACGTGAACGCATCGTCGGCGGGCGCGCCGAGCCGCGCGCGATGCGCGGCGTCGAGACCCCAACGCGCGCCGGCATCCTGGATCCATGTGCGCAGACGATCGATCGACTCTGCGTCGAGATCGAAGCGCCGCATCAGCGGCGGCAGCGCGATCAGGTCGAGCACTTCGTTGCTGGTCGAGCCCGCGCGCGGTCGAGACCGAGGATGCGCAGCGCAGAAGATCGGCGACCGGCGAGGCCGCGAGCGGTTTTCGTCGGCAACCGTGTACGGAATGAAGCGCGGCGTGCCTTGCGCGCCGCCGAATACGGCGGCGATGTATGGCGCGTACTGGTTGATGTCCGGCGTCATGACCGCGACGTCGCGCGCCTTGAGCGTCGGATCGTCCTCGAACAACGCGCGCAAGTGGTAGTAGCAGCGCTTCGGACTTCGCGCGCCCGCGTGGCACGCGTGGATCTGCAGCGTGCGGTCGTGCGCGATCGTGTCGATCGCGAGTTTCTCGCCGTGCGGCGCGCAGCATTCGGAGGTCAAGCTGCAACCGCTGCAGCAGGCCGCGCGGCTTGGGCTCGGCGTAGGCGTCGATCTCGTGCGGCGCGACGATCTCGTTCGAGAACAGCGTAGCGATGAAGTCGCGGCCGGCGCGGCCCCACGCGGCGAGCAGCGGATTCTCGCCGTCGTCCAGAGGATCGTCGACATCGGTGGCGAGCCGCTCGCGCAGCGTGACGAGATCGCCCAGTACTTGCGCGTCGGTGTCGGCAGGTAGAAATGCACGGTCGCGCCGCGCGCGGCGGCGGTCATGATGCGCAGCACGTCCGGCGACACGTTAAGGCACGCGAACGCGAAGATGCGCGCCGGCAATCCACGCGGCGCCGGCGCGTGTCAATCCCGTCGAACGTGCGCAGGAAGCGGTCGATGGCCTGCGCGGTGCGCGATGCCGTGCGTCGCGCGGCGCCAGAGCTCCGCCTGCCAGTCGTCGCGGTCGGCGCCGCGATCCCACGCGAGCAACCAGTCGCGCCGCCACGCCTGGTATTCGTGAATGCGTCAGCGAGCGCTTGCGCGAGCGACCACGCACGCAGCGCGCGGTCGGGGCCATCAAGGTAGCGATCGAGCGCGGCCGCGATCGGCGCGGAGTTCCGCGACGCCGAATCCTGCAGCACCGCGTAGATCCGCCAGACGAGCCGCGACGGCTCGATCGTGCGCGCGTCGTAGTGCTCCGGCACGTTCGCGGCGAGCACTTCGCCGACGAACTCGCCCGGCGCGAGGAAGCGGAGGTTCGCTCCGATGTAGTGCCGCTCCGCGAGCGTCGCCTGCAGCCAGCGGCGCATCGACGGCTGCGGAATCAGGATCGTATCGGGCTCGAGCAGGCCGGTGCCCGGCGGGATGTTTTGGAGCTCGCGCCGAGGAGCTCGGCCAGCACATCGAGCGCGTTGCCGTGATGAACCGAGGGCGTTGGTGCCGCATGCATCGGTGAATGATGCCCGAGCGCGTCTCGTTTCGTGCGACGGATGGTGCACCAGCACGACGGAATCGGCGCGCGGCGGGCGGCGTCTATGTGTTCACTTACGACGGCACGAGCTGGCAACAGCAGCAGCGCCTCAGCGTCGACGGCATCAGCCAGTTCTCGTATTTCGGCAACGCGATCGCGTTGCACGACGGCGAAGCGCTGATCGGTGCCGACGGGCAGAACGTCGGCACGGACACGACGGTCGGCGCGGCGTATCTCTTCGGCTTCGACGGCACGAGCTGGGTCGAAAAACACACGTTCCTGTCGAGCGACGGCACGACCGACGACTTCTTCGGCCTCGCGGTCGACTACGACGGCACGACCGCGCTGATCAGCACGCTGCACCCGAACGGCAACCAGGGCGCCGCGTACTTCTACACGCACGACACGATCTTCACAGATGGCTTCGACGGCTGAAGGGGCGCTTTTCCGTCAGCGCAGTGCACATTTCGGGCGGGTCCGCGCAAGGTCTGTACAACGCGGCCCACTTGTACAGTTCCGCCCGCTCGACGGCAGCGAGATTATTCAGTCGGCAGCGCCGTCACTACGACACCCCCATGGTGGCCGTACAGCAAGTGAGGGCACCGCCAAAAACTATGACCCGGGAGTTGCGCTCCCGGGTCTTTTTTTGGGCTAGGCAGTCCCGCGCGCCGCCTGCCGGCGCAGGCGCAGCGGCGTGATGCCGCGGCGCTTCTTCAGCGTCGTCGTCAGGTGGCTCTGGCTCGAGAAGCCGGCGCTGATCGCGATGTCGGCGAGATCGTGCGCCGTGGTCGCGATCAGGAGGCATGCGCGGTCGAGGCGCCGCTCGATCACGTACTGCATCGGCGTCATGCCGAACGTGTTGCGGAACGCGATCGAGAACTCGCGCGCGTCGTAGCCCGCCAGACGTGCGAGATCGGTACGCGAAAGGCGCCGCTCGAGTCGCGCGTCGATGAACGACTTGAGGCGCCGCACATGCGCCGGCGCGAGCCGATCGCCGGCGTGCTCGGCCTCGAACACCGGTGGGCAATAGCGCGCGAAGACGTGCAGCGCGAGCGTGCGCAGCAACGCATCGGCAAAGAGCGCCGAGACTTTGCCGCGGTGCGAGCCCGGATCGAAAAGACGCGCGATGCACTCGCGCGCAAACGCATCGTCGCGATCGATGCGGGCGGTCAGCCGCGAGCCGAAGTGCACGCCCGCCTTCGCGCCGGACGCCAGCGTGCCGCGCAGATGCACGAGCATTTCGCCGGCATCCACGACCGCGCTGCGCTCGATCGACAGCGCCTCGGGCTTGATCGCGGACCAGCGCGCGAGCAAGCGCTGTCCGTTGCACGAGACCTCGACCGTGCAAGCGCGCGCGTCGAGCGTTGCCTGGAATGCCGCGAGCGATGGCACGCTGCGCGGCGGGTCGCGCCACGTGCTGCGCGTTTCAGCGGGGACGATCGAGGCCAACGGGTTGCCGGAAGGATTGCGGATGCGCACGAACATAACGTGCCGCGACGACGCGCCACTACTGGACGAAATCGACGAATCGCTCAGTGCACTTGCAAGGTTTCCACTTTGTCCGCCAGCACGCTGGTGTCCGATGTGTGCCCGCAATTGCGTTTTACACGCGCGCGTCTCGACAACGTTGCGATCGCTCGCGCACGACTCTGAAAAAAAATCCGTTTCTTGAAAGCCGCGCGCAAAACGTTTGGCTAGTGTCGAGCCGAGCCGATCGTGCGTTGCGCCTCGCCGACGAGGCGAATGGCGGCGTTTCTGCGCGAAGCAGGACGCGCGCCCCGATCGGCCGAACATTTCGGCAAGTCCATTCAGAGATCGGGGACCATCAATGAAACGACTCAGCATCGCTCTACTGGCGTGCCTTGCGACTTCGGTCGCGGGCGCGGCCGCGCCGGTCGTACGCGGCGGCGGCAACGGCGTCTATCACTCGCCGCCGTTGAATCACGACGTGCAGGATTCCATCGCCGGCACATCGCTCAACTTCGTGTCGGGCGATTTCGACGACACCGGCCCGATCTCGGGCGACTGGGACATCAACTTCTGGGACGACGGCGCCTTCGCTCTGTGGACCGTCGACACGTACAACGTCGCGGTCGTCGTCGACGGCGCCGGCACCGCGATGCTGATGCAGCCCGGCGACACCGTCGGCGCAGCATCGACATTCTCGGGCACGGGCGGCACGGTGGACGTGGCGGCAGATTGGGTCGCCGGTGCCGACGGCTATGTCGGCGTCAAGTTCGATTGCGACGGCCGCCTCGTCAATCCGGTGCCGTCGGGCGTGTGCTTCGGTTACGTGCACGTCGTCACCGGCGACACGGCCGGCTTCCCGGCGACGATCGTCGAGTACTCGTACGACGGCGACGGCAATGACATCGTCGTCGCGCCGGCGGGTCCGCCGGTTCCGTCGGCTGCGAAATCGTTCGCGCCGGCGAGCGTCGGCACCGGCGTCGCGAGCACGCTGACGATCACGCTGACGAATCCGACCGCGACCGCGGCGGCGCTGACGGCCGATCTCGTCGACACGTTTCCGACGGGCCTCGTCGTGGCCGCGACGCCGAATGCATCGACGACGTGCGGCGGCGCGGTTACCGCGAACGCCGGCGACGGTTCGGTCACGCTCGGCGCGACCGGCTCGACGATTCCGGCGAACGGCGCCTGCGCAATCGCAGTCGACGTCAGCGCCGCTACGGGCGGCAGCTATGCCAACACGATTCCGGCCGGCGCGTTGCAGACCGATCAGGGCAACAGTGCGATCGCCGCGAACGCGACACTGACTGTCAGCAGCACGCCGTCGGCAACCGTGACGCCGGCTTCGCTCTCGATCACGGCGCCGACGGACGGCAACGGCACATCGACGCTCAACATCGCGAACGCCGCGGGCGCGAGCAATCTCACGTTCGCTATCACCGCAGAGGCGGCCAACCAGCCGATCCTGCGACCGCACGTGCACGTCTCGCGCGCGGCGACGAAGAAGGCGATGACTGCCTCGCATGATCCGATCCTCGCCGCGAAGCTCAACGGCCGGTCGTTGCGCAATCCAGCATCGTTCACCGCGAGCCCGGTTGCACACAGCGTCCGCGCACCGTGGGCGCCGGCGGGATCGATCCAGTTCCAGCTCGACGACGGCTCGGCGGAAACGGCGCTCAGCCTCAACGACGGCTCGACGCAGACACCGTCCGCGTACATCAACCGCTTCACGGTGACGCCGGGCACGGGTGCGTTCACGATCGACTCGATCTCGATCTTCTGGCCGGGCCCGGACATTTCCGGCGGTGATCTGACCGGATTGCAGGTCAACCTCGTCGCGTACTACGACGTCGATGGCGACGGCGATCCGAGCAACGCGGTACGTCTGGGCACGGACACGTTCGTCACGATCGACCAGCCGGGCGCGGTCCAGACCTACACGACGAGCTTCAGCGTGCCGGGCGACGGCGACATCTACGTCGGCTTCGAGGACAGCTACGCGTCGAGCCCGGTGTTCTTCTCGACGGCGATGGACACGACGAGCTCGGCGCACAGCTCCTACGTCGCGGGCAATCCGAGCTCGGCGACGCCGCCCGATCTCGACAACCTCGGCAACAACGAGGCGCTCGGCGTCATCGACGACATCACCGGCGGCAGCCTGACCGGCAACTGGATGATCCGCGCGACCGGCACGGGCGGTGGTGGCGGCGGTTGCACCGGCACGCCGGTGCCGTGGCTGACGGCGACGCCGTCGGGCGGCTCGGTCGCGGGCGGCGCGAACACGAACGTCACGGTCAAGGCGACGCCGGCCGATGGCAGCCTGACGCCCGGCAGCTACTCGGCCGAGCTCTGCATCGCGACCAACGATCCCGCGCATGCAGTCATCACGATCCCGGTGAGCCTGACCGTGACGGCCGGCAATGCCTGCAGCGCCGCCGACACGATCTTCTGCGACACGTTCGATGGCGGCGGCGGCGGCAACGACGACATCGTGACCGGCACGATCGATGCGGACGTGCAGGACGACGGCGACGGCAGCACGTTCGACTTCGTCACCGGCAGCTGGGGCGTCTACGACGCGGGTCGCGTCGACGACATCAACCTCTACAACTTCGGCGATGGCATGTACGTGTACTGGTACGGCGATCTCGCCTCGGTCGCGGTCGGCGGCGTCGTCGACGGCGGCGGCACCGATTTCGCGGTGCTGCATTCGGGCGACACGATCGGCCCGTCGTCGACGATCTCGGCCGCCTCGATCCAGATGGTCAACTGGATCGGCGGCGCGGACGGCTACATCGGCATCGCGTTCGAGAACGAGAGCACCGGCGCACTGAACTATGGCTACATCCACGTGACGACGTCGAGCCCGGACGGCTTCCCGGCGCACGCGGTCGACTACGCCTACAACCGCGTCGGTGATCCGATCACGATCCCCTGAAACCCTCCTCGGATCGACGCACTTGGGGCCCCACACGGGGCCCCTTTTTTTTGCGCGCCCGATTCACGATCCGCAGCTGGACGCGGCCGCCGCTTCGTTCAGCCCGCTGGCAAGCGCCGCACCCATGCCCTATGACAGGGCCACGCGGCCGACTGTCTGTGGGAGGATGCCTGTACGGGAATCCCTATCGAATCGCGCGAAAACACTCGTCGATTGCTAACATCGGCCGATACTCACTTATCGCCTGTACGCGTGCCGGTGATGACTGCAATCGCTCGGTGCTGGCGTGCGCGTTTTGCGTTCGCGATCGCCTGCCTCGCACTTTGCGCGCTGCACGTCGAGTGCGCGGCCGCCGCCGGCGCGGGCGTGCAGCGCTTTCACGTCGATGGAGGCGACCTCGGCGACACGCTGAACGCGGTCGCCGCGCAGGCCGGCGTCCAGATCCTCTATGACGCCACGCTCGTGACCGGCCGGCGCGCCGCGGCGCTCGATGGCGAGTACTCGGTCGAGGATGCGCTGGCGCGCGTGCTGGCAGGCTCGGGGCTCGCGGCGATCGCCGCGACGCACGATGCCTACGTCGTGAAGCGCCGCCTGCCCGCCAAGCACGCGCCACCGGCCGAGGTCGCCGTCGACGCCCCCGAGTTCAGCTCGACGACCGAGCTCGCCAGCGTCTTCGTCCGCGGACCGGGGCCGCAGCGTGTGGCCGCCGAATCGGCGATCTCGATCACCGAGATCGACCGCGAGCAGATCGACGCGAGCGGCTACACGTCGCTGTTCGACCTGTTGCGCGCGCAACCCGGCGTCGAGGTCGCCAATCAACCCGAGGCGATGACGTCGGCGAGCGGCTCTGCATTCAAGACGGGCGCGTCCGGCGCTGCCGCGGTCGCACTCCGGCGGCTCGGCGCGAAGAACACGCTGATCCTCGTCGACGGGCGGCGCATCACGGGCTACGGCATCTCGGCCCTCGACACCGCGACCGTGCCCGACCTCACGAGCATCCCGCTCGCGATCGTCGATCGCGTCGAGATCCTGCGCGACGGCGCTTCGTCGATCTACGGCTCCGATGCGGTCGCTGGCGTCATCAACATCATCCTGCGCCGCGATTTCACCGGCAGCGAGATCGAGACGTACACCGGCATCTCGAGCCGCGGCGACGCGGCGAGCTCGCGCCTCTCGTATCGCTGGAGCATCAACGCCGACGACGGCACGAGCGCGTTCCTGAGCCTCGATCTCGGCCACAGCGATCCGCTGATCGGCGACGAGCGCGACTGGTTCACGCTCGACCAGCGCGAGCACGGCCTCGCGGACGTTCGCAGCCCCGGCTCCTATCCCGGCAACTTCATCTACGGCGCGCGCTACGTCGCACGCGACGGCTGCGCGCCGGCCAATCTGTCGCCGGACGGCGTGTGCCTGCTCGACAGCGCAAAGTACACGAGTCTCCTGACCGGCAAGTCGGCGGGCTCGATCTTCGCGCGCGTGACGCATCCGCTCGGCGACGACGTGCTGCTGCACGCCGATCTTCGCGCCGCGAACGTCACGCAGCGCCAGCAGTCCGCGCCGTCGACGCTGCAAATCACCAATCCGTCGCCCGAGCCTGAGCAGCCCAATTCGCTGGTCTATTCGTTCAACGACCTCGGCCCGGTCGAGGAGACGACGCGCTCGACGCTCGCGAGCCTCACGGCCGGCGCGACCGGGCACACCGGCCGCTGGAGCTGGGACGCCGACGCGCGCTTCGAAGAGAACCGCGTGCGCGACGCGATCGATCACCTGATCCTCGCCGAACCGACCGATGGCGTGCCGATCTTCGATTTCGATCACCCGTCGATCGATCCGAACAGCGCGGCGATCGCCGCGCCGTCGGTCCTGCGCCGCGGCGCATCGACGCTCGCGGCGCTGAACGCTGATACATCGGGTCCGGTGTTCGATCTTCCGGACGGCGCCGCAGCGGCACTGACGACCGGCTTCGAGCTCCGCCGCGAAGGCATCGAGCTCACGCCCGATGCACTGCTGCAGGCGGGCGCGCTCGCGAACCAGGCGCCGGAGGTTCCGGTCTCCGCCGACCGGCCGGCCGCGGCTGCGTATGCGAAGCTCGACGTTCCGGTCACGTCCTGGCTCGATGCGTACGCCGCAGGCCGCTACGACAAGACGCGCGGATACGACGGCCATTTCTCGCCGGCGCTCGGCCTTTCATGGAGCCCGCTGCCTAGCGTGACGCTCCGCGCGACGCGCTTCGCAGGCTATCGCGCACCGGCACTCTCGGAGCTGCACCGCTTCGGCGGAGCCGTCACGACACCCTCGCCGCAGCTCTATTTCGTGCCGCGCGAGCTCGGACCCTGCGCGGTGCAGGTCGTCGAGACGCCGACGCAGCTAGGCTGCGAGCTCTACACGACGTCGATCAGCAACCCGAACCTGCAGGCCGAAACCTCGTACACGAACGCGATCGGCTTTGCGTGGTTTCCGTCGCCGTCGTTCTCGCTCGACGTCGACATCTACGACACGCTGCGCGAGAAAGAGATCGCCGAGCTTCCGCTCGAATACGCGCTCGAGCATCCGGATCTCTTTCCGGGCTTCCTGTCGCGCAACGAAGGCGGCGCGCTCGTGTCGATCAACCAGATGCTCGTCAACATCGGCCACACGCGCACGCGCGGCGTCGATTTCGAGGCGCACTGGGATGTCGAGACCACTGAGGCCGGCCGGCTCAAGATCGGTTTCGGGCTCAACTATCTCGGCGATCTTGCGCGCGAGGTCATTCCGGGCACCGATCCGCTCCAGTCGGCGGGCTTCCGCAGCGAGCCGCGCGTGACTGCGGTGACGTCGCTCCGCTGGGCGGTCGGCACATGGATCGCCGGCGCGAATCTCCGCTACACGGGCAACTACGCCTACGAGGAATACGCCGGCGCCGCCGATTCGTGCCCGGCCTACAAGGCGACGGCCGGCAAATGCCGGACGCCGTCGTTCTCGCTCGTCAACCTGAGCCTCACGTACCAGGGCCTGCCGCACTGGTCGTTCTCGGGCTACGTCAACAACGTCTTCGATCACCAGCCGCGCAACTACGATGAGGCCTCCGCGGGCTACAACCCGCAATTCGACGACCCGGTCGGGCGCTACTACGCCGTCCGCGCGGCGTATAGCTTCTAGAGCCGGCTTCTGAAGAGCCGGCTCCCGACGGCCCGGCAGCCGATTTTCGAAAGGAGGTAGGGTGTTTTCGCTCCCGCGCGTCATACGGAAGGACACGCAATCGAGGAGAACACCCGTGACCGACGCCGAGCTACCGCTGGCCGACCTGACCGGCAAGGCGCGCATCCGCCATGTCGCGCTGCATCTCTTCGCTCAGCGCGGCTGCGCGCAGACGCCGCTCCGGCTCATCGCCGAGAAGGCGCTCGTCTCGCTCGCGCTGATCTCGCACCACTTCGGCACGAAGCTCGCGCTCCGCGACGCGGTCGAGAAGTACATCGTGTCGTGCTTCGAGAAGGCGGTCGACGGCATCCCGCAGACGACGCTGCGGCGCTCCGACGCCGATGCGATGAAGCTGCTCGTCGAAAGCCTCGAGCGCGTGCTCAACACGCGTGCGGAGATCCGCGGCTACATCCGCCGCGCGGCCAACGAAACCTACACCACTGCCAGCGGTGCGGCGCTGATCGATGCGCTGATCCGCATGACCGAAAGCGCGCTCGCGCGCATGTCGCTCGCGGGCGACCGCGACGGCGCATGGCAGCCGATGCAGCTCTTCCTGCTCGTGTTCGGCCCGACGCTGCTCGAATCCGCGCTGCAGCGGCGCGTGCCGGATCTCTTCGAGCAGGGCTCGGCGCAGGTGCGGCTCCGCTCGAACGTGCGCCTGCTGCAGTCGGGCTTTGCCTCGGCACCGCGTGCGCCGACGCTGACAGCGGTTCCGATCGAGCGTCCGCTGCGCGTCGGCGCGCTCGCCTGAAAGGAAGGCACGTGTACACGGATACCGTGCTAACGTTGGCGCGTCGGCGTCACGACACGCGAGCCGCTGCATCGCGGCATTCCCGAGATTCGCGGACGTCGACACCGCAAGCGCATCCCATGGCACGGCCAAACGGGCACGTCCGGCATGCGCATCGACGCCACACGGACTTCCGCATGCCGCGATTCCTCGGGCGCGAGGACAATGCCGAACGCTTCGAACGCTTCGTGCGCGAATGCGTGCCGCTGCTCGAACGGTTCCTCGGCCGACTGCGCGTGCGCGATGACGATGTCGAAGACGTCGCGCAGGAAAGCGTCGCGCGGCTTCTGCGCTACCGCGACAGCGAGCCGCCCGAAGCGTGGACGGCGCTCCTCTATCGCATCGCGATCAACGTCGTGCGCGATCGCGCGCGGCGCGACAGTCATGCGCCACGCGGCGATGTGTCCGGCACCGACCCCGATGCGATCGCCAACGACGATTCACCCGAGCAGCATGCGAGCGACCAGCAGGCGCTGGCGCGCGTCCGCACCGCGATTCTCGGGCTTGCGCCGCGTTGCCGTGCGGTGTACCTGATGCATCGCGTCGAGGGTCTGAGCTATCCCGAGATCGCTCGGCGCTGCGGTATCTCGACGAAGGCGGTCGAAAAACAGATGTCGCTGGCGCTCCGCGCATTGCGCGACGCGCGCGAGCGCGCCGGAGACGCGGCATGAGCCGCGCGAACGACATCGCACGCCGGCAGGCGGCCGACTGGTTCGCGCGTCTCCTCGCGTCCGACCTCGGCGAGCGCGACCGCGAAGCGTTCGAGCGCTGGTGCGCCGCAAGCGACGCCAATGCCGACGCATACGCCGAGATCGCGGCCGATCATGACCTCGCGCGGCTCCTCGCCGACGATTCGCTGATCGTCGCAGCGACGCAGAAGGCGCGCATCGCCTACGCAGGCCACGGCGCCGCGTCGGGCATCCGGCGCTGGGCGCCGCTCGCGGCTGCGGCGCTTGTCGTCGTCGCTGTCGGTGCCGGCGCGTGGCGAATGGTGCACGACGCGGCAGCGACGCAGACGTTCGCGACCGCGGTCGGCGAGCAACACACGCAGACACTCGCCGACGGCACGCGGCTCGTGCTCGACACCAACACGCGCGTCGACGCGCGCCTCGACGGCAACGCGCGCGAGCTCGTGCTGCGCGAGGGCCGCATCGACATCGACGTCGCACGCGACCCGCGCCCGTTCTCGGTCGTCAGCGGCCGCGGCATCGTGCGCGACATCGGCACGCGCTTCGAGGTCGAGCGTCATGGCGACGACGTCGCGGTCACGCTGATGTCCGGCGCCGTGAAGGTCTCGCTGGCGCCGGGTGACGGCGCGAACGAAGCGACGCTCGCACCAGGCCAGCAAGCGCGCTTCGGCGCCGCGGGCGGCATCGTCGTCGCCGACGCCGAGGCGCTCGACGACGCATCGACATGGACGCAAGGCACGCTCGTCTTCAAGCAGCGCCGGCTCGGCGACCTCATCGCCGAGGTCAACCGCTATTCGACCGTGCAGATCCGCCTCGCGGACCGCTCGCTCGCGGACCTTCGCGTCAGCGGCGTGTTCCACGTCGGCGATCAAGCTACGTTGCTCGAAGCGCTGCGCACGGGCTGGCCGATATCGACGAAACGGACGTCCGAAAACGAGATCGAGCTTTCGCGCAAATAGCGCTCTCGGGCGCAGAAAGCGTTGATCCAGCAGGCAATTCGTGCAACCTCGGCAGGGGCGCCACGCCGTCGCCGCGGGGACACGAAATCGCCGTAGAATCGATGTTCTGGTGACGCCTTTGGGGGAGTCATGCGGATTCGTCACGTTCTGCTCGCCGCCGCCGCATTCGCTGCGGGCACGGTGCATGCGCAAGATCCATCCGGCCGTCCCGGGCCCGACGACGATATCGAGCTGCTGCCGCCGGCGGATATTTCCGTGACGCTCACCGACGGGCTGCAGACCGTGACGGTCGGCCAGACCGTGCGTTGGACGCTGACCATCAACAACGTCGGCATCAACGGCCTATCGGGCGTCGTCGTCACGACGGCGCTCTCGAGCAACCTCAGCGAGATCTCGTGGACCTGCCGCGCGACGACGGGATCGCAATGCACGTCGAACGGCTTCGGCGAGCTGACCGATAGCGTCAACGTTGCCAGCCGCGGCAACGTCAGCTACCGCATCACGGCGACCGTCGCTCCGGACGCGACGGGCTCGGTCAGCGTGAGCGTCAGCGCGGCGACGCCGGCGGGCTATGTCGACCTGACACCGGACAACAACCGCGCGACGGACACCGATACGGTGTTCGATGAGGAGCTGATCTTCTCGGACGGGTTCGACGCCTGAGCGAAGATTCGCTTATTTCCCGATACAAAACGCGCTGAAGATCTCACCGAGCAGATCGTCGGTCGAAAACTCGCCGGTGATTTCGCCCAGCGCCTGCTGCACGTCGCGAAGCTCCTCGGCTGCAAGCTCGCCGGCGTTGCGCTCGATCAGCGCGGATTCGGCGGCGGCGAGATGCTCGCGAGCGCGTTCGAGCGCGGCGACGTGACGTGCGCGCGCGGTCCATGCGCCGTCGCCGCCTTCGCCGGCGGCGAGACTGCGCAGCTCAGCGTGGATGAGGTCGAGGCCGGCGCCGGTTTTCGCCGAGAGCCACAGATGCACGTCATCGCCGCGGCGCTCGCGACGCGGCGCGCGATCGCCGAGGTCGATCTTGTTGTGCGCGACGATGCGGCGTGCGCCCGGCGGCATGCCGCCGAGCAATGCGACGTCGGCTTCGGCGTCGTTGTCGGCGTCGGTCACGAGCAGCGCGACGTCGGCGCGCTCGAGCTCGGCGCGCGCGCGGCGGATGCCTTCGCGCTCGACGACGTCGGGCGATTCGCGAAGGCCGGCCGTGTCGACGAGCGTCAGCGCGACGCCGTCGATGTCCAACGTTTCGCGGACGAGATCGCGCGTCGTGCCGGGAATCTCGGTGACGATCGCGCGCTCGCTCGCGGCGAGCGCATTGAGAAGGCTCGACTTGCCGGCATTCGGGCGACCGACGATGACGACGTGCAAACCATCGGCGAGCCGGACGCCGCGCCGGGCGCCGTCGAGCAGTGCGGCGAGGTCGGTGCGCACGGCAGCGAGATCGCTGCGAAGCTCGGGTGCCGAGAGGAAGTCGATCTCTTCTTCGGGAAAATCGATCGCGGCCTCGATCCAGACGCGCAATCGAACGACCGCGGCCGTCAGCGCGCGCACGCGTCGCGAGAACTCGCCGTCGAGGCTGCGGAGCGCCGCGCGGGCGGCCGTTTCGGAGCTGCTCGCGATCAGGTCTGCAACCGCTTCGGCCTGCGCGAGATCGAGCTTGCCGTTGAGAAACGCGCGCTCGGAGAACTCGCCGGGCCGCGCATGCCGCGCGCCGAGCTCGAGAAGTCGCGCGACGAGAAGGCGCAGCACGATCGGACTGCCGTGCGTCTGCAGCTCGAGCACGTCTTCGCCGGTGTAGCGAGCGCGGCGACTTGAAGTAGAGCAGCAGCCCGCGATCGATCGGCGCGCCCGCGGCATCGCAAAATGCGCAGTAGTACGCGTGACGCGGCGCAGGATCGCGGCCGAGCAGTGCGCGTGCGATCGACGCCGCTGCGGCGCCGGAGACACGGATCACGCCGACGCCACCGGCGCCGGGCGGCGTGGCCACGGCGGCGATGGTGTCGCGCTGTGTCATGCGATCACGCTTTGGCCTTCTCGCCGGCGTCGATGCGCTTGGTGATGATCCACTGCTGCAGCAGCGAGAGCGTGCCGTTGACGGTCCAGTACAACACGAGGCCGGCCGGGAAGAACGCAAACAGCACCGAGAACGCGACCGGCATGATCTTCATCATCTTCGCCTGCGTCGGATCCATGCCGGCCGACGGCGTGAGCATCTGCGTCGCGATCATCGCGAGGCCGTTCAGCACCGGCAGCACGAAGTAGGGATCGGGCGCCGAGAGGTTCTGGATCCAGCCGATGAAAGGCGCCTGGCGCAGCTCGACGCTTTCGAGCAGCACCCAGTACAGCGCGAAGAACACCGGAATCTGCACCAGCATCGGCAGGCATCCGCCGAGCGGGTTGATTTTTTCCTTTTGATACAGCTCCATCATCGCCTGATTCATCTTCTGGCGATCGTCGCCGTAGCGCTCCTTCAGCGCCTCGATGCGCGGCTGCATCTTGCGCATGCGCGCCATCGAGCGGTACTGCGTTTCGGAGAGCTTGAAGAACGCGACCTTGATCAGCACGACGAGCAGGATGATCGCGAAGCCCCAGTTGCCGATCAGCTTGTGGAGTTGCGCGAGGATCCAGTGCAGCGGCTTGGAGATGACGGTGAGAACGCCGTAGTCGACCGTGAGCGAAAGGCCCGGCGCGACGTCGTCGAGCGTCGACTGCAGCTTCGGGCCGACATAGAGGCGCGCCGATTCGGTCTTCGTCTCGCCCGGCGCTACCGTGATCGCCGGCGACAGCGTGCGGATCAGGTAGCGCGGCGCATCGGCGTTCTGCACGAGCGCAGTCGTGTACGTGATCGGTCTCGGCCGCATCGGGAATCCACGCCGCGAAGAAATAGTGCTGCAGCATCGCCGGCCCAGCCGCCGGCGAAGCTCTTGTTGAGCGGCTCTTTCGCGAAATTGTCGAACTTGAGTTTCTGGAACTTGTCGCTCGCGTTGTACCAGGCCGCGCCGACGAAGCTGTAGCGCTCGGGGTTGCTGTAGCCCTTGATGCCGCTCGTGTCGATGATCGGCGGCACGCGCTGCAGCTGGCGATAGTCGTTGCCGCTCCAGCTCGCGCTGCCGTTGTTCGTGATTTCCTGGCGCTGCTCGATCGCGTAGCTCGCACGCTTGAAGATGTAACGTCTTGCGCACGCTGACGCCGGACGGGTCGGTCCACGTCAGCGGCACCTCGACGCTGTCGGCGCCGTCGGCGAGCGCGTAGTCGGTCTTCTCGGCGGCGAACATCGCCGTGTGATCGGGCGCGGGCTGCGCGCTGACGAGGCCGCTCTGCGCTTCGAAGAAATGCGCGGCGCTGTCGTCGAGCAGGCGCACCGGATGCGTGGTGTCCTTCGGCTGCTGCAGATACGCGAGGAGATCGGCGGCGACGATGTTGCCGCCGCGCGTGTCGATCTCGACGCGCAGTACGTCGGTTGTGACGACGATGCGCGGTGCCGCGGCGTTGGCCGGCGTCGCCGCGGTCGGCGTCGACGGATTCATCGCTGCGGGATTCGCAGATGGCGTGCTCGCACTCGGCACTTCGCCGTTCGCGGGCGCAGACGACGCAGTCGCGGCGCCCGAGCTCGTCGCGGTCGGCATCTGCGCCGTTGTCGCGGGCAGAGCACGCTGGACGTAATCCTGCTGCCACGCGTTCCAGAGCAGGTAGCCCAGGAACAAGAGCGCGATCAGGAGAAGGTTGCGGGGGCTCGTCATGGCGTTTGATTCACGCGAGCGGGACGACGTCCCGCATCGGGGCCGTGGCGAAGCTCGGGGTGGGGGCGGCGGACTCGCCGCGTCGAAGTCGGGAGAAGACGCTAAAAATCAGGCGCGCATTGTGCCGGGGCGTCGCCCGCCATTCAATCGCGCTTGACTGCGGCAAGGCGCCGCCACAGCGTTTCGAGATCGGCGCGCAGCGTCGCGTTGTCGTGCGCGTCGGCGCTTTCGCGTGCGATCAGCAGGATGTCGATCGCCGGAAGGCTCGCGCGCACGCGGCGAAAACTTTCGCGCGCGATGCGCTGGATGCGGTTGCGGCGCACCGCGTCGGTCGAGACGCGGCGCGAGACGGCCAGCCCGAGCCGCGCGATGTCGGTCGTGCCGGCGGTGCCTGTGCGTTGAAATGGCGCGCGCCGATGCGCTGCCCGGTGCGGCGCAGGCGAAGGAAATCGGCGGGTCTGGTGACGCGGGCCGCGTGCGGGAAGCGTGCGCCGCCCATCGCGGTTAACAGACGCTTAGACCGAGACGGATCAGGCGCTTGCGGCCCTTCGCACGGCGCGCATTGATCACCTTGCGACCGCCGCGCGTCTTCATGCGTGCACGAAAGCCGTGATCGCGCGCGTGCTTCAGGTTGCTCGGTTGAAAAGTGCGCTTGGTCGCCATGACGGCCGGCTCTCGAAGGGATGGACAAAAGGGCGCGGATGGTAGGCGGCGGCGGCTTGCCGTGTCAAGCGCAAAGCTGGCCGCGACGCCACGGCGGCGGTTAGACTCCCGCTGTCTCGCTCGACGCTAGTTGTGCCGCTGCCATTCCGGCGTCCTGCCGGCCGCGGCGGCCGTTGGAAATCATCGAAAGTCATGAACGATTTGTGGCGCCGCTGTCTGCAACGCCTCGAAGCGGAGCTCAGCGTCGAGGACGTGCACACCTATCTCACGCCGCTGCAGGCCCGCGAGAGCGAAGAAGGCCTGCGCTGTGGGCGCCGAACGCGTACACGCTCGACATCGTGCGCGATCGAGTTCCTGCCGCGGATCAGGCGCGTGCTCGATCATCTGCGGGCGCATAGTGTCGCGGTCAGTCTCGAGGTCGGCGCTGGCAATCGAACGGCGCCGAGCCGAGCGCCGCAGCGGCGCGTGGCGCGAATGGCGACAGGTCGACGTTCGAGCACAATCTCGATCCGCACTACACGTTCGACAACTTCGTCGAAGGCAAGTCGCAACCAGCTCGGCAAGGCCGCGGCGATGCAGGTCGCGCAACAATCCGGGCCGCGCCTACAACCCGCTGCTGCTGTACGGCGGCACGGGCCTGGGCAAGACGCATCTGATGCACGCCGCCGGCAACCTGATGCGCGCGCAGCAACCCGGCATGAACGGTGATGTACCTGCGCTCGGAGCAGTTCGTCAGCGCGATGATCGAGTGCGCTGCGCACGAAGAGCATGGACGACTTCAAGCGCCGTTCCGCGCGGTCGACGCGCTGCTGATCGACGACATCCAGTTCTTCGCCGGCAAGAACACGCACGCAGGAAGAGTTCTTCCACACCTTCAACGCGCTGTTCGACGGCAAGCAGCAGATCATCCTGACCTGCGATCGCTATCCGAGCGAAGTCGACAATCTCGAGCCGCGCCTGAAATCGCGCCTGGGCTGGGGCCTGTCGGTGGCGATCGATCCGCCGGATTTCGAGACGCGCGCGGCGATCCTGCTCGACCAAGGCGCGCGAGCGCGCGGCGTCGACCTTCCCGAGGACGTCGCCTTCCTGATCGCCAAGCGCATGCGCTCGAACGTGCGCGACCTCGAAGGCGCGCTGAACACGCTGGTGGCGCGCGCGAACTTCCTGGGCCGCCCGATCACCGCGGAGTTCGCCCAGGAGACGCTGCGCGATCTGCTGACCGTGCACAGCGCAGGCGATCACGATCTCCAACATCCAGAAGACCGTGGCAGACTACTATCAGCTGCGCCTGTCGGATCTGCTGTCGAAGCGTCGCAGCCGCTTCGCTGGCGCGGCCGCGGCAGATGGCGATGGCGCTGGCCAAGGAATTGACCGAACACAGCCTGCCGGAAATCGGCGATGCGTTCGGCGGCCGCGACCACACGACGGTGCTGCACGCCTGCCGGACGATCACGGGACTTGAGTGGAAACCGACGGCAAGCTGCGCGCAGGACTGGGACAAGCTGGTGCGCAAGCTGACCGAGTGAGTCGCCGTGCATAGAACCTGTGGATAAGATCGGGAGCGACTAATTTATCCACAGATCGATCCACAGCGCGGCGGGCTTGCTTATCAAGGCCGATTTTGTGCGGTAACAACTGTTTGAATCAGATAAGTTATTTCGCCATTTATCGCGTAATGCACAGCACTAATAACCACAACTTATCGCTTCACTATACAATAAAAACCAGAGCTACAGGATCCAGCGCGACATGCGATTCAGCATTCAACGCGAAGCCCTGCTCAAGCCGCTTGCAGCAGGTCGTCGGTGTCGTCGAACGCCGGCAGACCTTGCCGGTGCTGGCCAACCTGCTGGTCAGTGTCGACGGCGGGCGTCTCGCTGACCGGCACCGATCTCGAAGTCGAGATGGTCGCGCGGACCGCGGCCGACGATCTCGAGCCCGGCGAGATCAACGATCCCGGCGCGCAAGCTCTTCGACATCGTGCGTGCACTGCCCGACGGCGGCAAGATCAAGTTCGAGCAGACCGGCGAGCGCACGGTCGTGCAGCGCCGGCCGCAGCCGCTTCACGCTGGCGACGCTGCCGGCGACCGAGTTCCCGGTCATCGAGAACATCGAGCTGATCGAGCGCGTCACGCTGCCCGAGGCGACGCTGAAGGATCCTGATGGATCGCACGCGCTTCGCGATGGCGCATCAGGACGTGCGCTATTACCTCAACGGCATGCTGCTCGATCTGCGCGAGCACTTCGCTGCGCTGCGTGGCGACCGACGGCCATCGCCTGGCGCTGGCCGAGACGACGCTCGAGTGCCGGTGACGACCGCGAGCCGCCAGATCATCGTGCCGCGCAAGGGCGTGCTGGAGCTGCAGGGCCTGTTCGAGGCCGGCGACGGCACGGTCGAGCTCGAGTTCGGACGCAACCACCTGCGCGTCATGCGCGGCGACGTCACGTTCACCTCCAAGCTGATCGACGGCCGCTTCCCGGACTACGAAGCGGTCGATTCCGATCGGCGCCGACAAGGAAGTTCGCGCGAACCGCGACGAGCTCCGCGCGGCGCTGCAGCGCGCGGCGATCCTGTCGAACGAGAAGTACCGCGGCGTGAAGCTCGAGGTGAGCCCGAACAAGCTGCGCATCGTTGCGCACAACCCGGAGCAGGAAGAGGCCGTCGAGGAAGTCGAGGCGAAGACCGGCGTGTCGGACCTCGGCGTCGGCTTCAACGTCAACTACCTGCTCGACGCGCTCGGCGCGCTGCCGGCGATGACGTGATGCTGTGCCTGCGCGACGGCCAGTCGAGCTGCCTGATCGAGAAGCCCGACAGCGACGAGACGCGGCACGTGATCATGCCGCTGCGCCTCTGACCGGCGCCCTCGCCGCCCGGTTTTAGCGTGCGGCTTCGCGAGCTTCGTCTTGCAAACCTCCGCGCGTTCGCGGACCTCGGCATCGAGCTCGATCCCGGCTGGAACCTGTTCACCGGCGCCAATGGCGCCGGCAAGACCACGCTGCTCGAAGCGGTGTACCTGCTTTCGCATGCGCGCTCGTTTCGCGGGGGTTCGAAGACGTGCTCGTTCGCCGCGGCGCCGACGGTTACAGCGTATTCGGGCGCGTAGAGCGCAACGAGGCTGCGGTCGGACTGGGGCTTTCGCGGCGCGAAGGCACGCTCGAAGCGCGGGTGGATGGGACCACGGTCCCGGTCGCCGACCTGCTCCGCCAGATCGCCGTGGTCTGCTTCGAGCCCGGCTCCCACGAGCTGATCTCAGGCGCATCCGAGGACCGCCGCCGATTCCTCGACTGGGGCGTGTTCCACGTGGAACACGATTTCCTGCCGGTCTGGCGCGCGTTCCAGCGTGCGCTGAGGCAGCGCAACGCTTACTGCGCGGCAACCCTTCGCCCATCGATCTCGCCCCGTGGGATCGCGAGCTGGCGCGCGCCGGCGTCGAGCCTTCCGCGATGCGCGCGCACTACTTCGCCGCTTTTGCGGCCGCGACGACCGCAGCACTCGCGACGCTTCTGCCGGAGCTCGGCCAGCCGACGATCGCGCTACGACGCGGCTGGCGCGGCGATGGCGAGCCACTCGAGCTGCTCGCGGCGTCCCGCGAGGACGATCTCCGCCGCGGCTTCACGACGCGCGGCCCGCACCGGGCCGACTGGTCGATTGCGTTCGAACACGCGCCGCGTCGCGAGCACCTGTCGCGCGGGCAGGAGAAGCTCTGCGCGCTTGCCTGCATGCTGGCCCAGGCGCGCGTATTCGCCGACCAGCGTGGCGAATGGCCGGTCGTCTGCATTGACGACCTTGCCTCGGAACTGGACGGACCCCATCAAGAAGTGCTCGTGCAGTCGCTTCGCGCCGTCGATGCGCAGATCCTGATCACCGGCACGCACGAACCGGTGGCGCTGGCGCGCAGCGGAATCCACGCCGCGATGTTCCACGTGGAACAGGGCCAGGCCGGCCGCCTGCTATAATGCGAGATTCGCCACAAGAACGGCCCGGGCGCCTGCCGCCGGGGTCGTTTTCGCGCAAACCGGAAGACCATGTCCGACCAACACGATTCCTACGACTCCAGCAAGATCAAGGTCCTCAAGGGCCTCGAGGCCGTCCGCAAGCGCCCGGGCATGTACATCGGCGACACCGACGACGGCACCGGCCTGCACCACATGGTGTTCGAAGTCGTCGACAACTCGATCGACGAAGCGCTCGCCGGCTACTGCGATCACATCGTCGTCACGATCCACGCCGACGGCTCGGTCAGCGTCGTCGACAACGGCCGCGGCATCCCGGTCGACATCCAGACCGAAGAAGGCCGCTCGGCGGCCGAAGTCGTCATGACCGTGCTGCACGCCGGCGGCAAGTTCGACGACAACAGCTACAAGGTTTCCGGCGGCCTGCACGGCGTCGGCGTGTCGGTCGTCAACGCGCTGTCGGATCACCTGTGGCTGACGATCTATCGCGACGGCCACGAGCACCAACAGGAATACTCGCTCGGCGAGCCGCAGTACCCGCTGCAAAGTCGTCGGCCCGTCGAATCGTGCGCGGCACGACGGTGCGCTTCCAGCCGAGCCCGACAATTTTCACCGAAATACAGAATTCCACTACGACATCCTGGCCAAGCGCCTGCGCGAGCTGTCGTTCCTGAACTCCGGCGTCAAGATCGAGCTGATCGACGAGCGCACGCAGAAAGCACGACGTGTTCCAGTACGAGGGCGGCATCCGCTCGTTCGTCGAGCACCTGGCGCAGCTGAAGACGCCGTTGCACCAGAAGGTTATCACGTTCTCGGCCGACAACGAAGGCATCGACCGTCGATGTCGCGATGCAGTGGACCGACGCGTACCAGGAAACGATGTTCTGCTTCACCAACAACATTCCGCAGAAGGACGGCGGCACGCATCTGACCGGTTTCCGCGCGGCGCTGACGCGCACGCTTCGCAACTACATCGAGGCGACCGGCATCCAGCGGATCGGCCAAGGTCGCGCTGTCCGGCGACGACATGCGCGAAGGCCTGATCGCCGTGCTGTCGGTGAAGGTGCCCGATCCGAAGTTCTCGTCGCAGACCAAGGACAAGCTCGTCTCGTCCGAGGTCAAAGGTGTCGTCGAGTCGATCGTCGACCAGAAGCTCGAGGAGTTCCTGCACGAAAATCCGATCGAGGCGCGCGCGATCGCGGCGAAGGTCGTCGAGGCCGCGCGTGCGCGCGAGGCCGCGCGCAAGGCGCGCGAGCTGACGCGGCGCAAGGGCGCGCTCGATATCGCCGGCCTGCCCGGCAAGCTCGCCGACTGCCAGGAAAAGGATCCGGCGCTGTCCGAACTGTTCATCGTCGAGGGCGACTCGGCCGGCGGCTCGGCCAAGCAGGGCCGCAACCGCAAGACCCAGGCGGTGCTGCCGCTCAAGGGCAAGATTCTCAACGTCGAGAAAGCGCGCTTCGATCGCATGCTGGGCTCCGCCGAGGTCGGCACGCTGATCACGGCGCTCGGCTGCGGCATCGGCAAGGACGAATTCAACGTCGACAAGCTGCGCTATCACCGCATCATCATCATGACCGACGCCGACGTCGACGGCTCGCACATCCGCACGCTGCTGCTGACGTTCTTCTACCGGCAGATGCCGGTGCTGATCGAGCGCGGCTACGTCTACATCGGCCTGCCGCCGCTGTACAAGCTCAAGCAGGGCAAGCAGGAGCTGTACCTCAAGGACGACGCGGCGCTCAACGCCTACCTGATCGCCAACGCGGTCGAGGGCGCCGAGCTCGCCTACGCGAGCGATGCGCCGCCGATCAGCGGCGCCGGCCTCGAGAAGCTGCTGCGCGACGTATCAGGCGCGCGCTCGACCAGATCGAGCGTCTCGGCGCGCGCTTCGACGCGGCCGTGCTTCGCGCGCTGCTCGGAACGCCGCCGCCGAACGCCGAGGACTGGCAACGATGCGGACGCGCCGCAGGCGTGGATCACGCGCCTCAGGCCGCGCTCGACTTCGGCCGGTCTCGGCCGCCCGCGCTATGCGCGTGCGTATCGCAGCCGGCGACGCCGAGCACGGTCGCAGCGCTCGTCGTCGAACGCGACCAGCACGGCCTCAAGACGACGCAGGTGTTGCCGGCGACGTTCTTTGCGTCGGCCGACTTCAAGGCGATCGCCGAATCGGCGCGCAGCTCGGCGGCCTGGTGCAGCCCGGCGCCGAAGTGCGGCGCGGCGGCAAGAGCGCAGCCGATCGCGAGCTTCGCGCAGGCTTATGCGTGGCTGCTCGACGAGGCCAAGAAGGGCCGCACGATCCAGCGCTTCAAGGGCCTGGGCGAAATGAATCCCGGAGCAGCTGTGGGACACGACGGTCAATCCCGGAAACGCGCCGCCTGCTGCAGGTGAGCATCGAGGACGCGGTCGCGGCCGATCAGATCTTCTCGACGCTGATGGGCGACGTGGTCGAGCCGCGCCGCGAATTCATCGAGCAGAACGCGCTGCGCGTCAGCAATCTCGACGTCTGAGCGCGCCGGATCGGGCGCCGCGCGCATTGCGCCGGCGCTCCGAATAAATATACTTCTCAAAAAGTACCTAGACAGCGGGCGCGACCGCAAGCGCGCCGCCGCTGCGCCGCAACATGTTCAAAATTCGTTGAACTTGTGCTCGCCGCAGCCCCGGCGTTAACCTCTCTACCGTTCGGCCGTCGCCCCGCACCGGGCGAAGTAGGACGGTCTTCGTACTTTCCATTCGAGGTGTCACCATGAGGTTTCCGAGTTTTGTCCGGGCGGCGGTCTGCGCGCTGGCCCTCGTCTTTTCGGCGGGTGCTATCGTATTTTCGACAGGCGCGTACGCACAGATGGGCGGCGGCAGCTACACGGCGACACCGCCGGACAAGTCGAAGGACAAGAAGAAGGATTCTTCGGACAAGTCGGATAAGAAGGGCGCGCCCAAGTACCCGAACGCGACGCGCAAGGAGCCCGAGCTCAAGATGTCGTCGGGCGACCAGAAGGATCTCAACAAAGCCGCCGACCTCGTCAACGACAACAAGAACGACGAGGCCGAGCCGATCGTCCAGAAGGTGATCTCGAACGACAAAGCGAGCCCGTACGCGCAGGCGTTCGCGCACTCGCTGCAGGCGCAGATCTACTACGAAAAGGACAAGAGCGCGGAGGCGATCGCCGAGTACAAGAAGGCGGTCGACATGAACGCGCTGCCGAACGACGCACACTTCCAGATGCTCTATCAGGTCGCGCAGCTGCAGGTGCAGGACGAGAAATACGCCGATTCGCTGGTGACGCTCGATGCGTGGGAGAAGGTCACCGGCGCTGCAACCGCCGATGAGCTCGCGCTGAAGGCGAACGCGTATTACCGCACCGAGAAGTTCCAGGCTGCCGTCGACACGATGAAGAAAGCCGTCGCGATGACGGACAAGCCGAACGACAGCTGGACCCAGATCCTGATGGCGAGCTATTTCGAGCTCAATCAGTACGATCAGGCGGCCGCGGTCGTGCAGCAGCAGATGCAGAAGGATCCGAGCAACAAGAAGCTGATGAATCAGCTCGCGACGATCTACATCCAGGCCAACAAGCCGCAGCAGGCGCTCGACCTGATGGCCAAGGCGAAGAGCCAGGGCCTCATCACGAGCAGCGACGACTACATGCAGCTCGCCAAGCTCCAGGCGGCCGCCGACAAGCCCAAGGACGCTTCGGCGACGCTCGAGGAAGGCTTCACCAAGGGCGTCATCAAGCCGACGTTCGACGTCTACAAGCTACAGGGCGACGTCTGCACGCAGGCCGACGACGACAAGTGCGCGATCGAGGCGTACACGAAGGCGTCTCCGCAGGCGAAAGACGGCAACGTCGATTACCAGCTCGGCTATCTGCTGTTCTATTCGGATCGCTCCAAGGACGCGTCCGAAGCGCTGACGCGCGCGATCACGAAGGGCGGCCTGCGCCAGGAAGGCGAGGCGTACCTGCTGCGCGGCGATGCGGAGAACGATCTCAACCAGGCGCTCGACTGCGACGGCGGACTGGAAGAAGGCGTCCAGTTATCCGAGCACGAAGACGATGGCCGAGCAGCGCCTCAAGGCAGCGAAGGGCGGTGTGAAGATCAAGCGTGCGGAAAAGACGAAGGCGGCGAAACCCCACAGTTGAGTCGGCTGCGTTACGAAAAGCAACGCTTCGGGATTCGTTTCGCCGAAGACTTGTACGATGGGGCTGTGCTGTTGTACCGTGCGCGGCCCTCCGGCGTCCGCCGGAGTTCCGACTCCGGCTCGCCAACGCGGTTACGCCGCTGAAACGGACTCAATTCGTGGTCAACGTTGATGGCTGATACCTACCAATCCGGCGGTGATACGTTTAGTTGGCGACGCGTCACGGCCCTGTCCTTCGCGTTCGCGTTGCATGCATTTGCATTTGCAATGCTGCTGGCGCCGATCGCGCCGCCGCCGCCGAAGGACAAGAACATCGACAAGATGGTGATGGTGGAGTTCATCGAACCGCCGCCGCCGCCGCCCCCGCCGCCGCCGCCGCCGCCGGAGCCGCCGAAGAAGCCGCCGCCGAAGGTCATCGAGAAGGTCAAGCCGCCTCCGACACCGCCGCCGCCGCCGGCACCGCCGGTCGTGACCGAGGAAGCGACGCCGATGTCGACGCCTGCGCCGCCGCCCGCGCCGCCGGCACCGCCTGCGCCGCCGGCCGACATCGCGCCGAGCGAAAACATCAGTTACCGTAAGCTGCGGCCGCCGAAATATCCGCCGCAGGCAATCCGTCAGCACCAGCAGGGCAAGGTCATGCTGAAGGTGCTGGTCGGACCGAACGGCGTGCCGCAGGAAGTCACGGTCGAGAAGTCGAGCGGCTCACGTCTCCTCGATCAGGCCGCGATCGAAGCAGTTAAGACCTGGATCTTCAACCCCGGTCAGAAGGGGGGCAAGCCGGCCGCCGGTTACGCCCTGGTTCCCATCGATTTCAATCTGTCCGAACAGTAACCAACAGGTAGCGCCATGCAGCAAGATCCCTCTCAGACCCAGCCGGCTCAGCCGGGTACCGTTCCCCCTCCGCCGGGTGCTGGTGGGGGCAATAGCGCGGAAGCGCTCAGCCAGATGGGCTTCGACCATCTGATCCACCATTTCGACTTTCTCGGCTGGATCGTGTTCGTGGTCCTGTGCGTGATGTCGGTGGCGTCGTGGTTCTTCATCGTGGCCAACTTCCTTCGCAACACGATGATCCGCGCGCGCATGGAACGCGTGCTCCACACGTTCTGGGAAACGCCGTCGGCACAGGAAGCCGTGCGCTTCATGGAAGAGCAGCCCAAGTGGGAGCCGTTCTCGAAGATCGCGCTCGACTGCGCTTCGGCCGCTGCGCACCACCAGCGCCATGAAGGCAGCCGCCTGGTCGAAGCGCTGAATCGCTCGGAGTTCATCGATCGCGCGCTGCGCCAGGCCGTCGCCCGCGAGAGCGTGCGCCTCGAAGGCGGCCTGACGGTGCTCGCCACGGTCGGTTCGATCGCTCCGTTCGTCGGCCTGCTCGGCACCGTGTGGGGCATCTACCACGCGCTGATCTCGATCGCTGCGTCCGGCAACGCCGTCATCGAAACGGTCGCCGGCCCGGTCGGCGAGGCGCTGATCATGACCGCGATCGGTCTGGTCGTCGCGATTCCGGCGGTGCTCGCGTACAACTTCTTCGTCGCGCCAACCGCGTGACGAACGCCCAGTTCGACGAATTCGCGCACGACCTGCACGACTTCTTCGCGACCGGCTCGCGCGTCGAGACGCGGCGCTGGCACCCGCTGCCGCGAGGAAGTAAGCCATGGCATTCAGTCCAGGCAATTCGGGCGGCGGCCCGATGGCGGAAATCAACGTCACGCCGCTCGTCGACGTGATGTTGGTGCTGCTGATCATCTTCATGATCACGGCGCCGCTGATGTCGCACAAGATTCGCATTGACCTCCCGCAGGCCAATCCGAACGTGCAGGAACAGAACCCGCCGGAACCGATCACCTGGCGGTCAAGTCGACCGGCGAGTTGTTCTGGAACGACGAGCCGATCACCGAGGCGATGCTGCAGGCACAGCTCCGTGTCGCCGCGCAGAAGAATCCGCAGCCGGAGCTGCAGATTCGCGCCGACAAGGACACGCGACTACCAGCTGATCGCAACGGTCATGGCGAACGCGAAGAACGCCGGCATGGTCAAGATCGGCTTCATCACGACATCCACAGGCGGCGCGGGACAATAACAACACCGCCTTCGCGCGACACTGACGGCGCTGCAGAAATGCAGCGCCGTTTTTATTTGGGGCGGCTTATCCCTGAAGGATGCGAAAGCGCCGGGCCGTGCGCGATTCGCGGCAAGGCGCAAAAGAGCGTTTCGACCGGGGCGTAGCCTGATCGCGACGCCGCCGCCGAAGGAGATCGCCATGTCGTTCGCGCTCGCCCGCTCGCACACCGCGCCCGAAGCCACGATCAACGTCACGCCGCTGATCGACGTCATGCTCGCGCTCGTCGTCGTCTTCATGATCACCGCGCCGATCCTCGTCAAGCGCCTGACCCTGCCGCTGGCGAGCGGCCACGAAACGCCCGCTATTGCGCAGACCGTGCATCTGGGCATCGGAGCCGACGGCGCGCTGACATGGAACGATCAGGCACTCCTGCCGGACATGCTGCGCGAGCAGCTCCGTGTCCTTGCGCAGAAGCAGCAGCCCGAGCTCCGCATCGAAGTCGCGCGCGCGGCGAGCTATCAGTCGTTCGCGTCGGTGCTCGCCGACGCGAAGCTGGCGGGCATCGAGCGCATCAGCGTGCTCGACGAATCGGCGCGCTGACGTCCCGCGTCAGCTCGCTGCGAGAATCGCGAGATAGTTGCGGATCGTGACGGCAAGGCCTTCGTAAAGCGCTTCGCCGATCAGCGCGTGCCCGATCGACACTTCGTCGAGAAACGGGATCGCGCGCTTCAGCGCACCGAGATTGTGCTGGCTGAGATCGTGCCCGGCATTGACGCCGAGCCCGCATGCATGCGCCCGTTCGGCCGTGCGCGCGCACGCATCGAGCGCGCGTGCCGCATCGCCCTGCGCATATGCGTGCGCGTAAGGGCCGGTATAGATCTCGATCCGGTCGGCGCCGACATCGGCGACACGCTCGATGTCGCGCGAATCGGCATCCATGAAAAGACTGACGCGACAGCCGATCGCCTTGAACGCACGCACGAGCGGCACGAGACGCGCCGCGTCGCGCTCGAGATCGAAGCCGTGGTCGGACGTGATCTGCGCATCGCCGTCCGGCACGAGCGTGACCTGCGCCGGCTTCACGCCGCGAACGAGCTCGACGAGCCCGGGATACGTGCCGCGCGGCGGCGCGAACGGATTGCCTTCGATGTTGTACTCGGCGCCGCGTCCGACGACGGCCGCGATGCGCGCGACGTCGTCGACGCGGATGTGCCGCTGATCCGGCCGCGGATGCACGGTGATGCCGTTCGCGCCGGCGGCGAGCGCAGCACGCGCCGCGGCGACGGGATCGGGCTCGCCACCGCCGCGCGAATTGCGCAGCACGGCGATCTTGTTGACGTTGACGCTGAGCTGAGTCGCCACGCGCGCAGTATATCGGCGCGGCGTGCTACCAGTCGTCGCGTGTCGCGCGTACTTCGAATACGCCCTGGCGCCAGTCGAGCGCACTCGCCTTGCCGTTCCGCTCGCGCATGAAGGCGATCTCGAGCGTGCCGTCGGCGTCGCAGAAGCGATCGTGCGCGCAGCTCTGCAGGAACGTCGGCGCGGTGCCGGTCAGCTGCGCGCGCAGGCCCGGCGTCGCGACGACGACGTGCGCGCGCATCGAAGGCGACAGCGCGTAGTCGCCGGCATACGCGGCGAGCTCCTTCGCATCGAGCGGGCTCGTGTTGCGCTTCAGCGCCGGCGCGGCTTCGCTGAGCCGCGCGGCGTGCAGGTTCGTGCCACCGCGATGCAGGATCGCGCCGACGACTTTCGTGTCCTGCCGCTCGAACGTGACCTGGCCCGCGGCGCCCGTGATCTCGAACGCATCCTCGTCGTACGCGGTCATCGCCTGCGGCAGGTAGCCGCCGATCTGCACCGACATGCCGTCGTCGGTCGCGCGCACGAGCAGGTCGCCGCCGGTGTCGAAGCGATAGAGGCCGGGATACGCGAGCGAGGCGGGCGCAACCAGCGGCAGCAATTTCGGCGGCGCCGGCGGTGCGTTGCGGTCGGCGATCAGCGTCAGCCCGAGCGCGCTGATATCGACGCCGGCGTTGCCGAGCAGCACGACCGCGCGCTGCTTGTCGGTGCGAAGCCCGACGAAGCTCGCGAAGCCGCCGGTGATGCCGGCCTGCCAGAGCAGCGGCCAGGTCTGGCCGTCCGATTCGACCGGCACGATCTGCCAGGCCAGCGCGGTCTCGCCGCCGCCGGCCGTCGCACGCGGCTGTCGCGCGAGCAGAATCGCGGCGCGCAGCGTCGTCTTGTCGGGCCGCAGCGTCGCGGCCGCGAAACGCATCAGGTCGGACAGCGACGCGCGCATCCCCGACGCCGGCGCGAACGTCTGGTGCTGCCAGTGCGGCGCGGGCTTGCCGTCGCGAAAACCGTCGACGAGGCGCGACACATTGCCGAATCCGCTCTCGCCGAGCCCGAGCGGCGCCAGCACCTCGGACGCGACGAGGCTCCGGTAATCCTTGCGATAAATGCGCGCAACGATCTCGCCGAGCAGCGCGACGCCAAGCTCGGAATAGCGATACGTGCCGGCCTTGCCATCGAGATGCGCGTGCGCGAGATACGCGTTCAGCGCCGCGGCGTCGAACGCCACGTAGGGATCGTCGACGCTGCGCGGGAAGAGATTCGAGGCGATAGCCGGGAGGCCCGCCCGGTGCGCGGCGATCTCGCCGATCGTCATTGCGGCGAGCTTCGGATCGGCGAAATGAACGTCCGCGAAGATCTTGCCGAGCGTGTCGTCGAGCCGGATCTTGCCGGCATACAGCGCTTCGGCGAGCAGGAGGCCCGTGAAGCAGCGCGTCGTCGAGCCGATCTCGTAGACGGTGTCCGCGGTCGGCTTCGCGCCGCCGGGCTCTACCGCACCGAACAGCCACTGGCTCTGCTCGCCGTTGTCGAACAAGCCGACCGCGACGCTCTGGTAGCGGCCGTTCGCGATGCCCTGCTCGATCGCGGCGCGGAACTCGTCGCGAAGCTCGATCGCCGATGCGACGACCGGCAACGCGAGCGCAGCAATGACGAGGCCGGCGATGCGGCCGAGGGACGACGCGAGCATGCGCAAAGCTTAGCGCGCGCGCCGGCTGCGCGGCGTGACCCAGGTTGCGGTCACGCCGCGTCGTGCATCAGCGGCAGGTTTCCGCCACTTCTTTCCAGACGACCGGATCCCAGTACGCGCCGTTCGCGGGGTTGTCGCGCTGGTCCTCGTTGAGGCGCGCGGCGACGAGATAGGTTGTGTCCGGCGCGACGTTGACGTCGACCATCTTGTAGCCGCCGCCGACCTGCGCGTTGCGCTGGCGGCTGTTGAACGAGAAGTAGCGCTGCTCGATGTTCTCGGCGACCTTCAGCGTGTGCGGCCCGGCGCTGACCTGGTACGACTGCGAGCCGTGCGGACCCGGTGTGTGGTTGTCGATCGCGATGATCGTCGCCTTGTGCAGGCCCTGTCCGCGCGGCGCGACGTCGAAGTCGTTGATGCGGCCGCAGCCTTGCGCGGTGTCGGCGGGTCCATTGCCGTACGCGCCCGGCGAGGAGCCTCTCGCGCCCGCCTCGCCGGCGTTCGATGCGAGCGCCGTGCCGCTGCCGACGCTGAGATGCATCGCCGGCAGATACATGCTCGTCGCGGCACCGCCGAGCGTCGTCGCGCGGCCGTCGCGGCGCACGTTGAAGTCGAGGCGGCCGCCGTCGGGCAGCGTGTCGACCGTGTTGCGCAGCGTCGCGGCGCCATCGGTCGAAGAAAGCTGCGCGCCGTTCAGCGCGACGAGCACGTCGCCGGCGCGAAGGCCCATGCGCTCGGCGTTGCCGCCCGGCGTCACCGCGAGCACGTGCAGGCCATCGCCCGCGCCGCCCTTGCTGTCGACGAGGAGGCCGAGATTCGAAACCTTCTGCGGCGGCGAATCGATGTCGATCGCGATCTGCTGCGGCGCCGTGTTGCCGAACGCACCGCTCTGGATCATGTCCATCATGACGACGTTGAGCTCTTCGCGAAGCCGCTGCTCGACCGTGAGGCCGGCCGTCGCGTTCGTGTGAGCCGCCACCGCGGAGACGTCGATCGCGGCCTGCTCCTGGCCCGCGGCAAGCGTGGAACCGGCCGCCGCGACGAAGCTCGCCGCGAGGACCGCAAGAACACATCGGCGCAGTCGAATTGGATTTTTGGTTGTCATCGTTGAAACCCTCGTTGCCAAATCAAAAAAGAACATCAATCGCATCTATGAGAATCGTATCTACGAGAATCGGGGAGATCGGAATCAGATTCGTGTGACGGTGTCGGCCTGCGCAGTCAGGATCAATCCGCGCAGCGCTTCGTTGCGCTCCTTCCAGAGCGGCGCGAGCTCGTCGCCGTCGGCGCCGCGGTCATATGCGGACTGCAATGCGGCGTCGATGATGCGAAGACGCGCCAGATCGACCGAAGGTCGCGCGCTGACCGGCGTCAGCGACTGCCATTCGCGCTCGAGCGCCTGCGATTCGCGCTGGCCTTCGATCGCGAGCGGCTCGCCGGGCTTCGTGCCGGTGAACTTCGGCACCAATGCGATCACAGCCGCGACGACGGCCGCGGCTGCGGCGAGCGCGATCCAGCGGCGCGGACGCGGCGTCGCGTTGCGCTTCGCGTGCTCGGCAGCGATGCGCGACCAGAGTGCGGCATCGGGCTCGAACACCGGAAGCTCGGCGAGCACCGGGTGCAGGGGTTCTTCGTTTAGAGGTTGCTCGCGCATGCTGCGAGTTCTCCGTGGTTCTGAGTGGTGTCTTCCGGATCGCTGAGCTTTTTGAGGGCGCGCGCCAGGATCGACTTCGAATAACTCTCGCTTTGTCCGAAGAGCTCGGAGAGCTCCTTGTGCGTGTAGCCTTCAAGCTCGTGCAGCACGAGCACGGCGCGAGCCCGCGGCGACAGGCGCATCAGCAGCGTCCATGCATCGACCTGCGCATCCGCTTCCGTCGCGCGGCTCGCCAACGTCGCGAACAGCGCTTCGGGATCCTCGTCGGCGAAGCGCTGGCTCGCACGCAACGCATCGATCGTCGCATTCGCGGTCATGCGCTTCAGCCAGACGCCGAACGGCGCATCGCCGCGAAAACCGGGCAGCGTGTTCATGACCTTGAGGAACACGTCCTGCACGACGTCCTCGGCCGCCGCACGTTCGCCCAGGATGCGCAACGCCAGGTTGAAACAGGCGGTGCCGTAGCGTCGGTAGATCGCGGCGCACGCATCCATGTCGCCACGGCGCGCACGCTCGAGGGTTATGCGGTCGAGCTCCTGGCCGAAACCCGTTCTCGAGAAACCCGCTGTCGTTTGGCTCGTCACGTCGCACCTTAGGACGAATCGAGGCTCGCGAGCGTCGCAGCAGGAAAGGCGGCCGGAAGCCGAGCGGGCCCGCCTAAGCGTAGCTCGCCGGGCCCTGAATGGGTGCCGACACAGAGGTTTACGTTCCGGGATCCGCTACATGCCCGAGCGGCGGATTTCGGCGCCGCGGATGCCGGCTGCAGGGATGCGCATCTCGGCGCTGCCGCCGTCGCGGAGGACGATCACCACGACGTCGTTCCCGTCGAGCCGTTTCAGCCGGCCTTCGACGTGCTTGCCACCCGCGGTCAGGAGTCGGACGCGCGCACCGATGTTCGCGCCAAGAGACGAGGGCGCGATCGCGACATACGCCGACAGTTGCGCGGTCCGCTCCGGCAGCCGCTCGATCGTCGGCGCGCGCCAGACAAGCGCGGCGGTCGAGTCGGCGGGCGGCGGCGGTGCGCTCGCGGGAATTGCTTCGGCCGCGTCGCGCGGATCGACGGACGGATGCGAGGCGATCGTCCACGCCGGCGCCGTTTCTTCGGGCGTCGCGACCGCGATGACTTCGACCGGCGGCTGCGGCAGCGGTGCCGTCGGCGACGGTTCGACCTGGATCGCCGCTGCGTTCGCGACCGAAAGCAGCGGCATGCCCTCGCCTTTCGACGGCGCGCTGCTGACGATCGCGGTCGGTAGCTCGGATTCGGGCGTCGCGTCGTCATCGTTCGATGCGGACGGCGTCGTCGTCGTCGTTGACGATGCGACGGGCGTCGAATCAGCCGGTGCGTTCGCGAGCGGCGGCGTGATGCTCGCGAGCGCCGCGGCGATGTCGGCGTCGGCCGGCTGCGCAGGCGCCGTGAATGCGAGACGCATCAGGATCGGCGGCGCGGTGTTGCGGCGGAGCGTCACGTTCAACTGGCGCAGCAGATCTTCGGGCTCGTACTCGGCGAAATCGGCCGGCACGAATGCCGCTTCCGGAAGACTCGAGATTTCGGCGCTGCCGCCTTCGGCGACGAGCTTGCGGTAGAGGTTCGCGACATCCTCGCCGGGCACGATGCCGCGCGCCTGCAGGAAGCTCTTCACGGCCGTGAGATGGCGATCGGCGAACGTCGCCGCGTCGGTGCCGGTCAGCTGCGCACAGAAGCGGTTGCGCTTGCCGAGATAGCCGCCGTCGAGCCAGGTCAGCGCGAACTGCTCGACGCGCTCGGCCTTCGCCGCGCTCGCGTTGCCGAACCATGCGTCGGGCTCGAACGAGGACAGATCGAGATGCGTCGTGATCGTCGCGAACGGCGCGGCTGTCGCCGTGATATCGGTGCGCAGCGTGTGTGCGTCGGGATCGTAGCGGTAGCGCAGCACGTCCTCGCGCGGGAACGTCGCCATGCCCATGCGCGCGTAGTCGCGCGCCGAGAACGCAGCGACGGGCTCGCAGCCGAGCGTCTCGAACGGAACGAGGCTCGTCGTGCCGAACCAGCCTTCGTGCGCGGCGCGGTCGACGGCATCGTCGGACAACGTGGTGCCTTCGAGGCGTACGTCGAGCCCGCGCGGCACGCTCACGTCGGCCATGACGATGCGTTGCAGCAGCCAGAACGTGCCGGGCGGCTCGATTGTCGCGCGTGTCGCGCGCAGCACGGCGCCTTTCGCAGGACCGGTGAGCACTTCGACGCGGGGCGAATCGAGGATGACGCGGCCATCGAGCGCGCCGGCGACATCGGTGTAGGTCAGCTTGAGCGAAGGCGCGAGCGCACCGGCGATCCGCTGCAGCTGGCTGTCGGCGGCCAGGTGCTGCGCGAGCTTGAGCGCGGCCACCGCGGCAAGCACGGTCAGGGCTCCGATGCGAAGCGACTTCCACATAGGCCGTTACCGCGCTGGGCGGCAGCCTCGTCTCGACAGGGTTTTCGCGGAAGCTAGCTCGTCCGCGTGACGCTGAACGGACGCCGTTCACAGAAACACGAGAATCTGACCGGCGGCCAGGAAACGGCGTCAGGCGTTCGGGTCGGCGACGGCGACGAAGGCGCGGATTTGCCGCGGCGCACCATGCCAGGCCAGCGCACCGAGGAAGCCGGGTGCCGGTTCGAGCAGCGAAACGCACCAGCCGGTGGCCTCGCCGGCCTCGGAAGCGACCTCGGCGAGCGCGGTCGGGGTGCCCGCCGTGTCGAGGTCGAACGCCACGCGGTCGAGCCCGAAGCTGATCCCGGCGCCGAGCGCCTTCAGCACGGCCTCCTTGCAGGTCCAGAGGCGAAGGAACGCTGTCGCGCGTTGGGCCTCGGGCAGCGCGTCGAGCGCATCGGCCTCGCGCTTCGAAAAAAAGCGTCGCGCCAGATCGTGCGCATCGAGCTTGCGATCGACGCGCTCGAGATCGACGCCGAGCGGCTGGCCGCGCGCGATTGCAATCAGCACGTGATCGCGCGCGTGGCTCAGGTTGAAATCGATGCCGGCGAGCGCCGGCGCGTACGGCTTGCCGCGACCGGTGCGCGCGATGACGGGTGGATGGTCGAGTCCCGCGTACTTTGCGAGCAATCGGCCGAGCAACGCGTGCGCGGCCGCCGCGACGGCGCGGTGATCAGGTGCGTGCTCGATCGCGAGCAGCCACAGATGCACCGACGCATCGTCGAGCGCCGGCGGCGACGCGGAACGCGCGAACGCGGCGGCATCGATCGTCTGCATCGAGGTGCGTCGCAAGAAGCGGCGCTACTTCACGAGCCGTTCGTCGACGAGGCTCTTGCACGACCGACGGATCGGCCAGCGTCGAGATGTCGCCGAGCGCATCAGGTTGGTTCTCGGCGATCTTGCGCAGGATGCGGCGCATGATCTTGCCCGAGCGCGTCTTCGGAAGTCCCGGCGCCCATTGCAGGTAGTCCGGCGTCGCGATCGGGCCGATCTCCTTGCGCACCCACGCGACAGTTCCTTGCGCAATGCATCGCTCGGCTGCTCGCCCGATTTCAGCGTGACATAGGCGTAGATGCCCTGCCCTTTGACGTCGTGCGGCACAGCCGACGACCGCGGCTTCGGCGACTTTCGCGTGCGCGACGAGCGCGCTTTCGACTTCGGCCGTGCCGAGGCGATGGCCCGAGACGTTGATGACATCGTCGACGCGGCCGGTGATCCAGTAGTAGCCGTCGTCGTCGCGGCGCGCGCCGTCGCCGGTGAAATACGTGCCGGGATAGGTCTTGAAGTACGTGTCGATGAAACGCTGGTGATCGCCGTAGACGGTGCGCATCTGGCCGGGCCACGAATCGGTCAGCACGAGATTGCCTTCGCACGCGCCGTCGCTGCACGTTGCCGGTGCTGTCGACGATGGCCGGTGTGACGCCGAAGAACGGCTAGCGTCGCCGAGCCTGGCTTCTGAGCGATCGCGCCGGGCAGCGGTGTGATCAGAATGCCGCCGGTCTCGGTCTGCCACCAGGTGTCGACGATCGGGCAGCGGCCGTCGCCGACGACGCGCCAATACCACTCCCAGGCTTCCGGATTGATCGGTTCGCCGACCGTGCCGAGCAGCCGCAGGATCTCCGCGACGCCTTCTTGACCGGCTCCTCGCCTTCGCGCATCAGCGCGCGGATCGCGGTCGGCGCCGTGTAGAACAGCGTGACCTTGTGCTTGTCGACGACCTGCCAGAAGCGCCCGAAATCGGGATAGTTCGGAACGCCTTCGAACATCAGCGGTCGTCGCGCCGTTGGCGAGTGGACCATACACGAGTAGCTGTGGCCGGTGACCCAGCCGACGTCGGCCGTGCACCAGTAGACATCGTCGTCGCGAAGATCGAACACGCACTCGTGCGTGTAGCTGACGAAGACGCCGATAGCCGCCGGTCGTGTGCAGCACGCCCTTCGGCTTGCCGGTCGAGCCTGAAGTATACAGGATGAAAAGCGGATCCTCGGCGTTCGATCGGCTCGGGCGCGCACTCGGCAGGCTGGCCTTCGATCAGCGCATGCCACCAGCGGTCGCGCGGCGCCTGCATCGCGACCGGCGCCGCCGGTGTGCTTGACCACGATCACGGTCTCGACGCTGTTCGTGCCGGGCCGCGTCAGCGCTTCGTCGACATTCGACCTTGAGCGGAACCTTCTTGCCGCCGCGCAACGCCTTCATCGGCCGTGATGACGAGCTTGCGACTCGGAATCGGCGATGCGGCCGGCGAGCGAATCGGGCGAGAAGCCGCCGAACACGACCGAGTGCATCGCGCCGATGCGCGCGCACGCGAGCATCGCGATCGCCGCTTCGGGAATCATCGGCAGGTAGATGAGACGCGATCGCCTTTCCCGACGCCGAGATTCTTCAGGAGATTCGACGCGCGGCAGACCTGCGGCGTGCAGCTCGCGATAGCTGATCGCGCGCGACTCGTTCGGATCGTCGCCTTCCCAGAGGATCGCGGTCTTGTCGCCGCGCGTCTGGCGAGATGGCGGTCGAGGCAATTCGCCGACAGATTCAGCTCGCCGTCGTGAAACCAGCGGATGTGCAGGTCGTCTGCGTCGAACGAAACGTCCTTGACCTTGCTGTACGGCGTGATCCAGTCGAGGCGCTTGCCGACGCGCCGCCAGAACTCTTCCGGATCGCGCACCGATTCGGCGTAGAGTCGCTCGTAGGTCGGCGTCGATGCGCGCTTTCGCGGTGAAGGCGGCGTCGAGCGGATGGGCCTCGGTCATGGCGGTTCCTCGAGCGGGGCGCGGCCGTCGTCGCGGTTCGGTCACACGGCGGGCGCATTGACGTAGCGAAGACTTTAAACTCGAATGCCATTCATGGCGATGGGGAGAAGGCCATGTCTGCTTCTGCGACGGGGAACGCAGGGCTGACGACGGGTCACCGGCGCGTCATCGTCGCTTCGAGCGTCGGCACGGTCTTCGAGTGGTACGACTTCTATCTCTACGGCTCGCTTGCGGCCGATCATCGCCAAGCAGTTCTTCACGGCGCTGAATCCGACCGAGCGGCTTCATCTTCGCGCTGCTGGCGTTCGCGGCCGGCTTCGCGGTGCGGCCGTTCGGCGCGCTGATCTTCGGACGGCTGGGCGATCTGTCGGCCGCAAGTACACGTTTCTGATCACGATCATTCATCATGGGCGCGTCGACGTTTCTGGTCGGCGTCCTGCCCGAGCTACGCGACGATCGGTGCCGCGGCGCCGGTCATCCTGATCGCGCTGCGCCTGCTGCAGGGCCTCGCGCTCGGCGGCGAATACGGCGGCGCGGCGACCTACGTCGCCGAGCACGCGCCGCCCGGCAAGCGCGGCTTGTATACGAGCTTCATCCAGATCACGGCGACGTTCGGCCTCTTCCTGTCGCTGGTCGTGATCCTGCTCTGCCGGCAGTGGTTCGGCGCCGATTTCGAGACCTGGGGCTGGCGCGTTCCGTTCCTGCTCTCGGTCGTGCTGCTCGCGATCTCGGTCTACATCCGCCTGCAGCTCGCACGAATCGCCGATGTTCCAGCAGATGAAGGCCGAGGGCCAGCCATTCGACGGCGCCGCTGACCGAATCGTTCGCGCGATGGCCGAACGCGCAGCGTCGTGCTGCTCGCACTGTTCGGGGCGACGGCGGGCCAGGCCGTCGTCTGGTACTGCGGTCAGTTCTACGCGCTCTTCTTCCTGACGCAGACGCTGCAAGATCGACGCCGTCACCGCGAATCTCCTGATCGCCGGCGCACTCTTGATCGCGCACGCCGTTCTTCGTCGTGTTCGGTGCGCTGTCGGATCGGATCGGCCGCAAGATCATCGTGCTCGCGGGTTGCCTTCTCGCCGCCGCGACGTACTTCCCGATCTTCACGGCGATCACGCACTACGGCAATCCGGCGATCGCGGCGGCGAGCGAGACGCATCCGGTCGTTGTCGCCGCCGATCCCGGCACCTGCAGTTTCCAGTTCGATCCGATCGGCAAGAAGACGTTCAAGAACTCGTGCGACGTCGCGAAAAGCACGCTCGCGCGCGGTGGCGTTCCGTATACGAACGAAAGCGCGCCAGCCGGCACGGTCGCGAGCGTCAGAGTCGGGAGCGTGATGATTGCCTCTTTCGAAGGCGCATTGCTCGACGACGCGGCGTTCAAGACGCGCGCGGCGGACTTCGGAGCCACGCTGACGAAAGCACTTGCCGACGCCGGCTACCCCACGAAAGCCGATCCAGCCGCCATCAATGTGCCGATGCTGCTGTTGTTGCTGACGATCCTCGTGATCTACGTGACGATGGTCTACGGCCCGATCGCCGCGTGGCTCGTCGAGTTGTTCCCGACGCGGATCCGCTACACGTCGATGAGCCTCCCCTATCACATCGGCAACGGCTGGTTCGGCGGCTTCCTGCCGACGACCGCGTTCGCGATCGTCGCGCTGACCGGCAATATCTATTCGGGGCTCTGGTATCCCGTCATCGTCGCGCTCATCACCGTCATCGTCGGCACGCTCTTCCTGCCCGAGACGAAGGACGTCGACATCTCGAAGTGACAAAAAAGGGCCGGGAAAAACCCCGGCCCTCGAATCCCCATTTCATTTCGCAGCGACGCTACGCGCGTTTTATGAAGCCGATGATCACGAGCAGGATCACGGCGCCGATCAGCGCGTCGATAATCGCGGCGACGATGCCGCCGCCGATCGCGATGCCGAGCATGGGCAGCAGCCAGCCGGCGAGGAACGCGCCGACGATGCCGACGATGATGTTGCCGACGAGGCCGAAGCCGTGCCCTTTGACGATAACGCCGGCGAGCCAGCCGGCCACCGCACCCACGATCAGAAAGACGAGCAAGGTCTGGACGTCCACACGAACCTCCCTTCATGGTGTCGTGTCGCGTGCTGCGACCGATGCATTCTGCGCGCCGGAGCAGCCCGACGCATGATGCGGTGCGGCGCGAACGCGCCGCGCCCTAGACGCGCTGGTCGGGCGTCGGGCCCGGCGCGCGCGTCGGCTTAGCTGCGGCAGCCGCTTTTGCGGCGGCTTCGCGGCGCACGCGGAGCGCGGTGAGGTCTTCGGTCGTCAGCATCGCGGTGTCGGGCCGTGCGCGCGAGGCGATGCGGTCGGAGGCGATGCTGAACACCATGCCGAATAGCCCGACGAAGCCGAGCAGAAGGCCGAACGCGAGAAAGCCCGGCGTTTTCGCGATGAAGGTCATCGCAAAGCCGAGGATCGTGAGGCCCAGCAGGATCCAGCGCATTGTCGGTCCGTCCCTCTCGCCTAGTCGACGCGAGACGCTAGCAGAAATGCCGCGCGCCGTCGGCGACGCCGATCGGCCCGCCGGCCCGCCGATACGGAATCATCGACGGCGAAACGGTCGACTTCGGCACAACCATTGCGCAGCGACGCGCGCCCGCCATTCACCGTCCTCAACATACGATGCGTGGCGGAGACGTATCGGATGGATTACCTGTCGCAGCTCGCACTCGCCGGCAGCCTCGCCTGGGCCAGCGGCATCCGTCTCTACGCGACGATCTTTGTCGTCGGCCTGCTCGGCCGGCTCGAATACCTGCACCTGCCCGAGCCGCTGCTCGTGCTGGAGCACACCTGGGTGCTGACCGCGTCGGGGATCATGGTTGCCGGCGAGTTCTTCGCGGACAAGGTGCCGGGATTCGATTCGCTCTGGGACGCGATCCACACGTTCATCCGCATCCCGGCCGGCGCATTTCTCGCCTGGGGCGCGATGGGCGACGCGACGCCGGCGGCGCAGACGGCCGCGGCGATCCTCGGCGGCCTGGTCGCCGGCGGCACGCACCTCGCGAAGAGCGGCGGACGTGCAGTCATCAACACGTCGCCCGAGCCGCTCAGCAACTGGACGCTGAGCTTCGGCGAGGACGGCCTCGTGCTCGGCGGGCTCTTCCTCGCGATCACGCATCCGCTTGCGTTTCTCGTGCTGCTCGCGCTTTTCCTTTCAGTCGTGATCTGGCTGCTGCCGAGACTGTTCCGGTTTCTCGGCGCCATGTTCCGGCGTTTTCGCGGCGGCGATGCGGCCGACGCGCCGCCCGTCAGCGCTCGCGCACGTAGTGGCCTTTCATGAACACGACGAAATCGGCCTGACCCGGAAAGCGGTTCTCGATCTGGAAGTCGTACGCGTCGCCGCCGTATTTGAACTCGTAGCGCGCTTCGCCGCGCGGCGTCTTCTTCTCGAACAGCAGCACGTCGCCGTTCCAGCGTCCGCGCGCCGGCGGATCGGGCGGAAAGCCCATGCTGTCGAACCACCACCAGAGCACGTCGCCGTTCGCGGGATCGATCGAAAAAACGCCGTGGCCGCGGAATACGATCTGGCCGCCCTTCTCTTCGCTGTAGTCCTGCACCATCGCCATGCCGTCGACGGCGCTCTTGTTCTCGCAACGTCCGCGCGCGGCGCCGCCGGGTCCCCACGGCGATTCGGAGAGCTGCTCCTCGCCGCTCCACGTTCCGGCGAAGCGCATCAGCTTCGCGTGCTCGGCACCGGGTTTGGGTAGCTCCATCATCGTCGTCGCCTCCGCGTCGGGAAGCGCGATGCTACGCCGCTCGCGTTGCGGCCGCGTCAACGTTCGGAGTGGCCCGCCTCGCAGTAATCGCGGCGCGTGAACAGGCCCGGCCGGATCAGGTCGACGAACGCACGCGCGTGCGGCGGAAAGGTATTTGCCCTTGCGCACGACGACGCCGTACTGCGCTGCGGAAAGTACGCACTCATGTTGCGCACGGCGAGGCGCGCATGATCCGCCTCGCTGATGCAGATGCCGGTGACGATCGAAATGCCGAGCCCCATCGCGACGTACTGCTTGATCACTTCCCAGCCGCCGACTTCGATCGCGACGCGATACGGCACCTTGCGCTGCTGGAAGATCAGATCGACGAGGCGGTACGTCGTCAGCCGCTGCGGCGGCAGGATCAACCCGAACGGCGAGAGATCCTCGAGCCGAACATCTGTTTTCGCCGCGAGTGGATGATCGAGCGGCAGGATCAGCATCGGGTCGTACGAGTAGCACCGGCTCGTAGCTGAGATCGTTCGGCACGTCGAGCATCGAGCCGATCGCGAAATCGACCTGGTCCGAACGCAGCAACGCGAGACCGTCCTTGCCGGTCACGTTGTGCGAGCTGCAGCTTCACGTCGGGATGCTGCTCGCGGAACGCGCGCACGAGCGGCGGCAGCAGGTACTGGATCGTCGATGCGCCGGCGGCGAGATTGAGCTCGCGCCCGGCCGGCCCTGCGTTCAGCGCGCGGAACTGCTGATCGAGCGAATCGAGCCCTTCGACGAGCGGCAGCGCGAGCTCGTACAGCGCCTGCCCTTCGCGCGTCAGCGCGACGCGCCGGCGGCGTCGCTCGACGCAGGCGCGCGCCGAGCTCCTTCTCGAGCGCCGACAGCTGCAAGCTCACCGATGGCTGCGAGAGGAACAGCGCCTCGGCCGCGCGCGACAGCGTGCCGAGCTTGGCGATCGTGCAGAACGCACGCAGCTGCTTGAGCCGGTTGCCTTTGTAATAGAAGCGCGTCGCGGTGGCGGGCGTCGTGCGTCCGGAACGGGCTTTGCGGTCGGGATTGCGCGCCATAGGGTCGAAGAAAGAGCCGTTCGGTCGGTATTTACCGCAGCAGTGTCAATGGGTTGGATGTGACATTAACGTTGTCAATTTGTTGCATTGAAACATGTGCTTTGTCAAATGTCGTGCGGATGCCTAGGCTTCGGTTCCCCGAGACACGGATCGTTTTCGAGATGGCCGCTTCGATACCCACCCCGCCGCCGGCTGTCGCCGGTCAGCCGTCGTCGGCTGAGCGCGAAATACTGAGCAACGCCGCGCGCGAGTTCCTGACCGACTTGCACCACCGCTTCGACGGCCGGCGTCTCGCGCTATTGAAGGCGCGCGTGGATCGGCAGGCGCGCTTCGACGCCGGCGAGCTGCCCGATTTCCTCACCGAGACCGCGACGATCCGCGATTCGGACTGGAAGGTCGCGCCGATCCCGGCCGCGTTGCAGGATCGCCGCGTCGAGATCACGGGTCCGGTCGACCGCAAGATGATCATCAACGCGCTGAACTCCGGCGCGAAGGTGTTCATGGCCGACTTCGAGGACTCGACGGCGCCGACGCTGGAAAGCCTTCTGGACGGCCAGTTCAATCTGCGCGACGCAGTCGCCGGCACGATCGAGTTCACGTCGCCCGAAGGCAAGCACTACGAGGTGAAGCCGAACCCCGCCGTGCTGATGGTGCGGCCGCGCGGCTGGCATCTGCCGGAAAAACACTTCGTCGTCGACGGCGAGCCGATGTCGGGCGCGCTCTTCGATCTCGGCCTCTTCGCGTTCCACAACGCGCGTCCGCTCGCGACGCGCGATCGCGGGCCGTATTTCTATCTGCCGAAGATGCAGAGCCACCGCGAGGCCGCGCTGTGGAACGACGTGCTCGGCCATATCGAAGCGGTGCTGAAGCTGCCGCCCGGCGCGATGAAGGTCACGGTGCTGATCGAGACGCTGCCCGCGGTGTTCGAGATGGACGAGATCCTGCACGCGCTGCGCACGCGTATCACCGGCCTCAATTGCGGGCGCTGGGATTACATCTTTTCGCTACATCAAGACACTGCGCAGGCACGGCGATCGCGTGCTGCCCGAGCGCGGCCAGGTCCTGATGACAGTGCCGTTCCTCAAGATGTACTCGGAGCTCCTGATCCGCACGTGCCATCGCCGCGGCGCGTTCGCGATGGGCGGCATGGCCGCGCAGATCCCGATCAACAACGATCCGGCCGCGAACGAAGCCGCGCTCGCGAAAGTGCGCGCGGACAAGCTGCGCGAAGTCACCGCGGGCCACGACGGCACCTGGGTCGCGCATCCGGCGCTCGTCGCGGTCGCGCGCGACGTGTTCGATGCGCACATGCCCGCGCCGAACCAGCTCGACAAGATGCGGACCGATGTCGTCGCGTCGCGCGAGACGCTGCTCGCGCCGCCGAGCGGCACGATCACGCGCGCCGGCTTCGAAGCGAACATCGAGGTGTGCCTGCGCTATCTCGCGGCGTGGCTCGACGGCCTCGGCTGCGTGCCGATCCATCACCTGATGGAAGACGCGGCGACCGCCGAGATCTCGCGCACGCAGCTCTGGCAATGGCTGCACGCCGGCAAGCTCCGCTTCGACGACTGCAACGCCGATCGACTTCGCTTTGTTTGATGCAACGCTCGCGACGGTGCGCCAGCGCCTCGCTGCGACACAAATGCCGGGCCAGGCGCGCGTCGCACGAGCCGCTGAATTGCTGGCGAGCTGACGCACGCCGACACGCTCGCCGATTTCCTTACGCTCGCCGCGTATCCGGACCTGCCCTGACGGTTCGCCTTCTCAACCGCATTCCATGAACGAGACTGCCATGAAGAACCCACTGCCGACCGTCGATGCGATCAAGCTGGACTGGGCCAACAATCCGCGCTGGAACGGCGTGAAGCGCAACTACACGGCCGAAGACGTGGTGCGCCTGCGCGGCACGGTGCATGTCGAGCATTCGCTGGCGCGCATCGGCGCGGAAAAGCTCTGGGGCTATCTGCACAAGGAACCGTTCGTCAACGCGCTCGGCGCGCTCACCGGCAACCAGGCGATGCAGCAGGTCAAGGCCGGCCTGAAGGCGATCTATCTTTCCGGCTGGCAGGTCGCGGCCGATGCGAACGTCGCCGGCGAGATGTATCCGGACCAGTCGCTGTATCCGGCGAACTCGGTGCCGATGGTCGTCAAGCGCATCAACAACGCGCTGCTGCGCGCCGACCAGTTGAACCACGCCGAGGGCAACGACAGCGTCGACTATCTGCAGCCGATCGTCGCCGACGCCGAAGCCGGCTTCGGCGGCGTGCTCAATGCATTCGAACTGATGAAATCGATGATCGAGGCGGGCGCCGCGGGCGTGCACTTCGAGGATCAGCTCGCATCGGTCAAGAAGTGCGGCCACATGGGCGGCAAGGTGCTGGTGCCGACGCGCGAGGCCGTCGAAAAGCTCAACGCGGCGCGTCTTGCGGCCGACATTGCCGGCGTGCCGACGATCCTCGTCGCGCGCACCGACGCGGAAGCCGCCGATCTCCTGACCAGCGACGTCGACGAAAACGACAAGGCCTTCTGCACCGGCGAGCGCACGGTCGAAGGTTTCTACAAGACGAAGAATGGCCTCGAGCAGGCGATCAGCCGCGGCCTTGCGTATGCGCCGTACGCGGACCTCGTCTGGTGCGAAACCGGCAAGCCCGATCTCGCGTTCGCGCGAAAGTTCGCCGAAGGCATCCACGCGAAGTATCCCGGGCAAGCTGCTCGCCTACAACTGCTCGCCGTCGTTCAACTGGAAGAAGAACCTCGACGACGCGACGATCGCGAAGTTCCAGAAGGAAATCGCAAGCTACGGGCTACAAGTTCCAGTTCATCACGCTCGCCGGTTTCCACGCGCTCAACTACTCGATGTTCGATCTGGCGTACCACTACGCGCGCAACCAGATGAGCGCGTTCGTCGAGCTGCAGGAAAAGGAGTTCGCCGCGGCCGATCGTGGTTTCACCGCCGTGAAGCATCAGCGCGAAGTCGGCACCGGTTATTTCGATGCGGTGACGCAAGCGATCCAGCAGGGTCAGTCGTCGACGACGGCGCTCAAAGGCTCGACCGAGGAAGAGCAGTTCCACGCCAAGCGCACGCCGCACGCGGCGTAGGCGTTCCTTCGAAGAGCCGGCGCTCCGAAAAGAGCGCCCGCCGGCATCGAAACGGGGGTTGGGAGGAGAGGGCCCGGGCTGGGGGGTGGCTGATCCGGGCTTTGTCGTTCCGATGCCGGCGTTGCGCAGGATGCCGGAATGGGGTTCGGCGTCCTGTCACTTGGACGAGGCGGAGGGAGTTTCCGTCGCGTTGTCCACGTAGACGTTCGTAGATTAGTAGCGTCGCGTCGCGTCGCGCGACGATTCGTCGCGCACGATGCACGCTTCGTGGATTCCCCCGGGCTCCGCCCACCGAGCGGGAGGGCAGGGAGGAGCCTGATGAGCGGAGCCGGAGGAAAGACGGAAATTGAGAAGCGGCAGTGGACGCGATGCGCCTACGTCGCTGCGTTGCGCATGTCGCTCATCGCGTTTGCATCGACTGCGCGCACGCCGCGCATCAGCACGTCGGTGAGAAGATCGACGTACGTTTCGTCGCCGACGTCGTGCCACGCCGGCATGTGCGTACGAAGGTGCTCGGTCTGCGAGTCGAACAGCGTCACGCCGAGCATCAGCGACGCGACGACGGTGGGATTCGCATCGGCGCGGAACACGCCTGCGTCGCGCGCATCGCGCACATGCGCGACGACGTTGTCGAAGAGCCGCGACAGCACCGGGAACACCGGCCCCGATTCGGCGAGATCGGGATTGCCCGTGACTTCGCGGAAGAGGAGCCGAGCGGTCGACGGATGCGCGCGCAGATAGTCGCGATACCAGACGAGAAAATGCGACACCGGCAGTGCCGCGTCGGCCTTGCTCGAGAGCCGGCGCTCGATCTCCTCGCCGAGCTCCGCGCACGAGCGCATCAGCACGGCCTCGTAGAGCGCCTGCTTCGTCGCGAAGTGATGAAACACGTTCGCTTTGCAGACACCGGCCTCGCGCGCGACGTCGCTGATCGAAACGCTGTCGAAGCCGCGCTCGGCAAAGAGGCGCTCGGCCGCGCAGAAGATGCGGTCGAGGGCGGGGACGCCGGCTGGCGATGGCGCGTTATCGGGCACGGGAGGTGTGGAATATACTGACCGATCGATCGGTCAGCTCATTCTGAACGAACTGGCGGCCGAGTCAACCGGTCTTTGGTCATGGATCGCGCAAGTATTTCGGCCGAAGCAGGCGGCGGAACCGGCCCGACGCGGGTCGGAGCGTGTATCGCAACTTCGTCGGAAAAATCCGCACGTTCGGCGGCGCATGGCGCAAGACCGCCGAACCATCGCCGCCAAATCCCTTTCCGGAACGCGAGGATGCGCGCGCCGCGTCAGACATTTCCTACAGCACGCGGCGGCGCGCTCGGATGAGGACTTCCGGCGCATACGCTACGATGCAATCCTCGACGGGCCCGAGGGAGGTTCGTAGGTGTCAGCCATCGACGCGGAACGCGGAAGTCACGCCAGCGCCACGTTGCACGTGGTGCGTTCGCGCGCCGTGCTGCTGCCCCGCGAGCTCTCGGACGAGGAATACGCGTTGTTCGTGCGCGTCGGCCGTCGCCGCGAGCTCAAGCCCGGCGAGGTCATTTTCAGTCGCGGCGAGCTCGGTCGCAGCATGTTCATCGTCGAATCGGGGCAGATCCAGCTCGAGTTCGGCGACGGCATGCCGGACAAGCTGATCGGCGCCCGCGAGTTCTTCGGCGAGCTCGCGCTCTTCATCGGCAACCACGCGCGCGTCGCGAACGCCGTCGCGGTCGTGCCGAGCGCACTGGTCGTCGTCGAGCACCAGGCATTCGATGATCTCATCGTCAACGAGCCGGGACTCCTCGCGCAGTTCATGCGCCGCTCGTTCTCGTATCTCGTCGCCAGCGAGCAGCAGCTGATCCAGAGCCTGAAGCGCCGCAATGAAGATCTGATGGTGACACTGGATTCACTGCGCCAGACGCAGACGCAGCTCTCAACCGCGCAGCGCCTCGTGCAGACCGACGAGCTGACCGGCCTTTGCAACCGGCGCGGCCTCTACATGTTTCTCGAGCATCTCGACGAGCAGCGCCTGCCGGGCACCGTGCTGGGACTCCTCCTCGTCGATCTCGACCGCTTCAAGCAGATCAACGATCACTGCGGCCATCTCGTCGGCGATCAGGTGCTGCGCGCGATCGCCGAAGAAGTTTCGAACGCCGCGTCGCCGTGCGACTTGCCGTGCCGGCTCGGCGGCGACGAGTTCGCGCTGCTGATGCAGGTTACCGGCCTCGAGGAGCTTCGCGCGCGCGCGACGCAGATCATCGGCGCGGTGCGCACGCTCAGGTTCCAGGGCTGCGCCGACGAAGCGCTGTCGGTCGCAGTCAGCGTCGGCGGCAGCCTTTGCCAGCAAGGCGCCGATTGGGCTGTCTGGTACAGCGATGCCGATTGCGCGCTTTACGAAGCGAAAGGCATCGGCGGCGACGGCTATCGCGTCATCGAGGGAGCGGGAGCGCCCGTCGCTCCCGCCTGATGCCATGCCGCGTTCCTCACGGACGTTGACTTCGCCAGGCTGGCGCCGACTCAATCGAGACGCCATCGCGACCGCGTGCCGCGCGCGAACGGCGACGCGTCCGTGAGCGCCGTCCTCAACACGCCAGTCCAAGAACGTCGTGGTGCACCGGCGCCGATGCTGCGCACCCTCGTGCTCTGCGATCTCGCCGATTCGACCGCGCTCGTCGAGCGCCTCGGCGATCTGCAGGCGGCGGAGCTCTTCCGCAAGCACGATCGCCTGACGCGCACGCTCGTGCATCAGCATGGCGGACGCGAGATCGACAAGACCGACGGCTTCCTGATGATGTTCGACCGACCGATCGAGGCCGTCGCGTTCGCACTCGCGTACCAGCGCGCGCTGCGCCAGCTCGAGCACGGCGGCACGCAACTGCGTGCGCGCGTCGGCATCCATTTCGGCGACGTCATCGCCTGGGACAACACGCCCGAGGACATCGCCAAGGGCGCCAAGCCCTTCGAGATCGAAGGGCTCGTCAAGCCGATCACGTCGCGCCTGATGCAGCTCGCGCTGCCGGGCCAGATTCTTCTCTCCGGCGTCGCCTACCAGCTTGCGCACCGCGGCCAGGACGAGCTCGGCGAAGCGGCGACGACCGCGCTCTGGCGCACGCACGGCCGCTACCGCTTCAAGGGCTTGCCCGATCCCGTCACCGTGTTCGAAGTCGGCGAGAAGGGCGTCGCGCCGCTGAAGGCGCCGCCATGGTCCGGCAAGGCGTATCGCGAGGTGCCGTTCTGGCGCCGACCGGCGACGATCATCGTCGAAGCGATCGTGCTGCTCGCGCTCGTCGCGCTGCCGGCCTGGTATCTCGTTCGTCCGGAACCCGCCATCGCTTTCGCGCAGCGCGACTGGGTCGTCGTCGGCAACCTCAAGAACCTGACCGACGATACGACCTTCGACGATTCGATCGAAACCGCGTTCCGGCTCGGCCTCGAGCAGTCGCGCTACGTCAACGTGCTGTCCGATCTCAAGACGCGCGAGACGGTCAAGCTGATGCAGCGCGATCCCGAGCACACCCAGGTCGATCGCGCGGTCGGATCGGATGTCGCGATTCGCAATGGCGCGCGCGCGCTCGTGCTGCCGACCGTCGCCGAAATCGGCGGCCGCGTGCGCGTAACCGCGGAAGTCGTCGACCCGAATACGCAAACGACTGTCTGGTCCGAATCGGCGGACGGCGTCGGCGCGGAGTCCGTGCTGCCCTCGCTCGACAAGGTCAACCAGAAGCTGCGCATCCGGCTCGGCGAAGCGCTCGCGACCGTCTCCAATGAGTCGCAGCCGCTCGACAAGGTCGCGACGAGGAACCTCGACGCGCTACGCGCCTACTCGCTCGGCGAGCACGCGTACAGCAGCAACGCCGACGAAGCGATGCAGCTCTTCCGTCAGGCGCTCAAGCTCGATCCGCAATTCGCGCTCGCGCATGTTTCGATCGCGCGCATCCTGACCAATGCCGGGCAGGACGAAGAAGCGATCAAGGAGCTCGAAACGGCTCTCGCGCTTCGCGAACACCTGCCACCGCGCGACGCGCTGTATGTGGAGGCGATGCGCGCGGTGTTCGGGCCGCCGCGCCAGGCGCTCGAAAAGTGGAAAATGCTGACGAATCTCTATCCGGATTTCTTTCCGGGGCAGGGCGCGTACGCGTATTTCGCGTGGGAGCTCGCGAATCGCTACCCGCAGGCGACAACGAGCGCGAAGATCGCGGCGTCCGAGAAGAACGGGCACCGCGACGCGAGCCAATACCTGCTCGGCACGCTCTATCTCGGCGACGAACGATACGACGACGCGCTGCGCGAGTTCGCCGCGTTCAATGCGATCCCGGGCACGCCGGTCGGCTTCCACGCGGCGACCTATGCCGCGCTTCGGCGCTACGATAAAAGCGTCGAGCTGATCGAAGGCACGCGGCGTGACGCGAACGATCCGGACATCGCGATCGTGCGCGCGATCTGGGCGCTCGATCAGGGCAAATGGAGCGAAGGCCGCGCGCTGATCCGCACGGCGAAAGCCCAGCCGAAGCTGCCCGCATCGACGTTGCTGCAGCTGAACGGCATCGATCTCAGTCTCGGCGCGATCGAATCGAAAGCGACGCCGGAGCTCTCCAGGCTCGCACGCGACGTCGTCGCCGGGGCAAGGAACGCGTCCTCGCAATCGGTTTCCAGCGCGGCGCAGAGCGACGCGCAATTCCGCATCGTGCTGGCGGCCTACCTCGCCGCGCGGACCGACGACCTCGACGGTGCCGAAGCTGCGCTCGCGGCGGCGGGTCCGACGACGAAGGATGCCGACTATCCCGTGCTGGTGAATCTGCGCGATGTCGCGCAGGCCGAGCTGGCGCGCGCGCGCCACCATCCCGAAGATGCGATCGCGAAGCTCGGCGCGCACGCCGACGGCAACGAGCTCTACGTGACGCACGTAGCGCTGATGGACGCGTATGCGGCGGCGGGAAAGAACGCCGAAGCACTCAAGCAAGCGGCGTGGCTCTCGGCGCACCGCGGTCGCGCCTACACCGAGTACGGCTCCGAATGGGTGATGACGGCGTTCAACGTCGTCGAGTCGAATCTCGCGATCCTGCGCGAGTCCGAGCTCGCGCAAGCGAGCGGACAGTCCGCCGAGGCGCGCGCCGCGCGCGAGCGCTTCAACAAGGCATGGCCCGAAGCGGCGAAGGTCGATTTCATCGCGCCGCGGCTCGGCGGCGCGAACGCGAGATAGCCGTCAGGCAGTCGCGGTCAGGACACGCTCGGATGCGGGATCAGCATCGTGAGGCAGATCTGCGCCTCGTTTCTTTCGAGCTCGGCGACCGTTTTCTGCAGATCGGCCGCCGATGCGAGATCGTTTGCCGCGCGCGGTGCGATGCAGGCCGGATTGAGGTTCACGACCGTTTCGGCCGGCACGCCGAGTTCGAGCAGCGCGGCCGCGGGCTTGTCGGTGAAGCGCTTGCGGAAAGCCGGATTCGTGATCAGCTCCTGAAGCAACATCAGACCCTGCTTCTTCGTCAGAACGGCGTCGGTCATCGGAAATCCCCCATCGGTCCGCGGTGCGGCCGCCGCGGATAGTTGAGCGAGCAGGCGTGTTTGCACGCCGTTTTTCTGGCACCCGCTTGCCGCGGGACCGATACTAGCGCAACTCCGCCGACCGCGGCTTCAAAAGCAAATGTCCTTACGCCGCTGCGCCCTGCTGACGCTCGAACCGCGCGAGCGTCTGGACTTCGACCTCGCCGATCTCGTGAGTGGCGGCGCCGGGCTCGGTGTCACGCCGGAGTGGACCGCGATCGCGCCCCATACGACGAAGGAAGTCGTCGTTACTGCCGCCGAGGCGGCCGCGCTCGGCGCGATCTCGCCGACGCGGTGGAGCGAGCGAGCCGCGCTTTCGAGCATCCATGGCGACGACGTCGTCGCAAGCCTCATCGAAAAGGATCTCGTCATCGTGGCCGACAGCGAGGCCGACCGCCGCGACCGCCTGGCGCGCGATACCGGCTGGCGCTGCGCGTCGGCCGCGATGCACTACGCCTCGCGCTGGCGTGGCGTCGACACCGAGGCCGTGCAGCGCCAGTTCGCCGAACTCCATGGCGGCGAGCTGCTCGAACGGCTCGGGCCCGCGCCCGATGCGGTCCGCGAGCGCGGCCGCGCCGACGCTCGCATCGCGCTGCCGCGCGCCGAGCCGACGCCGCTCGACGCGCTGCTCGACGAGCGGGTCACGTGCCGCAACTTCGATCCGCGCGAGCCGCTGTCGCACGCTGCGTTCGCCGCGGTGCTCTATCGCGCATTTGGCGCCCGCGCGCTCGTCGACCACGCGCCCGGCGTGCAGCTCCTCAAGAAAGGCGTACCGTCCGCGGGCGGCCTTCACCCGACCGAAGCGTATCTCCTGGTCCAGCGCGTCGCGGGCGTCGAGCCCGGCCTCTACCACTATCACGCGGTCGCGCATGCGCTCGAGCCGATCCACGCCTTGTCGGCGGACGCCGCGCGCTCGCTCGCAAGCACGTTCGTCGGCGCGCAGCCGTACCTGCTCGACGCCCCGGTCTTCGTCGTGCCCGTCGCGCGGTTTCGGCGCAATTTCTGGAAATACAGGAATCACACGAAGGCGTATCGCGCGCTCGTGCTCGACGTCGGCCATCTCTCGCAGACGCTTTACCTCGCCGCGACCGAGCTCAGGCTCGCGGCCTTCATCACTGCGGCCATCAACGAGGTCGACATCGAGGCCGCGTTCGAGCTCGACCCGCTCGAAGAAGGTCCGCTCGCGGTCATGGGCTTCGGCGCCCGCGGCGCGGTTCGCGAGGCGGTCGAGTTCGACCCGCTGCACGCGGTCTGGAAGGCCGGCTAGCGTCGTATACCAATCCACAAAACACTGAATGCTGGCAAGCGCGGCCGGTCCGGCGCAGAATCGCGCGCCAAGGGACAGGGGACCCTAGTGTCGTGACGGCGGCCGTTACAACCGGCATCGAAGCGAAGGAGCAGAGCGCCACCTCGGTGCTGCGCACGCTCGTCCTTTGCGATCTCGTCGATTCGACCGCGCATCGTCGAGCGCCTCGGCGACCAGCCGGCCGCGGAGCTGATGCGCCGCCACGACCGCTTCGCGCGCGCGCTGATGCTCGAATACGGCGGGCGCGAGATCGACAAGACCGACGGGTTTCTCCTGATGTTCGAGCGGCCGATCCAGGCCGTCGCGTTCGCGCTCGCGTACCAGAGCGACCTCGCCGCGCTGGCGAAGGCCGAGAACATCGCGCTCGCGGCGCGCGTCGGCATCCACGTCGGCGACGTCGTCGTCTGGGAAAACGCGCCCGGTGATGTGCAGCGCGGCGCGAAACGGATCGAGGTCGAAGGTCTCGTCAAGCCGGTCACGGCGCGCCTGATGGCGCTGGCGCTGCCGCGCCAGATCCTGCTTTCCGGCGTCGCCTACGACATCGCGCACCGCGCGCAGGGCGAGCTCGGCGACCGCCTCGCGCAGGTCCGTTGGCGCACCCATGGCCGCTACCGCTTCAAGGGTGTGCCGGAACCTGTCCCGGTGTTCGAAGTCGGCGAGGAGGGCATCGCGCCGCTGAAGCCGCCGCCGTGGACGAGCAAGGCGCACCGTGAGACGCCGATCTGGCGCCGGCCGGTCATCGTCGGGCTCGAAGCGCTCGCGCTCGTCGCGCTGGTCGGCGTGCCGCTCTTCTATCTGACGCGTCCGGCGCCGGCGATCGCGTTCGCGAGCCGCGACTTCGTCGTCGTCGGCGATCTCAAGAACCTGACCAACGACAAGGTGTTCGACAACTCGCTGCAGGCCGCATTCCGCGTCGGCCTCGAGCAGTCGCGCTACGTCAACGTGCTGCCGGACCTTCAGGTGCGCAGCGCGCTCAAGCGCATGGAGCGCGATCCCGCGACCGCCGTCGATCGCACGGTCGGCTCCGAGATCGCGCTTCGCGAAGGCGCGCGCGCGGTCGTGCTGCCGACGGTCGCCGAGATCGGCGGCCGTGTCCGGCTGACGGCCGAGATCGTCGATCCGACGACCGGAACGTCGGTGTACAGCGATTCGGTCGACGGCGCCGGCGAGGATTCGGTGCTGCCGAGCATGGACGAGCTCTTGCGCAAGATGCGCGGCCGGCTCGGCGAATCGCTCGGCTCGATTGGCGAGACGAGCGCACCGCTCGCCGACGCCACGACGAAGAATCTCGACGCGCTGAAGGCCTATTCGACGGGCCTCAACAGCCTCGCCGACGGCAAGGGCCAGGAGGCGAACTCGCTGTTCGCGCACGCGGTCGAGCTCGATCCTGATTTCGCGCTCGCTTACCTCGCGCTCTGCAATGTCGCGTATTCGACCGGGCAGAAGCCCAAGGCGCACGAATACGTCGAGAAGGCGCTCGCCCACACCGATCGCCTCGGGCCGCGGGAAAAGCTCATCGCGGACGGCTATGCATCGTTCTTCATCGATCCGGCTGCGATGCGCGACAAGTGGTCGTTGTTCGCCAAGCTCTATCCCGATGCGATGAGCGGCCAGAACAATCTCGCGCTCGCCGAATACTGGTTCGAGAACGCGCTCGCCGAAGCCGCCGCGAACTTCAAGGTCGTCACCGAGAGCCGGCATCCGCGCCGCGGCTATTCGTGGATGCTGCTCGGCAACATCGAGCTCGCGCAGAATCAGCTCGAGGCGGCGAAGAAAGCCTATGCGACCGCGCGCGAGGTCGGCTCGCCGCAGCTCAATCTCGATCCCGTGAACTACTCGCTCGCGACGCGCGATTTCGCCGCGGCGGAGAAGGCGCTCGGCGAGGAGCAGACGCGAAGCTTCCCGTATTTCGAAGCCGAGAAAGCGCTGCGTCGTGCTTCGCTCGAAGTCGGCCGCGGCCATTTCGACGCCGCCGCGAAATCGGCAAGCGAAGCCGAGGCGATCGCGAAGAAGGGCTCGCTGACAGCGGCGCCCCAGCGCGCCGCGCTCGCCTCGATCGCGGCCGCGCTCGCCGGCGGCGATCGCAAGGCCGGCGCTGCACTCGGCGCATACATTGCGGCCGAAGCGGCGCGGCTCGATGCGGCGGCCGCGAGTTTCGACTACAGCGCGTACACGCACCTTTCGCTCGCCGCGATGCTGGCGCTGCGCAATGGCGCGCCCGCAGAGGCGCAGCGCGCGTTGACGGCGCTTGCGCCGCACGCAGCGACGAACGGCTACTTCAGCATCCGCGAGCCGTACCAGACGGCTCTGTGCGAAGGCGGTATCGCGAAGGACGCGAAGGAAGCGGTGCGTTGCCTCGAAGCGCTCGTGTCGGACGATGCCTACTACCCGACGCGCGTCGCGCTGCTGCATGCGTATCGCGCGGCGGGCGACGATGCGAACGCGCTGGCGACCGCGCACTGGCTCGTCGACCATCGCGGCCGCGCAGTCGCGGAATATCTCGGCGAGTTCGCAGCGCAAGTGCCGAACCTGATCGCCGCCGACGAAGCGGCGGTCGATGCGGCCGAGCTCGAGCTAAAAGCCGGTCACGCTGACGCTGCGAAGAAGCTCGTCGGCGATCTCGAAGCCGCCTGGTCGAGCGCCGATCGCGATGCGCCGCTCGCACGGCGCATGCGCGCGCTCGACGACCGCTCAGGTGCTGAGCAGAAAAAACGCTAGGCCCACGCGTCCGTCGACCTTCGACTTCAGCGCGTCGCGCTGTTGCGCGATCGCATTGGCCGGTGGCAGCGTGCGCACGGCCGGAATCGTGGCGGGGTCGACGTCGACGCCATGCTCGGCGAGCGCCGCGGCGGGATCGCCGAGCAGCTTTTCGCGGAATGCGGCATCGTTCTGCATGCGATCGAGGATCTTGTCGAGCTCTACTCCGGCTACGGTGTTCTTGCTCACGCGATACTCCCCCTGGAATGACGGACGACGGCGACGGTCTGTAGCCTGCGCCGTGCGCGACAGTATAGAAGAGCAATCGGGAAGGATAGGCGAATGGCGACACGTTCCATGAAGGTCCGGCGCTGCGGCGTCGTCATGATCGAGCCGCGCGAGGAGCACGAGCTCGACATCGCGGGCCTCTTCGCGGGCACGCACGCCGTGCGCGCGCGTGTGAAGCTCGTCGCCCTTGCGCCGCATACCGGCGACGAGATCGAGCTCGACGAAGCCGAGGCCGCGGCGCTCGGCCGCGTCGGCGATACCGACTGGATCGACCGCGACGCACTCGCCGCACGGGTGCCCGAAACCGTCATCGACAGGCTGCTCGCGAAAGGCCTTTTCATCGGCGATGGCGAAGTCGACGCCGCGATGCGCGAGCGTGACGAGACCGTGCGCAACGTGCATTGGAAACCGCTGTCGGCCGTCGCGCACGCGTTCTCGCGCTGGCACGAAGCCGGCGTCGACGAGGACGTGCGCATTACGCGCCATCGCACGTTGACGGAGCTGATCCGCGAATCGGGCCCGCCGCCGCCGCACATCACGTCGCGCGCGACGCCGGAGCAGCGGCAGCCATTACCCGAGCCGCGATCGACCGCGATCGACGCGATCCTCGCGCGCCGCGCGACGTGCCGGAACTTCGACACCGCGGGCGCGCTCGATCTCCAACGCTTCGGCGACGTGCTGAAGCGTGTCGTCGGCTGCCAGGCCGAAGTCGAGATCCTGCCCGGCACGAAGGCGCTCAAGAAGGCGCATCCGTCGGGCGGGAGCCTGCATCCGCTCGAGGCGTATCTCGTCGTGCAGCGCGTCGACGGCGTGGCGCCGGGGCTCTACCACTATCACGTGACGACACATGCGCTGGAACCGGTTGCGACGCTTGAACCTGCCGCGCTCCGCGACTTCGCGATGCGCTGCGTCGCGGGCCAGGATTTCTTCGCCGATGCGCACGCGCTGCTGATCATCACCGCGCGTTTCGAGCGCACGTTCTGGAAATACCGGAGCCACCCGAAGGCGTATCGCGCGATCGTGCTCGAAGTGGGCCACGTCTCGCAGAATCTTTATCTGACGGCGACCGAGCTCGGCATGGGCGCGTTCGTGACCGCCGCGATCAACGAAGTCGACATCGAACAGATGCTCGGGCTCGATGCGTTGCGCGAGAGCCCGATTGCGGTGCTCGGCTTCGGCCCGCGCGCGGCGCAGAAGACGATGCTCGAGTTCGATCCGCTCGGCGAGGTCTGGGACGGCGATGCGCTGAAGGCGTCTACGACGCAGGGCACGGCGCGCCGGCATCCGCCCAGCGCTTGAATGCCGCGACGAACTCGTCGTGCGGGACCGAGACCGGCGCGCGGCCGACGCCCGGGTTCCAGCCCCAGAGGACGAGCTCGTCGTCGGTCGACGTGCTCGACGAGCGCCGCGAGGTCCTTGCCGCCGTTCTGTTGCGGATCCTTCAGGCGCGGCAGAGGTCGCGCGCTCGAGAGGCCGATGAAGACCATCTTCTGGTCCGGCGGCGGCAGCTGCCAGTTCGGCGCGCCGGGCGGCATGTGCGCGCCGTAGCTCGCCGGCGGGTTCGCCGCGCCGTGGCAGGTCGCGCACGCGAGCCCGGCCGCGCCGTTGCCTTCGGGGCCGCGCTGCACGTTCTGCGCGTGCGGCGAGGCCCTCGTCGAACTGCAGCGGCGCGTCGCCCGGGATGTGGCAGTTCTGGCAGCGCGGATGCTGGAGCACGGCCTTCACGGTCTCGAACGCGGCGAGGCCGTGCGTCCTTGGAGACGCGCCGCGCGCGGCTGTCGCGGAGCGACGCCCGACGGCGACGCCGCGATCGAGAACGCGCAGGACGGTCACCATGTCGTCGTCATGCGGTTCCTCCTCACGCGAGCCGGAGCGGCAGCTCGCGCAGCCGCTTGCCGGTCGCCGCGAAGACCGCGTTGGCGACCGCCGGCGCGATCGGCGGCGTGCCCGGCTCGCCGACGCCGCCCGATCTTCTCGCGTGCTCGGGACGATGTGGACCTCGACCTCCGGCATCTCGTTCATGCGCAGCACCGGGTAGTCGTGGAAGTTGCTCTGCTCGACGCGGCCCGTCCTTCAAGCGTGATCTCGCCGTAGAGCGCGGCCGACAGGCCGAACACGATGCCGGACTCGCATCTGCGCCTCGCACGCCAGCGGGTTGACGCACACGGCCGCAGTCGATCGCGCAGACGACGCGGTGGACGCGGATCGGCTTGCCGTCCTCGACCGAGACCTCCGCGACCTGCGCGACGATAGCTGCCGAACGACTCGTGCACGGCGAGGCCGGCCGCGCGGCCTGCGGCAGCGGCTTGCCCCAGCCGGCCTTCTCGGCGGCGAGCTCGAGCACGCCGAGCGCTCGCGGCGAGTCCTTCGGCAGCAGCGCGCGGCGGAACTCGAGCGGATCCTGCTCCGCCGCGTGCGCGAGCTCGTCGACGAAGCTCTCGACGACGAACGCCGTGTGCGAGTGGCCGACCGAGCGCCACCAGAGCACCGTGCACCGGCGACTCTCGGCGAGTGCAGGTCGACGCGATGCGTTCGGAATCGCCGTCGAGGTACGGCGAGTCGGCCGCGCCCTCGACCGACGTCTCGTCGATGCCGTCCTTGATCATCGCCGGCTCGAACGGCGTGCCGGCGAGGATCGACTGGCCGACGATCGTGTGCGCCACGCGACCGGCTTGCCGTCGTCGCCGAGCGCCGCCGCGCAGGCGGTGACAGCCACATCGGCCGGTAGTAGCCGCCGCGGATGTCGTCCTCGCGCGTCCAGACGACCTTGACCGGCTTGCCCGCCGCCTTCGCGACCTGCACCGCCTCGGCGACGAAGTCCGACGTCGGCGTCGCGCGCCGGCCGAAGCCGCCGCCGAGGAACGTCGTGTGGATCGCGCACCTGCTCGGGCTTGAGCCCGAGGATCTCCGCGGCGCGCCGTCTGGTCCACGTCTGGAACTGCGTGCCCGTCCAGATCTCGCAGCCGTCCGTCGCCGATCGCGCACCGTGCAGTTGAGCGGCTCCATCGGCGCGTGCGCGAGGTACGGCACGTCGTACTCGGCCTCGAGCGTCTTCGCGGCGCGTTCCGAGCGCGGCCTCGACGTCGCCGGCCGCCTTCGCGGCCGCGCCCGGCGTCGTGCGCGAGCTGCGCGGTACTCCTCGCGCAGCGCCGGCGTGTCGACAGTGCCGCGCCGGCGCCGTGGTCCCAGTCGACCTCGAGCGCATCGCGGCCCTGCTTCGCCGCCCAGAAGTGCTCGCCGACGACGGCGACGCCGCGCGGGCACCTGCACCGACGTCGCCGACGCCGGGCACCGCTTTCGCCTTGCTCGCGTCGAAGCTCTTGACCTTGCCGCCGAAGACGGGCGAGCGCGCGACGACGCGCGATCGAGCATGCCCGGCAGCTTCACGTCGATGCCGAACTCGCCTTGCCGGTGACCTTCGCCGGCGTGTCGAGCCGGCGCGTCGGCTTGCCGATGAGCGTCCAGTCCTTCGCGGTCCTTGAGCTTCGACGTCGTCCGGCGCCGGCAGCTTCGCCGCCGCGGCCGCGAGCTCGCCGTAGCGAGACGCTTGTGCTCGCCGTGGACGACGAAGCCCTTCTCGGCCCGGCAGTCGCCGGCGGCGACGCTTCCACTGCTCCGCGGCCGGCCGCGATCGAGCATCTCGCGCGCCATCGCGCCGGCCTGGCGGTAGCGGTCGAACGATTCGCCACGTGCGTGGTCGAGCCGCCGGTCATCTGCATGCCGAACGCCGTGTGCGCGTAGACGGGCGCGGCCGGCGCGTGCTCGACGCGGACTTCGGCTCCAGTCGCAGCCGAGCTCCTCGGCGACGAGCATCGGCAGCGACGTCCAGACGCCCTGGCCCATCTCGGAGTGCTCGAGCAGGACCGTCACGCTGTCGTCCGGCGCCGATGCGCAGGAACGCGTTCGGTCGGCAGCGGCTTCGGCGGCGCGGCCGGCGGCTCCTGCGCGAGCGCGCGGCGCGAGCGCCGGCGGCACGAACGCAGCCGACGACGAGCCCGCTCGCCGAGCGCCGGCGGTGGCCTTGAGGAACTGCGCGCGCGGTCGAGGCCGCGTCGTGCGCATCGTGACTTCACGCCGCATGGCCGGCTCTCCGTCGCGAGCTCCGCGGCGCGATGGACCGCCGCGCGGATGCGCTGGTAGGTGCCGCAGCGGCAGAGGTTGCCGGACATCGCGGCGTCGATGTCGGCGTCGGTCGGCTTCGGGCTTCGCGTCGAGCAGCGCCGCCGCCGCCATGATCTGGCCCGGACTGGCAGTAGCCGCACTGCACGACGTCGACCTCGATCCAGGCGCGCTGCACCGGGTGCGTGCCGTCGCGTCGACAGGCCTTCGATCGTCGTGATCGTCTTGCCCGCGACGCGCCGACGCCGGCGTCACGCACGAGCGGATCGGCTGCGCCGTCGACGATGCACCGTGCAGGCGCCGCACTGCGCCATGCCGCAGCCGAACTTCGTGCCGGTGAGGCCGAGCGACGTCGCGCAGCACCCAGAGCAGCGGCATGTCCGCCGGCGCGTCGACGTCGTGCGTCTGACCGTTGACGAGGAGCTTCATCGCGCGATCCTCCTTTGCTGAAGCATCGAAAGTACTCCGCCCACGGAGAATGCACCAGCCGGATTTATGCGCGCGTAACGTCGTCCGGCGTATCGATGTCGTGGGCGAGATCGGGCGCTGCAATGGCGACGACTTCGTCGCGCCGCGCGCGCAGCAATGCGCGTGCGCCGGTGTCGCCTTCGAGCGTCGCGATCATGTCGAACCATGCGCGCGGCAACAGCGCCGGCACACCGAGCACATCCGCATACGCGCTCGCGACGGCGCGCGCAGGCGCCGCGCGCCACGCGGCGCAGATCGCCTCGAGATGCGCGGCGCCGAGCGCGGGCTGATCGGTCAGCACGACGAGCGCGCCGTCGCAATCGGCATCGAGCGCTGCAACGCCCGCGCGAAGCGAGGCCGACATGCCCGCGTTGGCGTCGTCGATGCGAAGGCGCCGGATCGAAAGCCCTTCGAGCGCCGATGCGATTCGATCGGCGTCATCGCCGAGCACGACGATGGCATCGCACGGATGCGTCGCGATCGCCGCGCGCGCGACGCGGCGCAGCAACGCCTCGCCGTCGACCTCGATGAGCTGCTTCGCCCGCCCGAGCCGCCGCGAAGCGCCGGCCGCGAGCACGATCGCGCCATGCCTCGGCGGGCGTGCCGCGTTCACCGCGCCTCAGTCTTGATTCGCATCGTGCGTGAGGTAGTGCTGCAGCTGCGCGACGATCGCGAGCGCGATCACCTCGGGCCCTTCGCCGCCGAGGCGAAGCCCGACCGGCGCGTAGAGGCGCGGCTCGAGCTGCGTCGCGGCGATGTCGCCGATCTCGGTGAGCAACGCGTCGCGCCGAGCCGGCGGACCGAGCAAACCGACGTAGCCCGCGCTGCTCTCGGCGAGATGATGCAGGCAGCGCGCGTCGAGATCGTAGTTGTGGTTCATCACGAGCACGGCGTCGAAATGGCGCGCGCCCATGATCTCGACGAGCGAATCGGGTCCCGCCGCGTGCCGGTGATCGACGCCGACACAATCGGCGTGACCGCTCCAGCGCTCGCGATGCTCGACGACTTCGACATACCAGCCGAGCATGCGCGACAGCGCGGCGAGCGGACGCGTCTCGGGCCCGGCGCCGAGCAGCAGCACGCGCGGCGGTGGCGGCAAAGCGATCGCGACGCGCTCGACGAAACTCTGCGCGTGCGGCGACGCGCGGCCGTCGCTGTTGAAGCGATGCAGATGCGAGCCGACGCGTGCTTCGCCACAGCCGAGCGTATCGCGCGCCGTCGCAAGAACCAGCTTCAGCCAGCCGCTCCGCGAGCACGCGTCGACGAGCGCGCTGCGCAGTGGCGCTTCCCCGCTTGGCAACGGCATCAGCAGCACGTTCATCTCGCCGCTGCAGCCGACGCCGGAGCCGAACAGGCGATCGTCGTCGCCCTGCGTGTCGAAGCGCGCGAGCATCGCGCGGCCGTTCTCGATCACTGCGCGCGCGTGCTGCTCGACTTCGCTTTCGAGACAGCCGCCGGAGAGCGCGCCGGCGCGCACGCCTGTCGCGTCGAGCAGGATCAGCGCACCGCGCTTGCGGTAGGTCGAGCCGTTCGTGTCGATGACGACGCCGACGACGCCGGGCGCGCCCGTCGCGGCAAGCTCGGCCGCGGCTTCGGCGACCGCACGCATCCCGCCGGCGGGATGAGCGGCATTCCATGCATGCGATGCGAGATTGATCGGGAGATCGCCCATCGAACGGCTCGGCGGCTTGCGTCCAATGTTAAATGAGCGGAGGTGAAGTCCGCATGGAACCCGAGGTGTTTTATTCAAACCGTGCGCCCGGTCTCGCCGCGCGCATGCCAGCGCTATTCGCGGAAGAGGCGCCGCGTCAGCCAGGCCCCGAGCCGCGATTTTGGCGGGAAAGCACGCCGCGCGAGCACGCCGCGGACTCCCTCGATCTTGAGGCCGACCTTGGACACGCGGTCATCGTCAAGCTCGCGCGCAATGAGCGTCACGGGTCCGAGCTGGACGCGATCGCCCACCTCGACCGTGTGCTCGTAGTGGCGGGCGAAATGCTCGCCGAGCGTCAGCCCCGCGTCCTTCTTTCGCACCGGCAAGGCGTAGAACGCCGCCACGTCGCCGAGCCGGACACTGGCCGCGAAGCTGAACTCGCCGAAGAGCTCGCGTTCGGCCTCGCGCGCCTCGTCGGGCGGCGCGAACAGCCAGTCGAGCCGGTAGACGCGGCCCGGCGGCGCGAGCAGGTACACGTAGTCGCCGGCCGCGAACCGGCCGGCCGCATCGGCCATCAGGATCTCGCCGCCGCGGACGACCATCGCGAGCTGCGCCCAGCCCGGGAGCGCCGCCTCGCCGAGGATCGCGGCCTCCGGTGCGACCGGATAGCCGACGAGCTCGCGCTCCAGCGATCCCGGCAGATCGACCTCGACGCGACGCACCGCGCGATCACGATGCGGCAGCGCGACGTCGAAAAGGCGCGCCGCGACGCCGAGCGTCCAGCCCTGGACGAGCAGCGAGGCCAGCACGACGATGAAGGCGACGTTGAAGATCAGGAGTGCGTTCGGCAGGCGCATCAGCATCGGGATCGACGCGAGGAAGATGCCGACCGCACCACGCAGGCCCACCCATGCGACGAACGCGATCTCGCGCTTGCCGTAGCCGAATGGCGCGAGGCAGACCGCGACGGCGACCGGGCGGCCGACCAGCATCAGGAACGCAGCGACGCCGAGCGCCGGCACGAGCGCGGCATCGAGATCGTGCGGCGTCGCGAGCAGCCCGAGCACGAGGAACATCGCGATCTGGCACAGCCACGTGCCCGCGTCGAGCACCGAGAGATGCTGCACGAAGCCCGGCACGTTGCGGTTGCCGACGACGACGCCGGCGATGTAGACCGCGAGGAACGCGCTGCCATGCAGCGCGCCGGCCGTTCCGAACACGAACACGGCGCCGGCGACGAGGAACAGCGCCGCGAGGCCGCCCGACAACGGGAGCTTGCGCATCAGCGCCGCGATCGCGACGCCGCCGGCCGCGCCGAGCAGCGCGCCGAGGCCGAACTGCAGCGCGAGCTCGCGCGCGAGCGCAAGGGCGCCGAGATCCTGCGGCGCTGCGAGATAACTCGCAAGCAGCGTCGTCAGCAGCACGGCGACCGGATCGTTGGCGCTCGATTCGATCTCCAGTGTCGCGCCGACGCGCGCGCGAAGCTGCAATCCGCCCGCGCGCAGCAGGAAGAACACGGCCGCGGCATCGGTCGATGCGACGACGGCACCGAGCAGCACCGACTGGATCGGCCCGAGCGCGAGCAGCCAGTGCGCGGCGGCGCCGGTCAGTCCGGCCGTGATCAGCACGCCGAGCGTCGCGAGCAGCAGCGTCGGCGCGAGCACGCCGCGAAACGCTTCGCGCCGCGTGCGCAGGCCGCCGTCGAACAGGATGATCGCGAGCGCGAGCGAGCCGAGGCGGTAAGTCAGCTCGTAATCGTCGAAGCGGATGCCGCCGGGCCCGTCGACGCCGGCGAGCATGCCGAGCACGAGGAACACGAGCAGCAATGGTGCGCCGAAGCGGCGCGCGACAAGACTCGATCCGATGCCGGCCAGCACCAGCGCGGCGGCGCCGGCGAGCAGCCAGTAGGTGTGGTGGATCGCGCCCATTCAACGGGCATCATAGCGGGCGCGTCCGAACGTGCGGCAAAACTAGCTCGCGTCGAGCCGCCGATACTGAATCGACTCCGAGCAGATGCGTCGCGTCGATGCGCTCGCGTCCGGCGAGATCGGCGATCGTGCGCGCGACGCGCAGCACGCGGTGGTACGCGCGCGCCGACAGGCCGAGCCGCTCGATCGCGCGATCGAGCAGCGCATGCGAGTCGCGGCATCGAGCGTGCAGCGCGATGCGGCTTCGCGATTGACTGAGAGCCGCGTTCGGCTTGCCCGCGCGCGCGAGCTGGCGTTCGCGCGCGGCGACGACGCGCGCACGCACGTCGGCGCTCGATTCGCCGCGCGCGCAGTCGCGCGGAGCTCGGTCTGCGCGACGCGCGGCACTTCGAGCTGCAGGTCGATGCGGTCGAGCAGCGGACCCGGAGACGCGCGCGCGGTAGCGGCTGGATCGCATCCGGCGTGCAGCGGCAGCGACCCGACGGATCGCCGGCATAGCCGCACGGACACGGATTCATCGCGGCGACGAGCTGGAACGCGCGCCGGAAACTCGGCCTGGCGCGCCGCGCGCGAGATCGCGATGCGGCCGGATTCGAGCGGCTCGCGCAGCACTTCGAGCACGCGCCGGTCGAACTCGGGCAGCTCGTCGAGGAACAGCACGCCGTGGTGCGCGAGCGAGATCTCGCCGGGTCGCGGCACCGAGCCGCCGCCGACGAGCGCGACGCGCCGATGCCGTGTGGTGCGGCGCGCGGAACGCGCGCGTCTTCCACGCGCGGAAGTCGACGCCGCCGGCCGGCGACGATGCGCACGGCGGCGAGCTCGAGCGCCTCGGCTTCGCTCGAGCGGCGGCAGGATGCCGGGCAGGCGGCTCGCGAGCATCGTCTTGCCGGTGCCGGGCGGTCCGATGAGCAGCAGGTGATGCGCGCCGGCCGCGGCGATCTCGAGCGCGCGTCGCGCGTGCGGCTGGCCGCGCACGTCGGCGAGGTCGGCTGCGTGCGCATCGGCAACATCGTGCGGTGCCGGCGTCTGCGCTGCGGCAAGCTCGCAGCGTCCGCGCAGGACATGCGCGCAGAACGTCGAGCAGCGAATCGGCGACGCGCACGTCGGCATCGCGGACGAGCGCCGCTTCGGCGCCGTTGCCGCGCGGCACGACGACGCGGCGTCCAGCCGCGCGTCGCGCATCAGCACGGCCGGCAGCACGCCGTGCACGGCGCGCAGCTCGCCCGAAAGCGCGAGCTCGCCGATGAACTCGTGATCGGCGAGCGCATCGCGCGGAATGCCGCCGTTCGCGGCGAGGATGCCGAGCGCGATCGGAAGGTCGAAGCGGCCGCCGTCCTTGGGCAGGTCCGCCGGCGCGAGATTCACGGTGATCTTGCCGCTGCGGGTAGTCGAGCTGCGCGTTCAGGATCGCCGCGCGCACGCGGTCGCGCGCTTCCTTTACGGCGGTTTCGGGCAGACCCGACGATCGACGTGCCCGGCAGGCCGCCGGACAAATGCACTTCGACAAGTGACCAGCGGCGCGGCCATGCCGTCCTGCGCGCGGCTGAAGACGACGGCGAGACTCATGCCTCGTGTTACGAAAAGTCGCCCGCTGCCCCGCCAGGGGTGAGCAGCGCAAGCAGCAGGCGTCCCGGGAAACCGGTGGCGACCTCGCGATCGCCGACAGCACGTCCTTGCGGACGGCCGCACTACAACCTCTGCACAGCAGTTACGGCTTGATCGCGACCGTGCCGCTTCGGAGCGGCGCCGTGCGATCGGGTACGACTAGTGCGACGGCCTTGGCAGCGCCGTGCCGAGCGAGCGCTCGAGATTCGCGACCTGCGCCTCGAGCTCCTCGATCTTCTCGCGCGTGCGCAAGAGCACGCAGCGCTGCACGTCGAACTCTTCGCGCGACACGAGATCGAGCTCGCGAAGGCCCGACTGCAGCGCACTCTTGAAATTGGCCGCCAGATCGTCGCGCGCTTCCTTGAGCCCCGGCGGCACCATCGCCGCGAGACGACGTGCGAGATCGTCGATCGATTGGACGTTGACCATGCGGTTTTCACCCCGTTGCGTGGGCGGGTCGAAGCGTCCTGCCTCGCCCGTTGTCCCGGTTTCCTGGCCCGTTCCGGGGCCATGCGTGGAACGCTTCATCGACACCTCCGTGTGCCTGCTCCCGGATTGTCCCAGGAATGATTGTCCCCGGAGTGACTGTTCCCGGGGTGGCCGGCGGCGCGCGAGGGCGCACCGCCGGCCGTTGCATCCTTGCTGCGCCGGTCCGTCGACGCATGTCCTCCCCACGGCATCGACTCTACGCCGCCGTTTCGAATGCGCCATTGGCGCGATTCGGAAGTCCTTGTAGGAAACTTCCTACCTTTTCGAATCCCGTTTAGAGTGTCGATCGACCGCGCTCGGTCCCGGGACGGAGTCCTCGAATGAAAATGGTCATGGCGATCGTCAAGCCGTTCAAGCTCGACGACGTGCGCGAAGCGCTCGCCGAGGTCGGCGTGCAGGGCATCACCGTGACCGAGGTCAAGGGCTTCGGCCGCCAGCGCGGCCATACGGAGCTTTACCGCGGCGCCGAGTACGTCGTCGACTTCCTGCCGAAGATCAAGATCGAGGTCGCGGTGACGGACTGATCTGCTCGAGCGCGTCGTCGAGGCCATCCAGAAGAGCGCCAACTCCGGCAAGATCGGCGACGGCAAGATCTTCGTGTGGCAGCTCGATCAGGTCGTGCGCATCCGCACCGGCGAGCTCGACGCGGACGCGCTCTGAGCGCGCACTAGCGCACGAGGATCCACAGGCCAAGCGCCGCGAACAGGATCGCCGCCGCAATGCGCGCGGCCTTCAGCGGCAACTTCGACGCGAACCGCGAGCCGAGCCAGACGACCGGCACGTTCGCGAGCATCATGCCGATCGTCGTGCCGGCGACGACTTGCCAGAGCGGGTGATACTGCGCCGCGAGCACAACCGTCGCGATCTGCGTCTTGTCGCCGATCTCGGCGACGAAGAACGCGATCACGGTTGCCATGAACACGCCGTAGCGCGCGCCGCGCGCCGCTTCGGCGTCGTCGGCCTTGTCGGGTTTGAGCGTCCAGAGCGCGACCGAAAGGAAGCTGATCGCGGTGACCCATTTCACGACCTCGGGCGTCAGATAACTCGCGATAAGCGCGCCGACCTCGGCCGCGATCGCGTGATTGGCGAGCGTCGCGGCGAGGATGCCGAGGCAGATCGGCCACGGCTTGCGGTACTTCGCGGCGAGGATCAGCGACAGCAGCTGCGTCTTGTCGCCGATCTCGGCGAGCGCGACGGTGGCCGTCGAAATCAGGAAGGTTTGCATGAAGGCTCCGGCGGGCTGGGGAAGGTCATCGACGCAATGGTTCCTGCAAGCCGTCCCAGCCCGGGCGCGGTCTGCATGAACCAAAGGTCTCGCCGGACGAGATCGTCGCGCGCGCCATGGCGTGTTCGCCAAGTGTGTTGACGCGCGTCCTGCAGCATTTCGCCGCAGTCGGCTACTCCCCAATGGAGCGGCGCGAAGTGTAGGGGCGGCGACACCTTGAAACAAGGGTCCGCACCATCAGTTAGCATTCTCCGCCGCCGAAACGAGGAGCACTCGCATGGAATACCGCCGGCTCGGCTCATCGGGTTTGCAGCTTTCGGCGCTCTCGTTCGGCGCGTGGGTGACGTTCGGCAATCGCGTCGGACGATCCGAAGCGCGCAACCTCATCGCGCTCGCGTACGACCGCGGCATCAACTTCTTCGACAACGCGGAAACCTACGCGGCGGGCGAGGCCGAGCGTGTCATGGGTGATGTGCTCGCCGACCTCCGCTTTCCGCGCGATTCGTGGTGCGTGTCGAGCAAGGTCTATTTCGGCGCCGTGCGCGATCCGAAGCCGACACAGCGCGGGTTGTCGCGCAAGCACGTCATCGAGGCGTGCCATCAGGCGCTGCAGCGGCTTCGCGTCGACTACCTCGATCTCTACTTCTGCCATCGGCCCGATCCCGAGACGCCGGTCGAGGAAACGGTCGCCGCGATGGACATGCTCGTGCGGCAGGGCAAGGTCTTGTACTGGGGCACGAGCGAATGGCCGGCCGATGCGATCCGCACGGCGCATCGCATCGCGCGCGCGAACCATCTCGTCGCGCCGCAGATGGAGCAGCCGCAGTACAACCTCTTTCATCGCGAGCGCGTCGAGCGTCGAGTACGCGCCGCTCTATCGCGAGCTCGGGCTCGGCACGACGATCTGGTCACCGCTCGCGTCGGGCCTCCTGACCGGCAAGTACAACGATGGCATTCCGCAGGGCTCGCGCATGGATACGCCGGGCTACGAATGGCTCAAGCGGAGCCTGACCGAAGGCGAGGGGCCTGCGCAGATCGAGAAGGCGCGGAAACTGGCGGGTGTTGCGCGCGAGCTCGGCGTGCCGTTGTCGCAGCTTGCGATCGCGTGGTGTCTCAGGAATCGCAATGTGTCGACGGTGATGCTCGGCGCGACCAAAGCGGAGCAGCTCGAGGAGAATCTCGGGGCGCTTGATGTGTTTGCGAAGCTCAAAGATGCGGACTTCGCGCGCATAGAAGCGGCGGTCGCGTAGCGCGCGCTTTTCCCCTCTCCCGCGTGCGGGAGAGGGTAGGGTGAGGGCAAGCTGGCGAGACGTTTCTACAAGATTGCCCTCACCCCAGCCCTCTCCCGCTCCGCGGGAGAGGGGGAACAGCGCGAAGTAGAGGAAGGCGCGTTACCTCGATTTCGTCAGAGCCTCATCGAAATACTGCATCGCCCGCGGCGACCCGGATTGGCCGAGCCAGAACAGCGCCTGCTTCTTGACGTCGCGCGGATAGTTGCCCTTGAGCAACGCAATCAGCGCATCCTCGCCCGCGCCGCCTTCGATCTGCGACAGCGCGAACACGCCCTGCTCGCGCACCGACGACGACACGTCATGCTCGATCGCGGCCGTGATGTCGCTCGCCGCGCGCTTGTCGCCCATTTGCGCCATCCAGAAGAGCGCCTGGCTTCGTACGTGATCGGCTGGATCGCTGCCCGCAATCGCGTGGATGCGTTCGTACGGATCGCCGATATGCGATTGCGACAACGCGAAGATCGCGTGCTCGCGCAGCTTCGGATCGCCGTCGGTCGTCGCGTAGCGCTCGACGATCGCCGCGCCATCCTCGCCGCGTGCCTGGCCGAGCCAGAACAGCGCGTCCTCGCGCTGCTTGCGGTCGTGCGACGGCTCCGCGCGCGCGGCGAGGAGCCGCGTCGCGGCAGGATCGGCGTGATACGCGATCGCCGGCAGTGCATCGTCGTCGTGCTTCGCGTCGGGCGACTCCATCCACTCGGCCAGCATGCCGATGCTGTCCGTCGGCGCGACGCCGTCGATATGGCGGATCGCGTTCGCGGCGTGCACAGGACACGACGCCTCGAACGCGCGCAGGTCGTCCATGCGCGCGTGCGTGACGTGCGCGTAGACCGTCAGCGTGCCGGTCGTCGGCGGCTTCGGCTGATCGTTCGTGCTGAAGCCGTGGTTGCGGCCGTCGAGATCGCAGCCGACGCGGCCTTCGGCGTGATCGCCGTGGCCGGACCAGCAGCACGGATCGCCGGCGCCGGCGATCATCGGCACGTCCCACGAAACCCAGCCGTCGGCCTGCTTCACGCGCGATGCGAGCGAGTCGGCGCCGAACGCGGCGGAGGTGCCGATGAGAGTCGCAGTGACGACGGCAAGCGCAGCGAGACACTTCATTTCTGATTCCCCTTCTTGTCGAGCTCGGCCTCGATCGCGTTGACCGCGGCGTCGTCGTCCATCGTCGTCAGCGTGCGCAGCAGCGCCTTCTTCTCTTCGGTCGTCTTCGCCTGCTTGTAGAGCTGCAGCACGCCGTCGGAATCGCCGGCGACCAAGAGGCCCTGCAGCGCCGCATCGCGGAGCTTGGGCGTGTTCGCCTGCGTGTAGAGCTTGACGAGCACATCGTCCGCGCCGGCGACGCCGAGCGATTGCAGCGCATCGACGCGAATGTCTTCCGGCAGCTTCGCGTCACCCGCGATCTGCGCGAGCGCGCCGGAATTGCCGGCGACGCCGAGCGCCTGAACGATCTCGCGCCGATTGTCGGCATCCTGCGTCACGTCGAAGAGCTGCTTCAGCTCGTCGGACCCATCCATCGCGCCGAGCGTCTCGATCGCTTTCTTGCGCACGGTCGCATCCGGCTCGTTCTTGGCGCTTGCGAGCACGAGGTCCTTGCGGTCCGCGACGAGCCACGCCTCGATGATCTGGCGCTTCTCGTGCGCGTCCTTGCTGGTCGCATAGATCTCGCGCAGGCGATTGATCGCGCGATCCTCGCCACTGACGCCGAGCATGCGGATCGCCTCGGCGCGAAGCTCGGGATCGGGCGACGTTTTCGCGGTGTCGATGACGACGTCGAGCGCGGGATCGGTGCCGAGCTGGCTCAGCACGAAGAGCGCGCGCTTCTTCGTCTTCTGCGAATGCTGGCTCTGCAGCACCTTCTTGAGCAGCGGCAGCGCACGCTCGGGCGGCGCATTCATCAAGCCCTCGACGGCGATGTCGGCGAGCTCCTCGTCGCCCGTGTCGGTGTCGACCTTCGTCGCCGTCGGTCGCGATTCACGCACGAGCGAATCAGCATCCTTGCTCCAGCGGCTCTCGGGAAACTCGCGGTGCAGACGGTCGATCGCCGTCTTCGCCTCGGTCGTGCGCTTGGCCTGCACGAATGTGTAGGCCTCCCAGTAGAGCGCAGCGTCGGCGCTCTTCGGCTCCTTCTGGCGCAGGAGTTTCTCGAGTTCCTGGAAGTGCTTCAGCGCCGCGTTCCAGTCGCCTTTCTTCAGCGACGCCTGGCCGTCCCAGTAGAGCTGGTTCGCCGCCTTGTCGGCCGGCGCCATGTCGCCCTCGCTCGCGGCCATCGCGGCGTGCGTGCCGAGCGCGAGCATCAGCGCGGCGGCGAGGAGGCTTGCAGTGATGCGTGTCATTGATTCGTTTCCTTTGATCTATGTCTTGCGCGGCGCAGGTTTGTCGAGCCGTGCCTCGGTCGCGCGTACCTGGAACAGCAAGTCGGTTGAGCGAAGGTAATCGCGCAATCCTTGTGCCGGTTCGATGGATGGAGACGCTGGCTGGTTAGCAAGCGAGATCAACACGGGCTCGAGCTGGCGCAGGAAATCGGCTAGCTGCGTGTTGCCGGCGCGAGCGGCGGCGAGCGCGTAAAGCCGATTCGATTCGACGAGCGATGCCGCGAGCTCGCGGTTCGAATCGAGCAGCGTCGTGCTGTCGCTGTTGCTCGCGGTCATCAGCACGCCTTCGGTCGCGCGAAGGTGCGCGGCAACATAGGCATCGAGCACGCGCGCAGCCGTTGCGTCGGCCTGCGTCGAGGCGATCGGCGTTTCCGGGACGCTGTGTCGTCCTGCGTAGAAACCGATGCCGACCGCAAGCGCGAGCGCGCACGCCGCGCCGGCGAACGCGAGCCGCGGCGGCGACAGCCATGCCTGCACACGCTCCTGCCACGGCGTGCGCTGCGCGACTCTGCGCGGCTGCAATCTCGGCTCGAGATTTCGCCACAAACGCGCGTTGAAATCCGCATCGGGCTCGGGCTCGGGCAGCGCATCGACGCGCGCCAACGTCTGCTGGATCGCTGCGTAACGCAGACGCACTTCGTCGGATGCGTCGAGCGCGGCCGCGATCGCGGCGAGCGCTTTCGCATCGAGCCCATCGCGGTAGTGATAAAGGACGAGATCCTCGTCGCTGACCGGGTTCATGCTTGCACCCCATCGGGTTCCAGTGCACCGCGAAGCTTCTTCACGGCGCGAAAAATCGCCTGCTTGCTGGCGCTCTCGCTGAGCGAAAGCGTCTGTGAGATTTCCTCGATCGACTGGCCTTCGTGATGGCGCAGCACGAACGCGGTCCGCTCGATCGCGCTCATGCGGTTGAGCAGCGTCGCGATGTCGCGGCCGAACTCCGCGCTCTGCGCCTGCCGCTCCGGACCCGGCGGTCCTTCGAGCGCGCTCGCGAGCACGTCGGCGGCTTCGTCGTCTTCCGGCAGCGCCGCTTCGACGCGATTGCGCTTGCGCATTTCGCCGAGCGCCGCGTTGACCGCGATCCGGTGCAGCCATGTCGAAAACGCCGAGCGCCCGTCGAACTCGCGCAGATGACGGTATGCGTTGAAGAACGCCTCCTGCACCGCGTCCTCGGCCAGCGCCTTATCGCCCGTGATGCGCGCGCAGACGCGGAACAGCGCAGCCGAATGCGCATCGACCAGGTGTCGAAACGCAGCCGCATCGCCCGCGCCCGCCCGGGTGACCCAGCGCGCTTCATCGTTTGCCATGCGCATAGGATGCGCCCGGAACGAGACCGGTTAGCAGTGGCGCAGGACGGGTGGGTTTTTCCAGCGCCGGCAATGGGTTGCCGGCCGGCGGCTCAAGCGTCGGCGCGCCAGCCGAGCTCCAGGCGTGCCTTCTCGCAGCTCACGTGCGGATTCGGTTCGGCGATGTTGTAGATGCCGCGCGCCCCGCGGTCGACCGCGAGCAACGCCGCACGCGCCGCCGCGTCGACATGCAACGGCGACGCGCCCGTCGCCGCATCGGTACCGGTCCCGGGGCCGTAGAGGTGGCCATAGCGCAGCACGATCCCGTCGAGCGGCGCATCGAGCACCGCGCGTTCCAGCGCGACGATGCCGCCGACGCTGACCGCGCGGAGGCCTTGCGCATCGACGTCGAGCGGATCGGATTCCGCATGCGGCTCGCGTCCCGGCGCATAAGCCCACGCGATGCTCTGCGCAATCAGTCGCCGCGCGCCCGCCGCGACGGCGGCATCGACGAGATTGCGAGTGCCATCGGTGCGAAGCCGCGCGTTGCGGCGGATGGCTTCGTCCATCTTCGCGGGATCGAGCCCGCGCGGCAGATCGGTGAGCTGGTGGATCACGATCTCGGGCTTCGCCGCGGCGATTGCGCGCGTGAGCGCTTCGGCGTCGAAGACATCAACGACGACGGGCTCGACACCGATCTCGCGCAGCGAATCGGCTTTCGACGCAGCGCGCGTCGTGCCGGTCACGGGGTGACCCGCATCGCGCAGCAACGCCGCGAGACGCCGGCCTATGACGCCCGTGGCGCCAGCGAGAAAAATCCGATACTGCATGATGTCGCTCTCCAACAATGTGGCGTGAAGTGCGCGTCAGGCCCCGCGATCGGTCCGCAGCGCACGCGTCGCGCGGCCGTCGCCGGCCGAGCGTCGTCCGACGAGCACGCCGAGCCCGACGATGCCGAGCGCGACGATGAGCGCGCCGCCGAGCGCGATGCCGTGCGGCGCCGACTCGCCGAGCAGCAGCACGCCGAGCACCGTCGAGAACAGGATCTCGGCGGCCTGCATCGCCTCGACGGCGCCGAGCGCCGAGGCGTCGTCCTGCACCATCGCGGTCGCGTGAAAAAACAGGATCGTCGCGATCGTGCCGGCGAACAGCGCGACGCCGGCGGCGAGCGCAATCTGCGACCACGGCGGCACGCCGGCGACGCCTGCGGCATACACCGCGACGACGATCCAGTACGGCTGGCTCGCCAGCGTCATGCCGAACACGCGCTGCGTCGCGTTGAGCGTCTCGCCGGTCCGCTCGAGGTGCAGCAGGATCTTGCGGTTGCCGAGTGGATAGAGGAACGCCGCGATCGTGACGCTCGCCAGCGCGAGCCACGCGTCGCGATCGAGCTTGCCGTGGAAATGTCCGAGCTGCATCGCCGCGACGCCGACGACGATCACGACGCCGAGCGCGAGCGCGCCGCGCGGCAATCGCGCGCGTGCGTCGTCATAGATCAGCGGCGCGAGCAGCATGCCGGCGATGACCGTCAGCTGGAACGTGCCCGCGACGAGCCACGCGGGCGCAAAGGCCGCGGCCCACGTGAGGCAGACGCAGAACAGCGTGAACCCGACGCCGCTCCAGACGAGCCACGCGCGCGGATGCGCACGCATCGCGCGCCAGACGCCGGCGAATCCGCCGCGCCACGGCAGCACACACGCGAGCATCGGCAGCGTCAGGAAATAGCGAAGGGTCGCCGACCACGCCCAGTGGCCGCCCGACGTCGCGATCGCGCGATTCAGCACATAGGTTGCCGTGAAGAACAGCGCGGACGCGAGCGCGATCAGGACCGCGGCGAGCGCGCGCGTGCGCATCAGCGGCGCGTTCCGCGCAAACGTTCGATCGGAAAGCTCGCGATCTCGCCGCCCGCCGTGCGGCGCGGCTGGCCGGGCTCGGGCGCGAACGCCTGCGCGTAGACGACTTCGTAGGTCGCCGGCAGCGCGCCGTCGCTGCGGAACGTCTCGTACGCGTCGACGACGCGCTGCAGATGCGCCTTGCCGGTCAGCGTGCGCTGGCGCTTCGCGTCGGCGTTGGTCGCGCCGATCGCGCGGAGCTCGCGCATCAGCGTCAGCGCGTCGGCGTAGGTCAGCGTGAAGTCGTCGCGCTCGAGCACGGGATCGCGGAAACCGGTCGTCAGCAGTGCATCGCCGATGTCGTGCATGTCGATGAAACGTCCGACGTGCGGTGTCGCGTCGGCCGTCGCGAACGCGGTGCGAAGCTCGTGCAGCGTGGCGGGACCGAACGTGGAGAACAGCAGCAATCCGCGTGGTTTCAGCACGCGCGCGAACTCGGCGATCGCGAGGCCGGGATCGTCGCACCACTGCAGGCACAGGTTCGAGTGGACGACATCGAAGCTCCCGTCGGCGAACGGCAGCGCCTGCGCATCGCCGCCGACGCGCGCGAAGGCGGGCGGATCGCCCGCGTGCAACGCCGCGGCGTGCAGCATCGGCAGCGCGACGTCGAGCGCGACGACGCTCGCGTCCGGAAAGCGCGCGCACAGTGCTGCGGCTCCGCGCCCGGGACCGCTGCCGACATCGAGCACACGCGCGGGCGTGAGCGCATCGTCGTCAAGCCGTTCGAGCAGCCGCGCACCGACTTCGGCCTGCAGCACCGCGTGCGCTTCGTACGTCGCGGCCGCGCGGCCGAACGCCTGGCGCACGTGGCGCGCGTCGAGGCCCGCGCTCATGCCGGCAGCTCCGCGACAAACTGCACGATCGCCGTGGCGAGCACATCGGCATGGCCGAGGAACGGCGCGTGTCCGCTGTTGCATTCGACGTAGCGGCCGCCGCTGCGTTCGGCCGCCCACTTCATCGCGTCCGCATCGACGAGCCGATCGCGCCGGCCTGCGATCCAGAGTGACGGCACGTTGATACGGCCGATGTCGGCGCGAAGATCGGTTGCATCGAGCACGCGAAGCCCATCCGTCAGCGCGGACATTGCGGGCTCGCCGTGCGCGAAGACGTCGGTCTTCAGCACGCGGAGCTCGGCGCGCGCGTGCTCGGAGCCGAGCGTTTCGAGCGCGAGGAAGCGCTCGATCGTGCCGCGATAGTCGTCCGCGAGACCCGCGCCGAACTCGGCGAACACGCTCGGCGCGACGCCCATCGTCCAGTCGTCGCCGATGACGAAACGCGGGCTCGACGACATCAGCACTAGGCCGCGCACTTTTGTCGGCTCATCTAGCGCCGCGCGCATCGCGACAAGGCCGCCGAGCGACCAGCCGAGCCAGATCGCGCGCGGCACGTTTTCGGCGATGCGGCGCGCGCATTCGGCCGGATCGAGCGAGCCCGCATCGTCGCGGCTGTAGCCGTGGCCGGGGAGGTCGACGAGATGCAGCCGGAAATGCGGCGCGAGCGCACGCGCGAAGCCGGCGAAGATGCCGGCGTGCATCGCCCAGCCGTGGATCATGACGAGGTCGGCGCCCGCGCCTTGCGTTTCGATGTGCATCAGCGGAGCGCCTCGGCGATCGCGTTCGCGAGTCGTTCCACGTCGCTTTCGGTGTGCAGCGCAGTCAGCGTGATGCGCAGACGCGCCTTGCCGTCGGGCACGGTCGGCGGGCGGATCGCCGGCACATAGAAGCCCGCGGCTTCGAGCTTCGCGGCGACCGCGAGCGCCGCATCGCTCGCGCCGATCACGAGCGGTTGGATCGGCGTGCGCGACGGCAGCAGCGCGAGACCGCGCGCGGTGGCGACACTTCGAAAATGCGAGATCAGGCGCGCCAGCCGATCGCGACGCCACGTTTCGAAGCGCGCGACGTCGACGGCCGCGCGCGCCGCGGCGGCCAGCGCCGGCGGCATCGCAGTCGCATAGACGAACGTGCGAGCGTTCTGCACGAGCGCGTCGATGAGCGCCGAACTGCCGGCGACGAACGCGCCGGCGACGCCGAGCGCCTTGCCGAGCGTCGCCATCAGGATCGGTGCGTCGTCCTGCGTCAACGCGGCTTCGGCGACGCTGCCGGCGCCGTCCGGTCCGACAACGCCGAGGCCGTGCGCGTCGTCGACCATCAGCGTCGCGTGCTGCTCGCGACAGAGCGCGGCGAGATCGCGGAGCGGCGCGACATCGCCGTCCATGCTGAAGACGCCGTCGGTCGCGAGGATCGCGACGGCATCGGGCGCCGATTCGAGCTGTCGGCGCGCGCCTTCGATGTCGGCATGCGGATAGCGCTTCAGCTCGCAGCCGGCGAGGCGCGCGGCATCGAGCAGCGACGCGTGGTTGAGCTTGTCCTGCACGCAAACGTCCTTGCGATCGAGCAGCGCTGCGATCGTGCCGAGATTCGCGGCCCAGCCGTCGGAAAACAGCAGCGCGCGCTCGCGACCTGTCCAGTGCGCGAGCGCTTCCTCGAGCGCGGCATGCTCGTCGCGGCGGCCGCCGAGCAGCTGCGCGGCCGTGGCGCCGACGCCCCACCGCGACGCTGCGTCAATCAGCGCTTCGCGCAATGCGGGATGCTGCGAGAGTCCGAGGTAGTCGTTGCTCGCAAAGTTGAGAAGGTGCTTGCCGTCGATCGTGACGTATGCGCCATACGCGGCTTCGACCGTGCGCAGCCGCCGCACGAGCGCAGCGCGCGCACGCTCGGCTTGCTGCCCGGCCACGCGATCGAATAGCAAAGGACGCGCCATATCTTCGTGCCCGCGGCGCCTCGGCCGTCGACGCGCCTAGAGCGCTTCGACTTCGACGATGTCGGCGTGCACGGTCGTCTCGACGTCGATTTGCATCGGGCGAACACCGAGCCGCGCAAACAGGTTCTGATCGTGCTCGACGTCCGGATTGCCGGTCGTCAGCAGCTTCTCGCCGTAGAAAATAGAGTTCGCGCCGGCGAAGAAGCAGAGCGCCTGCAGCTCGTCGCTCATCTCGGCGCGTCCGGCCGAGAGGCGCACCATCGATTCCGGCATCACGATGCGCGCGGTGGCGATCATGCGCACGAACTCGAATGGATCGAGCTCCGCCGTGCCGGCGAGCGGCGTGCCTTCGACCTGCACGAGCCGGTTGATCGGCACCGACTGCGGATGCTCGGGCAAGTTCGCGAGCGCCTGCAGCAAGCCAGCGCGCTGCCCGCGCGTCTCGCCCATGCCGACGATGCCGCCGCAGCAGGTCTTGAGCCCGGCGTCGCGGACGCATTCGAGCGTGTCGAGGCGGTCCTGGTATTCGCGCGTGTGGATGATCTCGCCGTAGAACTCGGGCGCCGAATCGAGGTTGTGGTTGTAGTAGTCGAGGCCGGCATCCTTCAGCGCATCGGCCTGCGATTGCGTCAGCATGCCGAGCGTCGCGCAGGTTTCCATGCCGAGCGCCTTCACCGCGCCGACCATCTCGGCGATCTTCGGGATGTCGCGATCCTTCGGCGAGCGCCACGCGGCGCCCATGCAGAAGCGCGACGCGCCCGCCGATTTCGCCTGCTTCGCCTTCGCGAGCACGGCGTCGAGCGTCATCAGCTTTTCGGCGTTGACACCGGTCGCGTAGCGCGCTGCCTGCGGGCAGTACGCGCAGTCCTCGGGACAGCCGCCGGTCTTGACCGAAAGCAGCGTCGAGACCTGCACGGCGTTGGCGTCGTGATTCGCGCGGTGCACGCCGTGTGCGCGCGCGAGCAGGTCGGCGAACGGCAGATCGAGCAGCGCCGCGATCTCGGCGCGCGTCCAGTCGTGGCGGATGACGGCGGTGGACATGCGAAACTTCCTGCGGGGGCGATGATTGCAACGGGAACGGCAAGGCCCGGAGTCTCCATTTGGCAGCGGGAGGCTGTCAACTTGACGACAAGGGCCAAAGTTGACGGATGGGCGAGCCGCGCCCTGCGCGCGCTGTTGCCGCTGCGTTGCCTGCTTTGTGGCAGCCGTGGTGCGAACGGTCGCGATCTCTGCGAGGGCTGCGCGCGGGACCTTCCGCGCAATGAGGTCTGCTGCCCGCGTTGTGCGCTGCCGCTGAAGGCGCCGGCACCGCTCTGCGGCGAATGTCTCCTGCGCGAGCCGCCGTTCGCCTCGGCGTGGGTGCCATTCCGCTACGCGCATCCGCTCGATTTGCTGGAGGCGCGGTTCAAGTTCCGCGGCGATCTCGCAGCCGGACGCGTGCTCGCCGGGCTCATGATCGAACGCGCCGCCGACGATGCGCCCGCGCGGCCGGACCTGGTCGTTGCCGTGCCGTTGCACGTCTCGCGGTTGCGCGAGCGGGGCTACAACCAGGCGTTCGAGCTCGCAAAACCCGTCGCCCGCGCGCTCGGCGTTCCGATCGCTCGCGATGGCCTCGCTCGTATCCGCGCCACGCCGGCTCAGACGGGTCTCGACGCCACCGCGCGGCGCCGCAATCTGCGTGGCGCGTTCGCGGTGTCGCACAGCGGATGGTTGCCGAAACACGTCGCGTTGTTCGATGACGTCGTGACGACGGGCGCAACCGTCCGCGAGTGCGCGCGCGTGCTGCGCCGCGCGGGCGTTGAGCGCATCGACGTGTGGGCGCTCGCGCGTGCGCCGCAGCGGCGCGCGTGAAGCGCGTTCAGATCGCGGCTAGTTCGAGGCCGTAGGTCTTGAACCGCGCGAAATCGGTGCCGTTGCGCGTCGCGAGGCGGGCGCGGCTCTCCATCGCGGCGGCCGCGATCATGCAGTCCCAGCGGCTTGCGCGCTGGCGGCCGGCGCTGTTGAAAAGCTCCGCGGCACGCTGCGCGTGCGTCGCGTTGAAAACGACGATGCGGCCGGCAATGACGTGCTCGATAAGCTCGATCGCGTCGGCCTCGAGCGGGCCGCAGCTGAACTCGAACCAGGCGATCGACGAGACGGCGAGCTTCTCGTCGGCATCGAGCCATCGTCCGATCGCGCGCACGATCGACGTATCGGCTTCGGCGAGGCCGATGAGGACATTCGTATCCAGATGGATCATCGCGGGCGTCGCACCCGCGTTTGCGCGCGGTCATCCGCCGCGTCTTCGCTTTCGCGTCGTGCTCGCGCGTTGGCGGCTCGCCAGCCACGCCCTTGCGAGTGCGAGAGTGCCGGCTTGCGCGTCAGCGCGAGCAGAGCTTCGCGTGGCGACATCTCGCTTCCAGGGCCCGGTTGCTCCTGCGCGCGCGCAACAGCGCGGCGCAGCGCTTCGGATTTGCTGACGCCCCACTTCTTCGCGAGCCGCGCGAGCCCTTCAGTCGTGGGCTCGTCGAGCGCAAACGTGCTGCGGATGTACATGGTAGCCATACCATATAGCATACCATAACATCGACAGCTTAGACCGGCGAGCTAGCGGATCGCGAGCGCGAGCACGAGCCCGATCCAGAGCGTCAGCCCGACCCAGTTGTTGTTGCGGAACGCCGCGAAGCAATGCGCGCGTGAACGGTCGCGGATCATCCATTGCTGCCATGCGAGGAGGCCGGTCGCTATCGCGACGGCGACGAAATACGGCCAGTGCAGCACCGCGCGCGTGCCGGCGAGCAGCATCGCGAACACGAAGGTCGCCATCAGGATGCCGATGATCACGCGATCCGCGTCGCCGAACAGGATCGCGGTCGATTTCGCGCCGACGCGGATGTCGTCGTCGCGATCGACCATCGCGTATTCGGTGTCGTAGATCGTCGAGAACAGCACATTGGCGAGGAACAGGAGCCAGCAGAGCGGCGGCAGCGTGTTCGTCACCGCGGCGAACGCCATCGGGATCGACCAGCCGAACGCGGCGCCGAGCACGACCTGCGCGAGATGCGTCACGCGCTTCGTGAACGGATAGACCGCGGCGAGCGCGGCGCCGACGATGGAAAGCTCGATCGTCAGCCTGTTGGTGAACAGCACGAGCACGAACGCGAGCGCGAGCAGCGCGCCGAACAGCAGCAGCGCTTCGCGGCGCGTGACGCGGCCCGCGGCCATCGGCCGTCCGCGCGTGCGCTCGACGTGCGCGTCGAGCCATTCGTGGTCGGCGTAATCGTTGATGACGCAGCCTGCGCTGCGCATGACGAAGACGCCGAGCGTGAAGATCACCAGAAGACCCGGCGACGGGAAATCGTTCGAAGCGAACCAGAGCGCCCACCATGTCGGCCAGAGCAGCAGCAGCGCGCCGACCGGGCGGTCCATGCGCATCAGCACGAGATAGTTCAATGCGCGCGCGTGGTATTGCGGCGGGAGATAACCGATCAGCCAGTCGATGACGCGACGCGATCGCGGCGACGTATCGGCCGGGCGCGGATCGATGCGTGCCGCGGCGGGCGTGCGTGGCTGCGGTGTGGATGGGCGCAGGAATGACGGCAACATCTCAGGCGACGCGGCGCGCGGCTCGGATGCCGGCGCTGTGCGCGCAGGTTCGTTGCGCGGAGGCTCGACGCGCGGCGGCGCCTGCGGCGGAGGCGGTGCGGGCCGCGGCGATGGTGCGACAGGTTGCACCGGTTGCGTTTGCTGGACCGGTGCGCGCGGCGGTGCCGCCGGCGGCCTCGGCGACGCACTCACGCGCGCAGAAGGCGTCGGCGTCACCGGCGATTGCGATGCCGTCGTGCGCGGTGTCGCGGGTGCGCTCGCGCGTGGGCGCCTCGGCGGCGCGCGTGTCGGTGCAGCGGGCTCGGTGCCTTCGGGGGCCGGAGGCGGCGTCCTCGTCACCGGTGCGCGTCGTCGCGGCGTTACCGGCACCGGCGCGCTCACATCCGCGACGGGATCGTCGGCGGTCTTGCGGCGGCGCGGCGGCTTCGGAGGGGCGGGTTCATCCATGCGTCGAGTTTAGCGGCTCGAGAACACCCTGCGATGAGACGTCCGTTATGCTGCCCGCGTCGCGCGACGCATCTTCGCGTTCGCTCCGGAGTCGTCGATGGAAAAATGGCTGCCGTCCCGCTATCTCGCGCTCGTGTTTGCGATCGCGATCGCCGGTTTCGCGCTCCTGCACTGGCCGGACGGCATGGCGTGGCGGATCACGGCGGTCGCCTTCGGCGCGTTGACGGTGTTCGGACTCGTCGACCTCGTTCAGAAACACTCGACGCTGCGTCGCAACTATCCGCTGCTCGCGCACATCCGCTACTTCTTCGAGTACGTGCGGCCGATGCTGCGCCAGTACGTCGTCGAATCGGACAACGAAGAGGTGCCGTTCTCGGCCGTGCAGCGCGCCGTCGTGCATCAGCGCGCGAAGAACGCGCTCGACGTGCGGCCGTTCGGCACCGAGCTCGACGTCTACGCCGAGCGTTACGAGTGGATCAACCATTCGATGGTGCCGACGAAGATCGACACGCATGATTTCCGCATCACGATCGGCGGCGATGCGTGCACGCAGCCGTATTCGGCGAGCGTGTTCAACATTTCGGCAATGAGCTTCGGCGCGATCTCGCCGAATGCGATCCGCGCGCTCAACGAAGGCGCGCGGCGCGGCGGCTTCTACCACGATACCGGCGAGGGCTCTCTCTCGCCGTACCACCGCGAGAACGGCGGCGACATCGTCTGGGAGCTTGGCTCCGGCTACTTCGGCGCGTGCGAGCAGGCCGGCGTTTTCAGCGAAGCGCGTTTCGCCGACAAGGCACATCTTGCGCAAGTGAAAATGATCGAGCTCAAGCTGTCGCAGGGTGCGAAGCCGGGCCACGGCGGCGTGCTGCCGGCGCCGAAAGTGACGGCGGAGATCGCGGCGACGCGCGGCGTCGCGGTCGGCGAAGACTGCATCTCGCCGGCGCGCCATTCGACGTTCGACACGCCGGAAGGCCTGCTGCATTTCATTGCGCGCCTGCGCGAGCTTTCGGGCGGCAAGCCGACCGGATTCAAGATGGCGCTCGGCCACCCGTGGGAATGGTTCGGCGTCGCGAAGGCGATGCGGACGACGGGGATTCTTCCCGATTTCATCGTCGTCGACGGCGGCGAGGGCGGCACCGGCGCGGCGCCGCTCGAGTTCACCGATCACGTCGGCGTGCCGCTCCGCGAGGCGCTGATGATCGTGCACAACACGCTCGTCGGATTGAATCTTCGCGACAAGATCCGCATCGGCGCGGCCGGCAAGGTCATCACGGGGGTCGACGTCGCACGCACGCTCGCGCTCGGCGCGGACTGGTGCAACGCGGCGCGCGGCTTCATGTTCGCGCTCGGCTGTATCCAGTCGCAGAACTGCCATACCGATCTCTGTCCGACCGGCGTCGCGACGCAGGATCCGCGGCGCTGGAAGCACCTCGACGTGCCCGACAAGGCGACACGTGTGCGGAACTTCCACGACAACACGCTGATCGCGCTGAAGGAGCTGCTGCAGGCCGCGGGCCTGACGCATCCGTCGGAGCTTGGCCCCGAGCACCTGATCCGCCGCGTCTCGTCGACCGAGGTGCGCTCGCTCGCGACGCTCTACAAGTTCGTCGAGCCCGGCGAGCTGATCGACGGCGTCGGCGAGCACGCGGTGTTCCAGCGCTTCTGGAAGGCCGCGCGTCCCGATACGTTCGCGCCGTCGGCCGAAATGCTCTCGTGGCGCACGACGAAGATGCGCTGACGAACGCTCAGAGATAACTCAGCCACTTGTTGTCCTTGTGCGCGCGCTTGTACGCGGCGTACCAGGCGCAAAGCGGATACGTCGCGACGATGACCGCCGCCCAGACGAGATAGACACGCACGAGGCTCGGCGAATACCCGGGCACGACCTCGTTGTGGAAGAAATCGCCTAGCGTCGATACGCCGAATGCGGTCTCGGTCCAGATCAGCGCGGCGAGATGGATCAGCGGCAGGTGCAGCACGTAGAAGAAAAACGGCACACGACCGAACACGGCGACCTTGTCGGCGAGCGCGCCACGCCACCGTTCGAGCAGCGGAATCAGCACGAGCGCGGGGCCGATCGTCATCAGGAGGTATTGCAACGACGGCGGATACTTCGTCGTGTTGAGCACCTGCAGCGCCGAATAGACGAAGCCGCGCGGATTCGGCGCCCAGAGGCGCGCGTCGCCGTAGAGGTTCGTCAGGCGCAGCACGAGGAACAGCGCGATCAGGCCGAGGCCGATCATGATCAGCAGGCGATCGCGCCGCGAGCGTTCGAGCTCAAGCAGCTGGCCGAAGCCGTAACCCGCAGCCATCACGCCGATCCACGGCACTAGCGGATAGCCGACCGCGATGAAAAAGTTCGGCGTGACCTGATCGAAGTAGAACTCGTGCACGATCCCCCACGCGAGCGCGAATGAGCCGACATCCTTCGTGTGGATGCCGTCGAGCAGGTTGTGCCCGAAGATCATCACGAACGCGATCGTAAGCATCGCCCACGTCGGGAGGTAGAGCAGCAGCGCGAGCGCGACCATCGACCAGCCGAGCGACCAGATCGTCTGCAGGATCATGCCGTGGTAGCCGAACTGCCAGAAGAAGCTGATCAGCGTGATCTCGAGCGCGACGAGCCAGAGCCCGCGCGTGGCGAGGAACCATTGCAGGTGTTCGCGCGAGCAGCCGGTGTTGCGGCGGTAGAGATACGCGCTGGTGCCGGCGAGGAAAACGAAGATCGGCGCGCAGTAATGCGTGATCCAGCGCGTCAGGAACAGGGCCGGCGATGCCTGCGAGAGATCGGTCGGATCCCACGGGAACGGCGAGAAGTAGTCGCGCACGTGGTCGAGCGCCATCACGATCATGATGAGGCCGCGCAACAGATCGACAGAGACGATGCGCGTCGACGTCGCGGCGGTGGGAATCGGGGGCAGGGCTTCGGCTCGCATGATCGCTCCGTGCGAAGTCTGAGCAGGTTATGTGCGGAACGCCGGTGGACAATGCGCCTCGCGATCCGATGCGGCAAAGCGTGGCCGCGGAGCGGTCAGGCGAGGAGGCTCGCACCCTCGCGCCGCGCGAGCGCCTTGTCGAACGTGCCGAACGGCAGATGGCCCGCGGTGCGCGCGACTTCGAGCATCAGGCAGTCGCTGAACCCGGCTTTCGGCTTCTTCGCGGAACCGGTCGAGCGCGGCCTCGACGATCTCGCCGCGCTCGAGCACGAGTTGCTGTGCGAGAGGAGCATGTCGATGCAGGTCGCGATCTGATCGGCCGTGCGCTCGTAGACCGCATCGAGCACCCACGCGGTTTCGACCAGCGCGAGCGAGCGGCACCCACGCGCCTTTCTCGACGAACGCTTCGGCGAGCGACGGTCTGTGCAGCGTCGTCGCGCGCGATCAGGCGCACGAGCACGTTCGTATCAATCGCGCGCATGACGCTTGCGGACGTGCGCGGCGATGCCGGCCTTGAGCTCCTTGAGGCTCTTGCGCGCGGGCTTGTCGGGGAACACGGCGTCGTGGATCGCGGCCGACGTGTGCGCGCCGACGCGACGCACGATGACGTGATCGCCGGCTTCTTCCCAGATCATCGTCGAACCCGGGCCGAGCCCGAGCCGCCGACGTACGGAAGCCGGCACGGACACCTGCGACTGGACGGTCATTCTGCTTTTGCTGGACATGGATTACCTCGGTAATTGCATTGTCCCATGACCGGACCGGGCGCAAATCCGGTCGCCTCGTCCGTATGTGCGAACTGCGCCCGCGCGAGCGTCCGACGATGCGGTACCGAGCGGCGCCCGTGCTGCACCGCTGCTCGTGCCCGCGGCGGCGAACCGCTATGATCGCGGCTCCTTCGCAGGGGATCCCCGCATGAGCCTTCTCGCCAAGCTGACGCGCCACAAGCCGATCGAACAACTGCAGCGCGAAGCCGGCGAGCGGCGCGATTTCCGGCGCGTCCTCGGCGTCTGGCAGCTGACGGCGATCGGCATCGGCGGCATCATCGGCGTCGGCGTTTTCGTGCTCGCGGGACAGCAGGCTGCTGTGAACGCGGGACCCGCGGTCGCGCTGTCGTTCCTGATCGCGGGCATCGCGAGCGGCGCGGCGGCGCTCTGCTACGCGGAGTTCGCGGGGCTGATCCCGGTCACCGGCAGCGCATACACCTACGGTTACGCGACGCTCGGCGAGTTCGTCGCCTGGCTGATCGGCTGGGATCTGCTGCTCGAATATGCGCTGATCGTCGCGGTCGTCGCGATCGGCTGGTCCGGTTACGTGCAGTCGCTGCTCGGCGCGGCGGATATCCATTTGCCGGTTTGGGCGCAAGGCGCGATGGGCACCGGCGAGGGCCGCGTGTTCAATGTCATCGCGGCGCTGGTGACGCTCGCGGTCGCGGCGCTGCTCGTGATGCGCACGGAGTGGGGCGCGCGCTTCAACACGGTAGTCGTCGCGATCAAGGTGTTCGCGATCGTGATCGTGATCGGCGTCGGCATCTTCTACGTCGATCCGGCGAACTGGCATCCGTTCATTCCGGAGCGCGTCGTCGGATCCGACGGCGTCGGCCACTTCGGCTTCAAGGGCGTCGCGACCGCGGCGGCCGTCGTCTTCTTCGCGGTGTTCGGCTACGACACGCTGACGACCGCGGCCGAGGAATCGAAGAACCCGCAGCGCGACCTGCCGCGCGCGGTGCTGCTCTCGCTCGGCGTCTCGATGGTGTTCTATCTCGCCGTGTCGCTGATCCTGACCGGCATGGTGCACTACGAGCAGCTCAACACCGACGCGCCGGTCGCCGATGCGTTCAAGGCGCGCGGGCTCGGCTGGATCGCGGCGTTGATTTCAGCGTCGGCGGTCATCGGCATCGCGAGCGTGCTGTTCGCGTTCATGCTCGGCGCGGCGCGCATCTGGTTCGCGCTGTCGCGCGATGGCCTGCTGCCGGGCTGGTTCGCGAAAGTGCATCCGACCTACGGCACGCCGCACCGGCCGACGATCGTGCTCGGCGTGTTCACGGCCATCGTCGCCGGATTGTTCCCGCTCGGCGAAGTCGCCAAGCTCGTCAACATCGGCGTGCTGTCGGCGTTCATCGTGATCTGCGCATCGGTGATCCTGCTGCGCGTTCGCAAGCCCGATCTGCCGCGCGCGTTCCGCACGCCGCTCGTTCCGTGGATCCCGTTGATCGGCATCGCGTTCTCGATCTGGCTCCTGTCCGAGCTCGCGCTGATCACGTGGATGGTGTTCGTCGTCTGGGTCGCGATCGGGCTCGTCGTCTACTTCGGTTACGGAATCCGGCACAGCAAGCTCGAATGAGCTTCGATTCTTAGGCGATTGCGCGCATCGAGCGCCGCTGTCGCACTGTCCATCCGCGCCGCGCGTTGCTGAAATTCGTTCGCGTGAACGATCTATCGAGAAAAACGCTCGCGGGCATCGCGCGCATGCAGGGCGCGCTCGCGCTGATGCTGTTCGTGCCCGCGTGGACGCTGGCGTACTGGCAGGCCTGGCTGTACTGGGTGCTGTCGACGGCGGCCGCGTTCGCGACGGCGCTCTATTTCCTGAAGCACGATCCCGCACTGATGCGGCGCCGGGTCGAAGTCGGCGCACGCGTTGAGATGCTCCGAAGCCAGAAAATCATTCAGGGCATCGGCGGTGTGCTGTTCGGCGCGATGTTCATCGTCGCCGGCGTCGAGCACCACGTCCATGGCAGTCGAGTTCCTGCGCCGTTCGTGCTGGTCGCCGATGCGATCGTCCTCGCCGGTCTCGCGTTGACGTTTGCCGTCTTCAAGGCGAACACGTTCACGGCGGCCACGGTGACGGTCGAGCCCGGCCAGCGTGTCGTCACGGCGGGCCCGTACGCGATCGTCCGCCACCCGATGTACACGGCGAGCGTCGTCTGGTTCGTCGCGACGCCGCTCGCGCTCGGCTCGCCGTGGGCGCTCGTGCCGGCGGTCCTGATGTCGATCACCGTCGCGCTGCGGCTCGTCGGCGAGGAGCGCTACCTTCGCGCATCGTTGCGGGGATATGACGCCTACTGCGAAAGCGTGCGCTGGCGCCTGATTCCGGGCGTTTGGTAGCGCGATCGGACGGGCCGGCGTGCCCTCGCCGGGGGTTCCGTGCGAAAATCCGCATCACGCGCTCGTAGCTCAGCTGGATAGAGTACAGCCCTCCGAAGGCTGGGGTCGTGGGTTCGAATCCCGCCGAGCGCGCCATCTCCGTATAATTCCTGTTCTTTTCATTCCTGTTCTGCGGCGACCGGCCGCGCCGGTGGATCGCAGAGGTGTCTTCGTGAGCAACCCCGTCACTTCAACCGACCGCATCTTCCTCAAGCATTTCGCGATGCTGATCGGCTTTCTGGCGATCGTCGCGATCATCCTGATGGCGCTCGGCGCGCACATCTACGCGAGCCATCCGCCCGAGCAGAACCCGAAGGCCGAAGCGACCGTCAGCGGCCGCGTCGCGCCGGTCGGCGCGGTCTACGCGGGCGACACCGGCCGCGCGGCGATGCAGGCGGCGCAGGACGCGGCCAAAACTGCGGCGGCTTCGCAGGTTGCCTACGGCGGCACGACCGACGGCGCGACGATCTTCGGCAATCTCTGCAAGACCTGCCACGAGACCGGCGCCGGCGGCGCGCCGAAGATCAGCGACAAGGCGGCCTGGGCGCCGCGCGTCGCCGAAGGCCTCGATACGCTGATCAAGCACGCGACCGAAGGCTTCACCGGCAAGAGCGGCGTCATGCCGCCGAAGGGCGGCAATCCCGCGCTGAACGACGAGCAGATCAAGGCGACCGTCAACTGGATCGTCAGCCAGGTGAAATGATTCTGCTCGCAAGACGCGAGCGAACGCCGCCTCAGGGCGGCGTTTTCATTTCTAGTGCTGCGATTCGATGAGCCGGATCCGCTCGACGTCGGCGAAATTGCGGAGCGCCGGAAAGAACGCGTCGAAACATTCCTGCAACGGCGCGTGCAGCGCGACGAGCACCGGCAGCGCCTCGCCGAGCGGATTGGCGCGCTTGAGTCGCCGCGACATGCCGCGCAGCGCCTGGCCGATCATCGCTGTGTCGCGATACGCCGCCGGCAGATCGTTCGCTTCGAGATAGGCGACGAACCCGCGCATGCGCTCGGGCACGAGATCGGCGGTGATCGCGAGCAGATCGCGCACGCGATCGGAAAAAGCATCGAGATCGTCCTCGCCGAACCGCGTCCATTGCCGCGCGAGCAGATGATCGAACCACATGTCGAGCAGGATGCCGGCATAGCGTCGGAACGGCGGCTCGAACAACGCGCGCGCAGCCGCGACGTCCGCGTGGGCATCGGTGTATGCATCGATCGCACGATGCAGCGCGATGCCGGCGCGCACCTTCGGCGGCAGCGCGGGATCGATGCGTCCGCGCACGAAATCGCCGATCAGGCTGCCGAGCATCAGTTCGGCATCGGGCGAAGCAAGCAGGGCGTGGGCGAGCAGGTTCATCGGGTGGTGTGCGCGGGCGGTTTGCCGGAAACGCTATCATCGTCCACATGAAATCCCGTAGCACCGCATCGGCGCCGCCGTTTCCGACGGAAGCCGCGAGCCTCCTGCTGCCGGGCGCCGCCGGCGCCATCGAAATCGCCGTCGCCGTGCCCGCGGAAGGCGCGCGCAACGGTGTCGCGATCATCTGCCATCCGCATCCGCTGCAGGGCGGCACGATGTTCAACAAGGTCGTGACGACGCTCGATCGCGCGCTCGGCGAGCTCGGCCTCACGACCGTGCGCTTCAACTTCCGCGGCGTCGGGCAATCCGAAGGCGTGCACGACGAAGGACGCGGCGAGGCCGACGATCTCGTCACCGTCGCCGAGTGGGTGCGGCACGAGAGGCCCGGCGCGGCGCTCTGGCTCGCCGGCTTTTCGTTCGGCAGCTATGTCGCACTCCGCGCGGCGGTGACGCTCGCGCCGCAGCAGATGATCCTGATCGCGCCGCCGGTCGGGCGCTGGGATTTTTCCGGCATCGAGTGGCCGACCTGTCCCGTGCTGATCGTGCAGGGCGGCGACGACGACATCGTGGATCCAGCCGGCGTCGCCGAGTGGGCCGCGCAGCAGGAGCCGGCGCCGACGTTCGTGCGCATGGCCGAGGCCGGGCATTTCTTCCATCGGCGCCTGATCGATCTTCGCGGCGCGGTCCGCAACGGCGTTCGCGACAACGTGCCGCCGCCGATCGCGTCCGCGACGTGAGCGATCGCGCCGACAGCGCGCGCTCGCCGAGCGAGCGCTACGGCGCGGGTGTCCTCGCCGGCGAGTGGCAGGACGATCCCGCGCAACGCGCCGTGCTCATCGCGCTCGATCGTTTGTGGGGCGAGCTTGTCGATGCGCCGACGCCCGGCTTCTGGCAACGCCTGCGCGGGCACGTCGCGGCGCCGCGCGGCATTTATCTCTACGGCCCGGTCGGCCGCGGCAAGACATTCGTCTGCGATCTTTTCTACGAAGCACTGCCGGCGGCATCGAAGCGCCGCACGCACTTCCACCGCTTCATGCAGGACGTGCACGCGTCGCTGAAAGCACTCGAAGGTCGCGCGAATCCGCTCGACGACGTCGCCGCACGTATCGCCAACGAATCGCGCGTGCTCGTGCTCGACGAGTTCTTCGTCGGCGACATCGGCGATGCGATGCTCCTGGGCAATCTGCTGCGCGCGCTGTTCGCGCGCGGCGCCGTGCTCGTGACGACGTCGAACACGAAACCGGCGAATCTCTACAAGGAAGGTCTGCAACGGGAGCGATTCCTGCCCGCTATCGCGATGATCGAGCAGCACTGCGCCGTGGTCGCGCTCGAATCGCCGCACGACTGGCGCCTGCGCGCGCTCAAACAGGCGCCGGTCTACTACACGCCGCCCGGCGCCGAAGCCGAGCGTGCGATGCGTGCGATCTTCAACCGAGTCGCGCATTCGGCCGCGCAGCGCGATGTCGATCTCCTCGTCAACGACCGCCCGATTCCGGCGCGGCTCGAAGCGGATGGCGCGGCGTGGTTCGAGTTCGCGGCACTCTGCGAAGGCCCGCGCGGCGTCGCCGACTACATCGAGCTCGCACGCGCGTATCACACGATCCTCGTTTCGAACATCCCGCAGTTCACGCCGCTGATGGACGATGCAGCCCGGCGATTCGTCGAGCTCGTCGACGAGCTCTACGACCGCGGCGTAAACCTCGTCGTCTCGGCGGCTACTCCGGCGATCGATCTGTATGATGGCGAGCGCCTGCGTGCGGAGTTCGCGCGCACCGAATCGCGTCTGATCGAAATGCAGAGCGAGGACTATCTCGCGCGGGAACATCGGGCATGAGTCAGCAACGGCCGCAGGCCGTTACCGATATACCCTCGCCCGCGTCAGCGGGAGAGGGGGGACCGTTCGCGCCCCGCGAGCGGTGGGTGAGGGCAAGATGGTTCACCGTCCTTCTCGTGCTGGTCTACGCGATCGCGTTCCAGGGCACGCGCGCGCTTTATTCGCCGGACGAAGGCCGCTACACGAATGTCGCGCTCAACATGCTCGACAGCGGCGACTGGCTGAAGCCGATGCTGCATCCGGAAGTCGAACACTGGTCGAAACCGCCGATGACCTATTGGGCGATCGCGAGCAGCGTCGCCGTGTTCGGTCGCAACGAGCTCGCGGCGCGACTGCCCGGCGCGCTCGCGTTCGCGGGCACGGTTCTATTGATGATGCGGCTCGGGCGGCGTTTCGTGCCGGCGCAGCCGTGGCTGCCGGCGCTCACGTACGCGACGTTCGCGTTTCCGCCGCTCGCAGCGAATCTCGTCACCACCGACACGCTGCTGACGCTCTGGGAAACGCTGCAGGCGGTCGCGTTCGTCGAGCTCTGGTACGCGGCGACGCCACGCGACGAGCGACGCGCGCGCCTTTTGCTCTGGTTCGCCGCGGGCCTCGCGTTCATGACGAAAGGGCCGCCGGGTTTGCTGCTGTCCGGTGCGAGCGCGTTGTTCGCGTTCCTCAGCGCGCGCGGCGCCGGCCTTCGCAAGCTCTTCGCGTGGGATGCGCTGCTCGTGTTCCTCGTCGTCGGCGGCACGTGGTATGTCGTCGTCGCGCTGCGCGAGCCTGGCGTGATGCGCTATTTCCTCGTCGAGGAAGTCGTCAACCGCGTTGCGAGCGACAAGATGCATCGCAACGCCGAGTGGTACGGCGCGCTCAAGATCTACGTGCCGACCGTCGTCCTCGGCATGTTGCCGTGGCTGCCGCTGCTGGTGCGGACCTGGTGGCGCGACCGCGGCGCGCTCGTGCGCGACATCCGCGCCAACGCGGACACGCGCCTTCTTGCGTGCTGGCTGTTGCTGCCGCTCGTCGTGTTCATGGTCGCGCGCTCGCGCCTGCCGCTGTATCTGCTGCCGCTGTTCGTGCCGCTCGCGGTGATCGCGGCGCGTGCGCTGGCGCCGCTCGATCTCGGCCGCGTCGGGACGCGCGTTGCGATCGCGGGTTGGTGCGTGTTGCTCGTACTCGCGCGGGCGGCACCGGCGTTCTTCGACGTACCGGTCGACGACCGGGCGCTCGCCGCCGCGTTGATGAAGGTGCTTCCGGCGAAGCCCGACGAAGTCGCGTTCGTCGAGAGCGATCCGCGCTACGGCCTTCGCTTCTATCTCGGCGCCGAGATCGAGCGCCTCGAGTTTCCGGGCGACGCGCCGAGGCCGCAGGCGCAGGACATCCAGAGCGAGATGCGCGAGCACGAAGGCTGCCGCGTGCTGCTCGTCAGCGAGGACAACTGGCCGCGGCTCGACGAAGTGCTCTCGCAAGAGGCAGTCACGTACAAGCGCCTCGATGACGCGCGCGGCTACGCCGTCATTGCGCAAAGCACGCCCGACTGCCCGGCGTACGGCGCGCTTTGAAACGGTAGAGCCTGCAACGCAACGCAAGCCGCGCCGCAAGCACGCGGCCCTTGTGAAACGCCCGCGCGTGCCCAGCTAAAACTGTCTGGCCCCGCGTGGAGCATGCGATGCAACGACGTCGCCTCGGCAGGAACGGTCCCGAAGTCTCGGCACTCGGCCTCGGCTGCATGGGCATGAGCGAGTTTTACGGCGCGGGCGACGACGCCGAATCGATCGCGACGATCCACGCGGCGCTCGATGCAGGCCTCGACTTCCTCGACACCGCCGACGCCTACGGCCCGTACACGAACGAGGAGCTGGTCGGCCGCGCAATCAAGGGCCGGCGCGACGACGTCGTGCTTGCGACGAAGTTCGGCTTCGTGCGCGATCCGAACGATCCGGCGAAGCGCGACATCGACGGCCGCCCGGAGCGCGTGCGCGAAGCGTGCGAGGCGAGTTTGAAACGGCTCGACGTCGATACGATCGATCTCTATTACCTGCACCGCGCCGATGCGCGCGTGCCGATCGAGGACACGGTCGGCGCGATGGCCGATCTCGTTCGCGCCGGAAAAGTGCGCTGGATCGGGCTTTCGGAAGTTGGCCCCGAAACGCTCGCGCGTGCGTGCGACGTGCATCCGGTCGCGGCGTTGCAGAGCGAGTATTCGCTGTGGACGCGCGATCCCGAAGACGGCGTGCTCGACGCGTGCCGCCGGCTCGGCGTCGGCTTGGTCGCCTACAGTCCGCTCGGCCGCGGGTTCCTCACCGGCGCGATCCGCTCGCCGGACGATTTCGAAGCCGACGACTATCGCCGCAAGAATCCGCGCTTCCAGGGCGAGAACTTCGCGAAGAATCTCGCGCTCGTCGACACCGTCACGACGATCGCACATGACAAAGGTGTGACACCGGCAGCGCTCGCGCTCGCGTGGGTGCTCGCGCAGGGCGACGATATCGTGCCGATCCCCGGAACGAAGCGCCGCAAGTATCTAAACGAAAACATTGCGGCATTGGCGATAGAATTGACCGCGAACGATCTCTCCGCGATCGATTCCGCGTTTCCGCGTGCCGCCGTCCAGGGCCCGCGCTATCCGGCCGCCATGATGGCCCTCACGGGCCGCTGATCCTCCTCGGGGCCGGTGCGCGGGCATGACATTTGTCCATTGTTCGGGCCGCCGGCCGACGATAAGGTGTGCGTCCCTCCGGCCGAACCGAACTCGGCGCCCTTGAATGGGCGGCGCCGTCCGTCTATTATTGTACCCACAAGTTCAGTTTTAGGAACGGCTCCATGAAAAGGATTCGAGGCCTACGGCGCTCGCACGCCGCACGCGCCGCGACGGCCGGACTGACCGCGCCACCGCGCCTGCGCATGCTTAGCGCATTGATCATCGCCGCCGCCCTCGCGGGTTGTGCGGTCGGACCGAACTTCCGCGCGCCCGATGCGCCGGCGGTGCCTTCGTACACGGCCGACAAGTTGCCGGAGTCGACGATGGCAACCGACGCGCCGACCGGCGATGCGCAGAAGTTCCTCGAAGGGCAGGACGTGCCCGAACGCTGGTGGACGACGTTCTCGAGCGACGAGATCGATCATCGCGTCGATCAGGCGCTCGCGCACAGTCCGACGATCGCCTCGGCGCAGGCCGCGTTGAAGCAGGCGCACGAGAACGTCAACGCCGCGAACGGCGGGCTCTTCCCGAGCGTCGATGCGAACCTGCAGGCGCAGCGCGGCAACGCGAACTCTTTCGGCCAGCTCGCGCCGGGCCAGTCGGTGTTCAACGTCTACACGGCCGGCGTCAACGTCAACTACACGCTCGATCTCTTCGGCGGCATCCGCCGCGGCATCGAGGCGCAGTCTTCCGTCGCCGATTTCCAGCAGTACCAGCTCGAAGGCACCTACCTGACGCTCGCGGCGAACGTCGTCGCGACGAGCTTCCTCGAAGCGTCGCTGCGCGGCCAGATCGGCGCGACCGAAGAGATCATCTCGGCGTACGAAGAAAACCTGAAGCTCGTCGAGCGCCAGAACGAGATCGGCGCGAAGTCGCTCGCCGACGTGCTGGTGATCCGGACGCAAGTTGCGACGATTCGCGCGCAGCTCCCGACGCTTCGCCAGCAGCTCGCGCGGACGCAGACGCAGCTCGCGGTGTACCTCGGCGAGTTTCCGTCCGAGGCGACGCTAGCCGAGCTCAATCTCGACGGCATGCAGCTGCCGCAGGAAGTGCCGGTCACGCTGCCGTCCGAGCTCGTGCGCCAGCGTCCCGACATCCGTGCCGCCGAATCGCAGCTGCATCAGGCGACGGCGGAGGTCGGCGTCGCGACGGCGAACCTGTTCCCGCAGATCACGCTCTCCGGCAGCTACGGCTCGCAGGCGCTGCACACGGGCGATCTTTTCGCCGGCGGCACGAAGGTGTGGAGCCTCGGTGCCGGTTTGCTGCAGCCGCTTTTCCACGGCGGCACGCTGCGCGCGGAGAAGCGCGCGGCTGAAGCCGGCCTCGAAAAAGCCGCGGCCGATTACCAGACGACCGTGCTCGGGGCGTTCCAGAACGTCGCCGACAGCCTGCACGCGCTCGAGCTCGACGCAGAGAACCTCCGTGCGCAGTACGACGCGGAGCAGTCGGCGAAGCAGAGCCTCGATCTCGTCAACATCCAGTACAAGGAAGGCGCGGCGAGCTACCTGCAGGTGCTCGACGCGACGCGTCAGTACCAGCAGGCGCGCATCGGCCTGATCCAGGCGCGTGCGGCGCGCCTCTCCGACACGGCGGCGCTGTACGCGTCGCTCGGCGGGGGCTGGAACGAAGGCAAGTCGCCTGCGCTCGCGCAGGCGACGCCGGCCGCGGCGCCGAATTAGAAAAGCAGATCGATCGAAACGACTTTCGGGATTCGCACTTGAGGAGGCCGCGCATGCAGACGCGCGTACAGGGTAACGAACGCAAGCCGAGCACCGCCAAGCGCATGATCATCATGATCTTGCTGGTGCTGCTGGTGATTGGAGCGATCATCGGCATCAAGGCCGCGATGATCATGAAAATGATCGCCGGCATGAAGCCGCCGCCGCCATCGGTCGTCAGCACGGCGAAGGCCAAGTTCGAGGACTGGCAGCCGGCGCTCAACGCCGTCGGCACGCTGCGCGCGGTGCGCGGCGCCGATCTCGCGCTCGACATCGCGGGCCTCGTGACGAAGGTCAATCTGAAGTCCGGGGACGAGGTCAAGGAAGGCGAAGTGCTGCTGCAGCTACGCGATAGCGAAGACGTCGCGCAGCTGCACCAGCTCGAAGCCGCGGCCGCGCTCGCGAGCGTCACGTTCGACCGCGCCAAGCAGCAGCTCAATGTGCAGGCGATCAGCAAGGCGGATTACGACGCCGCCGCCGCCGATCTCAAGGCGAAGCAGGCCGCCGTGCAGCAGCAGCAGGTCAACGTCGCGAAGAAGCAGCTGCGCGCGCCGTTCGCCGGCCGTGCGGGCATCATCACGGTGAATCCGGGTGCGTATCTCAACTCCGGCACGACGATCGTGACCGTGCAGCAGCTCAATCCGATCTTTGTCGACTTCCACCTGCCGCAGCGCAATCTCTCCGACCTCAAGGTCGGCCAGAAAGTCATGCTGAAGCTCGACGCGTTCAAGGGCAAGACGTTCGAGGGCACGCTCACGGCGATCAGCCCGAAGATCGACAACGACACGCGCAACGTGCAGATCGAGGCGAGCGTGCCGAATCCGGACAAGTTGCTGACGCCCGGCATGTTCGCCGACGTCAACGTCGACGTCGGCAGTCAAGAACGCCACCTGACGTTGCCGCAGACGGCCGTCGTCTACAACCCGTACGGCGAGACCGTCTACCTCGTCAAGAAGAAGGCCGACTTCGACAAGGCGCAGGCTGACAACAAGGCCGCGAATGCCGATCCGAAGACCGCCGACGCCAAGGCCGATCCGAAGAAGGCCGATGCCAAGGACGCGAAGAAAGACGACAAGAAGAAAGACGACAAAAAGGACGACAAGAACGCCGTGCCGCCCGACCAGCTCGTCGTGCAGCAGACGTTCGTGACGACCAGCGGCACGCGCGGCGATCAGGTCGCGATCGTGAAGGGGCTCAACGAGGGCGAGGAAGTCGTCACCAGCGGTCAGGTGAAGCTCAAGAGCGGCTCGCCGATCACGATCGACAACAGCGTGCAGCCGGCGAACAGCCCGAATCCGACGCCGCAGGAACATTGATTTCCCTTCTCCCGCTCGCGGGAGAAGGTGCCGAAGGCGGATGAGGGAAGCTTTCGCGAGCCTGCCCTCACCCTGGCCCTCTCCCGCAAGCAGGAGAGGGGATTTGGGTCGCTAAGCTTTTTTGATCGGGTACGGACGCCCGTGAGGTACCACGCATGAATTTCACCGACATCTTCATCAAGAAACCGGTCCTCGCGATCGTCGTCAACCTGTTGATCCTCGTTCTCGGCATGCGCGCCGTGTTCGATCTTTCGGTGCGCCAGTATCCGAAGACCGAGAACGCGGTCGTCACGATCACGACCGCGTACTACGGCGCCGACGCGCAGACGATCGCGGGCTTCATCACGCAGCCGCTCGAGCAGTCGATCGCGCAGGCGCAGGGCATCGACTATCTGTCCTCTTCGAGCGTCAGCGGGGTCTCGACGATCACCGCGACGCTTCGGCTCAACTATCCCGCCAACGAAGCGTTGACGCAGATCCAGACGCAGGTCAGCGCCGTCCGCAACCAGCTGCCGCCGCAGGCGCAGCAACCGGTGTTGAACGTGCAGACCGGTCAGACCATCGATGCGATGTACATGGGCTATCGCAGCGACGTGCTACCGGCCAACAGCATCACCGATTATCTCGCGCGCGTCGTCAAGCCGAAGCTCGATGCAATCCAGGGCGTGCAGACGGCCGAGATTCTCGGCGGCCGCCAGTTTGCGCTGCGTGCGTGGCTCGATCCCACGCGCCTTGCCGCGCACGGCGTGACCGCGGCCGATGTTTATCAGGCGCTGTCCGCGAACAACTATCTCGCCGCGGTCGGCACGACCAAGGGCCAGATGGTCAGCGTGGACCTGACCGCCGCGACGGATCTCCATTCGGTCGAGGAGTTCAAGCAGCTCGCGATCAAGCAGAAGGACGGCGCGATCGTCCGGCTCGAGGACGTCGCCAACGTCGTGCTCGGTGCCGAGGATTACAACGCGAATGTCTCGTTCTCGGGCAAGCTCGCCGTGTTCATCGGCATCAAGGTCGCGCCCGATGCGAACATCCTCGACGTCGCGCAGCGCGTGCGCGACGCGATGCCGGACATCCAGTCGCAGCTGCCAAGCGGATTGCAGGGCGAGATCGTCTACGACGGCACGAAGTTCATCACGGCTTCGATCCACGAGGTCGTCAAGACGCTGATCGAGGCGCTGGTGATCGTCACGATCGTGATCTTCCTGTTCCTCGGCAGCTTCCGCGCCGTGATCATTCCGGTCGTCGCGATGCCGCTCTCGCTGATCGGCACGTTCTTCGTGATGCTGATGCTCGGCTACTCGCTGAATCTCCTGACGCTGCTTGCGCTCGTGCTTGCGATCGGCCTCGTCGTCGACGATGCGATCATCGTTGTCGAGAACGTCGACCGGCACATGAAGGAGGAAGGCAAGTCGCCGTGGGAGGCTTCGCTGATCGCTGCGCGCGAGCTCGGCGGCCCGATCCTCGCGATGACCGTCGTGCTCGTCGCGGTGTATGTCCCGGTCGCGCTGCAGGGCGGCCTCACGGGCGCGCTTTTCATCGAGTTCGCGTTTGCGCTCGCGGGTTCGGTCACGGTTTCGGCCATCATCGCGTTGACGCTGTCGCCGATGATGTGCTCGCGCTTCTTCTCGAGCGATCAGGAGAGCGGGCGCTTCGTCAAGTTCATCGATCGTCAGTTCGAGCGCGTGCGAGGCGCGTACGAACGCGTGCTGCACGGCTCGCTGAAGACGTACAGCGTTGCCGTCGTCATGGGCATCATGATTCTGCTCGCGACGCTGCTGGCCGGCTCGACATCGCAGTTCGAGCTCGCGCCGGAAGAGGATCAGGGCTTCATCTTCTACCAGCTCAACGGCCCGCCGAACGCGACCGCCGAGCAGATGCTCGGCTACTCGCAGCAGATGTTCGCGATCGGCAAGTCGCTGCCCGAGTACGAGATGATGTTCCAGATCATCTCGCCCGGCACCGGCTTCGGCGGCATGCTGTTCACGCCGTGGGAAGATCGCAGCAAGAACGCGCACGTGCTGCAGCAGGAGCTGCAGGCCAAGTGGAGCGCGATCGCGGGTGGTCAGGTGTTCGCGTTCCAGCTGCCGCCGCTGCCCGGCGCGCAGGGTGCGCCGATCCAGGTCGTGATCAATTCGACCGAGCCGCCCGAGAACTTGAACGCCGTCACGCAGGCCGTGCTGCAGAAGGCCAAGGACAGCGGCAAGTTCTGGTTCGTCGACACCGACCTCAAGATCGACAAGCCGCAATCGACCGTGCAGGTCGATCGAGACATGATCTCGACGCTCGGCCTCACGCAACAGGACGTCGGCGCCTCGCTCGGCGCGGCGCTCGGCGGCGGCTACGTCAACTACTTCTCGATCGCGGGCCGCTCGTACAAGGTGATTCCGCAGGTGCTGCAGACCGATCGCCTGAATCCGGATCAGGTGCTCGACTACTACGTGCGCGCGCCGGATGGCTCCGTGATACCGGCGTCGACGGTCGCTTCGCTCAAGAACGAAGTCGTGCCGCGCTCGATCAACCGCTTCCAGCAGCTCAACTCGTCGACGATCTCGGGCGCGAGCGGCATGTCGCAGGGCGAAGCGCTGCAGTTCTTCAAGGATGCGCTCGCCGAAGTCGCGCCGAGCGGCTACTCGCTCGACTATTCCGGCCAGTCGCGCCAGTTCGTGCAGGAATCGGGCGGCTTCGCGCTGACGTTCGGCTTCGCGCTGATCATCGTGTTCCTCGCGCTCGCCGCGCAGTTCAACAGCCTGCGCGATCCGATCGTGATCCTGATATCGGTGCCGATGGCGCTGTTCGGCGCGCTGGTGTTCGTGAACCTGTTCGCGAGCCTCAACATCTACTCGAAGGTTGGCCTCGTTACGCTGATGGGCCTCATCTCCAAGCACGGCATCCTGATCGTGCAGTTCGCCAACGAATCGCAGCGCCTCGGCATGTCCAAGCGCGAAGCGATCGAACACGCGGCTGGCGTGCGCTTGCGCCCGATCCTGATGACGACGGCCGCAATGGTGCTCGGCGTGGCGCCGCTCGTGATCGCAACCGGTGCGGGTGCCGCCGGCCGCTTCAACATGGGTCTCGTGATCGCGGCCGGCCTTTCGATCGGCACGCTGTTCACGCTGTTCGTCGTGCCGGCGTTCTACTTGCTGCTCGCGGCGGATCACCACGCCGAGAACGCCGAGCAGGCCGCGCCCGGACTCGACGAACCGCTGCCGCAGACCTGATCGAACACGCTGCGCCGCCTTCGGGCGGCGCAGCACCTTCGAGATGAACACGCCGCACGACTCAGAGCTCGGCCGCAGCACCGCGTATCCCGATCGCTACGATCCGGGCCTGCTGTTTCCGATCGCGCGCGCCGCGCAGCGCAAAGCGCTCGGCATCGGCGATCCGTTGCCATTCCACGGCGTCGACGTCTGGAACGCGTACGAGCTTTCGTGGCTCGACGCGCGCGGCAAGCCCGAGGTCGCCGTCGCCGAGTTCCGCTTTCCGGCGACGACGCCGAACATCATCGAGTCGAAGTCGTTCAAGCTCTATCTCGCGAGCTTCAATCAGGAACCTCTCGCGAGCGCGGACGCGTTGCACGAGCGTATCGCGCGCGACCTTTCGAATGCAGCCGGCGGCGCGGTCCAGGTTGCGCTCACGGCGCCGGCGCGATTCGATGCGCTTGCTCTTCGCGAGCTCGACGGTGAATCGATCGACACGGAATCCGTCGAAATCACGACCTACGGACCGCCGGACGCGACGCTGCTCGCGACGACGCACGGCGACGCCGAAGAAACGCTCGTCTCCGATCTCCTGAAGTCGAACTGCCCAGTGACCGGCCAGCCCGACTGGGCCAGCATCGCGATCCGCTACGCGGGCCCGCGCATCGATCGCGCCAGCCTCGTGCGCTATCTCGTCTCGTTCCGCAGCCACGCCGATTTCCACGAGCACTGCGTCGAGCGCATCTACATGGACATCCGCCGGCGCTGCGCACCGCGAATGCTCGCCGTCTATGCGCGATACACGCGGCGCGGCGGCCTCGATATCAATCCGTGGCGCAGCAGCGATCCCGGCGATCCGCCCAATCCGCGTACCGCGAGGCAGTAGTTTTTCGTAGGCATCGCGACGAATCGCCGTGATGTGTCCGCAACATTTCCGCGACCTGCCCTTGCTCAGACGCCGTTAAGCGCCCGGGTTTATTGTTAACGGTCCTGCAACGCAGCGGAGAGCGGTCATGGGCGACGACAAGAAACCCGATTTTTCGAACGTGCAGAGCGGCTCTTCATCGAGCGCACCGCCGGCTCAAAAGGCGGATTTCAGCAATGTGAAGTCCGGCGTCGAATCGACCGCGCCGACCGCCGCGCAGACCTACACGGTCAACAAGGGCGACACGCTCTCGAAGATCGCCAAGGAGTTCTACGGAAGCGCGAACCGCTGGCACGAAATCTTCGATGCCAATCGCGACCAGATTTCGAATCCCGATCTGATCAAGCCGGGCCAGGTCCTGAAGATTCCGACCGGCGCGACATCCAAATAACGGCAGCCAAATAATCGCGGAGGAGGATCCATGAAACTTGAGAGGACTTTGTCATTGCTCGCGCTCGGTCTCGCCGGCGCGCTCACGATCGCTGCATGCAACAAGAGCCCCGAGAACGCACCTGCGCCGGCGACGACGCCCGCGCCTGCAACGACGCCTCCACCGGCACCCGCGACGCCGCCGCCTGCGGCCGGCGTCAGCGTGACGTCGGTCGATCTCGGCACGGCCGTCGGCGCCGACCAGAAGGTCACTTCGCCGGCGACGTCGTTCTCGCCGAAGGACACGATCTACGCCGCGGTCTCGACGACCGGCGCCGCGTCGAACGCGACGCTCGGCGCGAAATGGACGTACCAGGACGGCCAGACCGTCAACGATTCGAGCCAGACGATCGCGCCGACGGGCCCCGCCGTCACGACGTTCCACATCTCCAAGCCCGATGGCTGGCCGGCCGGCAACTACAAGGTCGAGATCTCTCTCGACGGCAATGCCGTCAGCAGCAAGGATTTCTCGGTCAAGTAACGAGCGGTTCCCGGCGAAATCGAAAAAGGCGCGGAGCGATCCGCGCCTTTTTTGTGGCGTGTCACCGGCCCGTCATGGACCGCCCTTCAACGCCGGCCCCGAACACGCGACAATAGCGGGCCATTTCGCGCGGCCGTGCGCCGCGCGCCGGAATCCCCTCGGAGACACCCATGACGGAACAGCTGAAGCCGCCCGCCGGCGGCGAAACCATCACGATCGCGAACGGCAAGCTCGACGTGCCCGCGAATCCGATCGTGCCCTTCATCGAAGGCGACGGCACCGGTCCCGACATCTGGCGCGCATCCGTGCGCGTGCTCGACGCGGCCGTCGCGAAGGCGTACGGCGGCAAGCGCAAGATCCACTGGATGGAAGTGCTCGCCGGCGAGAAAGCGTTCAACCAGACCGGCAACTGGCTCCCCGACGAAACCGTCGAGGCGTGCCGAAAGTATCTCGTCTCGATCAAGGGTCCGCTGACGACGCCGGTCGGTGGCGGCATCCGCTCGCTCAATGTGGCGTTGCGCCAGATGCTCGATCTCTACTGCTGCCTGCGTCCGGTGCGCTGGTTCAAGGGCGTGCCGTCGCCGGTCAAGGATCCCGGCAAAGTCGACATGACGATCTTCCGCGAGAACACCGAAGACATTTATGCCGGCATCGAATTCCAGGAAGGCACGGACGATGCGAAGAAGTTCGCGGCGCTCCTGAAGGAAAACTTCCCGGAGCGCTTCAAGAAAGTGCGCTTCCCGAATACGTCAGGTTTTGGCATCAAGCCGGTCTCGCGCGATGGCACCGAGCGGCTGGTGCGCGCCGCGTTGAAATACGCGGTCGACAACGATCGCAAATCGGTGACGCTCGTGCACAAGGGCAACATCATGAAGTTCACCGAAGGCGCGTTCCGCGACTGGGGCTACGCGCTCGCGCAGACGGAGTTCGGCGCAGTCGAGATCGACGGCGGCCCATGGTGCTCGTTCAAGAATCCGAAGAGCGGCAAGGACATCGTGGTCAAGGACGTGATCGCCGATGCGTTCCTGCAGCAGATATTGCTGCGTCCGGCCGAGTACGACGTCGTCGCGACGCTGAACTTGAACGGCGACTACCTTTCGGATGCGCTCGCGGCGCAGGTCGGCGGCATCGGCATCGCGCCGGGCGGCAACATCAACTACGTCACCGGCCACGCCGTGTTCGAAGCGACGCATGGCACCGCGCCGAAGTACGCCAACCAGGACAAGGTCAATCCGGGCTCGGAGATCCTCTCGGGCGAGATGATGCTGCGCTACATGGGCTGGACCGAAGCCGCCGATGCGATCATTTCGGCGATGGACAAGGCGATCGCGTCGAAGAAGGTGACGTATGACTTCGCGCGGCTGATGGAAGGTGCGACTGAAGTGAAGACATCGCAGTTTGCCGACGGCCTCATCGCCGCGCTGTAAGTGCTTTCCCCTCTCCCGCGAGCGGGAGAGGGGATAAGGCCGCTAGACTCGGCGGCGTGACTCCCGATGCGCCAGCGCCCGCCAATGCGGCCACGATGCACGCGCGCGCTGCCGCGCTGATCCTCGACGCGTTCCTCGACTACAACGCCCGCTTCTCGGACATCACGCGCCGGGCACAGCGCTGGTTCGAGCGGCGCAACTGGAAGCAGGCGCAGATCGACGTCGTCTGGCGCCTCGATCTCTACGACGAATGCGTCGTCGAGACGCTCGGTCGTCTCGAGCTGCTGCTCGACGACCGCATCCGCAACCGCCCGCTCTGGGCCGCGATCCGCGACGACTACGCCGCGCGCATCGAGCCGATGCTCGACCGCGAGCTCTTCAAGACGTTCTTCAACTCGCTCTCGCGCCGCTTCTTCCACACGAGCGGCGTCGAGGCGAGCATCGAGTTCGTCGCGCTCGACGCCGATCCGTTCGCCAACATCGTCGAGCCGATCGCGCGCAACGTCTACACGGCCGAAGACGATCTCGGCGCCGTCTGCACGGCGCTGCTCGACGACTATCCGTTCGCGAACGGCTACGCCGACGTCGCCGCGAGCGGCAACGCGATCGCCGATGCGCTGATCGAGCGCTTCGGCATCCCGGGCGGCCACGCGGTGTTTCGCATCGAAATCCTGCGCACACGATTCTTCCGCGAGCGCCGCGCGTATCTCGTAGGACGCGTGCTTGCGGGACGCGCGGCGGCCGGTGCGGCGTGGATGCCGCTCATGATTGCGCTCATCAACGATGCGAACGGCGTGCACGCCGACGCGGTGCTGACCGATATCGGCGAAGTCTCCGCGCTGTTCGGCTTTTCGCGCAGCTATTTCCTCGCCGACCTCCCGAGCGTCGGCGACGCGGTCGTGTTCCTGCACGAGCTGATGCCGCACAAACCGATCGGCGAGCTCTTCACGGTGCTCGGCCGCGCGAAGCAGGGCAAGACCGAACGCTACCGTGCGCTGTTCCGTCATCTCGCGACGAACCCCGACGAGCGCATCGTTCGCGCTGACGGTGCGCGCGGCATGGTCATGGCCGTGTTTACGCCGCGCGCGTATCCGATCGTGTTCAAGGTCATCCGCGATGCGTTCGCATATCCGAAGGACAGCGCGCGCCGCATCGTCGAGGAGAAATACCGGCTCGTGTTCCGCTACGACCGCATCGGGCGGCTCGTCGATGCGCAGGAGTTCCGGCATCTGCGCTTGCCGCTGCGCCTGATCGATCCCGATGTTCGCGACGAGCTGCTGCAGCAATGCACCGAAGCCGTCGCGATCGATGGCGAGGATCTGCTCATCAAGCATTGCTACATCGAGCGGCGCCTGCGTCCGCTGAACCTCTACGCGCGCGAAAACGCGTATGACGTCGCGCTGCCGGCCGTGCTCGACTACGGTCAGGCGATCAAGGATCTTGCGCGCAGCAACATTTTTCCGGGCGATCTCCTGCTCAAGAACTTCGGCGTCACCAGCCGAGGGCGCACGATCTTCTACGACTACGACGAGCTTTGCCTCCTGGAGCAATGCCGGTTCCGGCGCGTGCCGGAAGCGCGCGAGGACGATGAGACCCGCCCGCTCGAGGAATGGCTCTCGGTGCGCCATGACGACGTGTTTCCGGAGCTCTTCGCGCGCTTCCTCGGCCTGCCGGATGCGCTTCGCGACACGCTGCTGGCGACGCATCCCGAAATCTTCGATCCCGCGTGGTGGCGCTCGGTGCAGGCGCAGATCGCAGCCGGCGATTCGACCGACATTCCGCCGTATCCGGAATCGTCACGCACACGCGCCGACGCGTAACGCGCAACGAAAAGGCCCGCAATCGCGGGCCTTTCGTTTTGTCGGCGGTGTGAATGCGTCAGACCGGCGGCGAGCCGCGGCGGCCCATGAACAGCGAAACGATGAACAGCACGAGGAAGACCAGAAACAGAATCTTCGCGATGCCGGCAGCGGCACCGGCGATGCCGCCAAAGCCGAGCACGGCGGCGATCAGCGCGATGACGAGAAACACGATGGCGTAGTGCAGCATGGCCTTGGCTCCTTGGGTTGATGGGCCCGAAAAGCGTGCACGCGGCAGCGTTTTTCGCGCCCGTCTAGGAGGCCATCCGCGCAATGAATCGTCCGTGAGCTGAACCCATCTGCCAGTTGAATGGCGCGAGATCCGCCAGCGAAGAGACAGCAATGTGAAAGGCTGGCCTTACGTGTTTCCCTGTTCGCCGTTCCCCGTTCCCTGCTAGTCTTCGCGCCCTCGACGCATCCGCGCCGTCGCACCGTTCCGAGGACGCCATGAAGAGATTGCCGATTGCTCTCGCCTTCGCCGTGCTGCTCGCCGCTTGCGGCAAAGAGGGTGCGGATGAGACCGCCAAGACCGCGCCAGCCGCAGCCGCACCGGCACCCAAAGCGGCCGCGCCGCTCGACCAGCCTGCAACGCCGACGCCGCCGACCAGCGCAGCCGCGCTGATGGGTCCGAAGCTCGACACGGCCATCGCCGGCAGCTGGCGCTCGGACAAGAACAAGGCGCGCGACCAGTACCGCCATCCCAAGGAGACGCTCGAGTTCTTCGGCCTGAAGCCCGGCGACACGCTGATCGAGATCACGCCCGGCGGCGGCTGGTACACCGAGATCCTCGCGCCGGCGCTCAAGGGCAATGGCACGTACATCGCCGCCAACGCCAAGCCAAAGAAGCCCGAAGGCGAGGCCGCGCAGGATCAGTCGGGTCTCAAGAAGAAGTTCGCCGATGATCCGACCGAATACGGCGAAGCGAAAACCGTCGAGTTCGACGGCGCAGCGCCGAATCTCGGCCCGGCGGGCTCCGCGGACATGGTCGTCACGTTCCGCAACGTGCACAACTGGGCCGGCGCCGGCACCGCGCCGCAGATGTTCAAGGCGTTCTTCGACGTGCTGAAACCGGGCGGCGTGCTCGGCGTCACCGATCATCGTGCCGCGGACGGTTCCGATGTCGAGAAGACGAAGGAAAAGGGCTACGTCCCGACCGACTACGTGATCAAGCTCGCGACCGACGCCGGCTTCAAGCTGAAGGCGCAGAGCGAGATCAACGCGAACCCGAAGGACACCAAGGATTACGAGAAGGGCGTCTGGACGCTGCCGCCGACCTACGAGCTCGGCGACAAGGATCGCGAGAAGTACACCGCGATCGGCGAGTCCGACCGCATGACGCTGAAGTTCGTCAAGCCCGGCAGCGGCGACGAAATCTTCCATCAGGGCAACGACTCGGGCGGCAACTGAGCGGCCTCCATTTCCCTCTCCCGCCCGCGGGAGAGGGTGGCATGCTGATCCTTCTCAACAAGCCGTACGGCGTGCTCTGCCAGTTCACGGACCGGAGCACGCCGCCGAAGCCGACGCTCGCCGACTTCGTCCGCGTGCCGGACGTCTATCCGGCCGGACGTCTCGACTCCGATTCCGAAGGCCTCGTCGTGCTGACCGACGACGGCGCGCTCGCACACCGGCTTACCGAACCGAAATACAAGCTCGCGAAGACGTATCTCGTGCAGGTCGAAGGCACGCCGGATGAATCCGCGCTCGAACGCTTGCGGTGCGGCGTCGTCCTGAACGACGGCCCGACGCTGCCGGCCGACGCCGAAGCGCTCGCAGGCGACCCGGAACCGCTCTGGCCGCGCGATCCGCCAATCCGCTTTCGCAAGAACGTGGCCGATGCGTGGCTGAGGCTCACGATTCGCGAAGGCCGCAACCGGCAGGTGCGTCGCATGACCGCCGCGGTCGGATTGCCGACGCTGCGGCTGATTCGCGTGCGCGTCGGGCCGTACGAACTTGGCGATCTCGCGCCGGGTCAAAGCCGCGTCATCGCTGCGGAAGCCAAATGATGGTTGGCAACACCTTCGCGATCGCCGCCGCCGAAGCGCGCGATATCGCCGAGATCGCGGATCTCTTCCGCGCGTACGAAGCGCACATTGGCGTCGACCTCGCATACCAGGGTTTCGCCGACGAGCTTGCGACGCTGCCCGGAAAGTACGCGCCGCCGCGCGGACAGTTGCTGATCGCGCGCAACGCAGCCGGCATCGCGATCGGCTGCGTCGCTTTGCGTCCGATCGATGCGCCGCGCTGCTGCGAGATGAAGCGCCTTTTCGTCTCGCCGCAAGGCCGCGGGCTCGGGCTCGGCCGCGCGCTTGCCGAAGCGGTCATCGCAGAGGCCGCGACGCTCGGCTACGCGCAGCTCCGTCTCGACACGCTGCCGACGATGCACGAAGCGATCGCGCTCTACCGCAAGCTCGGGTTCGAGCCGATCGCGCCGTACTACGCGGCACGCGAAGGCACGCTGTTCATGGCGCTATCATTGCGCCCGTGACGTTCCACGATCACTTCTCCGGCCACGCCAATACCTATCGCGAAGCGCGTCCGCTCTATCCGACGGCGCTGTTCGACTGGCTCGCGCGCGAGGCGCCGGCGCAGATGCTCGCGTGGGACGCCGGCTGCGGCAACGGACAGGCGAGCGTCGCGCTCGCGGAGCGCTTCGCGCGCGTCTTCGCGTCCGATCCGAGCGCGAACCAGATCGCGAACGCCGAAGCGCGCGCGAACGTCGAATACCGCGTCGAGCCCGCCGAACGCTGTTCGCTCGCGCCGGCGAGCGCCGATCTCGTGACCGTCGCGCAGGCGCTGCACTGGTTCGATTTCGCGCGCTTCTTCGCCGAAGTCGCACGCGTGCTGAAACCGGGCGGCCTGTTCGCCGCGTGGTCGTATGCCGATTGCCGCGTGACGCCCGCCGTCGATGCGCTGAAGAATCGCGTCTATGTCGATCTGACGGGACCGTACTGGCCGCCCGAGCGCGATTATGTCGACGCCGGCTACCGAACGATCCCGATGCCGTTCGGCGACGGCGCGCCGTTCGACGAAGTCGCGGTGCCCACGTTCGAGATGCGTGTCGACTGGGATGCCGCACAGTTCCTGGCGTACCTGCGCTCGTGGTCGGCGACGCAGCGCTACATGAAGGCGAACGGCAGCGATCCCGTCGCGACGGTCGAAGCCGAAATCCGCGACGCCTGGGGCGATCCTGCCGAGCACCGCGCGGTGCGCTGGGATTTCAGCGTCCGCTGCGGCCGCAAGCGTCGATAGTCTTCACCAGTCGATGCCGAGCGCGCGCAGTCCTTCGCGCCCGCGCGCGCTGATGCCGACCGCGCGCGTGCCGTTCCGGCGCAGCAGCCAGCGTTCGTCGAGCATGCGCCGCGCGAGCAGCGTGCCGAGTGGCCCCGAGAGATGGAAGCGCCGCTCGGTCCAGTCGACGCACGTGCGTCCGTCGAGCCCGAGCACCGCAGTGTCGCCTTCGACGATCAGGCCGCTTTCGCGCAGCAGCGAATCGCCGTTGCGGTTGAGGCGCACGGCGTCGCTGTCGAGATCGAGCGCGTGCGCGCCGCGCAGCCGATCGAACAGCGCGACGCCGAGCTTGCCGGCGAGATGCTTGTAGCACGTGCGCGCGGCGGCGAGATCGCGGTCGGCGATCGAGCGCTCCTTGATGCGGCGCGGCGCCGCGAGCATCAGCGCTTCGATCCAGTGCGCAACGTCTTCGTCGGCGAGCCGGTAGTAGCGATGGCGGCCCTGGCCGACGACACTGAGAAGGCCGGCGTCCGCGAGCCGCTTCAGGTGTGCGCTCGCGGTCGCAGCCGCGACGCCGGCGATCGTCGCAAGCTCGCCGGCCGGTCGCGCGCGGTTGTCGAGCAGCGCGAGCACGATCGCGGCGCGGGCAGGCTCGGCGAGCAGCGCGCCGAACTCGGCGAGTTGGTAGCGGCTGACCGGTTCGTCCATGCGGCTAGACTAGCGCGGCATCGGCGACGTCGCTTCGCCCGGCGCCGAAGCGTCGGGTTGCTGAACGGCGTAACGTCCCATCCGAAGTGGACCCGCGCATTTCGCGCGCGCCGGCTCGTGTCCCGAGCGGCCGCAACAGGCAGAATTCCGAGCGCATGACGAGTCTCACCGAAAGCGCCACCGCGCTCAATCCATCCCGCGATCTCTGGACGCCGATCGAGCTGTTGCTGCTCGGCGCGATCTGGGGCGGCTCGTTCCTGTTCATGCGCGTCGCCGCGAAGGACTTCGGGCCGCTGCCGCTGGTCGGCGTGCGGCTCCTGACCGGCGTCGTGATCCTGCTGCCGTTCCTCTGGCGCGCACGCGCGCGCATTACGCGCACACACTGGCTCCGCTTCGCGCTGATCGGCGCGTTGAACTCGGCGATTCCGTTCACGCTGTTCGCGTGGGGCGCCGAGCGCGCGCCGGCCGGCATCGGCGCGATCGCAAACAGCATGACAGTGCTGTTCGCAGCGCTCGTCGCGTTCGCCGTGTTCGGCGAGCACATTGGCGTGCGCCGCGGCATCGCGCTCGGCGTCGGCTTCGTCGGCGTCGTGATCCTCGCGAGTGGCCGCGTCGCCGGCGAGAACGTCATGGGCGCGGCGATCGCCGGCGCGGTCGCGTCGCTCTGCTATGGCTTCGCGATCAACCTGACGCGGCACTGGCTCGCCGACCTTCCGCCGAGCGCCGGCGTTGCCGGCACGCTGAGCTGCGCGACGCTGATGGCCGCGCCTTTCGCAGTGGCGACGTGGCCGGCGACGCCAATCCCGGCCGTTTCATGGCTTGCGGCGACAGCGCTCGGCGTGCTCTGCACCGGCATTGCGTACTGGCTTTTCTTCCGGCTGATCCAGCGCGTCGGTCCGGCGCGCGCGTCGACGACGACGTATCTCGTGCCCATCTTCGGTGTCGCGTGGGGCTGGCTGCTGCTCGGCGAAATGCCGACGCTGACGATGGTCGCGTCGGCCGTGCTGATTCTCGGCAGCGTGATCCTGAGTCAGCGCGAACCGAAGCGTTCTTGATGTTCGCCTCTCCCGCTTGCGGGAGAGGCCGCGCGCAAGCGCGGGTGAGGGGAACGCGCATGTTTGGAAGCGCGAACCAAGATTGCCCTCACCCTAGCCCTCTCCCGCAAGCGGGAGAGGGGAGAAATAGTTATTTCCGGGGTTTGGCGCGGTGCGTCGCTTGCGCGGTCCATGGATCATCGGGCCATGGATGCTTCGGGTAGCGACCCTTGAGCTCTTTCCTGACCTCAGGATACGTGCGCTCCCAGAAACTCCTGAGGTCCTGCGTGACCTGGATCGGCCGCCCCGCCGGTGAAAGCAGGTGCAGCGTCAGCGGCACGCGACCGCCCGCAATGCGCGGCGTGTCGGCGAGGCCGAACAATTCCTGCAGCTTGACCGCAAGCACCGGCGGCTCGCCGGGCGCATATACGATGCGGCGTTCCATGCCGCTCGGCACGCGGATCGTCGAAGGCGCGTGCGTGTCGATTGCGCTGCGCATCGCATAGTCGAGCCGCGACGCGAGCGCTTCGGAAAGCTCGGCCGCGCTTAGCGCATCGAGCTTGCGCTTGCCGTCGAGATACGGCGCGAGCCATTCGTCGAGCGATGCGAGCAGCGCCGTGTCGGAGAAGTCCGGCAGGCCGAGCGATGGCTCCCACGTGCGTAGCGCTTCGACGCGAAGCCGCAGCTCGCGTGCGTGCTCGCTCCATGGCAGCGCGTCGAGGCCGAGCTCGCGCACGGCGGCGAGCATCGCGGGAACCGCGTCTTCGCGGCGAGGCGGCACGCTCCTCTTTTCGAGCACGATCGCGTCGAAGCGGCGCTCTTCGAACGCATCGACCGCGCGTGTGTCGCGGTTCCAGCGCACGCTGCGCGCGTCGCGAAAGCGCTGCGGAAAATCGCGTTCGAGCAGGTCCGGATCGAACGGCGCGGCCGAATAGACGAGGCTGTCGCGCTCGTCGAAGCGCAGGTCGACGACGACGAGCCACGGTTCGCCGAACAGCGCGCTGTCGTCGCGAAGCCGCGCGCCGCGGCCGTTCGCGAGCTGATAGCGGCGCGGATTTGCGGCGTCCTGACGCGCGATGCGGTCGGGATACGCGTGCAGCAGCAGGTTGCCGGCGTGCAGCAATTCGTCGGGCGGCGTCGCGTGAGCGCTGCGCACGCCGAGTCGCCGTCGGGACGCATCGGCGATCTGCGCGATCGACGCGAGCGCGCCGGTGTCGGCGCCGATGTCGCGCGCGGCCGCGCGGTCGCGCGTGCGCCACGCGGTCAGCGCGCGTGCGCGCGAGCGGAAGTCGTCGCTGCCCGCCGAAGCGCCGCGCAACGGATTCCGCGCTTCGACGAGCGCGGCGAGATCGCACGCAAATGCGGCGTGCGCGGCGTCCGCGCGGACGATCATCGCGGCAAGACGCGGATGCATCGCGGCGGCGCGCATGCGCCGGCCGAGCGCGGTGATGCGTCCGTCGCGATCGAGCGCGCCGAGTGCATCGAGCAGGTCGCGACCTTGCGCGAACGCGCCGGGCGGCGGCGCATCGAGCCAGCGCAGATCAGCCGAACCCCACGCCGCGAGCTCGAGCGCGAGCTGCGAGAGCTCGACCTGCGCGATCTCGGGCGTGCGATCGGAATCGAGGCGCTTGCTCTCGGGCCATAGGCGATAACACGCGCCGGGACCGAGCCGGCCCGCGCGGCCGGCGCGCTGGTCGGCCGACGCCTGCGAGATCGCGACCGTTTCGAGGCGCGTGAAGCCGGAGCTCGGATCGAAGCGCGGCTCGCGCGCGAGCCCGGTATCGACGACGGCGCGGATGCCGGGCAGCGTGAGGCTCGATTCGGCGACGTTCGTCGCGAGGATCACGCGGCGCGTGCCCGATTTCGCCGGCGCCAGTGCGGCGTGCTGGTCGGCAACCGAAAGCTCGCCGTGCAGCGCGACGAAGTCGATGCGTTCGAGTGCGCCGGAGAGCATCGCGCGCGTCTGGTCGATCTCGCGCTTGCCGGGCAGAAACACGAGCACATCGCCTTCGTTCTCGGCGAGCGCTTGCGCAACTGCACGGCGCAGCGCTGTCGGATCCTCGTTGCCGCGCAGCGCCGGATGCACGATGCGCACCGGGAATCCGCGGCCCTCGCTCGCGACGCGCGGTGCGTCGAGCCAGCGCTCGATGCGTGCGCCCGAGAGCGTCGCCGACATCACGACGAGACGGAGATCGGGCCGGAGGTTCGCCTGCACGTCGAGCGCGAGCGCGGCGCCGAGATCGCCCGAGAGATGACGCTCGTGAAACTCGTCGAACAGGATCGCGCCGATGCCGGTGAGCTCCGGATCGTCCTGGATCATGCGCGTCAGGATGCCTTCGGTGACGACCTCGATGCGCGTCGCGGCCGAGACGCGGCTTTCGAGCCGGATGCGGTAGCCGATCGTCGCGCCAACGTCCTCGCCGCGCTGTGCGGCCATGAACTCGGCCGCTGCGCGCGCGGCGATGCGGCGCGGCTCGAGCATGACGATCTTGCGCCCGCCAAGCCATTTCGCGTCGAGCAGCGCCGGCGGCACCTGCGTCGTCTTGCCGGCGCCGGGAGGTGCTTCGAGGACCAGCCGCGGATGGCGATCGAGCGAGCGCCGGATCTCGTCGAGCAGCGGGGCGATCGGAAAGTCGGTGCGTGCGCTCACGCGTCGGAGTGTGCTTCACGCCTCGGCGATCGGGCAACGCGCGCCCCAGAAACGCCGATCCCGCCACGCGGGCGGGATCGGTCGTGAAGCGCGGCTTCTGCGAAACGCTATTCGCAGCTCAGGCCGTTGATGTCGCTGATGCGCACCCAGGTACGCGTGCCGCTACCGGTCGGGCCGTTGACGATCGTCGGGTCGGTCGCGCCGTTGTACGAGAAGACGAGCTCGTTGCAGTTGGTCCAGCTCATCGACATCGTGCCCCAGACGTGGAGCGTCGCAATGGAACCGAAGTCGCCGGCGAAGCCGCCGTTGTTGAAGTAGTAGACCGGCGCGCCCGTCATCGCATTCGCGCCGACCGCCACCGTGCCCTGCGCCGTCAGCCAGAACGGAATGCCGAGCGGATCGTACGTGTACCACGCGGCAAACACCGTGCGCGTCGTGCCGCCGGGATTGTCGTAGACCTCGAGCAGGAAGCCTTCGCCGTTGTGCGCGGGATCGTAGTACGAGCTGCTCATGTAGCCGTCGATCGGCAGGGCTGCGAACGCGGCGGGGTAGTCACCCTGCGTCGGCTGATAGCCGTTGATGTTGACGGACTGGCAGCCCGTGCAGCTCGCGTCGATGACGGGATCGATGAAGAATGTGAAGTCGTAGTTGAAATAGGTAAAGCCCGCCAGCGAGTTCGGGTAGTTCTCCAGCACATAAGTCGTGCTGATATAGACCGGCGCGTCGTACGGACCGTCGTCGATGACCGTATTCGGCTCCGACGCGGCGCGCACGAAATTGCCGGTCGCATTGGCCTGGTTCGCGGTCAGCGACGGGAAGGTCGGAAACACGTCTGTGTGGCCATCGACGCTGCTGTCACGGTCGATGCGCATCAGGAGTGCAGCGTTCTCGTGGTGGTCGAGTGTTGTAAGGCGTGAGGTTGCCGCTGCTGCTGCAGGCCATGCGCCAGATCGTGATCGTCACAGTCTCCGGCGTCATCGCATTGCCGTTGGTATCGCGCGTGTAAAGTGGCATCTGGAACTGCGTGAACGGGCCGCTCTTGGTATCGGGCAGCGGATCGGCGAGGCAGCTTGGCGGATAGGCGCGGTATGGATTGGCGATGCGCGGACCGGACAGCGTATTCGCTTCGACGGCATTCACGCCGGCGGTCTGCGCGCCGCGCGGGTGTTTCATCATCTCGACGAGCGTCTGCATGCGCGCAAGGCCCGCGGACGCATGGGCCTGCGCGGCCTGGGGCGGCAGCTGGACCGGTTGGCCCAGCACAAGCGGACAGACGACGACGGCGGCGAGCGCGAGCGTCACTCGGATCAGGGCATTCATTGGTGTTTCCCCTCGTTGAAGGCGGCTCAGCATAGTGCCTCGAAAATTAAACCGCAGTGAACTGCGGCTCCGGTTCGCGGCCCGGGACCGGTCTTGCATAATCGCGGGCTTCGCGGGCACGGAGCCATAGGACGTGGAACTGGTCGATATCGGCGCAAACCTGACGCACGAGTCGTTCCGCGCCGATTTCGACGCCGTGCTCGAGCGCGCGCGCGGACACGGCGTCGGCACGATCGTCGTCACCGGCGCGAGCGCGGGCGGCAGCCGCGCGGCGCTCGAGCTCGCGCGCTCTCATCGCGGGTTTCTTTACGCGACGGCCGGCGTCCATCCGCATCACGCGCACGAGTACGACGACGCTACGGACGCGCTCCTGCGCGATCTTGCGACCGCGGACGAAGTTCGCGCCATTGGCGAGACGGGACTCGACTATTTCCGCAACTACTCCCCGCACGCGGCTCAGGTCGCCGCGTTCGAGCGGCAGCTTGCGATCGCGATCGAGACCGGGAAGCCGCTGTTCCTGCACCAACGCGATGCGCATGCCGATTTTATCGCGTGCCTCGACAATGTGCGTGACCGCATTTCGCGGGCGGTCGTGCACTGCTTCACGGGCGAGCGTGATGAGCTCGTGGCGTGCCTCGATCGGGGGTTTTACATCGGCATTACGGGCTGGATCTCGGACGAGCGGCGCGGAATGCATCTTCGCGAGATTGTAAAGCTCATCCCGGCCGATCGGCTGATGATCGAGACCGATGCGCCGTATCTCTTGCCGCGCGACCTGCATCCGAAGCCTTCGCACCGGCGCAATGAGCCGATGTATCTCGCGCATGTGTGTGCAGCGGTTGCGGCCGCGCGCGGGGAGTCGGTGGACGCCATCGCCGCGTCGACGACCGCGACGGCGCGCGCGTTCTTCGGGATCTAGCTTTTCGCCTCTCCCGCTTGCGAGAGAGGCGGCCAAAGGCCGGGTGAGGGGAGGCTCTCGCTGGGTAGTGCGAATCAAGATTGCCCTCGCCCTAGCCCTCTCCCGCAAGCGGGAGAGGGGAAACCGCAGTATCTAGTGGGGTTGTGCGGAATCGTCAAACCGGCCGGCATCGCCCGGGAACACGACCGGGCTCGCATACCCCTCCGCCGAGACCGCGCTCACGCCAAAAAACATGTCGTCGACGACGACGTTCTTCAGCGTCGCCGTCGCCGCGTTGCCGACATAGCGGCTGTGCTGCCATTGCGGCGCGGTCGTGTCGCGCCACCAGACGCGATAGCCGGCGGCGCCCGGCGTGGCCTGCCATTTCATCGTCGTGTCGGTCGAGACGGCGCCGTCGATCTCGACGCCGAGCGGCGGCGCGGGCGCGGCGGCCATCGACGCCATCGTCAGCACGTTGAGCCGCGTGACCTGCGCGAGATACGGAAAATCGACGCCGTCGATCGTGTCGCCGTACTTGATGCCTTTGTCGGTGCGAAGGTCCTGATGCTGGCGCGTGTAGTTCTCGTTTGCCTCGGTGAAGCGCACGGCCGGGAAACCCGCTTCGAGGAACGGCACCTGATCGCCGCCGCGGCCGTAACGATCGGTGCGGTAGACCATGCGCACGTGGAAGTTCGTCATGTAGCGCTCGGCGAGCGCGGCGATGTAGCGCGCCGTGTTGCGCGAGGGCGAATCGACCTCGCCGCCGTGATAGCGGCGGTACTTCGCCTGATCGAGCGTCTCGCTCGATTTCGTGCCTTCGGAGAAGACGCGCACGGTCGTGTTGTCGACGACGCCGTCCTGGCCCTGCGTGTTGCCGACGATGTCGTTGTTGAGATCGGCCTCGACGCGCCAGTTGTGCGCCTTCGCGTAGTCGGCGATGACCTTGCCGCCGTAAAGGCCTTGTTCCTCGCCGGAAAGCACGCCAAACACGAGCGTCGCGGCGAACTTGTGTTTCGACAGCACGCGAGCGGCTTCGATGACGGCGGCGCTGCCGGAGCCGTCGTCGTTCGCGCCGGGTGCGTCGTGCTTGGCATCCATGACTTCGGTGACGCGCGAGTCGATATGACCCGTGATCGCGATGACGCGATCGGGATCGGTCGTGCCGCGCAGGATCGCGATGACGTCGCTGACTTCGGCAGGCTCGGGGATGCGTTTGCCGGTGACGCTTTGCGACGGCGTCACGATCTCGAGACAGCCGCCGCAGTCTTTCGAGAACTGCTCGAAGCGCGACTGGACCCAGCGCCGCGCGGCGCCGATGCCGCGCTTGGTCGACTTGGTGTCGGAGAGCGTGTGGCGCGTGCCGAAGCCGACGAGTTTTTCGATCGTGGCGTGGAGCTCGGCGGGGTCCACGGGGTCGGCGATCTGTGCGAGGCCGGCGGGTTCGTCGGGTGGCGGCGCGTCGGCGGCGATGGCCGACGCGCCGGTGAGCAGGAGTGAGGCGAGGGCGATCGTCGCGCGCATGTGCATTCTCCGCAGCAGGATCGCGGTTCTAGCAAAGCGCGAACGATTGAGCTACCGCCGGGCGTCATGCCGTCGCCGCTCTCGCTTGCGGGAGAGGCCGGCCGGAGGCCGGGTGAGGGAAGGCTTTACGGGGTAGCGCGAACCAAGGTTGCCCTCACCCTAGCCCTCTCCCGCAAGCGGGAGAGGGGACAGCGTGCGTTGGAGGGAGGGGCTAGACGCTGTCGACGAGGACGATCTCGGCGTCGGCGAGCGCGGTGATCGCGATGCGCGATTCGTCGCGGATCGCGGCGCCGTCGCGCGCGTTGACCGGAACGCCATTGACCTCGATCGAGCCCGCGGCGGGCACGAGGTACGCGTGGCGACCTTTGTCGAGCGCGTACTCGACCGTCTCGCCGGCCTTGACCGTCGCGCCGAGCACGCGCGCGTCCGCGCGGATCGGGAGTGCGTCGCCGTCGCCGTCGCGTCCGCTGGCGAGTGTCACGAAGCGGCCCGAGCGGTCGCCTTTCGGGAACGGGCGCGCGCCCCACGACGGCGCGCCGCCGCGTGCGTCCGGAATGATCCAGATCTGGAAGATGCGCGTCAGTTCCTTCTCGGCGTTGAACTCCGCGTGGCGAATGCCGCTGCCGGCGCTCATGACCTGGACGTCGCCGGCCACGGTGCGGCCCTTGTTGCCGAGGCTGTCCTCGTGCGAGATCGCGCCGTCGCGGACGTACGTGATGATCTCCATGTCCGCGTGCGGATGCGGCGGGAAGCCGGTGCCGGCGGCGATCTCGTCGTCGTTCCAGACGCGGATCGCTCCCCAGCCCATGCGGGACGGGTCCGTGTAGCTTGCGAACGAGAAGTGGTGCTTGGCGTTGAGCCAGCCGTGGTTGGCGCCGCCGAGCTTGTCGAAGGGTCTCACGTCGATCATTTCGGAATCCTCCCGGCGCTCGATGAAGCGCCCGATAGCGCCTTAGATAGGGTCGCGGCTCGCCGTTTCAGCGGCGGCTGGCGTGAACGGATCGTTCGCGCCGCGAAACTCAGGATCGGAGACCGACGCCGCGGTTCAGCAGATACAGACTGATCGACGCCAGCGCGACCGCGAACGCGAGCATGACCGCGTAGGCGAGGCCCATGTCGACGTCCGTGATGCCGAGCAGGCCATAGCGGAACGCGTTGACCATGTAGAGGATCGGGTTCGCGTAACTGATTTCGCGCCACGGTGTCGGCAATGCGCTGACCGAATAGAACACGCCGCCAAGGTACGTCAGCGGGGTCAGCACGAACGTCGGCACGAGCGCGATGTCGTCGAACTTCTTCGCGAAGATCGCGTTGACGAAACCGGCGAGCGAGAAAACGATCGCGGTGAGCAGCACCGTCGTGAACGTCACCAGCGGGTGGTAGAGATGGATCTTCGTGAAGAACAGCGAAATGATCAGCACGATGATCGCGACGATGACCCCGCGCAACACCGCGCCCGAGATGTAGCCGGTGAGGATCACCCAGCTCGACATCGGCGAGACCAGCATTTCCTCGACGAAGCGCTGGAACTTCGCGCCGAAGAACGATGACGAGATGTTGCCGTAACTGTTGGTGATGACCGCCATCATGATGAGGCCGGGCACGATGTAGTCGATGTAGCCGATGCCGGGCGCGATCTCGCCGATGCGGCTACCGACCATGCGGCCGAAGATCACGAAGTAGAGCGTCATCGTGATCGCGCTCGGCAGCAGCGTCTGCGACCAGATGCGCAGGATGCGTACCACCTCGCGCCGCGTGATCGTGCCGAGGCCGATCAGGTTCGCATTCGTCGCGCTCATCACGCCGCCTCCTTGCCGCTCTCGACGAGCCGGACGAACAATTCCTCGAGCCGGTTCGCCTTGTTGCGCATCGAGCGCACCGTGATGCCGCGCGCGGAAAACGCCGCGAACAGCGAATTGAGATCGTGCTCGCGCGACATCTCGGCTTCGATCGTGTGGTCGTCAACGAGCTTGAGCTTGACGTCGTGCACGTCGGGCAGTGTCGTCGTCGTGTCGGCGAGATCGAGCACGAACGTCTCGACGTCGAGCTTGGAGAGCAGCCGCTTCATCGTCGTGTTCTCGATGATGCGGCCGTGATCGATGATCGCGATCGTGCGGCAGAGCTGCTCGGCTTCCTCGAGATAGTGCGTCGTCAGGATCACGGTGGTGCCGGCCTGGTTGATCGCGCTGATGTACTTCCACATCGTGCGGCGGATCTCGATGTCGACACCGGCGGTCGGCTCGTCGAGGATCAGGAGCTTCGGCTCGTTCATCATCGCGCGCGCGATCATCAGGCGCCGCTTCATGCCGCCCGACATCGTGCGCGCGGGTTGCTCGGCCTTGTCCCAGATGTGGAGCTGCTTCAGGTGCTGCTCGGCGCGCTCGCAGGCGATGCGGCGCGGGATGCCGTAGAAGCCGGCCTGGTTTACGCAGATGTCGAAAGGCTTTTCGAACTGGTTGAAGTTGAGCTCCTGCGGCACGAGCCCGATCATGCGCATCGCATCGCTCCGGTGCGTGCGGATCGAGGTGCCGAAGATCCGCACCTCGCCGCCGGTCGCGTTGACGAGCGAGGACAGGATGCCGATCAGCGTCGACTTGCCGGCGCCGTTCGGGCCGAGCAGCGCGAAGAAATCGCCGGGCTGTACCGAGAGCGAGACGCCCTTCAGGGCTTCGACGCCGGTCGCATAGGTCTTGCGCAGCTCGACGACGTCGAGCGCAGGGATTTGGGTCATCGGATAAGGGCTGAAGGGTTGAATCGCGTTGGCCTGTTATTATAGCGGGCTCGCCTCACCGTCCTCCGACGCCGCGACGTGATCGAACACTTTCCGCTCAAACTCGCCGAGAGCCGCATGCTGGCGCCTGCCGTGCGTCACATGGCGTTCGAGCGCGCCGACGGCAAGCCCTTTGCGTTCGTGCCGGGCCAGTTCGTGCAGGTCCATTTCCACTATGCGGACGGGAAGGCGACCAAGCGGAGCTATTCGGTCGCGACGATCGGCGACGGGTCCGCGGCGCCCATCGAGCGCGTCGAGATCGCGGTGTCGTACGTCGAAGGCGGTGCCGCGACGGCGCTCCTGTCGAACCTCGAGGAAGGCGGCAGCGTCGATGCGAGCGGGCCGTACGGCCGCTTTTGTCTCATGGACGCCGACACGAACCAGCGTTACCTGCTTGTCGCGACCGGCACCGGCGTCACGCCGTACCGCGCGATGCTGCCGAAGATCAGGCAAGCGATCGCGACGCGCGGCTGCACATTCGCGCTGGTCTACGGCGCGCGCACCGAAGCCGAGCTGCTTTACGGCGACGAGTTCGAGGCGTTCGCAAAGGAAACGCCGGGCTTCACGTTCCATCCGTGCTTCAGCCGCGTGCCACGCGCGGTGCCGCGGCCGCATGATCGCAACGGGCGCGTGCAGGTTGCGCTCGGCGAGCTCGCGCCGAACGCGGCGCACGACATCGCATATCTGTGCGGCAATCCGGACATGGTCGATGAGGCGTTCGCGATGCTGAAGGAAGCCGGGTTGCCGGTGCCGCACGTCCGCCGCGAAAAGTACGTCTCGTCGCGCTGACGATTGCTCGGGGTTTTCCCCTCTCCCGCTTGCGGGAGAGGGTAGGGTGAGGGCGCTCTTGGTTCGCCGTTTCCCAAAAAAGCGCACTTGAAGCGCTTCACTCCGAACTGCCCTCACCCCAGCCCTCTCCCGCAAGCGGGAGAGGGGGAAAGGCGCAAGCGGGAGAGGCGAAAGGCAAGCAGGAGGGGGAACGGCGCGCCTCAATAGGTGACCGTCACCGTGATCGTGTCGTTGTACGTGCCGGCGCTCGGCGTCGTCTGGTTCGGCACGCGGCCGTAGACGGTCAGCGTCTGATTGGTGCCATTGCCGCTGCCGCTCACGGTATCGGTGTTGAGCGTCGAGCCCCAGCGCTGCGTGCGCGTCGTGTTTCGATAGAGCTCGTACGTAACGAGGCCGCCCGGACCCTGCATGCGCCGCGTAGTGCCGGTCGCATGCTGGCCGTTGTCGAGACCGACCTGATAAGCAGCGCCGCTTGCGCATTGCACGGTCACCGTCGACGTGCCGTCCGTGTTCGCGAGCAGCAGACCGACCGCGCCGAAGTCGAGCGTCGAGGCCGACACCGAACATTGCGAGGTCACGGTCGCGTTCACCGTGAACGGAAACTGGTGCAGGATCGACGTCGAGCACGTGCCGGGCGGCGTCGTGCCGTTGCTTTCGTTGATCGTGATCGCGGTGTGGTTGCCCGTGAACTGATCCTGGTACGCGCCCGGGACCGCGGTCGTCTGGCCGGCGACGACGCGGCCGTACATCGTCGCCGAGCCTTGCGTCGAGCTCCCGTGCGTGATCGTGACGTTGATCACGACCGGCGTATTGACGCCGAAGAACGAGCTGCCCCAGACCGTCGTGTGCGCGGCGTTCTGCCAGAGCTGGAAGAAGAGATCGTCGCCGGCGCCGTCCTGCATCAGGCGCGGATTCGAGTTGCCCGCACCCTGCGCGCCGTCGCCGATGCTGAAGCAGACCGTCGCGGAGCGCGTCGACAGGAGCGAGGAGTTCGTGCAGGTGTAGTTCAACGTCGCGTTCGCGTCGGTCTGGCTCGACAGCGGATTGACGTTGCCGAAGCTCACGTTCGTCATCGTCGCCGAGCAATCGATGTTCTGCGCGTGCGCGGCGGTGATGCCGGCGACGAAGCAGCAGCACGAGGAGGATGCGAAAACGCGAGATCATGGCGATTCCTTGCTGCAGACCAGCGGGCCGACGAGCGGCACCTTGCCTGCTTCGTAACGGTAATCGAATCGCACGCGGCAGTCGCCCGCGGGCGCGTGCACGACGAGCGTGTTGGAAGGCTTGAGTTTCTCGAGATAGACGGCGCCGTCGTAGCCGACGAGCGCGCCTGCGCTCGCGTCGCCGTTCAATTCGACGCCGCTGCCGAGCGCGAGCGGCGAGCCGCTCGCATCGTGCAGCACGACCGATGCTGCCTGCACCGGCTCGACGCGGAAGTTGACGAGCACGCCCGAGCGATCGGCCGGCACGACTTCGTCGTCGACGCGCTCGATGTGCGCATCGGGCGGCAGGCGCATCGGATCGATCGCGACGCGGTTCTTCTGGAATGCATTGAGCGGCGTGATCAAAAGGTCGCCGTTCGAATCGGTGCTGCCGATGACGCGGTTCTCGAGCGTGACCGGCACGTCCGGCACGCCGGTCGCGACGACTGCGAACGCATCGTCGATGCGCCGCGCGGCGAAGAGGTGGCTATCCATCCAGACGAGAGCGCCCGAGAGCTCGGCGTAGCCGAGCGTGTTGCCGTCGAGCGTCTCGGCGCCGACGAGGGTCTGCGCGCGATCGCCGCGGTAGCCGAACTCGGCCTGGCCGCCGTCGAGGCCCTGACCTTCTTGCGCGCGCACGTGCCAGCCGTAGCCGCCGTCGGGCGAGATCGGGCGGCTGACATCGACCGCGCCGAAGTTGCCGCGGCTGTCGTGCTGCGCGGAGAGGCTCGCCGATTGGTTGCCGAAACTGACCGAGAGGCCGAGGAAGATCGTGCGGTCGCTGTGGTCTTCGAGGTTCTGGTTGTAGTTGAGGCTCAGCGAGAAACGCGAGCCGAACGAGCGGAAGTAGAACGCGCTCGCGAAGCGTGAGCGCGGTTGTCCGGGATAGGTGAGCTCGACGTAATTCGCGCCGAAGCTGCCGACCGGTGCGTAGGTGACGCCGACGAGCGCGCGATCGGTGCGCTTGGCCGGCGGCGGCCCGTACGACGATGCGACGTCGCGGTAGTCGCCGAACGCGCGCAGGCTGTCGACGCCGAAGTTGAGCCACGTGTTGCGCCAGCTGTAGCCGATCTCGGCCTGCTGCCCGTCGCGGCCGTGCCATTGCGAGTACGCGGCCGAGCCGGTCAGCACGCCGTTGTCGCCGATCTGCACGACGCCGCCGGCACCGCCGTTCGCAAGGCCGGAGATCGTCTCGGCGTGCGCTTCGGCCGTGAACCAGTCGGTCATGCCGCGGCGATAGACGCCGCTCGCGGCCGGGTCCTTGCCGTAGTCGAACGACGCGACGCCGTAGTTCTGGCGCACGAAGCCGACGTCGATCGAGTAGTCGTCGAGACCCTGCTTCAAGAGCGCGCCCGACGTGTAGAACGGAAAGTCGTAGGTCGTCTGACGGCCGAGCGCATCGGTCAGCACGACTTGCGCCGTGCCGGCGCCGTTGACGATCGGCACGGTGCCGAGCTGGAACGGACCCGCAGCGGTGTCGCCGCTGTAGCGGCGCAGGCCGTTGACGTAGAGCTCGACGGTCGACGGCACCGCCGCCTGACCGAGGAACTGCGGAATCGGAAACGTGATGAGGTCGGGCTGCAGTGCGAAATCGCGTTGCAGCTGGAAGCCGCCGAGGTGCGTTGCGCGCGACCACGAGAGGCTGCCCGAGATCGTGTCGCCCAAGCGCATGACGGTCGCCGAATCGACGAACGAGCGCGTCCACGTCGTGTCGAGGCGCGCGGATTCCGCGTACATGTCGCTGCCGGGCGAATCGACGAGGCGCGACAGCCACGTGTTGCTGACGACGCCCAAGCCGCCGAAGAAGCGCGCCTCGGCGAACGTCGAGAGACCCGTGTTCGACGAATCGTCGCGCGTGCCGTAAAGATCGTAGTTGAGCAGAAAGCCGGTCGACGCCGACGGCTTCGGCACCGTCGATTCCGGCGCGTTCAACACGCTGCGCTCGAGATCGATCGCGTGCTCGCCGGCCGTGAACTCGATGCGCTGGCGTTCCTCGTCATAGTGGTACGTGACGCCGGGCAGCGCGTCGAGCTCGACGCTGGCGACACTCTGCTCGGAGAGGCGAAAGCCGAGCTGGCGCAGCGTTTCGGCACCCGCGCGAAGCTTGCCGTCGACCTGCGTGAATGCGGCGAGCTTGTGCGTCTCGTTGCCGTTGATGACGACTTCGAGATAGAGCACCGCACCCGCGCCGGCACCACCGGCGTCGGCGATGACGTCGATCGCTGGCGTGCCGATCACGTCGGCGTCTGGGCCGCCCGCAGTCGGCGCATCGGCGAAGCTGTCAGGCATCGCCGCGCATAGAAAGATGCCGCTAGCGAGGCTGCGCGCCAGGCGAGAGCATCTGGTCGGTCGCATCGCCATTGACCAGGGCCTTTAAGCTGGCGTTCGTCGCGTTCGCGCCGGCAGGCAGCGCGATCGTCCAGTGCATCGTTGCGCCCGGCAGCACGTAGCCGAGGAGTCCCGGCACAATCGAAACCGGTGCGGCGCCGGGCTGCACGAGGCTCATTTCGCGGATCTGCGCGTGCGCGGAACCGGAGTTGCTCACCGTAAGCTCGAGTCCCTCGCGTCGACGGCGCGCCGGACCACTTCAGCGAAGGCGTGCCGCTGACGCCGATGAAGACCGGCACCGAATAGCGCAGCACGTACGTAACGCCGGTGCCTTTCGCAGCTCCCAGCGGGAGCTCATCGACGAGGAGGCGGAACGTCTGTTCGCCAGCTGCGGCAGCCTGACCCGTCCTGATGACGCGGACGAGCTGGCGGCCACCCGGCGGAACCGTAAGCATCGGCGGGCTCGCGACGAGCGCTTGCGTAGGATCGAGCGCGTCCTTGCCGCCGGCCTGCGACCACTGGTACGCACGCACCTGCGCGCGGAGCTCGTGGTCGCCGGTATTAGTCAGCCAGAGCGCCTGCGCGGGTCCCGCGGAGGCGAGCTCTATGCTGGTCGGTGCGATCTGCAGCCCGCTCGCGGACGCGTTGGACGCGGCCGCGAGGAGGCAAGCGAGGGCTAACCCTCGCACGGGCAGTGGCGAGCGCATGTCAGGGGCTCTCGCGGCTGCTTAGTACGTAACGGTCACGTTGACCGTGTCGTTGTACACGGCCGCCGGCGGCGTCGTCTGCGGCGGAACGCGGCCGTAGACGGTCAGCGTCTGCGACGTGCCGTTGCCGTTGCCGGCGACGGTGTCGGTGCCGATGGTGGTGCCCCACACGGTCGTGCGAGCGGAGTTCGAATAGAGCTGATAGCCGACGGTGTTCACGCCGTTGATCATGCGACGCGCATTGATGTTGCCCGCGCCGCCGCCGTCGAGGCCGACGTTGTACGCGGCGCCCGTCGTGCAGGTCACCGAGATCGTCGAGGTCTGGTCGATGTTCGCGACCAGCGGACCTTGCGTGCCGAAGTCGAGCGTGGTCGGCGCAGTCGTCGAAATGTTGCAGGCGTTCTGGATCGTGATCTTCACGGGCATCGTGTTGGTCACGGTCGCGGAGAAGGCGCTGGTGGACGCGAGGCCAAACGTCACCAGGACAGCGGTAGCAATAGCCTTGATGCTCATTTCAGTATCCCCCCTGGGATTGGTTGAGTGGGTGTCCCTGAATTGGCGAGCGCATCGAGATCCGTTCGACATCGCACGTTTGCAGGTACGGGGGACAGAGCAAGCGGTATGCCAAGCTCGGCTGTTGGTCGGTTTGTGACGGAGTGATTGCCGTCACGGACTACGCAGGTACAAATGTGACGGGGTTCGCATTTCGTAGCGTCGTCGGATTTCCGACGCGTGTCGGAAAGCGGCGATTTCTGACCGGCCTCAGCTTGTGAAGAAAATCTCATTTTTTCTGCGCAATACCGGCCCCGCTGCGTCACATCCGGACGTTGGGGGTGAGGAAAACCCTGTAACGCCGTGTTTTCATGGGCCCAGAAGTCCGGCCGGCGACGGATGCCGGCAGCGCGTGAAAGCGGCCATCGCGCTCCGGTACGATCCGCGGCGAGCCGCCGCCTGATTGCGCGGCGCCAGAACGCTTCCGGAAGAGACGCAATGAACCGGCGAATGCTGCTGAGGGTCCTCGTCGTCGCGATCGGCGTGATCGCGCTCGCCGTGCACTGGCTGAAGCCGAAGGACGCCGCCGTCGCGACGTCGACCGCGGGCCAGCGGCTCGTTGAAACGCGCGACACGCGCGGCTTCACGCTCGGCAGGCTCGCGTTCGCGCCGTGCGAGCTCGGCCAGCGCAACTCGACCGAGACGACGGCCGCCTATTGCACGCCGTTCCAGGTGCCGGAGAACTGGGACAAGCCCGACGGCCGCAAGATCGACCTCAAGCTCGCGATCGTGCGGAGCGACGCGCAGGTCGCCGAGCGCGATCTCGTCGTCTTCATCGCCGGCGGGCCGGGGCAGGCCGCAACCGAGACGTATCCGCGCGTGCAGTCCGGCTTCGGCCCGCTCGTGAAGCACCGGAACCTGATCCTGCTCGACCAGCGCGGCACAGGCAGCTCGCATCGGCTCTCATGCAAGGAAAGCCCGACCGATGTCGACACGGCCGAAGTCAACGAGCTCGATCTCGGCCGCGTGCGCGAGCTGACGCGCGCGTGCCTGACCGAAGTCGAGGCGACGTCCGATCCCGCGCAATACACGACGAGCGCAGCCGTCCGCGATCTCGAAGCGGTCCGCCAGGCGCTCGGCGCGCCCGAGCTCGATCTCATCGGCGTCTCGTACGGCACGCGCGTCGCGCAGGAATACGCGCGCCGCGAACCTGAGGGCGTGCGCAGCCTCGTGCTCGACAGCGCCGTGCCGGGCGAGCTCGTGCTTGGCAGCGAGTTCGCGATCAATCTCGATAACGCGCTGAAGGCGCAGTTCGCCGCGTGCACCGCGACGCCCGCCTGCGCAAAGGCGTTCGGCGATCCGTACGCGAATCTCTACAAGCTTCGCGATGCGCTCGCAGCGAAGCCGGTCGAGCTCGACGTGCACGCGCCGCGCACGTTCGCGATCGAGAAAAAGACGCTGAACGCGCCGACGCTCGCCTCGGTGGTGCGCCTTTTCGCGTATTCGGCCGAGACGAGCGCGCTGCTGCCGCTCTCGATCTCGCGCGCGCTCGGCGGCGACTACGCGCCGCTCGTCGGCGAGGCCGAAGTGCTCAACGACGATCTTTCCGATTTCCAGGGCAACGGCATGCAGCTTTCGGTGATCTGCGCCGAGGATGCCGATCGGCTGACCGATCGTCCCGAGGATGCCAAACTGATTCTCGGCGATGCATTGATCCGCGTGATCCGCGCCCAATGCGAGGTCTGGCCGCGCGGCACGCGTCCGGCCGATTTCCACGAGCCGCTCAAGAGCGACAAGCCGGTGCTCGTGCTCGAAGGCGAGTTCGATCCGGTCACGCCGCCGCGCTACGGCGAGGCGATCGTGAAGAACCTTCCGAACGGGCGCCTGCTCGTCGCGAAGGGCCAGGGCCACAGCGTCATGGGACGCGGCTGCTTCCCGCGTCTGGTCGGCCGCTTCGTCGAGACGCTCGACGCGAAAGGCCTCGACGCCGGCTGCATCGAACAGTTCGGCCCGACGCCGGCCTTCATCGACTACAACGGAGCGGCGCCATGATCGAGGCGACGGGCCTCTACAAGGCATTCGGCACGGTCAAGGCCGTCGACGGCGTTGGCTTCGCGGCGCGCGACGGCGAAATCACGGGACTGCTCGGTCCCAACGGCGCCGGCAAGACGACGACGCTGCGCATGCTCTATACGCTGATGAAGCCCGATGCCGGCAGCGTGCGCGTCGACGGCATCGATGCATCGGTCGATCCGACAGGGGTGCGGCGCCGGCTCGGCGTGCTGCCCGACGCGCGCGGACTCTACAAGCGCATGACCGCGCGCGAGAACATCGATTATTTCGCGCAGCTGCAGCGGCTCGATCCCGCTGTCGCGCGCAAAAATGCGGACGCGCTGATCACAGCACTCGACATGGCCGAGTTCGCGCACCGCCGCACCGAAGGCTTTTCGCAGGGCCAGCGCGTCAAGACGGCCATAGCGCGCGCGCTCGTACACGATCCGCGCAACGTGATTCTCGATGAGCCGACCAACGGTCTCGACGTCATGGCCACGCGTGCGATGCGCGCGTTCATGCGAAGGCTGAAGGACGAAGGACGCTGCGTGCTCTTCTCGAGCCACATCATGCAGGAGGTCGCCGCGCTCTGCGATCGCATCGTCGTCATCGCGCACGGGCGCGTCGTCGCCGACGCGTCGCCGGCCGCACTGCTCGCCGAGACCGGCGCCGCGACACTCGAAGACGCATTCGTCGCCGCGATCGGATCGGAAGAAGGACTTTCCGCATGAAATCGATGCCTTCGGCGCTGATCGTTTTCCTGAAGGAAGTCCGCGAGAACCTCCGCGATCGCCGCACGGTCATCAACACGCTGCTGACCGGCCCGCTGCTCGCGCCGGCGATCTTCGTGCTGATCATCAACGCGACGATCTCGCGCGAGCTCGACAAGGCCGAGCGCCCGCTGCCGGTGCCGGTCATCGGCGCCGAAAACGCGCCGAACCTCGTCGCGGCATTGAAGCAGCAGAACATCGAGATCAAGGACGCGCCCGCCGATCCCGAGCGCGCCGTGCGCGACATGGACGCCGATCTGGTGCTGCGCATCCCGGCTGAGTTCGGCGACAGCTGGAAGAAGGGCGAGCCCGCGCAGGTCGAGCTGATCTTCGACGCGTCGCGCCGCGAAGCGCAGACGTCGGTGGGTCGCCTGCGCGGCGCGCTCGAAAACTATTCGCAGCGCACCGGCGCGATGCGGCTTCTCGCGCGCGGGCTTTCGCCCAGCGTGATCCGGCCGTACGTCGTCGCCGACCGCGATCAATCGACCGCGCAGACACGCAGCGGCACGCTGTTCGCGATGCTGCCGTATTTCTTCATCCTCGGCGCGTTCATCGGCGGCATGGCGCTCGCGATCGACACGACGGCCGGCGAGCGCGAGCGGCAGTCGCTCGAGCCGCTGCTGATCAATCCGGTCTCGCGCCCGCAACTGCTGATCGGGAAGCTGCTGGCGACGAGCCTGTTCGCGTTGACCAGCGTGCTGCTCGGCATCATCGCGTTCTCGTTCGTCGGACGCTTCCTGCCGACCGAAAAGCTCGGCATGAGCCTCGACATCGGCTTCCATTTCGGCTGGACCGTACTGCTCACGATGCTGCCGCTCGTCGTGCTGATCGCGACGCTGCAGACGCTCGCGGCCGCGTTCGCGAAGAGTTTTCGCGAGGCACAGACGTACCTATCGCTGCTGATGTTCGTACCGGCCGTGCCGACGATGATGCTGTCGCTGTTCCCGGTAAAGACCGAGACGTGGATGTACGCGGTGCCGCTGATGGGCCAGCAGATCACGATCACGCGGCTGATGCGCGGCGACGATGTCGCGCCGTTCGAGCTCGGGATCTGCTTTGCGTGCACCGCCGCTGCGGCGCTCGTCGTCTATCTGTTGACGGTGATGGTTTATCGCGGCGAGCGGCTCGCGATCTCGACCTGACGCGTCACCCAAAAAAAAGATCCCGGCTTTCGCCGGGATCCGTTTCCCACCTGGGTGTTTCTTAAAACCGTCTCGCGCGCCGTCGAGGCTATGGACGGCGTGCGAGGCGGACAGGGCGCATCTTTGTCTGTCAGGTCAGAAGAAGATGATGCCGCCGAACGAGCCGCCGAACTGCTTCGCTTCCTGGCCGATGTAGTCCTTCGAGCGCGTCTCGCCGACTTCCGCCGCGAGCGTGATGCTGCTCGTCAACGAGTAGTAGAGGCCCGCGGTCAGGTTCTCGTTCGATTTGAAGCTCGAGTTGAGGATGTCGTTGTAGACCTTGTTGTCGTCGTTCTTGCTGAGGCCGTACGAGAGACCGACCTTCCACTTCTCGGTGAACTTGTAGGTGCCCTGCAGGAGATAGTTGAGGCCGCGGATGTCGCCCTGATCGCCGTCCGCGAGGATGCCGATGCCGTCGCCGACTTCGATGTTGCCGAGGAACGTGAAGCCGCCGCCCGAGATCGACGCGCCGATTTCGCTGGCGAACTCGTCGAAGTCGTCCTTCGGATTGATGATGAAGCTCTGGTCCGGATTGTTCGGGTCGGGCGTCGGTACGAAGCCGGTCGAGTAGAAGCGCTGCGTCTTCGCGCCGATCCACGCCTTCACCATGTCGTTCGAATACTGCAACTGCGCCTGCACCTGCGGGTAGTTCTTCGAGACGAACACGCCCGCGTCGACCGGGCTGAAGAGGCCGGCCGTGAACGTGAAGCCGCCGCCGAAGATCGGCGAGACGTACGACATCTGGCCGTAGTTCTGCAGGTACGTGTAGCCCGCGCCGATGTGGCCGAGCGTGACGCGACCGCGCTGCGTCGCCTGCGTCGGTGCGCCGGCTCCGAGCAGTGTCATGTCGTTGAGGATCGCGTTCGCGCCGAACACGCCGTAGTCGCGGCCGATCTTGAACGTGCCCATCTCGGGCGTGCCAACCGTGAAGAAAGCCTGGCGGACGTCGACGTTGGTGTTGGTTGCGACGCCGGACGAAGTGCCGGCATGCACCATGATGCCGATCGTGCCTCCGATGTCGTAGCCTTCCTGCTGTGTCTTGAACTTCGTGATCAGGCCGCTCGGCAGAAGGCCGTTGCCGATCGTGGTCTTGTGGTCCTCGCCGGCGCAGCCGAGCGCCTTGCCGCCGAGTGCGGGGCCGCCGACCGCGTCGCCGGAGCAACTCGTCGCGGTGTAGTACGCATTGACGATGCCGCCGACATCGACGGACCAGTTGTCGCCCTGAAGGCCGACCGCGCCGGCGCTGCCGGCAAACATTGCGGCCGCGCCGATTCCCGCTGCCTGCAGCGCCTTGAGAAGCGTGCGGAGTGGGCGTTGAGGGCTCGAACCGGGCAATGCGCTTCTCGGGTGCTGATGCATGGAAGTGTCCTCCTCCGCTAATGGAGCGGCTTCCTGTGAGCATGTTGTGTGCCACGGAGCCGGATGCTGCGGCGAAGCATCGTCAACGCCGCATGCAGCCTCACTTCTGTCATCTGTCTTTTGCAACGCAACACGTGAAAGCGGGCGTTGTATCGCCCCTGAAACTGAACCACCGTTATTTTTTCATTACACACTGTCCGCCGGGGTGTTGCCGTAACGGAACAGTGCTCCGTCCCGAATCGCACTTCGTTCGTGTCGTCACGTTTTAATTTTCATGTCAATCAGCAAAAGTGTGAACTCCATTGCACTTTTGGGGGCACAAAACGTAAGATCCGAGCCGGCGAGAGGGAGATCAGCTATGTCCGGGCAGAGTTCGGCGCGCCGCGGCGCGCGCGTGGGTCGGTTGTTGGCTCCGCTGTTCGTTCTTGCAGCGGCTTTCGGGGGAACCACCGCTTCGGCACAGGCGCAGAAAGGCGTCGTCAACAACGTGCCGGCGGAATTGCAGACCGTGTTCCAGACGATCACGTCGGCCGGTCCGCTCAATGCGATCTACATCGGCGAGGATCTTTCGGCACAGATCGCGCACGTCGGCGATACGGCCGAAGAGATCTATCCACCCGGGACGCACCCGGGCGACTACGGCACGTTCCTGCTGATCAGCGGAACGCTCTACTCGTCCGACTTCCAGAACCACGGCGGCACCGCGAGCTCCGGCATCGGCGTGTACACGGCGTTTACGCCGGTCAGCCAGTCCGCGGTCACGGGCGCTGGAACCAGCGCAAGCCCGTTCGCCGTCACGACCGTCGTCACGGTCGGCGCGACGGGACTCTCGGTCACGCAGGTCGACAGCTACGTCGTCGGCCAGGAGGCGTACCGGACCGACGTCACCGTCACCAATACCGGCAACACGGCAGTCTCGGCGATCATGTTCCGCGCGTTCGACTGCTACCTCGGCGGCTCGGACTCGGGTTACGGCGTGGTCACGGGCACAGGCCCCGGCTGCACACAGAATCCGAACAACGTGCCGGCCGGACGCATCGAGCAGATCATCCCGCTCAACGGCGGCAACAACTACTACGAATCGGGCTACGGCGCGGTCTGGGCGTGGATCGGCACGCACGTGGCGTTCCCGAATACCTGCGACTGCGCGATCCTCGAAGACAACGGCTCGGGCGTCAGCTGGGACATCACGGTGCCGGCGGGCGGCAGCCTCACGCGCTCGAACCTGACGGTGTTCTCGCCGCTCGGCACGCAGCCGCTCATCACGACGAAGACCGCGGATGCCGCCAGCGCGGCCGCGGGCGCCGCCGACGGCTACACGATCACGATCTCGAATCCGAACTCCGCGGCGGCGACGCTGAACTCGATCACCGACACGTTGCCGGCGGGCTTCACGTACACGCCGGGCTCGTCGACGGGCGCGACGACGGCTGATCCGACGGTCGCGGCCAACACGCTGACCTGGGCCGGCCCGATCGCGGTGCCGCCCGTCGGCACGGCTGTGCTCCATTTCGGCGTCACGGTGTCCTCGACGGCAGGCACATACACGAATCAGGCGACGGCCGATGCGGGCGCCGACACCGTCGTGGCGACGGGTCCGACCGCGCCGATCACGGTCGGCGGCGGCGGTGGCGGCGGCGGTCCGCCGGCCGGCATCCCGGCACCGACGCTGAGCGAAGGCATGCTGGCCGCGCTGATCCTGATTCTGCTGGCAGCGGGCGTGTTTGCGGGGCGTCGCGCGCGCAACTAGCGCGAGCGCGACTAGGGAGGACGGCGGCCCCGCTTCGGCGGGGTTCGTCGTTTCTGGCGGTCAGAAAAGCTCGCGCTGCGGCGACTCGGCGCGCGGCGCCGCGAACTTCGACGTGTCGAGCACGATGTCGCGCCCGCGGCCAATGCCGTGCCGCCGGCACGCGAGCGCGAAGCGCTGGCGGATCAGCTCGGCGAACTCGCCCTCGCCGCGCATGCGCGAGCCGAAGCGCGGATCGTTGTCGCGGCCGCCGCGCATCTGGCGGATCAGGCTCATGACGTGCTCGGCGCGTTCCGGCACGTGGACATCGAGCCACTCGCGAAAGAGATCCTTGAGCTCGTACGGCAGGCGCACGATCGTGTAGCCCGCGCCTTTCGCGCCGGCAGCGGCCGCGCGCTCGATGATTTCTTCGAGATAGCGGTCGGTCACCATCGGAATGATCGGCGCGACCATGACGCCGCACGGCACACCGGCTTCGTTGAGCGTCGCGACTACCTGCAGGCGCCGGTGCGGCGCGCTCGCGCGCGGCTCGAGCGTCGATGCGAGGCGGTTGTCGAGCGACGTCACCGACACGAACGCGTGCACGAGATTCGCGCGCGCCATCGGCACGAGAAGATCGAGATCGCGCTCGATCAGCCCGTTCTTCGTGATGATCGTGCACGGATGGTTGTGCTCGGCCAGCACTTCGAGAATCGAGCGCGTGATCCGGTAACGGCGCTCGATCGGCTGGTACGGATCGGTGTTGGCGCCGAGATTGATCGGCGAGGGCACGTAACCCGGTTTGGCGAGCTCCTTGCGCAGCAGCTCGGCCGCGTTCGTCTTCGCGAACAACTTCGTTTCGAAATCGATGCCTGCCGAGAGATTCAGATACGAATGCGACGGCCGCGCGTAGCAATAGATGCAGCCGTGCTCGCAGCCGCGATACGGATTGATCGACTGCTCGAAATGGATATCCGGCGAATCGTTGCGGCTGATGATCGAGCGCGCACGCTCTTCGGTCACGACAGTATCGGGACGCGGCGCCGGCTCGTCCTCGCGATACCAGCCGTCGTCCTCGCGCGTCTTGGCGACCGATTCGAAGCGGCCTTCGGGATTCGAGGCCGCGCCGCGTCCCTTGATGCGCGCGGGCGCGTCGATGCGGTGCAGCGCGGCGTTGTCGGAATCGCGTTTCATGACGGCGATGCGCAGTATGCGCCCGCCGCGTCTCAGACTTTGCGATCGAATCGTCCAAGAGCACGGTGTGCCAAGGACACCTTGGGCCAGACGTCAGCCGTTGCCGGCGAGCATGCCGTGCTTGCCGAGATCGCGCGGCTCGTGGCTCAGCATGCCGGCCGCGAAATCCAGCGCGCGCGCGATGAAGTTGCCGGCGGATTCCCAGTACGCCGCATCGCGCACGCGGACACGCAGCACGACGAGATTCGGATCGTTCTTGCCGCCGGGGAAAAACACGCCCTGCACCGGCGACCAGAGTGCATCGATCGTCGCGCGATCGCGATCGGCCCGCGCGGTGCCGCGCACCGAAACGTAGATCTGCTTCTTCGGATTCGCGTAGGCGAGGTTGACGTCCGGATTCGCCGCGAGCTCGTCGAGCTTGCGGCTGTCCGCTGCCGTGAAAAATACGAGATCGCCGCTCGCCTCGAACTCGAGCGTCTGCAGCGGCCGGCTCACCATGCTGCCGTCCGCCGCGTGCGTCGTCAGCATCGCGACCTCGACACCCTCGATCAGCTCGCCGAGCTTGGTCAGGTCGGCGGATGGATGGAGCTCGTTTTTCATGGCGCGCACGTCGTCAGAAGCCAGTGTCGACGATCGGCGCGCGGGCATTAACGCGCGATGAAGTCGCATTCGTCGAATCGCCACAGCGTGTGGATGACGCGCTGCGTGCGATGTACGCTTGTTTCGCAAACGGTTGGCTCGCGTAAAGCCTCGCCTTGTTACTGAGATCGCACCGGCGCGCAAGCGCGCCGACGAACCGGAGACGATGATGAGTCCCACGACACGCAAGCGGAAGACCGCTCGAAAGGCCGCGAAGGCCAAGCGTCCGGCGGCACGGCGCAAGACGGCCGCGAAGAAAGTCGCCAGGAAAGTCGCGAAGAAGGCCGCGGCGCGAAAGTCCGCGAAGCCGGCAAAGAAGCCCGCGAAACCGGCAAAGAAGGCCGCGAAGACCGCGAAGCAAGCAACGACGAAGCAGAGCGCAAGCAAGCGCGCGCCGAGCAAGTCCTCGCGCAAGACCGCAGCGCGCAAGATGCCGGCCGCGAAATCGGCGCCTCCCGCGCCTGCGAAGGTCGCGAAGGCCGCAGCGCCGCCAAAGCCGCCTGCCAAGCGCGCGACCGCTGCGCCAAAGAAAGCCGCGGCGCCGCAGCAACCGGCGACGCCGGCGGTCGCTCGCCAGCATTTCCGCGAGCTTCTCGAAGCGAAGCAGCAGCGCGTGAAGCAGGGTCCGAGCTATCCGGCACCGAACGCATTCACGGGTCGCCCGCACGAAGCCGGCGCCGACGCGTCGCCGCCGCCGAACGAGCCGGCACCGGCTGCACAGGATTCGAAGCCCGATGTCGAGGCCACGTACGGCGAAGGCGCGTTTGCGCACGGTCGCGGCAACCAGGGCATGCGCGGCCAGAACTGAGCCGCAAGTGCGCACGTAACGGCCGCGTTTGCATTCACGTCGCGACGCGGCTTTTAGGTGAATTTGCGGTGTTCTTCGCGCCGAAACCGTGCCTATGATGGAGGCGTTCCGTCCCGAGACGGAACGCCAATCGCGTGGCTTTCCGGGTCCCGGCATGACGGGCATCGTCTCCGTCGAGTTGCTGCAGCGGCTTCAGAACGAGATTCTGGAGACGATCGCGCGCGGCGCGCCGCTCGAGACGATCGCGAACCTGATCTGCCAGCGCGCCGAAGGGCTCGCGCCGGCGGCGCTCTGCTCGATCCTCACGGTCGACACCGAAGGATGCGTGCATCCGCTCGCGGGGCCGAGCCTGCCGCCGGTCTATTGCGCGCAGTTGGAAGGCCTCCGAATCGGCCCGCGCGCAGGCTCTTGCGGCACGGCCGCGTATCGCGGCGAGCCGGTCGAAGTCACCGACATCGAAATCGATCCGCTCTGGGCCGACTACAAATCGCTCGCGGTGCCGCTCGGCCTGCTCGCGTGCTGGTCGAGCCCGATCCGCGCGCGCGACGGCCGCATCGTCGGCACGTTCGCGTTCTACTACCGCAGCCGACGCGGGCCGGCCGACATCGAGCGCCAGATCGTCGAAACGTGCGTGCACGTCTGCGCGATCGCGATCGAGCACGACGAGGCGCACGCGCGCATCCATCAGCTCGCCTACTACGACACGCTGACGGGGCTGCCGAACCGCTCGCAATTCCAGGATCGCGCGGCCGCGATGCTCGCGAACGCGGCGCGCGGATCAAGCGTCAGCCTGCTCTACGTCGGCCTCGATCATTTCAAGAGCATCAACGACACGCTCGGCCATCGTGCCGGCGACCAGCTGCTCGCGGCCGTCGCGAAACGGCTCGCGACGTGCACGCGCGAAACCGCGTTCATCGCGCGGCTCGGCGGCGACGAGTTCGCGATCGTGCAGGTCTCGACCGGCGGACGCGCGCCGAGCGTGCAGGCCGAATGCGTCCTCGCGGCGCTCGAATTGCCGTTCGAGCTCGACGAGCACCGCACGACGATCGGCGCGAGCATCGGCATCGCGAGCGCCGAGGCACCGCTCGTCGATTTCGACGAGCTCTGGCGCCGCGCCGACATGGCGCTCGACGCAGCGAAACGTCAGGGCGGCGGCGTCTACCGCTTCTTCGCGGCCGAGATGGACGTCGCGATGCAGCTCCGCCGCAAGCTCAAGCAGGATCTTCGCGCCGCGCTCGCCGGCGGCGAGTTCAGCCTCGCATACCAGCCGATCGCCGCGCTCGAAACCGGCGCGCTCGTCACCGTCGAGGCCTTGCTGCGCTGGAACCATCCGGTGCGCGGCAGCGTGCCGCCGTCGGAGTTCATCCCGATCGCCGAGGAAATGGGCGTGATCTCGACGCTCGGCGAATGGGCGCTCAACGAAGCGTGCGCGGCGGCCGCGGCGTGGCCGCGCAACATTCGTGTCGCGGTCAATCTTTCGCCGCTGCAGCTCAAACAATCGGGCCTCGTGCTCAATGTCGTCGGCGCGCTGAACCGGAATCACCTTGCGCCGTCGCGGCTCGAGCTCGAGATCACCGAAAGCGCACTGCTCGCGGAAAGCCCGGCGACACGCGCCGCGTTGCGCGAGCTGCGCGCCGTCGGCATCCAGCTGTCGCTCGATGATTTCGGCACCGGCTATTCGTCGCTGCGCTCGCTGCGCGCGTTCCCGGTCGACAAGATCAAGATCGACAAATCGTTCGTCGGCGACATCGGGCGCAAGGCGGATTCGGCCGCGATCATCCGCGCCGTGATCGGGCTCGCGCACGATCTCGGCCTCAAGACTGCGGCCGAAGGCATCGAAACCGAAGGCCAGCTGCAGTGGCTCGCCCTGCAGGGCTGCACGCAGGGGCAGGGCCACTTCATCAGCGAGGCGTTGGCGCACGACGAGATCCGCGCGCTGCTCGAAACGGTCGAGGCGATTCCATTGACGACGCCGCAGGGGCGTTCGCACACCGGCTGAGCCGCGAGCCAATCCCGAGGCTCTCGCGCCACCTCGGCGTAAACGCGCCGGTACGCGAACGCAAAACCTATACTTGATCGCCGGCGCCGCCGCGCGCTAGTGTCGTCTCGCCCGCACGGCGGGCGGCCGGACGCGCAACGCATCCGGGCCGGGGAAAAGGGGAGAATTGCACATGTTCGCAAAACGCTTGGTGGCGTTGTTGCTGGTGCTCGTTTGTGCGTCCGCATCCGCGGCGAGCGCGCCGCCGGTCGACGGCATCTACTGGGATCCGGCCCAGAACGGCCGCGGCTACGCAGTCGAGACGCAGGACGACCTCATGTTCGTCGCGATCTACGACTACGACACCGACGGCTCGCCATCGTTCTACGTCGTCCAGGGCGGCTGGAACGGCTCGACGCATCAGATCGACGGTGCGCACCTCCTGCAGGTGGCGTCGGGTCCGTGGATCGGGAGCCCGTTCTCGCCGATCGGCTCGGTCGTCGACAAAGGTCCGGTCACGTTCCAGTTCACGAGCTTCACGACCGCGAGCTTCACGTACAACGGCCACACCTCGCACCTCGAGCGCTTCCTCTATGGCTACGGCGCGAACGCCGATTCGCTGATGAGCGGCGTCTGGCAGGCCACGTACGGCGGCCTCGGCATCTACTTCGGCGACGTCGTCAACGTGTTCGGCCGCTGCACGCTCGCCGAGTGCGCGTCGATCCCGGAGCCGTTCGTCGGCGTGCGACTCGACGGCGGCAGCGATCGCGTGCTCGTCGGCGGGCGCCAGTCCGACGGGCGCGTGTTCTTCCTGCTCGACAGCTCGACGAGCTACTACGATCTCTACGTGTTCGAGCTTCGCGTCAACGACTGGGTCGGCTGGTCGGCCGCGTTCCTCAAGACCGACAATTTCCCTACCAACGGTCTCACGATGTTCGGACGCAGGCTCATCGGACCGTCCGACGCGCCGTCGTCGGCGCCGGGCGCTGCAACGGATGTCGAAAGCATGGAAGCGATGAAAGCCGCCGCATCCGCGCGCGTCGCGACGCCGCCCGTCATCGACGGCAAGGCCATTCGCGTCGACGACATCGAAGCGATGCTGCCGGCGTTGAAGCAGGCGCTCGAGAAGCTGCACTGAGCGAAGATCGCGCGGGCGCCGCACAGGCGCCCGCGCGCGATCACGCCGCGGACGCGCGCGTCGCGAGTCGCTGCTCGCGGCGGAGGCGTCGCCGTTCGCGGCGGCGCAGCGACCAGCGCGCGAAGATGAGGTAGATCGCCGGCGTCGACAGCAGCGTCAGGCTCTGCGACACGATCAGCCCGCCGATCATCGCGATGCCGAGCGGCTGGCGAAGCTCGGCGCCGGTGCCGAAACCGATCGCGAGCGGCAGCGCGCCGAAGATCGCGACCATCGACGTCATCATGATCGGCCGGAAGCGGACGAGGCACGCCTCGCGGATCGCATCGAGCGGCGCGAGGCCGTGCTCGCGCTCGGCGACGAGCGCGAAGTCGATCATCATGATCGCGTTTTTCTTGACGATGCCGATCAGCAGCACGATCGCGATCTCGGACACGATAGAAAGCTCGGTGCCGGTCACGAGCATCGCGAGGAGCGCGCCGACGCCGGCGCTCGGCAGCGTCGAGAGGATCGTGACCGGATGGATCAGGCTCTCGTAGAGCATGCCGAGCACGATATAGACCGTAATGATTGCGCCGAGGATCAAAAGCAGCATGTCGCCGGACTGCTGCTGGAAGCGGCGGAAATCACCGGTGAAATCGAGCCGGATGTCGCCCGGCATGCGCATGCCGGCGAGCGTGTTCTGGATGATCAGCTGCGCCTGACCGAGCGTCGCGTCGGGCGCGAGGTTGAACGAGAGGCTCATCGTCGGGAACTGCGAGTCGTGGTCGACCTCGCTCGGCGCGACGGTGTCATCCATGTGCGCGACGGCCGTGATCGGCACCATCGCGCCGGATGTCGAGCGTATGTAGATCTGCTCCAGCGACGCCGGGCTCGCGGCCTGGTTCGGCAGCGCGCTGACGACGACCTTGAACTGGTTGATGTCGGAGTAGATCGTCGAGATCTGGCGCTGGCCGAATGCATCGTAGAGCGCGCTGTCGACCGCGGCGACGCTGATGCCGAGCCGCGACGCCACGTCGCGATCGACGACGATCTGCTGGCGCATGCCGGCTTCGTCGATGTCGCTGCCGACGTCGCGAAGTTGCGGCACTTTCTTGAGCGCATCGACGAGCTTCGGGAGCCACGTCTGCAGCTCACCGAGATCGTCGCCCTTGAGCGCAACCTGATACTGACCGCCACCACCGCCGCCGGGACCGCCGCCGCTCGGCAGATCCTGCACCGGCCGAAGCCGAAGCTGGATGCCCGGAATGCCCGCCGCGACCTTGTTGAGCCGCGTCATGACTGCGAATGTCGATTCGCCGTGGCGTCCGGACAGCGGCTTCAGGCTCACGTAGAGCTGGCCGCTGCTGCCGCCGCTCGAGCCGTAGCCGCCGCCGAGGCGTGAGCCGACGCTTTCGACGGCCGGATCCTTCATGACGAGCGCGGCGAGCTTCTGCTGCGCGACCGACATGCGATCGGGCGAAACGTCCGCGCTCGCGTTCGTGCGTCCCTGCAGCATGCCGGTGTCCTGCTGCGGGAAGAGACTCTTCGACACAGCGCCGGCGAGGAAGAACGTGATCACGACGAGCACGAGCGGCTGCAGCGCCATCAGGCGCGGATGGCGCAGCGAGAAATCGAGCGCGCCCGCGTACATCGCCTGCATGCGCGCGTGAAAGCGGTCGAGCGCATCGCCGATGCGCGTCGGCCTGCCTTCGGCGTGCGGCTTCAGGAACTTGCCGCAGAGCGCCGGCGTCAGCGTCAGCGAGACGATCGCCGAGAACGCGATCGCCGAGCAGAGCGTGACCGTGAACTCCTTGAAGAACATGCCGGTGATGCCGCCGGCGAACAGCAGCGGAATGAACACGGCGATCAATGACGCCGTGATCGAAACGATCGTGAAGCCAATTTCCCTTGCGCCGGCGAGCGTCGCTTCGAGGCGCGGGATGCCGGCGTCGATGTGCCGGATCACGTTCTCGATCACGACGATCGCATCGTCGACGACGAAGCCAATTGCGATCACGAGCGCCATCAGCGACATGTTGTCGAGCGTGTAGCCGAGGATGTACATGATCACGAACGCGCTCGCGAGCGAGAGCGGCACCGCGGTCGCCGCGATCAATGTCGGCGCAAGACGGCGCAGGAACAGCGCCATCGTCAGCACGACCATCGACAGCGAGATCAGGAGCGAGATCTGTACCTCGTCGATCGACGCGCGAATGATCGGCGTGCGGTCGAAGAACGGCGTCAGCTTCACGCCGGCGGGGAGCCAGGCCTCCATTTCGGGCACGTCGTTCTTGATTGCATCGACGGTCTGGATCACGTTCGCGTCGGCTTGCTTGCGCACGAACAGCAGGATCGCGCGCTCTGCGCCGTACCATGCGGCCTGGTATTGATCCTGCTGGCCGTCGTAGACGCGCGCGACGTCTTTGAGGCGCAGCGGCACGCCGTTCTTCGCGGAGATCACGACGTCGGCAAACTCGTCGGCCGTGTGCAGCGCGTCGTTCGCCGACACGGCGATCATCGTGCGGCCGTCCGAGAGGAAGCCCTGCGGCGAGGTCACGTTCGCGGCCGCGAGCGCGTTGCGGAGCTGGTCAGGCGAAAGGCCCATCGCGTTCAGCGCGCGCAGGTTCACATCGACGCGGATCGCCGGCGTCGCGCCGCCCGCGACTTCGACGTCGGCGACGCCGTCGAGCTGGCGGATGTGCTGCGCGAGCAGCGAATCGGCGAGGTCGTAGAGCTTCGAGAGCGGCTGCGTCTCGCTCGTCAGCGCCAGCGCGACGACCGGCTGCGCGTTCGGATTCGCCTTGCGGTACGTCGGCGCGTTCGTGAGGCCGGACGGAAGATCGGGCGCGGCGGCGTTGATCGCGGCCTGCACGTCGCGCGCGGCCGAATCGACCTTGCGGCCGGTCTGGAAAATCATGATGACCGACGCCGAGCCTTCGCTCGAGCGCGAGCTCATCGAATCGATGCCGGGAATCTGACCGAGATGGCGCTCGAGCGGCGCGGCGACGGTCGACGCCATCGTATCGGCGCTCGCGCCGGGCTGATTCGCGGTGACGAAGATCGCCGGAAACTCGAGGTTCGGCAGCGCCGCAACGCCGAGCAGGAAGTAGCAGATGATGCCGCAGACGGCCATGCCGAGCGCGAGCAGCGAGGTGCCGATCGGGCGTTTGATGAAGGGCCCGGAGATGTTCATGCGCGCCGGATTCCTACGCCACGCGCTACGCAATTCGCACGCTTTCTTTTCCCCTCTCCCGCTCGCGGGAGAGGGTAGGGTGAGGGCAGGCTTGCGACATGACCTCACTCGTCGCAAACGCACGCGCTCTTCGCTCCGACGCCACGGATGCCGAACGTCTCTTGTGGCGCTTCGTTCGCAATCGCCATTTGAGCGGGTATCGATTCCGCCGGCAGGTTCCTCTAGGGCCGTACGTCGCGGATCTCGTGTGCCTCCGAGCGCGCCTGATCGTGGAGCTCGACGGGAGTCAGCATGACGAGTCGTTGATCGACGATCTGGAACGTACGCAGTATTTCGCGCGACTCGGATATCGGGTGATCCGGTTTTGGAACAACGAAGTGCTGCAACAAACGGAAGCGGTGCTTGAAAGCATTCTTGAGGCGTTGATTCAAGCTTGCCCTCACCCCAGCCCTCTCCCGCAAGCGGGAGAGGGGGAAGAGCGTGAGCTTGCGGGAGACTAACGTTGCATTTCCCCTCTCCCGCTTGCGGGAGAGGGTAGGGTGAGGGCAAGCGTGGCAAGAACTCCCAATTCACGCCGCACGCTCCCGCAACTTCGCCCGCTTCGCACGCCGCTCCTTCGCCCACTCCGACAACCGCTCGAAGTACAGATAAATCACCGGCGTCGTATACAGCGTAATCAGCTGCGACAGCAGCAACCCGCCGACGATCGAAACACCGAGCGGCTTGCGCAGCTCCGATCCGATGCCGTTCCCCAAAGCAAGCGGCAACGCACCGAGCAGCGCTGCCGCCGTCGTCATCATGATCGGCCGGAAGCGCAGCAGACACGCGCGCCGGATCGCATCGTGCGGGCTCATGCCCTCGCGCTGCGCGTCGAGCGCGAAGTCGATCATCATGATCGCGTTCTTCTTGACGATGCCGATCAGCAGCACGATGCCGACGATGCCGTCCACCGAGAGGCTCATGCCGCAGACCATCAGCGCGAGCAGCGCGCCGACGCCGGCCGGCGGCAGCGTCGAGATGATCGTGATCGGGTGGATGTAGCTTTCGTACAGCACGCCGAGCACGATGTAGATCACGACGAGCGACGCGAGCAGCAGCAGCACTTCGTCCGTCAGCGACGCCGAGAACTCGGCGGCCTTGCCGATGAACTGGCCGCGCACCTGCGGCGGGAATGCCATCTGCTTTTCGATCGCGTGCACGGCGTCGACGGCGTCCGACAATGAATAACCCGGCGCGAGGTTGAACGAGATCGTCACAGCCGGTAGCTGATCCTGATGGCTGACGACGAGCGGCGCATCCTGCGTAACTGCGCTCGCGAGCGACGACAGCGGAATCGTGCCGCCGCCGCCGACCGAGATGCCGATGTTGCCGGTGCTGCCGATGCCGGCCGGGGTCGCGGAATTGCTCGACGTGACTTGTCCAAGCGTCGTCGCGTTGCTGCCGGTCAGCGCGCCGTTGCCGTTGCCGCGCACCGTGAGCTTGTCGAGGAGGTCCCGTCCCGTGCGGAACTCCGGCGCCGCTTCGAGCACGACGCGGTATTGATTCATCTGCGTGAAGATCGTCGAGATCTGGCGCTGGCCGAACGCGTCGTAGAGCGTGTCGTCGATCGTCTGCACCGGCACGCCGAGGCGGCTGGCCTTTTCGCGGTCGATCGTGAGCTGGAGCGCGTTGCCCTGGTTCGCGAGATTGTTGCCGACGTCGGCGAGCTCGGGTCGCTGGCGGAGCGCATCGGTCATCTTCTGCACGTAACTCGCGAGCTCGCCCGAGTTCACGTCGGACAGCGCGTACTGGTATTCGGTCGACGCGACGCGCGTATCGAGCGCGACGTCCTGCACGGGCTTGAGATACAGGGCGACGCCGGGAATGCCGGCGACGGAGCGCTGCAAGCTCGCGACGACATTGTCGAGCGCGCCACGCTCGTTCCGCGGCTTCAGCACGATCGAAAGCTGGCCCTGATTCAACGTCGGGTTGATCGAACCCGCGCCTATGAACGCGGCGACGCCGGCGACATCGGGCTCCTTGCGAAGCACCGCGGCAACCGCTTCGGTGCGCTGTTGCATCGCCGGGAACGCGATGTTCTGGTCCGCCTCGACGACGCCGGTGATGAGGCCGGTGTCCTGCTCGGGCAGGAGGCCCTTCGGAATGATGATGTAGAGCGCGATCGTGACGACGACCGTGATCGTCGCCACGCCGAGCATCAGCGGCTGGCGCGCCAGCACCCAATCGAGCGTCGACGCGTAGCGGTCGACAAGCCGGTTCCACCACGTGCGCTTGCCGTCGCGGTGCGCGGCATCGTCGGCTGGCAGCGCGTCCTGCTTCAATAGATACGCGCACATCATCGGCGTCAGCGTCAGCGAGATCAGCATCGAGATCGCGACCGCGATCGACAGCACCCACGCGAACTCGTGGAAGAGGCGGCCCGTGACGCCGGGCATCAGGATGAGCGGCAGGAACACCGCGATCAGCGACACCGTCAGCGACATGATCGTGAAGCCGATCTCGTTCGCGCCGATCAGCGCGGCTTCCTTCGGCTCCTTGCCCTGCTCGATGTAGCGGACGATGTTCTCGATCATGACGATCGCATCGTCGACGACAAAGCCCGTCGCGACCGTCAGCGCCATCAGCGAAAGGTTGTCGAGCGAGAAGCTTGCGAACGACATCACGCCGAACGTGCCGAGCAGCGACAGCGGCACGGCGATGCTCGGGATCACGGTCGCCCAGAACCGGCGCAGGAACACGAAGATGACCGCGATGACGAGCAGGATCGTTAGGCCGAGCGTGAACTCGACATCGTGCACCGATGCGCGGATCGTCACGGTGCGATCGGCGAACACATCGAGGTGCACGTCGGCCGGCAGCACCGATTTCAGCTCGGGCAATGCCTTGCGCACTTCCTCGACCGTCTGCACGATGTTCGCGCTCGGCTGGCGGCGGATGTCGAGCAGCACGGCGGGCTTGCCGTTCGCCCACGCGGCGAGCTGGTCGTTCTCGACGCCGTCGATGACGTTCGCGACATCGGACAGACGCACCGGCGCGTTGTTCTTGTAGCTGATGATCGTCGAGCGGTATTCCCCGGCGTCGGTCAGCTGATCGTTCGTGCCGATCGAGAAGCTCTGCACCGCGCCGTTGAGACTTCCCTTCGGCGCATTGACGTTCGCTTGCGTCAGCGCGCTGCGCACGTCCTCCATCGTCAGCCCGAGATTTGCGAGCTGTGCCGGATTGACCTGCACGCGCACGGCCGGGCGCACGTTGCCCGCGATCGAGACGAGACCGACGCCGGCGATCTGCGAGATCTTCTGCGCGATGATGCTGTCGGCGTAATCGTTGACGTCGCGGAGCGGACGCGAGTCGCTCGTCAGCATCAGCGTCAGGATCGGCGCGTCGGCCGGATTGACCTTGTTGTAGACCGGCGGGTACGGCAGGTTGTTCGGCAGCGTGCCGCGCGCGGCGTTGATCGCGGACTGCACATCCTGGCCGGCCGCGTCGATGTCGCGATCCATGTCGAACTGGATCACGACGGTCGAGAGCCCGGCCGATGAGTCCGAGCTCATCATCGAGATGCCGGAGATCTGGCCGAACTGGCGTTCGAGCGGCGTCGTGACGAGCGCGGCCATCGTCGATGCGCTCGCGCCGGGATACTGCGTCGTGACGACGAGGCTCGGCGCGTCGATGTCGGGCAGCGCAGACACCGGAAGACCGCGGAAGCCGATCAGGCCGAGCAAGAGCAGCGCGACCATCAGGAGCGAGGTCGCGATCGGGCGATTGATGAAGAGCGTCGAGAAGCCCATGACGGGATGTTGATGCGCGCTAAGGCTGCGATCAGCCGCCGCCGCCACCGCCGCGACGTCGGCCGCCGCGTTGCTGCTGCGCGTTGGGATTGTCCTGCTTCAGCTTGTCGAGCTCCGCGGCGCTGGTCGCCGGCGCGGCCTGGCCTGGCGCGAGCGCCTCGACCTTGCTGCCGGGCTTCAGCCGGAACTGGCCTTCGGTGACGACCTTGTCGCCGAGGTTCAGGCCCGACGTGACGAGGATCGTACTAGCGCCGGCTTCGTCGCCAAGCTTCAGCGGCGTCATCTTGACCGTCGAATCGGGTTGCACGACGTAGGCGTAGCTGCCGTCCGGCCCGCGTTGCACGGCGGTCGCCGGCACGACGAGGCCCTTGTCGACCGTGCTCACTTTCACGCGCACGTTGACGAACTGGCCCGGCCAGAGCGCGTTCTTCTCGTTCTGAAACTCGGACTTCAGCTTGAACGTACCGGTCGTCGTGTCGATCTGGTTGTCGATGACCTTGAGCGAACCGTCGGCGATCGTGTGCGCGTCGGTGCGGTCGAGCGCGCTCACCGGCAGCGGATCGGCGCCGGCGGGCGCGCGCACTTTTTCGAGATCCTGCTCCGGCAGGTTGAAGATGACGTTGATCGGATGGATCTGCGTCAGCACGACGAGGCCGGAACCGGAGTTCGCGGTGACGAGATTGCCGACGTCGACCTGGCGGATGCCGGCGATGCCGTCGATCGGCGCGGTGATCTTCGTGTAGCTGAGCTGGATCTTCGCGGTCGAGATCGCCGCGTCATCGGCGGCGACGAGCGCTTCCTGCTGGCGCACGAGCTGGTTCTGGTTCTCGAGGTCTTGCGCTGCGACGAAGTTCTTCTTGATGAGCTCCGTGTAGCGCGCGAGCGTCGATTTCGAGGCCGTCAGCTGCGCCTCGTCCTGGCGCTTCTTGGCGCTCGCCTGGTCGAGCGCGGCCTGGAACGTGCGCGGATCGATCATGGCGATCGTGTCGCCGGCCTTCACTTCCTGGCCTTCCTTGAAGTTGATCGACTGGATTTGCCCTGCGACCTGCGCGTTCACGGTCACGGTGTTGAGCGCCTGCACGGTGCCGAGCGCCGAGAGGTAGATCGGCACGTCCTTCTGCTCGACCGGGACGACCGTTACCGGCACCGGCTGATCGCTGCCGCCGGCCCCGGCGCCGCCGCGCATGCCCGTGCCGCCGCCGGCCGCGTCGCGGTGTGCGATCAGCCGCCAGGCGATGACGCCGACGAGCACGACCGCGACAGCGATCAGTGCCCACTTCCAACGGGACATGGTCGATCCTCGAGTTCTTGCGGTGCCCGGCAAGGCCCGCGACACGCTTGTTCCGGGGCGCTTTCTCCGACGCTCACAAAGGCTAGCAGCCGACTGCGGACGAAATACGCAGGAAAGGGTGCATGGCAGGTAAACGCGCCTTTACATACGCATGCTTCAGCTCGCTGGACGCTTGGATTCGGCGTCCTCATCGCCATATGAAAGGCTCCGCGCGAAAAGGCTGTCTTCTTCGCCAGGCGCGGTTTGTGCGACCAGCGCAGCGCTGGATTCGCACCCAGGAACGGTCCAAAAAGGCATCCGATTCCGCTACCGTCTTCTTGCACGTCTCAGGAGGTTTCATGGATACCGTCTGCGCGATTCCGGGCGCGGCGCTGGCCGTCGACCGTTCTCACGTTCCCGATCCGAAGCTCGACATCAAGCCGGGCGATGGCACGACCGAATCGACGGCCGTGCTCGCCGGCGGCTGTTTCTGGTGCACTGAAGCTGTGTTCCAGAAGCTCGATGGCGTGCTCGAAGTGACGTCCGGGTATTCCGGCGGCAGCGAATCAAGCGCCGATTACGAAGCCGTCTGCAGCGGCACGACCGATCATGCCGAGGCGATCAAGATTCGCTTCGATCCGCGCAAGATCAGCTACGGACAGCTGCTCAAGGTGTTCTTCGCGGTCGCGCATGATCCGACGCAGGTCAACCGCCAGGGCAACGATCGCGGGCGGCAGTACCGCTCGGCGGTCTTCTTCGCCGACGCGGCGCAGCGCGAAGTTGCCGAGGCGTATATCAAGCAGCTCGACGAGGCAAAGGTCTTCACGGCGCCGATCGCGACCGACGTCGTCGCGCTCGATGCGTTCTACGACGCCGAGCGCTACCACCAGAACTATGCCGAGCAGCATCCGGAGCAGTCGTACATCGCATACGTCGCGCAGCCGAAGGTCGAGAAGCTCAAGAAGGATTTCGGCACCCGGCTCAAGGGCGCCTGAGTCAACCAACATCGGAGATACGCATGACGACTGAAACCATCTCCACCGCCACCACGACCCGGAAGTCGGCGTCAGGTTACGACCTCGGCCCGCTTTCGACGGCCGAGCGCGACCGCCTCGCGGCGCGGCTCGATCCGGAGGAGCGCCGCGTCCTGCTCGACCACGGCACGGAACGCCCGTTCTGCGGCGCGTTGCTCGACAACCATGAGCGCGGCATGTACGTCTGCCGGCTGTGTGGGTTGCCGCTGTTCAAGTCGGGCGAGAAGTTCGAGTCCGGCACCGGCTGGCCAAGCTTCTTCGCGCCGGTCGATCCGGAGCACGTCCGCGAGATCCGCGATGCGGCCTATGGGATGGTCCGTACCGAGATCCGCTGCGCGCGGTGCGACAGCCATCTTGGGCACGTCTTTCCTGACGGGCCGCCGCCGACCGGCAACCGGTATTGCATGAACTCCGTGGCGCTCGAGTTCGTGCCGGATGGCCAGGCAGTTCCCGCGCCTAGGCGCCTTTCCGCCTCTCCCGCTTCGCGGGAGAGGGTTGGGGGACCAGCCCGCAATTGCTGCGCCGCGATACGGCAACCGACACCCGTCTACGACCCGCAACGTGACTACCCCGCCGCGCCGATAGTCAAATTGTTGCGGTGCAGTTTGCCTATTCTTGCGAGCGGCGCCAATCTTCGTCGGGAGCTTTTCCCGACCGCAGGCGCGGGCCACACGCGCCGCCGGCACCCCGCTCACACGAGGCTAATCCATGGGCGACTCCTCGATAGTCGTGAGGCACGCGTCCCGCATCATCCGCGCGGTGCGCGGTGAGCAGCGGACGACGGTCGCCCCGCACATCGCCAAATCCTGGAACCGCTGCCTGACCGAATACGGCATCGAGCCGAACGGCGCGCGCGCGACCGCGGTGCTCGAAGCAACCCAGCTTCGCGAGCGCCAGCAGAAGCTCGGCGAGCTCCTCGGCGTCGCGCGGGCCGAGATGGAAAGCCTCTACGACCAGATCGCCGGTTCCGGCTACGCGGTCATCCTCGCCGATGCCGACGCGACGATCCTCTCGACGATCACCGATCCGACCCTGAAGCGCGAGTTCCGCCACGCGGGTCTGTGGCACGGGGCGCTTTGGGACGAGCCGCACGAAGGCACGAACGGCCTTGGCACCTGCGTCGCCGAGCGGCGCGCGGTGACGATCCACCGCGACGAGCACTTCATGGGCTACAACCTCGCCATGTCATGCTCGGGCGCGCCGATCATCGACGAGCACGGCGGCCTGCTCGGCGTGCTCGATGCGTCGAGCGTCAACTGCAACGACACGCGCGTGATCCAGCGCCACACGATGGCGCTGGTCAACATGTCGGCCAGCCTGATCGCGCGCTATCACTTCCTGCGCGAGTTTCCGCAGGCGTGGATCCTGCGCTTCCACAGCCGTCCCGAGTTCGTCGGCCTCCTGCACGAGGCGCTCATCGCAGTCTCGGGCGACGGCACGATCCTCGCGGTCAACGAAAGCGCGCTGACGCAGCTCGGCCATCCCGATCGCAAGACGCTCGTCGGCTCGATGATCGAGGACGTGTTCCAGTTCCAGTTCTCGACGCTGGACCAGCGCGCAACGACCGCGCCGCAGGCGATCTGGCCGATCCGCGACGTGCGCCACGGCCGCCGCTTCTTCGCGCTCGTGCGCTCGCCGCAGGGCCAGCACGCGCCGACGCCGCGCCCGATCTCCGAAACCGTGCGCAACGCGCCGGTCGTGCCGCTCGCCGACGGCGCGCGTCGCCACGTCGGCGCCGATCCGCGCATGCAGCACAACTTCAACTGCGCGCAGCAACTGTTCGGCAAGCGCGTGCCGATTCTCCTGCAAGGCGCCACCGGTACCGGCAAGGAAGCGTTCGCGCGCGCGCTGCACAACATGTCGCCGTGGGCGAATCGCGCGTTCGTCGCGGTCAACTGCGGCTCGATTCCGGAATCGCTGATCGAGAGCGAGCTCTTTGGCTACACGCGCGGCGCGTTCACCGACGCCGATCGTCACGGCCGGCCCGGCAAGATCCTGCAGTCGTCGGGCGGCACGCTGTTCCTCGACGAAATCGGCGACATGCCGCTGACCTTGCAGACGCGCCTGCTGCGCGTCATCGAGGAATACGAGATCGTCCCGCTCGGCGGCGACACGCCGGTGCCGGTCGAGCTCCACGTCATCAGCGCGAGCCATCGCGACATCCGCCAGATGGTGCAGGACGGCGAGTTCCGCGAAGATCTTTATTACCGGCTCAACGGCACGACACTGCACCTGCCGCTGTTGAAGGACCGCGCCGATCGCGCCGAGCTGATCGAAGTGCTGCTGCACGAAGAGAACTCGGGCGGCGATCCGGTGCGCATTCAGCCCGATGCGCTGCACGCGCTCCTCAACTATCACTGGCCGGGCAACATCCGTCAGCTGCGCAATGTGCTGCGCACCGCCGCCGCGCTCTGCTGCGACAACGCGATCCGCCTGCCGAATCTGCCCCAGGAGCTGCTCGATTGCGCCGACGAGGCGCCGCGCGGCGCCAGGACTGTCGCTATGCCGACGATGGCCATCGGGTCCGCGCAAGCCGGTGCCGATACCTGCTGCCGCACGCCGCTCGACACGGCCGAGCACGGGACGCTGTTGCGCGAGCTCGAGCGCAACCGCTGGAACATCACGCACACGGCCGACGCGCTCGGCGTCAGCAGGAACACGCTGTATCGCAAGATTCGCAAGCACCAGATCCCGCTCGCCGAATAGCGAGCCTCGCAACGGTTTGTCACTCCAGTCCCGGCGCAAGCCGGGATTTTTTTTGCGTGATTCCGCGGAGCCACCTTCACCCGCGCATTTCAAGATTTTCGTGAGGCCCGGCTCGCGCACGCGCCTGTAGCATCGTTGTCGCCTGGCCTCGGGGGAAAACCATGCGCAACAAGGGATCGAGCGCGGCTTGCCGCGTGCTCGCCGTCGTCGGATTCGCTGCCGGTTTCGCGTCGGCCGCCGAACCCGACGCGCAGGACGCGAATCCGAAACAGCTGCCCGACATCGTCGTCACCGCGACGCGCACGGAGCAATCCTCGTTCAACGTGCCGGCGTCGATCACGTCGGTACCGATCGGCGACACGACCGACACGCTCGGCGTCAATCCCTCGGAGTTTCTCGACGGCATTCCCGGCGTCATGGCGCGCGACCGACAAAACTACGCGCAGGACGAGCAGATCTCGATCCGCGGCTTTGGCGCACGCGCAACGTTCGGCGTGCGCGGCGTGCGCCTCTACACCGACGGCATTCCGGCGACGATGCCGGACGGCCAGGGCCAGGTCTCGCATTTCAATCTCGATTCTGGCGATCGCATCGAAGTGCTGCGCGGGCCGTTCTCGGCGCTCTACGGCAACTCGTCGGGCGGCGTGATCCAGCTCTTCACGGCCGACGGCAGCGATCCCGGCCAGTACAAGTTCGGGCTCGTCGGCCAGAGCTACGACACGCTACGCGCGAGCGTGAACGCGCGCGGCGTTTCGGGCCCGGCCGACTACAACCTCGACTTCACGCACTTCGAAACCGATGGCTACCGCGACCACAGCGCCGCGCAGCGCGAGTCGGGCAACGGCAAACTCAACATCAAAGTCGGCGACGGCGGCAAGCTGACGCTGCTGTTGAACACGGTGAACATTCCCGGCGCGCAGGATCCGCTTGGACTCACGCGGGCGCAGTTCGAAGCCGATCCGACCAGCGTCGCGACGGTCGCCGAGACGTTCAACACGCGCAAGACCGTGCAGCAATCGCAAGGCGGCGCGATCTACGAGCAGGATGTCGGCGGCGGCAACACGCTGCGCCTGATGGGCTACTACGGTCAGCGCGCGGTGACGCAGTACCTTGCGATTCCGGTCGCGACGCAGGGCAATCCGCTGCACTCGGGCGGCGTCGTCGATCTCGACGGCAACTACGGCGGCACCGACATGCGCTGGATCTGGAAAGGCGCGCTCGCCGACCGCCCGTTCGAGATCGCGGCCGGCATCAACTACGACGAGCAGGATCAGAACCGCAAAGGCTACGAGAACTTCGTCGGCGACACGCTCGGCGTCAGAGGCGCTCTCCGCCGCAACGAGGACGACACCGTCCACGATTTCGATCAGTACGCGCAGGCGACGTGGCAGTTCGCGGACGCGTGGTCGCTGACCGGCGGCGTTCGCCACAGCGAGGTCAAGTTCGATTCCAAAGATCACTACGTCACCGCGACGAACCCGAACGACAGCGGCAACGTCGCCTACAGCGCGACGACGCCGGTCGCCGGCATCATGTGGCGCGCGTCGGACATCGCGCACGTCTACGCGTCGTACGGCAAGGGCTTCGAGACGCCGACGTTCAACGAGCTCGCGTATCGCGCCGACGGCGGCCCCGGGCTCGCGTTCAATCTCGTGCCGGCGAAAAGCAAGAACGGCGAAGTCGGCGTGAAGCTCAAGCCGACGCAGGCGATTGACGCCAGCATCGCCGTGTTCCGCGCCGACACCGACAACGAGCTCACGATCGCGACGAACTCGGGCGGCCGCACGACGTACCAGAACATTCCGAAGGCACGGAGGCAGGGCGCCGAGGCCGGACTCAACGCGCAGCTTGGCGACGCGTGGAAACTGCAGATGGCATTCACCTGGCTCGATGCGACGTTCCGATCGCCGTTCATGACGTGTCCCGGCACGCCGTGCACGACGCAGGTCGAGGTGCCGGCGGGAACGAGGCTTCCCGGTGTCGCCAAGCAGGACTTCTACACGTCGCTCGAATGGGGCCACGATGTCGGCTGGCGCGCGAACGTCAGCGGCGAATACGTCGGCAACGTTCCCGTCAACGATCTCAATACCGATCACGCGTCGTCGTATTTCGTCGTCGGTACCGGCGTCGCCTACGGCTGGGACATCTCGTCGGGTCACCTGCGCACGTTCTTCTCGATCGACAACGCGCTCGACCGGAAGTACGCCGGCTCGGTCATCGTGAACGACGGCAACGGACGCTATTTCGAGCCGGCACCCGGACGCACGTACCAGCTCGGCGTGCAGTGGCTCTGGTCGCATTGAGCCGCTGAATCCGTAGCCGGGAATTTCTCCCGAGTCGCGAGTGCGCGCCACTCTGGCGGCCGCGCACGACGAAGCGCTGCCTATACTTCGGCGAGTGCATCGGCCGCGCGCGAAAACCGAAGGGAGTGTGATGACGTCTCGCTTGTGCTGGCTCGCGGTCACCGTCGCATTCGCGTGCGCGACGCGCGCGTTCGCGGACGAGTCAGCCGATGCGCCGGCCGAGCCGCCACCGAACCCGGCGACCGAGCTCCCGCAGGTCAACGTCATCTCGACGACGCCGCTCGAAGGGCTCGGCCTGCCGCTGAACCAGATTCCGTCCGCCGTGCAGACCGCCGATGACGCGGCGATGGAAAAGCAGGCGACGCTCGATCTTGCGAGCTACCTCAACGCGAACTTCTCGGGCGTCACCGCGAGCGAGAGCGCGGCGAATCCGTTTCAGCTCGATGTCTACTACCACGGCTTCACGGCGTCGGCGCTGCTCGGCACGCCCGAAGGCTTGTCCGTCTACGTCGACGGCGTGCGCGTCAACGAAGCGTTCGGCGACACGGTGAACTGGGACCTGATCCCGCAGGCCGCGATCTCGAAAGTCACGCTGATGTCGGGCTCCAATCCGGTGTTCGGCCTCAACACGCTCGGCGGCGCGCTGATGGTGCGCACGAAGGACGGCCACGACGATCCCGGCAGCGAAATCGAAGCGTACGGCGGCTCGTTCGGACGCCGCTCGCTCGAAGGCTCGGCCGGCGGCACGTCCGGCAACTTCGACTACTTCTTCGCGGGCAACTATTTCGACGAAGACGGCTGGCGCCAGTTCTCGCCGAGCACCGTCAAGCAGGCCTTCGGAAAAGTCGGATGGCAGACCGACAAGACCGACATCGACTTGAGTTATACGTTCGCCGACACGAATCTCTTCGGCAACGGCGCCGCGCCGGAAAGCATGCTCGCGTACCGGCGCAACACGAGCTACACGCCGGACTTCACCGACAATCGCCTCAACGCCCTGAACCTCACCGCGACGCAGTATTTCAGCGACACGCTCGTGCTCTCTGGCAACGCGTTCTATCGGCATCTCAAGACGAACGCCGGCAACGGCAACGTCAACGACAACTACCTGACCGATGACTACGACGGCGATCCGATCGACTGCACCGTGCCGCCGCCGGATCGCGCCGCGCTGACCTATTGCTCGCCGGGCCAGGACGCGAGCTCCTCGCTGTTGCAGACGACGCGCGGCTTCGGCATCCAGCTCAGCGATTCGTCTGATCTTTTCGGCTGGGCGAACCAGGGCATCGTCGGCGCCGAGTACTCCGATTCGGACGACACGTTCGGCCAGTTCTACCAGTACGGCGGCCTCGCGCCGGATCGCTCGCTCGTGTACGTGCCGAGCCCGTTCAACGACCAGAAGGTGATCTCCGTCAGCGGCACGAACAGGATCGCGGGCGTCTATCTCACCGACACGATCTCGCCGAACGCGCTCGTGCATCTGACGATGTCGCTCCGCTACAACCGCAACACCGAAACGCTCGACGGCTACAGCATCGATTCCAATGTCGCCGACACCGATTTCGACCAGCCGACCAATGTCGCCGGAAATCACACGTTCACGCGGCTCAATCCTGCGATCGGCTTCACGCTGACGCCCAACAAGAACCTGACGTTCTACGCGAGCTACAACGAGGCGAGCCGCGCGCCGACCGTGATCGAGCTCGGCTGCGCCGATCCCGCGGCACCGTGCGGCCTTCCGAACGATTTCGCGAGCGATCCGCCGTTGAAGCAGGTCGTTGCGCGCACGGGCGAAATCGGCGCGCGCGGCGACATCGGCGGCGACCAGCGGCTCGTCTGGAGCGCCGATGCGTTCCGGACCGTCAACAGCGACGATCTCGAGTTCGTTGCAGCGAGCACCAACGCGGGTTTCTTCTCGAACGTCGGCGACACGCGGCGGCAGGGCGTCGATCTCGCGCATCGGCGGCAAGGAAGGGCCGTTCGGCTGGCGCGTCGCTTACAGCTTCGTCGACGCGACGTACGAGTCAACGTTCGAAGTCAACGCCGAGGCGAACTCGACGGCCGACGCGGACGGCAACATCGTCGTGCACGCGGGCGATCGCATTCCGCTGATCCCGCGCCACACGGGCCGCGTCATCGTCGACTACGACGTCACGCCGCGCTGGAACGTCGGCGCGCAGATGCTCGCATCGTCGGGCTCGTATCTGCACGGCAACGAGAACAACGCGAATCGTGCCGGCGACACGAACGCGCAGGGCACGACGACGCTCGGCACCGGCCGGCTGCCGGGCTATGCGGTGTTCAACCTGCAGACGACATTCCACGCGACGCCGCACGTCGATCTCTTCGCGCGCGTCGCGAACGTGTTCGACCGCGACTACGCGACCGCAGGTTTCCTCACGACGAACGCGTTCAATCCGAGCGGCTCGTTCAAGCCCGATCCGGACGACTGGACGCACGAGAACGCGATCTCGCCGGCCGCACCGCGCGCGGTCTGGGGCGGCGTGCGGCTGCGCTTCGACTGACGCGTGCATCGGCGACGCGTGCATCGGCGCGAACGCGCGCGCAAGATTGCCCGCGTCGATGTCGAGGACGCGCCGATGCGCATGTCACGCTACCTGATCACCCGGCTCGTCGCGGTCAGCGCGGCGATCCTCTTCGCCGGCCTCGGCCTTGCGCTCTGGCGCGCGCAGTACGACGTGCAGCGCGAGGAGCGCGGTGCGCTCGAGATCGTGCGCCTCTTCGAGCATCTCTACGCGATCGAGAATGGTCCCGCCGCCGACATCGACGCGCACGTCGAGGCGCTGCGTCGCATCAACGACGACGGGCGCCTGCGCCACATCCAGCTCGATCTTCGCGACGCGGCCGGCACGCTGCGCGTCGCGCCGCGCGACAGCGAGCCGTCGGGCTGGGTCGAGCGCGTCTTCGCGCTGATCGCGCCGGGCATGCGCTCGGTGCGCGTCGATCCGCCGGGACCGTGGACGCTGCAACGCGACGACGATGCGCGGTTCGTCGCGACGCTTTCGCTCGATCCGTCGAGCGAGCAGCGCGAAGCGCTCGACAATCTCGTCGGCATGTTGTTCGTGCTGCTCGGCTACGGCACCGCGCTGCTGCTCGCGGTGTACTGGGCGCTGCGGCGCACGCTCGCGCCGCTGCAGCCGATCCAGCAGGCGATCGGCCGCTACGAACGCGACGATTTCGCATATCGCTTGCCGGCACTGCCGTTCGCCGAGATGGATCGCATCGGCGGCGCGCTGAATCATCTCGCCGCGACGTTGTCGAGCGCGCAGGAGACGCGCCGCACGCTGAGCCTCAAGCTCGTCTCGTCGCAGGAAGAAGAACGCGCCCGCATCGCGCGCGAGCTGCACGACGAGCTCGGGCAGACATTGACCGCGATGCGTGCCGATGTCGCGTGGCTTTCGCACCGGACGAGCGCCGATGCTGCGCTCGGCGAAGTCGTCGACGGCCTCGCGCGGCATTGCGAGACGTTCCACCTCCAGGTGCGCGACATGCTGCGTCGGCTTCGCCCGCAGGGGAGTGCAATGCCGGAAGGCGTGCCGCTGAAGCAGCTTCTTTCCGACCTCGTGCAGAGTTGGCACGAACGCCCGGGCCGCCGCGCCGAGTATTCGCTGCGTTATGCGCTCGACGATCGCACGGTGTCGGGCGATCTCGCGCTCGCACTTTATCGGCTGACGCAGGAAGCGCTGACGAACGCCGCGCGCCATGCCGATGCATCGCGCGTCGAGGTGCGCGTCGACGCGGGCGACGACGGGGCGATCGAATGGTGCGTCGAGGACGACGGCATCGGGCTCGACTCGGCCGAGGCCGCGCATCGCGGGCACGGGCTCGCAGGCATGCGCGAGCGCGTCTGGGCGCATGGCGGCGAGATCGAGATGGGCCCGGCGACGAGTGGAGCGGGCCTGCGCATCCGCGCGCGCTTTCGCGCGCCGGTGTGTGCGCCCGCGTAAGCGATGTCAGCCCATGCCGGCCGGCACGAGCAGGCCGTGCGCTTCGGCGTAGCGGTACATCTCGAGCGACGAGCCGAGGCCGGTCTTCTGGCGAATCGACGTCTGGTAGTTTGCGATCGTCTTCACGCTGAGGCAGCGCGCGGTCGCGATCGACTCGACGCTGTCGCCGCGCGCGAGCAACAGGAAAATCTCGAACTCGCGTGGCGATAGCGCGGCATGCGGCGCCGATGCGTCCGGCGCGCCGGCGAGCGCGCTCGCGACATCGGGCGAAACCGGTCGGCCACCGGCTGCGATGTCGTGCACCGCGACGACGAGCGATTCCGGCGCGCTGCTTTTGGTAATGAAGCCGGCCGCGCCGATGCGCAGCGTCTGCTCCGCGAGCTCGGCACTTTCGTGCATCGTGAAGACGAGCACGCGAAGCTCGGGCAAGCGCTGACGGAGCCGCTGCAATGTCGCGAGGCCGCCGCGGCCCGGCATCGTGAGATCGAGGATCAGCACGTCCGCTTCGTTCGCGCAGAGCCACTGGTACGCGCTTTCGCCGTCACCGAACTCGGCGACGACGCGCATGCGTCCGTCGAGCTCGAGCAGGCGCCGGTAGCCGGTGCGCACGACCGCGTGATCGTCGGCGATCGCGATGCGGATCGGTGCATCGGCCGAGCCCTGAAACGACCACGCCCGCGCGCAGGCGGGCGTGGCGGATTGCTGGAACGCAGTCATGGGCGTTGCGTCCGTTCGGAGAGGGCGAACGGACGTTGTCGCATCGTCAGGCCTTCAGTACGCCGGACAGTTTCGCGGCTTGCGTCGCCAGCGCATCCATCAACGGCGGCGAGAGGCAGTCGTACGGCTCGAGCCCGATCTGCTTGATGCGAGCGCGGACGTCGCCCATGCCGCTCGGCGCGTAGCCCGCCTCGATGATCGACGAGACGAACGCGGCGAATTGCGGCTCCTGCCAGCCGGTCTGCGGCGAGAGCTCGGTGTGCACGAAATCGAGACCGTAGAACGCGTGCTTGTTGTTCTCGATGCGGCCGTACATATGCACGCCGCAGTTCGAGCAGGCGTGACGCTGGATCGTCGCGCTTGGGTCGACGATCTTGAGCTTGTCGGCGCCTTTCGTCACCGACACCTTGTCCTTCGGAATGACGGCGATGACCGAGAAGGTCGCGCCTTGCGGCTTCCAGCACTTCGTGCAGCCGCACGCATGCTGATGCACGACGTTCGACGCGAGCTTGACCTCGACCGCGCCGCATTTGCAGTTCAGCGTGCCGCCCGCGAAGTTCGGATCGCCTTTCTTGATGCCATTGTCGATTGCTGGATGAAGGTTAACGGCCATATTTCACCTCACGGTTGAAAGCGCGGCACGCCCGCGCGGTGCGCACGGCTTAGTAGCGGATGACGGAGCGGATGACCTTGCCGTCGTGCATCAGGTCGAACGCATGGTTGATCTGATCGAGCGGCAACACCTCGCTGACGAACTCGTCGATCTTGAGGTTGCCATTCATGTAGTTCTCGACGTAACCCGGCAGCTGCGTGCGGCCTTTGACGCCGCCGAACGCCGAGCCGCGCCAGACGCGGCCGGTGACGAGCTGGAACGGGCGCGTCGAGATTTCCTGGCCAGCGCCGGCGACGCCGATGATCGTCGACTCGCCCCAGCCCTTGTGGCAGCACTCGAGCGCCGAGCGCATGACCTTGACGTTGCCGATGCACTCGAACGAGTAATCGACGCCGCCGTCGGTCATGTCGACGATGACCTGCTGGATCGGCGTGTCCTTGAAGTCGGATCGGATTGACGAAATCGGTGGCGCCCATCTGCTGCGCCATTTCCCACTTGGCCGGATTCATGTCGACCGCGATGATGCGCGACGGCTTTCGCCATCACCGCGCCCTGCACGACCGCCATGCCGATGCCGCCGAGACCGAACACGGCGACGGTGGAACCGGGCGTCACCTTCGCGGTGTTGAGCACGGCGCCGATGCCGGTGGTGATGCCGCACCCGAGCAGGCAGACCTTGTCGAGCGGCGCTTTCGGGTTGATCTTGGCGAGCGCGATCTCGGGTACCACGGTGTATTCGGAGAACGTGCTCGTGCCCATGTAGTGCAGGATCTGCTTGCCGTCCTTCGAGAAGCGCGAGGTGCCGTCGGGCATCAGGCCCTTGCCCTGCGTCACGCGGATCGCCTGGCACAGATTCGTCTTGCCGGATTTGCAGAACTTGCAGACGCCGCATTCGGGTGTGTAGAGCGGGATCACATGGTCGCCGGGCTTGACGCTCGTCACGCCGGGGCCGACTTCCTGCACGATGCCGCCGCCTTCATGGCCGAGGATGACCGGGAACAGGCCTTCCGGATCGGAACCCGACAGCGTGAAAGCATCGGTGTGGCAGACGCCGGTCGCGACGATCTTCACGAGAACTTCGCCGGCGCGCGGCCCGGCGAGATCGACTTCCTCGATCTCGAGAGGCTTGCCGGCCGCCCATGCGACTGCTGCTCTGGTTTTCATTGCTCAGGATCTCCTGGGAACTTCCATTTATCGCTGACGGGCGCCGGCCGTCTGGTTGCACGGCATGGCTCGCGTTGCGTTGGCGGTCATCGCGCGGCCGTGCTCGGAGAGGCCGGCTGCGCGTTCGAATGCCTCATATGGAGGCAATCTGTATGCCATTCAAAAACAAAGCCCAACGTTATGTTTTTATTGGGTTTATGAGCGCCCCGACAACGCGTTTTCGCACTCGTTTCGGCGCAGCGGTGAAACGGAAATGGAACAGCTGTTCCAGATGGCGACGGAGCGTTCGGGCGCCACGTCGAGCCGTGCGCGTCACTGCGGAATCGTGACGCCCCACGGGAGCTCGCCGACCGGTATTTCCTTCGTCACCTTGAGCGAAGCCGTGTCGATCACGCTGACGCTGTTCGAGCGTCCGTTCGCGACATAGAGCTTCTTGCCGTCCGGCGTCAGCGCCATGTTCCACGGGCGCTGGCCGACCTTGATCTCGTGGGTGACCTTGTTGGTCGCGACGTCGATGACCGCGACGCTGCCGGCGCCGCCGGCAGCCGCGTAGACGCGCTTGCCGTCATGGCTGACCGTGATGCCGGCCGTGCGGAGCGGCGTCGTGATGCTCGCGATCTTGTTCCGCGAAGGAAGGTCGATGACATCGACCGCGTTTGCCGATTCCTGCGCGACATACACGTGCGTCGTGCCCGGGATGAACGCGGCGCCGCGCGGGTGGCCGCTCGTGGCGATCGTGCCGACCGATTTCTTCTGGCCGAGATCGATCACGTCGAGGTTGTCGGTGCCTTCGTTGCTGGTCAGCAGGAGCTTCTTGTCCGGCGCGAACTCGCAGTGCTCGGGATTCTTGCCCTGCGTTGCGATGCGCGAGGTAATCTGGAATGTCTTCGCGTCGATGAGCAGCACCTTGTGCTGGCCCTCGGCGCAGACCGCGAGCATGTCGCCCGACGGCGAGAGGCGCACGCCCTCGGCATCCTCGCCGATGTCGACGCTGTGCTTGACCGTGTCGTTCGACGGGATCAATCGCGAACAGCTTGTTGTGCTCGGCGTCGACGACATAAAGGATGTCGCCTTTCACGTCCGAATCGATCGCTTGCAGGCGCTTGCCGAGCGCACCGCCACCGGAGAGCGTCTTCGTGACCGTATCCGTTGCGGTGTCGATTACCGAGATCGTGCCGCTTTTCTGATTCGGCACATAGGCGAACGGCGAGGCGGCGGCGGGAAGCGCTGCGCCTAGCTGCGTCGCTGCGACCAGCGCTGCGAATAGCGAGAAACGTTTTTTCATCGAAGGCATCGACACGCTGGGCTCCATGATTTCGTGACGGCGATTCGCCGCGACGCAGCGCGGCGCCGCCGTCACCGGCGGCATCTTCCCCGAATCCACAACGTCGCGGCGTTGCCGAAAACGCAGGAGCTGCTTGGCAGGCCGTGCGTGATGCCGGTTATTTCTGATCAGCCGGCGTGCCGTACTTGTAGTGCTGATCGGCGTTCGGGCTGTACTTCGAGCGCACGAACGTGAGGATGCGAAAGAGATCGTCGCTCGACTTGATCAGCGTGCCGAACGGCGGCATCGGGCCGACGACGTTCTCGCTGCCGTGGCGCGAATAGCCGGTCTTCTGCAGCTCGTCGCTGCCGAGCGTCACGAGGCGGAACAGCGTGTCGTCGTCGCCGTCGTAGACCCACACGTCGTTGGTCAGCGGCGGGCACATGCCGCCGCCGCCACCGCCGCCGTGGCAGCCGTTGCAGCTATAGCGAAAGGAACGTATGCTCGCCGTCGGCGACGATGTCGGCCTGGCTTTCGTTGTACGGATTCTTGAGCTGGCCTTTCGGCGTCTGCTTGACGAGATCGGGCGGCGCGATCTTCGTGTAGTCGACCTTCGCGCCGGTCTTCGCGGCGTCGGCCTTGGGCGCATCCGCCGCACTCGCGGCACCCTGGAGGCAAAGCGCGGCGGCCAGCGCGAACGCGGCGAGAGCGCTTCCACAGAGAACGTTCTTCAGCACAGCCCATCTCCTTTGATCAAAAGACCCGAAATACGGCGAAATCGGGCCGATTCGTGAAAACGGATTCTCGACAAAACGATTCTCGACGTTGCGGCTTAAGAGTCGATAACCGGCAATGTAAATTCCGCGCAAAGCCGCCGAGGCTGCTCACGCGTGCGCGCGTGCGGCGCTCAGGACTTGCCCCCGGCCTTCGGCGATTTCTCGCGGAGGAGCTTCGCGACCGCATCGCTGTTGTTCGCCTCGGCAATCTTGAGCGCCGTGCGGCCGTCTTCGCTCTTCGCGTTCGGGTCGGCGCCCGCATTGATGAGGAGCGTCGCGATATCGGTGCGGTTGCCGGCCGCTGCGATCATCAGCGCCGTGAGCCCGCCGGCGTTCTTCGCGTTGACGTTTGCCTTCTTGCCGACGAGCTGCTCGGCGAGATGCGTCGAGCCCGATGTCGTCGCGAGCATCAGCGGCGTATAGCTGCCCTGGCCGACCGGCTGGTCGACGTTCGCGCCGGCGTCGATCAGCACCGCGCCCGCCTTGGGCTTTGCGTTCTGCATCGCGACCGCAAGCGGCGTGAGGCCGCTCGCTTCCTTCGTGAAGTCGACCTTCGCGCCGTGCGCGATCAGGAGGTTGACGAGACCGGCGTCGTCGATCCACGCGGCATACATCAGCGGCGTCCAGCCCGAGAGATCGGTCGCGTTTACGTCAGCGTTGTGCTCGATGAGGAACTTCGCGATCGGCGTGTAGCCGAACCGCACCGCATTGCCGAGCGCGGTATAGCCGTCGCCGTCGCGCATGCCGGCATCGGCGCCGTGCTCGATGAGATAGGTCACGCGCGTGAGATCGTCTGCGATGACCGCGTTGCCGAGCTCCGCGTTCGGATCGGCGCCCTCAGCGAGCCATTTCTTGAGATCCTCGAGATTCGTCGCGGGTTCGTTCGCCGCGGCGGTCTGCGTGTCGGGCTGCGCCGGCTTGTAGGGGCCGTGCGAGGGCAGGTCGCCGTCGATCACGCAGTCCGCGCACTTGACGAGCGGCACGCCGTATTCGACGAGGATCGTGCGGATCTTGTCCTTCGAATCGCGCATCGCCTTTTCGATGAGCGGCTTGATCTCGGGACGGCCTTTCGGCGTCGCCATCGCCATGTCGAACTCGAGAGGAATCGAGTCCTCCATCAGGTTCACCGGCTGGATCACCAGCGGCGCTTTCTTGATCGCCTTGTAGTAACCCGCCATCGGTCCCCAGACCGCGGCGACGTCGAGCTTCTTGTCGACGACCTGCTGCACCTGGAACGACGGCTGATCCTCGGGCACCAGATCGCCGTCGTGCGAGAGATATTGGATCACGGTGTTCTGCACGACGCCGTGCTGCGCGAGCGCCTGGCGGATCGCAGAGACCTGATACACGCCGACCTTGACCTGCGAAAGCTTCGGATCGTCGAAGCTCTTGATGACGAGACCCGCGTCGTCGCGATAGACCAGCACGAACGCCGAGCGGTACAGCGAGGACGTCATCTCGGCGCCGTCGGTGTCGCTCGTCATGTCCATCCACAGATCGCAGTTGCCTTCGCCGATCGTCGTGCGCATCAGCGCGCGCTCGAACGAAGGACGCCAGTAGTACTGCACCTGCGTGCCGAGCGATTCGGCCAGCACCTCGGCGATCTTGTTCTGAAAGCCTTCGCGCTTGTTGTTCGAGAGCGGCATGTTGCCGGGATCGGCGCAGACGCGAAGCGCGCCGAGCTTCGGTGCCGTGTCGGTTGCGGATGCATTCGCCGCAACCGCGCCTAGCGAAGCTGCGGCGAGTGAAAAGAGGAATCCGTTGCGGAGCATCGTGTTCATGGCGCGTCTCTCATTCCGGAATGCTGCTTGGACAGCGGAGATGTTGCTGGATTCCGTGCCCGTGCACCATGGGAGCATTTCCGGCGCCGGCTCTGATCACCTACGACGCGCGCGAACGAGCCTGGCGGAGCGAAAAACGCCCGGCGCCATCGGCACCGGGCGTTTCAGGTCAAACGGACAACAACAACCAATCCATCACAAAGCGATCACTGGCCTGCGGCGATACCCTGCTGCGGGCTGTTCGGGCTCGCGCCGCCAATGCGGAACGTGTAGAGCTCGCCGCCCTGCGGGATATGGTTCAGGCCCGCGGCTTTCGTCATCGCAGTCGCGCCGATCGCACCGAACTTGTCGTTGAGATCGAGGCCCGCGGTGACCGGCAAGCCAATCCAGCCGCCGATGCCCGCGAAGATCGAGATGTACTCCTTGCCACCGACCGACCACTGGATCGGGTTGCCGATGATGCCGGAGCCGAGCTTGCGCGACCAAACGATCTTGCCCGTGCTGCGGTCGACCGCGCGGAAATCACCGCCGAGGCTTCCGTAGAACACGAGACCGCCGGCCGTCGTGAGCGTGCCGCCCCAGTTCGGATACTGGTCAGCGACTTCCCACTCGGTCTTGCCGGTGACGACGTTGAACTTCTTGATCTTGCCGGTGATGCCGGGCTTTTCCGGATACATGTAGACGTTCGCGAACACGTACACGGTGCCCTGCTGCGTGTGCGAGCGTTCCTGCGGATTCAACTCCATGCACCAGTTGTTGGTCGGCACATAGAAGTTCGCAGGATCGTTCGGATCGACCGACGCCGGCTGCTGATCCTTGCCGCCCATCGCGGACGGGCAGGCCTGCGTGTTGGCCTGCGGCATCAGCGGCGAGTGCTCGGCGACCTTGACCGGACGACCCGTCTTCATGTCGACCTTCTCGGCCCAGTTCACGGTGACGTACTTGTTGGCGCGCAGCAGCGTGCCGTCGGTACGGTCGAGGACATAGGCGAAGCCGTTGCGGTCGAAGTGGACGAGCGACTTGTGCTTCTTGCCGTCGACGTCGAGGTTGTCGACGAGGATGTTCTCGTTGACGCCGTCATAGTCCCACTGGTCGAACGGGGTCATCTGATAGGCCCACACGGCTTCGCCGGTATCGACGTTGCGCGCGAAGATCGTCATCGACCACTTGTTGTCGTACTGGCCGTTGTTGCAGGCCTCCTGCGTCTGCGGCTTGGCGCCGCAACGGAACGACGGGCTCCACAAGCCGGGGTTGCCGGTCGAGTAGTAGGCGAGGTGCAGCTCCGGATCATAGGAATACCAGCCCCATGCCGCGCCGCCGCCACGCTGCCACTCGTCGCCCGGATACGTCTTGGTGCCGAGCTCTTTGCCGGCCGTGCCGTATTCCGGATGCTTCTTGTTGGTGTTGGCGGTGAAGCAAAGATCCTTGTCGGTGCCGTTCGACTGGCATTCCCAGATCTTCTTGCCATCGGCGAGCGCATACGCCGTGAAGCGGCCGCGCGCAGCGAACTCGTCGCCGCCGAAGCCGATCAGGACCTTGTCGTTCGCGATGATCGGCGCGGGCGTGATCGTCTCGCCCTTGTCCGGATGCGCGTGCTTGACGACCCACACTTCCTTGCCGGTCTTCGCATCGAGCGCGATGACGTAGCCGTCGAGGGTGCCGAACACGAACTTGCCGTCGGCGTACGAACCGCCGCGGTTGACCGTGTCGCAGCACGCGCGCGGCACCGCTGATTCATCGCGGCCGCTGGTCTTGAGGTACGACCACGCCTGCACCGGATGATCCGGATCGGAGACGTCGAGCGCCTGCACGATGTTGCACTTCGACATCTCGGGGCAACCCGAAATGAAGATCATCATCGGCTTGCCGCCGATGTCGCTGATGACGAGGGGCTGGCCCTCGTGACCGCGCAACGCACCCGTCGATTGCGACCAGGCGAACTGCAGGTCCTTGACGTTGTCGGCGTTGATGCCCTTCAGCGCGCTATAGCGCTGCAGCATCAGGTTCCCGCCAGGCGCGGCCCACTGGTTCGCGTCCTTGAACCGGGCGTATTGCTCGGTATCGGACGACGCCATCGCCGCGCTACAGGTCCCGAGCAGCACTGCGGCAGCGCAGTACACCTTGACTCGATGTTTCGCTGTAAGCCAACTCATCTTTGATTCTCCTCCTGCATGGGTCGGTAGTACTTCCGCAGCGATGCGAAAGCAGCCGGCGAACAGTCATCAGCCTTCGTTCTACGCTTGCCTGGCCAAGGGGTTCGCGAATTATGGGGAAGCCGAACTGCTGGACATCCGCGCATGCCACAGCGCCGGTCCCCTCGAACGGACGGGATCAGTCTGCGATGCGCCTCTATCTACTGCAGCGCTTGTGCCAAATCGCCGTTAAGAAGAAAAAATCAGGGGCATCAAGCGATTGCAAATTGCTGCGCCGCAACGATTTTTTCGGAGTGTTCCATCGGCGGAACACCGCGGGCGGAGCCGATGCACCGGGCTTGGCATAGCGGACGCGGCCGTGCGGACACGCACTCGCACGCGTGACGAACGCCGCGAGCACGCGGCTGCGCGATGCGAAACGATCGGCCAGGGAAGGAAGCGCGCGACGCGAATCGACCGCGCGCCGGATCGGCGCGCGTTATTCGGATTCGGTGGGCTTAAGAAACCAAGCGGCACCGCAGGACGCGAGTGCCGCCCAATGACTCAATCGACTTCGAACGACTGCAGCTCGACCGGCAGCGTGACGTTGATCGTGCCGGACATGCCCTGGCCCGGCGCACCGTGGATCTCGCAGTAGAACGGGATCGTGCCCACTGTCGTGAGCGTGATCGTCGAGGTCCAATTCGCCGAGCTCGGACTGCCGTTCCCGCCCGCGCCGTCGCAACCGTTCGCGCAGCGGAACGTCATTGTCGGACCGTCGGAGCGCACGTTATGGAATCCGGCCGGTGCGCCGACATTCGTAAACGTGATCGTGTCGCCGACCTGCGCGTTGACCGAGGTCGGACTGAACGTCAGGTTCGTGTTCGCCGTGACCGGATGATCCACCGACCACGCGGCCATCGGCAGCGCAAGAAGCGTGGCCGCAACGCAAGCGCGAGCGCTCTTTCTAAATAGCTTATGACCCATGACTTCCTCCATCACTCCAATTGTGGCCTTCGGATTCCCCCCGTAAGGCAGTGCCTTCTATTTTCGAAGCAGGCGTGGGAATTAGACGCCGTCGATGTTTAACGCGTTGCTGAAGCACCTGGCCCCGCAGATCGGTACCGCGGTGCCCGGCGCACTATCCGCGCAATCTATTGCTCTTCGTTATATGTCGAAAAAACAAGTGCTTGGCTTGCTCGCTCACGAGCGGCCGAGGTGAATCGAAGCTCCTTTTATGCATGCAGAGAAAAAACCGTTTGTCCGTGACGTCGCCAATCAGGGCCCCGACTCGATCCATGCGGCGACGGCCTTGATCGCATCGTCATCGAGCGTCCGGGCAACCGGCGTCATGACCCGGTCCGTGCTCGAGCCGTCGTGCTTGCCGTCGCGAAAGTCTTTCAGCCGCTGCGCGATGTAGTCGGCGTGTTGCGAGCGGAGCTTCGGATACGCGCGATACGCCGCGTCCTTCTCGGCCCACGGATGGCCGCTACCGTCGACGCCATGGCACCCCTGGCACGGCGGCGTGCCGTGCGCGGGATCGCCTTCGCGATACAGCGCCGCGCCGCGACTCGATGTCGCGGCGTTCTGCGCGGGCGCTGTCGGCGGCAGCGATGCGAAATACGCCGCGAGATCGCGCAGCGTCGCATCGTCGAGGTTTGCGACCTGCGAGGTCATCGCCGATTCCGGCCGCGCTTCACGCTTGAACTCGACGAGCTGCCAGTAGAGATATTCCGCGCGCTGGCCGGCGAGATTCGGAAACATCGATGTCGGCGCGACGCCGTTGGCGCCATGACACGCGCTGCAGACCGTAGCCTTCGTCTTGCCGGCATTCGCATCGCCATCGAGCGGCGTGATGCGGCGAAGATCGACGAAGTCCGCCGCCTGCGCATACGCCGCCGCGGCCGCGAGCAATGCCGCGAGCGAGGCGATCCGGGCGATCCTGCGATGGAAGCGTTTCATGCGCAGTCCTCGCTAGAGATCGATGTTGAAGAAGACGCCGACGAGGTTCGCGCTGTAGCTCTGCGGCCCGCCGTCGGTGTAGACGCGATGATCGATGACCTGGCCCGCAGCGAAGCCGAGGTAATGCCAGTCGTCGATGTGCCCGCGCTCGTAGTAGTCGAACACGCGCAGGCGCACGCGCTTCGCGATCGGGATCGTGAGGCCGACCGTGAGCCCGTTGACGCGATAGTTCATCGCCGGAAATGCCGTGTCGGCGATGAACGCGTCCGTGAAGTACGCGAGCGCCGTTCCCGAGGCGAACGTGTAGCTCGTGATGCCGTGCGAATAAATGTAGTTCCACGACGCATCGAGCTTCACGCGGCCGAGCTGCTGCGTCAGTGTCGCGCCCGCGTTGTGGTTCTTCTCCTTGTCGGTCGCCGCCCACATGCCGCCGAGCGGATAGGTCGCGCCGCCGAGTGTCGGATCGCTGCCGCTCTCGATGTCGTTGACGTTCGCCATGCGCAGCTTCGACTGGTCGTAACCGTAGAAGACGCTCGCGTTCGTCAGCGGCGAGGGCTGCCATTCCCACTGCAGCGCGAGGCCGATAGTGTCGTAGCCCTTGCGCCCGAGCACCGCGTCGTAGTCGTTCCAGTCGCCGCGCACGGACGCCGTGAACGTCATGTCCTCGCGCGCGAGCAACGTCGCCATCAGATCGACCTTGTTCTCGTCGCGATCGGAAAGGTCGTACTTGCGCAGCGCGTCGACCGTGAACGGCAGTTGCCCGCCCTGCGGCGCCACGTAGCCCGGCAGGCCCGGCGAAAACGCGAACGCGTACGGATCGTAGTTGTAGCGATCGCCGGTCTGGCGCAGGTACGTGTAGTTCGCGCGGAACGTCAGCCAGTCGATCGCACGGTTGACCCAGGTCAGCTTGATGCTGTTGTCGTCGACTTCGCTGACCTCGCGGTGGCTCGGCTCGTAGCGGCTGAACGCGTACGTCGCGCCGATCGTGTCGTGCGCGCCGACCTTCCAGTCCGCGCCGACGTTCGCGTCGATCGTCTGCATGTCGAGCGGAATGCTCATGACCTGCGTGAACGCCGACGGGTTCGTCGCCGGATCGAAGATGCCGACTTCGCCCGGCACGATGCTGCCCTGCGCGCCGTTCTCGTTGACGTAGCCGTATTGTCCGGTCAGCGGGTTGTACGCGAGGTAGGTGTTGCGATAGTCCTCGCGGTTGAAGCGGAGATCGCCGCGCACCGAGAGATCCGACGTCGGCTGCAGCACGATGCGGCCGTCCAGCAGCGTCGTGTCGATGCGCATGTCGGCATTCGGGCGCGACAGCGCCGCCGACGAGTTCCATTTCGCGCAGTCGAACAGATAAGGGTTTTGCGCCCCGAGGCCCGAGCCGTTGAGATCGATGCCGAACACGCCCTGGCAGTTGATCGGCGCGATCAGCGCGTCGTCCTGCGACATGCGGCCGCCCGACGCGGTCAGCGAGAGCTCGCCGTTCATCGGAATCTTCCGCGTGAACGTCGCGCGGAGGTTGTGGTAGTCGTTGTCGGGCTCCATCGACATCTGGCCGACGTAGAGCGGCGCCGACGTCGCGCCGTTGCCGACCACCGGCGAGATCGAGAATGGCGATTCGAACGTGTAGCTCCGGTAGCGGTCGCGGTAGAACGAGCCTTCGTAGCCGAAATCCATGCGCCAGACGTCGCCCGCGTAACGGAAGCCGCCGTTCAAGTTGATCGTCGAATCGTCGATCGGCTTCGTCGTCTCGAGCACGCCGCCGTTGTTCTGCAGCGGATAGTTGAAGAAGAACGTGCCGCCGTACGGCCGCGCGCCCTTGCGCTGCTCGTCGGTGACGTTCGCGTACGCGGTCCACTCCGGCGTCAGGAACATCGAGAAGCCGAGGCCCTGCTTGTCGCGTTTGACGGAGAGCGTTCGCTCCGGCGTCGCCGCCGACACCGCGGCGACTTCGGCCGACGTGCTGCCGCCCGGCGTCAGCCCGGCGGGCAGCGTCAGGTTGTTCGTGCCGACGCCGTTCCAGAGCGGGCGCGCGGTGTTGGTCAGCACATTCGGCACCGCGCGCATGAACGCTTCGATCTTGTAGCTGCCCGCGCGGCCGAACACGGCCTGGTAGTACTCGTCGTCGTCGCTGATGCGGCTCGCGCGCGCGTTCGCGTACGTGCCGTCGTCGGGGCGTTCCCACGTGTAGTCGAGGAGGCCGAGCACGAGGCCCGAATCCCAGTGCACGTAGCGGTTCCAGAGCGCGTTGTTGTCGTCGCCGCCGGTTGCGACGCCGCCGATCTCGAGCGTGCCGTACGAGATCCAGTCGCCATGCTCCGACGTCACGGGCGGCTCGGCGGGGCACATGTAGAGATTGCCGGTCGGCGAGCGATGCTCGCCTGACGTCAGCCACGACGTGCCGCGCTCGTCGTTGTCCTGCGACGCGGCACCGGCCGTCGGATCGAGCTTGTTCGCGCGCCACGTGTCGACGCCGACACCGGTATCCGGGCAAATGCAAGCGAGCACGCGAGCGAAAGCGCGGTCAGCGTCAGCGGGAGGAATGCCTGCGTCTTCATCGCGCGTCCTCCCTATTCGTGGAACTTCGGACCGGACGGCGCATTCGAGCCGTGGATGTTCGCGTGGCACGTGATGCAGCCGCGACCCATGATCCGCTCGTCAGGATGCGGACCGTTCGCGAGCGACTGCTGCGTCTGCAGATCGTTCGGATGTTGCGTCGAGCTGTGACACTGCTGGCACAGGAACGGGATCGGCGCGTTCAGCAGCGACGCCTGGTTCGACCCGTGCGGTGTATGGCAATTGAGGCAGTTCTCGCGCACGGGCGGATGCTCGAACAGGAACGGCCCGCGCTTTTCCGCGTGGCACTGGTAGCAGGTCTCGTTGACCGTGTTCGTCTTCAAGAGCGGATTGGTCAGCGAGCCGTGCGGGTTGTGGCAGTCGTCGCAGCTCATCTGCCCTTCCGGCAGCGGCATGTGCGAGCGGCGGTTGAACTGCATGCGCACGTCCTGGTGGCACTGCGCGCAGGTCTCGTTGATCGATGCCTTGGCGAGCAGGCCCTCCGTCGAGAACTTCGCCATCGGGTTGTGGCAGTCGCTGCACGAAAGCCCGTTGCGCTGGTGCACGGAGCCCGTCCAGTGATCGCGCGGGCCGCCCTGATGGCACGTGAGGCAGGTCTTCGTCTGCGTCTCGATCGGCGTGCCGGAATCCTTCGTGTAGCCGATGATCAGGCCCTTCGCAGTCGGATTCTGCGCATGCGCCGAGCCCGGCCCGTGGCAGGTCTCGCAAACCGGAATGTTCGCATCGGCCTTGTTAGCGGCATGGAGGCCGAGCGCATGCAGCGTATGCGTGAAGTGCTCGCTCTCGAGCTGATGGCACGCGATGCACGTGCGCTCGCCGACGGGTTTTGCGTCGGGCGCCTCGGGATTCGTCGCGACGACTGCGCGCGCGAAGCCGGGCGCCGCGAGCAGCGTCGCGACGTCCTGGTGCATCGCATCGCCCGACAGGTTCGACGCGGGCAGCTTGGCCGCGAGCTCCTCGCGCGTCTGCTGCGCAGGCGCGGGCGTCGGCGCGAGGCAGAGCACGCCGAGCGCGAGCGCGATCACGCCGAGCGCAAGCGCCGCGGGACCGCCAAGCCACTTCGTGTCAGACCTCCGACGCATCGCACCGAACCCTCGTTTTCGGCGGGCAACGAGCCCACGTGGACGATCGACAGCCGTCCCCGGATGCAGGCTAGGGATCGGTGCTTTGGCGGGTCAAGCCCATGCTGAGTGAAATCCCGGAGGCAGCCGGCGATCCGTGACGTGTGCCGCAAAGATACCTCAGCCCGTACCGCGATGCTTCCCGCGCCACGGCGCATAAAACGCATGCAGCGCCGCGAGGTCGGCCGCGAGATCGGCGGTCGGCTCGAACAGCGGCCCGAGCCCGATCGTGCGCGATGGATAGTCGAAGTAGACCGGCAGGATCGGCACGCCGGCGTTGCGCGCGATGTGCCAGAAGCCGTTCTTCCATTTCGTGACGCGCTTTCGCGTGCCTTCGGGCGCGATGCCGAGCCAGAGTTGCTCGCTCTTCGCGAAGCGGTCGGTCATCTGCTCGACGACACCGCTCGACTCGCTGCGTTCGATCGGAATGCCGCCGGCGCCGCGCAGCAGCCAGCCGAGCGGTCCCGCGAAAAGCTCTCGCTTCGCCATGAACGACACGTTCAAGCCGAGCGCGCTCTTCATGATGAGGCCCCAGACCCCGTCCCACCACGACGAATGCGGCGCCGCGATCAGCACGAGCTTCGCGCGGTCCGGCATCGTGCCGGCGAGGCGCCATCCGGTTGCATGCAGCAACCCCGCGCAGAGCCGCCGCCACGCGTTCTGCCGGAACTGCGGCGTCGCCGGCGGCAGAGCGGGCAGCGCGAACGCCGCGCTCATTCGTGATCCCAGCCGCGGCCGCCGCGTGTCCGTTTGATCGTCGAGCGGTTCTTCTTCGTTTCGATGCGGCGCTCCTTCGACCCGCGCGTCGGCTTCGTCGCGATGCGCCGTTTCGGCACGTGCGTTGCGGCGCGGATCAGCTCCGCGAGACGCGCGCGCGCATCGTCGCGATTCTTCGCCTGATCGCGAAACCGGTTCGCCTGGATGACGAGCACGCCCTCGGACGTCAGCCGTCGATCGCGCCGCGCGAGCAGGCGCGCGCGCACGGGCTCGGGCAACGCGCGCGACTGCGCGACGTCGAACCGGAGCTCGACCGCGCTCGCTACCTTGTTGACGTTCTGCCCGCCCGGACCCGACGCGCGCACGAAGCGCTCAGTGAGCTCGTCCTCGGGGATTTCGATCGCATCGACGGAAAGCATGCCGCGATTCTAGCGGCAGCCTTCCGTCCGGATCAGTTCTTCTTCGGCGCAGGCGCGGCCGCGGACGGCGGAGTCGTCTTGGCGAGCTGGCGCCCGAACATCACCATGCGGTGCACGTTGTCGCTGACCATCTCGGCCTCGCGCGTCGTGCCGCCGTTCGTCGAGAGCTCGGTGACGCGCTCGCGCAGCTGCGCGATACGCCGGTCGCACATCGTCGCGTAGCGCGCGATTGGCGTGGTGCCGCCCGAGGCCGCTGCGTCCTTCGCCTGCTTGCAGAGGCCATCGAGCTCGTTGAGGCCGGCTGTCGCGCCGCTGACGTCGACAGGGCCTTTCGGCAGCGTCGGCGGCGGCGCGACCGGGTTGCCCCGCATCATCATCGCGGGCGGCTGGTCGGTGGTTGCCGGCAGCGCGCCGACGGCGCGATGCTGCTGCATCAGCGCGATCGCCTGGCGCACGCTCGGTGGCGCGCTCACGTCCTCGAAAGAGAGCTTGTCGGGATTGCGCGTGCCGTCGGCGATCCAGCCGTCGATGCGCTTCCTGCAATTGTGCTTCACCGTGTCGTTCCACTGCGCGGCCAGCGGCCTGGCGAGATCGGCATCGCCGGACCACGCGCGCAGGCAGTCGACGGCGGCGGGATCGATCGGCGCGCGCAGATCAGTCGGCTGCGAGTTCTGGACGCGCAGGATACTCGTCAGCTGCGCGTCCGTCGGCGCCTTCGCGTGGTGGCACGCGGCGAGCGTGCCGGCGGCGAGCGCTGCGACGGCGAGGACGCCGATGCGGGCGATGGTGTTCACGTTGACCTCCAGACTTCCAATGCGATTTTTCAGGATTTGCGCAGTGCCGCGCCGAGCGCGAACGCCGCGCCTAAAAACGCGATTACGCCAACGATGCGGACACCGTCGCGCGGCAGGTCCGCCGCGGGCAGCAGCAGCGCGAGCAACCCCGCGACGATCAGCGACACGGCGAGCGATAGCCACACCGCGACCCGCTGGCCGCGCGCGGCGCGCCGTTCGAGAGCCTTCAGATCATCCGAGGCGATCCGAAGTTCCAGCCGGCCGCGCGTCGCCTGAACGAGATACTCGTGAACGAGCGCCGGCATGTCGGGCGCAGCCGCGATCCATTCCGGCAGCCGGCGGCGGATCGCCTTCAGCGTCGCGCGCGGTCCGTGGCGCTGGCGCCAGATCTTCTCGAGCACGGGCTTTGCGGTCGCCCAGATATCGATGCGCGGGTGCAGGAGGCGCCCGACGCCCTCGATGTTCAGGAGCGTTTTCTGCAGAAGTATCAATTGCGGCTGCAAGGTCAGCTCATGCCGCCGCGCCATCTGGAACAGCTTCACGACGACCTCGGCCAGCGAGATCTCGCTGAGCGGCCGCGTGAAATACGGCTCGCAGACCGTGCGCACGGCGGCTTCGAGCTCGTCCAGACGCGTATCGGCCGGCATCCAGCCCGCGCGCACGTGAAGCTCGGCGACGCGCCGGTAGTCGAGGTTGAACATCGCGATGAAGTTCTCGGCGAGCCAGTACTGATCCTCTTCCGGCAGCGTGCCCATGATGCCGAAGTCGAGCGCGATGAAGCGCGGATCGGATGGCCGCGTCGGATCGACCCAGATGTTGCCGGCGTGTGCGTCGGCGTGGAAGAAGTTGTCGCGGAACACCTGCGTGTAGAAGAGGCGCACACCTTTCTCGGCGAGCGCGACGCGATCGATGCCGGCCGCGTCGAGCGCGGCGAGATCGTCGACCGGAATGCCGCGCACGCGCTCGAGCGTCAGCACGCGCTCGTTCGTGTGCGACCAGATCACCTCGGGCACATAGAGATCGTCCGAGCCGAGGAAATTGCGCCGCAGCAGCGATGCATTCGCGCCTTCGCGCATGAGATCGAGCTCGTTCGTCAGCGTCGTCTCGATCTCGACGACGACGTCGCGCGGACGGATCTTGTCCGCGTTCGGATGGAAACGCTCGACCGACGCCGCGATCGCGCGCAAAAGCTCGACGTCGGCGCCGACGCGCTCTTGGATGTCGGGACGGAGTACCTTGACGACGACCTCGCGTCCATCCGGCAGCGTCGCCGCGTGCACCTGCGCGATCGACGCTGACGCGAGCGGCGTGCCGTCGAACGCGGCGAAGCGCGCGGCGATCGGCGCGCCGAGCGCCTTCTCGATCGCAGCGCGCGCGACGCTTTCCGGAAACGGCGCGACGCGATCCTGCAGCGTCGTCAGCTCGTCGGCGACATCGGGCGGCAAGAGATCACGGCGCGTCGACAGGATCTGCCCGAACTTCACGAAGATAGGCCCAAGCTCGGTCAGCGCCATCACGAGCCGCGCGCCGCGCGTCGCGTGCGCGATGTCGCCGCGCGGCCGCGGCAGCAGCGCGCGCACGAGCTTCAGCGGTCGATAGAGATGCGCGGCGTCGACGAGATCGTCGAGCCGGTAGCGGACCAGCACGGCGCCGATCCGCATCAGGCGCGGAATCTGCCGGAGCGGCGTCACGCGTCGCGTTTCCGGCTGGCGGCGAGCCGCTTCACGCGCGCTTCGAGCCGGTCCGCACGCTCGCGGAGCGCGTCGACGTCGTCGAGGAACACGTCGACTTCGGCCTTCGGCACGATGACGCGGCCTTCCTCGGAAAGATATTCGGCCGTGTCGCGCGCGAATGCCTCGGCGCCTCCGCGCACGGTGGCGAGCGCGCGACGCACGCCGCGCGCGATCTGGAATCCGGCGACGTCGCCGAACACGCGCGTAAAGGCTTCGTCGAAGTCGGGCTCGAACCTCTGCGCGATGCGTTCGAGCCGGCGCGCGAGATCGGCGTCGCCGGAAACATCGACGCGACCCGGCGTCGTCGCATCGTCGCGGCCGCGCGAAAGCGCCATCGCGAGCAACGCGCTCGGCGCGGCGCTGACGCGGAGCGCGCTCTCGGCGCCGAACGCGGGTCCGATCGCGAGCCGGTCGCCGTCGACTGCGATGCGCATCGCGAGCGGCGTCGAGCGGAAATCGAGCGTGATCGCGCGGCCGTCGAGCGCGCGCAGGGCCGTGCGCGTGTCCGGATCGAGATCGACGACGCGATTCAACGTCGCTTCGAGCGCGCGGCCGAGCACGGCGAGCATCGGATTGGGCTTGCGCTCGGCGCTCGCACCGGGCTGGTCGGCAGGTGTGGCCATGCCGCCGATTCTACCGGACGGCGCGCGTCTCACCGCCCGCGCATGCGCTCACGCGCGAGGTACGAGGAAACGCGCGCGAAGCCTTCGGCCATCGCGACGCGCGGCTGGTAATCGAGGTCGCGCCGCGCCGCGGCGATGTTGAACCACGTCGCCTGGCCGAACAGCGCGAGGAGGTCGCCCGTCACGAGCGGATCGGCGCCGACCGCGCGGCGCAGCGGCGCGGTCGATGCGAGCATGCGCGCGACCGGCGTCGAAAGGCGGCGCGTCTCGGCCGGGTAACCCGCCGCGCGCAGCAGCCCGTTGACGAAGCCTTCGATCGAGGCCGGCTCGCCCTGCGTGATGAAGTACGCCTTGCCGGCGATCGCGCGCGCCGGGCTCGAGGCGTTCTAGCGCGGCGAGATGCGCGTCGGCGGCGTTGTCGACGTAGCAGCTGTCGATCTTTTTGCCGGCTTCGCCGAAGAGGCGCAGCTTGCCCGCCTTCGCGAGCGCGGCGAGGCGCGGCAGCAACGTGCTCTCGCCGGGGCCCCAGAGCAGATGCGGCCTGAGCGCGACCGTCGCGAAATCGGCCGCGTTCGCCGCGAGCACGTGCCGCTCGGCAGTCGCCTTCGTCGAGAGGTACGGCGTCGGTGCGCGCGCCGGCATGCGCTGCGTTTCGTTGACGCCGTTGAGATCGCCGCGATCGAGCACGACGCCGGCGCACGACGTGAACACGAACCGGCGCACGCCGGCGATTTCGCATGCGGCGAGCAGGTTGTCCGTGCCGCGCACGTTGACGTCGTAGTAGTCGTCGATGCGTCCGAACGGCGTGACGTGCGCGGCGCAATGCACGACCGCATCGCAGCCCGCGACGGCCTGCGCCATCGCGTCGAGATTGACGATGTCGCCGGTGCGGGTTTCGATATCAGCGCCGACATTTGCGGCACTATCATGGACGAGCGCGACGAGGGCATGGCCGGCTTCGTTCAGGCGCCGCACGACGGCGCGTCCGAGGAAGCCGCCGGCGCCGGTTACGAGCACACGCATCGATTGTCCTTTACATCGTCGTGCATGCTTTATTTTCCGGTTCAGCCGGTCGCATGTAGGGTGCGCGGTCAGTTGGATGGAACCTGGTCATGCCGCGCTACGTCACTTTCGCCGTCGGGCTTCTCGCGTTCGCCCTGGCATCGCCTGCGCGACCGGCCGAGTTTAGCGGGGAGCTCAGCTCCGGCGCGTGGTACCACGTCGACATTCCGGACGGCTGGCAGGCGGGCGATACGCTCGTTCTGTATCAGCACGGCCTCGATTTCACGCCGCCTTCGAATTCGCCCGGGCTGGGGCCGCTCCGCGACGTCATGCTCGCCGAAGGCTACGCGGTCGCGGCGACGACGTACCAGGAGCGCGGCTGGGCACTCTTCACGGCGATCGACGATAACCGCGACCTGCTCGCAAAGTTCGAATCGCTCGCCGGCGGCGCGCCGGGCGAGGTCGTGCCGTTCGGCGGCTCGATGGGCGGCCTGACCGCGCTGAAGCTCGCCGAGGCGGACGGCTTTCCGCCGGTCAAGGGCGTTTATGCGCTCTGTCCTGCAGCCGGCGGCGCGCGGCTCTGGGATGCGGGTATCGATCTCAGGCTCGCGTTCGACGCGGTCTGCGGTCCCGACGGCGCCGGCGCGTTTCCCGAAGGCGATCCGCCGATGCCGTGGGCGATGAACCTTTCGGACATTCCGAACGGGCTCAACGATCTCTTCGACTACGCCGATCTCATTCCGGTGCTCGTTCCGCTCGAGCAGTGCACCGGCGTCAGCCTGCCGCCGGCGCTGCGCAATGACGCGATGCAGCGGCGGCTCGATCAGCTGATGGCGTTCGCGCACATCACGGACGAGAACTTCTTCATCACGAACATGGCGTATGCGACGTTTGCATTGAGCGATCTAGTGCGCGCGCCCGAGAAGCTCGATGGCCACAATCCGTTCATGACGGTCGGCGTCGATTATTCGAGCGATCCCGAAATCGCGGCGAACATCCTGCGCATCCGGCCGGAACCCGCGGCGGCCGAGAAGCTGCATGAGGTTTCCGATTTCCACGGCGCCGTCGGCAGCGCGAAGATCATCTCGATGCACACGAGCGAGGATCAGCTCGTCGTGCCGGGCGACGAGGCGTTCGTCGCGAATACTGTCCCCGCGAACCAGCGCACGATCGCGATCGTCGACGAAGATTCGCCGACGCATTGCGGCTTCACCGATGCCGAAGGCCTGGCCGGTTGGGAAGCGCTGCGCGCGTGGAAGGATGGTGCGCCGCAGCCCGATGTCGCCGATCTGCAGCAAACGTGCGAGACGCTGATGTCGAGCGAAGGCATCACCGGTCCATGCCGTTTCGATGCGAATCCGACGATCGTGCCGTTCGACGACATCGTGCGTCCGCGGCCGGCGCAGGCGCTCGGTCCGCGGGGGCATTCGCGGCACGCATTGCCGTCCGGTACGTCGTCGCGCACGCGCGCGAGCGAAGCTGCGCGCGGAACGGCAGCTGCTCGAACGCTGACTCAACCGTTCGCGCGTTCTTCCATCAGCGCGAATACGTGACCGTCGGGATCTTCGAGAAATCCCATCCAGAGATCCTTCGCGCCGAGCTTCGCGATGAAGTGCGGCTCGCCGCCTTTTGCGACTTTCGCGCCGCGCTCGCGGATCGATGCGAACGTCGCGTCGAGGTCGGATGTCTCGAAATAGAGCGTCGTACCGGCTGCCTTCGCATCCGACTCGGCGGCGCCGAGCATCAGCCGCACGCCGGCGACGTCGAAGAATGCGACGTTCGGTGCCTGGAACAGGAACTTGAGTCCGACCGCGTCGCGCCAGAACGCGATCGAGCGCTGCATGTCGGTGACCGAGAGTGCGATCTGGCCGATGCGGCCGGGCGGCGATGCAGGCATGACGCGCGTCTCCGACGGGTGGAGTCGCGCATCATGCGCGTTCGCGCCGGCGCGTTGTAGAAGGTCAGTGATCCTTGACCGGATACGTCTCGACAGCTTGGCCCGGCGGCGGAGGCGGCGGCGTATGGCCGTCGCGGCGCACCGGCACGCGCACGATGTCGCCGCAGCTGTACGCGCCCCAGCTTTGTGCGCCATCGTGCGGCTCGCCGAGCGGGCGGATCGTGTCGGCACCGAGGCCGGCCGCTTCGTTGCGCGCCATGATTTCGAGCTCGTCGCTGACCTTGAGGCCGCTCCGGTCGACCGGACCCATGTGGTCGAGAACCGACACGGTCACCTTGCCGTTGTCGTGGCAGCCGCCGACGTTGCCGTCCCAGGCGACACGCACTTTTTCGCCGCCGGAATCGAGCTTGATACCCCAGCTGCAGGCGGCCAGCGATGCGGCGCCGAGTGCGGCGAGGACGAAGGAAGCTTTCATGCGAATGCTCCGCGTGAGGCGAATGCGCGCATCGTAGCGGGCTCATGCTGAATGCTGTTCGCCTCTCGCGCTTGCGAGAGAGGCCGACCGAAGGTCGGGTGAGGGATGTGGGAGGTCGAACCAAGCTTGCCCTCACCCTAGCCCTCTCCCGCAAAGCGGGAGAGGGGACAAAGATGTGCGGAGAGGGAGAAACGCGTCAGCGCACGACTTTGCCTTCGGCATTCACCACTTTCACGTCGCCCAGATCGAGATCGCGCACCGGCTTTTCGATCTTCTTGAGATCGCCGACGATGACCCACGTGAATGCATCGGGTTTCACGATCTCGTTCGCCGCGGCCTGCACGGCCGCGTCGGTCTGCGCTTCGATGCGCGACTTCAGCGTCTGCACGTAATCGTCCGGACGTTCGTACGTGACGATGCCGGTCATCGCGCCAATCAGCGAGCCGGTCGTCTGGTATTCGCCGGGCATGCTGCGCACGTCGCCGAGCTTGATCTTCTCGATCTCCTCGGCGGTCAGCGGCTTCGGGCCGATCACCTCCTTCGATTCGCGCAGGAGCTCTGCGGCGGATTCGGCCGTCTTGTCGGTCTGCACCGGCGCATACAGCATGAAAGGCCGCTGGCCGATCGCGCCGACGAGGAAGCTGAAGGCGCCGTACGCCCAGTGCTTGTCCTCGCGCAGGTTCATGTTGAGCCGCGACGTGAACGTGCCGCCGAACGCGCCGTTCATCGTCTGGATCTCGATGTCGTTCTTCGCCTTCGTCGATGGTGCGAGCACGCCGGCGAGAATCAGCGACTGCTGCGCGCCGGGCTTGTCGACGAGATAGACGCGCGGCTTCGCCGGCACCTCGACCGTGCCGATGTTCTTCTTCGCGATGGCACTCTTCGGCGCTTTCCAGTCGCCGAACACCGCGTCGAGCTCAGGGATGATCGCATCGAGCGTCGTGTCGCCCGCAACGAGGATCTTCGCGTTGTCCGGACGCAGGCGATCGCCGACGTACGCGCGAAGCTCCTTCGCGCCGAGCGCGTTGATCGCGGCTTCGTTGCCGGAGCCGGTGAACGGAATCGCGTACGCGATGACCATCGCCGTAGAGCAGCGGCGGCAGCGTGCGCAGCGCAATGCCGCGCGGCTGCGTCTTCTCCTGCGCGATGCGCGCGAGCCACTGGCCGCGGATGCGCGCGAGATCGTCGTCGCGGAAGGCAGGTTCGCGCACGACGTCGGCGTAGAGCGCGAGCGACGGCTTGATCTGCGAGGACAGCGTGCTGAGGCTGACGCTCGACGTGTCGAGGCCGGAACCCGCGCTGATCTGTGCGCCGAGCCGCTCCTCGCGCCGCGCGATCTCGAGCGAATCGAGCGTCTTCGTGCCTTCGTCGAGCATCGCCATCGTGAACGCCGACGTGCCGGCGCCGCGGCCCTGGTCCGAGGCGTAGCCGGCATCGAACAGGAGCTGCACCTGGATCACAGGAATCGCGTGACGCTGCGCGAGGATCACCTCGATGCCGTTCTTGAGCTTGCCGCGCTCGAGCTTCGGGAACGTGAGGTTCGGATACGCGTCGACCTTCGGCACGCCCTTGCTGCGCACGACGGCCGACTTCGTCGTCTTGTAATCGTTCGCGGGCGGCGCGATCGCGGCCGGGCGGCCTTCGCTCGCGGCGCGTCCGGCGATCTCGGCTTCGTCCTTGACGTCCTCGTCGGCGCCATCGGGCGACGGCGTGACCGTCAACGTGTAGTCGCCTTGCGCGATCCATTTTTTCGAGGCAGCGAGCACGCTCGCCGGTGTCGCGGCGTCGAGCTCGGCGAAGTCCTTCTTGTACGCGCCGGGATCGCCGCGATAGACCTGACCCTCGGCGAGGATCGATGCCTTGCCGTTGACGCGTCTCGAGCCGGCGGATGAACGACGCGCGCGTCGACACTTTCACGCGCGTGAGCTCATCGTCGGTCGGCCCGTCCTTGAGGAAGCGCGCCCACTCGTCCGCGATCGCGGCTTCGACCGCAGCGGGTTGGGCACCGTTCTTGACGTCGACCTGGAGCTGGAACATCGACGCGAGCCCGAACGACTGCACGTCGATCGAAACATCGTCGGCCAGCTTGTCCTTGTAGACGAGCCGCTCGTAGAGACGCGAGGTCTTGCCGCCGCCGAGCACGGACGCCGCGAGCTCGAGCAATTCTTCGTCAGGATCGCCGAGCCACGGCACGTTCCACTCGCGGTAGATGCGCGTCTGCGCGACGTGGTCGGTCATCGTGTCGCGCGTCGAGTCGGTGCGCGGGGCGGTCCACGGCTGCTGGCGCGGCACTGGCGGCCCGGCCGGAATGTCGCCGAAGTATTCCTGCATCTTCGCCTTGGCGATGTCGGGCGTGATGTCGCCGACGAGCGCGACCGTGACGTTCGCCGCGCCGTAGTTCGACTGGAACCATTGCTTGACGTCGCCGAGTGAGGCGGCGTCGAGATCCTTCATCGAGCCGATCGTGTCGTGGTGATACGGATGGTTCGCCGGGAACGCCATCGCGGTCATGCGCTCGTCGACGCGGCCGTACGGCTGGTTCTCGTCCTGGCGTTTCTCGTTCTGCACGACGCCGCGCTGCTCGTCGAGCTCGTGCTGGCCGATCGCGCCGATGAGGTGCCCCATGCGATCCGATTCCATCCAGAGCGCCATGTCGAGCGCGGTCGTCGGAACGGTTTCGAAATAGTTCGTGCGGTCGTACCACGTCGTGCCGTTCTGGTCCGTCGCGCCGGCGAGCTCGAACGGGCGGAAGAACTCGTCCTTGTGGTTCTCCGAGCCCTGGAACATCAGGTGCTCGAAGAGGTGCGCGAAACCGGTCTTTCTGGCGGGCTCGTCGGCCGAGCCGATGTGATACCAGACGCTGATCGCGACGACCGGCGCCTTGTGGTCTTCGCTGACGACGACCGTGAGCCCGTTCGGCAGCGTGAACGTCGTGAACGGGATGTCGATCGTGTCGGGCGTCGCGGCCGACGCATTGCCGCCGAGTCCGGCGGTCAGCACGAGTGCGGCGAGGCCGAGGCCGAGGGGCTTGCGCATGGAATCTCCTGAATCCTTAAGGTCCGTTGGGAGCGCGAAGTGGAAAATGGGGCAGGGACGACGCGCGAATCGGGCCATCGAGGCTAGCGAGGCGGCGCTACGGGTGCAACGGAAGATGGTCACGGACGATGCTCACTTGGGGGCGTAGACTCCGCTCTCCGGCGGAAAGTTCGGCGATCTAGCGGCGGATCAGGGATGCAGGCTTTCGTCAGCGGAGCGAACCGCGGCCTCGGATTCGAAATGACGCGCCAGCTGCTTGGGCGCGGCGATCGCGTCGTCGCGGCGTGCCGTCAGCCGGGCAAGGCGCTCGCCTTGACGCGGCTCGCCGGCGAGCATCCGGGCAAGCTGCACGTGCTGCCGCTCGATCTCGCCGATCCGCGCACGATCGCCGAGCTGGCACGCCAGATCGGCGCGCTCGATGTCGATGTCGATCTCCTCGTCAACAACGCGGGTGTGCTCGTCGAACACGAGCGCTTCGGCGCGATCGAGCCCAAGTCTTTGCGCGACAGCTTCGCGGTCAACGCCGAGGGCGCATTCCTTCTTGCGCAGGCGCTGAATCCGCATCTCGCCGACAGCGCGAAGATCGTCAATCTTTCCTCGACGCTCGGCTCGATCACGAGCACGAGCTCGCTCTACAGCCCGAGCTACGCGATGAGCAAGGCCGCGCTCAACATGGCGACGCGCCTGCTGTCGATTGCGCTCGCCGAGCGCAACATCGTCGTCATTTCGATGAGCCCGGGCTGGGTGCGGACCGACATGGGCGGCGCCGGCGCGCCGCTGAAACCGGAGGCGTCGATCGCGTCGATGCTGCGCGTGATCGATCATCTGAAGCGCTCGGACAGCGGGCGCTTTCTTTCGCAGAATGGAGAGACGATCCCATGGTGAGCCGATGCGCGATATGCGCGCTCGCGGCGTCGCTGCTCGCGACGTTTGCGCGCGCTGACGAAGTCCAGTTCGATGTGCCGCTGCTTTCGAACGGTTTCGATCCGATTCCGCTCAGTGCGTGGCGCATCGGCGCGCTCGAGCTCCGCGATCCGCACGTGTACTACTCGTTTGGCGTGTGCCTCGACGTGACCGATACGGTGAACACGAACGTGCAGCAGCAGCTCGACGCCGACACGAACGGCGACGGCATCTACGACTCGAGCGCGCTCGAGCTCATGCTGCCGTACGAGAGCGGCGCGGTGAGGCCGTTCGGCAGCAGCGACGGCAACTGCACGACCGCCGCGACACCGCAGTGCACGCCGGGCACATTGCCGCGATCTGGGCGCTGGTACGAAGCGTTCAACGTCACGGCCCCGACGGTCTGCCTCGGTGCGCTGCCGGGCACGACGAGCGGCTACACGCCGCCGGTGCCGGCGCCGGCCGGCCACTGCTTCGCGACGACGTCGCTCGACACGACGTCGCGCTCGGCACGCTGTCGATCCCACTCTGGGACACGAAGCTCGCGGCGCCGTGGCCGGCGACGACGGGTTCGACATCCGGTGGCCTGATGCGCGGGTTCCTGCGCGAAGCGGACGCCGATCAGATCACCGTCGACTTCGGCACGGGCCCGGTGGTCCTTTCGTCGGTGCTGCCCGGCGGCACCGGCAGCTGCGCGACCGGCGTCACGAACGGTCTCGACAACGATCGCAACGAACCCGGCTGGTGGATGTACCTCGAATACCGGATCGACGCCGTTTCGACGACTGGCTTTTGAGCCACGGGATCGGCTAGCGTGCCGGCATGCGCAGGACCCTGATACTGACGATCGCCGCGCTGGCGGGATTGCTGCTCGTCTGGCTCATCCTCGTGCGCGTGCCGCTCTCGCAGACGCCGCCGGCGACGCCGGTGAAGCCGGTCGTGCAGGCGCCGCCGCGGACGATTGCGCCGCCGCCGGCCGCATCGGTCGCGTCGAAGCCCGAAGAGATCCCGGCCAAGCCGTCCGTCGCGACCACCGAAAGCAAACCGCCGGAACAGAAACCCGCCGAGCCGCCGCCGCAACCGGCATCCGACGACGCGAACGCCAATGCCGATGACAGCGCGGACGAAAGCGCCGACACGGAATCCGAAGACAGCGGCCCGCCCGCGATCGACACCGATCACGCGACCGATCTCCTCGCCGACATGATCGCGCGCGATGAGGCCGCGTCCGAAGGCGAAGGCGAACATCTGCCAAACGCCGTCGTGCAGACGCTGAAGAAGTTCGATCAGGAAGCGGACGATCCGAACTGGTCGGAAAATGCCGAGCAGCACATCGAGGCCTCGCTCGACGCATGGATCGCCGCATTGCCCGGGGATGCGCAGGCGCATCTGGCGCTGATCCACGTCGAATGCCGCGCGACGCTGTGTCAGGTGCTCGCGGCCGACAACGATCCCGAATCGCAGGCCGAGCGCTCGACCGCCGGGCACGAATGGCAGCAGGCGGTCGGTTCGCTGACGCAGCAGTCGTGGTGGCACGAGCTCGGCTTCGTCGATCTCAGTACGCAGGTCAGCAGCGCCGATGAGCACACGCTCTACATGAGCTATCTGCTGCGCGAGACGAAAGCGCCGCCGGCGCCGGACACGCCGCCCGACACCGGCGACGGCGGCAACGCGGACGGCGGCTAGCCTTCGCGCGCGAAGGCGCCGATTTCGTCGAGAAAGCGCTGCGCCTTGTAGATGCCGCTGCCGACGACGCTGCGCTCGAGCATCGCGGCCCATTTCGAGCGGCCCGGCTGGCGCACCCAGTGCAGCACCAGCAGCATGACCGCCAGAGGCACGGCGCTCGACGCGAGAAGCCAGTACACAACCTCGGGCGCGTGCGCATAGATGTCGGCGTCGAAGAGCACCATGAACACCCACAGCACGAACGGCACCCAGATGAAGCAGCCGGCGACACCGAACACGGGCGCGCTCTTGAGGAGCCAGGCGCGAAGCTCGGTGAGCCGGCGCTGGATCTCGACCACCGGCGCCGCGTAATCGATGCGGCGGATCAGATAGATGTCGCGCGCACCGCCGATGATCATCATCAGTGCGTACAGGTGCAGCGACGCGCCGATGACGACGAGGTGCGGCGTCGCGAGGTGCTCGACCCAGAACGGCGCGAACGTCAATGCGAGGAGCGCGCCGGCGACGATCTGCACGATGCGGCCAGTGAGCATCGGGCGCAGGCTCGCGCGCAGTCGATCGAGGCGGCGTTCGCGGAACGTCGCGAGATTCAGCGCTTCGGCCCGTTCGAGGCGGCGATCTAGCGCCAGCCACGCGTTCTTCATGTCGTCGAGTTCCATGGTGTTCTCCCTTACGGATTCATGCGGGCGCGCAGCGTCTGCTTCGCGCGGTTGATCTTGGTTGCGACGTTCGTCTCGCTGATGCCGAGCACGTCGGCGATCTCGGCGTAGTTCTGGCCTTCGAGGTAGAGCAGGATCAGCGCGCGGTTCAGCTCGTCGAGCGCGCCGATGAACGCCATCAGCTCGCGGACGCCGTGCTCGCGCTCGGCCGAGTCGGCGCCGTCGCCGAGCAAAGCGACTTCGTCGTCGTCGAGCGACGCGGGCTCGGGCGCCTGCCAGCGCTGGCTGCGCGCGATCGAAATCGCGACGTTCAGCGCGACGCGGTACATCCAGGTCGCGAACGGGCGGCTGCCGTCGTAGCCGGGCCATGCCTTCCAGAGCTGCGCGACGATCTCCTGCTCGAGGTCGTGCCGGTCGGCCGGCGTGCGGCTGTACGACATCGCGACCTTGCGCACGATGCCGGCGTGCTGTTCGATGCGGGCGACGAAATCCGCTTCGGTCCTCTCGTCGCGCTTCATCGCCGGCAGCCTCTCGGTCGCATCGCTTTCGCTCGTGATCGTGGTATCCATGCCCGGTGATTCGCACCGGAGCGGCGAAAATCACAGCCCCCAAATCAAAGTTCCATCAAAGTTCGTCGCCGCCGCCTGCGCCCAGATGCTTTTGTAACGGAAATGCAGGGTTTTCGGAGTGTCGCGCTGGCGATCGGGCGATCAATGTGGCAGGCGCCGCAGCCGCGAGGCCGCGGCGCATCATCCACCGTCCAGGAGATTCGCCATGCAGCACCTCGATCAAGGCTGGGGCCCGGTCCGCGCCCGATGAGTATCCGCAATGTCCAGAGCGCCGCGCGAATCGCGGCGCTTGCCTTGGCCCTTCCGGCCGCGGCCGGTGCGCAAACCGTCTGGACCGGCGCCACCGGCAGCTGGTTCGACGCCGGGAACTGGTCCGCCGGCGTGCCGGACGCGAGCGCCGACGCGCGTATCGACAATACCGGCACGTGCACGGTCGCCTCGACCGGCGCCGCGGCGCGGAGCGTGACGATCGGCTTCGACGCGACCGATTCCGGCACGCTCGACGTCGACACCAGCGCGACGCTCGACGTCGCGGCCGATCTCTCTGTCGGCTACGGCGGCAACGGCGCGCTCTGGATCGGCGCCGGCTCGATCGTCAACGACTACAGCGGCGAGATCGGCTACACGATCGACTCCAGCAGCGGCGTGCACGGCGACGCGATCGTCGATGGCGCCGGCACGCAATGGAACCACGCGTTCGAGCTCTACGTCGGTTACGGCACCGGCACGCTCTCGATCACGAATGGGGCGAGCGTCCACGACTTCTACGGCTATCTCGGCTATTTCCCCGAATCGCCGGGCCATTCGAGCGGCACCGCGACGATCGACGGCGCGGGCTCGATCTGGACGAGCGATGCAAACCTCCACATCGGCGACGGCGGCACCGGCGTCGTGACCGTCGGCGACGGCGGCGCACTCGTCAACGGCGAGGGCGATCTCGGCTTCAACTTCGGTTCGGACGGCACCGCGACGATTACCGGTGCGGAATCGAGTTGGACCACGAACGGATTCCTCTACGTCGGCAACAACGGCAACGGCACGTTGAACGTCGAGAACGGCGGAAGCGTCAGCTCGCTCGGCAGTTACAGCTACCTCTCATGGGCATCCGCCTCGACGAGTGCAGCGAACATCGACGGCGCGGGCTCGACGTGGACCAACGCGAACGGCCTTTATGTCGGATTCGGGGGAACGGCTACGCTCACGATCACGGGCGGCGGCTCGATGCAGAACGGCGCGTTCGCAAACGTCGGCTTCAGTGAAGGCGCGGTCGGCGTGCTGTCCGTATCGGGCGCGGGCTCGACGTTCGGCACCGGCGGTGCGCTCTCGATCGGCGGCAACGTCAGCGGTCCCGGCGGCACGGGCTATCTCGGGGTCGCTGGAGGCGCCGTCACCGCGTCGGCGATCAATGTTTGGAATACGGGCCAGCTTTCGCTCGCCCTCGCGGCAAGCCTCGATGCCGCAATCGTGACTGTCGATGCACCGTTCAACGTGAGTCTCGGGGGCGCCTCGATCACAGGCGATCTCGTGCTGACGCCGGCGGCGGCGATGTCGATCGACTTCGACGCGAGTTCCACCGCCCTCGCGATCAGCGGCGCCGCGACGCTCGCGGGCTCGCTCACGATCAACCTCGACAGCACCGTCGTGCCGGGCCAGTACACGCTGATCGAAGCCGACGGCGGCCTCGGCGGCTCGACATTCGCGAGTGTCTCGGTGACGCCGCCGGCCGACATGACGGCGACGGTGACCTACGACGGCACGCATGCGTATCTCGTGCTCGCGTCGACGATCGACCTCGACCTCGTGTTTCGCGATGGATTCGACGGCACGCCGTAGGTGCCACTCGGTGCCAAGCGCATGAGATGCACGAGTACCACTTGCTCCGAAAACCGCCGGAGCCTCGATTTCGGACACTCGCGGATGTCCGCGGACGCATCGCGAAGGCATCCATGACTTCCGGCATAGAAACCTAAATCCTTGTTTATGCGTCTATGTATGGGTCAGGGGACGCAAACGCGGGCTGGCACAGCGCTTGCGATAGTGGAGTTGGGGTGGGAGCGCAGGAGATAGCGATGAACATACGCAGGCAATTGATCCGGGCGGGCGTGGCCCTCGCGATCATCGGCAGCGTGGCGACGGCGGAAACGCTGTCACCGCCGGTCGTGGACAACGATTGTCCGTTCGCGAAAGTGGTGAAGCCGCAACGCATCCTGCTGCTGGATCCGATGCAGAGACATCCGACGTGGATCGATGCGCGCAACGATTCGTCCGGCGATGCCGAAATGCACGGCACGGTCGATTCGAAGCACGGCGAGCTCCTGCACGGCGCCGTAGCATCCTGAAGTAGCGCGTCGCGGCGCCGTTCGCGCGCCGGATGACGCTTTGACGACACCCGTCGCGGAATGGGCGCGGTGGCTATCACGCATTTCGTCGTCGTAGATCGCGCAAAAGCAACTTCTCATCGCACGTGACGCGCGCGTTCGCGCGCGCGAACGCGTACGCATGTGCTCGCGCGCGTGATGCGCATGCATCCGCGCGCACGCGTGCGCGACGCGACACGCTATGGATTCATGCGTTTCTGCGGACACTCGCGTACGTCCGAAATCGTGTCCGCGACGCATGCATGACTTCCGGACTAGCAACCTAAATCGCTGATTGCGCATCTATATCGAAGCAAGCGAAGCAACTCGGGCAAATGGCATGTTGCTTGCTCTAGACAGCTCGAGAGGAAATGCTCGCAGGAGGATGTATGAAAACCCGCATGTCAGTGATCGGTGCCACGCTCGCGACCCTGTTCGCAGCCAGCGCCTTTGCTTCGACGCACGCAACGGATGCCGCGGTGTCGATGACGGTTGACGAAGGCACGCCGATCCGCGCGACGCTGCTGCCGCTCGTGACACTGGAAGCGACGCAGGCGACGAGTGAGGCAAACCCGGCGAAGATGTCGATCGCCGAAACTGCACCGCTCGAAGTCACGCTGCTGCCGACCGTGCACGTCACGGCGAAGCAGGAGCCCGCGCTCGCGACGACGCTGCTGCCGACCGTGCGCGTGACGCCGGATTCGACGGCATTGCTCGAGTCGATGGAAATTGTCCAGAGCGACGGCGGCAGCGATCTGCCGGTCATCGACGATGCAACGCCGTCGACGACCGTCGAGCCGCCGCTCGGTTTGCGCGCGCGCTCGATGCCTCGATAATGGAGGCGTGCATGTCGTCCTCTTCCAGCCGGAAATCCCGCCGAACACCGGCAATGTGATCAGGCTGTGCGCGAACACCGGAGCGGACCTGCACCTCGTGCGTCCGCTCGGGTTCGAGCTCGACGACAAGCGTCTTCGCCGCGCGGGGCTCGATTACCACGAGTACGCGCGCATCAACGTCCATGATGATCTCGATGCATTCGTCGCGGCGGTTTCGCCGCGGCGGATGTTCGCCGTGTCGACGCGGGGACGCGTACGTTACGACCGCATCGCGTATGCGGACGACGATGCGCTGCTGTTCGGGCCGGAGACGCGCGGGTTGCCGCAGTCGATCATCGATGCGTTGCCGGAGGAGCAGCGGTTGCGTTTGCCGATGCGGCCGGGCAACCGAAGCCTCAATCTTTCGAACGCGGTCGCGGTGATCGTGTTCGAGGCCTGGCGGCAGAGGGGATTCTCGGGGGCGGACGTCTAGATTTCCCTTCTCCCGCGCGCGGGAGACAAAACGGCAGGATTGCCGTTTTGCACGGCGCAGCCGCCCGAAGGGTGAGCGCCATGGATGGCGCGAATGAACGTGCCGGAGGCGGATGAGGGCAATCTTGGAGCGGCGATTCGCGCTTGCCCTCACCCCAACCCTCTCCCGCAAGCGGGAGAGGGGGAAGAGCGCGTTACACAGGCAACGGATACTCGGGTTTCTGCTCGCGCGACAGCAGCGCCTTCATCGCCTCGGCCGGCGACAGCTCCTCGCGAAGCACACGCTGCACGAGCGACGTGATCGGAAGCTCGACGTTCACCTTTGCGGCGAGCTGCATCACCGTATCGACCGTCTGCACGCTTTCGACGACCTGCCCAATCTCGGCAACCGCGCGCGCGAGCGGCACGCCGCGTCCAAGCGCAAGTCCGAGCCTCCGGTTGCGCGAGAGATCGCCGGTGCACGTCAGCACGAGATCGCCGAGACCCGCGAGTCCCATCAATGTTTCTGCGCGCGCGCCGAGCGCGGCGCCGAGGCGCATCATCTCGGCGATGCCGCGCGTGATGAGCCCGGCACGCGCGTTGAGTCCCATCTGCATGCCATCGGCGACACCGGTCGCGACCGCGAGCACATTCTTCATCGCGCCGCCGAGCTCGGCGCCGAGCACGTCGCTGCCGGTGTACGCGCGGAACAGCGGCGAGTGCAGCATTTGCGCGACGTCCTGCGCGAACGCGGCGTCGCCCGAATGCACGGTGACGGCGGTCGGAAGCCCGACCGCGACTTCGCGCGCGAACGACGGACCCGTGACGACGGCCGCCGGATGTTTCGGCAGGCGTTCGTCGACGAGCTCATGCAGGAAGCGACCCGATGCGGGATCGAAGCCCTTGGTCGCCCATGCGACGCCGGCATGCGGCGCGATCCACGGCGCGATGTCGTCGACGAGCGAGGCGAACGCGTGGCTCGGTACCGCGATCAGCACGGTGCCTGCATCGCGAACGGTCGGCTCGAGCGCACCCGAGAATTGCAGCGAATCGGGTAGCGCGAGATCGGGGAGATAGCGCGTGTTGCGGCGCGCGGTCGCGATGTCGACGATCGATTGCGCGGTGCGTCCCCACAATGTCGTGGGAACGCCGTTCCGCGCGAGCAACGCCGCGAGCGCCGTGCCCCACGAGCCGGCGCCGAGGACCGCGACCGGCGTGGTGCTCGTCATCGCGGCGATGCGATTCGGCTAAGCGTTCGCGCCGGCGCCCTGACCGGTTTCCGCGCGGCGACGCTGCTGGTCGGCGTAGAGCGCATCGAAATTGATCGGCTGCAGGAAGAACGGCGGGAAGCCGCCATTCTGGACGAGATCGGAAACGACCTGGCGCGCGTACGGGAACAGCACGTTCGGGCAGTACGTCGCGAGCACGGCGTCACGACCCGGCGCGTCGAAGCCCGAAAGGCCGAAGATGCCGGCCTGGTGCACTTCGGCGAGGTAGGCGGTCTTCTCGTCGATCTTGCAGGTCGCGGTCACGCTGAGCACGACTTCGAACGCGGCTTCGCCGAGCTGCGTCACGCGCTGCGAAAGGTTCAGCTCGACATTCGGCTGGTTTGCGGTGCCCTGAAAGATCTGCGGCGCACCGGGCGCCTCGAACGAGACATCCTTGGTGTAGATCTTTTGCAGGCTGAGTTGCGCCTGGCCCTGCGCCTGACCGTTTGCGGCGCCGTTCGTGGTCTCTGCCATGGTGTTGCTCGTTCTTAAGGGAAAAGGGTGCGGATTATTCCACGCCTCGGCGGCGGGCGCACGGCTGGCCTTCGTCGGAGCGGCCTACGCCGCTCCGACGAGTCGTTCAGGGCAGGATCTGCAGCGTCGCGCCGAACGTGAGGCTGCCTGCGTTGTGGAACGAATCGAACAGTCGGCAGCGTGTTCACGCCGTCGGGACACGCCGTGCCGTCGGTGACGCCGGTGAGCGCGCCGGTGTCGGTCGTGATCGTGCGGTCGTAGCACGCGCCGAACGGATCGGATACGTGAAGCTCTGCTGCGCTGCTCTGACCGGTGCGGCCTGTCGCGTTGCCGTCTGCGTCGAACAGCAGCGTGTCGGCCTGTCGTCATGTGCTGCTGCAGCGAAGCCTCGTGCGATCCGAACCCGTCGAGGCCGAAGTCGATCACGCGCTCGCAGGCCCTGATCGACCGTCGTCGTCTGCGCGTAGCCGTCGGTCTGGTCGTATCGAACGCGTAGTCGATCGAGAGCGGCCAGTGGTGATCTCGGTGACGACGTGCGTGTAGCCACCGTCGTGATTGTCGTCGTCGAGAAATGTCGGTGCCGACATGTGAGATGCTGGTCGATAGTCGCGGCGGTGATGTTGAACGTCTGCGCGTCGGGAAGTCGATGCGCTGCACGATGTCGGTCGTGACGCGGCCGTCGGACGTGTCGACGTAACCCGAGATCTCGAAGTCGCGCGTCGAGCCGACCGTGACCGTGCCGGTGATGTTGCCGTCGGCGTGGTCGAGACGTCTGCGTGACGGATTCCGGATCCGCACCAACGAGCGTGTTCGTCGTCGACCTCGCCGTCGACCGTGTCGGCGCCGTGATCGAGATAGAGCAGCAGGTTCGCAGTCACCGAGAAATACGCCTGCGCGTTGAACACGCGCACGGCGACGCGATGCTGCTGACCCGAGCTCGAGCCACGCCGCGTACGGCGTGAGGTCGACGCGATACGGCTCGAACGAGAGCGTCTGGATGCTCGGGCGTCGGGCGCCAGAGGCCAGGATCGATACCGCCGGTGTAGATCCACGGATAAATCGGCGCGATGCCGACGTAGAGCCCGTCGATCGTCACCTGCGCCTCGCGGAAGCCGGTGCCGGGACACGACTGCAATTCGTCGGCGACATCGTCCGGCACGCAGAGGTACCAGAACTCGTCGGTGTTCTGCGCCTGCGCGATCACGTCGATGAACGCGCGCCGGATGTTGCGTGGCGGCGTCACGTAGATGACGAGGTTGTCCTCGTTGCTCGCGAGCGTCACCGTGCCGCCGGTCGCGTCGGCGGCCATCGGAATGACGACATCCGGCCGCGGCGGCCGATCGGACACGGTTGCGTCGTACGGATAGAACACGAGGCTCGCGCTGCCGTGGATGATGCCGGTGTACGTGTCGTCGACGACATTGCCGAGATCGACGCGCCCGGCCTGCATCGAGGCGAACAGCGGCGAAAGATCGGTGACGTCGCGCTCGATGTGCCAGGTCGGCGCGACGGCCGCGCGCGGCTCCTGCGTCGTGCCGAAGTAGATGTTCGCGCCGCCGAGCCAGATCTCGGCCGTGCGATCGAACTGGCGGCCGGCGGTCACGTCGAAGTCGGCGCTGAGCACGACCTTCTGCCACGGCCCGGGGCAATCGTCGGGCGGCGCGAAGTCGAACGACTGCGCATCGAAGCCGATGAACGTGAATTGATCGAACAGCGTGACGACGCACGGCGTGGTCGGCGGCGGCGGGATATCAGGATCGGCGACGGCGACGTTTTCCGAGCCGATCGGCGGCAACACGGCGAACGCAGGCGAGGCAAACACGGACGCGGCCAACAACGCCGACCGCAGGCGATTGCGCATAGCGGACATGATGGAACTCCCTCTCCTCAGGGAGCGCCAGCCTAGCACCGGAAACCGCGGCGGCGTTGGCCGCGCGGGGCTCAGAAACCGGGCGGGCTCAGCTTCGACCTTTCGCGAGCGGCAGCTGCGCCTCGGTCCAGGCCGCAAGGCCGCCTTCGAGCCAGTAGACGCGGCCGAAGCCGGCCTTGACGAGCCGCTGCGCGGCCGTACCCGAGGCCTGCCCGTTGCGATCGTAGATCGCGATCGGAAGCTCCTTCGCCTTCGCAATATCCTTGTTCTCGGGATCGAACTGGCTCATGGCGACGTGCCTGGCGCCCGGCACGTGACCCTTTTCGAAATCCTGCAGGCTCGACACGTCGATCAGCAGCGCATTCTCGCGATTGACGAGTTGCGTCAGGCCGGCCGGCGTCAGCGCCTTGTAGCCGCGCGTGAACTGCTGCAGCTCGGTGACGAGCAGCGCGATCAGCGCGGCGATGAAGCCCAGCGTCAGATAAAGGTGATTGCCGAGGAAGTCGGGCAGGCGGTGGATGAAGTCGGACATGGGAAAGGAGGCTGCGCGGCGCGGGCGCGGATTATCGCGGACGCGGGGACGAACGGCAAAGCGCGCGGGATCGCCCGCTATCCCTCGCCGAGCATGGCCTGCGCCGTCGACAGCGCTTCGGCGAAATCTCGCGCGAAGCGCAGGCCGTCGCCATCCTCGTCGACGTGCATCTGCGCGAGGATCCGGCGCGGCTGCTCGCGCAACCCCGAAACGATGACTTTCGTGCCCTGCCGCCGGCAGCGCGCGATCACCTGAGAAAGCGCCGCCACGCCGGACGCGTCGATCAACGGCACGTAGCGCATGCGCAGGATGAACACACGCGGCGGTTTCGGATAGAGATCGAGCACGTCGTCGAGACGGTTCGCGACCGCGAAGAAGAGCGGCCCCGAAATCTGGAACGCCTCGACGCCGGCAGGGAGCTGCGCGCGCTGGTCAGGCTCGATGGGACGTTCGGAGTCGGCGCGGTCCTCGTCGAGCATCGAGACGTTCGATTCCATCGCGACGACCTCGCTCATGCGGTGCATGAAGAGGAAGGCCGCGAGTACGATGCCGACCTCGATCGCGACCGTAAGATCGAACATGACCGTGAGTGCGAACGTCAGCAAGAGCACGACGCGATCGCCGACCGGACCACTCATCAGATGTCGAAAGCTCTCGATCTCGGCCATGTTCCAGGCGACGACCACGAGCAGCGCGGCGAGTGCCGGCAGCGGCACGTAACTCATCAGCGGCGCCAGTACGAGCACGAACAGCAGCAGAAACAGCGCGTGCGCAATGCCGGCCACGGGCGAGCGCGCGCCGGCGCGAACGTTCGTCGCAGTGCGCGCCAGCGCGCCGGTCGCAGGGAGCCCGCCGAACAGGGCCGCTCCGACGTTTGCGACACCCTGCGCGACGAGCTCGCAGTTCGAGCGGTGATGCCCGCCGATCATGCCGTCGGCGACGACGGCCGAAAGCAGCGACTCGACGCCGGCGAGGAACGCGATCGTGAACGCGCTCGGAAAGAGCTCGACGGTGCGCTCGATCGGAATGTGCGGAAAAGCGAATGCGGGAAGGGTCGCCGGAACGCCCCCGAAGCGCGTGCCGATCGTCTCGACCGGCACATTGAACAGGGCCACCGCGAGCGCGCCGGCGATCACGGCGATCAGGAAGCCGGGCCACGTCGGCCGCACGCGGCGCACGAGAACGATGATCGCGAGCGAGACGACGGAGAGCGCCATCGCAGCCGGCGCCGCGCTCGTGAGGTGCTCGGCGTAGGCGGACCAGCGCGCGAAAAAATCGGCGGGGACTTTACCCATCGAAAGCCCGAGGAGGTCCTTGACCTGGCTCGAGAAAATGCTGACGGCGATGCCGGCGGTGAAGCCCGTGATGACCGGCTTCGGGATGTACTTCATCAGCGTGCCGACGCGCAGCACGCCGGCCGCGATCAGCATCAGGCCCGCCAGCAGCGTGCAGAGAATCAGGCCGTCGTACCCGAACTTCTCGATGACGTTGAATACGACCGGCACGAACGCGGCGGTCGGGCCGCCGATCTGCACGCGCGAGCCGCCGAGCAGCGAAATCAGGAAGCCCGCGACGATTGCCGTGTGCAGGCCCTTGTCGGGCGTCGTGCCCGAAGCGATCGCGAGTGCCATCGAGAGCGGCAGCGCAACGATCGACACCGTAAGGCCGGCGACGAGATCGTGCCGAAAGTCCGCGGCCGTGTAGCCGCGCCTGAGCAGCGTGAAAAGCTTCGGTTCGTAGAGCGGCCAGAGCGCGGCTGCGTTGCCTCTTGGGCCTCGCATATCAGCGGAGGATCGAGGCCATGCGCAGTGTCCTAGTCGTGCCGCGTGATATCCGGCAACCCGGTCATCAGCCACCAGTGCTTCTGCTTCTCGTCGTACTTCCAGACCTGGTGATCGACGACGCTGCGCGCGCCTTGCGTGTTGATGTTGACGAGCCCGATCTCGACGGTCTGGCCGACTTCGAACTCGCTGATCGGCGCAGCCGGCTGGTCGTTGTACGCGGTGACCTGCACCTGGCGGTAGCGCTGCATGTCGAGATCGCTCATCGGATGCGCCTGCCGGTACGCCGGATCGACGAACGCCTGGGCTTGCAGCATGTCGCCCCAGCGGATCGTCGCTGCGTAGTTCTTCAGCGTGTCCTCGAGGATCGTTTCCTTGGTCTGGATGTGCTGCATCGACATGTCGGCGCAGGCGGCGGCGAAGCCGGTCGAGAGCACGGCGATCAGGGCGGCGCGACGGTGCATGGGGATCCCCTTCGTTCGCTCCATTGTGCCTTGGCGCATGCCATTCGGAAACGGCACTGCGCCACGATTCAGCGCCGCTCGATCGCGACGAAGCGCGCTTCGAGCGTCGCCGCGGCCGTGCCGTCTTGCAGCGGCACGACGCAGCGCACGCGCGTGCGGGCGCGGCCGCGCGAGGTCAGCGCCTCGGCCATCGCGGCGAAGCTCTCGCGGTCGACGAGCCGTGCGACGGCCTCGAAGTCGTTCCAGACCGGCGCGAGGTAGCGCACGTCGCTGTCCTGCACGTAGATGTCGCAGTCGCGGCCCTGCCGGTCGAGCGCGAGCTTGACGAGCCCCCAGCCGGCGAGCGTCATCACGCTGACGAGGCTGCCGCCGAACGCGCAGCCCTTGTCGTTCACGTTCGGCGCGAGCGGCGCGGCCATCGTCAGCGATTCGCCGTCGTACGCGACGACCGAGATCGCCATCGCGCGCGCGAGCACGATCTTGTCGAGGATGTCGCGCTCGAGCGCGGCGGCGGCCGCATCGAGCGTCGCGGGATCGGAGTGGGTCACGCGTCGGCTCGCGCTTCGGAGCGCGCGAGTCTCGGCCAATCGCGTGTCCGGTTCAACCGCGCGCCGGCATTTCGCCGGCGCGCGCCTGCGTCAAGGCTCGAAGCCGTTCGCGTAGATCGCGTCGGGGCGCGGACCGAGGATGAAGTTCGCGATGACGAACTCGGGCGTCGACGGCAGCAACACGTCGGTGCCGCCGTCGAGGCTGCATAACCCAAGCCAGGCCGAGCCGTTCGGGCAGTAGATGCCGTCGAAGACCTGATTCTCGAACAGATCCGTGTCGGTCGACAGCCGGTTCGTGCCGTAGCATCTGAACGACGTGTCGTGGACCGAGTAGTAACCGTCCGCGTTCGTGATCGCCGACGCCGCAATGACTGCCGTCGAGCGCGTTCCACTGATCGATCGCGACGCCGGCGACCGGCGCGTCGCCGGCATCGGTGACGCGGCCGAAGATCGAATCGTTCGGGATCGGATCGAAATCGATGCCTTGCATCGCTCTCGCCCTGCGCGATAGTGATCGGCGTGCCGTCGCCCGGCTGGCAGTTGTATGCGCAGTCCAGGCCGTCGTACACCTGAGCGAAACCGTAGCCCGAGGCGAGCGCGTAATACGTGCCGGCGGGAAGTCCGACGACGTCGTAGTTGCCGTCGATATCGGTGGATGCCGAACCGACGTAGTTGCCGTCGAGGTCACTGATCGCGATGTTCTCGTTCGTCGGCACGATCGGCGGCAGCGTCATGCCATCGGGCAGACGCATCTCCACGTGTCCCGCGATGCTTCCGTTGACCGGCATCGCGATGTCTGCACCGGTGACGCTGGTGCCGCCGTACGAGAGCGTGAACGGGGTCGCGGTGCTCGTGTCGCACGACTCGAAGTACGCGCCGCCGCACGGCGCGGCCGGGTAGACGGTGCCGCGATGCGCCACGTCGGTGGCCCAGACGTAGTAATCGCCGGTCTGGTAGGCCCAGACCTCATAGTGGCCCGCGTAGTCGGTGTAGACGTTGTTGGCCGGGTAGCTCGAGTCGACCGGCACGAGCGCGACCTGGATGCCCGCGAGCGGCGCGTGCGTTGCGGCGTCCGTGATCGTGCCGGACACGGTCGGGATCGGCAGCAACGAGAACGCGATGTCGGCCTCGGTGCCGGCCGTGAGCGTGATCGGCGTGCCGCCCGGGAGCTCCTGCGTGCAGTCGCCCGCGCAGTCGATGCCATTCCAAACCTGACCGAAGTAGCCCGCGACGCTCGTGAATGCGTGATACGTGCCCGGTGCCAGCGAATCGGTGTCGACCGCGTCCGTGCCGTAGCTGTAGTACTGGCCGACGTAAGTGCCGTCGGCCAGATACAGGGACAGCCACCAGGTGCTGATCGGAATGTTGCTCTGTGCGCGCGCCGATATCGTCGCGTGGATGTGCGCATTGCGCGGCAGATCGAAATCGATGCCGCTTGCGAGCTGGTCACGGATGACCGCAAGCGGCGTTCCGTCGAGGACGTTGCTGCAGTCGGTGTTGAGCGCGCCGCCGCAGTCGACATGGTTCCAGAGCTGGCTGCCATGCCCACTGGCGGTCACGAGCACGTAGTACGAGCCGGTCAGAAGCCCCGCCGTCGAGTAGCGGCCGGCCGCATCGGTCGGGCTGACGTAGAGATACAGCGGATTGCCGCTGGCATCGAAGAGTCCGACCGTCGCACCGGCGATCGGCGTGCCGTCGTCGGCGTTGCGGACGGTGCCGGCGATGCGTCCGCCGATGTTCAGCGCAACGTCGATGCCCGCGACCTGCTGGCCGTCCGCGAGCGTTAGCACCGTCGCGTCTGCGACGTCGCAGCGCGACTGATCGAAATACGTCGACTGGCACGGCGCATCCGGGTAGAGCTCGGGAACGTACGGCGTCGGGTCCGCCGAGGGATCATTGGCCATGATGTAGTACGAGCCCGGATCGACCGTCAGCAGGTAAAGTCCGCTGCCGCCGTCGGCCATGGTCGAACTGCCGTAGAAACCGTCGGGCGTGACCGCGTCGACGGTGGCCGGCAGCGCGTGCCCGTCGCGCTCATCGGTGATGCGCCCGAGCACTGCCGCGGCCGTCTCGACGCGTGCGACGACGCGGCCGGCACGGCCGAGATTGCGCACGCGCGCATAGCGCACACCGCCCGTCGCATCGATCGCCACTGCGGCAGCGAGACCGAAAGCGTCGTCGTTGCGCACCGTCGCATCGGCTTCGCCCGATGGACACGCGGCGCCGAACAGCGTGATTTCGGTATCGAGCGGCGTCGGCATCGTATCGAGGCGCGTGTAGCCCTTGGCCGCAGGCGTGACGCGCAGCCAGAGCGTCGAGCTCGCATCGCCGGCCGCCGCGAGGTTCGTTTCGAGTGCGCGGCCGGGTGCAATCGTCAGCGCCGTCGCGCAGCTCGAGCCGCGCCCGGCTGCGAGGGTGATGCGTGACGTCCGCTCAACCTCGTTCGTCGCGACCAAAGGCGGCAGTGCGGCATCGGCCGCGGAGGCTTCGGCGCGTCCGAGATTCGCGAGCAGCTTGCCTACCTGGCGATGCTTGCGCGCGAAGGCGACATCGCTCGCGAAGCCCTGCATCGTGGCTGCGCGCACGAGCGCATCGAGCTCGGAGCGTGCGCGCTTCGTCGCATCGGCGGTGCCGATCGCCACAGCACGATGCTCGGCATGCGCCGCAACCGTCTCGCGCGTCGCCGCATCGACGCGCACCGCGATGTTGCGCAGCGCGTCGATTGCCGATGCAGGCTCGGCCGCCGCCGCGCTGCCGGCCAGCATGAATAGGCTCGCGAACGCCCCAGCGAAGCGCGCGCCGGACCGGATCTGCATGATCTTCCCTTCCCCTGTGTAAACTCGATCGGCGCGCTTTCTGCGCGCGCCGCAGCGCATTGTATACGCGTTGTACATGTGTGCGGCATGACGCACAGGCGAGGGCGATGGACGCGAGCCATTCGCACGCGGCACTCGAAGGCGCAACGGTCGTCGTGACGCGCCCGGCCGGCACGTCGGCGGCGCTCGTGCGCCGTCTGCGCGGACTCGGCGCTGGCGCGCTCTCGATCCCGGGCCTTTCGCTGCGGCCGTCCGAGCACGATGCCCGCGCGGTGCGCAAGGCCGGCTTCGAGGACTGGATCTTTACAAGTCCGGTCGCCGTGCAATTCGGCGCGCATCTGCTGCCGCCGCGTCGCCAGCGCGCACACGTTCGGGCATACGCGGTCGGCGAGGGTACGGCGCGCGCGCTCGCTCGGCACGGCGTCGCCGCGACGATTCCGCACCATCGCTCCGACAGCGAAGGCCTGCTCGCATTGGCCGAGCTGAAACGTTTGCGCGGACGTCGCATCGCGCTCGTCGGCGCACCCGGCGGCCGCGACCTGATCGCGCCGACGCTGCGCCGCCGCGGCGCGAAGGTCGAAGCGATCCACGTCTACCACCGCGTGCCGCCGCGACTGACACGACGCCATTTCGACGCGCTCGCCGCCGCGCGCGATCCGCTGATCACGCTCGTTTCGAGCGGCGAGGCGCTGACCCATCTCGTCGCGCTGCTGCCGACGACGGAGCTCGCACGCCTGCGTGCGCAGATTCTCGTTGTCAGCAGCGCTCGGCTCGTGGCGCTCGCACGCGATCACGCGTTCGCCCAGATCGCGCTGGCGCGCTCGGCCGCGCCGCGCGACCTCATCGCCGCCGCCGCGGCCGCGCTCGCTCGTCATCGCCTCTGACCGCTCTACGCTGCCCCGCGCCGCGGAGTTCGGCTAGCATGGCCGCATGGGAGAGCCACAAGACAGCGAAGTCGCCGAGCCGCAGCCGCTCGTCCAGAGCGCACCACCGGAAACGCCCGCGGCGCCGCGCGCCGCACGCACCGGAACGGGTGCGCTCGCGATACTCGTTGCGCTCGTCGCGCTGATCCTCGCGGGTTTTGCGACCTGGCGCATCGTCACGCTCGAACGCGGTCAGGGCGACGCCGCCAGCGCGCTCCGCGAAGACGTCGACCGCCGTCTGCAGGCCGCCGATCGAGCGGCCGACCAGCGCAAGCGCGACCTCGATTCGATGCGCGCGCGCATTGCCGATACCGACACCGTCAACAAGGGCGTGCGCGAGGAGCTGCTCGCGCTCGGCGAGCGCTCGCGCCATCTCGAGGACGCGGTCGCGAATCTCGCCGAGCAGCGCCTCACCGGACGCGATGCGCTCGCGTTGAACGAAGCGGAGTTCCTGCTGCAGCTCGCGCAGGAACGTCTCGAGCTGTTCCATGACGCGCAGGCTGCGCTGGCGGCGTACCAGCTCGCCGATTCGGCGCTCGCAGCCGCGGAAGATCCCGTTTTCGCCGGCGTGCGCCAGACGATCAGCGCCGAAAAGCAGGCGCTCGAAGCGTCGCGTCCGCTCGACACGAACGCGACGCTCGGCGCGCTCGAACGCGTGCGCGCGAATCTCGCGACGCTGCCGCCGAAGAAGTCGACCACGCAGGCGGCGGCGCCGTCGCGGCTCGAAGCATTGCTGCAGCAGTTCGTGCGCATCAGCGCCGACGACACGACCGCGCGGCGCGACGTCGAGCTGACGCGCACGCTCGCCGCGATCGATCTTCGCGCCGCCGAAGCCGCGCTGCTCGCGCGCGATCCGGCGTCGTATACGGCCGCGGTCAGCCGCGCGCGGACTTCGATCGCCGGCGCGTTCGACGACAGCGCGCAGCCGGTCAAGGACAATCTCGCCGAGCTCGACAAGCTCGGCTCCGCGCCGCTCGCGCCGGCAGTGCCGGAGCTCGGCAGCGCACTTCGCGAGCTGCGCAATCTCCGCGCAACGCGCGCGCTGGCGCAGCCGCGTCAGGCCACGCCACCGCCGACCGGAGCGGGCACGTGAGACTCTGGTTCGGCGTCCTGCTGCTGCTCGCGCTCGCGGCCGCAGCGGCGTTCGGATGGCACTGGCTCGCGAGCGATCCCGGTTACGTGATGATCCGCGTGCGCGGCACGACGCTCGAGACGAGCCTCGTGTTCGCCGTGATCGCGCTGCTGATCGTCTGGGCCGTTCTTTCGATCGTGTTCCGCTTCGCGCGCTGGCCGTTTCGCGCGTGGGGCCGCGCATATCGCCGGCGCGGACGCGAGCGTCTCGCGAGCGGCCTCACCGCGCTCGCCGAAGGTCGTTACACGCATGCGGAGCGCGATCTTGCGAAGGCTGCGAATCACGCGGCGCTGCGCGGTCCGGCGCTGCTCGCGCTCGCGCAGTCGGCGCACGAGCGCGGTGCCGAAGAGCGCGCCAACGAAGCGTTGAACGATGTCGGCGGCGACGCCGCGATGGCCGCGCTCGCGTTGCGCGCGCAGTTTCTGATCGGCAACGGCAAGCCGGCCGAAGCGCTCGCGCTGCTGAAGCCGAAAGCCGCGAACGGCACACTGCCTCCGCGCGGCTGGCGTCTGCTGATCGAAGCCGCGCTCGCGAGCGGTGACACGCGCGCTGCGCTCGACGCGTTGCCGGCGCTCGCGCGCACGCAGTCGCTCGCGCACGAGGATCAGCTCGCGCTCGACACGCGCACGTTTGCGGCAGCGCTCGCGGCCGCGCCCGATGCGCAGCGTCTCAACGCGCTCTGGGGCGGCGCGAGCCGCGCGCAGCGCAAGCGTCCCGAACTGATCGCAGCATTCGCGAAGCGATCGGCCGAGCTCGGCCAGGTGCTCGCAGCGATGGACGAGATCGAATCGGCCGAGCGGCGCGAATGGAACGATGCACTCGCGCTCGCGTATGCCGATCTCGGCCCCGCCGAATTGCCGGCGCGTACGCGCAAGGCCGAAGGCTGGCTCTCGGTCGCGCCGAACAGCGCGGCGCTCGCGACGGCGCTCGGCCGGCTGTGCGCGCAGCAGCAACTCTGGGGCAAGAGCGAGCAGTATCTCGAGCGCGCGCTCGCGATCGAGGAAACGCCGCTCGCCTGGGAAACGCTCGGCGATTGCTACGCCGGTACCGGCGACACCGCCATGGCGAGCACGTGCTACGCGAATGCGCTGCGCGTCGCGCGCGGCGAGCCGACGGATAACGCCGCCGCACGCGCGTTGCGCGGACCCGTGAGCGCGATGGACACGCGCGCGATCGCGTTCGAGGAACGCAGCGAGCACGGCGTGCCGCGGTTGCCGGGCGTCAAATCAGGCTAGCGCGCTTTTCCCCTCTCCCGCTTGCGGGAGAGGGTAGGGTGAGGGCAAGTTCGCGAAGCGCTTCCACAAGCGTGCCCTCACCCCAGCCCTCTCCCGCGAGCGGGAGAGGGGGCACACTCAGCGTTCGATCGACTCGTCGCTCTCGACGCGCCCATTCAGCAGATGGAACGCGCGCAGGAAGCGGTTCTCGCCGAAATCGTAGATCCACTCTTCGCGCCGCTGGTCGCCATAGCGCGCGTAGCCCGGCACCGGCCGGTGCACGACGGTGTCGTAGTTGGCGCGACGCGACGCCGGTTCACCGCAGCGCGCAACGAGCTCGCCGACGCTGAAGCCGCGATAGTCGCGGTTCGGATTGCAGTCGCCGCCGATCTCGTCGACGCCGTAGCCGAGCGTTTCCTCGCGCGCGAGCACGCCGTCGCGGAACACGAAGCGACGCATGAACGTGCTCGTCCCGAAGTTGTAATACCAGACGTCGTATTGCACCTCGCGGTATTGCGCGACCGGGCCGTAGTTGCCGAACACTTCGGTCGCGTAGTACGTGTCCGCGTAGAACGGCTCGCCGCAGCGATCGCGGACCTGGAAGTCCTGCGTGCCGACGTCGACGATGCGGTTGCCGCAGCGCATCGCGAATGCGGCGGGGCTCGCCAGCAGCAGAAGGATCGCGAGAAGAGCGTAGCGTCTGATCATGCCTCGTCCTCAAACGACACGATACGCGGGTCATGTTCAATCGTGTTTGAAGAGACGGCGAGCGATGCGTGAAGTTCTGCAAAGGTTTTTTCGTGGAAGCGGTTACATGCCGAGGATGCCGGCGCGACTCCTCAGGATTTCGGCCAGCACGTCGGGCGCGTAGTCGAACGAATCGTAGAAAAGGCGATCCTCCGGCAAGCCCGCTTCGACGAACGCGCGTCGGCCGGCGTCGATCATCGTCGGCGGCCCGCTCATGTAGAGATCGAACGCCGAGAGATCGGCGTGATCCTCGAGCAGCGTTTCGTGGACGAACCCGCGGCGATACGTGCCGGCATGCTCCGAATCCGACAACACCGAGACGAACCGGAACGATGGCGCGTCGCGCGCCCAGCGCTCGGGCAGCGCGCGCAGATAAAGATCGCGCGCGGTTCGCGCGCCCCAGTACAGCGCGATCGGCCGGCGCGAGCCGAGATGGCGAAAATGCTCGATCAGCGCCTTGATCGGCGCGAAGCCGGTGCCGCCGGCGACCATCACCATCGGCCGCTCGCTGTCCTCGCGCGGCACGAACGTGCCGAGCGGGCCTTCGACACGCAGCATCGCGCCGTTCTGCATCTCGTCGAACACGTACGACGTGAAGCCGCCGCCGGCGACGTGGCGCACGTGCAGCTCGATCATGTCGCCTTCGTGCGGCGCGTTCGCGATCGAGAACGCGCGGCGGCGGCCATCCGGCAGCAGCACGTCGAGATACTGGCCGGCGAGCCGGCGCATGCGCTCGCCGCGCGCGCTCATCAGCGTCAGGCGCACGACGTCGTCGGAGAGGAGCGCCTTGTCGATCAGCTTCAGCGTCAGCAGGCGGCGCGGAATGTCGGCGACCGAAGCCACCTCGCGCGCCGCGATGATGAGATCGCTCGCCGGCACGGCCTGGCAGAGCAGCACCTGATGCCGCGCCTGCTCGGCCGCGTTGAGCGCAGTCGGCGGATTGCGCGGATAGGTGCAGTGGCCTTCGATCAGCGTCGCCTTGCAGCTGCCGCAGACGCCGGCCAGGCACGAGTACGGCAGCGCGAGCCCGGCGCGGCGCGCGGCTTCGAGCACGGTCTCGCCGGGCTCGACGCGGAAATGCTTGCCGCTCGATTGCAGGGTGACGGTGTGGCGCACGGGTATCGGCGTTGGGGCTCGGCGCGGATTGTCGCCGAAGTGGCGCGTTATAGTGCGGAGCGCACCGTCCGCACGGAGTTCTCATGAGCATCTGGAAGCAGCATCCCGCCGACCTCGAGCGGATCAACGGCTGGAGCGCGAACTCGATGGTCGATCATCTCGGCATCCGCGTCATCGATGTCGGCGACGACTACCTGCGCGGCACGATGCCGGTCGATCCGCGCACGAAGCAGCCGTTCGGCCTGCTGCACGGCGGCGCGTCGGTCGCGCTCGCCGAGACGCTCGGCAGCCTCGCCGGCACGATGTGCCTCGACGCGACGAAGGAGATGGCCGTCGGCCTCGACATCAACGCGAACCACGTGCGCGCGGTCACCGGCGGCATCGTCACCGGCACCGCGCGGCCGCTGCACGTCGGGCGCAACACGCAGGTGTGGGAGATCCGCATCGAGAACGAGGACGGCAAGCTCGTCTGCATATCGCGCCTGACGCTCGCGGTCGTGCCGCGCCAGTCGCCGAAATCCGTGTGAGCGACGCGACGCCGTATTCGGGTCTCTCGCCCGATGTCGTGCTCGACGCGATCGCGGCCGCCGGTTACGTGCCGGACGGCCGTCTGCTCGCGCTCGGCAGCTACGAGAACCGCGTCTACCAGGTCGGCATCGAGGATGGGCCCGCGCTCGTCGCCAAGTTCTATCGGCCGGGCCGCTGGAGCGATGCCGCGATCGACGAGGAGCATGCGTTCGCGTGCGAGCTCGCCGAAGCGGAGCTGCCGATGATCGCGCCGATCGCGATCGGAGGGCAGACGCTGCTGACGCACGGCGGATTTCGCTACGCGCTCTATCCGCGTCGCGGCGGCCGCGCGCCGGAGCTCGAATCGGCCGATCATCTCGCCTGGATGGGTCGCCTGCTCGCGCGCATGCACGGCGTCGGCGGACGCGACAAGTTCCGTCATCGCGGCAGCATCGACACGACGACGTTCGTGCGCGATGCGTCGCGCGCCGTGCTCGGCTCGACGTTGCTGCCGTCGCGCTACTTCGACACCTATCGCGCACGCGCCGATTCGCTGGCGAAGCTGATCGACGCGCGCTTCGCGGAGCTTGAACCGGTGACCCGCATCCGCCTGCACGGCGACTGCCACGCCGGCAACGTGCTGTGGACCGATACGGGCCCGCACTTCGTCGATCTCGACGACGCGCGCATGGGGCCGGCCGTGCAGGATCTGTGGATGCTCGCGCCGTCGCCACGCGCGCTCGATGCGCTGCTCGAAGGCTATGCGGAGTTCCGCGATTTCGACTATCGCGAGATCGCACTCGTCGAGCCGCTCCGCATCATGCGACAGGTGCACTGGGCCGGCTGGGTCGCGGCGCGCTGGGACGATCCGGCGTTCCCGCGCGCGTTTCCGCAGGTCGGCGAAGCGCGCTGGTGGGAGCAGCATCTGGCCGACCTCGCCGAGGCAGAGTCCACCTTGCTCGACGCCTGATTTCCCTTCTCCCGCTTGCGGGAGACAAAACGGCAGGATTGCCGTTTTGCACGGCGCAGCCGCCCGAAGGGTGAGCGCCATGGATGGCGCGAATGAACGTGCCGGAGGCGGATGAGGGCGCTTTGGACACGGTGAACCAAGAACGCCCTCACCCTAACCCTCTCCCGCAAGCGGGAGAGGGGATTTGGAGCAGCGGGCGACGGAGCACCGCCATTTCTTGCCGCACCGCACCACGCATCCGCTACCATTGCCCTCGCGATGAATAGTTCCGTCGATTCAGCGGTTGAGGCCGCTCCGCAGGACCGCTGGCGCCCGCTGCGCTATGCGCTTGCGCACGCCGTTGCTGCTGCTGCAGGCGCTGATCTCGGGCCCGCTCGCGTTGCTGGTCCTGAATCCGGTCGCGGCACGCATCCGGGTCGGCGATTCGACGCTCGACACGTTCATGATCCGCTGGTGGTCCGCCGCGCTCGTGCGGCGCTTTGGCCTGCGCATCCGCCGCTTCGGCGAACCGCTGCCGGGCGCGGTGCTCTATGTTGCGAACCACATCTCGTGGCTCGATATCGTGCTGATGCACAGCCAGCGGCCGGTGAGCTTCGTCGCCAAGAGCGAGATCGCGCGCTGGCCGTTCGTCGGTTGGCTCGCGGCGCGCGCGGGCACGATCTTCCACCGGCGCGGCAACACCGATTCGCTCGCGGTCGTCATGGCGACGGTCGTCGAACGATTGAAGGCCGGCATGCCGGTCGGCGTATTTCCCGAAGGCGGCAGCGGGCACGGCGACAAGGTCGGTACGTTCCACGCGCGCATCTTCCAGACCGCGCTCGATGCGAACGCGCCGGTGCAGCCGGTCGCGCTGCGCTACGGGCGCGACGGCCGCCAGGATCCGAGCGTGCCTTTCGGCCGCAAGGAAGCGTTCTTCCCGAACTTCCTGCGCGTGCTCGGCAATCCGTCGATGGATGCGGAAATCCATTTCCTCGAACCCGTCGCCGCGACACCCGACGCGCGCCGCCGCATGGCCGAGCAGAGCCGCGAGCGCATCGTGCGCGCGCTCGGCTACGGCGACTGACCGAAACGATGAACGGCACCGACTTCAATCCGCCGCGGCTCCTGCGCAATCCGCACGTGCAATCGGTGCTCGCGTCGAGCGGCGTGCGCCGCCTGCTCGCGATGCGGCGCGGCGCCGAGATCGAGACGCGCGCTGTCGAGCACATCCTCGACTGCGGCGAGGGCATCCGGCTGCAAGGCTTCCATACGACGCAGCGCGCGTTGCCCGAAGCGCGCGGCCTCGTCGTGATGCTGCACGGATGGGAAGGCAGCGCGCGCTCGAACTACCTGCTTTCGACCGGCGCGCGGCTGTTGCGCGAAGGCTTCGACGTGTTCCGGCTCAACTTCCGCGACCACGGCGAGACGCATCATCTCAACCGCGAGATCTTCCATTCGTGCCGCATCGACGAGGTCGTGAACGCGGTGCGCGAAGTCGCGGCGCGCTTTCCCTCGCGTGCACTCGCGATCGCCGGGTTCTCGCTCGGCGGCAACTTCGCGCTCCGCGTCGCGTTGCACTCGCCGGTGGCCGGCATTCCGCTCGCATACGCGCTCGCTGTCTGTCCCGTCATCAGTCCGGCGAGTGGTCTCTTCGGGCTCGAAAACGGCCCGCGCTTTTACCAGCGCTACTTCCTGCACAAATGGACGCGCTCGCTGCGCGCGAAGCAGGCACTCTTTCCGGACACCGAGCTCTTCTCGCGCGAAGAGCTCGACGGAGACCTTCGCGGTCTCACGCGCTCACTCGTGCTGCGCCATACGAGCTTCGGCTCGCTCGAAAATTATCTCAACGGCTATTCGATCGAGGGCGACCGGCTCGCGTCGCTGCGCGTGCCGGCCACGATCCTGACGTCGGTCGACGATCCCGTGATTCCGATCGAGGATTTCCGAAAGCTCAAGCTGCCGCCGAACGTCGAGCTCGACATCGCCGCGCACGGCGGCCATTGCGCGTTCATCAGCGATTTTTCGCTGCGGAGCTTTACCGAGGACTACATCGCCGAGCGCATGCTCGCGCGTGTGACCGCCGATGTGGATGCCGCCCAGCGACCGCTACGCGGCAGCGTGGCGGCTTGAAGCGTTCCAAGGTTTGATCTTCTTGAGCTCGGGCGCCATCTCGCGCTCGGCGACTTCGGTATCGTGCGCCGCCTGCGCGCGCAGCCAATAGCCGTTCGACAAACCGAAGAAACGGCACAGGCGCAGATCCGTATCGGCTGTAATCGTGCGCTTACCTGCGACGACATCGCCGATCCGCTGCGCCGGCACACCGATCTCCTTGGCGAGCCGATACTGTGTGATACGCATCGGCTTCAGGAACTCTTCCCGCAGGAGCTCGCCAGGTGTCACGGGCTTGAGTTTGCGCATATCTGTGGCCTCTCAGTGATAGTCCACTATCTCGACGTCATTAGCGCCTGCCGCGGACCATCGAAAACAAATGCGCCATTGCGCGTTAATGCGGACGCTGTACTGACCGACGCGATTGCCTTTCAGCGCTTCAAGCCTGTTGCCGGGCGGCACGCGCAAGTCATCGACCCGCCCCGCGATCTCGAGTTGCCGCAGCTTGCGTCGCGCGGCTGCGGCGATGTTCGCGAAACGAGGAACCGCCGTTCCTCCAGCCAGCCTCTCGGTGTCTCTACAACGGAAGGACGCGATCACGGCGTATAGTAACGCGTCGCGTGATTATCGTAAAGACCGGTCAGCTCGCCGGACCGCGCGGCTCCGCGTCCAGTCGCGCAACGCTGCGATACGCTCGGCCACCAGCACCGACAGTGGACGTCTATTGCGGACTTCGTTGAGCAGGTGCTGCTGCGTCGGCGCGCTCTTCTCGGCCGCGGCCGCGTAAAGCACCGCGACGACGACCGTCACGCGCTTGCCGTCGTTTTCGCGCGAATAGTTGACCGCTTCCTTGCGCACGAGCGCGGCGATCTCCTCGAGTGTCGGCAGCGCGAGCGCGTAACACGTCACGTCGACGCCGAGCTCAGGCGGGAAGTCCGATTCGACGAGGATCAGCGGCGTGCGCGAGCGCAGGAGGGTGACGAGATCCTGGTTGGCGGGCACGTGGCGCGGTCGTCGTGTCGAGGGCGCCGCGCGGGCGGCGCGCGGGAGGGCCGGAAGCCTATCACGGCCGCATCGGGCATAATCCGCGATCGCCGCCGTGCCGGCGGCGCCGGAATCCCGCGAATCAAGACCATTCCGGCGACATCGCCGCGCACGCGGCCGCCTCCCCGAACCCGTTGTCGCACATGCTGAAAGATTCGATCGAACTCCATCGCCTGGGCCGCCTCGAAGAAGCCGAGCACGGCTACCGCGAGCACCTCGAAGCCGAGCCGAACGACGTCGATGCGCTGCATCTGCTCGGCCTGCTGCGCCATCAGCGCGGCGCGAGCGAAGAAGCGCAGACATTGCTCGCGCGCGCGCACGCGCTCGCGCCCGAAAAGGCTGGCATCGAGCTCGCGCTCGGCACCGTGCGTTTCCAGGCCGGCGATCTCGACGCGGCGCGCACGCACTACGAGAAGACGCTCGCGCTCGATCCGAACGTCGGCACCGCGCACTCGGGCCTCGGCCAGATCGCGCTGATGAATGGCGATCGCGAGACCGCCGAGCAGCATTTCCGTATCGCGCTCCGCGCGGGCGAGGATGCGCAGGCGCTGTCGGGCCTCGGCTCGCTGCTGCTCGAGCGAGACGATCTCGAGGCGGCGCTGCGCCATCTCGGCCGCGCAGCCGATCTCGCGCCGAACGATCCGACGATCCAGCTCGCGCTCGGCCGCGCATTTGCCAAGCGCGGCACCGAGTCATTCGCCGAGAAGGCGTTCGAGAACGCGCTGCGCGTCAAGCCCGATCTCGTCCCGGCGCGACAGGCGCTCGCGTCGCTGACGCTGAAGGCAAAGCGATTCCGCGAGGCCGAAGCGCACTACCACTTGCTGCTCGACGCGCCGGGCTTCGAAACGGCAGGCCACGTGGGCCTCGGCGACGTCGCGCGTGCCGAGGAGCGTTTCGCCGATGCGGTCGCCGCGTACCAGTCCGCGCTCGCGATCGATCAGAAGCAGTCTGCGCCGGCGCGCGCGCTCGCGTGGTCGCTGTCGCGGCTCGGTCGCAATGACGAGGCGATCGCGACATATGACGCGTATCTCGCGCTCGCTCCCGACGAGTACGAGGTGCGCGCGGCGCGCGCCGATCTCCTGATGTTCATCGGCCGTCTCGCCGATTCGGCGTCCGACTGGCGCGCACTCGCCGAGAAGAATCCGGGCGACATGCAGGCCGTCTCGCGCCTCGCGCTGCTCGACGAGCACATGAGCCAGCTCGAATCGGCCGATGCGCGCGCCGCACTGGTCCTCCGTGCTTTGCCGCACGATGCCGAGATGCTGCTGATCCGCATCCGGGCCGCGATGCGCCGCGGTGACGACGCACAAGCGCGAGGTTTCGTCGATGCGCTCGCGGAACTCCCGCTGACCGAAGGCCAGCAGCGGCTGTGCTGGAACTATCTCGGCCGCCTGCACGATCGCGCCGGCAATCCGGCCGACGCTGCGCGCTCGTTCGTCGAAGCGCAGCGCGGCACGCCGGCGTCGATGCCGGCGCTCGACACGCCGAGGCCGGAGCTCGAGATCGCGCTCACCGAGCCCGTCGGCGAAGCGTGGGCCGACGCGCCGGTGCTGCTGCTCGGCACGCCCGGCAGCGGCGTCGAGCGCATCGCGGCACTGCTTGCCGATCAGCCCGATCTCGCCGTGCTGCGCGATCGCATCGGCCAGCTGCAGCGCGTCGATGATTTCAACCAGCCGCGCTTCGCGTATTACGCGGGCGAGCTCTCCGACGCCGATCGCGAGGCGTTGCGCGAGCGCTATCTCGCGCCGCTGCGCCACGCCGGCATCGCGCCGGGCCGCACGGTCGTCGACTGGCTGCCGCGCTGGGATGCGCATCTCCTCGCGCTGGTGCGCCGCGCGTATCCCGGCACGCGGCTCGTCATCGTCGAGCGCGATCCGCGCGATGCGTTCGTCAACTGGCTTGCGTTCGGCTGGGCGCGCGGCTTTCCGCTGGCCGATCCGATCGCGTTCTCGGAATGGCTCGCACGTGCGCGCGATCACATCCACTACGCCGATGCGCTCGACGAGCCGCAGCGCATTGTCGTCGACGCCGATGCGGTGCTCGATGATCCGGCCGGCGCCGGCGAAGCGCTCGCGCGTTTTCTCGGCATCGATGCGCTCGAGCCCGGCGCGAACCATGCAGCGATGACTCGCGGCCTCGGCGGATTGCCCGTGCGATTCCCGCGTGGACACTGGCAGTGGTATGCCGAAGCGCTCGCCGAGTCGTTCTCGAAGCTCGAATCGCGATAGGCTTGTCGCGAACGATTCAGGCGTGGCGTGTAACGTGTGGCGCGACTCGACCCCCCGGAGCCGGACTCATGCGCATTCGCAGCGACGATCTTGAGCACATGCAACCGATTCCCGAGGAGTGCGCCTTCGGCAGGTCAGGCTCCGACACCGAGCCGGTCGCGTTGTCGGCGAACCAGAACCCGCATCTCGCCTGGTCGGAGGTGCCGAGCGGCACGCGTTCGTTCGCGCTCTTCGTCGTCGACACCGACGTGCCGACACGCGGCGACGACGTAAACAAGGAAGACCGCCACCTGCCCGCCTCGCTGCCGCGAACGGAGTTTTCCCACTGGATCATGGTCGATATTCCGGCCGAATACCGCGAGCTCGGCGCCGCCAGCTGCGCCGATGGCGTCGTCGCACACGGCCGCAAGGATCCGCCGGGTCCGCCCGGCTCGAAGCAGGGCATCAACGATTACACGGGCTGGTTCGCGAGCGATTCCGCGATGGCGGGCGACTACTACGGTTACGACGGTCCATGCCCGCCGTGGAACGACGATCTGCTGCACCACTACCACTTCCGCGTCTACGCGCTCGACGTGCCGACGCTCGGCCTCGCCGGCAAGTTCACGGCCGCGGCCGCGCGGAGCGCGATGCAGGGTCACGTGCTTGCCGAGGCGGCGATCACCGGCACATACACGTTGAACGCTGCGCTGCGGCGCTGAACGCTGCACTGCGGCGCTGAGTATCGCGGCAGAGGCCCTCCTTGCTAGCATGCGCCGACGCTAACGCTCTTTTTCCCGGCACATGACTGAAGCAGACACCGCGCGCGAGCCCGCTCTCGCCGCGCGCATCGACGAGGCGAGACGCCTCGCCGACTCGGGCCGCATCCTCGAAGCCGAGCAGGCGTTCCTCGCGATCCTGCGCGATTCGCCGCGCGAGACCGACGCGCTCAATTTCGTTGCGATCGTCGCGCACGAGCGCGGCCGTTACGCGCAGGCGCTCGCGCTGCTCGAGCGCGCGCGCGGCGTCAACGCGGACGATCCGGTCACGCTGACGAACCTCGGCGTCACGAACGCGGCGCTCGGCCGGCTCGATCAGGCGATCGATGCATTGCGCTCGGCGCTGAAGATTGCGCCCGATCTCCATCTCGCACGGCTTCGGCTCGGCGAAGTCATGGAGCGTGCCGGACGCGCGAACGATGCGCTGCCGCTCTACTTCGGCGCCATCTACGCCGCGCAGGGCGCGGGCCAGTGGCTCGGCGACGACACGACCGCGCCCGGCCTTCGCCCGCTCGTGCTGCACGCGATGCGCACCGTTGCGGCCGGGCGACGGCAGCTTTTCTCGAAGCTGCTGCAGCCGCTGCGCGAGCGTCACGGCGCCGCGGCGCTGGCGCGCGTCGAGAAGTGCCTTTCGGTGTATCTGACCGAGCTCCCGGCGAGCTTTCCCGATCCGGCGCAGCGGCCGAAATTTCTCTATTTCCCGGATCTGCCGACCAAGCGCTTCTACGAGCGCGAGCTTTTTCCGTGGTACGCCGAGCTCGAAGCCGCGACGGCGGCGATCCGCGAGGAAATGCTCGCCGTCCTCGCCGAGGATTCAGGCTTCGAGCCGTTCCTCGGCCATTTCGACGACAACCAGCTCGACGGCCATCTCGCGAACGCGATCGGCGGCAAGCCGGTCTGGAATGCGTTCTTCTTCTATCGCCACGGCACGCGATACGAGGCGAACCACGCGCGCTGTCCACGCACCTCCGCCGTGCTCGAAAAAGTGCCGCTCTGCTTCGTTCGCGATCATTCGCCCGAGAGCTGCTATTCGGTGCTGACCGCGGGCTCGCACATCCTGCCGCACCGCGGCGTCACGAACACGCGGCTCGTCACGCATCTGGCGCTCGTCGTGCCGGAAGGCGACATCCAGCTGCACGTCAGCGGCGAATCGACGGGCTGGGAAGAAGGCCACTGTTTCACGTTCGACGACACGTTCGAGCACGAAGCCTGGAACCGCAGCGCGAAGACGCGCGTCGTCATGCTGATGGACGTCTGGAATCCGTACCTCACCGATGTCGAGCGCGAGGCACTGACAGCGCTCGTGCCGGCGATCGGCGAGTTCAACGACGCCGCGGGCATCGGCTGACCGCACCCTTCGAGCAACATGCACGGCGCGGAGCGCTGCCGATCGTTGAATGCGGGACGCAGCGCCCTGTTCCCGGTACGCTGCGAGCGAAGGAGACATCGATGCCGTCCACCCCGGTCAACGAGAAGGTCCTTTCGCGCGCCTCACTGGATGTGCTGATCCGGGCGGGACTCATCTTCGTCCTCGTGGTGTATTGCTACGAGATTTTCAGGCCGTTTCTTCACCTGATGCTGTGGTCGGTGATCCTCGCGGTCACGCTCTACCCGCTGCAGCGCAGGCTCGCGAACACGTTCGGCCACAGGGAAGGTCGCGCGGCGACGCTAATAGTGCTCTTTGCGATCGCGATCCTGCTGGTGCCGAGCTGGCTGGTGGGCGTGTCGATGACCCAGTCGGTGCAGAGCGCGCTCGTCGTGATCAAGAGCGGCGGTTTCCAGATTCCGCCGCCGGACGAATCCGTCGCGGGCTGGCCCGTAGTTGGAAAACCACTGTACGAACTGTGGGTGCAGGGCATCGCAGGCCTTACCAGTGTTGCGCAGAAGTTCGCGCCGCAGATCAAGGACATCAGCCTGCTCTTGCTGGGCAAGGTCGCGGGTTTCGGCATGGGCATGCTGACATTCATCGTCGCGCTGATCATCGCTGGCTGCTTCCTCGCGTTTGGCGAGAACGGCCATCGCAGCGCGCTGCGGATTGCCTCGCGCATCTCTGGTGCGCAGAAGGGAACCAAAATTGTGGAACTCTGCACCGCGACCATCCGTGCCGTCGCACAGGGCGTGGTCGGCGTCGCCTTCATCCAGATGCTGCTGATCGGGATTGGCTTTGCGGTGATGGGCATTCCGGGCGCGGGTCTCCTTGCGCTCGCCGTGTTGCTGCTCGCAATCATGCAGCTGCCGGCGTCGGTTATCACGCTGCCAGTGATCATTTTCGTTTTTGTAACGCAAGGTGCGACCCTCGCGACGATCGCTTTTGCGATCTATATTTTCATCGCTGGTCTTGCCGACAACGTGCTGAAGCCCCTGCTGCTTGGGCGCGGCGTGGATACGCCGATGCCCGTGGTGCTGCTCGGCGCGCTCGGCGGCATGGTCACCGGAGGCATCATCGGTCTCTTCATCGGCCCGGTGACTCTCGCGGTCGGCTACCAGCTGTTCTGGCAATGGGTCGAGGATTCGCCCGCGGTCGACACAACTGTCGAACCGATGCAGACCTGAGGCGCCGAAGGCGCGGTGGCACTTCGCGTGCGCGCGGACGACGCACGTCGCATGAGCGACACGCTCGTCCGCTGAGCGCTAGATGCCGGCCGGCAGCAGCACCAGCAGCGCGATGCCGAGCACGATCCGATAGACCGCGAACACCGTGAAGCGGTGCGTGCGGATGTAGCCGAGCAGCCACTTCACCGCGACGAACGCCGTGACCAGCGAAACGACGAAGCCGATCGCGAGCCCGGCCCAGTCCTCGTGCGCGCCGCCGGCCTTCATGGCCTTCATTAGCTCGTAGCCGCTTGCGGCGAACATCGTCGGGATGCCGACGAGGAACGCGAACTCGGTCGCCGCCGCGCGGTTGCCGGTGCCGGCGAGCATCGCGACGAAGATCGTCGCGGCCGAGCGCGACGTGCCGGGAAAGATCGCGGCGACGACCTGTGCGAGGCCGACGAGGATCGCGACGCGCCAGGTGATTTCGCTGCGCTCAGGTTGGCGCGCGGCGAGCATCTCGGCGCCGATCATCCAGAAGCCGCCGATGATCAGCGCCCACGCGACCGGCGTGATTTTCTCGGGCAGCTTGAAGCCGAGCTTCGTCGCGATGAAGCCGAGCACGCCCGTGATCAGGAACGCGACGCTGAGCTTCAGCGCGTAGTCGCGGTTCTTCGGATCGCGAAGGCCGGTCGCGAGCTGCCAGAGCCGTTCGCGGTAGATCAGCACGACCGCGAGGATCGCGCCGGCCTGGATCACGACGTTGAACACCTCGGAGCGATGGCCGAGCCAGTGCTCGGCAATCAAGCAGGTGTCCGGTGCTCGAGATCGGCAGGAACTCGGTGATGCCTTCGATGATGCCGAGCAGGATCAGATTGACGAGCTCGCCCACGTGCGTCTCCCCCGAGTCGTTCGTTGCGGAAGGCGCGAAGGATAGGCGAGAACGAGGTGTCGCCGGTGACTGGTCGCGCGCGTTTACACGGAGCACCTGCTTGGTGCTTCGCGCGTGAAATTAGCACCATAGCGGTGCATACTTCGCCAACGATCGTGCCGTAACGATCTGTTATTTATCACGTTTTTAACTCAGAAGCGCTGGCACATCGCTTGCTCAATAGAGCGCACCACAACCTTTTCCGGGAACCGCGCGATGGCCACGAACCACGTCTTCAAGCTGATCAAAGACAACGACGTCGAATTCGTGGATTTGCGCTTTGCCGACATGCGCGGCCTGCAGCACCACGTGACGTTTCCGGCGCACGCGGTGGACGAGTCGCTGTTCGAGGACGGCAAGATGTTCGACGGCTCGTCGATCTCGGGCTGGAAGGGCATCAACGATTCGGACATGGTGCTGATGCCGGATCCGGCGAGCGCGGTGCTCGATCCGTTCACGGCGACACCGACGCTGATCCTGAGTGCGACGTGCTCGAGCCGTCGACGATGCAGGCGTACTCGCGCTGCCCGCGCTCGGTCGCCAAGCGCGCCGAGGCGTACCTGAAGTCCTCGGGCGTCGCCGACACGGCGTTCTTCGGTCCGGAACCGGAATTCTTCATCTTCGACTCGGTGCGCTGGCGCAACGAGATGCAGGGCGCGAGCTTCGAGATCGATTCCGAAGAAGCCGCATGGAGTTCCAACCGCAAGTTCGAGGACGGCAACGCCGGCCATCGTCCGGGCATCAAGGGCGGCTACTTCCCGGTGGCGCCGGTCGATTCGCTCGGCGACATCCGCGGCGAGATGTGCAAGGTGCTCGAAGCATGCGGCATGGACGGTCGAAGTGCACCACCACGAAGTCGCGACCGCGGGCCAGTGCGAGATCGGCACGCAAGTTCAACACGCTGACGAAGAAGGGCGATGAGCTGCTCACGCTGAAGTACGTGATCAAGAACGTCGCGCACCGCAACGGCAAGACGGCGACGTTCATGCCCAAGCCGATCGTCGGCGACAACGGCTCGGGCATGCACGTGCACCAGTCGCTGGCGAAGGGCGGCACGAATCTTGTTCGCCGGCGATCTGTACGGCGGCCTGTCGCAGACGGCGCTGTATTACATCGGCGGCATCTTCAAGCACGCGCGCGCGATCAACGCGTTCACCAATTCGACGACGAACAGCTACAAGCGCCTGGTGCCGGGCTTCGAAGCGCCGGTGATGCTGGCGTACTCGGCGCGAAACCGCATCGCGAGCTGCCGCATTCCGTTCGTGCACTCGCCGAAGGCGCGCCGCATCGAAGTGCGCTTCCCGGATCCGATGAACTCGGGCTACCTGACGTTCACGGCGCTGATGATGGCGGGCCTCGACGGCATCCTGAACAAGATCGACCCGGGCGCGCCGGCGGACAAGGATCTGTACGACCTGCCGCCGGAAGAAGAGAAGAACATTCCGACGGTGTGCCATGCGCTGGATCAGGCGCTCGAAGCGCTGGACAAGGATCGCGGGTTCCTGAAGGCCGGCGGCGTGTTCAGCGACGACTTCATCGATGCGTACATCGAACTGAAGATGCAGGAAGTCACGAAGTTCCGCATGTCGACGCATCCGATCGAGTACCAGATGTATTACTCGATCTGATCGGGCAAACAAGACGAGCGTCTCGCGAAACGCCACGCGCTCGCAGCGCACTTCCCCTCTCCCGCTTGCGGGAGAGGGAAGGGTGAGGGCACACGAAGCTGTAGACGACGCACTCGCGATCGAAGAATGAACCTGTCCATCTGGCTCGCCTTTCTCATCACCGCAACGGTCGCCTCGCTCGTGCCGGGCCCCGCGGTGCTCTACGTCGTCGGCCAGGGCATGCGCCACGGCCCACGCAAGGCGATCGCCGCGAACCTCGGCATCCTCAGCGGCAACGCGATCTGGTTCACCGCATCGGCGATCGGACTCGCCGCGCTCGTCGCCGTCGCGGCGCCCGTGTTCAACGCGATCCGCTGGCTCGGCGTCGCGTATCTGACCTCGCTCGGCGTCAACGCATGGCGCGAGCGCTCCGCGGCACGGCGGCTACGCAGCGCATCGCACCACCGGTGCCGGGCACGTTCCGCATGTGGCGGCAGGGCGTACTGCTGCAGCTCGCGAATCCGAAGGCAATCCTGTTCTTCACGGCACTGCTGCCGCAATTCGTCGACGCGAAGCAGCCGATTGCAGCGCAGATCGGCGTGCTCGCGATCACGAGCATCGCCATCGGAGTTCGTCGTGCTCGCGTTCTACGGCTGGCTCGCCGCGCGCGGTGGCGCGTTGCTCGTTGCGCGTCCGCGCCTCGCGCGCGCAACCGACGCGGCCGCAGGCACGTGCCTCGTTGGCGCCGGCGTCGGCCTTGCGTTCGTGCATCCGGCGAAGCAGCGCATGAAGCTCATCACCGCCATCATCCGGCCGTTCAAGCTCGACGAGGTGCGCGAAGCGCTGACCCAGGCCGGCGTGACCGGCCTGACGGTCACCGAAGTCAAGGGCTACGGCCGCCAGAAAGGCCACACCGAGCTTTATCGCGGCGCCGAGTACGTCGTCGATTTGTGCCGAAGATCCAGGTCGAAACGGCCGTGCCCGACGAACGCGTCGACGGCGTCATCGAGGCGATCGTCCAGGCCGCGCGCACCGACAAGATCGGCGACGGCAAGATTTTCGTGACGCCGCTCGATCACGTCGTGCGCATCCGCACCGGCGAGATCGGCGAGGACGCCTTGTGAGATCCGTACGGTGAACCCTAAGCGCGCAGCCCGCCTTGCACTTGCAGCGGCCTGCACGCTGCCGGCGCTCGCATCAGCCGTTTCGCCACAACCGAACAAGGGCGACACCGCGTGGATGCTCGTCTGCACCGCGCTCGTGCTGCTGATGTCGGTGCCGGCGCTCGCGCTGTTCTACGGCGGCCTCGTGCGCACCAAGAACATGCTGTCGCGTGCTGATGCAGGTGTTCGTCGTGTTCTCGCTGATCACCGTGCTGTGGTGCCTCTACGGCTACAGTTTCGCGTTCACCGAAGGCAACGCATTCTTCGGCGGCACGAGCCGCGTGTTCCTCGCCGGCATCGTTCGATCCGTTCAAGAGCGAGTGGTCGCTCGCAGCGACGTTCTCGAAAGGCACGCCGATGTACGAGACTCGTCTTCGTCGCATTCCAGGCGACGTTCGCAGCGATCACCTGCTGCCTGATCCTCGGTTCGATCGTCGAGCGCATCAAGTTTTCGGCGGTGCTGATCTTCGTGGTGATCTGGTTCACCTTCAGCTATGTGCCGATCGCGCACATGGTCTGGTTCTGGCCGGGCCCCGATGCATACACCGATGCATCGAGGACCGACGCAGTCAACGCGAGCGGCGGCTTCATCTGGCAGATGGGCGCGCTCGATTTCGCCGGCGGCACGGTCGTGCACATCAACGCCGGCATCGCCGGCCTGGTCGGCGCGTTCCTCGTCGGCAAGCGGGTCGGCTACGGCACGCGAAGCGATCAAGCCGCACAGCCTGACGATGACGATGATCGGCGCGTCGCTGCTGTGGTTCGGCTGGTTCGGCTTCAACGCCGGCTCGGCGCTCGAGGCGAACGGCGTCGGCGGCGCTCGCGTTCATCAACACGTATCTCGCGACCGCGTGCGCGGTGCTGTCGTGGACATTCGCCGAGTGGGTGATCAAGGGCAAGCCGTCGATGCTCGGCGCAGCGTCCGGCGCGGTCGCGGGTCTCGTCGCGATCACGCCGGCCGCGGGCAACGTCGGCATCCCGGGCGCGTTCGTGATCGGCATCGCCGCCGGCGTCGTCTGCTTCTGGGGCGTGATGGGACTCAAGCGATTCCTCAAGGCCGACGACTCGCTCGACGTGTTCGGCGTGCACGCGGTCGGCGGCATCTCCGGCGCGTTGCTGACCGGCATCTTCAACTCGCCCGACCTCGGCGGCCCGGGCTCGGTGCAGGACTGGGTCACGATGACGACCGGCTATCCGGGCATCGCGGCGCAGTTGCTGATCCAGGCCAAGGCCGTCGGCATCACGGTCGTCTGGACCGCCGTCGTCGCGTTGGTCGCGTACAAGGTCGCCGACCTGCTCGTCGGTCTTCGCGTCACCGACGAGCAGGAGCGCGAAGGGCTCGATATCAACTCGCACGGCGAATCCGCCTACGACTACTGACCGCGTGGCGCGGCAGGCCCTCGCGGCCGTTTGCTAAGCTAGCCCGCGATGGCGAAGCCGGACGTTCAGACCCCACGCAAGCAGGCACCGTCGGCGCGCCTCGAAGGTCTCGCGCCGCGCGCGGCCGCGATGCTCGCCGAGGCCGCGCGGCTCGTCGATCGGCTCGACTACGACGGCGCCGAGCGTGCGCTGACCGGCGCACTCGCGCTCGCCGCGACGCATCCGGAGACCGAGCGCCTGCTCGGCCTCATCGCGCACCGGCGCGGCCGGCACACGGAGGCCGAAGAAATCTACCGGCGCGCACTCACCGTGCACCCATACGATGCGACGCTGATCAGCCAATACGGCGATCTGCGCGCCGACGCCGGCGATGTCGACGGCGGGCTCATGCTGCTGCGCCACGCGACCGGTCTCGCACCGAACGATCCAGCCGTGTGGCTGCGACTGGGCATCGTGCTCGACACGCGCGGCCAGCACGAGGATGCGCTCGAGGTCGGACGCCGCATCGTCGCGTTGCAAGCGGATCACCGGCTCGGGCGTCTCCTCATCGCGCGCAACCTGCACGCGCTCGGCGATATCGAGGGCACGGCCGCGGAATATCGTGCGCTGATCGCGCTCGGTGGCAATCGCGTGCACCAGGCGTGGTTCAGCCTCGCCGATCTCAAGACTATCCGGCTCGACGCGAAGGAAGCCGCCGCGCTCGAGCGGCTCGCGCTCGATCCGCGCGAGAACGACGACGTGCGCGCGATCTTCAATTTCGCGTACGGCAAGGTCTGCGAGGACAACGGCCGCTACGCCGATGCATTCGCTGCGTTCACGCGCGCGAACAAGATCACGCGTCGCGGCATTCAGTGGGACGCGGCTGCGTTCAGCCGGGAGGTCGACGAGACGACGCGCGCGTTCTCGGCGTCGATCGCGGGATCGCCGGCACCGATCGGTGGCGACGTCATCTTCATCGTCGGCCTGCCGCGTTCGAGCACGACGCTGATCGAGCAGATCCTCGCCGCGCACCCGACCGTCGAAGGCGCGAGCGAGCTTCCCGATCTGCCAGCCGTGATTGCGCAGGAATCGATCCGGCGCGGCGTGCCGTACACACGCTGGGCCGAGCACGCGACGCCGGCCGACTGGGAGCGCCTCGGCCGCGACTATCTCGCGCGCACGGCGCGCTGGCGCGCGGAGCGTCCGCGTTTCACCGACAAGCTGCCGAACAACTGGGCGCTGATTGGCGCCGCGCACGCGATGCTGCCTGAAGCGAAGTTCATCGCGTGTCATCGCGATCCGGTCGAAACGTGCTGGTCCTGCTACAAGCAGCTCTTCGCGCCGGGGCTCGTGAGCTACGCGTACGATCTCGGCGAGCTCGCAGCGTACTGGCGCGACTACGATCGCCTCGCGCGATTCTGGGTCGAGCGCTATCCGTCGCACGTTCGCGCACAAAGCTATGAAGCCTTGCTGGCGGAACCCGAATCCGAGATTCGCGCATTGCTCGATTTCTGCGGCCTCCCGTTCGACGAACGTTGCCTGCGTTTCCACGAAGCGAAACGCAGCGTGCGCACCGTGAGCTCGGGCCAGGTGCGCCAGCCGCTCCGGCGCAACACGGCGCGCGGACCGCGTTACGGCGAGCTGCTCGCGCCGCTTCGCGATGCGCTGAAGGCCGTGCAATGAGCCTGAAGCGTCGCGCACTGGTGACCGGCGGCAGCGGCGACATCGGCGGCGCGATCTCGCAGGCGCTCGCTGCCGATGGCTTTCACGTGCACGTGCACGCGAACGCGTCGCGCGACCGCGCGCAGCAGATCGTCGATGCGATCGCGGCGGCGGGCGGCAGCGCCGACGTCATCGCGTTCGATCTCGTCGACGGCGACGCGACGCGAAAGGCCGTCGATGCGTTGCTCGCGAGCGGGCCGATCCACACGCTCGTGCATAACGCCGGCGTCCACGACGACGCGCCGCTCGCCGGCATGCGCGAGGAACAATGGCATCGCGTGATCGACATCTCGCTCCATGGCTTCTTCCATGTCGTGCAGCCGTTGCTGCTGCCGATGGCGCGTGTGCGCTCGGGCCGCATCGTTGCGGTGTCGTCGGTCGCGGCGGTGCTTGGCAATCGCGGCCAGGTCAACTACGCCGCGGCGAAATCGGCGCTGCACGGTGCGGCCAAATCGCTCGCGCGCGAGATGGCTTCACGGGGCATCACGGTCAACGTCGTCGCACCCGGCGTCATCGCGGGCCGGCTTTCGGATCAGACGTTCGACGACGCGCAGATCAAGGCGATGATCCCGGCAGCGCGGCCCGGCACGCCGGACGAAGTCGCGGCGCTCGTCGCATTCCTCTGCTCGGACCGCGCCGCCTATGTCAACGGGCAGATCATCGGCGTGAACGGCGGCATGGCCTAGGCGCCTCCTGCGCCCAAGCCATGTCGCCGCAAGCATCTCAACGTGAGCTCACGCCGAGTTGCTTGTCGAACATCGCGACCGCCTGCTGGCGGTTCTCGCGCAGCGCCGGCAGCATGATGTCGGCGTACTTACGGATGTCCGGATCGACGCTTTCGTTGCGCGCCGCCTCGTACATTTCGATCATGCGGTCGTGGTCGTCGATGACGTTGCGCACGTACTGCGCGTCGAAATCGCCGCCCGCCTTGCGCGCATGGAGATCGGCAAGCTCGTTGTGATCGTCGATATCGGTGCGTGCCGGAAGATCGACGTGTTTCTGCGCAGCGAGCAGGCGGAGCGCCTGGTCGGCCTTCGTATGGCTCGAAACGATCTTGTTCGCGAGCGAGTGGATGCCCGGCTTCGCGCCCTGACCGTCGGCCGCGTTGCCCATCGCGATCTGCGTGATGTTCGCGGAGTTCGCGTTCAGCAGGAAATCGACATCGGCCCGCGGCAGATGGCCGGGCGCGACCTCGACTGCGGTCGGCAGCTGCGCTTCGACGGGCGAGACGGCCAGCATCGTGAATGCGCTCGCGATCGCGAACGGGAGAAAACGCATGTCCATGGAGCCTCCTTTTGCGGCCGGCCTGAAAGGAACCGTGGACCGAATCTAGGCGTCGTGAGCTTAACGAGCGCCGAGATCCGTTGTAAAAAAAGCAATTTGGTAGGAATCGATTCAGCTCGCGTACGCGTCAGGCCGCGAGTCCGAATAGCGCCGGGGCGGGGACGGCATCGTCGCCGCCGCTCTCGTGCGCGTCGAGGCCCGGGCACGCCTGACTCGCGCGCCGGCCGATCGCGGCTGCGAGCGCATGCATGATCGCGACGTTACCGCGCAGGCGATCAGCGAGCTCATCGGTCGAGAGCACGTCGTGCAGCCCGCGATTCATCGCGACGAACCAGTCGAGCTCGCGCTGATCGAGCATGACGCGCGCGTTGCGATTGCGGCTCTCGGCATGCCAGCGCCGGAAGAAGTGCTGCATGCGCCGGTTCAGCACTTGCGCGCGCTCGAGATCGTTGCGGATCGCGCCGAGCACCGCGAGATCGGTCAGCCGGTTCTGGAACACGAGCTGGCAGAGCACGCCCCAGTAGTAGGTGTAATCCCAGATCACCTTGATCGGCATGACCTCGGCGTCGCCGAACATCGGGTACTGATCGCGATAGAGCGTCAGCGTGTTCTCGTAAAAAGACATGAAGAGCTGCTCATAGAGCCGCGCGTACGGCCCGACCGGCTGGCCGGAGCGATCGAGTGCGATCAGCTCGACGATGTACGTGTTCGCGATCGCGATGAAATCGCTGCCCGGCGAATAGAACGGATCGAGGAACACGCCGGCCTCGCCGGTCAGCGCCCAGCGATCGCCCGAGAACACCTGCTTGCAGCCGTACGAGAAGCCGCGCAGGTATAGGAAATCCATCAGCTTGTCGCGGCGCGCCGCGCATTCGCGGCCGACCGCGGGCTGGTGCTTCGCAAACCAGTCGAGCGAGCGATCGAACGTGTTCATCGTTTCGAGCGGATGCATCTTCGCATCGCAGACGATGCCGACCGAATGCGCGCCCGAGCCGAGCGGAATCAGCCAGGCCCAGTAGCCCGGCCCGCAGAAATGGTTCGTCGAGCGCCAGCGCTCGGCCGGCGTGCAGCGTGTCTGCCATTCGTTGTCGGCACACCATTTGTCGAGATCGAGCCGGTCGTCGAGGCGGAACCAGATCGCGTTCGCGTCGTGGCCGTTCGCTTCGGCGAGCTGCAGCTTGCGCTTGACGAGCCCCGCGCGGCCCGATGCATCGACAAGCCAGCGCGCTTCGAGCGTCTCGCTCGCGCCGTCGTGCTCGATGCGGACCGTGTGATGTCCGCCGGATTGCGCGATGTCGAAGCCGCGCACGACCACACCGTCGCGGAAATCGATGCCGTTGCGGCGCGCTTCTTCACCCAGGAAGTTTTCGAACGTGCCGCGGTCGATCTGCCACGTCGGCGTCGGCATGACGCGGCGTACGCCAAGCTCGGTCACGTTCTCAAGATCGCTGCGGCCTTCGCAGAAGAAGAAGCGGAAGCCGAACTTGCGGATCTGCTCGGCATCGAGGTGCGCGCGAAGCCCGAGCGTTTCGGAAAAATAGTGCGCGCCGATCTCGACCGTCGATTCACCGACCTTGTGCGCGGCCGGCGGCACCGGATGCGCGCGCCGTTCGACGACGACGACGTCGATGTCGCCGAAGCGGCGCTTCAGTTGCAGCGCGAGCGTCAGCCCGGCGAGGCCTCCGCCAAGGATGACGACGTCATGCATGCGAGCTTGAGACATGGAATCCTTCCGGCGGACGCGGTCATTGTGCACACAATCGCGCCGGGCTGCCCGCGCGACGTCAGGGTGTCTCTCGACCCTCGATTGTCGTATCGGGCGCGCCGCGGCCGATGAAGAGCGTCAGCATCGGCGTCGTCATCAGTGTCGTCACGATCGCCATGACCATCAGCATCGTGAAGATCTCGAAACCGATCGCGCCGGCGTCGAGACCGACCTTCATGACGATCAGCTCCATCAGCCCGCGCGCATTCATCAGCGAGCCGATCGCGCCCGCCTCGCGCCAGCCGAGTCCCGCGATACGCGCGCCGCCGCCGGCGCCGAGCACCTTGCCGACGACCGCCGCAGCGAGGATCAGCAGCAGCGCCGGAAGGCCGGTGCCGGTGAATGCGTCCGGCGTCGTACTGAGACCCGCCAGCGCGAAGAACACCGGCATCAGCACGAGCACGGCGACATGCTCGAGGCGTTCGATCAGCGTTTCGAGCAGGCGATCGTCGCGCGGCAGGCACGCACCGAACATGAATGCGCCGAACACGGGATGGAGCCCGAGCCATTCCGTCGCGGCCGCCATCGCGAACGTCAGGATCAAGAGGATGCCGAGTGTCGCGCCGCCGGGCCGACCGTCGGCGGCATTGTGCGCGAGCAATTTCGCGACCAGCGGCCGCAACACGCCGAAGCCGATCGCGGCCATCGCGACGAGCCCGATCAGCGTGCGCGCGAAATCGTTCCAGCCGCCGTGCGAGCTGATCAGTGCGACGACGAGCGCCAGCATGATCCACGCGAGCACGTCGGCGATCGCGGCCGACGCGAGCGCGAGCTGGCCGATCGGCGTACGCGTCATCGCACGCTCCTTGAGGATGCGCGCCATGATCGGGAACGCCGTGATCGCCATCGACGCGGCCATGAAGAGCGCGAACGGCCAGAAGCCGACGCCGGCCGGCGCGAAGCGTGTGTGCAGCACCGGCGCGATCGCGAATCCGAGCGCCATCGGCAGAAGCACGCCGAGCACGCCGATCCAGCTCGCGGCAACGATGCGGCTGCGCGCGCCGCCGGGTGCGCGAAGCTCGGCGCCGACGACAAACATGAACAGCACGAGCCCCACCTGGCTCAGGCCTTCGAGTGCCGCGATCTTGTCTTTCGGAAACAGGAACGCGTGCGTCTCGGGCGCGAGTGCGCCGAAGACGATCGGGCCGAGCACGATGCCGGCGATCATCTCGCCGATCACGGGCGGCTGGCCGAGGCGGCCGAGCAGGATCGCGAGCACGCGTGCAACCGCGAGGATGACCGCGAGCTGCAGCAGGAGGTGAGGCACATGACTCACGCGCAATTTCCCCGGGTTGCCGTTGAGTTACGCTGAAGCGTCAGCGGCCGTCGTCGTGCTCCGGATCGTAAATCACCGGCGGTGTCCCGTGGGACTTCCGGTAGGCCGCGACGATATGCCCGTACGCGGCGATGCGCTTGACGGTGTACATCGTGATGCGCGTGACGTCGCGGATCGGCCGGAAATGGCTCGAGCGGAACTCGCCCTGGTAGCGCGATTCGATCGGCACCGAGACGATGCCGACATGCTTGTCGCGCGCCGCCGAGATCAGCACCGCGGCCTCGAACACGAAATCGTCCGCTTCGATGTCGGCGAGCTCGAGCGCGGCCGACGGGTAATAGCGCTGGCCGCTCTGCGTGTCGGCGACCGGAATGCCGCAGCCCCACGAGATGCCCCAGTCGGCGAAATCGTTCGCGCGGCGGCGCGCCTTCGGCTGGTTCTCGCGATTCCGGATGCGCGCGCCGATCACGAGATGCTCCGGATAGTGCCGCGCCGCGGCGAGAATCCGCGGAATGTCGGACGCGAGATGCTGACCGTCGCCGTCCATCGTGACGACCGCGTCGAAGCCAAGCGCACGCGCCTTGCGGAAACCGTCGCGCAGACCCTGGCCCTTGCCGAGCGGCGTCGCGTGGCGGATCAGCGTGATCGGAAGATCGGCGATGTGCTCGACGGTCGCGTCGGTCGAGCCGTCGTCGATCACGATGACATTCGGCGAGATCGCGAGCACCGACTCGACGACGCCGCGGATCGCGCGCTCCTCGTTGAGTGCGGGGATGACGATCGCGACGCGTTTCGGATCGCTCGCGCTCACGGCGTCACCTCGATCGCGATCGATGCATTCGCGCCGGACGCGAGCGTAACCTTCGCCGACGCGCGCTGCGAGAGCGCGATGAGCAGCGGCAACGCCTGCACCGCGGTTGGGTTCGCCGCGAACGCCGCCAGCGCATCGGGCAACGCGTTCGCCTTCGCGGCACCTTGCAGCGGATAGATCGAAAGCTGCGCGAGCGACGCCGCACTCCGCGACGGGCTCAGCACGAATGCAGCTGCGAACGGCACGCCGCTCGGCGCGACTTCGGCGAGCGGTCCGCGCGCGACGATGTCGTACGCCGCGAGCAGCACCGCGTCGCCGTCGGCGGCGACTTCGGTCATCGCTTCGACGATGCCCGCCGCGAAGCTCGCCGGACCCGCGCTGATCGCAGTCGCGGTCTTGTTGCAATGCGCGGCGACGGTCCAGTAACCGGCCGGCGCGTTGTGCACGGAATTGTGAAAGCGCGTCGGCGAGAGCTCGCGCGGATCATTCGCGAGCGTCGCGCACATCTGGTCCGTGATCGCAAGATCGCCGTGCGTCGATGTGAACACGGATGCCAGCGTCGCGGGATCGCGGCCCGCCATCGTCGCGGCCTGGCTCGCCGCTTCGCTCGCAAGAAGCACGGGCTCCGGCGCGCGGCGGCGCTCGGTTGGCGGCAGGATCGCGGGTGCCGGTTTCGCGTTCGCCGGCTCCACATCGATGCGACGCGCGGCGATGTCGCCTGTGCTCAACACGCGCTGCAGCGCGGCCCAGTCCGCGATGCCGGGAGCCCAGATTCCGATGCCGTCGACAAACACGGTGAGCGTGCGCATGCGTCAGTTCGGCGCCCCGGCGCGAAACGCAAGCGTGCAGTTGCTGCCGCCGAAGCCGAACGAGTTGCTGAGCGCGACGCGGATCGGCCGCTCCTCGCGTTCGATCGCGAGTTGCGCGGCGCAGATTGGCTCGGCGTCGCGGCTGTTCAATGTCGCCGGTACGAAGCCTTGCTCCATCGCGAGCAGCGTGATCACCGATTCGAGGATGCCGGCCGCGCCGAGCGTGTGGCCCGTGAAACCCTTCGTCGCGCTCGCGCGCACGCGTGAGGTGAACACGTCGGCGAGCACCGCCGCTTCGACCTCGTCGTTCTTCGGCGTCGCCGTGCCGTGCAGGTTGATGTAGTCGACGTCGCCCGGCTCGAGCCCCGCGCGTGCGAGCGCGTCGGCGAGCGCGAGCCGTGCGCCGCGGCCTTCGGGATGCGGCGTCGACATGTGATACGCGTCGGACGATTCGCCGTAGCCGACCAGACGCGGCGCGCGCGCATCGCCGTCACGCTCGACCAGCGCGAAGCCCGCCGCTTCGCCGATCGAGATGCCGTTGCGTGCCGTGTCGAACGGCCGGCAGCGCTCGGATGACACGAGCTCGAGCGCATTGAACCCGAACAGCACGCTGTCGCAGAGCGTGTCGACGCCGGCGAGGATCGCCGCGTCGGCCGTGCCGAGCCGGATCATGCGCTCGGCCTTCGCGAAGATCTTCGCGCTCGACGAGCACGCGGTCGCGACCGTGAGGCACGGCCCGCGCGTGCCGAGCAGCGCTTCGAGAAAAAGCCCGAGCGAATGCGGCGTGTGCAGCGCCGGACGGCGCAGGTGCTCCGGCAACCTCTCGCCGTCGAGCGTGCGATAGCCTTCTTCGGTGGCGCCGATCGACGACGTCGACGTGCCGACGACGAGCGCGACGCGGTCGGCGCCGTACCGCTCGATCGCGGCGCGAGCCGCGTCGAGGAATCCGTCGGCGTTGATGCCGCGCCACGCGAGCCGGTTGTTGCGGCAGTCGTAATCGGCGTACGCGTCCGGCAGCGGCATCGATTCGAGCCCGGCGACGCGACCGATCGCGCACGGCAGCGGCACGCGCGTGAAGTCGTTGTCGGCGAGTCCGCCGCGGTCGCGACGGAGCGCATCGCCGTGCGCGCCGCGGCCGTGGCCGAGCGCGGAGGTCGCGGTGAAGGCGGAGATGGCAAGGGGGGCGATACGGGTCGGCACGCGTCGAAGAATCCGGCGGGGCGAGCGAAGTATGACACACGGGTTTCACCCGCAAGGAGGCCCCGAAGCGTGACGCGATCGAGCCCGCTGCGACGGCGCGCCGCGCGGGCCGTCGCGAGCGGCCTGATACCATCGGGCGCGCATGAGCGACGCCGATTCCCGCCCGCCGATCGACCGCGTCAGGACGTTCCTCGGGGACCTGCAGGATCGCATCTGCGGGCGCCTCGAAGCCGTCGATGGCCGCGGCCGCTTCGTCGAGGACGCCTGGCAGCGTGCCGAAGGCGGCGGCGGGCGTTCGCGCGTCATGAAGCGCGGCGCGGTGTTCGAGCAGGCCGGCGTCAATTTTTCCGAAGTCTCCGGCGCAAAGCTGCCGCCTTCGGCGAGTGCGCAGCGGCCCGTGATCGCCGGGCGCGCCTGGACCGCACTCGGCGTCTCGCTCGTCGTGCATCCGGAAAATCCCTACGTGCCGACGACGCACATGAACGTGCGTTACTTCGAGGCGCGCGCCGACGATGCGCCGACGGTCTGGTGGTTCGGCGGCGGCTTCGATCTGACGCCCTACTATCCGTTCGACGACGACGTCGTGCACTGGCACACGGTCGCGCGCGATCTGTGCGCGCGATTCGGCGATGACGTCTATGCGCGCTACAAGCGCTGGTGCGACGAATATTTTTTCATCAAACACCGCAGCGAGACGCGCGGCATTGGCGGCCTTTTCTACGACGATCTCGAAGAAGGCGGCTTCGAGCGATGCTTCGCGCTGACGCAGGCCGTCGGCAACGGATTCATCGATGCGTACCTGCCGATCGTCGAGAAGCGCAAGACGCAAGCATGGAGTGATCGCGAGCGCGAGTTCCAGCTATACCGGCGCGGGCGCTATGTCGAGTTCAATCTCGTCTACGACCGCGGCACGCTGTTCGGCCTGCAATCGGGCGGACGCGCCGAATCGATCTTGATGAGCCTGCCGCCGCGCGTGCGCTTTGAATACGCGTATGCGCCGGAACCCGGCAGCGCCGAAGCCGGACTTGCCGAATATCTCAAGCCGCGCGACTGGCTCGCGCGCTGACGATCAGGACGATAGCGCCGCCATCACCTGCTCCGCAGCGGCGCGGTTGACCTGCGTCGGCAGTAGCGATTGCGCAGCGCCGCGAGTGCCGCGCCTGTCTAGCAGGGTTCGCGGTGAATCAGTTCCACTCGTAGAGCGAGAAATACACCGGCGCGACCGGACCTTGCTGCGGATCGCGCGTCAGACGGCCATTGCCGGTCGTATCCATGAACGTCTCGACCGGACCGTTGCGCGGCTGGATGCGGATCATCCAGACGTGGCCGTTCTGGCGGTATTCGTCGACGGTGTCGTCGCCCTGCTCGCGCGTCGCATGGTCGCTATTCGCCATGCGGCGATTCATCGCGTCCGGATCGCGGTCGACGCGGTCGCGCACGATGCGCGTGTCGGGCTTGGGCAGCGGCGCGAGCGGATCGGCGTCGCTGGGTTCGGCGGCGCTCGCGGCAGGCTGCGCCTGCGCAGGCGCGGCGCTCACGCCGGGATCGTTGAGGCCGGGCGGCGGCGGGACGTCAGCCTTCGGCACGGTCTTGTCGGGCGGCGCGGCCACCGCGACGGACATGCCGAGGATGGCGGCGGCGATCGGGAGAAGAGCAAAGCGGCTCAGCGTGCGCATGACACTCTCCTTGGTGCATCGAGCCTAGCTCGGATTCGATGAATCGTTCCCTTGCATCGATCACAGGACGTCAATTCCCATGACGGCGGGGCCCCGGCGCGCGTTGCAATCGCGGCCGACGCTTGCCAAGCTCGGACGGCTGAACCGTCCCCGCAAGGCGCCCCATGTCACGTCCCCGGCTCGTCCTGATCGACGGCTCATCTTACCTCTACCGCGCGTTCCACGCGTTGCCGCCGTTGACGAACTCCGCGGGCGAGCCGACCGGCGCACTGTTCGGCGTCGTCAACATGCTGCGGGCCACATTGAACGCAAAGCCCGACTACGCCGCGTTCGTGCAGGACGCGCCGGGCCGCACGTTCCGCGACGATCTCTACGCCGAATACAAGGCCAACCGCGAGGCGATGCCGGACCCGCTCGCGGCGCAGATAACGCCGATGCTGACGATCGTCGAGGCGCTCGGGTTCCCGATCCTGCGCGTCGAGGGCGTCGAGGCCGACGACGTGATCGGCACGCTCGCCACGCAGGCGGCGGCGCAGGGCATCGACGTCGTCGTCTCGACCGGCGACAAGGATTTCGCGCAGCTCGTCAAGCCCGGCGTTGAGCTCGTCAACACGATGAGCAACACGACGCTCGATACGGCCGGCGTCGTCGAGAAGTTCGGAGTGCGCCCCGAGCAGATCATCGACATGCTCGCGCTGATGGGCGACAGCATCGACAACATCCCGGGCGTCGAGAAGTGCGGGCCGAAGACCGCTGCGAAATGGCTCGGCGAATACGGCTCGCTCGACAACGTCATCGCGAATGCGGACAAGATCGGCGGCAAGATCGGAGAGAACCTGCGCCGCGCGCTGCCGCAGCTGCCGCTGTCGCGCGAGCTCGCGACGATCAAGACCGATGTCGCGCTCGACATGGGTCCCGCTGATCTTGCGCTACGCGCGCGCGACGTCGACACGCTGCGCACGCTGTACAAGCGCTACGAGTTCAACGCCGCGCTGAAGGAGCTCGACACGGCCGAGGCGCGTGGTAGCCGCGACCTTCCCGCCGCGGACGTCCCGACACGCAAGGAATTCGGCGTGCGCGCCGTCGACATCGCGGCGGCGCCGAAGATCGAAGTCGATCCGGCGCTGCAGGGTCCTGGCAAATACGATCTCGTGACGACGTCGGAGCAGTTCGAGACGTGGATCGAGAAGCTTCGCGACGCCGAGCTCGTCGCGCTCGACATCGAGACCGATTCGCTCGATCCGATGCAGGCGACGATCATCGGCGTCTCGATTGCGGTCGCGCCGAAGGAGGCCGCGTACATTCCGCTCGGCCACGATTGTCCGGGCACGCCTTCGCAGCTCGATCGCGACGAGGTGCTGAATCGGCTGAAGCCGCTGCTCGAAGACGCCGACAAGCCGAAGCTCGGGCAGAACTCGAAGTACGACGCGAACGTGCTGTCGACATACGGGATCACCGTGCGCGGGCTCGCGCACGACACGATGCTCGAGTCGTATGTGCTGAACTCGACCGCGTCGCGGCACGACATGGATTCGCTCGCGAAGCGGCATCTCGCGTACGAGACGATTCCGTACGAAGACGTGACGGGCAAGGGCGCGAAGCAGATTTCGTTCTCGCAGGTCGACATCGAAACCGCGTGCAAGTACGCCGCCGAGGATGCCGACGTGACGCTGCGCCTGCATCGCACGCTGCTGCCGAAGCTCGCCGCGGAGCCGAAGCTGAGATCGGTCTACGAGACGATCGAGATGCCGCTGGTGCCGGTGCTCGCGCGCATGGAGCAGGCCGGCGTACTGATCGACACGGGCGCGCTGAAGCAGCAGAGCCACGAGCTCGCGCGGCGCATGCACGAGCTGACCGAGCAGGCGTACGCGACCGCGGGCCGGCCTTTCAGCCTCGATTCGCCCAAGCAGCTGCAGGCGATCCTGTTCGATGAGCTGAAACTACCGGCCGTCATGAAGACGCCGAGCGGACAGCCGTCGACGAACGAGGATGCGCTCGAGGCGATCGCGAACGATCACGCGCTGCCGCGTCTGATTCTCGAATACCGCGGGCTCGCGAAGCTGCGCTCGACGTACACGGAAAAGCTTGCCGGCAACGTCAATCCGCGCACGGGTCGCGTGCATACGAACTACAACCAGGCGACGGCGGCGACGGGGCGTTTGTCGTCGCAGGATCCGAACCTGCAGAACATTCCGATCCGCACCGAAGAAGGTCGGCGCATCCGCCAGGCGTTCGTCGCGCCGAAGGGATGGAAGGTCGTCGCGGCGGATTATTCGCAGATTGAGCTGCGCATCATGGCGCACTTGTCGGGCGACGCCGGATTGCTCGCGGCGTTTCACGGCAATCAGGACATCCATCGCGCGACCGCGGCGGAAGTGTTCGGACTGCCACTCGAGCAAGTCGACACGAACCAGCGTCGCGCGGCGAAGGCGATCAATTTCGGGCTCATGTACGGCATGAGCGCGTTCGGGCTCGCGCGTCAGCTCGGCGTCGGTCGCGGCGAGGCGCAGGATTACATGGCGCGCTATTTCTCGCGGTATCCGGGCGTGCGCGAGTTCATGGATCGGATGCGCGAAGAAGCGCATCGCGACGGATTCGTCGAGACGCTGTTCGGACGGCGCCTGCATCTCGACTACATCAACTCGAAGAATCAGGTGCAGCGTTCCGGTGCCGAGCGCGCCGCGATCAATGCGCCGATGCAGGGCACTGCGGCCGACATCATCAAGCGCGCGATGATCGACGTCGATGCGTGGCTGATCGATCAGGACGAGCCCGCGCACATGCTGATGCAGGTGCACGATGAGCTCGTGTTCGAGATCCGCGAAGATCGCGTCGAGGCGGTCAGCGCCGCGATCCGCGAGCGGATGGCTGGTGCGGCGGAGCTGTCGGTGCCGCTCGTGGTCGATGTCGGCGTCGGCGCGAACTGGGACGAGGCGCACTAGGTGCGATCGCCCGTGCGATTTCGTTAAGAGCGTTGGCGATCGTTTGCATGTCGTCAAAATTGCGTTCTGAACGACTGAACCGATAGTAAACACGGCCCGAAAACGATTCCATACGCGTGCGAACTTTCGCGAAATGCACCGGTCTTAATCGTCGGGTGCACGCAACGGCACCCGTGGTTCACTCACCTCCCTGAGTGGAACCCAGGAAATCCGGCCCCTCCCCAGGCCGGCTTTCCAACCGGCCCCGAGGGCTCCCCCTGGCCCTCGGGGCTTTTCTTTTTAGTCGCTCCGTTTCTAGCCCTCGCCTTCAAGGGGAGGGTTGGGTGGGGGATGGGGTTGGTTCTGTTTTGCGGTGTTTCGCGAGAACCGACTCACGTCCGTGTGTGATTTGTCGGCCATCCATGGCCGCCAGTTACTTTCTTTTGCTTGCCCAAAAGAAAGTAACCAAAGAAAAGGCACCCTCGCGTCCACGGTCACGCGCGCATCCATGCGCGCGTGACTTCGCGAGCAGGCTCCGGGGTCCGCTCACGGCACATCCATGTGCCGAGATCGGACGCGCGCGCATCGTGCGCGCGCCCCTTCGGGCTATTTCCTCCGCCTGCTCGCCGCGGCCGAGAGGGGCCCGGGAAGAGCAGAACGCGGCAGTCCCTGCCGCAGAAGCGGAGAAAAATGCTCACACGACGAAGTGCAACGCGTCCCCTCTCCCGCTTGCGGGAGAGGGCTAGGGCGAGGGCAATCTCGAATCGCCGCTCGGTCAGCTCTTGAGCGCTTCAAGCACCGCGGCGCGCGCGAGCTTGCCGGTTTCGTTGCGCGGCAACGCGGCGACGCGGCGGAACGGGCGCGGCAGGAAGACCGGGTCGACCGCGAGTCGCAAGTCGTCGAGCAACGCCGCTTCGCTTCGTTCGGGTGCGACCACGAGTGCGGCGATGCGGCGGACGCCGCAGCCGTCTTCGGCGTCGAGTTGCAGCGCGACGGCATCGGTGACGCCGGGCAATGCAAGAAGGCGACGCGTGAGGTCGGCGAGCGATGCGCGCTTGCCGGCGATTTCGACGAGGTCGGCATTGCGGCCGCAGAGGTGGAACGCGTGGCCGGGCATGAGCTCGACGATGTCCTGCAGCACGACGGGCTGGCCGAAATACGGCGCGTCGACGAGCGTGCCGTCGGGTTGCGGCTTCAGCACGATGTCGGGATAGACGCGCCATGCCGTTTCGCTCGTCGTGCGGCGGTGCGCGATGACGCAGGTTTCGGTCGAGCCGAAAAGCTCGACGACCGGTGCGCCGTAACGCGCTTCGGCTTCGGCGGCGAGCTCCTGTGACAGCGGCGCGGTCGCCGATGTGATCGCGGCGAGCGGCGGCAACTGCACGGGATCGCGAAGCAGCGCCTGAAGATGGATCGGCGTCGTCACGAGCACGCGCGGCGCCGGCACTTCGGCGAGCGCGGCGGCGACGTCGGCCGGGAAGAACGGCTTGCCGCCGTGCACGGCGAACGGGCCGAACAGCGGCAGGAACACCGAGAGCTCGAGGCCGTACATGTGCTGCGGCGGCACGGTTGCGACGATGTGCGCGAGTGTGCCGTTGACGAGCCCGATCGCTTCGCTGAGCGTGCGCGTGTTGTGCGCGGTGCTCGCGTGCACGCTCGCCCACGTCTTTGGATTCGCCTTCGGCTGGCCGGTACTGCCGGACGTGAAGCCGATCGCGACGGCCTGCTCGCCGTCGACTTCGGGCACTTCGACGGCGGCGCGCGTATCGCGCATGCCGCAGCGCACACTGACGTAGTGCACGAGACCGTCGCGCTCGGTTTCGCCGAGCGCGTAACTCCCGGGATGCGCCGCGAGAACTTCGTCGATCGCATGCGGCGCGCGCGACGGCGGCAACAGGTTCGTCTGCCCGCGCACGACGACGGCGCAGAACGCGACGAGGAACGCATAGCGATCCTCGCAGAGGTTCACGGCGTGTCGTGCCGTCGGCAACGTCGCTGCGACGGCTTCGACATCGGCCAGGAACTCGGCGACACGGCACGGCACGGCCGTCGCGCCAGGCGAATGGTCGCGCAGCGTCCGCGACGCTCAGCAGCGGCAGCGCAGAGGCTGCACGTTCGACGACAGCAGACACGTTTTCCCCTCTCCCTCGCAGTGGGTGTCCCGCAAACCTCCACACACCGCGGCCCGAAAAACCGTCTCGGGCCGCCGCCTAAAAGCGCACGGTATCCCCGCTGATAGCGTCGCGGATCGGCGTCGGCCGCTCAAGCCCCCCCACGGAGCCGTTCAGGACCGCGTCAATTTCGCGGCCAAATGCGGCGTGGACCTCGTCCGCCGAGCGCGCCGGCGGCTCGCCGTGGCGGTTCGCGCTGGTCGAAACCAGCGCGCCGCCGAACGCGCGGCAGAGCCCGGCCGCGAGCGGATGCGCGGTCACGCGCAGCGCAATGCCGTTGTGCGCGCCGGCGAGCCACGCAGATGTAAAGGCCGAGCGCGGGAAGATCCACGTGTGCGGGCCGGGCCATGTCGACGTAGCGCGCTGCAGTGCGTCCGGCGGGACGGCCGCGAGATCGATGTAGCGCTCGACCTGCGCGAGCTCGGCCGCGATCAGCAGCACGCCCTGCGTGGGCGGGCGGCGCTTGATCGCGAACAGGCGTTCGAACGCGTCGCGATTCTCGGGATCGCAGCCGAGGCCGTAGACCGCTTCGGTCGGATACGCGACGACGCCGCCGGCGCGGAGCGCGGCGACGGCCTCGGCGAGCGAGGTTTCCTCAGGCACTGCCAGGGACGGACGTTTTCTTCGCTGCCGTCTTCTTGCTCGCCGCTTTCTTGACGGCCGTTTTCTTCGTGGCTTTCTTGACGGGTGCTTTCTTCGCGGCGGACTTCTTCGTAGCAGCCTTCGCCGCGGCAGCGGGAGCGGCGTCTTTCTTCGCCGCCGTCTTCGCGCCGCGATTGAAGCGTCCGCCGCGCTTGGGCCGGTTCGGCGCTGCCGCGAGCAATGCCGTGCATTCGTCGGCAGTCAGTTCCTTCGGTTCCTTGTCCTTCGGAATGCGCGCGTTCTTCTCGCCGTCGGTGATGTACGGGCCGTATTTGCCGTTCAGCACCTGCACGCCGTTGCCGAAGTCCTGGATGATGCGGTTCGCGGCGGCTTCGGCTTTCGCGCGGATCAGCTCGATCGCGCGCGGGAGTTCAATCGTGTACGGATCGTCGGTCGGCTGCAGCGATGCGTACGTTGGCCCCTGCTTGACGAACGGACCGAAGCGGCCGACGCCGACCGTGATGTCCTCGCCGTCGTCGGCCTTGCCGAGATTGCGCGGCAGCTTGAAGAGCTCGAGCGCCTCCGGCAGCGAGATCGTGTGCATGCTCTGGCCAGGACGCAGCGAAGCGAACGTCGGCTTGTCCTCGTCGTCCTTCGTGCCGATCTGCGCATACGCGCCGTAGCGGCCGAGACGCACCTGCACGGGCTTGCCGCTCTTCGGATCGGTGCCGAGCTCGCGTGCGCCGGTCGCTTCGGAGCGATCGACGGTTTCGTTCTTCTCGTCGACCTGCGCCTTGAACGGCTTCCAGAACTTCTCGAGCAGCGGCACCCAGTCTTCTTCGCCGCGGCTGACCGCGTCGAGCTCGTCTTCGAGCTTGGCGGTGAAGTCGTAATCGACGTATTGCGCGAAATGGCCCGACAGGAACTTCGCGACCGCGCGGCCGACGTCGGTCGGCTTGAAGCGGCGGCTGTCGAGGATCACGTATTCACGATTCAGCAGCACCTGGATGATGCTTGCATACGTCGACGGGCGGCCGATGCCGTATTCCTCGAGCGCCTTGACGAGCGAGGCTTCGGAAAAGCGCGGCGGCGGCTCGGTGAAATGCTGGTCCGCGATGATGTCGCGCAGCGGCACCGCTTCGCCGATCTTCATCGCCGGGAGCTTGCGGCCTTCGTCTTCGTCCTCGGCGTTCTTCTGGTCGCGGCCTTCTTCGTAGACCGCGAGGAAGCCCGAATCGACGATGGTCGTGCCGCTGGCACGGAACGCCGAGTTGGGTCCGCAGGCGAGATCGACCGACACGGTGTTCAATGTCGCGAACTGCATCTGGCACGCGACGGCGCGCTTCCAGATCAGCTCGTAGAGCTTGCGCTGATCATCCGACAGATACTGCGCAACGTCCTTGGGCCGGTGCAGCGCCGAAGTCGGGCGCACCGCCTCGTGCGCTTCCTGCGCGTTCTTCGATTTGGTGCGATAGAAGTTCGGCGTTTCGGGCAGCGCGCGCGGGCCGTAATCGCGCTGGATCACGTCGCGGATCTCGCTGATCGCCTCGGCCGAGAGATGCACGGCGTCGGTACGCATATAGGTGATGAGGCCGACGATGCCTTCATCGCCGAGCGGCACGCCCTCGTAAAGCTGCTGCGCCATGCGCATCGTGCGGCTCGTGGTGAAGCCGAGCTTGCGCGCTGCCTCCTGCTGCAACGTCGAGGTCGTGAACGGCGGCGCGGGACGGCGCTTCCTTTCCTTCGACTGGATGTCGCTGACGACGAGCCCGCCCTGCGCGGCCTTGCGCAAACGATCGCGCGCGGCGTGCGCGTCGTGCTCGTTGGTGAGATCGAACTGCTCGAACTTCTTGCCGTCGAGCCGGAGCAATCGTGCCGAGAACGCCTGATCCGGATGCGCGCAGTCGGCGTCGATCGACCAGTACTCGCGCGCCTTGAACGCTTCGATCTCTTCCTCGCGCTCGGCGATCATGCGCAGCGCCGGCGACTGCACGCGGCCGGCGGACAATCCGCGCTGCACCTTGCGCCACAGCACGGGCGAAAGGTTGAAGCCGACGAGATAATCGAGCGCGCGCCGCGCCTGCTGCGCGTTGACGAGATCCATCGACACCTTGCGCGGATTCGCGACGGCTTCCTTGATCGCGCGCGGCGTGATCTCGGAGAAGACGACGCGATGCACCGTGCGCCCGTCGAGCAGGCCGCGCTGCTTCAGGATCTCGGCGATGTGCCACGAGATCGCTTCGCCTTCGCGGTCCAAGTCGGTCGCGAGGTAGAGCGAATCGGCTTTCGCGGCCGCCTTCGCGATCGCATCGACGTGCTTTTCGTTGCGGTCGATGACTTCGTAGTTCATCGCGAAGTCGTTATCGATGTCGACGGCGCCTTCCTTCGGCACGAGATCACGCACGTGCCCGTAGGACGCCAGCACCTGGAAGTCCTTGCCGAGGTACTTGTTGATCGTCTTCGCCTTGGCGGGCGACTCGACGATGAGCAGATTCTTGGCCATTTCCATTCCTGCGCCCGCCGGAGCGAAGCAGCGGGTGGGCTGCCGCGTTCCATGCGGACGAACGTTCACGATTGCGAGCAACGGGGAGGCGTTCCGGCGGAACGGTTCAGGGTTCCCCTTTTTTCAGTGGAAACACACGCTCCCAAGCGCTGTCAAGCTGAGAGAACGTCGAGTGCGTCGGGTCGGGGCCGAATTTCGGTCGCGGAGTGGACCCCCTAAGTCATTGTATTTGCGGCATTTACGACATGGCGACGAAGGTCCTCGAATCAAGCCGGCGGGCATCGGACGTAGAGGCCGCCGCGTTCGGCCGCGACCTCGCCGTCGAGCTCGAGCGTCAATAGCATCGCCGCGAGCGCCGGCGCGCCGAGGCCCGTGCGCTCGGCGAGTGCGTCGATGCCGAGCGCCTCGTGATCGAGCGCGGCGAGCAAGCGCGAATACACGGGATCGCACGCGGGTTTCGGCGCCGCCGGTGCGCCCGTTGCTTCGAGCCGCGCGCGGAGCTCCGCGCCGAGTCGCGCGGCAAGCGGCCGCAATGCCTCGACGATCTCGTCGGCGCTCTCGACCAGCATCGCGCCGTTCCGGATCAGTTGGTGACAGCCGCGCGCGAGCGGGTGATGGATCGAGCCCGGAATCGCGAAGACATCGCGACCCTGATCGCTCGCCGAGCGCGCCGTGATCAGCGAGCCCGAGCGAAGCCCGGCTTCGACGACGAGCGTGCCGAGGGCGAGACCGGCAATGATCCGGTTGCGGCGCGGAAAGTTGTCGGGCCGACCGGGCGTACCCGGCGCGAACTCGGTGACGAGCGCGCCCGTCGTCTCGATACGCGCGGCGAGATCGCGATGACGCGCCGGATAGACCAGGTCAGGCCCGGTGCCGAGCACCGCGATCGTCGCGACGCCGGCATCGAGCGCCGCTTCGTGTGCGGCCGCGTCGATGCCTTCGGCGAGACCGCTCGTGATCGCGAGTCCCGCGCTGGCGAGCGCACGCGCGAACGCGCGCGCATGGGCGAGGCCGCTCCGGCTTGCGTTGCGGCTGCCGACGATCGCGACCTGCGGTTGCCAGAGTGCGCTCGCATCGCCGGCGACGAAGAGGCCCGCTGGTGTGCCGGGCGATTCGCGCAGCAGCGCCGGGAAGTCTTCGTCGATGATGGTCAGCAGCCGATGTCCGTCGACCGCAAGCCACGCGATGTCGCGCGCGATCGCATCGCGATCGGGCTTGCGCAGCCACGCGCGCGTGGCCGCGTGATCGACGCCGTCACCGCGCCGCGACGCTTCGAGCGCACGCATCGCGTCGCCGTGTCGTTCGACGAGCTCGCGCACGCGCGATGCCGAAAGCTGCGGCGCGCGCAGCAGGACCAGCCAGGCTTCGATCTCGTCGCGGTGCGATGCGATATCCATGTGCATCGACTCTAAGCGACGCCGAAAACGAACGCGGCGCGATGTTGCCACCGCGCCGCGTAGGAAAGTGGAAGGCCGTTAGGTCGGCGGCTGGTGCCGCCTCGTAAGATCGTCCGCTGCGCGGACTCGTCAGGGAGTCAGCAACGCTGTGCTCTTCTCACTTCTGACGAGGCGGCGCAGCCGCCGACCTGACTCTTCGCTGCCTTTTACGGCGTGTGGTCCGGATCCCAGAGGAAATCGCCGATACGCGTCGGCTTGACCGCGTCCATCACCAGGCCATAGCTGACGCGCTGGAACGTGCGGAAAATCATCACATGACCGATGAACTCCGGCGGCAGCACGGTGTGCGCGTCGTCCGGATGGAAGAAGCGGTTTGCGCTGCCTTCCGGATAGTCGGTCTGGTCGATCACTTCCTCGCCATCCTGGTAGATGCTGAAGGTCTGGCCGTTCTCGATGCCGTCCTCGGTGCCGCGCGAAAGCGCGATGACCTGGCGCGGACCGACCGCATTGAGCGCATCGCCGAACGCGACGACGCGCATGTTGTCCGGCACGCGCGCCGGCGCATGCGGTACGTACTGGTCGTCGTACGGCTTGTCCTCGATCGGCAGCACGAGATCGCCCGGGCGCACTTCGAAATCGGAATAGACGATGAGCGCGGACGACGGATCGCCGACGCGCGTCACCTCGACCGTGCCGAAGTCGAGGACTTCGTAGCCGAGGAAGCGCACGTTGCCGGCGAGCGTGAACTCGTTCGGACCGTGCTGCCAGAGGAGACCCGGACGGCCATCCATCCAGTCGCCGGTCTGGCGATAGACCTCGCGCGGCTGACCTTCGCCGCGCGGCGGCATGTCGTAGTAGCGACCCGCTGCGCGAACGAGCGCGAGCTTGGTGCCCGGAGGCGCGACGAGGCCGCGCACGTAAGACAGCTGACCGGGGGTGCCGCGAAGCTGGTTTTCCTCGATGCCGACGACGTGCGGCGCGTGCTCGAACTCGTCTTCGCTGAGGATGCGCGCGTGCTTCAGGAACTGCTTCAGCGACGACAGCGGAATCGGCCTGACCGCGTCCTCGAGCGAGGTGATGCGCGCGTGCGGCCCGATCGAGCCTTCACCGTGGCGGACGTGGCCGCCTGAAAGCACGAGCTCGTCACCAGGATAGATCAGGTGCGGGTTCTTGACCTGCGGGTTGTCCTGCCAGATCTCAGGCCACAGCCACGGCTTCTTCAGGAAGCGCGCCGAGATGTCCCACAGCGTGTCGCCCTTCCTGACGATGTAGCGGTCCGAGTGCTGTTCTGCCCACTCGACGGTTTTGACGGTAGCCGCAAAAACCGTGAGGGTGAAAAGCAGTCCAGCCGAAACCGCAAGTAGTTTTTTAAGCATGGCTGCCAATTCCCTGATTCCCCAATGGCTTCACGAGTTTATCCGAAACTTTAACGGTAGAAAACGACGGGCGTCCCAAAACGGCGATGGGCCGGGACCGCGTCTTTTCGGGCTCGACGCGATTTCCGGGCTGTTTTGGATCGCAACCGGTGCCCCTTCCCGGACCGCGGCGAACTGGAATCCGGACCCGACGGCGCCAAGCGCGACCGCGAACCCGGACTCCTCTAGAATCCCATTATCTTCCGCATCTTGCGGCGCGCTGTTGCGAACCGCATCTCAGGTCCATGGCCAAGCTTTCGATTCTGGAGTTCCCCGATCCACGCCTTCGCACCAAGGCGGCGCCGGTCACCGAGTTCGATGCCGCGCTGAAAAAGCTTGCCGCGGACATGCTCGAAACGATGTACGAGGCGCCCGGAATTGGCCTTGCGGCGACGCAGGTCAACGTGCACCGGCAGCTGCTCGTGCTGGACGTTTCCGAGGAAAAGAACCAGCCCCTGACGCTGGTCAACCCGAAGATCACCGCGAAGGAAGGCACCGAGGTCTATCAGGAGGGCTGCCTCTCGGTGCCGGGCATCTTCGCCGACGTCGAGCGCGCCGACCGCATCCACGTCGAAGCGCAGGACGTCGACGGCAAGTCGCTTTCGTTCGACGCCGACGGCCTCCTCGCGGTCTGCATCCAGCACGAGATGGATCACCTCGTCGGCAAGCTTTTCGTCGACTACCTCTCGCCGCTCAAGCGCGAGCTCGTGCGCAAGAAGCTCGAGAAGCAGCGTCGCCACGCGTCGACGAACGAACCCGCAACGGCGGTAGCCCTCTAGCGCGCCGAGGCTTCGATGACGCAACGACTGCGACTGGTGTTCGCGGGAACGCCGGAGTTCGCGGTGCCGTGCCTCGAAGCGTGCCTCGCGGCGCCGGCCGATGTCGTCGCGGTCTACACGCAGCCCGATCGTCCGGCCGGACGCGGACGCAAGCTCACGCCTAGCCCCGTCAAGCAGCGTGCGCTCGAAGCGAATATTTCCGTCGAGCAGCCTGAGACGCTCAAGGCGGCCGACGCGCAGCAACGGCTTGCCGAGCTACGCACCCGATCTCATGATCGTCGTCGCGTACGGTCTCATCCTGCCGAAGAAGGTTCTGGCGATTCCGCGCCTCGGCTGCTGGAACGTGCACGCGTCGCTGTTGCCGCGCTGGCGCGGCGCGGCGCCGATCCAGCGCGCGATTCTCGCCGGCGACACCGAAACCGGCATCGATCTCATGCAGATGGAAGCGGGGCTCGACACGGGTCCCGTGCTGATCGAGCGGCGCACGCCGATCGGCGACGGCGACACCGGCGGCTCGCTGCACGATCGCCTCGCGACGCTCGGTGCCGATGCGCTCGCGGAAGGCCTCGCGCGCATCGCGCGCGGCGAAACGCTGACGCCGCGCGCGCAAGCCGACACCGGCGTCGTCTACGCGCACAAGCTCGAGAAATCCGAAGCGCGCCTCGACTGGAACGAGCCCGCGACCGTGCTCGCGCGCAAGGTGCGCGCGTTCGACCCATGGCCTGCGACCGAAGCCGAGCTCTGGGGCGAGCGCGTTCGCATCTGGTCGGCCGAAGTGATCGACGCACGCACGGACCAGCCGCCGGGCACGATCGTCGCGACTGGCCGCGATGCGATTGACGTCGCGACCGGCAAGGGACTCCTGCGCATCCTCGAAGTGCAGCGCGAAGGCGGCCGGCGCATCAGCGTGCGCGACTGGCAGAACGCGCGCCGCGAGCGCGGAGCGAACGCGTGATTCCCGGCGCCGCGCTGCGCGGCGAGGCGGCGAAAGCGCTTTCGCGCGTCGTGTTCGACGGCGTCTCGCTGCGCGTCGCGCTTGCCGCATCGACGCCGAAGTTCGCCGATCCGCGCGACCGCGCGTTGCTGTCGGCCTCGCTGTTCGAAGCGACGCGATGGTGGCTCCGGCTCGACGCCGCGCTCGTCGAGCTTCTCGAAAAGCCGCTGCCGCCGAAAGCGCGTGAGGTGCGCGCACTGCTCGTGCTCGGCATCGCGCAGATCGACGTGCTCGGCATGCCGGACTACGCCGTCGTCGCGTCGTGCGTCGACGCCGCGCGCGCGCTCGGGCACGCAAACTACGCGGGCCTCGTCAACGCGCTATTGCGCCGGTTCGCGCGCGAGCGCGCCGCGCTCGACGCGAAGCTCGACGGCGATATCGTCACGCACACCGCGCATCCGCGCTGGCTGGTCGATGCGCTGCGCCGCGACTGGCCCGACGATGTCGGCGTGATCCTCGACGCAAACAACCGCGAGGCGCCGCTGACGTTGCGCGTCAACCGCCGCCGCGCCGATCGCGTGTCGATGCTGCAGCGGCTCGCCGATGCGAACGTCGCCGCGAAGGCGCACGACGATCTCGCCGATGCGATCGTTCTCGAAGAAAGCAGCGACGTGACGCGACTGCCGGGCTACGCGGAAGGCCTCTTCTCGGTGCAGGACGGCGCCGCGCAACGCGTCGCCGACGTGCTCGATCTTCATGACGGCCTGCGCGTCCTCGATGCGTGCGCCGCGCCGGGCGGCAAGGCCGCGCATGTCCTCGAACGTGCCGATGTCGATCTTGTCGCGCTCGACCGCGACGCCGCGCGCCTGCCGCGCATCGCCGAGAACCTCGCGCGCCTCGGGCTTCGCGCCGATATCCGCGAGGGCGACGCCGCCTTGCCGAAACCGTGGTGGGACGGCCGGCCGTTCGAGCGCATCCTGCTCGATGCGCCGTGCTCGGCGACCGGCATCATCCGCCGCCAGCCCGACGTGAAGCTGCACCGCCGCGCCGCCGACATCGCGCCGTTCGCAGCGTCGCAAAAGCGCCTTCTGGATGCGCTCTGGCCTTTGCTCGCGCCGGGCGGACGACTAGTCTATGCGACGTGCTCGGTGCTCACCGCCGAGAACGAGGCCGTGCTCGCGGCATTTCGCGCCGAGCATGCCGACGCGCAGCGCGTCGACGTGCCGCCGGCGTTCGGACGCGCCGCCGGCGACGGACGCCAGAACCTGCCGGGCTCGGGAGGCATGGACGGTTTCTACTATGCGATCGTCGAGAAGCCCCGCTAGCCATCTCGTGCGCGCGTTCGCCGCGCTCGTGCTCGCGTGCGCGATCGCCGGCTGCGGCGTGCTGGCCGCGCAACAGCCGGGCACGCTCGTGATCCGCAATGCGCACATCGCCGGCCCGGCTGACGCGCCGACGCTCGAGATCGGCATCGACTGCAAGTTGTCGGGCCCGATGCAGGATGCGCTCGACCACGGCATTCCGCTGACGTTCCGCATCCGCGTCGACGCGAGCCGCTGGCGCCTCCTGCCTTCGGAAGTGCGCGTCGCGCAGCGCATTGAGCTCCGCTATTTCCCGCTGTCGCGCCGCTATCAGATGCGCGATCTCGACGCGCCGGTCGAAGTGCGAAGTTTCGCCACGCCCGGCAATCTTCTCGCCGCGCTCAACGCGATGCGTCTGCCGCTGCCGGGCGCGTTCGCGGCGCTGCCGGGCGACGCGGCCGTGCGCGTCGGCGTCGAGCTCGAAACCGCGACGCTGCCGGGCGCGCTGCGTCTTCCGGCCGTGTTCGAGCCGGCCTGGCAACTGTCGTCGGCGGAGTACACATGGCAAGCCAAGGCTGGCTGAAGTTCGCGTTGCGGCGCGCGCTGCCGGCACTGGCAGCGCTCATGCTGCTGCTGGCGTCGCTGAAGCTTGCCGAAGACGCTGCCGGTGGCGGCGGTGCCGCGCAGTATTACCGCTGGATCCTCGCCGCGGCGGCCGTTTCGCTGGCGCTGCTCGCCGTGGCGATCGCGCAGCGGCTCTGGCGGTTGCGCTTCGAGCTCGAGCGCGGCGCGCCCGGCGCGCGGCTCGGCCGGCGCCTGCTGTTGATGCTCGTGCTGCTCGCGGTGCCGCCGGTCGTGGTGATCTACGGCTTTGCATTGCGTTTTCTCGACGCGACGATCGACAACTGGTTCAACGTCAAGCTCGAAGCCGCGCTCGACGACGCGCTCGAGATCGGCCGCATCGTCGTCGACGAGCGCTTGCGTGCCGCCGAGCAGCAGAGCGTTTCGCTCGCGACGAAGCTCGCCGATGCGCCGGCCGACGAGCTGCAGCGCACGCTCGACGACGGCATCGACGAGCTCGGCGCGACGCAGCTGACCGTATTCGGCGGCGACGGGCGCGTCGTCGCGACGACGAGCTCCGACCCGCGCTATCTCGATCCGCCGCGCCCCGATGCGACGATGCAGATGCGCGTGCAGGGCGATGGGCGTTACGCGGCGGCCGAGCCGATCGGCGACACGCTGATGCTGCGCGTCGCGGTGCCGGTCGGCGGCGACACTCCCGGCAGCCGACGCTTGCTGCAAGGGCTCTATCCGCTGCCAACGCGCCTGCAGGACCTGACGCGCGGCATCGAGAACGCGAGCTTCGATTTCCAGCGCCTGAAATTCCTGCGCGGCTCGCTGAAGCTGACGTTCGCGCTGATCCTGACGTTCGCATTGCTGCTCTCGGTGCTGATGGTCACGCTCGCCGCGTTCGGCGTCGCGCGGCGGCTCGTCGCACCGGTCGGACGCCTGATCGCGGCGACGCGCGCGGTCGGCGCAGGCCGCTACGACACGCCGCTGCCGATCGCCAGCAACGACGAGCTCGGCTTCCTCGTCGATTCGTTCGGGCAGATGACGCGCGAGATCGAGTTCGCGAGCGCGCGCGCGCAGAAGAGCGCGCACGAGACCGAGCGCCAGCGCGCGTGGCTCGTCGCGCTGCTGGAGCGGTTGTCGGCCGGCGTGCTCGGCTTCGATCCCGAGGGGCGCCTGCGTATTGCGAACCGTGCGGCGGAAGGGATCCTCGGCGTCGGCGCGACGAGCTATCTCGGCCGCTCGCTCGCCGAGATCGAGCGCGCCGAGCCGCAGCTCGCCGCGTTCACCGAGCCGCTTGCGCGGCATCTTCGCAGCGGCTTGCGCGAGTGGCGCGAGGAGCTCGTCGTCGACACCGCCGGCGGACGGCGCGTGCTGATGCTGCGCGGCACGGCGCTCGCGGACGATGCCGGCTACGTCGCCGTCTTCGACGATCTCACCGTATTGAATCGCGCCCAGCGCGACGCGGCATGGGGCGAGGTCGCGCGGCGTCTCGCCCACGAGGTCAAGAATCCGCTGACGCCGATCCAGCTCGCGGCCGAGCGATTGCGCCGGCGCTTTCTCGGCCGCGTTTCTCCTGAAGAAAGCGAGCTGATCGATCGCGCGACGCACACGATCGTGAGCCAGGTCGAGGCGCTGAAGACGATGGTCAATGCGTTCAGCGACTACGCGCGTCCGCAGCCGCCGACGTTGCGACCGATCGCGCTGAATGCGCTGCTCGACGACGTGCTCGATCTTTACGAGAACGACCAGCGCATCGGACTTTCGCGCGATCTCGAAGCCGGCGGGCCGCTCGTGCGTGCCGACGCCGTGCGCCTGCGGCAGGCGTTGCACAACCTGATCAAGAACGCGCTCGAAGCGATTGGCGATGCGAAGAAGCCGCAGCTTGTCGTGTCGACGCGGATCGTGCGCGACGATGATCAGTCGTTCGTCGAGCTCGCTGTCGCCGACAACGGACCGGGTTTGCCGGCCGGGTTCGGCGAGCGCTGGTTCGAGCCCTATACGACGAGCAAGAACAAGGGCACGGGCCTCGGTCTCGCGGTCGTCAAGAAGATCGCAGAGGAGCACGGCGGCAGCATCCGCGCCGAGAATCGCGCGCAGGGCGGCGCGATATTCACGCTGCGCTTGCCAATCGACGCGATGCCTGAAACGCAGCGGCCGGCGACGATCGCGTCGCGCTGATGGCTACGGCGCCGCGACGGTTTCGATCGCGGACGCAAGACGTTCGCGAAAGCCGCGGTCGTTGTCGTCCCACCACGCGCGCGCCGCTTCGCTCCTGGCGTGGCGCTCCGTTTCGGTGAGCGCGAGCATGCGCTCGACGCCGGCTTCGAGCGCGTCGACATCGACGAAATACGTGGTCGCGAGCTGCTGCTTGCCGGTACGCGCGTAAGGCACGAGCACGCCGCGCTCGTGCGTGATCATCTCGTTCATCGGCGGCGCATCGGTCGCGAGCGTGATCGCACCGCAGCTCATGCCTTCGACGAGATGATGGCCGAAGCCCTCGGTCTCCGACGGGCAGAGGTGGAAAAGATGGCGATTTTGCAGCGTGCGGAGCTCGGCGTCGTCGATGTAGTCGGTGATCAGGCGAAGATTCGGCGGCAACGTGTCGGGAAGTTTCAGCGGCGCGCGCTGGATCATCGTCAGCATCGGAAAGTCGGGCCTGCGAATCCACAGATCGATCAGCGGCTGCGAGCCCTTGTTGACGCTGCGACCGCCGAGATGGAAGAACGTCGGCTCGCGCGGCACATCGGCGAGGCGGCGATCGAGGCTCGAGAATCCGACGAACAGCGTTCGCCGCCCTTGCGCCTCGAAGATGGGCACGGCGTGGCGCGTCTTCGCGAACACGCAATCGATCATCGCGAGTTGCGCAATCCATGCGACATCGAACCATTCCGGGTGTGGCAGCAGCACGTTGTACCGCGCGAGGTTGCGGAAGTTCGGCCAGATGCGCTCGTCCATGAGGTTCACGTCGAAGCGCGCCGAGCGGCCGCGGCGGAACGCTTCCCACGCGAGCCGCGAACGAAGACGCGCACTCCGCGCGCCGCGCCGCAAGCCGCCCTGGCCGAGCGCGCTGACCGTGAGGTCGAAGCCGCCGGCCGCGATCGCCTCGGTCAGGATCGTGATGTCGCGAGAGAGTCCGGCGCCGTTGTCGCGCGCGACGAGGTGCACGCGCGCCGTCGTCGCCTCGCTCATGCCGCAACCTGCGACGAAAGTCTACACATCGGCGTCAGGAGGAACCCAGTACGATGGCGCTCGTTTCCGCCGCGACGGTCGGTCAATGTCCGCACCTCTCATATCGGTCGCGCTCGCCACGTACAACGGCGAGCGGTATCTGTGCGAGCAGCTCGAGTCGGTGCTCGCGCAGGTCGACGTCGCGATCGAGATCATCGCAGTCGACGACGGCTCGACCGACGGCACGCTCGCGATCCTCAACGACTACGCGCGCCGCGACGCACGTTTCAAAGTCTACGCGAATCCGCAGAACGTCGGCGTTGGCCCAACGTTCGAGCGTGCGATGAGCCTTGCGAGCGGCGAGATGATCGCGCCGTGCGACCAGGACGATGTGTGGAGCGCCGACAAGCTCGCGCGTCTCGCGCAAGTGATCGGCGAATGCGATCTCGCGTATTGCGATTCGCTCCTCGTCGACGCGAGCGGCGCGACGATGAACGAGCGCATCTCCGATCGCATGCCGATGATGCGCGGGCGCTATCCGATGGCGTTCACGCTGAGGAACTCGGTGTCGGGACATGCTTCGCTGATCCGGCGGAGTCTCTTCGAAATCGCACGGCCATTTCCGGCGGCGATGTACTACGACTGGTGGCTTGCGCTCTGCGCCGCGACGCGGAACGGCATCGCATTTCTCGATGCGCCGCTCGTGCATTTCCGCCGTCATCCGGCGACCGTCTCGCCGCTCGGGCGCAGCGGCAAGCAGCGCGTTCGCGATCGCGCGACGCGTTGGGTCAAGGATCGACACGCGTTCCTCTCGGCGTACGCACAGAGTGGCGTCGCGGGTCATGGCGATGCCGCGCGCATGCTCGCGGCGCTCGACGCGGCGTGCGAAGGCGGCAGCGCGCGCGCGCTGGTTTCCGAGATCTGGCGGCAGCGGAGGTCGATCACGGATGCGTCGCCGGCGACCGAGGCGATCCGTCTGCAATTCCGCTTTCTGCGCAAGATCAGACAGGCGCGGCGCGAGGCCGAGGAAGCGATCGCTTCCTAGCGTCGCAGGCGAATCCGCCGCGGCACGAGGAGCTTCAGCGTCCGCTCGATGCTGCGGCGGCGCAGGCCCGGATGCGCAAGGCCGCGCGCGAGCAGCGGCAGCCACTGCAGGCGCGGGCGATCGAGGATCGCTTCGCGCATGTCGGCTTCGAGCTCGTACATCTCGGCGAGCTCGGTGCCGAGCGCGCGACGTTGGGTCGGGAGATCGGGACGCGCCGCGATGCAGCGCCGCTGGTCAGCCGCGATGTCGCGATAGAGCGCGATGACCTTGCGGTTGCGACGCTCGAACGAATCGAAATCGCGCTTGTCGCGCACGAACACGCGCTTGGCGAAGTTCGCCGCGTGCCGGCGATAGCCGAGCAGCGCCTCGGGGAGGCACAAGCATTCGCCGACCAGCGCGGCGCGTAGCGTCAGCATGTTGTCCTCGATCACGCCTTGCAGCGGAGGCAGGTCCGCGATCAGCGAGCGGCGCACGGCCATCGACGCGCCGAGCACGGTCGTCATCTTGCCGCAGGTCAGAAGCCACTTCTGCGTGACGCGCGGCGGCAGCGCACGTACGCCGCGTGCGATCGTGGCGCCGTCGGGATCGATCTCGTCGACGGCGGAGCCGACGACTTCAGCCGCGGGATTCGCCGCAAACGCGGCGACGAGCTTTTCGACGCGCTCGGGATATGCGACGTCGTCGCCGGCGAGAAATACGAGGATGTCGCCGCTCGCTTCGTTCGCGAGCTCGTCGAGATGCGCGCAAAGCCCGAGATTCCGTGGCGTGCTGCGCACGCGGACCCGATGCGGTCCCGAGTAATCGTCGGCGATCGCGCGCGCGATCGCGACGGTGTCATCGCCCGACGCATCGTCCGAGACGATGATCTCGCATGGATAGGTCTGCGCGAATGCCGAGCGCATCGCCTGATCGATCGTCGCGGCCATCCTGTACGCGATGACCAGCAGCGTGACACGCGGCGCGTCGGCCATCGCGCGCCCTAGATCGGGTAGCCGCGATCGAGCAGCCAGAGCTTGATGAACTTCTGGCGCACGTAGTTCGATTTGACGAGCGCGTAGACGAGACCGCGCCACCCGTCGAGGAATCCCGCGCGAAGCACGTAGCCGCGCGCGAAGCGCCAGAACGGATTTGCGAACAGGTTGATCAGATGCGCGCGCCGACCCTGCGCGTGCATGTGCACGGCCATCATGCGCGCGTAGCGGTCCATGCGCGTCAGGTGATCGCCGAGCGAGCGGTATGCGTGGTGCTCGAGATCGCCGCGCAGCGATCCGACCGGCCCGTCGACGCTGGCGTGCTCGTGGATCTCGCGATCGCCGCGCCAGCCGCCGCGACGACGGTCGAACAGGCGCAGCACGCGGTCGGGATACGCGTTGCCGTGGCGCAGGAACGCGCCGAAATATTCGGTCAGGCGCGGGAAGCGATAGCCCGCGTAGGTCGGGAAACCGTTGTCGCGCTCGTGTTCGATCTCGTCGCGGAGCGCGGGCGTCACGCGCTCGTCGGCGTCGAGGCAGAGCACCCAGTCGTTCGCGGCCATGCTGACGGCGTAGTCCTTCTGCGAACGGTAGCCATCAAACGTGCGTACGAGCACGCGCGCACCGCGCGCGGTGGCGCGCTCGCGCGTGTCGTCGGTCGAACCCGAATCGACGACGACGACATCGTCGCAGAATGCGAGCGAGTCGAGGCACGCGTCGATGCGGTCCGCCTCGTTGAGGGTGATGATGCAGGCCGAGAGGCCGGAGCGTGCGGGCATGGACGGATGCCGGTTGAAGTGTCAAGGTTAGCGGACTCGAGGGCCGCGATCACGCGGTGCGGGGGTTTTGTTCCGCGGGCAAAGCCCCCACAGGATGAAAACGGCGCGAGGAGCGCATTCGGGCGGCGGGGTATTTGCGATGGAATGGGTGTGAGGCATGGCGCATTACCTCTTGTTCGCCACGGAGCTCTACGCGTTGCCGGTGCTGCGGCCGATCGGCGCCGCGATTCGCGCGGCCGGTGGCGACGCAGCCTGGTTCGCGCCGGCGATGTTCCGCGATCATCTCGCCGACGACGAGCAGCTCCTCGCCGATGTCGAAGCAGTCCGCATGTGGCGGCCCGATGCCGTTTTCGCCGCGAGCAACTGGGTGCCGCAGTTCTTTCCGGGCGCGAAGGTGCAGGTGTTCCACGGCTTCAGCGTCGACAAGCGCTCGCCCGAGCGCGGGCACTTTCGCATCCGCGGCCTGTTCGATCTTTACTGCACGCAGGGTCCCGCGACGACGGCACCGTTCGAGGAGCTCGCGCGCCAGTACGGACATTTCGCGGTCGCTGAAACCGGTTGGCCGAAGCTCGATCCGCTGTTCACGCCCGATGACGGCACGTCGGCGGCGATGCGTCCCGCCGATGGACGCCAGGTTGTGTTGTATGCGGCGACGTTCACCGAGACGCTGAGCTCGGCGCGCGCGCTGCTCGGCGAGATTTCGTTGCAGGTCGCGCGCGGCGATCGCTACTGGCTCCTGACGTTGCATCCGAAGACCGATCCCGTGCTCGTGCAGGCGTATCGGCAGCTCGCCGGGCCGAATGCGGGATTCGTCGAGCCCGAGGGGCTCGTGCCGGCGCTCCGCGCGGCGGACGTGTTGGTCTGCGATACGTCGTCGGTCGTGTCCGAGTTCGTCGTGCAAAAGAAGCCGGTAGTGACGTTCCGAAATCGCGCGCCGAAGGCGCACATGATCGACATTTCCGACCCGGTCGATCTCGCGACGGCGCTGCAGCGCGCGTTCGCGCCGAACGAGGCGCTGCGGCAGGAGCTCGCGTCGTATGCCGATCTGATTCATCCGTGGCGCGACGGACATTCGAGCGAGCGCGTTCTGACCGCGGCGCGCGATTTCGTCGCGGGGCGGTTCGGGGATCTGGCGCGCAAGCCGATGAATGTCTGGCGGCGATTGCAGATGCGGGCGAGGCTGCGGGACTTCGGCGAAGCCGGCAGCCGCTAGATTTTCTCCTCTCCCGCTTGCGGGAGAGCGAGCTGGCTCGACCTAGCCAAAAGAACTCTCGCCCCAGCCCTCTCCCGCACGCGGGAGAGGGCAAACACGCGCAAGCAGCTGTGTAAGCGCCATCGCCGCGGCACGCGCGCTGCGCTATCCTCCGTGTCTCATTTTTACAACCGGACCCCGCCATGGCGAATGCCGCCCGTGTGCTCGTCGTCGACGACGAGCCAGACATCCGGCAGACGGTCCGGGACATCCTCGAAGACGAAGGCTACGTCGTCGATCTCGCCGAATCGGCCGAGGCGGCGCGCGAGGCACGCCGGCAGCAGCGGCCCGATCTCGTGCTGCTCGACATCTGGATGCCGGATCTCGATGGCATCAGCCTGCTGCGCGAATGGAACGAGCGCGGCGGCTTGCCGTGTCCCGTCATCATGATCAGCGGCCACGGTTCGGTCGAGACGGCTGTCGAAGCGACGCGGCTCGGCGCGTGGGATTTCATCGAGAAGCCCATTTCGCTCGCAAAACTGCTGCTCGTCATTTCGCGCGCGCTCGAGGCGGGCCGCCTCAAGCGCGAGAACGAAGGATTGCGCCGCCAGCTGCCGGCGCCGATCGAAGTCGTCGGTTCGGGCAAGAGCATGCAGGCGTTGCGCGAGCAGGTCGAGCGCATCGCGGCCCATGACACGTGGGTGCTGATCCAGGGCGAGCCCGGCACCGGCAAGGAAACGCTCGCGCGTGCATTGCACGAGCGGAGTGCGCGGCGCAGCGGTCCGTTCGTGACCGTCGCGGCGGGCGCGATCGCACGCGATCACGCAGCGCAGGCGCTGTTCGGCAGCGAGGATGCGAACGGCGTGCAGCTCGGCCTGATCGAACAGGCGAATGGCGGCACGCTGTTCCTCGACGAGCTCGCCGATCTCGACCCGGAATTGCAGCTGCGTCTTTCGAGCGTGCTCGAGCGCCGCGCGATGATGCGTTGTGGCGGGCATGAATCGGTCGCGATCGATGCGCGCGTGATCGCGGCCACGGCGCAGGATCTCGAAGCGCTCGTCGCGGCCGGACGCTTTCGCGAAGAGCTCTACTACCAGCTCAAGGTCGTGCCGCTGACGGTGCCGCCGCTTCGCGATCGCATCGACGACATTCCGGAGCTCTTGCGATATCACGCCGACTATTTCGCCAATCGCGACAAGCTGCCGTATCGGAACTTCCCCGTCGCGGTGCAGAACCGGCTTCGCAATTACACGTGGCCCGGAAACCTTCGCGAGCTTCGCAATCTCGTGCAGCGCCTCCTGATCCTCGGCAATGCGCCCGATGTCGCGCTCGAGGAAGTCGAGCAGGCGCTCGGTGCGAGCGTGCCTCTCGCGCCGCCGGTGCCCGCGGCCGTGCATGACGGCATCGATTTCGCGCTGCCGCTCCGCGAGGCGCGCGAGCAGTTCGAGCGCGCATACCTCCTGCATCAGCTGGGCGTCGCGGGCGGCAGTGTCGGCAAGCTCGCCAAAGCCGTCGGCATGGAGCGGACCCATCTTTACCGCAAGCTCAAGGATCTCGGCGTCGACCCGCGGACGGGCGCTCGCGAGGGCTGAAACCGCCGCTTCACGGCGTTATGCTGCACTGCGGAACTTGGGCGCCTTGCGAAGGTCCCAGTTTTGGGCTTCATCACCCCAATCACTCCCAACTGGCGCCGTTCCCACCCGGGAACGGCGTATTTTTTCCGGCCCGCACCGCGCGCCGAGCGCGCGCATCAAGGAGAGAGCATGCGACTCGACGGCAAGGTGGCACTCGTGACGGGCGCCGCCAGCGGCATCGGAAAACGCATCGCGGAGGTCTACGCCGACAACGGCGCGAGTGTCGCCATCGCCGATCTCAATCTCGATGGCGCCAATGCGACCGCGCGAGGAGATCGCGAAGAAGGGCGTCAAGGCGATCGGCGTCAAGATGGACGTCACGAGCGAGCAGGAAGTCGACGACGGGCGTCGCGCAAGTCGTCAAGCAGCTCGGCAGCGTCGACATTCTCGTGTCGAATGCCGGCATCCAGATCGTCAATCCGCTCGAGAAGTTTGCGTACGCCGACTGGAAGAAGCTGATGGCGATCCATGTCGACGGCGCGTTCCTGACGACGCGCGCGTGCCTTCGCGAAATGTACGCGCGCGGCAAGGGCGGCTCGATCATCTACATGGGCTCGGTGCATTCGAAGGAAGCATCGAAGCTGAAGGCGCCGTATGTCGCGGCCAAGCACGCGCTGATCGGCCTTGCGAAAGTCGTCGCGAAGGAAGGCGCCGAGCACGGCGTCCGCGCGAACGTGATCTGTCCCGGCTTCGTGCGCACGCCGCTCGTCGAGAAGCAGATTCCGGAGCAGGCGAAGGAGCTCGGCATCTCCGAGGACGATGTCATCAGGAAAGTCATGCTGAAGGACACCGTCGACGGCGAGTTCACGACGGTCGACGACGTCGCCGCAGTGTGCGCTCTTCTTCGCCGGCTTCGAGACGAACGCGTTGACGGGTCAGAGCATCGTCGTCAGCCACGGCTGGTTCATGCAATGAACGCGCGCATCAAGCGCGTCGCGAAGACGCTCGCGCGAAAGCACGTGGCGGCTCCGTCAGCGTCGCGCAAAGCACCGAAGCGCGCCGCGCGCAAGGCCGCATCGGCGCTGACGCCGGCCGAATCGGCGAAGCGCTACGAGACAGTCGCACTGGTATTGCAGGGCGGCGGCGCGCTCGGCGCGTATCAGTGCGGCGTCTACGAGGCGCTGCATCGAGGCGGCATCCGGCCGAACTGGTTCGCCGGCACATCGATTGGTGCGATCAACGCGGCGATCCTTGCCGGCAATGCGCCGGAGCTGCGCGTCGAACGGCTGCACGAGTTCTGGAACACGGTGTGCGAGCCGGCCGGCATGTTTGCGTGGTCGACCGCGATGCGCGATTCGCTTGCCTGGCTGCCGCCGAACAGCGTGCTGAGTGCGTGGATGGGGACGCTGTCCGCGGTCGGTGCGCTCGTGCAGGGTCAGCGCGGCTTCTATGCGCCGCGCGCGATGCCGCCGTGGAATCAGCCGCCGGGCTCGCCGGCTGCGACGAGCTTCTACGACACGGCGCCTTTGAAGGCGACGCTGGAAAAGCTCGTCGATTTCGATCGCCTCAATGCCGACGGCGTGCGCCTGACGGTCGGCGCGACCGACGTCGAGACTGGCAACTTCCGCTACTTCGATTCGGCGATCGATGTCATCGCGCCGGAGCACGTCATGGCCTCGGGTGCGTTGCCGCCGGCGTTTCCTGCGATCGTCATCGACGACAAGAACTACTGGGACGGCGGCGTCGTCTCGAACACGCCGCTCGAATACGTGCTCGAATCGTCGCCGCGGCGCGACACGCTCGCATTCCAGGTTGATCTGTGGAGCGCACGCGGCATCCTGCCGCGGACGCTGCTCGACGTGCTCGAGCGGCAGAAGGACATCCAGTATTCGAGCCGCACGCGGCTCAGCACCGATGCGCTCGCGGCGCGCCAGAAATTGCGCAATTCGCTCGGCCTCCTGCTCGAGTCGATTCCGAAGAAGCATCTGCCCGATGCACTGGTTGCGGATCTGAAACCGTGGCTCTGCGACCGCGTCTTCAACATCATTCATCTCATCTATCGCGCGACGCCGTACGAAGAGCAATTCAAGGACTATGCCTTCGGCCGGAGCGCGATGCAGGAGCACTGGGCGAGCGGTCTTGACGACATGACGCGCTCGCTCGGCGAGCCCGCTTTCTTCGTGCCGCCGCCGCGCGAGATCGGCGTCGTCACGCACGATATCCACCGCCAGGAAACGGCGGCGTAAATCCGGAGTAAAGGTGCTGCGCGGGCCCTTTCAGCGCGCGATGATAGGGAAATGAACGCCGATCTCATCGCCCGATTGCGCGCGCAGCTCGGTGGGCCGCGCGACGGCGCGTTGCTGCGTTTTTCGCTAGGCACGGCGCTGCTCTCGAACGGCGATGCGTGCGGTGCGGTCGCGGCGTTTCGCGCGGCGGTCGGGTTCGACGCGACGTACTCGGCGGCGTGGAAGATGCTCGGCAAGGCGCTTGCCGACAATGGCGATACCGATGGCGCGCTCGATGCGTACCGGCACGGTCTCGACGTCGCGCGCACGCGCGGCGACAAGCAGGTCGAGAAGGAGATCGGCGTATTCCTTCGCCGGATCGAGAAGCCCGGCACGCACTGAGCGCGCGTCAGTCCGGAAATCGCTTATACGTCCACTGATACTGCGCGAACGCGAGCTCGACGCAGCGCTCGACGCCACGATTCAACGCAGCGCATGCGGTCTCGATATTCTCATCGTCGATGCCCGGCGGCGCTTCGAGCACGTGCAGACGAAAACCGGCGCCATGCGGCAGGCGTTCGCAGAATCCGAACACGACCGCGGCGCCGGTGCTGCGCGCGAGCCGCGACAGCAGCACCATCGTCAGCGCCGGCACGCCGAAGAACGGTGCCATGACGCCTTCGCCCTGCTTCGGGCGCTGGTCCGGCAGGATGCCGACGACGCCGCCGGCGGCGAGGCGCCGATACAGCGCGCGCACGCCGGCGCCCGAGGCGCGGATCTGCTCGACCGGCAGGTGGCCGCGCGCGCGGATCAGCAGCGGCTCGAGCGACGCCTGCCGCGGCGGACGGTAGACGATCGAGAGCGGCGAGCGCGCGGCGGCCCAGTAGTTCAGGAGCTCCCAGCAGCCGAGGTGCGGTGCGGCGAGAATCAGGCCATTCCCGCGCGCGCGCGCGGCGTCGAAAAGCTCGGCGCCGCGGACCTCGCGGATGAGCCCAAGCGCATGCTCGGCCGAGCGCCCCCAGATCGCCGCGGTCTCGGCGATCGCCTTGCCGGTCTCGATGACGCTTTCACGCGCGAGAACTTGTCGCGCTTTCGCGCTCTTTTGCGTTAGTACGTTTATGAGGTTGCGCTCGGCGATCTGCCGGGCGCGGCCGTGCATGATCCAGATCACGAACCCGATCGCGGCGCCGATGCCATGCAACACCGGCAGCGGCAGGACGCCGATCACGCGCAAGCTGCCATAGAGCAGCGCGACGGGCCAGGCAAGTCGGGTGTGCGTGGGCGAGGCAGGAGCGGCGGGGACGCGACGGCCGGGCATCGTTTCGAGTCGTGATGGGCTGGCGCCCGGAGTTGCGTTCGGCTCGATTGTCGCAGAACTCGCTTCGCGCGCTCGCCAGGCGCGACTGCGCCGCGTCGGCGAGAGGGGATAAGCTCGATGCTCGGAACCCTTCACGGATCACGATTCGACGATGATCGCCCTGATCCAGCGCGTCAGCGCGGCGCGCGTCGAAGTCGACGGCGAGACGACCGGTGCGATCGAAGCGGGTCTCCTCGCGCTCGTCGCGGTGCAGCCCGGCGATGGCGAGCCGCAGGCAGAGCGGCTTCTGGAGCGATTGCTCGGCTATCGCGTCTTCGCGGATGCCGAGGGCCGCATGAACCGTTCGCTCGCCGACACGGGCGGCGGCCTGCTGCTGGTCTCGCAATTCACGCTCGCAGCCGACACGAAGAAGGGCATGCGGCCCGGATTCAGCACGGCGGCGGCGCCGGACGAGGCCGAACGGTGGTTCAACCGATTGGTCGAACTCGCAAAAAACCGTCACACGCGGGTGGAAATCGGCCGCTTCGGGGCCCATATGCAGGTGCATCTGGTGAACGACGGGCCCGTGACGTTCTGGCTCGAAGCTCACTAGGTAAAGAAGTGCGTCGCGCCGGCACGAATGTCCGGAGCAAGGCGCGAACCCGGCGCCGGCGGCCTTTACATCCGCCCTGAAGCGCCGGAAATCGCCCTTGACACGGCTCCTATACTTTCTGTCCTCCGCACGTAGACCCTCCCGGAATATCCATGGCCACAGAACACAATCAGGAGCAGCAGTCCGAGATCAAGACCCTGATCATCAAGGGCAAGGAACAAGGCTACCTGACCTACGCCGAAGTCAACGATCACCTGCCGGACGACATCGTCGATCCGGAACAGATCGAAGACATCATCGGCATGATCAACGACATGGGCATCGAGGTGCACGAAGTTGCGCCCGATACCGAAGCGATCATGCCGGAGACGCCGGTCGCCGCCGATGACGACACCGCGACCGAAGAAGCCGTCGCCGTGCTCTCGGCCGTCGACGCCGAAGTCGGCCGCACGACCGATCCCGTGCGCATGTACATGCGCGAGATGGGCACGGTCGAGCTGCTGACGCGCGAAGGCGAAATCGCGATCGCCAAGCGCATCGAGGAAGGCCTGAACCAGGTCCAGTCCGCGCTGGCGAGCTTTCCGTGGTCGATCCAGCTGCTGATCGAGGAATACGACCAGCACAAGGAAGGCAAGAAGCGCCTGTCCGAAGTGCTCGCCGGCTTCGCCGACGTCGAGCCGCCGCAGATGGCGATTCCGGAGCCGGTCGCTGCGGACGCCGACGTCCGAAGACGACGCCGACACCGAGGAGAAGGCCGAAGGCGAAGAGGAAGCGGGCCCCGGCGAGACCGGCCCCGATCCCGAGCGAAGTCACGCGCCGCATGGAAGAGCTGCGCACGTTCTACGCGAAGTTCCAGAAGACCGCCGAGAAGTACGGCCTCAGCCGACAAGCAAGGCGCAGAAGCTGCGCGAGCAGATGGCCGAGGCGTTCCTGAAGCTCAAGCTGCCGGCGATCATGATCGACAGCTTCGTGCGCAAGCTGCGCGAGGTCGTGAACACGATCCGCCACCACGAACGCATGATCATGGACATCTGCATCAAGCAGGCCGCATGCCGCGCAAGGATTTCCTGAAGGCGTTCCCGAGCCAACGAGACGAACACGTCGTGGGCCGACGAGCTGATCCGCAGGAAGCGCCAGAAGTGGTCGTCGGCGATCAAGTCGCACCGCGAGCAGATCATCACCGAGCAGGAACGCCTGATCTCGATCGAGAAGGCGCTGTTCCTCGCGGTCGGCGACATCAAGGAAATCAACCGCGCGATGTCGATCGGCGAGGCGAAGGCCCGCCGCGCGAAGAAGGAGATGGTCGAGGCGAACCTTCGTCTCGTGATCTCGATCGCGAAGAAGTACACGAACCGCGGCCTGCAGTTCCTCGATCTCATCCAGGAAGGCAACATCGGCCTGATGAAGGCGGTCGACAAGTTCGAATACCGCCGCGGCTACAAGTTCTCGACCTACGCGACGTGGTGGATCCGCCAGGCGATCACGCGCTCGATCGCCGACCAGGCGCGCACGATCCGCATCCCGGTGCACATGATCGAGACGATCAACAAGCTGAATCGCATCTCGCGCCAGATGCTGCAGGAGATGGGTCGCGAGCCGACGCCGGACGAACTCGCGATCAAGATGGAGATGCCCGAGGACAAGATCCGCAAGGTGCTCAAGATCGCCAAGGAACCGATCTCGATGGAGACGCCGATCGGCGACGACGAGGATTCGCACCTCGGCGATTTCATCGAGGACGCGCGCGATCGTCTCGCCGGTCGAGTCGTCGACGAACATCGGCCTCATGGAGACCGTGCGCGACGTGCTCGCCGGTCTGACGCCGCGCGAGGCGAAAGTGCTGCGCATGCGCTTCGGCATCGACATGAACACCGATCACACGCTCGAGGAAGTCGGCAAGCAGTTCGACGTCACGCGCGAGCGCATCCGCCAGATCGAGGCGAAGGCGCTGCGCAAGCTGCGTCATCCGAGCCGGTCGGAGCAGCTGCGGTCGTTCCTCGATCTCGAATAAGCGTCGGGATCAGGGTTTCTGAAAAGGCGGACTTCGGTCCGCCTTTTTTGTTGCGCCTCAAATAGGCTTCTAAAAGCCTTTTTGATAGTTCGCCGTCGTGCAACGACAGATTGTCGCAGATGCATCGTAGATTCTTGAAAATAAAGAAAGAGACGTGATCTAATCCGCCTACTGCGATGCAACACAAATAGGCTCATAGAAGCCTAACAAAGTTTCCGCCTCGACTGTAAGGAGATTTGCGATGAAAACGATTCTGGCTGGTCTCATCCTCGCCCTCGCTGCCGGCAATGCCCTTGCGGCCGAAGCGACGTGCGCCGTGAACGTCACCAACGATCCCGTCGTCATCCGCATGGACAAGGACGAGTTCCGCATCGCGTTCGGCATCGCCGGCGATGCTTGCGAGAAGCAGGGCTGCGCGGGCGTCATCCGCTATCGCGCCGCGTGGCGCACCGAAGACGGCGCCGAAGCGACCGACAACAAGGTGCTGAGCTACGAAATCCCGAGTGGCGCCAAACGCTCGATCGTGGTCGACCGGCACTACTTCGACACGAGCGAAGGCCGGCACACGACCGACCTCGTCGACGTGAAGATCGACGACGTCAGCTGCGCGACGCCGCGACTCAGCGCCGGACGCTGAGGCACTACCACGATGCGCCGCGCGCCGTGAGCGCGCGTGCGCATCGTGCTTGTACGCATGCGACCAGGCGCGTCAGCCGAGATCGTAGAAGAACTGCTCGCGCACGATCTTGCCGTCCTTGACCTGATACACGCAGATTTCCTGCATGTTCACGCGGCCGCGGCCTTTCATCGTGGCGTCCATCGTCATCGTGACCGCGAACCAGTTGCCGACGACAATCGGCTCACCGACGCTGCCGCCGTGCACGGCCTCGACCATCGCGTTGAACTGCTTGCCCTTCTCGCGAATCGCATCGAGCCCCTTCGCGTTGCCGAGGCCTTGCGAGCCTTCCATCTCCACGCTGACCGCATCCTTCGAGTAAAGCTCGTCCTGCACCTGCTCGTATTTGCCTTCGCGGCAGAGCTCAGCGAGACGCTTGGCGACCTGTTCGGTATTCATGAGTGCTCCTGCGTTGTCCTGACGGGAGCGCAGGATAGGCCGGGGATGCTGACCGCGTGGTGTCAGCAGGTTGGTCGTACCGGGCGGGCTCGCCTATGATTTCGGCGCGGGCCTATAGCTCAATGGTTAGAGCAGGGGACTCATAATCCCTTGGTTCCAGGTTCGAGTCCTGGTGGGCCCACCAAAATCAGTTCCACAACATCCCCGCAGCGTCCCGATCGATCGCGTTTTAGCGTGGTTCGGTCCGAAGGGCGATTTACAAACGGCCTATCGCATTCTCGATGATCGCTGTCTGCCGTACTGCGAGCATAGAATGGCAGCGTAGACAAGTGAGGTTCTTCAGCGCCTATGAAGGCCGCGATCTTCAGAGCCTTTATTGATGAGCGCTAGACCAAGCGCGATGAACATCACCAGGGCCGCCGCAGTGACGGCCAAGCCAAGGTGGGATCGCACCGGCCGGGACTTCTCGCAAGCGTAGTTCAGCGTTTTAAAGTAGTCGGCCGTGTCGTATCGACAACAGGAGATTCTACCCATGCGCTTCAGATTCGCGATTCCGGTCGCCATCGGCCTATCGAATTTATTCGTCTCCGCGAACGCCGTTGAGCTTCCGCAGCAAAAGCCAGGCATGTGGGAGACGCACATTCAACATGCAGGCAACAGAAATTCCGACAAGACGGGCGTCGCGCAGAACTGCCTTGATGCTGCTGCGCTGGCGGAGGGAAAAAAGTCAGGAGAGGACTACGCCAAGAAGAACTGCAGCAAGAACGACACACGCCAGGAAGGCGGGAAATGGGTCTCGGACATGGTGTGCAAGGTGGGCGACAGGACTATGACGACTCGCAGCGTGACCCAATTCAACGGCGAAGACGCTTATCACACGGAAATGACGGTCACCTACGATCCACCGGAGGCAGGGCGAACGAGCACCACGACCACAGTCGACGGGAAGTGGCTGGGCGCCTGCAAGCCGGCGGGATGATTAGACAGACCCATCGAGCCAACGCGAGCTAGCGCAGGCGCTGCTAAAGGATCACTTCAACGCTGAGCTCGGCGTGACGCAGCCATCGTAATTCCGCGACGAACACATCCGCCGACCTCAGCGGATGCACCTCAAGGCACCCAAGAAATCGGAACGAGATCACGCGGTCAGCAATAGCTCACGCTCGCCGAGCAGAATGCCGCGATGGGCAACGTGTCAGTCATGTGAAGGGGGCGCCGGTATGAGCAAAGCAGCGTTCCGACGAATCATCGTAGGCAACTTGCGCGACGACATAACGGTCAGCGCCTCGCGTGTGCAGGCGGCGTGCACCTATGCGACCGTGACGATGTGGGCCGACGATCTCAGCGTCATACGCATCGATCTACCGGAACACCTTGAAGGCGTGTCGCCACACAGCGTCATTGGCACTTACGGTTTCGGCGTTTCGTTGCTCGACATCGAAGATGATCTGCGCAACGAGCGATGCGAGCGTGCGCGCTCCTGGATGGCGGAATAGCCGAGATCGCCCCGACCACTTACTCCGTTTCGCATTCGCGGGCGTATGCAACCCGGCCGCACCCGTCCGAGCTGAGCAGATCGAGACGCGGCAAGTAACCGGACACGTCGAGCAAAAAAAGAAGGCCCGACGACTCGTTGAGGTCGCCGGGCCCACTCGCGCGTATCTGAGACGACTGCGCGCGAAACATGCGGCCGTCCTTGGCTGGTCATCTCCAAATCCTCCGATTTATGCGGGCGTCTCCCGACGTCGCGCGCGCCCTGGGAGGCACGCACCGGGACTCTGCGTCACCATCGCTGACTGGAGAAACAACTCATGGCAGCGCGGCCGCGATTCATTCAGGCCGCAGCCGGAAAATGACTCCTGGGCCCGAGCGGCGGGCTCTTTCAAGTCATCGTCGGCGGCATCCAGACGTTGCAGTCGCACATTTTCGACTACGCGATACCCGCGCGGTGCGACGAGGCGTCTATATCAACGGAGCCTGCACCGGCGGATACGTGACGCGCTCGCCTTCGACGTGCGCGAATGCCGTTAGCTTGTGCATCCGCGCATTCGTCTCCGAAAGGATCTCGACGACCGGAATCCCGTGCACTAAGAGCGCATCAGCGACGAGTGACCGGTGACACCGCCACGGCACGGCTTCCGCGCACATGATCGCGACGCGCTTCTCGCGGCTGAGCCCGATCAACGCTTCGAGCGCGTCGCGAAATGCATCGGTCTGCATGTAATCCGCGTAACCGCGAAAGCTCGTATTGCGCCAGCCGGCGTTGATCGAGTTCTTGTCCGGACGCCGAAGACCACCGAGCGCGAGCATCGGCACGTACTCGATAGCGGCGGCGCCGAGTGAAGCTGCAAGCGCATCGGCATTGAACTGCGGGTTGTGCCGCGAGCGCGGCACCGTGCGAACGTCCGCGAGGCAATCGATCCCGTACGACGCGAGCAGCGCGACGAAGCGTTCGATCGGCAACGTCGAGTGGCCGACGGTGAATACCGTGCCCTTCGACCATTCTTCCTGTTGTGCTCGCAGCTCAGCCATCGAATTGTTTGGACACCGGCGCACGCGGCTCGTTCACGCGACTCTAGTCCGAAAGTCCCATGTCCGCTCCGCCTGCGGTCGCCGATGCCGTCGTGCGCACCCGGCGTGCGAACTTTCTGACACAGAGACGCGCGTCCCGGCTACAGACGGCGCAATACGGCCCGCTTAGTCTCCACGCCGTCGTCACGCCCCAAGTGTGACGCGGTGCCGGTTTCGCTTGCCCGTCGCATCACACACGCAACAGGAGCAACGACCGCACCATGTTCCAGCAACACTGGTTCATCTGATCGGGAGGAAAACGCGTGACACCACGCACGTTGCTTTGTCTCATGATTGCCGGCGCCATCAGCGCACCGGCCCTTGCTTCAAACCAGGCTCGGCTGACGTTGAGCAACAGCGGGCTCGAGCTCGACGCGGCGTCCGCGCCGGTCGACCTCGCTCCGGTCGTTCCGGACGGCGGCAGCGGTCCGCCGACCGACTACATCTTCGACGACAGCTTCGAGCTGCCGTTGCCGTTCGCGCAGGACCAGCGCTTCAGCCTCATGTGGATCGGCGGCGACGGCAACGTACACCGCGCCGCGATTCGCGGCGACGCGAGCATCCGCGATACGGACGATCCGAATCTCTCGGTCGCGCACGTCGCCGTCGGGCACTACTGCATCGTGATTCCGGACGGCGTCAACGAAGGCATCGTCGGCGTGCTGCAGGACCAGGGCGGCACGCACGGCACGATCGACGTGACGATGGGCATCGGCGGTCCGTGCTTCCAGGAACAGGACGCAGCCGTCAGCGTGCAGACGTGGCAGCTGCCATGAACGCGCGCACATCGCATTCGTCGGTATCGCACATCCACACTTTCGAGGAACCGAACACCATGTTGACCCGTCGTCTTTTCACGCTCGCAATTTCGATCCTGTGCGGCACCGGCGCCGCAGAGGCAGCGACCAAGTTCACGTACTTCGGCGATCTTTCGCACGGCGACACGCCCGCCACCGGCAGCTACCGCTTCACGATCACGCCCTATGCGGACGCGGCCGGCACGCAGGCTCTCGCGCCCGCCATCACGACCGAAAGCGTGCGCATCGTCGACGGCAAGTTCCGCGCGCCGGTCTCGTTCGACTTCGCAGAGCCCGCCAATCGTCGCATCTGGCTCGGCGTCGAAGCCGTCGCCGCTGACGGTACCGTCACGGCGTTCGATCAGAAGCAGGCCGTGCTTCTGCCGCTTCCGGGCGACACCGCGACCACGCCGCCGCGCGCGCCGCAGGGCGGCACGCTGGTTGCGGCCGCTTCGCGCTTCAGCCTCATGTGGCTCGACGGCAGCGGCGCCCCGCATCGCGCGGCGATCCGCGGCGACGGCAGCATCCGCGACTCGGACGATCCCGGCCTCGTCGTTACGATCACAGGCACGGGCCAGTTCTGCGTGCAGATGACGAGCGTGCAGGAAGGCATCGTCGGCGTCGCGCAGTGGGACGGCGGCGAAGTGCCGCGCACGATCGACGTCACGATGGGCATCGGCGATCCGTGCCCCACGGTGCCGAACGCACAGGTCTTCGTGCAGACCTGGACGCAGTAACCGATAGATCTTTGCAGCAAGCAGCGGCGGCGCGAGCGATTCGCGCCGCCGCAATCACTTCGATCGCGTGCGCGTCCTCTCGGGAAACGCTTCGAGCGCCGCGCGCCATCCCATCTGGAACCGCGTGCGCGTGTCGAGCCCTTTCATGAGCTCGGCGAGCCGCCGGTTCAGCGTCGCCGACGAGACATCGAGCTCGTGCGCGATGGCCTTGTCGTTGAGCCCCGCCGCGAGCAGCGGAATCAGCTTCGCCGCGGTTTCCGGGACGCGCGAGGTCTTGGCGACCTTCGGCATGCCGACCGGCGAAAACGCGAGCGGCGTCGACCGCTCCCACAAACTTTCGAACAGCGCGTAAAGCGCATCGAGCAGCGCGGATGAGCGCACGAGCAGCGTCGCGCCGTCGGGCTCGTGCGGATTCAGCGGAATGAACGCGATGCGCCGGTCGAAGATCGCGATCTTGAACGGCAATTCGGGAAAAACGCGGATCTCCTCGCCCGATTCACTCTCCGAACGCACGCGCGCCGGCGCGCCCGGCAGCGCGAGCCAGTCGGCATCGACGATGCTGCGATAGCGCACGCCGCGCGCACGCGCCGTGCGTTGCGGCTGCTGGTCCTGCTCGAACGGCGTGTCGAGCCGCGTGACGCGCACCGGCGGTCGCACCAGCGTCACCACCTCGTGCCGCGCCGCATGCTGCGCGTGTTCGAAGATGCGCCGCTCGGCGTCGCGGCTCGTCACGAGCTCGACGACCTCGCCGCGTTCGGCATCGGCGCGCACCTTCGACACATGTTTCTTCAGATCAGGAATCGCGGCGCGAGCGCGCTCGAGCTCGGCCTGGCGCTGGCTCACGATCGCCTCGACCGCAAACTCGGGCTGCACCGGCATATAGCGTCGCGGCCGCTCCGGCGAATGCGTCGCGAGGCCCTTCGCGGCGAGCGCATCGAGCAGACGTTGTGTCGCGCGCGCAGGAATGCCGAGCGCACTGGACAAATCGCCCGCGCTCGCCAGCCGCCGAGACAGCAGCGCGCGATACGCTCGCTCCTCGTCGACGCTGATGCCGAGCGTCTCGAGCGCGCGTCCCGATGAATCGGATCGCATCGTGCTCATGCGCGAAGTGTACCGGTTCGGGCGCGTGCCTGATCTTTACCTATCAAGATAGAAATCAATCAGCCAGGGCTATTGTCGCGTCCGGCAGCGGCCGAGATACTCGATGCGATTCGAAAACCAGAAACGAAACGAGGGGAACACCGTGAAACCTGCCTTCCACCCGCTGCGCGCACTCACGCATGCCGCGCTGATCGCGCTCGCGATGCCGATCTTTGCGCACGCTGCCGCGCCATTCGACTATTCCATGCAATACCCGTCGGCGATGACGTCGCCGGTACCCGCCGCGCTGCGCAATGCGATCGAGACGACGCTCGCGCGCGATCCGGACGCGGCCTGGCTCGAGCAGGAAGTGCTCGCATCCGACGGCGCGTCCGGCGATCTGTTCGGCTTCCGCGTGCTCGTCTCGGGCAACAGCGCATTCGTCGCGGCGCCGGCGCCGCTCAATCATCCGGGCAAGGTCTACGTGTTCGCGAACGTCAGCGGCACGTGGACCGAGATGCAGCAGATCGCCGCGACGCCGTCCGTCGCGCCACCGCCGAACTGGTCCGACTTCTTCGGCTGGTCGCTCTCGCTCTCCGGCGACACGCTGCTCGTCGGCGCGCCCGAAGTGTTCAACCAGATGTTCGGTCCCGTCGGCGGCGCCTACGTTTTCGTCAACGCCGGCGGCACCTGGACGCAGCAGCAGGAATTGCTCGGCGCCGATGCCGGCAGCTTCGACTGGGTCGGCGGCTCCGTCGCGCTGACCGGCGACACCGCATTCGTCGGCGCGCCGAACCACAGCGGAAACATGGGCGAGTTGCACGTGTACTCGCGCTCGGGCACGACCTGGACCGAAGGCACGCCGCTCGTCGCGAGCGACGGCACGGCCGGCGACGCGCATCAGTTCGGCGGAGCGGTCAAGACCGACGGCACGACGCTGCTTGTCGGCGCACCGGGCCCCGACTTCTCCTCGTCGGGCGTCTACGCGCCGGGTGAGGCGTACGTCTTCACGAATACCGGCGGCACGTGGACGCAAGCGCAGATCCTCGAGCCCGACGACAGCGCCGACGGCGACCAGTTCGGGTTCTCGCTCGCGCTCGACGGCTCGACCGCGATCGTCGGCACACCGGCCGCGAACATCGGCGCGAACCTGCACCAGGGCGCCGTGTATGCGTTCGATGGCTCGACCGGAACATGGACGCAGTCGACGAAGATCGTCGCCGACGACGGCGCCGAGTACGACCAGTTCGGCCAGTCGGTGGCAATGCAGGGCGGCAACGCGCTCGTCGGCCAGTGGAGCCACAACGACGATCTCGGCGGCACGCAGCCGCCGCCGAAGCCCGGCACCGTCTATCTCTATAGCGCGGGACGCGGGCAATGGAATCTCTCCAACGAGTTCCACGCCGGCGACGCATCGAACGGCGATTCGTACGGCTGGGACGTCGGCATCGACGGCACGACGCTGCTGATCGGCTCGCAGGCAACGGTCGGTGCGAACACGTTCCAGGGCTCCGCGTATTTCTACACGCCGGCCGATCCGCCGATCGCAGTCGTCGGACCCGCTTCGCTGAGCTTCTCGCTCGCGCCCGGCGCATCGGGCGACAGCACGCTCTCGATCGGCAACACCGGCGGCAGCGATCTCACGTTCGCGATTGCAGAGACACCGGCGACTGCGCCGCGCATCGCGCTCAACGTCGACAACGCGACGCCACCGATGGCCGCATCGCAGCGGCGCATCGGCTCGCTGGGCACGAGCGGCTTGCGCGGTCCGCGCACGGCTGCGCCGTGGACGCCGCGCGATGCCGACGGCGCGCTCACATTCTCGCTCGACGACGGCACCTACGAGGACACGATCGGCCTCAACGACCAGGCGAGCACCGAATACGCGGCGATCTGGCTCAATCGCTTCACGCCGCCGGGCGGCACCGGCGCATTCACGATCAACACGATCTCGATCGAGTGGCCCGACAATCCGAACGGCTCGCTCGTCGGCAAGTCGGTCAACCTCGTCGCGTACTACGACGCGGACGGCGACGGTGATCCGTCGAACGCGGTCCGTCTCGGCGGTGACACGCCGGTCACGATCGCCAGTCTCGATGCGTTCCTCGACTACACGGTCAATTTCGCCGTGCCGGGCGACGGTGACGTCTACGTCGGCTTCGAGAACACGTACGCGCTCGGCGGCACGACACCGATCTTCTATCCGGCCGCGATCGACGAAGGCGCTTCGCAGAATCGCTCGTGGGTCGCCGGCATGAGCTCGGGCGATCCCGATCCCGACAATCTCGCCAACGACGACCTGATCGGCACGATCGACAGCTTCGGCCTGCCGGGCAACTGGCTGATCCGCGCAACCGGCATCGCCGGCGGTGGCGGCGGCGACTGCTCGAATCCGTCCGACGTGCCGTGGCTCAGCGAGTCGCCGGCGAGCGGCACGGTCGCCGCCGGCGCGTCGCAGGACGTCACGGTTACGGCCGATGCTAGCGGACTCAGCGAGGGCAACTACTCGGCCGTGCTCTGCGTCACGACGAACGATCCCGACCACGCGCTCGTCGCGGTGCCGGTGTCGCTGACCGTGACGGTCGCCGATCGCATCTTCGCGGACGGCTTCGACGGCGCGCCGTAAAACGCAGCCTGCTCGACCGCGCCGCCCCGAACTGGGGCGGCGCTCCGCTGCTCGCTCAGACGACGACTTCGCGCACGCGAAGCGCGCGATCGGCGATCACGAATGCGGCACGTTTCTGCGGCGCAATGCGGCCGTGCGATGCGAGGCCGAGAAAATCGGCGGGATACGTCGACGCCATGCGCACGGCCTCGGCGACATCGACGCCGAGCATCGCGACCGTGTTGCGCACGGCCGTGATCATGTCGAGCGCGGAGCCCGCAATGACGCCGTCCGGCGTTTCGCAGCGCCCGTCGCGGCACACGGCCGTGATGCCGCCGAGCGTGAACGTGTCCGATGTGCCGCCGACCGGCGGCATCGCATCGGTGACAAGGAACATCCCGCCGCGCGGTTTCGCCGCGAGCGCGACGCGCAGCGACGCCGGATGCACGTGGATGCCGTCGACGACAAGGCCGCACCAGCTCGACCCATCTTCGAGCGCCGCGCCGACGACGCCGGGCTCGCGGCTCGTCAGCGGCGACATCGCGTTGAACAGATGCGTGAAACCGCGAAGGCCTGCCTTGAGCGCGGCTCGCGTCTCGTCGTAACTCGCGGCCGTGTGGCCCGCGCAGACGATGACGCCGCGCCGCGTCAGCTCGCGGATCGTTTCAAGCGGAACGCATTCCGGCGCAACCGTCAGCACGGTCTTCCCGTTGCGGAGCGATGAGACGAGGTCTATCTCGCGTGCATCGGGCACGCGGAACTTCGTCGCGTCGTGCACGCCCTTGCGCGCCGGCGCGAGGTACGGCCCTTCGAGATGGATGCCGAGCACGCCCGGCACACCTTCAGCGATGGCGGCATCGACGGCCGCGATTGCCGCGCGCATGACGTCGAGATCGTCGCTGATCAGTGTCGGCAGGAAGCCCGTCGTGCCGTACTGGCGATGCGCTTCGCCGATACGGCGAATCGTCTCGACGGTCGGCGCGTCGTTGAACAGCACATCGCCGCCGCCGTTGACCTGGCAGTCGATGAAGCCCGGAAACAGGTAATCGCCGCCGAGGTCTCGCACGTCCGCGTCGCGCACGCGCGCGTCGTCCGCATCGACGATGGCGGTGATGACGCCGTTCTCGACGAGCACCGCGACGTCGTCCCAGAATCCGTCGCCGGTCAGCACGCGCGCGTTGACGAACGCGGTCGCCATCAGAACGTCTCGGTGACCTTGCTGAGATGCGGTGGCGCATCCGGATCGCGGCCGCGGCGCACCGCGAGCGCATTCACGGCGCGATAGAAACGGTGCACCGCGACGAGCGGCGTGCACGCGGCGTCGCGCGTCGCCGGCAGCGGCAGCGCGTCGCAGCCTTCGACTTCGGCGCCGATCGTCCACACGTGCGCGCCACGTGCGCGGAACTTCTCCGCGATCGCGAGCGTCGAGTCGCGCGTGTCGTCGTCCTGCACGAAGAACACGACCGGAAAGCGCGGGCCGACGAGCGTCATCGGACCGTGCTGCACTTCGGCCGCGCTGAACGCTTCGGCGTGGATGCCGCAGGTTTCCTTCAATTTCAGCGCGGCTTCCTGCGCGGCCGCGAGGCCGAGGCCGCGTCCGACGACGAACAGGCTCGACGCATCGACGAGGCCGTCGACGAGCGAATGCCAGTCGGCCGCGGTGCCTTCATTCAACGCAGCGGGCACGTCGGCGAGCGCATCGCGCAACGCGGCGTCGTCCTTCCATTCGGCCGCGAGCTGCAGCAGCGCCGACAGCGAGCAGAGAAAACTCTTCGTCGCCGCGACGCTGAGCTCCGGTCCCGCGCGAAGCGGCACGACGAAATCGGCGGCGGCTGCGAGCGGCGAATCCTCGACGTTAACCATCGCGACGACACGCGCGCCGGCCGATTTCGCCGACTCGGCCTGGCGCACGAGATCCGGGCTCTTGCCCGACTGCGAAATCGCCAGAAACAGCGCGCCTGCGAAATCGGGCTCGGCCGCGTAGACCGACTGCACCGACGGCGCGGCCGACATCGTCGCGATGCCGAGCCGCGTCTCGAAGAGATATTTCGCGAATGTCGCCGCGTTGTCGGAGCTGCCGCGCGCGCCGGTCGCGATCAATCGCGGCGGATCGCGTCGCAGCACGGCCGCGAGCTCGCGCACGCGCGGCGCGTTCGCGGCGATCTGGCGTGCGATCGCGAGAGGCGATTCGGCGATCTCGCGGCACATCTTCGTCGACTCGGCGGCTATGCGCGGTGGCGTGGCGTCGGACACTCGGACGGTCTCGTGCGGAAAAGGAATCATGCGCCCGGCAGCCGTGCGCGTGCGGTCGAATCGCGGATCACGAGCTGCGGCGAGAAGCCACGGTTCGCGGTCACGGCCGCGACCGAATGCGGCTTCAGCTCCGCGATGAGCCGCAGCGCCGCGTGGCGTGCGATGTCCTCGGTCGCCTGCTTTGCGGTCGTCAGCGCGGGCCACGACTGCTTCGAGAACGGGCTGTCCTCGAAGCCAGCGATCGATAGCTCGTAGGGCACGTCGATGCCGCTCGATTTTGCGGCCGCCAGCACGCCGGCGGCGATTTCGTCGTTGGAGCCGAAGATCGCGGTCGGCCGCTCGCGCAGCGCGAAGAGACGCCGCGCGCCGCGGAAGCCGTCGTCGAATGAATAGTCGCCTGGGATCACGAGTTTCTTGTCGAGTGGAATGCCGTAATCCTTGAGCGCGCTTTCATAACCTTTGAAACGTTCCGGGCTCGAGCGGTGCGCTTCGCCGCCCCAGAGAAATCCGATGCGCTGGTGGCCGAGCTGGATCAGGTGCTCGGTGATGTCGTACGCGGCGTCGCGATCGTCGACATAGACGCACGGATAGCCGTCGTTCGGATCTTCCGCGGCCGAGATGATGCGCACGAACTTGATGCCGTGGCCGGCGAGGAAGCGGATCAGCTCCATGCGCTCGGACATCGGCGGCGCGAGCACGAGGCCGGCGAGCCGCGAGCGGCGCACGAGCTCGTGCAATTCGTCGGCAAGATCGGGCACGGTCGAATCGCACGGATGAATCTGCAGGCCAAAGCCCTGGTCGCGGCACGCGGCGAGCACGCCGTTCTGCACGCTGATGACGTAGTACGGGTTCGGGTTGTCGTAGACGAGGCCGATCGCGTACGACGTCGCCGTGCGAAGGCTTCGCGCGGATTGATCGGGTTCGTAGTTGAGATCCTCGATCGCACGCTGCACGCGCTCGCGCGTGTTGCCGCGCACGGAGACTTCGTTGTTGATGACGCGCGAGACGGTCTTCAGCGAGACCTTGGCGCGGTGCGCGACGTCTTTTATCGTGGGTCTGTGCACGGGGCGCTTCGTCAGATCGATTTGTTCATCGTAGCGCGCTCTTTGCCTCTCCCGCTCGCGGGCGAGGCCGCGCGAAGCGCGGGTGAGGGTGGTGCGCCGCGAACGAAGGTTTCACTGCGGACGGCCTCCACCCCAACCCTCTCAGGGGAAACGGCGGCAGGGCGTCTCATGACTTTCGGCTTCCCACGCAATGCCCGCGCCATCCATAGAAAAGAATGTATGCATAGCACGGCACCATAATCGCGATGAACACGACCTGGAAATCATGATGCTCGCGAAGAAACGCGAACGTCTGCGGAATTACCGCGCCACCGGCAATACCCATGATCAGCAGTGCAGAGCCGGTTTCGGTCAGGCGCCCGAGCCCCGCGATCGCAAGCGGAAAGATCGCCGGCCACATCATCGCGTTCGCAAAACCGAGGGAGGCGACGAACGCGACCGACGCGTAGCCGTGCGTGAAGAACGCGCCGAACGACAGCACAATGCCAAGCGCGGCGGACAAAAGAAGGTAGCGTTCCTGCGAGATGAAGCGCGGAATCGTCAGGAGACCGACAACGTAGCCGACCAGCATCGCGGTCAGTGTGAACGACGTGAAGAACTTCGTCTGGTCGGCCGGCAGATCGAAACCGCGCCCGTACGTGCCGATCGCATCGCCCGCCATGACCTCGACGCCGACGTAGACGAACAGGCACACCACGCCGAGCCAGAGATGCGGATACGCGAAGATGCTGCGCGATTCGGAGCCGCTGCTGCGATTGACTTCTTCGGCGCGAACTTCGGGTAGCGGCGATTTCGTGATCCAGAATCCGAGCGCGGCGAGGATGCCGGCCATCGCGAGATAGGGCACGTGGATACGCGCGGCGAATGCATTGAGCAGCGTTTCGCGCGTTGCTGGATCGGCCGCCTGCACTTGCGCTTTGAGATCGCCCAAGCCGTGCATGACCAGCGCGCCGATAACGAGCGGCGCGAGAATGCCCGCGAGCTTGTTGCAGATACCCATGAACGCGATGCGCTGCGCCGCGCCTTCGATCGGGCCGAGGATCGAGATGTACGGATTGGCGGCCGTCTGCAACAGCGAAAGACCCGCGCCGATCACGAACAATCCGGTCAACGCGCCCGGATACCAGCGGCGCACGACGAACTCGCCGAACACGAGCGCGCCCGCGGCCATTACGAAGAGCCCGAGCGCCATGCCTTTCTTCATGCCGGTGCGACGCAGGAGCCACGACGCCGGTAGAGCGAGGAAAAAGTACGAGAGATAAAACACCATCAGCACGAGGAACGCGTTGACGGTGTTGAGTTCGAACGCGAGCTCGACGAACTGGATCAGCGGCCCGTTGAGCCACGTGACGAAGCCAAAGATGAAGAAGAGCAGGCCAATGATCATCATTGGCGTGCGGTAGTCGCGCGTGGATTGCACGGCGGCGGCGCTGGTCGACATGCGGACGATTCCCCTCTCTGAAGCCATTCGGCTCTGTCGCGGCCGTTCGCTTCGATTGTCCACTTGCAAGACGCGATTATCAACGTTGTCAAGCGTGACCGACGGCCTGGTTGCGCGAGGCACGTTGCAGGCGTTTTAGCCTTGTTTTATGGCGCCATGTCGCGTTTCGACACCGTAGACATCGCATAGAAGTGCGGTCCAACTCGTTGTCCAGTCACATTATTGCAATGCAATATTGACAACGTTGTCATACGCTCCGAGACTGCGCACGCCAGAACCGGCCACAGAGAGCCGGACTGCGGGCAGATCGGCGGAGAGGGAACAGTGGGTGGAACGACGAGCCAGCGCGGGCATGCCCGTGCGCACGCGGTGCTGATCGCGGCCGATGTGGGCGGCACGCATGCGCGCATCGCATTGCTCGACGCCGCACCCGCCGGCAGCGACTTCGCAATCGTCGAGTACCGCAAATACGCCTGCGCCGATTATCCGGGCCTCGACGCAATCATCGATGCGTTCCGCAATGAAGCCGGCGGCGCGGATGCCGATCGCATCGCGCTCGCGGTCGCGGGCTACGTGATCGATGACGCGGTCGTCAATGTCAACCTGCCGTGGCCGATCTCGATCTCGAGCCTTCGTGCTTCGCTCGGCGTCGACGAGCTCGCGATCGTCAACGATTTCGAAGCGGTCGCGCATGCGATCGGTCACATCGACGACGGCGCCGCAATCCTGCTGAGCGGTCCTTCGCGCGCGTCGTTGCAGGGTCCGGTTCTCGTCGTCGGTCCTGGCACCGGCCTCGGTGCCGCGTTGCGCATTCCAAATAATGGGCGTCCCGTCGTGCTCGCGACCGAAGCGGGTCAGGCGACGCTCGCTCCCGAAACCGATGTCGAGCTCGACGTGATCCGCGAGCTTCGCAAGACGATGAAGCGCGTGCAGGTCGAGCATGTGCTCTCCGGCACGGGTCTCGTCAATCTCCATCGCGCCATCGCGACGCTGCGCGGCATCGATGCGCCGCCGCGCACCGCGGCCGAGATCACGGCCGCCGCGCTCGCGAAGAACGATCCGATCGCCGTCGAAACCGCGAACGTGTTCTGCGGCTGGCTCGGCGCGGTGCTCGGCGATCTCGCGCTGACGTACGGCGCGCAGGGCGGCATCTATCTCGCCGGCGGCGTGCTGCCGCAGATGAAGGATCTCGTCGTCAGGAGCGCGTTCGTCGAGCGCTTGCTCGACAAGGGCGCGATGCGCGAGCTGCTTGCGAGGACGCCCGTGCGCCTGGTCGAACACGCGCAGCTCGGCGTGATCGGTGCCGCCAGCTGGTATTTCGCAAGACATCCGATCGATCACTTCGAGACGCGCGAGCAGAGCCATGCGTGACGCGCGCGAATGCTTTTTCACTTGAGGAGTTTCATCGATGCAGTACGACCAGAGCCGGCGAAGCGATGCGAGGACGCACGCACGAGCCGATACAACCACGAGAGGGGAATGTCATGACGTGCCGTAGAACCTTGCTGTCAGCCAGCATCCTCGCCGGCTTGAGTTTCGCGAGCGTGCTGTACGCCGAAGACGCGCCAGCACCGGCTGCAGATCCCGCTGCGCCGGCAGGTGCTTCGCAGGACGCCACCTCGGAAACCGAGATGGAGACGATCGTCGTGCGCGGCATCCGCGAGAGCCTGAAGCGCTCGCTCGAAACCAAGCGCGATGCCAACGCGGTCGTCGACGCGATCACCGCCGAGGACATCGGCAAGTTCCCGAGCACGAACGTCGCCGAGGCGATGGCGCAGATTCCGGGCGTGACGATCGACCGCCGGTTCGGCCAGGGCGAACGCGTCAGCATCAACGGCACCGATCCGAGCCTGAACCTGACGTTCCTCGACGGCCATCCGGTTGCCGAGACGACATGGCTCTACGGCGAGCAGCCGAACCGCGGCTTCGACTACACGCTGCTCGCGCCGGAAATCCTCGGCAAGCTCGAAGTCTACAAGTCGCCCGAAGCGCGCCTTCCCGAAGGCAGCATCGGCGGCACCGTGATCATGCACACGCGCGAGCCGCTCGATCTTCCGAACAACACGATCTCGGGCTCCATCGGCTTGACGTACGGCGATCAGTCCGATTCGACGAAGCCGAACGCTTCGTTCCTCTACAGCGGCAAGAGCGCCGACAACACATTCGGCGCCGCGGTTTCGGTGCAGCATTACGAAGAGAAAGTTGATCGCCAGGGTGAGGAAATCTTCGGTTACAGCCCGGTGTCGAGCCTCGCCGCGGCGAATCCGACGATTGCCGATGCGATCCAGAACGGCACGCTGAATCCGAACGCGCTGATGCCGCAGGAAATCAACGCGGCGTACTTCCAGCAGACGCGCAAGCGCGACTCCGGCACGGTCAACCTGCAGTGGAAGCCGACCAGCGAGCTCGAGTTCGAAGCGAAAGGCCTCTACATCCGCGAGAACTTCAACAACTTCAACCAGTCGATGTACGGCTTCACGAGCCAGACGCCGCAGAACATCACGAGCCTGACGCAAGGGCCCAACGGCCTCATCACCGGCGGCCATTCGTGCGGCAACGACGATCCGACGTGCCCCGGACTCACCGAGAACGGTGGCAACGGCCCGGTCAACACGTACATCGACAACCAGGCACGCTCGTCGGTCGTGAAGACGTACGGCGTGGATCTTTCCGGCGTCTATCACGGCAACGACTGGAGCCTGTCGGGCCAGGGCGGTTTCAGCCGCTCGAACAACACCGACAACACGCAGGCGTTCATCGAGCCGTACTACAACGGCGGCTACACGTGGAACATCCACCGCGGTATCACGTTCGACGATTCGGCGGCCGCGGCGAATCCGGCCAACTGGCACGACGGCGACACGCCGGGCGGCGGCTGGGGCGGCAACTACGGCCAGTGGCCGGCCGAGGCGAAGGATACCTACGGCCAGCTCGACTGGTCGAAGACGTTCGACAGCTGGATCAACGAGCTGCTCGTCGGCTACCGCTACGCCAAACACGAAGAGAGCCGTGCGCTCTACATCGTCGGCGGCGTGCGCACCGGCAACCTCGCGACAATCGGCTTCAACGGCTACACCGACATCCAGGGCTTCGACAACGACCAGGCCCATCACGTCGAGACGAGCTGGGACAACGTGCGCAACTGGGTGCTCGGAAGCCCGCTCGGCAATTCGCCCGACGCGGCCTCGTTCCTCAACAACTCATACGCGCTGACGCAGACGTCCGACGCGGCCTACGCGCAGGCGAACTTCGGCGGAACGGGCTACCGCGGCAATTTCGGCCTCCGCTTCGTGCGCACCGAGATCGAGAGCTCGGGCTACAACTACAGCGGAACGCCCGTGTATCCCGCTCCGGCCGGCAGCTACCAGACCGCGACGAACACGCACAACGACACGCTGCCGTCGTTCAATATCGCGTGGGATCTCGCGCCCGATTTCGTGCTCCGCGGTGCGGCCGCCGAAGTCATCGCGTGGGCGCCGTACAACCAGGAAGTGCACAACACGTTCCTCAACGACACCGTGCTCACGGGTTCGGGCGGCAACGCGAATCTCGATCCGTACAAGTCGTACAACTACGATCTTTCGGCGGAGTGGTACTTCGCGGAGCAGTCGGTGGTCGCAGCGTCGGTGTTCTACAAGGACATCCGCAACTACATCACGACCGACTCGCACATCGAGCGCCAGTTCAACACGATCTCGACGACCGATCCCGATACGTACCAGCGCGTCTACGTGCAGGGCGGAATCGGCAACTGCGATGCACAGGGCTTCTGTGACTACTCGGTGCTGCGTCCGCTGGACGGGGGCAAGGCGACGGTCAAGGGCTTCACGCTGAGCTACCAGCAGCCGTTCGGCGACACGGGCTTGGGCATGTATGCGAACTACACGTACGCCGATGGCTCGACGAAGTCGGGCCAGGATCTGCCGTACAACTCGAAGAACGCGGTCAACTTCTCGCCGTACTACGAGCAGGGTCCGTTCTCGGCGCGCATCACGTACGGCTGGCGCTCGAGCTATCTCGCCGGCGGTTACGTCGCGGGCGCGCCGCCCGCGTCGGTCGACGACTACACCGAGCTCGATGCGTCGGCGTCGTGGCGCTTCAGCGACAACTTCTCGCTGAACCTCAACGCGATGAACCTGCTGGACGAGACCTACCTCCAGTACCTCGGACAGAAGGACATGATCGCCGGCAAGTACAAGACCGGCCGCCGCTACATGGCGTCGCTGCATTTCGGGTTCTGACCGTCGCCCTCGGCACGCGATCGGTTTACGGGTCCGGACGTGTTGTCCGGACCCGTCGTTTTTCCGGTCGTCGGCGCAGGTAAGCTTCGATCGCAATGTTGAAGACGCGGCTCGCCGGCGGGTTCGGAGCGTTCGTGTTTGCGGTGGTCGCCGCAGGCGCGCTCGCGTCGTGCGCGACAAAGCCGGCGCAATCACCGACCCTCGCACAACCCGTGCCGCTGATTCCGCAACCGGCGCTCGTCGAACCGAAGCCCGGCATTTTCCGTCTGCGCGACGGCGCCGCGCTCATCGTCGATTCGCAGAACGCCGAAGCCGCCGGCATCGCACGCCGCTTCGCTGACCTTCTCGCGCAGACGCGCGGCATCCATCTCGATATCCGTCCGTTCGGCAGCCACGCCGAGCGCGGCGCGATCGTCTTTTCGCTCGACGCGCGCGCCGAGAACGTGCCGTCCGGCGAAGGCTACGACCTCGCGGTCGATCCGCAACGCATCCTCCTGATCGCGCGCGAACCGCGCGGTCTTTTCTACGGCGGCGTCACGCTGTGGCAGCTCCTGACCGCCGACACCGCGAAGGTTTCGCACCTCGACGTGCCGCAGGTCCATGTCGCCGATGTGCCGCGTTTCGCGTGGCGCGGCGCGATGCTCGATTCGGCGCGCCACTTCCAGTCGCCCGAGTTCGTGAAGCGCTTCATCGACCAGCTCGCGCTCCTGAAGCTCAACACGTTGCACTGGCATCTGACCGACGATCAGGGCTGGCGCGTCGAGATCAAGCGCTATCCGAAACTGACCGAAGTCGGCGCATGGCGGCGGCCCGCGGGCGCGGCCGGCACCGACGCTAGCGGACAGCCGGTCCGCTACGGCGGCTTCTACACGCAGGAAGAAATCCGCGACATCGTGAGTTACGCAGCAGCGCGTTACGTCACGATCGTCCCCGAGATCGACATGCCGGGCCACATGCAGGCTGCGATCGCCGCCTATCCCGAGCTCGGCTCGATCGGCGACACGCCGCTCGTGTCGCCGGATTGGGGCGTGCACACCTATCTCGTCAACACCGACGACGAGACCATCGCATTCCTCGAAAACGTGCTCGACGAAGTGACGGCGCTTTTCCCCGGTCCGTACATCCACATCGGCGGCGACGAAGCGATCAAGGATCAGTGGAAGGCGTCGCCGCGCGTGCAGGCGCGCATGCGCGAGCTCGGCATCAAGGACGAGAACGCGATGCAGGGCTGGCTCCTCGTGCAAATCGAAAAACACCTCGCCGCGCGCGGCAAACGCATCGTCGGCTGGGACGAAATCCTCGAAGGCGGCGTGCCGCCGAATGCGATCGTGATGTCGTGGCGCGGCGCGAAAGGCGGCGTCGAAGCCGCGCACGCGGGCCACGACGTCGTCATGGCGCCCGATCCCGATCTCTATTTCGATCATCTGCAGAGCGACGCGCCGGACGAGCCACCCGGTCGCCCAACGCTGCGCACGCTCGCCGACATCTACGCATTCGAGCCGGTGCCGTCCGACATGACGCGCGATGTCGCGGCGCACGTGCTCGGCGCGCAAGCCGAGCTCTGGACCGAGCACATGCGCACCGAGGAGCGCGTCGAGCACGCCGCGTTCCCGCGTCTCGATGCGCTCGCCGAAGTCCTGTGGTCACCGAAAGCCGCGCGCGACTGGAACGGTTTCGTCGCGCGGCTCGCATCCGAGATCGAACGCCAGCGCGCGCTCGGCGTGCACGTCGCGGATAGTGCGCCGCGACCGGCGCCGACGGACGCGCTGATGCGAACCAGCAACGCATTGAAGCCCTGCAGCGGCAAGCTGCGGCTGCGACTCGAAGACGATGCGCCGGCAAACGGCCCTCGCGCCGTCTTCGACACCGATCTCTTCGATCCGTGCTGGATCTTCGAGCACGCACCGCTCGACGGCATCGGCGGCATCGCGGTCGACGTCGGCCAGATCCCGTACAACTTCCAGCTCGCGCACGACATCACCGGCATCGTGCCGCGCCCGGCGCCGACCTCCGCGCAAGGCGATCTCCTCGTCAGGCTCGATGGCTGCAACGGCACGCCGCTGGCGACGATTCCGCTCGACAAGGCGGTCGCGAATCCCGCGATCACGACGCTGACCGCATCCTGGCCACCGATCGCCGGTGCGCATGACCTCTGCTTTCGTCTTCGCGTACCGCGGCCACGATCCGCTCTGGTCGATCGACAAGGTCCGCCTCGTTCCGGCGCACTGACGCCGCGTCTGCGGCCTGTGATGTGTGCCGCCGTTAACGCGGCTTGGCACGAACCTTGATTCATCCTTCACGAGGATCACGGAAGACCTTCCGTCCGGGCGGGCGGAATCGAAGGATCGTTTGGGGGGATACACGTTGCGAGCTTCTGGACACCGCGACGCCGGGCGGTGGCGGGTTCGTGCGGCCGTTTTGCCGGGATTTTCGCCGGCGGAAGACCGCTCCGCACCGATCGGCAGGCATCCAGCACGCAGCCAGCAGGTGGATTGACGTATGAACCACGCTTTCTTCGTCACTGAACGACAAACTGCGGCATCCGATGGCTATCCGGGGCGTCCCGTTGCCAAGGCCGCGTCCGAGGTCGGCGTCAAGGACACCGCCGCCGTCGACGTGCGCAACTGGCACTCGATGCAGTACTGGGCCAAGTGGCTCGGCATCAGCGAGCAGCAGCTGATGCGCGCCACGCGTGTCGCCGGCACGAACGTCGCGCTGATCGAGGCGCATCTCGCCGAGCGTCGCGCGAAGCGCCAGCGCAAGCGCATGCCCGAGCCCGCGTAACGAATCCGGCGCCGCCCGTCGCATCGCGGCGGCGCCCAATGCACGCGAAGAAGCGTGCGGGTTTTCCGATGTAGCAAGGGCGTCACATCACGACCCATACTCGGCCATTCGCCCGAAGGGAATACGTGATGCGCATCCAGAAGAACCTGGTTCTCGCTTCGGCGCTCGGCGTCGCATCGATCGCGGGCGCGGCCGAGAAATCAGCGCCGATCGACGTGCCGGCGATCCATCATCCCGATCAGGAAACACCGGACTGGTGGTTCCGCGCCGGCGCCGCGGCCGCTGCAAATCAGAATACGGCTGCGAGCGCACCGCACAGATCGCACGCGAAGAACGTCATCGTGTTCCTCGGTGACGGCATGAGCATCACGACGATCACGGCCGCGCGCATTTACGACGGCCAGCTGAAAGGCGGCTCGGGCGAGGAGAATCGCCTCTCGTTCGAAAACTTCCCGGCGACCGCGCTCTCGCGCACGTACGAAACCGATTTCCAGACACCCGATTCGGCCGGCACGATGACGGCGATCATGTCGGGCGTGAAGACGCGCGCCGGCGTCATCGGCGTCGATCAAGTCACCGAGCGCGGTAATTGCGCGTCCGATCGCGGCAACGAAACCGTCAGCGCGCTTGAGCTCGCGGCCGTCGCGGGCCAGTCGACCGGCGTCGTCACGACGACGCGCATCACGCACGCGACGCCGGCCGCGACGTACGGCCACATCGCCGATCGCGACTGGGAAACCGACATGGAGATTCCCGAGAAGCAGCGCGCACCGGATTGTGTGGATCTCGCGCGGCAGCTCGTCGAGTTTCCGTTCGGACACGGCATCGACGTCGCGCTCGGCGGCGGCCGCACCGAGTTCATGCCGGCCGACCAGCGCGATCCTGAATATCCCGGGCCTGCCCGGCAAGCGGCTCGACGGACGCGACCTGATCGCGACGTGGCAGAAGCACGACGGCGCCGCGTACGTGTGGAACGAGACGCAGCTGAAAGCGATCGATCCTGCGAAGACGACGCACCTGCTCGGCCTTTTCGAGCCCGAGCACATGAAATACGAAACCGAGCGCACGAAAGATCCGGCCGGCGAGCCGAGCCTTTCGGAGATGACGCGCACCGCGCTCTCGATCCTCAAAAAAAACCCGAAAGGCTTCTTCCTGATGGTCGAGGGCGGCCGCATCGACCACGGCCACCACGCCGGCAACGCGTACCGCGCGCTGACCGAGACGATCGAGTTCGCGCACGCGGTGCAGGCAGCCGTCGACATGACGAGCGCCGACGACACGCTGATCCTGGTCACGGCCGACCACAGTCACACGCTGACATTCGCCGGCTATCCCGCACGCGGCAATCCGATCCTCGGCAAGGTGCGCGGGTCGAGCGGCGAGGGTCCGCCGGGCAAGAATCTCGCAGTCGATGCGACCGGCCGTCCCTACGCGACGCTGAGCTACGCGAACGGTCCCGGCTACGCCGGCGCGTCCGATCGCCAGCCCGAAGGCGCGAAGCAGTATCCGCACAACCCGACTGCGTATTCCGCCGCGAAGGACGGCCGTCCGGCGCTCGCCGATGTCGACACAGAAGCGCCCGACTACGAGCAGGAGTCGACGATGCCTCTCTCGTCCGAGACGCATTCGGGCGAGGACGTCGCCGTATTCGCACGCGGCCCGGGCTCCGACGCGGTGCGCGGCTCGCTCGAGCAGAACGCGCTGTTCCATGTCATCGCGCAATCGAGCGATACGATTCGTGGCGAGCTCTGCAAGCTCGGCAGCTGCGATGCGCACGGCGTGCCGGTGAAACGGCCCGAGCGTGCGGCGCTGCTGAAGGCCGCGGGCGCGAAATCTCCCATGTAAATGCGCTTGACTCGATGCGCGCACGGGCGTGTCATGCGCGCGTCGATCGCAGCGGGGAGCATCATGAACCGTGCACTGCAGGCTTTCGTCGTCTCATGCGCAGTTGCGGCGTCGCTCGCTGCGGCGCCGGCTTCTGCCGGCACGTTCGATGGCACCGGCTACGCGTCGGTCGCGGGTCCGCAGGGCGGCTTCGAATACGTGCGCCTGTTTCCTGGCGACATCGTGCTTTCGCAAATGAATCACGCGCTGCTTACCGGTGCATTTGCGAACGGCGACTACTCGACCGAGTACGCGATCGACGACACGTTCACGCTCGTCAAGATCGACACCGCGACCGGCGTCGTGACGCTGGTAGGCGCGCTGTCGGGAATCAGCGATGCGTTGCACATCAGCCTCGCCATCGCGCCTGACACCGGCATCGCCTACGCGTTGGTTGCGCAAGCGCCGTGCACGAGCTCCATTCTCTACGTAGTCGATCTCATCAACGGCGCGACGACACTGGTCGGCGCGGCCGGCGGCTGCATGCAGTCGATGGTGTATGCGTCGGACGGCACCATCTACGCGCTCGACCGCGACAACGACAATCTCGCGACGTTGTATCCGGACGCGACCGACATCGGCTCGGTCGGGTTTCCTCTCGACGACGCCGACACGCTCGCGTTCGCGCCGGGCTCGGACATCCTGTGGCTGTTCGCGTTCAATCCTGACCTCGGGACGAATGTCCTCTACACGGTCGACCGGCAGACCGGCGACGCCACATTGATCGGGGAGCTCGGGACCTCGGCACCGATCACAGCCGTCGTGCTCGGCGGCCCGCTGCCGGACGACCTGTTCGCGGACGGCTTCGACGGCTGAGCGCCGGAAACGACCGCGCGCCTCGATACGGATGAGATCGTCTATGATCGTGCTCGAAGCGGCGATGCGCGGCATCGACGCGGACCGAGCCCGGGGGGCGTGTGCGGTCGTTCCTGAGCGAATTGCAACGCCGCAACGTCTACAAGGCCGGCGCGGCCTACGCCGTCGTCGGCTGGCTCGTCGTGCAGATCGCGACGCAGGTGCTGCCGCTCTTCGACGTGTCTCCGATTGCGCTCCGCGTGATCGTGCTGCTGATCGTCGCGGGCTTCCCGATCGTGCTGATCCTGTCGTGGGTCTACGAGGTCACGCCCGAGGGCATCGTCCGCACCGACAATGTCGCGCCTGACGATTCGATCACGCAGCGCACCGGCAAGCGCCTCAACACCGTCATCATCGGCGTGCTCGCACTCGCCGTGCTGTTACTCGTCGCGCAGCGCTACATCTTTCCGCTGCACGCGGTGGCGCCCGCCGTCGCGGTCTCGGACAAGTCGATCGCCGTGCTGCCGTTCGAGAACCTCTCGGAGGACAAGACCAATGCATTCTTCGCGCAGGGCATCCAGGACGAGATCCTGACGCGCCTCGCGAAGATCGGCGCGCTCAAGGTCATCTCGCGCACGTCGACGCAGCATTACGCGTCGAGCCCGGACAACCTTCCCGAAATCGCGCGCCAGCTCGGCGTCGCGAACATCCTCGAAGGCAGCGTGCAGAAGGCCGGCGATGCGGTGCACATCAACGTGCAGCTGATCCGCGCCGCGACCGACGAGCATCTCTGGGCCGAGGTCTACAACCGCAAGCTCGACGACATCTTCGGCGTCGAAGGCGAGGTCGCCGGCTCGATCGCCGACGCGCTCAACGCGAAACTCAGCGGCGCCGAGAAGGCCGCCGTCGCCGACAAGCCGACGCAGAACGTCGCGGCGCTCGAAGCGTACCTGCGCGGGCGCGCGCTCGACGGCTCGGGCTATGGCTACGCGGTCGCGCGCAAGCAAGCCGATGCATACGCCGAAGCCGTGCGCCTCGATCCAGGCTTCGCGCCGGCCTGGGCGCACCTCTCGATGATCGAGGGCTATCTCTATTTCAATGGCGTCGATCCCACGCGCTTCACGCCGGAATCGGTCAAGCACGCGACCGACATGGCAGTGCAGCTCGCGCCGGAGCTGCCCGAAGCGCAGCTTGCGCAGGGCAACTACCAGTATCGCGTCCTGCGCGACTACGACGGCGCCGCGAAGGCGCTCGACGCCGCGGTCAGGGAATGGCCGAACAACAATCTCGCGCTGCAGGTGCTCGGCCTCGTCGAGCGCCGGCAGGGCCACTGGGATCGCGCGCTCGTGCATCTCGAACAGGCCGTCTCGCTCGATCCGCGCAACGCAGGGCTCATGGTCGCGATCGGCGGCGAGACCTATGCGAACCTTCGCCGCTTCGACGAAGACCGTCAGTGGCTCGACCGCGCGCTCGCACTCGAGCCGCACGACGTCATGGCGACCTTCTACAAGACGCTGTCGTACGCGTTCGAAGGACGCCTCGACGAGGCCGAGCAGGTCATCGACCCTGCGGTCCAGCAAGCCGACGCCGATGTGACGCTTAGGGTCGTGCACGTTTACCTGCGTCTCCTGCAGCGCCGCGACGACGACGCGATCGCCGAAGCGAAAGCGCTGCTCACGCGCCCCGACGATGCGCTCGAAGGATTGCGCACACGCACCGCGCTCTATCTCGCGCTCGCCGAGCGGCGCGCCGGCCACGCCGCCGCGGCGCGCCAGACGTTTGCAGAGGCGGCGATGCACGTCGAATCGCTGAAGGATCACGTCGACGACACGCTCGTGCCGATCGATCTCGCGTTGGCGTACGCCGGCGCCGGCCGCAATGCCGATGCGCAAAAGCAGGCGCAGCGCGCGGTCGAGCTCTATTCGACCGACGCGATTTTCCGGCCGTCGGCCGAGCAGGCACAGATCCAGGTCGCCGCAATGGCCGGCGACCGCGATTCCGGCATTCCGACGATCGAGCTTCTGCTGAAGGCGCCAAGCGGCGTGACGCCGGCCGAGTTGCGCCTCGATCCGTCGTGGGATCCGTTCCGCGGCGATCCACGCTTCGAGAAGCTCGCCGCGGCGTCGATCGCTTCGCGTCCGGCGGCTGCGCCGCGGTAGCGATCGGTCAGGTTTCCGCCGTCGCGATCGTCGCGGGCTCGATGCGGCGCCGGTCGCACGCGAATGCAATCGCGCCGGTGAGCAGCACCGCGTGGAATGTCGTAAGGCGCCACAACAACAGCGCAGGTCCCAGCACCGCGAGCGGCGCCCACGGCGACAGCGCGCCGGCGAGTGCGACATCGCCGCCGCCGACGCCGCCCGGCACGCCGGTCCATTGCGCCGCGTGCAGCGCAACCGATTGCGCGACGAACACGAGGCCGAAGTGCAGCGGATGGCCGAGCGCGGCGAGTGCGAGCCAGAGCGCCGCGTAACGCGCGGTCCATTGCGCAGCGACGGCGCACGCGAGCGCGAGCGTGACGATCACCGAGCCGCTGCGAAGGCGCCCGAGATCGTCGAGCAACTGATTGCGGAACCCGCGAAGTCGCGTGCGTCGTTGCCGCAGCCAGCGTACGTGCAGCACGAGGCGCCGCAGCGGCGGCCACCAGCGTCGATGCGAGCGCCATGCACCGACGAGCAACAATGCGACGAGCGCGACGGCGACGGCCGGAATCCACGCGAACTCGTGCCACGACGCCGGCACCGCGTCGCCGAGATCGAACGCGCACGCGAGCGGCAATGCGAGCACGAAGAACAGCGTGTCGAGCGCCTGATCGGCCGCGCACATCGCGAGGCCCGTCGGCATCGGCACGCCGCCGCGACGTAACAGGAACACCGTCGCGGGATAGCCGCCGGCCCCGGCCGGCGTCGCCTGGAACGCGGCATCGCTCGCGAGCGACGTGATCAATGCTCGCGCGACGCTGACGCGCTGGCCGAGGCGCAACGCGAGCAAGCGCAACTTGATCGCACGCGCGAGCGCGCTCGCGAGCGCGAGGCCGGCGAGTCCTGCGAATGCGCTCAGCGGGACATGGGCCGCGGCGACGAGCGCATCGCGTCCGCCGAGCGCGAGCGGGACGATCGCGCCGCCGAGGATCGCCGCGGCGCCGAGCAGCCAGAGCCACGAGCGTTTCATGCGCCGGCCAGTGCCGCGGTTGCGTTCGGCGCCGACGATCGCTCGATCGCGACCGACTTGGTCAGCGCGACGCGCTCTGCGAGCAACGCCGTCAGCAAGACGCGCCACGCGTCGAGGATGCGCGCGTCGCCCACGTCCGACGGATGCAGCGCGACACGAACGAGCGGCGCATCGCGCAGCGCGATGCGCGCCATGCCGAGCCACTGGCGGCTGCTCCAGCGCCGCCACGCACTGCGTGCCGACGCCGAGATCGCAGGCGCTGCGATGCGGCGTCCGTCGGCGAGCGTCTCGAGATGCGCATGCGTGCTCGTGTAGCGGAGCGGCGTCTTCGCGAGCGCGACGCGCGCGCCGTCGCCGAGCAGCCACGCGGGCGCGACGAAGCCGGCGACATTCCATTGCAGCCGCTCGAACATGCGCAAACCGGCGTCGATGCGGATCGTCGCTTCGTGCTCGGTCAGCGCCGAAAACTCGCCTTCGCTCGCGGTCAGCATCCGGCGCGTCAGCCACTCGACCGGCGAATGAGGCGCCGGGCCGTCGTCGACGTGGTGATAGCCGTGCAGGGCGATCTCATCGCCGTTTGCGATACGACGATCGATCGCGCGGATGAACGCGAGGTCGCGCTCGACGCTGCCGCGGCGGTGATAGTCCGGCACGACGAGCAACGTCGCGGGCGGCGCGCCGAGCTCGTGCAGCAGTTTGAACAAGGCTTCGCACGCAGGCCACGTCGCCGGCGCGACGTCGTGGATCGCGATGCAGACCGCGTGCGTCATGTCGCTTCGGCCACGTCGGTGACCGGCGCGCCGAGCACGTGCGCATGCGCCTTCGCGCGCGCGAGCTCCGCGTAGCGCGCGACGAGGCGCGGCAGCGTGTTCTGCCAGAGGTAGTCGCGCTCGGCGCGCGCACGCGCGAATGCGCCGAGCGCGTCGCGGTCCGCCGCGAAGATCGAACGCACGGCGTCGGCGAGCGAACACGCATCGTCGGGCGTCGCGATGCGGCCAACTTGCGCATCGACGATCTCGGTCACGGCGCCCGAGCGCACCGCGACGACCGGCAGCCCGCACGCCATTGCCTCGACGAGGATCATGCCAAACGTCTCGTGGCGGCCGGCATGAATCAGCGCATCGCTGCTCGCGAGCAGGCGCGCGAGCCGCGCCTGATCCTGCTCGTACGGCAGCATCGTCACGTTCGGCGCGAGCGCTTCGCGCCGCTCGCCGCCGACGAGCAGCAGGTGATACGGCTCGCCGAGCGTTTCGAGCACGCGCAGCAGCAGAGGGATTTCCTTCTCGCGCGCCATGCGGCCGGCGAAGATCAGGAGGCGCGTATCCGGCGCGAGGCCGAGCTCGTCGCGGAGCGCGGCATCGGCGCACGAAGGATGGAAGATCGCGCCGTCGACGCCGAGCGGCTGGATCGCGACGTTCGCGATGCCGAGATCGCCGAGCCGTTCCGCGATCAGCTTGCTCGGCGCGAGCACGCAGTCGAAGCGCCGATAGAGATGCTTGAGGTAAAGCGCGGTTGCGCGTCCGATCGCCGGCGCAAAACGATCGGCGAAGAGCCGCGCGAGATCCGAATGCGCGAACGCGACCGCCGGAATGCCGAGCCGCTCGGCGACGCCGAGCACGATCCACGGCAAGTGATACGGATCGGCCGCTTCGATGACGTCGGGCTTGAGCTCGCGCAGCACGCGCGACCAGCGATCGATGCGAAACGGCACGCGATAGCCGCCGGGCACGCGAAGCTGCGGAAAGCCGCCGAGCTCGACGATGCCGTCGCGCACGCGATCGCGCGCGCCCGGCACGACGAGCGTGTGTGTGAGCGCGTCCTGCGTCGAGAAGAATTGCTGTTTCGCCAGGAGATACCGCTTCACGCCGCCGGAGTGCGGCGCGAAGAACAAGGTCACGTCGACAATGTGCATCGTGTCGTGCCGCGCCTCATCCGATGATGCAGCGCCGCAACGATCGCGCGGTCGATTGACATCGAACTGTCATGCGGCGGCCTCCATCATCGGCGGCCACTAAGCCGGGTTCGGGTTACGCGCGTATGACGATGGGGCGTTATGCGTTTACGTCGCCGCCGAACGGCAACGATCGCGCGCTGCGCGGGAATCTACGCGACGACGGCGGCCTTGCGTCGCGATCGCGCCGGTGCCGGAAACGCGTTGCGCGCGGGCTCCTTGTCGCCGGCGGCGCTCGGATCGTAGCCGGGCAATTGCGCGACTTGCGCGCGGAACGCGTCATCGCGCAGCACCGATTCGAGCTGCTGCATCGCCGGGTCCGCGAGGAACTCGTTGCGGCAGAGGAAGAAATAGCGCTCGGTGACCAGCGGCACGAAGTCGAGCCCGAAGCGGCGCGCCGGCACTTCGAGACCGAAGCCCGCGTCGGCCATGCCGCTGCCGACGTACGCGGCGACGGCAGCGTGCGTGTATTCGAGGATTTCGTAGCCTTCGATCGCGCGCGTATCGACACCGGCACGCGAGAGCAGCAGATCGAACATGAGGCGCGTGCCCGAGCCGCCCTGACGATTCACGAAGCGCACGCCGTCGCGCGCGAGATCGGTGAGCGAAAGAATCCGCTTCGGATTGCCGCGCGCGACCGCGAGACCCTGCCGGCGCGTCGCGAGATGGATCAGCGTCCAGTCGCTCTGGATGCGCGCCGCGTAGTGCGCGGCGATCTCGCCTTCGAGCTCGCCGATCGGGAGATGCAAGCCGACGACGTCGCACTGGCGATCGATGAACGCGGTCAGCGCTTCGTCCGAATCGCGATACTTGAGATCGAGCGGAATCTGCCGCCCGGCAAGGACCTGGCGCAGCGTCTCGACCGCAAAGCCGTGCGTCGCATGCACGCGCAGCACCGGCTGGATCACCGAGAGCGCGCGCTCGATTTCCGATTCGACTTCGGTCGCGAGGCTTTCGAGCAACGGCGTCAAACGCGCGGCGATGCGCTGGTCGGCCCAGGCGAGTCGTTCGCCGAGCGGGGTCAGCTTCGCGCCGCGGCCGCGCTGGCTCGCGACGAGCGGATGGCCGAACGCGCGCTCGCCGTCGCGGAGCAGGCCCCACGCATAGCGATACGTCAGGCCCGCCATGCGGCAGGCCGCCGCCAGCGTGCCGGTTTGCTGGATGCCGACGAGAAGCGGAGTCAGGCGCGGAACCAGCGGGGTTCCGTCCTGCCGGCGCAGCTGCCAATGGGCGTCGATCGCGACTTTGAACATGGGTTTTAGAACGCGGGTTAAAAATGCTGAGGGAAGCCTATTGTCCCCATCTGGCTGCATGGTGCAAAGTGCCGCCAAAGCCGAAGATGGGCAACTGCAAATAGGCTTTCCATAGCCTATATGTCAACCCATCCACAACGCAAGCCCCGGAGGGGAAAATGAGCGGATCGCTCGATATCGGCGTCGCACCGTCGGCAGGAGCATCGACGGGAATCCTCGCAAAGGAACGCACGATTGCACCGGCCGGCTTCAATCGCTGGCTCGTCCCTCCGGCTGCGCTATGCATACATCTATGTATCGGCATGGCGTACGGCTTCAGCGTGTTCTGGCTGCCGCTCTCGAAGGCGATCGGCATCGACAAGCCGGTCGCGTGTCCTGCGGGCACGAACTGGATCGGCGAGCTGTTTACGTCGAGCTGCGACTGGTCGGTCAGCATGCTCAGCATCACGTTCACGCTCTTCATCGTCGTGCTCGGACTTTCGGCGGCGCTCTGGGGCGGATGGCTCGAGCGGGTCGGTCCGCGCAAGGCGGGCTTCGTCGCGGCGCTCTGCTGGGGCGGTGGCTTCCTGCTCGGCGCACTCGGCATCTATATCCATCAACTCTGGCTGATCTGGATCGGCACCGGCATCCTCGGCGGCGTCGGCCTCGGCCTCGGCTACATCTCGCCGGTATCGACGTTGATCAAATGGTTTCCCGACCGCCGCGGCATGGCGACGGGCATGGCGATCATGGGCTTCGGCGGCGGCGCGATGATCGGCTCGCCGCTCGCGGATCTGCTGATGCGCCATTTCGCGACGCCGACGTCGGTCGGCGTCTGGCAGACGTTCTTCGCGATGGGCGTGATCTATCTCGTCGTCATGATGATCGGCGCGTTCGGCTATCGCGTGCCGCCGACAGGCTGGTCGCCGCGCGGATGGACGGCACCCGATGCCGCGGCGAAAAGCGGCATGATTACGCGCGGCAACGTGCACCTCGAGCAGGCGTGGAAAACGCCGCAGTTCTGGCTGATCTGGGGCGTGCTCTGCCTCAACGTCAGCGCTGGCATCGGCGTGCTTGCGATGGCCTCGCCGATGCTGCAGGAAGTGTTCGGCGGCAAGCTCATCGGCGTCGATCTCGGCTTCGCAGCGCTGTCGGCCGATCAGAAGAAGCAGATCGCAACGATCGCCGCCGGATTCACGGGCCTGCTCAGCCTCTTCAACATTCTCGGCCGGTTTTTCTGGGCGTCGCTCTCGGACTACATCGGCCGCAAGAACACCTATTTCGTGTTCTTCGTGCTCGGCATGATTCTCTATGCCTGCGCGCCGAGCTTCGGCCACGCCGGCAGCGTGCTGCTGTTCGTCGCTGCGTTCTGCGTGATCCTGACGATGTATGGCGGCGGCTTCGCGACCGTGCCCGCGTATCTTGCCGACATGTTCGGCACGCAGATGGTCGGCGCGATCCACGGCCGTCTCCTGACCGCGTGGTCGGCGGCAGGCGTCATCGGTCCCGTGCTGATCAACTATTTCCGCGATTCGCAGCTCGCTGCCGGCGTCGCCCGCAACACGGTCTACGACACCACGATGTACGTGTTGGCCGGCCTGCTCGCGGTGGGTTTCGTCTGCAACCTGCTCGTGCGTCCGGTCGCTGCGAAGTGGTTCATGAGCGACGAGCAGCTCGCCGCGGAACGTCAGCGCGCGCATGATGTCGCGAGGACGAATACGGTCGGCGGCACCGGCGCCGCCACGGCGGATTCGCCGTCGGCCCTCGTCTATGCGGCGTGGATCGGCGTCGGCATTCCGATCCTCTGGGGCGTGTGGCTCACGCTGCAGAAGGTCATGGTGTTGTTCCGTTGAGGTCATAGAAGCGATGCCCAAACGCGCTGCCCAACCCGTTTCCGCGCCACGCGACCTCCTTCCGCCGGATGTCTCGCTGAAGGTGCGCGCGGCGCTGGACGCGAACCGCGACCGGCCCGGTGCGCTGCTGCCGGTGCTGCACGCGGTGCAGGACAGCGTCGGCTACGTGCCGAACGACGCCGTGCCGCTGATCGCGCACGAGCTCAATCTGTCGCGCGCCGAAGTGCACGGCGTCGTCAGCTTCTATCACCACTTCCGCACACACGCGCCGGGCCGGCACGTCGTGCGCATCTGCCGCGCCGAAGCGTGCCAGGCGCTCGGCGCGCGCGCGCTCGAAGCGCATGCAAAGAAGACGCTCGGCATCGATTTCCACGAGACGACGAACGACGGCGCGATCACGCTCGAAGCGGTGTATTGCCTCGGCAATTGCGGCTGCGGGCCATCGGTGCTCGTCGATCCGGACGAGCTGCACGCACGCGTGACGCCCGACGTTTTCGACGCGCTCGTGGGCACGCTGCGCGAGGTGGCGAAATGACCTCGCGCATTTTCGTCTCGCGCGATTCGACCGCGCTCGCGTTCGGCGCCGACGCGACCGCGCGCGCGATCGAAGCCGAAGCGAAGAAGCGCGGCATCGACGTGACGATCGTGCGCAACGGCTCGCGCGGCATGTTCTGGCTCGAGCCGCTGGTCGAGATCGACGCACCCGGCGGCCGCGTCGGCTACGGTCCGATCAAGGCCGCCGATGTGCCGGCGCTGTTCGACGCGGGCTTCGAGCGCGGCAACGTGCACGGACTTCGCGTCGGGCCGGTCGAGATGATTACGTTCTTCGAGCGCCAGGAACGCCTGACGTTCGCGCGCGTCGGACTCACCGATCCCGTCAGCGTCGACGACTACCGCGCGCACAGCGGCTTTCGCGGGCTCGACAACGCGCTCGCGATGAGCGGCGAGGACATCGTCAAGGCGGTGACCGATTCGGGCCTGCGCGGCCGCGGCGGCGCGGCGTTTCCGGCCGGCATCAAGTGGAAGACCGTGCTCGGCACCGAGTCCGCGCAGAAGTACATCGTCTGCAATGCCGACGAAGGCGATTCGGGCACGTTCTCCGATCGCATGCTGATGGAAGGCGATCCGCTCTGCCTCGTCGAAGGCATGACGATCGCGGGCCTCGCGGTCGGCGCGACGCAGGGCTACATTTATCTGCGCAGCGAATATCCGCACGCGCATCGCGCGTTGAACGAAGCGATCGCGAACGCGTACGCAGCGGGCTACCTCGGCGCGAGCATCAAGGGCACGTCGAAACGATTCGATCTCGAAGTACGCCTCGGCGCCGGTGCGTATATCTGCGGCGAGGAAACCTCGCTGCTCGATTCGCTCGAAGGCAAACGCGGCCAGGTGCGCTTCAAGCCGCCGCTGCCGGCGATCAAGGGTCTGTTCGGCCGGCCGACCGTGATCAACAACGTGATCACGCTCGCGTCGGTGCCGATCATTCTCGATCGCGGCGGCGAGTTCTACAAAGACTACGGCGTCGGCCGTTCGCGCGGCACGCTGCCGTTGCAGCTCGCAGGCAATCTCAAGTACACGGGTCTCGTCGAAAAAGCGTTCGGCGTGACGCTGCGCGAATTGCTCTACGACTACGGCGGCGGCTCGTACTCGGGCCGGCCGATCCGCGCGGTGCAGGTCGGCGGCCCGCTCGGCGCGTACCTGCCCGAATCGCAGTTCGACACCGTCGTCGACTACGAAGCGTTCGCGGCAAGTCGGCGCGATGCTCGGCCACGGCGGCATCGTCGCGTTCGACGACACGGTCGACATGCTCGAGCAGGCGCGCTACGCGATGGAGTTCTGTTCGATCGAATCGTGCGGCAAGTGCACGCCGTGCCGCATCGGCTCGACGCGCGGCGTCGAAGTCATCGACCGCATCCGCGCGGGCATCGAGCGCGACCAGAACATCGTCGTGCTGAAGGATCTTTTCGAGACGATGCGGTTCGGATCGCTCTGCGCGATGGGCGGCCTCACGCCCGATCCGGTGCGCAGCGCACTGCAATATTTTCCGGAAGATTTCGGGGTGCGCGCGTGAACGTCCGCGCCTCGAAACGTTGTCGCGCCTTTACCGGCGCAGGAGTTCCGTCATGCGTTCGATAGCTGAATCCGACCTCGGTACGCCGAAGTCCCCATCCACCGAGACCGTTGCGCTGACGATCGACGGCGTCGACATTCGCGTCGCCGCCGGCACGTCGGTGCTGCGCGCGGCGTCCGAAGCCGGCATCACGATTCCGAAGTTGTGCGCGACCGAATTGCTCGACGCGTTCGGCTCGTGCCGCCTCTGCCTCGTGCAGATCGAAGGCATGAAGGGTTTCCCGGCCTCGTGCACGACGCCGGTTGCGGCCGGCATGAAGGTGACGACGCAGAGCGACAAGCTCGGCCAGCTGCGCCGCGGCGTCATGGAGCTCTATCTCTCCGATCATCCGCTCGCCGCGATCGACGAAACCGGACGGCGGCCGCACCGAAATCGAGGAGATGGCGAAGCTCGTCGGTCTGGAAGACGTGCGCTACGGCTTCGAAGGCGCGAACCATGTGAGCGCGAAGAAATCGAACGGCGACGCGAACGATCTCTTCGCCGCGCTCGACGAATCGAATCCTTATTTCCGCTTCGATCCCGCACAGTGCATCGTCTGCTCGCGCTGCGTGCGCGCCTGCGACGAGCAGCAGGGCACGCTCGCGCTGACCGTAGAGGGCCGCGGCTTCGAATCGAAGATCGTCGCGAGCCAGGACGATTCGTTCATGGATTCGGAGTGCGTCTCGTGCGGCGCCTGCGTGCAGGCATGCCCGACCGGCGCGCTCGTCGAGAAATCGCTGCTCGCGAAAGGGCCGCCGGAGCGGAGCGTCATCACGACCTGCGCCTATTGCGGCGTCGGCTGCTCGTTCCGCGCCGAGATGAAGGGCGAGGAGGTCGTGCGCATGGTGCCGAACAAGGACGGCCATGCGAACCACGGCCACAGTTGCGTGAAAGGGCGCTTCGCGATCGGTTACGCAACGCATGCCGATCGCATCCTGAAGCCGATGATCCGCAAGAAGATCTCCGATCCGTGGCGCGAGGTCAGCTGGGACGAGGCGATCGGCTACGCCGCGTCGGAGCTGAAGCGCATCCAGGCGAAGTACGGCCGCGACTCGATCGGCGGCATCACCTCGTCGCGCTGCACGAACGAGGAAACCTATCTCGTGCAGAAGCTCGTCCGCGCCGGCTTCGGCAACAACAACGTCGACACCTGCGCGCGCGTCTGCCATTCGCCGACCGGTTACGGCCTCAAGAACACGATGGGCGAATCGGCCGGCACGCAGAACTTCGATTCGGTCATGAAGGCCGACGTCATCATGATCATGGGCGCGAACCCGACCGACGGCCATCCGGTGTTCGCCTCGCAGATGAAGCGGCGTTTGCGCGAGGGGAATGAGCACGAACGCGCCAAGCTGATCATCATCGATCCGCGTCGCATCGATCTCGTGCGCACGCCGCATATCGAGGCCGACTATCACCTCAAGCTGAAGCCCGGCACGAACGTCGCGATGATCACGGCGCTCGCGCACGTCGTCGTCACCGAAAATCTCGTCGCCGAGGATTTCGTGCGCGAACGCTGCGAGGCCGATTCGTTTGCGAAATGGCGCACGTTCGTTTCCGAGCCGCGCAATTCGCCCGAAGCGATGGAGACGATCACCGGCGTGCCCGCCGCCGACGTGCGCGCAGCCGCGCGGCTCTATGCGACCGGCGGCAACGGCGCGATCTATTACGGCCTCGGCGTCACCGAGCATTCGCAGGGCTCGACGACGGTCATGGGCATCGCGAACCTCGCGATGGCAACCGCGAACATCGGCCGCGAAGGCGTCGGCGTGAATCCGCTGCGCGGCCAGAACAACGTGCAGGGTTCGTGCGACATGGGCTCGTTCCCGCACGAGTTCACCGGGTATCGCCACGTCTCCGACGACAAGACGCGCGCGAGCTTCGAGAAGGAATGGGGCGTCAAGCTCCAGAACGAGCCCGGCCTTCGCATCCCGAACATGTTCGAGGCCGCGCTCGACGGCGAGTTCAAGGCGCTCTACATCGAGGGCGAGGACATCGCGCAGTCCGATCCGAACACGCAGCACGTCACGGCGGCGCTGACGGCGATGGAATGCATCATCGTGCAGGATCTCTTCCTCAACGAGAGCGCGAAGTTCGCGCACGTGTTCCTGCCGGGCTCGACGTTCCTCGAGAAGGACGGCACGTTCACGAACGCCGAGCGACGCGTCTCGCGCGTGCGCGAGGTCATGAAGCCGCGCAACGGCTACGCCGACTGGGAGATCACGCAGCTCCTCTCGAACGCGATGGGCTATGCGATGCATTACACGCACGCGTCCGAGATCATGGACGAGATCGCGCGCATGACGCCGACCTTCACGAACATGAGCTTCGACAAGATCGATCAGCTCGGCAGCGTGCAGTGGCCGTGCAACGACGAGCACCCGGACGGCACGCCGACGATGCACGTCGGCGAGTTCGTGCGCGGCAAGGGCAGGTTCCTCTTGACCGAATACGTGCCGACGACCGAGAGGGTCAATGCGAAATATCCGCTGATACTGACCACCGGCCGCATCCTCTCGCAATACAACGTCGGCGCGCAGACGCGCCGCACCGAGAACGTGCGCTGGCACAGCGAGGACCGGCTCGAGCTCCATCCGAACGACGCCGAGGATCGCGGCATCGCCGACGGCGACTGGGTCGGCATCGAAAGCCGCTCGGGCGAGACCGTGCTGCGCGCGTTGATCAGCGATCGCATGCAGCCCGGCGTCGTCTACACGACGTTCCATTTTCCGTTCTCGGGCGCGAACGTGATCACGACCGAGAACTCGGACTGGGCGACGAACTGTCCCGAGTACAAGGTGACGGCGGTGCAGGTCACGCGCGTCTCGCAGCCATCCGATTGGCAAAAGCGCTATCGTGCGTTCAGCGAGCAGCAGCAGGAACTCCTGGACCGGGCCAATGAGTCGGTCTCCACGCCAGCCGCCTGAAGAGCACGAATCGCACGCCGGCTTCGTCCGGCGTCCGATTCGCCGCGTTCGCTCGGGCAAGGTCACCGAGCTCACCGACGCGATCGCCGAGGAAATACCGGTTGCGCTCGTCTACAACGACCGGCCGCACGTCGTCATGATGGCGACGCCGCGCGATCTCGACGATTTCGTGCTCGGCTTCTCGCTGAGCGAATCAATCATCGGCGCGGCGGACGAGCTCGAATCGATGGGCACCCAAACGCTGCTCGAAGGCATCGAGGTGCGACTTCGCATTCCCGCATCGCGCGCCGAAGCGCTCGAAACGCGGCATCGCAACCTGACCGGCCGCACCAGCTGCGGCCTCTGCGGCGCGCAGGCGCTCGAAGACGCGGTGCGCCAGCCGCCGCACGTCGGCGTAGGTCCGTCGATCGATGCGCAGATCCTGCATCGCGCGCTCGAGCAATTGCACGATCGTCAGCCGCTCAACGTCGCGACCGGCGCGACGCACGCGGCCGCGTGGGCGCATCTCGACGGCAACGTGGCGCTGCTGCGCGAGGACGTCGGCCGCCACAACGCGCTCGACAAGCTGATCGGCGCGATGGCGAAATCGCAGGCGCGCGTCGACGAAGGCTTCCTCGTCGTCACGAGCCGCGCGAGCTACGAAATGGTGCAGAAGTCGGCGACGGTCGGCATCGCGCTCCTCGCCGCGATCTCGGCGCCGACCGCGCTCGCGATCCATCTCGCCGAGGAAACCGGCATGACCTTGATTGGTTTTGCGCGGCCCGAAGGCCACGTCGTCTACGCAAATCCCGGGCGCATCATGCGTCTCGCAGAAGGAATCCCCGCATGAACGTCGAGCGGCTCGTCGACATGGTCAACGACATCGCGAACTTCTTCGCATCCGAGCCCGATCACGCGGCCGGCGTCGCCGGCGTCGCGGGACACATCCGCAGGTATTGGGAACCGCGGATGCGCAAGCAAATCCTCGTGCATCTCGATGCCGGCGGGCATGGGCTCAGCGATCTCGGTCGCGAAGGGCTGCAGGAGCTCGCGCGGATGCAGAAAGCCGCCTAGGGAGCCAGCGCAAACGGGCAGATGTGACCCCAGATCTCGCCGAGCTGCGCGACCGTATACGTGTGCCCGCCGTTGAACAGCGTGTAGTACATGTCCTGATTCAGCACCCATCCGCCGTTCGCGAAGCGGTTCGGATCCTGGCCCGCGTCCCAGTCCGTGTAGAGCGGATCCTGATTGCCAAGATGCATGTCGACCGGAATCTTCGGATGCGCGCCGGCGAGCAGCGAGCTGCAGCTCGGCGGTGGATTGCCGCTGTCGGTGCATGCGTATTGCGTCAGCGATCCGGCGTTGACGCCGTACGCGGCGAAGTAATCGGTGTTGTAGAGCCCGAGCGCGTGCGCGAGATGCGCACCGGACGAGAAGCCCCATAGATAGACGCGCGTTTCCTCGACGTTGTAGCGCGCCATCGTGTCGTCGAGCGCGGCCGACATCGTCGGCACGTCGATGTCCGGCTGCCAGCCGCCCTGCGCGCCGCTCGCGACCGGCGCGAGCACGATGAAGCCGCGCGGATCGGACCAGTTCGACCAGTCCGTCCGCGCCTGCAACGCGGCCTGCGTCGCGGCGCCGGGGCCCGCATCGCCGTGCAGCGCGAGCAGGATTGGCCACGCGCGATTCGGCGAATAGTCCGGCGGCAGGCGCAGATAAAACGTCTTGTTGCCGATGTTCGGCACGTTGATCGTGCGGGTCTGATTGCCGGGATACGCGCCGCCGGTGCCGTTCGACGGCTCGTGCGGGATCACGCCGTCGGCGTCGAAATCGGCCCGGAAGACCGTGTCGCCGATGACGCACATCCACGGCGGCAGCGGAAACGTCGTTGCGGCGCCGGCGAGCGTCGGGGCGAAGATAAACGAGAGGAACAGCGATCGGACGATGGACATGGCCCGATTCTGGCGGTCGCCGGATTAGCGCGCGGTGAGCGCCGTCGCAGCCCGGCGACCGTTCCGTGTGCCGCGACGCAACAAAATGCGGCGGCGCAGGATGGAAGACGCGACGAACAAACAGCTAAGATCATTCCGTTAAGCAATAATGAACATCCCGATCGGACGCCGTAAAACAAGGAGCCCCGCATGAGCCGTTTCCTCCGTCGCCCGTCCGCTCCGGTTCTGGCTGCCGTACCGCTCGCGATCGCAGCGGCGCTCGCAGGCCAGGCCGCGCATGGCTCCGCGTTCCAGCTCAAGGAGAACAGCGCCGAAGGTCTCGGCCGCTCGTTCGCGGGTTCGGCCGCGGCGCCCGGTGATTGCTCCGTCGTAGCGAACAACCCGGCCGCGATGAGCGAAGTGCAAGGCGGCTGCTTCCAGGCCGACGTCACCGCGATCAACTTCCAGACGAAGTTTCATGGCGGCGGCGAGGATTTCCTCGGCCGTCCGCTGACCGGCGGCAACGGCGGCGACGGCGGCACGACGCAGCCGGTGCCGGCGATCTACCTCATTCATTCGATCGATGCGCAATGGACACTCGGCGCATCGCTGACCGTGCCGTTCGGATTCCAGACCGAATACAGCGACGGCTGGGTCGGCCGCTACGAAGGCCTCAAGTCGAAGCTGCAGTCGCCGGCGTTCACGTTCGCGGCGTCGTGGAAGCCGACCGACGAGCTCTCGCTCGGCGCGAGCTTCATCGCGCAGCGCACGAGCGCGGAGCTGACGCAGGTGATCGATTTCGGCGCGATCCTCGCCGGCCCGACCAACGGCGCGCTGCTGCCGCAGGAAGCCGACGGATTCGGCAGCATCAAGGGCGACGACTGGGGTTACGGCTTCGGCCTCGGCCTTTTGTGGAAAGTGACGCCGAACGACAACATCGGCATCAACTTCCATTCGCAGATCGACAGCACGATCCAAGGCGACGGCAAGTTCAAGGTGCCGTCGAACGTACTGCCGCTGCTCGGCGGCGCATTCGTCAACAGCAAGGCCACGGCCGACTTCAACACGCCGGCGTTCGCGACGCTGAGCTGGTGGCACACGCTCGATCAGACGATCAGCTTCGGCGCCGACCTTGGCTACACGCACTGGTCGAGCTTCGACAAGCTCGAAGTGAAGTACGCCAATCCGCTGCAGCCCGAAGCGCTGTCGATCTTCGACTGGAAGGATTCATGGTTCGCCTCGTTCGGCGGCGACTATCGCCTCGATCAGAACTGGACGCTGCGCGCCGGCGTCGCCTACGACCAGACGCCGACCAAGGATTCGACGCGCGACCCGCGCATTCCGGACGGCTCGCGCACGTGGATATCGTTTGGTCTCGGCTACAAGTTCAGCGACGATCTGAAGTTCAACGCGGGGTACGTGCATCTGTTCGTCGATGACGGCAGCGTCGATCATGTGAGTCCGACGTTCTCGACGCTGGTTGGGCATTTCCAGAGTTCGGGCAATCTGCTCGCGATCAACGGACAGTGGCGGTTCTGATCGGCTGACGTATCGGTTATGGGGAACGTGGCGGGCGCCTTCGGGCGCCCGTCGCGTTTGTGGGGTTTGTCCGTCGCCTCGACGGAGAAGGCTTTAGCCCTCCCCTCCAAGGGGAGGGTTGGGTGGGGATGGTGTTGGTTTGTCGTACGGGCGTTGTCGCGTAAACCGATTCACGTCCGTGTGAGTTCGTCTGACATCCCTGTCAGCCGGTTACTTTCTTTTGCTTGCCCAAAAGAAAGTCACCAAAGAAAAGGCACCCTCGCGTCCGCGCGCTGCGCGGCTATTTCCTCCACCTGCTCGCCGCGGCCGAGAGGGAACCCGGGAAGAGCAGAGCGCGGCAGTCCCTGCCGCAGAAGCAGGAAGCGCATTCCGAATTACGCTGCTTTATCCCCTCTCCCGCTTGCGGGAGAGGGCTAGGGTGAGGGCAATCTCGCGAAAGCCTCGCGGAGAATCCCGCTTATCCCTTCATGCGTCGATACACAAACCACGGCATCCAGCGCACGAGCATCGCGACGAGCGCCCACCAGCGCGGCAGGTAACGCCGCGATGATCCACGCCGCAATCTCCTGACGACAGTGCGCGCGACGACATCGGGCGCGACCGATGGCAGCGGCAGCTTCATGCCGTACGTCAGGTTCGTCGCCATGAATCCGAGCTCGTACAGCTGCACGCGGAGCTCGCCGTTGCGATAGCGTTGACGCAGGCTTTCGTAAAGCGAAACGAGCGCACGCTTCGCGCCCGCGTAGACGACATTGCGGCCGCGCCCGCGCGTCGCGGCGACGCTGCCGAACAGCACCACGACGCCGTCGGTCTCGACGAGTCGCGGCAGCAGTGCGTGCACGATCGCGAGCGGCGCGTGCAGGTTCACGGCGAGCAGCTGGCCGATTGCGCCGGCGTCGAGCGAAAGATCGTCGTCGTCGCGCGAATAGCCGATCGGCAGCAGCAGCGCCGACGCGGGCGGCATGCCGTCGAGCGTTGCGGCGATGCGCGCGCCGGGATCGGCTTCGCGCGCGAGATCGAGCGCGAGCGCGCGCACGGCGATGCCGTGCTCGAGGTTGAGGTTTGCGCCGAGCGCGTCGAGGTCGCGGCGGTCCGACGCGACGAGCAGCAGCGCGTAACCGGCCTGCGCGAGCGCGGTCGCGAGCGCGCGTCCGAGGCCGCTCGAGGCGCCGACGACGATCGCGGTGGTTTCGCGCGCGCTCACAGCGCGAGTCTCCGCGCGAGCTCGGACGTGTACAAGCCTTCGGGATTGAAAGCGGCGAGCCGCGTGCGCACGGCGTCGAAGCCGGCGATCGCACGGCGCGCGATGGTGGCGTCGAGCGTCGAGTCCTTGATCAGGTTCGCGCGGCCCGCGTGCGCGAGCGCGAGCTCGGTGAGCGCTTCGAGGAACGCGCGCTGTCCGGTCTCGCGCGGCGCCGGCAGCTGGATCGCGAGCGCGACGCCGGCGCCGTCGAACGAGAACCCATTGGCCGCGCCCGCGAAAAGCTTGCTCGCGATCAGCGCGATGCGCGGCTTGTCGCGCGCGACAAGCTCGGCAAGTGCGCCGGCGAAATCGTCGAAGCGCGCATGCGGGACGAGCCACTGTGCCTCGACCATGCCGGCCGTGCCGAAGCCCGCGAAGTAGCCGCGCGCGTCGTTGAGCGGAAAGAGCGCATCGGCGAGCGGCAGCGGCGACTGGCCGGCGCGGCACCAGCGCCAGCCGAGCCACGTGTTTGCGGCCGCGATGCCGGCCCGGTTCCAGGTCGCGAATGCCGACGGCGCGATCTCATCGGGCAGGTCGCGCGAGCGCGGCGGCACACGCAACGCGTGCGGATCGGCGACATCGCTGGCGAGCCCGATGCGAATCACGCCACGGCCGAAGCGCTTCGCACGCCCGTCGTGCCAGCCGTACAGAACCGGTGCGTTCGCGGCTTCGCGCAACACGCGCGCAGCGTCGGAAAGATTCGCGACCGGCACGCGGCGCAGGATGAGCGCGGCCGGCGGACGCGCGAGCTTCAGCGTCGCGCGCGTGATGACGCCGGTCAGTCCGAATCCCGCGAACGTTGCGACAAAGAGGTTCGCGTTCTGCGTCGCGTCGGCGACGACGAGCCCATTCGCGGTCGCGAGCTCGATGCGTTCGACGACGGCGCGGAACGTGCCGTCGCGTGCCGGATTCTTGCCGTGCACGTCGGCCGCGATCGAGCCGCCGATCGTCGCGGCCGGGTGGCCCGGCGTGACTGCGAGATACCAGCCGCGCGCGAGCGCGAAGCGCTGCACGTCGCCGATGCGCGCGCCGGCTTCGACGACGACGCGGCCCGACGCTTCGTCGAACGCGAGCACGCGATCGAAAGCCGCGAGCGACTGGCTGACCGTATCGGCACCGAAGCTCGCGGCGACGTACGACACGCCCGAGCCGCGTGCGATGCGTCGCGTGTCGCGCGGCAGCGCCTCGATGAGCCGGTAGCGGTCCGGGTGCTGCACCCGGCAGCGCGCGTGGAACTGCGCGTCGAAGCTCTTGAGATCGGCCTCGGCGAGCGCGAAACCGCGCTCGGCGCGTGCGTCGTGCGTCAAGCGGACTCTTCCTCTTCTTCTTCGTCGCCGCCGCTGGCATCGACTTCGAACAGGCGCTGCAGGTCGGCGCGCGCTTCCTGTGTCGTCTGCAGGAGCGCGGTTTCGTCGTCGTAGACCGGATACTGGTTCACGAGCACGCGCTCGTCGTGCTCGCGGAACGTGCGCAGGTGCTCCTCTGCGGTGGCATTGTCGTAGCCGAGCGCGAGCAGCACGTGGCGTGCGAGCTCGAGGCTCGAGAAGAACGTGTCGCGCACGATCTCGTCGACGTTGAGGTCCATCAGCCGGAACACGTGCTGGCGATTGCGCGCGCGCGCAAAGACCTTGAGATGCGGGAAGTGGCGCTTGAGCATTCGCGCGGTGCGAAGGTTTTCCTCCGGGTTCTCGGTCGCGATGACGAAAACCTCGGCCTTGTCCGCCTGCGCGGCGCGCAATAGATCGAGTCGGCGTCGCGTCGCCGTAGAACACCTTGTTGCCGAAGCGGCGAACGAAGTCGACCTGCTCGGCATCGCGCTCGAGCGCCGCGAACGGAATGTGATGCGCGTTCAGGATGCGCGCGACGATCTGGCCGACGCGGCCGAAGCCCGCGACGATCACGCGTGGCTGCAGGCCGTCGATGCGGTCGAACGCGCGATCGGGCTTCTTCGTCTTGCGGTCGAGCGGCACGACCTCGGCGCGGATGCGCACGAGCAACGGCGTCGCGGCCATCGAGAGCGTGACGATCAGCATCAGGAGATCGCGCTGCGCCGGATCGATCAGGCTGTTCGACGCCGCGAGCGTGAACACGACGAACGAAAACTCGCTGCCTTGCGAGAGGATCGCCGCGAGCGCGACCGATTGCGTGTGGTCCTCGCGCGAGACGCCGCGCGAGATCGCATACAGCAGCACGGCCTTGATCGCCAGCAGCCCGAGCAGCAGCATACCGACCAGCTGCGGCTGGCGCGTGACCATGTCGATGTCGAGCGACATGCCGACGCTGACGAAGAAGAGCCCGAGCAGCAGCCCGCGGAACGGCTCGATCTGCGCCTCGATCTCGTGGCGATATTCCGAGTCGGCCAGCAGCACGCCGGCGATGAATGCGCCGAGCGACATCGAGATGCCAGCGAGATCCATCAGCCACGCGGTGCCGATCACGACGAGCAACGCCGTCGCGGTGAACACTTCGGGCGTGCCGGCGCGGGCGGCCGCGCGGAACATCGGTCGCAGCAGATAACGGCCGCCGATGACGACGGCAGCAATGGTCAGGATCACGCGCACCGCGGCGAGGACGCCCGCGCCGGGATTCTCCGTCGGGTGCGCCAGCGCGAGCGCCGGGATCAGCGCGAGGATCGGGATCGCGGCGACGTCCTGGAACAAGAGGATCGCGAAGCCGAGCCGGCCGTGCGCGGTCTGGAGCTCCTTGCGCTCGCCGAGGATCTGGAGGTCAATTGCGGTCGACGACAGCGAAAGGCCGAGCCCGACGACGAGCGCGCCTTTCCAGTCGAGCCCGAGCGCGAGGCAGATGCCGCCGATCGCAAGCCCGGTCAGCACGAGCTGCAGGCTGCCGATGCCGAACACGGTGCGCCGCATGACCCAGAGCCGCTGCGGCGAGAGCTCCATGCCGATCACGAACAGCATCAGCACGACACCGAACTCGGAAATCGAGCTGATCTCCTCGGTGTTGCCGATGAGGTTGACGCCGGACGGGCCGATCAGCGCGCCGGCCGCGAGGTAGCCGAGCACCGCGCCGAGCTGCCAGCGCTTGGCGAGCGGCACCGCGACGACGGCGGCGAGCAACAGGACGACCGCATACTGCAGGAAAGTGTGGTGCACGCATCCTCCGTGACCCGATTATGGCACGCGAGGCGCAGGCATCCGGCGAGAGCGTTCCGATCGCGCGCCGTGCAAGCGGCGTCGCGGACCGTGAGACGCCGCCGCAGCAGCATCGCTCCGTCCACCCGACCGGAGTGAACCCGATGTTGCTCGCACCGCTGTCCGTTCCGTCCTCGCTTGGCGCGCCGAATCGTCCGCTGCGGCGCTCTCGTCGTGCGCCACGCCTGAACGCCGTGCTCGTCGCGTGGCTCATTGTCGGTTGTGCCGTCGTGCTGCTCGTGCCAGCGGTTCGTGGCGGGCACCTGTTCGGCGCGACGCTGCCGTTCTGGCTCGTCGCGGCGCCGCTCGTCGATCTCGTGTGGATCGGGCGCGGGCGTCTCGCGACGCGCACGCGGCGCTGGATTTCGGCGCTCGGCAGCCGGTCGGCGCCGCGGAACGTGCGCCGTCAGCGTCCGGCGCGCTCGGCCGCGTGCAGCGCGGCGAGGTCGTAGAGCACGTAGTCCTTATCCTCGACGATGCGCACATTGGGCTGCGCGCGCAGGATCGTGATCGCGTCCGTGACCGCGCCGAGAATGCGCTTTTCGTATGAGCGGTTCGCGGCCGACGGCATGATCAGGTAGTCGATGCGCTCGCGCGCGAGATAGTCGAGGAACGCCTTGTCGCTGAGCAGCGGCTCGATATACCACGGATCGTACGTGTCGAGTGCTTCGAATGTGCCGTCGAGGTGGAACAGAGCACCCTGGGCGGCGTAGCCGACGCCGCGCGGGACGCCAGGCACCGCGTTGATGTAGGTCGCGATGTTCGCGATGCCGGCGCGCTCGAAGATGCGCTGCTTCTGGCGCTGCAGGTCGCGCACCGGCCGCGAGAGATCGAAATCGAATGCGCGCGTGCCCGGGACCCAGCTCGCGCTGATGAAGCTGTAGCAGGCCTGCGAGACGACGAAGAACGGCAGCATCGCGAGCAGAAGGCGCGCGGGCATGCCGGCCGGCACGCGTGCGATCGCGACGGCGGCGCTCGCAAGGATCGCGAGCGCGACAGGCAGCACGAAGTAGTTGCCTTCGCCGCCGCGCGTCGTCGTCGTGAACGTCAGCAGCAGCGCGAGCGCGACGAGCATGACGATCCACCAGATCGCCGGCACGCGCGGCTCGTCGGTGTCGCTCGGCTTCACGAGCAACGGCACCGCGACCGCGATCGCGAAGAGATAGAGCCACACGTTGCCGATCCACGTGATCACCATGTGGTCGAGCCGCTGCGGGCGGAACAGCTGATCGGTCAGGAGTGCCGGCATCTCCTCCCATCCGGCGGAATCGCCGGCGACGAGGAGGCCCACCGGCGGCTTCAGTGTCATGCCGAGCTTCGCGAAAAGCTCGACGAGCGGTTCGGGTCCGACCAACGGCACGCCGGCGAGGAGCCAGGTCCGTGCAGTCACGAAGATCGCGACGACAATTGCGGCGAGCGCGATCGCGGCTGCGAAGCGCCGTTCCGAGACCGTATCAGACTGCCACGGGCGTCCGTTCCGCAGCCAGATCGCGAACGTGCCGAGCCCGATCGCGACGATGTACGGCGGCGCACTGAGCTTGCTCGCAAACGCGAGCGTCAGCGACGTCACGATCCAGAAGAGTGCGCTGACCGAGCCTTCGCGCGCGAAGCGTGTCGCGTCGATGCACGCAACGAGCAGCACGAACGCCATGAAGAGATCGGGCTTCGGCGACAGTGCCGCGTTCGCGATCGCAGGCACGGTGACCGCGAGCGCGACGACAAGCACACGCGTCCGGAAACCGAGGCCGAATGGCTTCAGGAGCGCCATGCACGCAAGCGCGAACATCGCGAGCACGATCAGCGAGACGCCGAAGATGACGCTCGTGTCGTGGAGCCCGCTGACCGCGATCAGCAGCAGCTCGTACAGCTTCGGGTAGTAGTGCACCGGCGCAACGAGGCCGAGCGACTTGAACACCGAGCCGCCAGCGACGAGCACGTAGTCGCCACGAAGCCCGTACCACCAGGAATCGAAGCCACCGACGACGCTCGTGCGCGCGGCGAGGCAAAGAAACCACGCGCCGAGCGCGGCGACCGATGCGCGTTCGGATGCGCGGAGCGCCGAGAACTCGCGCGCGAGAGACACAACGAGCGGTGTCCGGCGCGCGGCGATCGCCGGCACGGCGAGCAGCAGCGTGTAGAGGCGCAGGATCTTGAGCGATCCGAAGCCGAATGCCGACAGCGTCCACGCGCCGAGGCTCCACAGCACGATGCCCGCGATGAAGAGTCTGAGATAGCCGCGCACGTCGCTTGCAGGCTCGACACGCGCGATGCGCGCCGCGCACGCGCCGAGCCCGACGAGGATTTCGAGAAACACGAGATCGACCAACATCGAAAGATCGACCGCCTGACGGCGCAGATACAACGCCGCGAGCACGACCATCAGCGCGATGCGCCAGCGCGGCGCGCGCACGAACGCCGCGATCGCAGCGAGCAGCGCCGCGAGCGCAAGCACCTCGAGACCGCCTTGCCAGGTCCCATCGCGCGCAAGGTGGAAGCCGAAGGGGCCGCGGCCGATCAGCTCATGAATCAAATCGCCGACGAAGAACGCCGCGCCGCCGGCGATCAGGATGACGAGAACGAACAAACGGATGCGCGGCGCAGCGGCTACGGGCGGCGTCATGTCACGGGCGTCGTCGTCCGCGCGCGGGTCAGCTGCGAAGGCCGAGCCGCTTGCGCTCCATGCGCTTGAGGAACTCGTCCATGATGCGGCGATAAAGGTCCTCGCCGAGATACGCGTCCTCGACGCCGGCGTCGATCGACGGATTGTCGTTGACTTCGATCACCGCGAGCCGGTCGCTAGATTGCTTGAGATCGACGCCGTAAAGCCCGTCGCCGATCGCAGCCGTCGCGCGGAGCGCGAGCTTGACGACGTCAGCCGGCGCCTCGCGTACGGCAAGCGTCTCGAAGCCGCCGGACTTCGCGGTGCCTTTCGCGCCATGGTTGTAGATCTGCCAGTGTCCGCGCGACATGAAGTACTTGCACGCGTAGAGCGGCTCGCGATTGAGCACGCCGATGCGCCAGTCGAACTCGGTGAACATGAACTCCTGCGCGAGCACCAGCGCCGTGTGCTGGAAGAGATCGTCGGCCGCGGACTTCAGCCGCTCGACGTTGTCGACCTTGACGATGCCGCGCGAGAACGAGCCGTCCGGAATCTTCAGCACGATCGGAAAGCCGAGGAGATCGGGCAATTCGGCGAGCTTCTTCGGCTCGTCGCGATAGAGGATCTCGGTCTTCGGCGTCGGCAGCTTGCGCGCCGTCAGCAGATCGTGGAGATAAATCTTGTTCGTGCACTTCAGGATCGACGACGGATCGTCGATGACGACCATGTCTTCCTTCTCGGCCTTGTTCGCGAAGCGGTACGTGTGGTTGTCGAGCGCGGTCGTCTCGCGGATGAAGAGCCCGTCGTATTCGGCGAGCTTCGTGTAGTCGTTCTTCGTGATCGCGTCGACTTCGATGCCGAGCTCGGCGCCCGATTCGACGAAGCGCTTCAGCGCGCGCTTGTTCGACGGCGGCATTGCTTCGTTCGCGTCGCAGAGCATCGCGATGTCGAAGCGGAACTTGCGGCGCTGGCGGGGCTTGCGCCAGAGCTTCTTGGAGAACTTGTCGAGCTCGTGCGCGAACGCGTCCTCCTGCGGATCGGAGAGCGTGTGCAAGCCGGTCGGCTTGATCGCGCTGATCTGCCAGACGCGCTCGCGCTCGAACTCGATGCGAAGGATCGGGCACGGAAATGCTTCGAACACCTGGCGCGCGATGTCTTCGAGGCTTTGCGACGCGGTCTCGCCGAAATAGACGAGCACGCCGAAATCGGTCGTGTCGCGTCCGCCGTCGGGCAGGAACTTCTGGAGCTTCTGGTTGAGATCGTCGATGTCGAGGCCGTACAGCGAGCGCCGGCGAAGGTCGTTGATCGTGCGGACCGACGGAATCACCTTGTGCCCGCGCGCCTCCGCGAGCAGCGACACGTAGTAGCCGGTGCCGAGATACTTGTACGTGCGGCAGAGATTGATGACCTGCGTGCGCTCGTCGTCGGCGCCGACCGGTTCCTTGAGGTAATCCTGCGCCGTGACGACGTTGTCCGACGGGTAGTACGAGCCCCAGTCCGATGCTTTCTCGACGACGATGACGAGACGACTCATGCGGACGGATCAGCCGGGCGACGGCGTGTCGTCGCCGGAAGGCGGTTCGGGAGCGGGTCGGTCTGCATGGGAGCGGCGCGCAGTTTGACACAGGCGCGCGCGTCCGTGCAGTCGCCGGGCAGACGCCGATTGCGGACCGGCGATGCGTCGACTAGGCTCATCTGCCGTGCCGAAACGACCGCCCGTCCGCGCCGAAGTCCGCGTCCGCCGCGCGCGCGATGCCGACCTTGAGCGGGTCGTCGAGATCGAGAACCAGGTTTTCGCATCGGACCGCATGCGCGCACGGCAGTGGCGCCATCACGTCGCGAGTCCCGGAGCCGAAGTGCTCGTCGCGGAGCGCGACGGCGCGATCGCTGGCGCTGCCGTCGTGTTTTTCCATGCGAGCCACGGCATCGCGCGGCTCTATTCGATCGCGGTTGCGCCCGAAGCGCGCGGCGCTGGCATCGGTGAGGCGTTGCTGACGGCTGCCGAACGCGTGGCGCGCGGACGCGGGCGCGAGAGATTCCGGCTCGAAGTGCGCACAGACAACGCGGCAGCGCGACGGCTCTACGAGCGCCGCGGCTACCGCGTGTTCGGCACGAAGGCGAACTATTACGAAGACGGGTGCGACGCCGTCCGCTACGAGAAAGCGCTCACGCGCGCGCGCGTCAGTCCTTCTCGTCCTTGAGCAGCGCGCCGGTCGTGGCGTCGATCGCCATGTCCCAGTCCTCGCCCTTGCGGTCCGTCACCTCGACCTCGTAGATGTAGCCGCCTTTCGTGTCCTTGATGCCGCCGTCCTTGACGTGGCCGCCTTCGTGCTCGAGCAGCGCCGCATCCATCAGGCGGTCGAGCGGCATCACGCGACCCGACTTCACGAGCGGATCGAGCTCCTTCGGCGAAAGATGGCCGGCATAGGCGGCGCCGGTCACGACGAGGGCGGCCGCGCCGGCGGCCGTGATCAACCAGTTCGTTTTCATCGGTCGACTCCATTGCGGCGTCTGATTGCGCCGTTGGGGAATCTAGAAATGTACCGCTGAACCGTCTGCGGCCGGTGACCTGAACGATTCAGGCCGCTTTCACGCGCAGGACCGCGAAGGCCCGTCGGAGGTCCTGCGCTAAGATGCCGCCGCGAAATATGGGGACACGCAGCACGCGCGCGTGCCGGGGTTTCATGACGACACCAGCCGAAGTACTGACGCGCGGCCCGCTCGCTTCGCCCGAGGCATCGCCGCTTGCCGGCGTCCGCGTCACGTCGGCGGCCGGCGAGCACCACGGCGAAGCCTATCGCCGCGACATCGACGGGCTGCGCGCGGTCGCCGTGCTCGCGGTCGTCGCCTTCCACGCATTCCCGTGGCTCATGCCCGGCGGCTTCGTCGGCGTCGACGTGTTCTTCGTGATCTCGGGCTACCTGATTTCGGGCCTGATCAGCCAGCGGCTCGCCGAAGGCCGCTTCAGCGTTCGCCGATTTCTACGCGCGCCGCATCAAGCGCATCTTCCCGGCGCTGATCGTCGTGCTCGTCGCGTGCTATGCGTTCGGCTGGCTGACGCTGCTGCCGGTCGAGTTCGCGGCGCTCGGCAAGCACATCGCGGCCGGCATCGGGTTTCGTCTCGAACTTCGCGCTCTGGAGCGAGGCCGGCTACTTCGATGCGTCCGCGGCGACGAAGCCGCTGCTGCACCTCTGGTCGCTCGGCATCGAGGAGCAGTTCTACCTGCTCTGGCCGCTGCTGCTCTGGGCGTTCGCGAAATGGCGGCGCGAGCGCGCTGCCATTGATCGTGGCCGTCGGCCTCGTCTCGTTCGCGATCAATCTCGCGACGGTCAGGCATTCGCCGGTCGCCGCGTTCTATTCGCCGGCGAGCCGGTTCTGGGAGCTGCAGGTCGGCTGTCTCCTCGCCGCGCTGACGAGCACGCCGGGCCATCGCGCGATGTCGCGCACGACGGCAAATCTGCTGTCTTGGATCGGCGCCGCGCTGCTCGCGGTTTCGGTGTTCCTGCTCAACGACAAGCTCGGTTATCCGGGCTGCTGGGCGCTCGCGCCGACGGCCGGCGCGTTCCTTCTGATCGCGGCGGGCCCGGGCAGCTGGTTCAACCGCCATGTGCTCGCGCAACCGGTCGCCGTCTGGATCGGCCTCATCAGCTATCCGCTCTATCTCTGGCACTGGCCGCTGCTTTCGTTCGCGTCGATCAGCGCGCGCGGCATCCCGTCGTTCGGCGTGCGCGTCACGGCCGTGCTCGGCGAGCATCGCGCTCGCGGCCGCGACGTACGTCCTCGTCGAGAAGCCGATCCGCTTCGGCGCGAAACGGCGTTTCAGGATTCCCGCACTCGTCGCCGCATCGCTCGCCGTCGGCATCGTCGGCTATGTGACGTTCGCAAAGGACGGCATCGCGTCGCGCTTTCCGCCGGAGATCCGCGCGCTCGCGAGCTACACGTACGAATACAAGACCGACGCGCGCTATCCGCACTGCTGGCTCTCGAACAGCCAGCCGCCCGAAGAGTTCGCGCCGTACTGCATCGACACGACGGCCGGCCGCGAGCGCATTCTCGTCTGGGGCGACTCGCATGCGGCGCGCCTCTACCCCGGCCTGAAAGCCGTGTTCGGCGACACGGTCGCGCTCTCGCAGCTAACGCGCGACTCCTGCTCGCCTGTCCTCGATCTTGGCTACGACCTCTGCCAGAAAAGCAATGCGTGGGTCATGCGCGAGATCGAGCGCATCCGTCCGCACACGGTCGTCCTGTTCGCGGTCTGGGCGTACTACGAGAAGGACTGGGAAACCGACGACGCGAAAGCACTGCTGTCCGCGACGATCGATGCGCTCGAAAAGGCTGGCGTCGCGAACATCGTCGTCATCGGCCAGGCGCCGACGTGGAAAGGCAGCCTTCCGAGCGCAGATGTACGACGCGTGGGCGCACGGGCGTCCGTTCCACACGGTGCCGGAGCGCCTCGCGACCGGGCTCGATCCGGCCGCCGCGATCGTCGACCGCAAGCTCCGCGGCGATCTCGAAGCGCATCGCGTCACGTACTTTTCGCTGATCGATTTCTTCTGCGACACCGACGGCTGCCTCACGCACACGCCGGAGGGTCCGACGCATCTCGTGACGTTCGATTACGGCCACCTGACGACCGACGGCGCGACGCTCGTCGCGCAAAAGCTCGCCGCCGATCGGATCCTGCCGTAAGCGCTTTGCGTGTCTAGAAGGTCGTCGCGCTGATCTTTCCGGCGGTCTCGGCGTCGGCCGGGCGCGCGACGAGGCCGCCCGCGGCCGCAAGCGTCACGTTGAAGCGCCCGCCGTCGACGAGCGGCAGATACGCGCCGCTGCCGTAATCGGCGTCGACCCACGGCACCCAGCGCGGAAACCGCTGCTTCATCTGCCACAGATCGAGCTGCGTCGGGTTCGACAGCACGACGACGCTTTTCGGCGCGGACGCTTCCTGCTGCGCGTCGCGATAACGGCCGGTGACGCGGTCGAGCCGGTACAGCGGCGGCGCGCCGAGCACGACCGCGCGCACGTCCCATTTGATCACGTGCGCGTCGAGCTGCCATTCGTCGCCGGTGACTTCGGCGGATTTGCGCGTGCCGTCGGGAAGCTCGATGTCGATCGCGAAGCGCTGCGGCGCGAGTTGGCGCGTGTCGAGCGTCGCAACGAGCGATTCGGACGCGAGCCGCCGGTAGCCGAGCAGCGCCGTGCCGCCGATGACGCCGATCACCGCGAGCAGCACGAACACGAGCGACCAGAGCGCGCGATGGCACGCGCGGAACCGCCGCCGCGAGCGCCAGTGCCGCCGCGCGCCGGCGCCATGGCCAATCGCGATCAGCGCGCAGAGGATCGCGAACCCGTAGAGTCCGATCAGGAATGCGGTCAACGGCATGCCGAAAGCATAGCCGGTCGGCCGCGCCGCCGCGCGGCTATACTGTCGAGGTCGATCAGGCGGCGTTTTGGCATTGTGACAATGGCGCCGGTCTGATCCGTTTTGCAGGTCATCGCCATGCGCAAATCCGTTCTCATCGTTCCGCTGACGCTCGCGCTGATGCTTTCGGCGTGCGGCAACAAAGGCGATCTCGTCAAGCCGAACCCGGCCGCCGTGCCGCCGAAGACCGATCAGCCGGCCGCGTCGCCGGCGCCGGACGGCACGCCGAAACCGCCGCAGGATTCCTCGGGCGGACACTGAGGTCGCCGTCGACGTGGGTCTTCGCTTCAGCAAGATGCACGGGCTCGGTAACGATTTCGTCATCGTCGATTGCCGCGAGCGCGCGTTGCCGCTCGACGTCGCCGCAATCCGCAAGCTCGGCGATCGCCATTTCGGCGTCGGCTTCGATCAGTTGCTGACCATCGAGCGCGCGCGCGACGCGAGCTGCGCATTTGCATATGGCATCTGGAACACCGACGGCTCGACCGCAGGCCAGTGCGGGAACGGCGTGCGCTGCGTCGCGCGCTGGCTCGTGCGCGACGGCGCGCTCGGCGCGTCGGGTGCAGTCAGGCTCGAAAGCCCGTCGGGACCGGTCGCGGTGGAACTCCTCGCCGACGGCCGCGTGCGCGCCGACATGGGTGAGCCGCGCTTCGCGCCGGCCGCGATTCCGCTCGTCGCCGAAAAGGCGGAGGATCGCTACCGGATCGATGTCGCCGGCAACGAAGTCGAGCTCGGCGCGGTTTCGATGGGCAATCCGCATGCGGTGGTCGAAGTCGACGATGTCGCCGCGGCGCCAGTCGAGGCGCTCGGGCCGCAGATCGAGCACGCCGACGCGTTCCCGGAGCGCTGCAACGTCGGTTTCGTCGAACGCCGGTCGCGAAATGCGATCCGTCTTCGCGTGTGGGAGCGTGGCGTGGGCGAGACGCTCGCCTGCGGCAGCGGCGCGTGCGCGGCGGTCGCGGTGTTGCGAAAACGCGGCGAAGTCGATAATGAAGTCGCCGTGACGCTGCCCGGCGGCACGCTGGAAATACGCTGGAACGGCCCCGGCGAAACGCTGTGGATGACGGGACCGGCAACGTTCGTCTTCGAGGGGGAGTGGCATGTCTGATCTCAGCGTCAAGGAAGGTCTCGATGCGATGGAGGTCGCGAGTTATCTGCGCAAACATCCGGATTTCCTCAACGAGTTTCCCGATCTCGCGCTCGCGCTCGTGCTGCCGCGCGAGCAAGGGCAAGCGGCTTCGCTCGCGAGCTACCAGCTCGACGTGCTGCGCGACAAGAACCGCGAGCTCAATCGCCGGCTGCACGAGCTGATCGAGATCGCGCACGAGAACCAGCTTCTGATGGTGCGCGTGCACACGCTGACGCTCGCGCTGATGCGCGCGTCGTCGCTGCCGGAAACGCTGAATGCGGTCGTCGCCGCGCTGACCGAGGACTTCAACACCAATCTCGTGCGCATCGTGCTGTTCCGTGCCGACGGCGATCTGCCAGCCGCGGAATGGCTCATCGTCGAGCCCGAAGGCGCGCGCGCGATGCCGGTGTTCTCGGAGTTCCTTAAGCGCGCCGAGCCGCTCTGCGGACGACTGCAGCAGGACAAGCTCGATTCGCTGTTCGGCGCGCGCGTCGGCGAAGTCGCCTCGGCCGTGCTGCTGCCGGTCGATGGCGTCGGCATGCTCGCGGTCGGGAGCGAGGATGCGAACCGCTTCCATCCCGGCATGGGCACCGTGTTCCTGAAACTGATCGCCGAAGCCGTCGCGTCGGCGGTCAAGCGGTTCGCGCCGAAAGAATGAGCGCGACGCTCGCCGGCGCGGTCGACGGGTTTCTCGCCCATCTTCGCGTCGAGCGGCGTTATTCGCCGAGCACGATCGATCACTACGGGCGCGCGCTCGGCGCGCTCGTCGAGTTCGCCGAATCGCGCAACGTTGCGCGCTGGCGCGATCTTCGTCCGGATCAGGTGCAGGGCCTGCTCGCCGGCGAGCATCGGCGCGGGCTCGCGCCGACGTCGCTGCGTGCGCTCGCGTCGGCGTGGCGGAGCTTCTTCCGCTGGCTCGCGCGTGACGGCGAAGTGTCGATCAATCCCGCGATCGGTCTCCGCTCGCCGCGCGTGACGCGCAAGCTGCCGGAAGTGCTCGACGCGGACGAGATGACGGCGCTCGTCGAAGTGCCAGGCGATGAACCTGACGCCGTGCGTGATCGCGCGCTATTCGAGCTTCTGTATTCGAGCGGCCTTCGCGTCTCGGAACTGTGCGGCGTGCGCTGGCGCGATCTCGACGCGCGAAGGCGGTTTGCTCCGTGTCACCGGCAAGGGCTCGAAGACGCGCATCGTGCCGGTCGGCGCGAAGGCGCTCGAAGCGCTCGCGGCGTTGCGCGCGCAGGATGCGTGCGCGGACGCCGATCCGCTCGTGCGCGGCCGCGGCGGCAAGCCGCTGACGCCGAACGGCGTGCGCGCGCGACTCAAGAAGCGTGCGCAGGAGCAGGGCGTCTGGAAGCGCGTCTATCCGCACCTGATGCGGCATTCGTGTGCGAGCCATCTGCTCGAATCGTCGGGTGACCTTCGTGCCGTGCAGGAGCTGCTCGGCCACGCGGATATCGCGACGACGCAGATCTACACGCATCTCGATTTCCAGCACCTCGCGAAGGTCTACGACGCGGCGCATCCGCGCGCGAAGCGGAAGGCGACGGGCTGAAGCCGCGTTCGGGCCGGCGTGCCGGGGCTTGGATTCTTCGCCCGGCTCCCCCATTCATCGTCTCCCCCGGAGATTCGCGCATGTCGGACAGCTTCCACGCCACCACGATCGTCTCGGTTCGCCGCGGCGAGCGCGTCGTCATCGGCGGCGACGGCCAGGTCACGCTCGGCAACACGGTCATGAAGGCGAACGCGCGCAAGGTGCGCCGGCTCGGCAAGGGCGACGTGCTCGCCGGATTCGCCGGCGCGACGGCCGATGCGTTCACGCTGTTCGAGCTCTTCGAGCAGAAGCTCGACAAGCACGGCGGGAATCTCACGCGCGCGGCCGTCGAGCTCGCCAAGGACTGGCGCACGGAGCGCCGTCTCGGAAAGCTCGAGGCGCTGCTCGCGGTCGCGGACAAGTCGACGTCGCTGATCATCTCCGGCAACGGCGACGTGCTCGAGCCCGAGGACGGCTTGATCGCGATCGGCTCCGGCGGTCCGTATGCGCTCGCGGCCGCGAAGTCGCTGCTGACGCACACCGAGATGGAGCCGCGCGCGATCGTCGAGAATGCGCTGAAGATCGCCGGCGACATCTGCATCTACACCAACCACAACATCACGATCGAAGAGCTCTGAGCCGTCGTATGTCCGAACTCACGCCCCGCGAAATCGTCAACGAGCTCGACCGCTACATCATCGGCCAGAACGCCGCGAAGCGCGCGGTCGCGATTGCCTTGCGCAACCGCTGGCGCCGCATGCAGCTCGAACCCGCGCTGCGCGACGAGGTCACGCCGAAGAACATCCTGATGATCGGCCCGACCGGCGTCGGCAAGACCGAGATCGCGCGTCGTCTCGCGGCGCTCGCGAACGCGCCGTTCATCAAGGTCGAGGCGACCAAGTTCACCGAAGTCGGCTACGTCGGCAAGGACGTCGAGCAGATCGTGCGCGATCTCGCCGACAGCGCGGTCAAGATGGCGCGCGAGCAGGCAAAATCGCGCGTGCGCACGCAGGCCGAGGATCGCGCCGAGGATCGCGTGCTCGATGCGCTGCTGCCGCGCCGGCAGGGCGTCGGCTTCGCGAACGAGCCCGCGTCGACGGACGCTCGCGACGCCGATACGCGCCAGAAGCTGCGCAAGCAGCTGCGCGAGGGCGCGCTCGACGATCGCGAGATCGAGCTCGACGTCGCGCAGAATCTCGGCGTCGAGATCATGGCGCCGCCCGGCATGGAAGAGATGACGAGCCAGTTGCGCGGCATGTTCCAGTCGCTCGCCGGGCAGCGCAGCCAGAAGCGAACGCTCTCGATCGCGCAGGCGCGGCCGCTGCTGATCGAAGAGGAAGCCGGCAAGCTCGTCAACGACGAGGAGATCAAGACGCAGGCGCTTATGAACTGCGAGCAGAACGGCATCGTCTTCATCGACGAGATCGACAAGATCGCGCAGCGCGGCGAGTGGGGCGGCGGCGCCGGCATCTCGCGCGAAGGCGTCCAGCGCGACCTGCTGCCGCTCGTGGAAGGCTCGTCGGTGTCGACGAAGTACGGCATCGTCAAGACCGATCACATTCTCTTCATCGCGTCGGGCGCGTTCTCGCTCGCCAAGCCGTCCGATCTCGTGCCGGAGCTGCAGGGCCGCTTTCCGATCCGCGTCGAGCTCGCGGCGCTGACGGCCGACGATTTCAGGCGCATTCTTTCCGAGCCGCAGAGCGCGCTGACGAAGCAATACACGGCGCTGCTGGCGACCGAAGGCGTCACGCTCGAGTTCACGGCCGACGGCATCGTGCGGCTCGCCGAGATCGCGTTCCAGGTCAACGAGCGCACCGAGAATATCGGCGCGCGGCGCCTGCACACGGTGCTGGAGCGCCTGCTCGACGAGATTTCGTTCGAGGCGGCCGACCGGGGCGGGCAGCATTACCGCATCGATGCGGCGTACGTCGACGGTCACCTCGGCTCGCTCGTCAAGGACGAGGATCTGTCGCGTTACATTCTCTGACGGCGCGCGCAAGCACGCGATCGCGCGATCGCCGCGTGGTTTCTTGAACGTCCGCGGCAAACGACTGAAAATACGCGCATGACCACCGTCGTACCCTTCAAAGCCCGCGGCGTTCGCGCCGAGCTCAAGAACGCGCTCGACGAGCGCGCCCCCGTCCGCATCCAGCGCGAGCGTGTCCAGCCCGGCACGATCCACGGCTACGTCGTCGGCCTGTCGCGCGATTTCTGCCTTGTCGCCGAAGTCGGCGATGCGATCCGCTTCGACGGCTATCTCGCGATGGCGATCGCGGACATCAGCGCGCTCGAAACCGATCCCGCGCGCGAGTTCGTCGATCGCGCGCTCGCAATCCGCGGCGAGGCGCTGCGCGTGCCGGTCGATTTCGTGCTCGACGACTGGGCGACAATCGCGCGCTCGGCCGCCGCGATCGCGCCGCTCGTCTCGGTCAACATGATCGAGGACGAGGACGGCGAGATCAGCTACGTCGGCGAGCTCGTCGAGGCAGAGGCGAACGCGCTCGTGCTGCGCGAGATCGATCCGAACGCGGAGTGGTATCCGGACACCGGCGCGTACGAGTTCGAGGCGATCGGCTCGATCGGGTTCGGATCGGGTTACCTCGACGCGCTGTGGCAGGTCGCGGGCGGGCCGGGCGGTCCGATGTCGCCGCGCGTGCCGGCATCCGACACCGTTCATTAGTGCGATCATCCCTGATCGCAGAGAGTGCGGCCCAGATTCGGTCGGTGGCGTCGCGCAATAGGCTAGTCCAAATGCGGCCATCCATGGCCGACCTTCTCAAGAGAATCCCCTTCGTAGCGGGACGCTCGCGGTTCGGAGAAGTCCGGAGATAAGGATGCCGCAGCCCGAAACCATCACGCTGCACCGCGCCTCGCACGTGCTCGAAGTCGGCTTCGATTCCGGAGAAACGTTTCGCCTGCCGGCCGAATATCTGCGCGTGCATTCGCCGAGCGCCGAAGTGCAGGGACACGGGCCCGGCCAGAAGACGCTCGTCGCCGGCAAGGCGAGCGTCAACATCGATGCGGTCGAGCCGATCGGCAATTATGCCGTGCTGCTCCGCTTCGACGACGGGCATGCGAGCGGCATCTTCTCGTGGGACGTGCTGTATACGCTCGGCCGCGATCACGCGCGCAACTGGCAGGCGTATCTCGACGCGCTCGAAGGCGCAGGCCTTTCGCGTACGCGCTGAAAAGCCGACGAAAGATCGCCCGGCGAGACTCGCGGCGCCATTGGGGAGCCGCGATGCCTGAAGAAATCGAAGTCGATACTGATAACCTCCGCGAGTCGATCGATCGCGAGATCGAGCGCCAGTCGGGCGGACTGCTGCGCACGATCGCGCTGACGACGGCGCTGTTCGCCGCGCTCGCTGCGATCGCATCGCTCGAAGCCGGCGGCACGGTCAACGAAGCGCTCGCGCTCAAGACCGAAGCGACGCAGCTGCAGGCCGAAGCGTCGGATCAATGGAGCTACTACCAGGCGAAGGGTTTGAAGGCCGCGGTCGCCGACGCGCAGAAAAACATCTGGGTTGCGCTCGACAAGGCGCCGCCGGCCGATCTCGCGACGAATGCGCAGCGTTACCTCGACGATCAGAAGACGAGCCGCGAGAAGGCCGAGGCGCTCGAGCACGAGCGCGACGCGAAGACGGCCGAGTCCGAAGCGCTGATGCATCGCCATCATTATTTTGCCGATGCGGTCGCGTTGCTGCAGGTTGCGATCGCGCTCGGTGCAATCGCCGCGCTGACGCGACGCCGCGCGGCGTGGGTCGGCTCGGCGATCCTCGGCGTGATCGGCTGCGGATTGTTCGGCTGGGCGTTCTACGCCTGACGCTTACCAGCCGCCGCCACCGCCGCCACCGCCACCTCCGCCCGAAGAACCGCCGCCGCCGCCACCCGACGACGAGCCCGGCGCTGTCGACGACGACGAGATCGCGCCGCTCAGCGACGAGCCGAGGCCGCTCGTGAAATCGGAAATGCCCGAAGACTGTCCGGCGCCCTGATACCAGACGATTGCGCTCGCTGCGGCGGCCGCGGCGGCAGGTCCTACCGCGGCGGCGAACTTGTCGGCCCAGGTTTTCTCGACACCGAGCGCGAGCGCGTACGGCAGAAAGCGCTGGAACTCGTCGACCGTCATCGGCGGCGCCTTCTGCGCGGCGAGCGTGTCGCGCTCGGCGACGCCGAGATAGAGCCGCAGGCCCGCGATGCGATCGAGCAGCTTGCGGCCTTCGATCGTCGGCGCCTTGAGCCAGTGGAAGAACGCGAAGTTCGTCGCGACGAGCAGCACCGCGATGATCGTGAGGCCGACGCCGGTGAACATCGCGAACATGCCGATGCCGGCGATTTCGCCCGCGACGAACGGCAGCGAGAACAGCGTCAGGAACATCGCGGACGCGTACGTGCCGATGCCGGGCGGCGAGCGCCACGCGGTGATGACGCTCGTGACGAGCACGCCGACGCCGACCGACCAGCCGCTGAGCCAGACCAGCATGAAACCGGTGCCGGCAAGTTGCGGCGCGGCGCCGTGCACGAAGACGCCCGCGAGCACCGCGACGACCGCGATCAGTGCGCCGGGGATCACGAGCTTCGAGTTCGTGTGGAAGTAGCGGCCGGCGTCGTTCGTCTTCAGCGCGTCCTGGTGGTTCTTGATCGCGGCCGCGATCGTCGTGTGCTCGGATTGCTTGAGCTCCAGCGTCGAGCGCGAGCCGAGCAGGTCCGACAGCAATGCAGCTTCCGGCGCCGGCAGCGCGTCGGGCGTGCCGCCGCTCTTGCGCGTCAGCGTGTAGCTGCCGCCGTCCTTGCGGATCTCGACGTGGCCGCGCACGGCAAGATCGACGAGATCGGCCGCGAAGCACGGGTTGTCGTAGGCCATGCGCTCGACGTGGCGCAGCGTGCCGGGCGTGAGTCCATCGGGCGCTTCGTATTGCGGGATGATCACGCCGGCTTTCGGATCGCGGCCGACGCGCACCCACTCGAAGAAGTAGTACGCCCACATCAAGAGGAGGCCGATGCCGCCGACCAGCAGGCCGCCGTTGTCGCGAAGGAACCACGTTGCCTGCGTGGCGGTCGTCGGCGCGGCGACGATGGTTTTCGGAAAGCCGACGACGATCGTGAGACCCTCGCGCGGTGCAAGCACGCGCGTCGCGCGGAACGTCGCGTGCGAAGGCGCGTCTGCGGTCGCGACGTAGTTGCGGCCTTTCGCGCCCTGCTCGCCGGTGTACGCCTCGAGCTTGAGCTTCGACGTTTCGATCGCGCCCGGCAACGCGACGGCGGCGCTCGCCTCGTCGATCGGAAAATCCCAGCCGTTGCCGGTCACGTTCCAGTAGAGCTCGTCGAAATCGTCGAAGAAACCGAGCTGGCGATTCGTGCGGTAGTGGAACACGTAGGTGTAGTCGCCGGTTTCGAGCAGCGTGTCGGACGACCCGAAGTAGATGCGCACGCCGTTGACCTGGTTCTCGGTGTGGAATGGCTCGTCCTTGCCGTCGCGCGTGACGCCGAGCGGATCGAACTCGACGTGCACGCGGTTGCCGAAACGGTCCTTGTACAGCGTCGGGAAGTCGCGATAGATGCCGTGGCGGATCTGGTCGCCTTCGGCGTGGACGCGGATCGTTTCGTCGACCTGCATGCTTGCGTCGGCGTCGACCACGATGTCGCTGTGGAACGAGAGGATGCGTTCGTTGGCATGTGCGGCAACCGCGAATACGCTGCATACAACAGCAAACGCCCACGAAGAGCAGCGCCGCCCGATTTCCCTTCTCCCGCTTGCGGGAGAAGGTGCCGAAGGCGGATGAGGGAAGCTTGCGGCCGCGAACCCGGCGTGCCCTCACCCCAACCCTCTCCCGCAGGCGGGAGAGGGGGAACTGCGTGCGCAATCGAGCCGCGATTCATGCCGGTGCCTCCTGATCCGCGCCGCTGCGGAAGAACTCGGCGGGCTTGAATGCGAGAGCGCGCGCCAGGATCAGCGCGGGAAACGTCTCGATCTTCGTGTTGAGGTCGCGCACCGCGCCGTTGTAGAAGCGCCGCGCGTACTGCAGGTGATCCTCGATCTCGACGAGCTCGCGCTGCAGCGCGAGGAAGCTGTCGCTCGCTTTCAGATCGGGATAGCGCTCCTGCAGCGCGAGGATGCGGTCGATCTGCTTGCCGAGCTCGCCTTCGACTTCGGCCTTGTCGGCGAGCGATGCAGCCGAGACCGCGCGCGAGCGCAGCTCAGTCAGCGTCGTCAGCGTCGCGCGCTCGTACGATGCGTAGCCCTGCACGGCCGCGACGAGCTGCGGCACGAGATCGTGCCGGCGCGTCAGCTGCACGTCGATGTCGCTCCACGCCGCGCGCACCTGGTTCCGTGCTGCGACGAGGTCGTTGAATACGAACGCGGCGGCCGCGACGGCGGCGATCGCGACCGCTCCGATCCACCAGACGAGCATGGCATCCCCTCCCGGACCCGCGCGCATCATCGCACGAGCCGCGCGCGCTTTCCGTGCGTTCCGGCGGCGGCAGGGAGGGTGCGGTACGATCGCGGCCATGAGCGATGAGACGACGCATTTCGGCTACCGCGAAGTGCCCGAAAACGAAAAGGCGAAGCTGGTCGGCCGCGTGTTCACGTCGGTCGCGGCGAAGTACGACGTCATGAACGACCTGATGTCGTTCGGCGCGCATCGGCTCTGGAAGCGCTTCTTCGTCGCGACGAGCGGCGTGCGCGAGGGCGATGTCGTGCTCGACCTCGCCGGCGGCACCGGCGACATCGCCGCGCTGCTGCTGCCGCGCGTCGGTGCGAAGGGCAGCATCGTCGTCGGCGACATCAATGCCGAGATGCTGCACGTCGGGCGCAACCGCATGCTCGATCGAGGCAACGTGCGCGGGCTCGACTACGCGCAGCTCGACGCCGAGTCGCTGCCGTTTCCGGACAAATCATTCGACTGCGTGACGATGGCGTTCGGCCTTCGCAACGTGACGCACAAGGAGCGCGCGCTCGCCGAGATCCATCGCGTGCTGAAGGTCGGCGGGCGCGCGCTGATCCTCGAGTTCTCGCGCGTGCGCGCCGAGTTCCTGAAGCCGCTCTACGATTTTCATTCGTTCCAGGTGCTGCCACGGATCGGGCGGCTCGTCGCTGGCGACGAGGAGAGCTACCGCTATCTCGCCGAGTCGATCCGGAAGCACCCGGATCAGGAAACGCTGAAGGCGATGATGGAAACCGCCGGGCTCGTGCGCGTCGACGTGCGCAATCTCGCCGCCGGAATCGTCGCGATCCATCGCGGGTATCGCGTCTGAGCGCTGCGGCGCGCGTCGTTTGCACGACGTTTACATCGGACTAGCACTTTCGTCATAGGTGCGCGCCGGCGATCGGCGCGAGACTGACGCGTCTTGCCGTGTCTAGCGCCGGCAAACTCCCTCGTTTCCCGCACTCCGGAGGATGCATCGCCATGCGCTTTGCCTGGATCGAATCATTGATGTTCTCGCTGCTGATCGCGTCGGCCGTGCCGGCGTTTGCGGCGGACGAAGGCAAGGATGCCGATAGCTCGCAGGACAAGGACAAGGACAAGAAGAAGGACGAAAAGCCCGTCCCGCCCGAGAAGACGGCCGTCTCGCACGGCAGCGTCGACATCGGCGGCCGCGCGGTGCGCTACACGGCGACGGCTGGCAACGTGCTGATCCGCGAGGACAAGGAAGACAAGCCCGAAGCGAGCGTCTTTTACGTCGCTTACACGGCGGACGATTCGAAAGGCTCGAATCGCCCGATCACGTTCTTCTACAACGGCGGCCCGGGCTCGTCGAGCGTGTGGCTGCACATGGGCTCGCTCGCGCCGGTGCGCGTCGAATCGGCGAGCGCCGCGGCGACCGCGCCGCCGCCGTATCGCCTGGCGCCGAACCCGTACAGCCTGATCGACAAATCGGATCTCGTCTTCATCGACGCGGTCGGCACCGGCTTCTCGACGCCGGTCGGCAAGGCGAAAGGCAAGGATTTCTGGGGCGTCGATCAGGACCTCACCGCGTTCGCGAAGGCGATCACGCGCTACGTCACGATCAACCAGCGCTGGAACTCGCCGAAGTTCCTGTTCGGCGAGTCGTACGGCACGACGCGCTCGGCCGGCCTCGTCAACAAGCTGCAAGGGCAGGGCATGGCGTTCAACGGCGTCGTGCTGCTGTCGTCGATCCTCAACTACGCGTCGAACTCGCCGGGTCTGGACCAGAACTACATCGGCTCGCTGCCGACCTACGCGGCGATCGCGTGGTATCACGACAAGGTGCCGGGGAAGCCGGCGAGCATGGACGCGTTCGTCAACGAGGCGCGCGCGTTCGCGACCGGCGAATATGCGAGCGCGCTCGCGAAGGGCCAGGCGCTGACGCCGGCCGAGGAAGACGCGCTCGCGACGAAGCTATCGCGCTACACGGGGCTCACGCCCGCGTATCTCAAGGAAGCGAACTTCCGCGTGAACCAGGGCCGCTTCCGCAAGGAGCTCCTGCGTGACGAGCGCCGCACGGTCGGCCGCTACGACGCGCGCTACGAGGGCATCGATCTCGATGCCGCCGGCGAGAATCCCGAGTACGACGCGTCCGACACCGCGATCGCCGGCGCGTTCGTCGCCGCGTTCAACAACTACGTCGAAGGCACGCTGAAGTGGCAGAGCGACGTGCCGTACAAGCCGACGAGCTTCGACATCATCCGCGAGTGGGACTGGAAGCACGAGCAGCCGGGCGCGCGGTTCCCGCAGCGCCAGCCGTATGTCGCCGGCGATCTTGCGCGCGCGATGCGCGAGAATCCGCGCCTGCACGTGATGTCGGCCAACGGTTACTTCGATCTCGCGACGCCGTTCTTCGCGACCGAGTTCGACCTCGGCCACATGCAGCTCGATCCGTCGCTGCGCAAGAACCTCGAGTTCACGTACTACCCGTCGGGGCACATGGTGTACCTCAACGTCGACGCGCTCGCGAAGTTCAAGGCCGATCTCTCGGCGTTCTACGATCAGGCGAAGTCGGGTTGATTTTCGCCTCTCCCGCGCGCGGGAGAGGCCGCGCCAACGGCGCGGGTGAGGGAAGCTTGAACGAAGAGCGCCCTCATCCGGCGCTACGCGCCGACTTCTCCAGCAGGCGGGAGAAGTGAAAGAACAGCGCGGAGTTTCCGAAGTGGGCAGCGTGGAGCGTGACGTGCCGGCGTCCTGCCGGCACGCCGCGTTCCGGTCCCGGAGGCACCCCCGTCTCGCCACCGAGGTGGCCAGGAGGGAGACAGTTCGAACTCCGTCGAACCGGGCCTCTCCCTCCCGGCCGGGGGGACCGATCGCTTGCCCGCGGGCTAAACCCGCACCGCCCCAGCCTGCCCGCGATCGGTGCCGGCAGATAGCTGTAACTTCTTACAGGTTCGGCGTGCGAGCCGCGTCTGGGCTCGCCGCCCGTCACGTGTAAAGGGTATTTACAACGTGATCAGCTGCAGCGCGATCGCGCGCGCGACCGCCTGGCGGCGGCCGAACACGCCGAGCTTGCGCGCTGCATTCTCGACGTGAAAAACGACCGTTCGTTCGGAAATGCCGAGCAGGCGTCCGATCTCCCAGCCGGTCTTGCCTTCGGCGGCCCAGCGAAGGCATTCGAGCTCGCGCGCGGTGAGGTGCACGTTGCCACCGGTCTGCGCCGCGGCTGCGAAGCGATGACCGACTTCGTGCGTGAACGTCGCGAGCAGCTGCACGCCCGCGATCTGCGTCAGCTGCGTCTTGCGATCGAGATTGTCGTCGGATCCCGCGACCGAGAGCAGGCCCCACTGGCAGCCGAGTCCGTGCACCGGTGTCGAGATGCCGGTCTTGAGGCCGAAGTCGGCGGCATCCTGGAAGAACGAAGGACAGCGGCGATTGCGCTCGGCGAGCGAACCGCTCGCGTGCCACACCAGCGGCGTCACGTGATCGCGGCAATGCGCGATGACCGGATCGACGCCGAACAGACCATTCTCGATGACGCGCTTGAGCCACGCGGTCGGATACGCGCTGAGCACGTATGGAAACGCGTTCTGCCCGGTCGGATTCGCGGCATACACCCACGAATCGAAACCGAGAACCTTGACGTACTCGCTGACGGCACGCCGGAGCTCGTCCGGCGTCGTACACGCAAGCAGAGCCTCAAGCGTATCGAGGTGTGCCCGCATCGATGGCCCCTGAGATTTACGAAAATGGTATCACGAGATGCAAATGCAACTATTACACCTGTGGTCACGCGTGGGGCGGCATCGTCCTTACCGTGCAACCATTGTCCTCGTTTTGCGGACAAATGCACGTGACATTCGAGTGAATTCCATGCCTGCGACGGGACTTTTCCTGCGAAGATAGTGCGAACCACCCGGCGCCGCAGCCCTGCACGCGCCCGAAAAATCCACGGAGTTCATGATGTTCGAAGCCGGTCTGCTCGCGATCGCGACGATCGCCGCACCCGCGGCTGTGCTGCCGCGGGACGTCCACAGCTATGCCCAGATCAACAAGGTCGTCGTCAGCGCGGTCGCGCTGGACCTTGCGGTCGACTTCGACAAGCACGAGCTCGCCGGCACCGCCGAGCTCGCGCTCGACTGGAAGGACGCCGGCGCGCGAACGCTCGTGCTCGACACGCGCGATCTTTCGATCGAGGGCGTCGAGGCGATCGACGCGAGCGGCGCGGCGCATGCGGCACGGTACTCGCTCGCCAGGCGCGATCCGGTCCTCGGCGCCGCGCTCGAGATCCGGCTCGACGCGCCCGCGCCGCGCGTCCGCGTACGTTACCGCTCGTCGCCCGCGGCGTCGGGCCTGCAATGGATGACGCCGGCGCAGACGGCCGGCAAGCAGCATCCTTTCATGTTCTCGCAGTCGGAATCGATCCACGCGCGAAGCTGGGTGCCGCTGCAGGACACGCCATCGGTGCGCTTCACGTACACGGCGCACCTGACCGTGCCGAAGGCGCTTCGCGCGATCATGAGCGCGCCGAACGACTTGAAGCACGCGCTCGACGGCGACTTCCGCTTCGCGATGGACAAGCCGATTCCGTCGTACCTGCTGGCGATCGCGGTCGGCGATCTGGCCGCGCGCGCGACGGGACCGCGGAGCGCAGTCTATGCGGAGCCATCCGTCGTCGATGCAGCGGCGAGCGAGTTCGCCGACACCGAGAAGATGATCGAGACGACCGAGAAGCTCTACGGCCCGTACCGCTGGGACCGCTACGACATCCTCGTGCTGCCGCCGAGCTTCCCGTTCGGCGGCATGGAGAATCCGTGCATGACGTTTGCGACGCCGACCGTGATCGTCGGCGACCGGAGCCTCGTTTCGCTGGTCGCGCACGAGCTTGCGCATTCGTGGTCCGGCAATCTCGTCACGAACGCGGCGTGGAAGCATATGTGGCTCAACGAAGGCTTCACGACCTACGTCGAGAACCGCATCGTCGAGGCGGTCTATGGCAAGGCGCAGGCGGACGAGGAGTTCATCCTCGCGGCGGATGAGCTGCGCGGCGAGGTCGACGAGACGCCCAAGCCCGATCAGCGCCTCGTGCCGAACTTCGACGGCCGCGATCCGGACGACGCCGGCTCCGATTTCGCGTACACGAAAGGCGCGTGGCTCCTGCGCACGCTCGAAGCGAGCTACGGCCGCGACGTGTTCGATGCGTATCTTCGCGGCTATTTCGACCACTTCGCGTTCCAGAGCATCACGACCGACACGATGCTCGCGTATCTGGACGAGAACCTGATCCGCAAGAACCCGGGCCATATGACCCTGGCCGATGTGAGGGCGTGGATCGACGAGCCCGGCATTCCGCGCGACGCCGTCGTGCCGAAGTCGCCGCGCTTCGAGGCGATCGCGGCTGCGCGCGCGGCGTGGCTCGACGGCAAGCGCGATGCCGACATCGCTGGACGCAAAATCGTGGAACACGCAGGAGTGGATGTACTTCCTCGACGGCTTGCCGAAGAAGCTCGCGGCGGCACAGATCGCAGCGCTCGATGCGGCGTACCACCTGACCGGCGCCGCGAACGCCGAGATCGCGCGGCGCTGGTATCTCGTCGCGATCCGCAACGACTACAAGCCGGCGCGCGACGCGATGGCGGCCTACATGACGCGGATCGGCCGGCGCTATCTCGTCGTGCCGCTCTACGAGGCGCTCGCGAAGACGCCGGACGGCCGCGCGTTCGCGCGCGGGGTCTACGCGAAGGCGAAGCCGGGTTATCACCCGTTGACGCGGGCCAGCATCGAGAAGGCGCTCGATCCGAAAAAGCATCGCGAGTAATGCGCGACGCGCGCGCGCGTCTTAGGTTCTGAGACAACGAGCGCGCAGGCTTCACATCGAACGGATGCAATCGCCCCAGGGACGGGGCGCCCCTCCAAAACGGCAGTCTTGCGCGGCGTCGTAATGACGCCGCGTTTTTTATTTCGCCTTCTCGCCCCGTGCCGGACGATGGAAATCGGCGTCGGGCTTCCACTGCGGGAACGTCGTCTCGTCGGCGAGGCGCTTGCCGACCGCGTAGAACACCTTCACGTCCTCGATCACGCCGCGAAGATCCCAGTTCGGATCGTATTCGTCGGCCGGCTTGTGATAGCGGTTCGCGGTGTAGTCGTCGTAGCAGCTTGCGTCCGGCCTCTTCGCCGCCGTCGACGAGGTTCGAGCCGCCGATCGCGCATACAGCACCGGCACGCCGAGCCGCGCGAAGTTGAGCTGATCGGAACGGAAGAAGAAGCCTTTCTCCGGCGTCTCGTCCGGCACGATCGTGCGGCCTTCAGCGGCGGCCGCGTCCTTGATGTAGTCGTCCAGCTGCGATTGGCCCCAGCCCATGACGGCGATGTCTTTCGCGGGCCCGAGGATCGGCAGCGCATCCATGTTGATGTCCGCGACGGTCTTGTCGAGCGGGAACGCCGGATGCGTCACGTAGTAGCGCGAGCCGAGCAGGCCGGCTTCCTCGAGTGTGACGGCCGTGAACACGACGGTGCGTTGCGGGGGCGGCGTCTGGTGCGCGAACGCTTCGGCGATCTCGATCAGCGCCGCGATGCCGGTGCCGTTGTCGATCGCGCCGTTGTAGATGCCGTCGCCCTTGATCGACGCATCCTTGCCGAGATGATCCCAGTGCGCGCTGTAGACGACGACTTCGTCCGGCCGCGTCGAGCCGCGGATCATGCCGATCACGTTTTCGGAGCTGAGATTGTCGATGCGGTTCTGTGAAATGCGTCGATGAGCTTCGCGTCGAGCGCGACCGGCTTGAAGCCGCGCACGTCGGCGCTCTTCTTCAACTCATCGAAGTCGGCGCCGGCCTTCGCGAAGAGACGCTGCGCGGCTTCGGTCGTCAGCCAGCCGGCGACCGGCAGATGCGGCGCCGGATCCTCGCGCGGCGGCAGCGCATCCTGCGGACCGGACCAGCTGTTGACGACGACATCCCACGGGTAACCCGCGCCCGGCGTCTCGTGCACGATCAGGCACGCCGCCGCGCCCTGGCGCGCGGCTTCCTCGAACTTGTACGTCCAGCGGCCGTAGTAGGTCATCGCGTTGCCCTTGAACAGCGTTTCGTCGTGATTGCCCCAGCCGGGATCGTTGACGAGCACGACGACGGTCTTGCCCTTGACGTCGAGTCCGGCATAGTCGTTCCAGTGGTACTCCGGCGCGACGACGCCATAGCCGGCGAAGACGATGTCGCGAATCCTCGATCGAGACGTCGTGACTCGCTCGAGCGTATTGACGATCATGTCGGTGCGATACGCGAGACTTGCCCGTCGCCGCCTTCGTCGCGACGTCGAGCGTGACGCTTGTCCGGATCCTGCAGCGCCGTCTCGACCATCGGCACGGTCTGGAACCAGTTGCCGTCGTTGCCGGGCTTCAGGCCCACGCCTGCTCGAACTGATCCTTGATCCACGCGGTCGTCATGCGCTCGCCGATCGTGCCGGGCTTGCGGCCCTCGAACTCGTCGCCGGAGATCTTCCTGACGCGCGCGGCGAAATCCTCGGCCGTGATGTCGGGCGCCGAATGGCCTTCGAGGCTCGGGACGACAGGCGCCGGCTTCGGCGGAGCCGCCGGTTGCGTCGATGTTTGCGCCGGTGGCGCGGGTTCCTGCTTGCCGCAGGCGGCGAGCGTGAGTGCGAAAACGGCCAGCAGAGCGAGTTGCGGATGGCGCATTCGAAGTTTCCGGAATCGATCTTGGAGAGACGATTCTAGGAACGCGTGAGTTCCCTGCGCCATAGCGTGAGGTTAAAAGCCTGCAAATGCGCCGCTTTCCCTCTCCCGCTTGCGGGAGAGGGTAGGGTGAGGGCAAGCCGGCGCAACGCTTTCACAAGATTGCCCTCACCCCGGCCCTCTCCCGCACGCGGAAGAGGGGGAAAAGCGGAGCGGAGAGGAAAAGTAAATCGATTACGGATGATCGCCCGTGAACTTGTTCGCCGTTGCGCCGGTGATCGTCCCGACCTTCGCCGAATCGCTCACGTAAAGATCGACATCGCGCCGAAACTCGAGCGTCCCATCGACGACTGCGTGCGGCCCGATCACGATGCGTGGATTCTTGCTCTTGCCCCACGAGAATCCACTCGGATGCTCGACGAGCAATCCGCCCTCGACGTGCGAGTTCGCCCCGATCTCGACATCGCCGCTGACGGTCTCGATGCCACCGCCGACGTGCGCCGCGTCGAGCGAGATGCGCCCGTTGACATTCGACGCCTTGCCGGCGACATCGGCGCCGTGCGCGAGCGCGATGTGTCCATTGACGGCCTCGACCGTCCGCGCGACGCGCGCGCCCTGACCGAGCTCGATGCCGCCGTTGACGGTCTCGACCGAATCGACCGTCACGTTGTCGCCGAGCTCGATGCCGCCGTTGACGGTCGAGACCTTCGCGGCGGTCCCACCCGAATCGACGCGGATGCTGCCGTTGACGGTCGAGAGCTCGCCAGCCTGCTGGCCGTTCTCGATATGGATCGAGCCGTTGACCTTGTCGACATCGATGCCGCGCGCGAAAGCGGCGGACGCAAGGACGAGCGAAAGGGCGGCGGCGAGGGCGGGAATGGCGCGTTTCATGGTCGGCTCCGGAGGCAAAACGGGTTCGATCGGGGATTGAAGCGGTTCGGGATCTTCGATGCGGCCGCCGCCGAAACGGTTTACTCGCGCCGGCCGGGCCCGGCAACCGGCCTGCAATAGCCCGGCCGCGGTCGCTCCGCTAGCATGGCGGGACCGAAATATCCGCTCCGGAACCCTTCTTAATGGCGCAACCGATGGCGCGACCGCGTCCCGTCCTTCTCTTGATCCTCGATGGCTGGGGCCATCGCGAGGATTCGACCCACAACGCGATCGCGCAGGCGAACGCGCCGAACTGGCGCCATCTGCTAGCGACGTATCCGCATACGCTCGTCGAGACGCACGGCGAATACGTCGGCCTGCCGGACGGCCAGATGGGCAACTCCGAAGTCGGCCACATGAACATCGGCGCGGGCCGCATCGTCTACCAGGACCTGACGCGCATCGACGCCGCGATCGGGGACGGCACGTTTTTCGAGAACGCCGCGCTCATGGGCGCCTGCGACGCGGTGAAGAAATCGGGCGGCACGCTGCACGTGATGGGCCTCATGTCGCCCGGCGGCGTGCACAGCCATCAGGACCACATCTTCGCGATGCTCGACCTCGCCGCGCGCCGCGGCGTTTCACGCATCGTGGCGCATGCGTTCCTCGACGGCCGCGACACGCCGCCGCGGAGCGCGCGCGCGTCGCTCGAAAGACTCGAAGCGAAGTGCGCCGCGATTCCGGGCGCCAAAGTCGGCAGCGTCAGCGGACGCTACTACGCGATGGACCGCGACAAGCGCTGGGATCGCGTCAAGCTCGCCTACGACGCCGTCGCCAACGCCGAATCGCCGCTGCACGCGAACAGCGCCGTCGATGCACTCGAGCTCGCGTACGCGCGCGGCGAGAACGACGAGTTCGTGAAGCCGACCATCATCGGCGACGGCGCTCCGGTCGCCGACGGCGACGCGATCGTGTTCATGAACTTCCGCGCCGATCGCGCGCGCGAGATTTCGCATGCGTTTGTCGATGCCGATTTCGCCGGCTTCGCGCGCGCGCGCAAGATCGCGCTGTCGGCCTTCGTCTCGCTGACCGATTACGAGAAAGGCCTTGCCGTCACGGCGATCGCGTATCCGGCGCAGTCGATGCAGAACTCGCTCGGCGAATACCTCGCGTCGCTCGGCATGAAGCAGCTGCGCATCGCCGAGACCGAGAAGTACGCGCACGTGACGTTCTTCTTCTCCGGCGGCCGCGAGGCGCCGTTCGCCGGCGAGGAGCGCATCCTCGTGCCGAGCCCACACGTCGCGACGTACGATCTGAAGCCCGAGATGAGCTGTCCCGAAGTCACCGACAGGCTCGTCGACGCGATTGCATCCAAGCAGTTCGATTTCATCGTCTGCAACATCGCGAACGCCGACATGGTCGGCCACACCGGCATCGAAGCGGCCGCGATCAAGGCCGTCGAAGCGGTCGATGTAGCGCTTGGCCGGCTCGAAACGGCGATCGTCGCGGCCGGTGGCGAGATGCTGATCAGCGCCGACCACGGCAACCTCGAACAGATGCTCGACGCGAACGGCGTGCCGCACACGCAGCACACGGTCGGTCCGGTGCCGCTCGTCTACATCGGCCGCAAGGCGACGCTGCGTCACGGGTCGCTCCGCGATATCGCGCCGACGGTGCTCGCGCTGATGGGATTGCCGGAGCCGCCAGAGATGACCGGCCACAACCTGGTCGAGCTCTCGGCTTGATCGTTCGCGCCGCGCTGCTCGTCCTGCTCGCGCTCGGCGCGGCGCTCGCGCATGCGCAGCCCGACGAGACCGATCCGAAGGGGACCGATGCGAAAGCGGCCGCGCAGGAGCATGAGGCGCGCCGGAAGCTCGACGCCGTGCGCGCCGAGATAAAGGCGCTCGCCGAGCAGCAGCGTGCAACCGAAGGCGAGCGCGGCGAGGCGACGAAGGCGCTGCGCACGAAGGAAATCGCACTCGCCGAGGTCGCGAAGGATGTCCACGCGCTCGACGAGAAGCTCGCCGCGCAGCAAGCGGATCTCGACAAGCTCGACGCCGCGCGCGCGAAGCTCGAAACCGCGCTGAAGTCGCAGCGCGCTGCGCTCGCCGCGCTGCTGCGTTCGGCATACGCGCTCGGCCGCAACGAAGAGCTGAAGCTGCTGCTGCAACAGAACGACGTCGCCGCGATCGCGCGCGTGCTCGCCTACAACCGCTATTTCCAGCGCGCGCGCGTCGGCCGCATCGACCAGCTCAGCGTCGATCTCGAAGACCTCGCGAAAGTGCAGGAATCGATCCGCACCAAGACCGCCGAGCTCGAATCGACGCGCAACGCACGCGCGTCCGAAGGCGAGAAGCTCGAGACCGAGCGTACCGAGCGCGAGAAGCTCGTCGATCGAGCTCGACTCGAAGCTCAAGGAGCAGGGCGCGCGCGCCGCCGCGCTCGGCAAGGACGAGAAGTCGCTGACCTCGCTGATCGAAAAACTGCGCGACGTGTTCGCCGACATCCCCAAGCAACTCTCGGGCGCCGAGCCGTTCGCCTCGCAGCGCGGCCGTCTCGCCGCGCCCGTGCCGGGCAAGGTCGTACGCGGTTTCGGCGCCGCCGACGAGTCAGGACGGAAGTCGAGCGGCCTTCTGCTCGCTGCCAAAGCCGGCACGCCGGTGCATGCGGTGTCTCACGGCCGCGTCGTATTCGCCGATTGGCTGCGCGGTTACGGCCTCATGATCATCGTCGACCACGGCGACGGCTATCTCAGCCTCTACGGCTGCAACGAAACATTGCTGAAAGACGTCGGCGACTGGGTCAACGCCGACGAGACGATCGCGACGAGCGGCGCGAGTGGCGGCCAGAAGACGCCCGGCCTCTACTTCGAGGTCCGCGCGAAAGGACAGCCGGTCGATCCGAAGGCGTGGCTTCGGTAGCTGTCCCTTCTCCCGCTGCGCGGGAGACAAAACGGCAGGATTGCCGTTTTGCACGGCGGAGCCGCCCGAAGGGTGAGCGCCATGGATGGCGCGAATGAACGTGCCGGCAGGCGGATGAGGGCGCTCTTGGTACGCCATCTCACGCTGGCCCTCACCCTGCCCTCTCCCGCAAGCGGGAGAGGGGAAAACCGAGCGTTTCTCCAATTCCGCTCACGTTTTTTGAACCTCGCCGCGTCCATCCTGTCGATGACTAGGCGGCGATTGAAAGCTCTCATCCCCGGGCTACACTCGTCGCACACCTCCGAGGTCCCTCCGATGTCTTCGCGCCTTCTTCCGTTATTCCTCGTCGCCTTCTGCGCGCCGGCGCTCGCCGATCCGCCGGAGATTCCGATCCCGCCGATCGACGCCGCCGCAGCGACGACGCAGCACGCGCAGAAGAAGCCCGCGCCCGGCAAGGACTCGGTCGATATCCAGGACATCCGTTCGTTCACCGCCGTCTATAGCCTCGTCAAGCAAGCGTACGTCGAGAATGTCGACGATCACCAGCTGATGCAGGCCGCGATCCGCGGCTTGCTCGCCGGCCTCGATCCGCACAGCGAATATCTCGACCGCAAGCAGATCGACGATCTCACCGAAGACACCACCGGCAGCTACAACGGCCTCGGCATCGAAGTCGTGCAGCTCGAAGGCACGCTGAAGGTCGTCGCGCCGATCGACGAATCGCCCGCTGAGCGCGCCGGCATCAAGGCCGGCGACACGATCGTGCGCATCGACGGCAAGGCCGTGCAGTCGGACGATCTGGACAGCGCAGTCGGGCGTTTGCGCGGCAAGGTCGGCTCGGAGATCACGCTCTCGGTCGTGCACGAAGGTTCGATCGATGCGATCGACGTCAAGTTGAAGCGCGAAGTCATCCGCGTCGCGAGCGTGCGCGGGCGCATGCTCGAGCCGGGCTACGCGTATGTCAGGCTTTCGCAGTTCCAGGCCGACACCGGCGCGCAGCTGCACAAGCGCATCGACAAATTGCAGAAGGACAACAAGGCGCCGCTGCAAGGCATGGTGCTTGACCTGCGCAGCAATCCCGGTGGACTGCTGACGTCGGCGGTCGAGGTCAGCGACATCTTCCTCAACGACGGCATCATCGTGACGACGAAGGGCCGCCTCAAGGAAGCCGATCTCAGCTTCCATGCGGCGCCGGGCGATGCGCTCAACGGCGCGCCGCTCGTCGTGCTCGTCGACAATGGCACGGCATCCGCGGCGGAAATCGTCGCCGGTGCGCTGAAGGACAATCATCGCGCGCTGCTGATGGGCCGCCGCACGTTCGGCAAGGGCTCGGTGCAGACCGTGCTGCCGCTCGACGCCGATCACGCCGTGAAGCTCACGACCGCGCGTTATTACACGCCGAGCGGCGCGTCGATCCAGGCCGCCGGCATCCAGCCCGATATCATGCTGCAGGATCTCGCGCTGAGTGCGCGCGACGCATCGCCGTCGGCGATCCTCGGTGAGCGCGACCTGCGCAATCACCTGAAGGGCGTCGACGAAACGGAAGCGCCGTCGCCGGCGCACACGATCGAACGCGACGTCGAGCAGGACTACGCGCTCAACGAAGCGCTGAACGCGCTGAAGGCGCTCACGCTGCGCAAGCCCGTAGCGCCCGCGAACGATCCGAAGAAGGGCTGAGAACGCAATGACGACGAAGCGCGTGCGCAACTGGCTTCGCGGCAACGCGAAGTTCGTCGCGTTCGTCCTGCTATTCGGCGTGTTCCGCACCGCGATCGCGGACTGGAATCCGATCCCGTCCGCGTCGATGCATCCGAACCTGCTCGAAGGCGATGTCGTGTTCGTAAACCGGCTCGCGTTCGATCTGAAGGTGCCGTTGACCGACGCAATCATCGCGCACACCGGCGATCCCAAACGCGGCGACATCGTGACGTTCTCGTCGCCCGAGAACGGCACGCGGCTGATCAAGCGTGTGATCGGCCTTCCGGGCGACACGATCGAGATGCGCGGCAAGCGGCTCTACGTCGACGGCGTCAAGGCCGACTACGCAGAGCTCGGCCTCGCCGACGAGCCGCTCGCGCCGAGCGGCGTCAAGGCGCTGCATCTCGAGGAAGAAACGGCGGACAACCGCCACGAAATCCAGTGGCTCGTGCGCCGCGGCCAGCGCGACGATTTCGGACCGCTGGCAATCCCGGCCGATCACTACCTGATGCTCGGCGACAACCGCGACAACAGCGAGGATTCGCGCTGGTTCGGCCTCGTGCCGCGCGAGAAGCTGATCGGTCGCGCGGAGCGGATCCTCGTCTCGGCCGATTACAAGGACACGTGGGCGCTGCGCTTCGCGCGTTTCGGCAAACCGCTATAGGGTGGGCCTCGGCCAGAGCATGTGATTGGTGGGCTGAACCCTACGCGCGCAATCGCCGCGCGATCGCCGGCCGCGACAGCAGCGCGTACGCGATGCCGATCAGGAATCCGGCGATGTGCGTCCACCACGCGACTTCGCCGAACGCCGGCCCGACGTACGTAAAGAGCAGCTGCAGGCCGGCCCAGAATCCGATCAGGAGCGGCGCCGGAATGCGCACGAACTCGAGGAAGAGCCCGAGCGGAAGCACGAGCCCGAGTCGCGCGCGCGGAAAGAGCGCGAGATAAGCGCCGACAACCGCGGACACCGCGCCGCTCGATCCGACGATCGGCGCATTCGTGCCGGCGAGTGTCAGCGCGCCGACCAGGTTCGCAAGCGCACCGCCGATCACGAACAGCGCGAGGAATCGCCGAAAGCCGAGCGCGCGCTCGGCCGAGACGCCGAACACGATCAGGAACAGCAGGTTTCCCGTCAGGTGCAGCCAGTCGGCGTGGATGAAGAGCGCCGTCACGAGCCGCGCCGCGCGAAGCTCCTGCAGCTGCTGCAACCACGGCGCGTTCGGATCGAGCAATGTCGAGGGCACCGTGCCCCAGCGGTTGATAACCGTGAGCCGGTCCGCGAGCGGCAGCGTCGCGAGCCAGAGAAACGCGATCACGCACGCGGCGACGATCAATAGCGTCGCCCACGGCGGCCGCGGCTTTCTTCGGCTCTCTAGCTGGACGAACATCGGCGAGCGGGAAACGGAACAGGGAACGGAATAGTAGCCGCGATGCGCCGGCGGTTCCCCGATCGTTGATTTACCGCCCGTTGCGCGGGAAGAAGAACTTCTGTCCCTTGTATTCGAGCACGAGCCCGTCCTGACGGATCTCGCGCAGCACGAGGTCCGAGGCGACTTCGTCGCCCTCGACGTGGCGGTCGCCCTTGATGACGACGAAGCGCTGCTTCGGGTCGGACGAGTACACGTGCATGCTGAGATCGAGCTCGGGAATGTCCTTGCGCGTCGCGAACGGCAGCTCCCAGATCGTCGGCAGCGCGGAGGCATCGGACGGCGCGGCAGCAGCCGGCGCCTTTGGCGGCGCAGGCGATGTCGCGGCCGCGGAATCCGACGCCGGCGGCGTAGCGACCGGCGGCGGCGCCTTTGCATCCGGTTTCGGCGCGGCCGCCGTCGCATCGGTCTTGGCCGGATTCGTAGCGCCCTCGCCGGGCGGCGCCTTCGACGGCATCGCGTGCGGGATCGGATCGCCCGGCTTGCGTGGCGCCATCGCGGCCGTCGGCGGATTCGCGTTCGGGAGGCCGAGCGGCGGCGCCTGCTTCGCATTGCCGAGCGCCTCGATGCGCTTGGCCTGCTCGACCTTGCGCTTGGCGGCTTCGGCCTTGAGACGCTCCTGGTTCGCAGCTCCAGCAGGCTGTCCGGCCTTCGTCGCCTGCGCGTCGCCGGGCTTGCTGGGCACGGTATTTTCGGCCGTGACCGGCGGCGCGGGTGTCGCCGGCGGCTGCGCTGGCTGACGCGAGAGCCACCAGCCGGCACCGACACCGATCACGATCAGCACCGCAAGCACGGGCAGCAGGCTGCGTCGGCGCCGCGTCGAGACGACCGGGCTACCGAGCGTCGGCGCCTCGCCGAGCCGGCGTTGCTGCTCGGATTTCTTCAAAGCTTCGAGAATCAGCGACATGTATTTCCTTGCGACCGGATCCTTGCTCCGGCGTTGTTGCAGCGAGCGCCGCGCGTCGGTATGGACCGCGCAACTATCGCAGGGGGCATTCCGGCGGACGCGCCGTTGAGTGGCATGCCGCTACTGGACCGTCCGCGCGAGGCGCGGTCCCGAATCGTCGAGCGCGGACAGCGCGAACAGCGTCTCGGGGCCGACGATACCATCGGCCTTGATGCCGTATGCGGTCTGCAGCTTGCGCACGCGATCCTCCACATCGTCGTCGAAAAAGGCCGGCCCCGACTCGGCCGTGGCGCCGCGGTCGAGCGAAGCGAGCCGATCCTTGACCCAGGCAACGCCGGCGCCCGCGTCGCCGCGCTTCAGGCTCGCGGTCGGCATCTCGGGCGGCAGGCGCCATACCGCGATGAACTCGCCGGTCCAGAACTTGGACAGCGCCGGACGCGCAAGTTCATAACGCTGGCTGCCGAGATCGAGCCGGACGTGCGCCGAGCCGACGCCCTGCAGCACCGCATGCGCCTGGTGCTCGCCGTCGTGCAGCACGAGGATCAGCGGCCGGTCGAATCGCGCGAGCTGCTCGATCGTCGCGCGGCCGCGCAGGCAATTGATCCCGTTTGTGATCACGGCCGGGCACTTGCTCGCGTCGCGCACGGAAACGGAATCGGGATCGACCTGCCAGCGCGCGAGCAGCTGGCTGAACGCATCGAGCGTGTTATCGCCGTTCGTGGAGAGCTGCTCGCCGATCTTCGCGACCATCTCGTCGGCCGGCGAGGTCTCCGCTGCTTTCGGCGCGGCCGGCGGCAGCTGCGCGGCCGGTGCGATCGTATGCGGCGCGCGCCACGCGATGAACGCGCCGGCGATCGCGAGCACGACGGCGGCCGCCGCGGCCCAGCGTCCATAGCGGTGCATCCAATAGCGCGCATGGCCGGGCAACGCTTCGTCGGCGGCGCGATCGACGATGCGTTCGCCGATCGAATCCTGCTCGCGCGCGAAGCCGGCCATCAGCGCGCGGTCGGCGATGATGTTGATCAGGCGCGGGATGCCGCTCGAGCGCTGGTACAGCGCCTTCAGGCCGAGCCGCGAAAACGGAATACGCGAGCAGCCCGCAACCGCGAGCCGATGCCGGACATACGCCTCGGTTTCGCCGGCGTCGAGCGGCGTCAGGTGATAGCGCGCGGTGATGCGCTGCGCGAGCTGGCGCAGCTCCGCACGCGCGAGCACATCGCGCAATTCCGGCTGGCCGAGCAGGATGATCTGCAAGAGCTTCTGCGTCGGCGTCTCGAGATTCGTCAGCAGGCGAATCTGCTCGAGCGAATCGATCGAGAGGTTTTGCGCCTCGTCGACGATCAGCACGACGCGAAGGCCCTGCGCATACGCGTCGAGCAGGTACGCGTTGAGCGTATCGGTCAATGCCTTCAGGCTGCCGCGCTTGCCGACGATGTCGAGCTTCAATTCCTCGCAGACCGATTCGACGAGCTCGACCGGCGACAGCTTCGGATTCAGCACGAGCGCGACGCGCGTGTTCTCGGGCAGCTGCTCGAGCAGGAGGCGGCACAGCGTCGTCTTGCCGGTGCCGACTTCGCCCGTCAGCTGCACGAAGCCGCCGCTGCCGCCCTTGCCGATGCCGTAGAGCAGGTGCGCGAGCGCGTCGCGATGCCGCTCGGACAGGAACACGTAGCGCGGATCGGGCGTGATCGAGAACGGCGGCTCGCGTAGGCCGTAATATTCGAGATACATGACCGCGCCATGTTACCTGAGCGGTCGGGACGTCCGTGCTAAATCGGGCTGGCGGCATGGTTTTCACAGGCGCCGGACGCGTTTCGCGCCAAGCGGTTAAGATGCGCCGAGGCGCCACTCGGCGCTGCATGGTCAGGGAGGAAAGCCGTGCACCTTCGCGCATCGTTGCTTGCCGCGGCGCTCCTTTGCGCCGCCGGCATTTCGTCGGCCCAGACCCTTCCGAGCGGCTTCCACCGCACCGATCCGATCACGGGCCGCGACCTTCCGACCGGCGTCTACTTCGCGCACGACGGCCGCGTGTTCGTCACCGAGAAGAACGGCCAGGTCTGGCTCTATCACAACCTTCTCGACACGGCGCCGGTGCTGTTCGCCGACATCTCCTCCGAAGTGCACACGGTCGGCGACCGCGGCCTCCTCGGCTTTGCGCTCGATCCGCGCTTTCCGGAAGTGCCGCGCGTCTACATGCTGTATTCGTTCAACGGCGGCCTCTTCAACGACCCGCCGCCGCGCTGGGGCAGCGACTGCGGCACCACCGTCAACCCGACGCCGCCGCCCGACCAGCCCGGCGGCTGCATCATCGGCGCGCATCTCTCGCGCTTCGACGTGAACGGCGACGTGGCCGACACCGCGAACGAAACCGTGCTGATCGAAGACTGGTACCAGTTTTTCCAGAGCCATTCGATCGGCACGCTGCTGTTCGGCGCGGACGGCTATCTCTACGCCGGCGGCGGCGAGGGCGCGAGCTACAACTGGGCCGACTGGGGCCAGGGCATCGGCAATCCGACGTATCCGGACCAGCGCTCGCCGCGGGTCAGCGGCGTACCCGAAGGCGGCGCACTGCGCTCGCAGGGGCTCGAAGTCGAGAGCGACTACACGAATCAGCAGGTGTGGCTCGACGGCGCGATCCTGCGCGTCAACCCTGCGACCGGCGAAGGCGCGCCCGGCAATCCGCTCGCATCGACCGGGCTTTCCGAGAACGCGAAACGCATCATCGCGTATGGCTTGCGCAATCCGTTCCGCTTCACGCAGCGCCCCGGCACCGGCGAGATCTGGGTCGGCGACGTCGGCTGGAATACGTGGGAAGAAGTGAACCGCATTCCCGCGCTGCCGAACGATGGCTCGGCGACGCTGACGAACTTCGGCTGGCCGTGCTTCGAAGGACGCGGACACACGCAGGACTACGGGACCGCCGATCTCCCGGTCTGCGTGTCGCTTTATAAAAACAACGACGGCGGCGGACGCACGCCCTGGACGCCGCCCTGGTACACGTACGTGCACACCGCGAGCTCGGACATCACGGGCCTTGTCTTCTACACCGGCACGTCGTATCCGGCCCAGTACCAGAACTCGCTCTTCACCGCCGACAACAGCCGCTCGATCCTCTTCAACATTCCCTACGCCGACACGAACGGCGACGGCATCCCCGATCCGCCGCCCGACAGCACCGCGACGGCGTTCTACGGCGGCGTCAACGCGACCGGCGTGCAGCTCGTGTCGGGTCCCGGCAGCGACGTCTTCTATCCGAACATCAACCTTGGCCGCATCTCGCGACTTTCGTATTGCAATGGCTGCGCGAACGTCGCGCCTTCGGCCGCGATCGCGCTCGCGCCGGGCTCGACCGCCGACGGCGGGCCGCGCGCGATCACGTTCGATGCGACGAACAGCGTCGATCCCGACCGCGACACGCTGACGTACGACTGGGATCTCGACGGCAACGGCGAGTTCGGCGACGCCAGCGGCGACACCGCGACGTTCGCGTACGGCGGTCCCGGCAGCACGCGCGTCTCCGTGCGCGTGACCGACCCGAGCGGTGCCAGCGACGTGCAGAGCGTGCTCATTACGGTGACGTTGCCCGACGCCGACGTCGGCGTCACGCTCGACGACGGCCTCACCGAAGTGCCGCCGAGCGCCAGCATCGTCTACACGATGACGCTGACGAACTACGGCACGGACGCCGTTCCCAACGAGCACGTCGCGACCGTGCTCGCCTCGAAGCTGACCACGATCCAGTGGACCTGCGTCGCCTCGTCTGGCGGTTCGTGCGCCGCGAGCGGCACCGGCAGCATCTTCGAGGACGTCGACCTTGCGCCCAGCGGCACCGTCACGTTCACGATATCCGCGCTCGTCGCAGCGGACGCCACCGGCACGCTCGAAAGCTCGGCGACCGTGACGCCGCCGCCCGACTACGACGATCCGAACACGACCGACAACACGGCGACCGACATCGACGTCGTCACGGTCACCGACCGCATTTTCGCGAACGGCTTCGATCCGCCCTGACGCATCGCTCCGGCGCGCGCGGCGCTCGCACTGCCGCCGCCGCGCTGTCAGCAGTCCCGCGCGTGCGCTGCGCACGGGCGGCGCGCACGCGTAAAATGCGGCCTACGCCCATCGTGGAAATCCCCGTGTCCCTGCACAAGTTCCGCGTCCGCATCGCGGCCGCACTCGCATTGCTGATCGCCGGGGCCGCTCTCGTTGACGTCGTCCACGCCGACGTGGAGCAGGCCAGCTACAGCGATCTCTCGTGGCGCCTGATCGGACCGTTCCGCGGCGGGCGCGTGCTCGCGGTCGCCGGCGTGCCGCGCGAACCGCAGCATTTCTATTTCGGTGCGGTCAACGGCGGCGTCTGGGAGACGATCGACGCGGGCCGCACGTGGCAGCCGATCTTCGATCAGCAGTCGGTCGGCTCGATCGGCGCGATCGCCGTCGCGCCGTCGGCGCCGAACGTCGTCTACGTCGGCACCGGCGAAGCCGACATGCGCTCGGACATCGCGCAAGGCACCGGCATGTACCGCTCGCGCGACGGCGGCCATTCGTGGACGCGCATCGGCCTCGACGACAGCCAGCAGATCGGCAAGATCATCATCGATCCCGCCGATCCGAACGCGGTGTTCGTCGCCGCGCTCGGCCATCCCTACGGCCCGAACAAGGAGCGCGGCGTGTTCCGCACACGCGACGGCGGCGAGACGTGGCAGCGCGTGCTCGGCAGCGACGAGGCAACCGGCGCGATCGATCTCGCCTTCGAGCCCGGCAACGCGAAGACGATCTACGCCGCGATGTGGCAGGCGCGCCGCACGCCGTGGAACATCTATCCGCCCGCGAGCGGGCCCGGTAGCGGGCTTTACAAATCGACCGACGGCGGCGACACGTGGACGCCGATGCGCGCGAATGGTTTTCCGGAGCGCGTCGGCCGCATCGGTGTCGCGGTCGCCCCGAGCAATCCGCAGCGCGTCTATGCGATCGTCGACAGCCTCGCGGTCGAGGACGACATCGGCGGCCTTTATCGATCCGACGACGCCGGCGCGAGCTGGAAGCGCATCAGCCGCGACGATCGCATCTGGCAGCGCGGCTGGTACTTCAACCGCATCGCGGTCGATCCGAAGAACGCCGATCGCGTCTACGTGATGAACACGATCGTGCTGCGCACCGACGACGGCGGCGAGCATTTCATCGCGCTCAAAGGCGACCATACCGGCGATGATTTCCACGAGATGTGGATCGATCCCGAAAATCCCGACCGGCAGATCCTCGGCGTCGATCAGGGCGCGATCGTCACGTTGAACGGCGGCAAGACATGGAGCTCGTGGCTCAACCAGCCGACCGCGCAGATCTACCACGTCAGCACCGACAACCGCTTTCCGTATCGCGTCTATGGCGCGCAGCAGGATTCGGGCGCTGCCGAAGTGCCGAGTCGCACGGGCGATCACGACGGCATCACGATGCGCGAGTTCCGCGAGGTCACGGTCGGCGGCGAGAGCGACATGATCGCGCCCGACCCGGACGATCCCGACACCGTCTTCGGCGGCCGCGTCGACAAGCTCGACCTTCGCACCGGCCAGACGCAGTCGGTCGATCCGACGCTACCGTCGCCCGATCTCTATCGCCACACGTGGACGCTGCCGCTCGTCTTCTCGCAAGCGCGGGCCGAAGCGGCTCTACTTCGGCAACCAGAAGATCTTCCGCACCAGCGACGGCGGCGCGCACTGGGACGCGATCAGCCCCGATCTCACGCGCGAGGATCCCGGCGCGCCGCCGAACGTCGATGCGGTCACCGCGGCGAATCATCAGCGCGCAGGGTCCGCGCCGCGGCGTCGTCTACGCGATCGCGCCGTCGCCGCTCGAAGCGGATCTCGCTCTGGGCCGGCACCGACGACGGCCTCATCTGGACGTCGAACGACGACGGCGCGCACTGGGACAACGTGACGCCCGCCGAGCTCACCGCGTGGTCGAAGGTCGGCACCATCGACGCGTCGCACTTCGACAAGGGCACTGCGTACGCCGCCATCGACCGGCACCGGCTCGACGATCGCAAGCCCTACATCTATCGCACGCACGATGGCGGCAAGACGCTGGCAGCTCGTCGTCGACCGGCATCCGCGACGGCGACTTCGTCAACGCGGTGCGCGAGGATCCCGAGAAGAAGGGATTGCTCTACGCCGCGACCGAGCTCGGCATGTACGTCTCGTTCGACGACGGCGACCACTGGGATTCGCTGCAGGCGAACCTGCCGCGCACGTCGGTGCGCGACATCGACGTGCACGGTGACGATCTCGTCATCGCCACGCACGGCCGCGGCTTCTGGATCATGGACAACGCATCGCTGCTGCGTCAGCTCGACGCGCGCGCGACGCATCTCGAGACGCGTCTCTACAAGCCGGCCGACGCGATCCGCACGCGCATCGCGGCGTTCACCGGCACGCCGTCGCCGAAGGACGAGCCGATCGCGAGCAATCCGCCGCCGGGCGCCGCAATCGACTATGTGCTCGGCACGCACGTGAAATCGGTCGAGCTTTTGATCCGCGACGCGAACGGCAAGCTCGTGCGGAAATACACGAGCAAGGATCCCGCGCCGGACACCGATCCCGCGAAATCAGGCTATGCGCCGGAATGGATTCCGCAACCGGCGCGGCTTGCGACGACCCGCGGCATGCACCGCTTCGTCTGGCCGCTCCGTTACGCAAAGCCGGCCGCGCTTGCCGAGAGCGACACCGACGCCGACGGCCTCTTCGTGATGCCAGGCCGCTATGTCGTCGAGCTCGCCGTCGACGGCAGGACGTTCAAGCAGGCGCTGACGATCGTGCCCGATCCGCGCGTCAAGCTCGACGACGACGCGTACGCAAAGCAGTTCGCGCTCGCGCGCAACGTCGAAGCCGCGCAGCTCGAGCTCGCCGCGGCGCAGACCGAGGCGAAGAACCTGCATAAGAACATCGCCGCGGCGCATGCGGCGAGCGGTTCGAATGCGGATCTCAAGAACGCGCTGGACACGTTCGACGCCGAGCTCGTCGCGCGCGCAGGCATCGTCGAGGCTGCCAATCCGCACAACGCGTGGATCCTGCCGCCGTCGAGCACGACGAGCCTGCGGTTCGTCGGCGAGACGCTCGGCAAGGTCGCGGGCGCCGCCGATGGTGCCGATGCGGCGCCGACGCCGGATGCCGAGAGCGGTTATGCGACGACGAAGGCGCTGCTCGATCGCGAGCTTGGCGAATGGAAGGCGTTCAAGGCGACGCAGCTTGCGGCGATGAACGTGAAGCTGAAGGCGGCGGGACAAAAGGCGTTGTCGACCGAAGCGCCGAAGAAATCACCGCCCAAAGCCTGACGCATCTTTCCCCTCTCCCGCGTGCGGGAGAGGGACAACATCAACCGCGCTTCGCCACTTCGCGTGTTTTCGAAGCAGCCTGCGCACCGAACAAATCGATCGCCGTACGCGCCACTTGCCCCGTGTCGTAATACGCATACGCCCCGACGCCAAGCGCCCCGATCAGCGGCAACCACCGCGCAATCCCGCGTCCGACGAGCCGCTTCGACACGCTGACACCAATCTTCGCCGCGATCTTCTCGATCGCGCGCAGCGGCACGTCCTGGATCAGCAGCCGCGCGCCGACCTGCACCGCGACATCGCGCACCGCCTGTGCCGCCGCGTGACGAAACAGGCAATACAGCATGCGCGATTGCGTCAACTCCGCGCTGACGCCATACGCGCCGGCGATATCGGCGACCATCTGCCGCTGGATGCGCCAGATCGCAACGAGCTCCGGCACGATCGTGAGCCAGCCGATCGGACCCGGCGGCAACGCGAGCGTGCCGGCCGCGAGCGCGGCGCGGTTAGCGGCCGACGATGCGATCGCGCGCGCGCGATGGTCGGGACCGCGGCTCTTGTGCTCGCTCGTGTCCGGCACCTCGCTCGCAAGGTCGAGCACCGCGCGCGTCAGACGATCGGCAAGCGTCTCGGGCGCTTCGACGCGGCGGGCGGGAACGTTCTTTGCCATCGTGCGCGGTCAGTGCCGCTTGAAGTACTGCACTTCGCGCTCGTGCTTTTCGGCCGCGGCGCGCGTTCCGAACGTGCCGAGGTTCTTGCGCTTGCCGGTCTTCGCGTCGGTCTTGCGCGAATAGAGGCGGTATTCGCCCGATTTCAACTTGCGGATCATGGCGCTCTCCAGCTCGTTGCGTGCGCCTGCACGCACCGTTCGCAACTTAGCGCCGGCGCCTCAACGTGCGCTGAAGCGCGCCCGACGTCATGGGCACTACTCGTAATCGTACGCGGAGACGGGTACCCAGAGCGCGTGCCGGAGCCGCATGAGTCGCGGCTCGATATCGGCACACGCGCTGCCGGGCGCATGGCGATCGCGATGTGCGCGCAGAAAGAGCCGCATCGATGGCGTGCCGTGACGCTGCACGGTTTCGGCGAGATCGGCGCCGCCATCGAGCGCGGCGTTGAGCGCAAGACGCCGGATATCATCATCGGCGAATCCGAGCATGCCGCGGCGGATCTGCCGCCGCAGTCGTTCCTCGGCCGCGACGTCGAGCTGCCGTTCGGCCGCGGCGCGACGCAGCAGCGCGGTCGGCACGCCAAGGCGCGCGACGAGCGTGGCACTCGCAGTCGAAAGCTGGCGCGACAGCGCTTCGATCGTGTCGATGCTGCCGCTCCGGCGCGACGCGCGCTCCCACGCAGCGATCAGGAGCGCGACGCGCAGGCGATCGTTGTACGACGGCGCCGGCCGATAACGCGCGGGCTCAGTCTCCCGGCCGCGCACGAACTCCCAGCGCGAGTCGAGGCACGGCGCGAGCGCGTCGTCGCCGAGCGAGCGCAGCGCATGGCCCGCATCGCGAAGGCGCGCCACGAGGCAGTCGTCGAGCGAGGTCTGCATCGGCAGCGCGAACACGAGCATGCGCAGCGGCTTGGCGGTCGCCCACGCGCTCATCGCGAGGCAGCGCGCGAAATCGGCTTCGAGCGAGCCCAGCTGCGTGCCGATCTGGCGGCGCGATGTTTCGCCGTCGCGGAACGTCGCCATCGCGGCGAGACGGATCGCAGCCGGCGACGCGTCCTCGGCGGTAGGGGTATCTGGGAGGCCCGGGTCCATTCACGAAAATATATCTCAAATAAACCCAGTATTGATAATGGGTGGTTAAGCCCGCGGCGCGACCCTACGTTTTCGCGCATGACGCCACGAGAACTGCAACGGCGCGTCGGGATCGTGATCCGACGCCACCGTGAGCGCCTGAAATACAGCCAGGAAGATTTCGCGAACGCCGCGGACATCCACCGCTCGTACTACAGCAACATCGAGCGCGGCACGCAGAACTTCTCGCTGACCTATCTCCTCAAGATCTCGCGCATGCTCAACGTGTCGCTGTCGACGCTGTTCGACGAGGCCGAGACGCTGGATCTGCCCAACGCGATCGCGGAGCCGCACTCGCCGCCGCGTGTGGGCAGGCCCAAGGGCCGGAAATCGGGCTGGCGGTTCTAGAGGAACGAAGCAGCGCGCTTCGTCATTTGCGCTGGTGCTCTCGATCTTCGACTCCTGAACACCATCCCCACCCAACCCTCCCCCTTGAAGGGGAGGGCTAAAGAATGTCAGCGCGATGGCGGCGTCCACTGGTAGAGCCAGGTTTCGGTCAGCGCCTTCCCGCCGAGCGCAGGAACAGGCGGATGTCGATCGGCTGCTGCGCTCGCATCGGGCGGGCGCACGTCGAACATCGCGCGCTAGCCCTGGATCGCATCGAGCGGCCGCGCGGACGCGATCTCGATCGTGCCGCGCGAGAGCGTGATGACCGGCTCGACCTTCGCGTCGCGCGCCGAGCGACGCGAGGTCGCCGCCGGCGAAGTCGACGACGAAGCGCCAGGAGAAATAGCGCGCGCTTGCCGCCGACCACGCCGCCGATGCCGCTGCGCGTGGCGACTAGCGGTCGTCGCGAGCGGTGGCGTCGCCGGCATCTTCGCGCCCCAGTACAGGCGATACGCGTACGAGCTGCTCCTGCCGGCCGTCAGCTTGCGCCGGCCGGGATTCCAGAACGCGACGATGTTGTCGAAGGTCTCGTGCGCGATCGGAATCTCGACCAGATCGACCGCGCCTTTGCCCAAGCCGCTACAGCGGCTCGACCCACAGGCTCGGCCGGCGGTCGTAGAACACGCCGTCGTCCTGGTAGTGATCGAAGTTGCGATCGCGCTGCAGCAGCCCGAAGCCGCGCGGGTTGTCGTCGGCGAACGGCTGAAGCGCACGGCCGGCGGATTGACGAGCGGGCGCCAGATCCACTCGCCGCCGCCGGTCCACATCGCGAGGCCGTCGGAGTCGTGGATCTCCGGACGCCAGTCGTCGTGGATGCGGCGATCGTTCTCGCCGTCTGGAACATGCTCGTCAGCGGCGCGATGCCGAGGCGCTCGATCGCCTTGCGCGGATAGAGCGCGGCATCGACGTCCATCACCAGCGGCTCGCCCGGCGTGATCTCGAAGCGGTACGCGCCGGCGATGCTCGGCGAATCGAGCAGCGCGTAGACGACGCAGCGTCGTCGCGTCGGCCTTCGGACGCTCGAGCCAGAACGCGGTGAAATCGGGAAACTCCTCGGGTCGCGGCAGGCCGCAGTCGATCGCGAGGCCGCGCGCCGACAGGCCGTATTGCATCGCTGCCGCCGACCGCGCGGAAGTAGCTCGCGCCGAGGAATGCCGCGACGTCGCGCTGGAAATCGGTGCGCGAAATTGAGGCGGAATCCAGCGAAGCCGAGATCGCGCGGCAGCGTCGCGGCGATCGAGGCCGGCTCTGCGGAGTCGAACAGCGCGGGGTCGTACGCGATCTCGCGCGCGACGCCGTCGACGACTTCGTGCATGCGCACCGGTCGGCGGAACTGCATGCCGAGATGAAAGAACTGCACGCGGAACGCGGAGGCCGTCGCCGGCCCAGAGCGCGCGGTCCTCGCGGAAGCGGATCGACTGGAATGCGTCCCACTTCATGTGCGCGACCGACGGCGGCACGGGTTTGGCGGGCGCCGCATAGGGTTTCGCCGCGAGCGCACGCGCTTCGCCTTTGAGCGCGGCGTAGTCGAAGCGCGGCGATTCGGCCGCAACCGGCGCGCCGCGCAGCAGCGAGGCGCCGGCGAGGGCGAAACCCGATACCTTCAACAGATCGCGCCGGTTCATGCCGCGCTCCGCGCGATGTCGGTCGGCGGCACATGCGCGTGCGGCCCATCGCGACGCGCATGGATCCACGCGGGGTGCGCGTCGGGCGCGGTCCACACGCCGAAGTGCAGGCGCGAGAGCGCGAGCGCGTTGCCGAGCAGGGCGTTCCGCTCCGGATCGGTGAGCGCTTCGGGCCCATCGATCAGCGCGCGCGCGACGAGCGCATCGTGCGCGTGGCGCAGCGAATCCGAATGCTGCGTGCGCGCGACGTCGGCCGCGCACGCGATCGCGTTGTGGCGCGGATCGACGACCGCATCGACGAAGCTCGCATCGCGCGGCGCGTGGCGGAAGAAGCGGCGCATGCGGCGCAGCACGCGCGGCGGATACGATTCCTCGGGAATCAGGAACAGCCGTTTCGCGCGAAGACTGCGGCCGAGCGAGACGCGGCTCGATAGCACCGAAATCGGAATCGACACCGAAAGCGCGCCGGCGACCGGCAGGAGCCACCAGAGGAACGACGGGTTCAGCCAGTAGACGAGCGCGAGCCATGCGAGCCCGAGCACGGTGTGCAGGCCATGCCGGCGGATCGCCTCGCCCCAGCTTGTTTCGGCGTCTTCGCGCGGCGGCGATTTCCAGGAGAGCTTGAGGCCCAGCAGCGCGCCGACGATGAACTGCGTATGGAACAGCATGCGCACCGGCGCGAGCAGCATCGAGAACACGATCTCGATCAGCGTCGAGGCCGCGAGCCGCGGCACGCCACCGAATTGCTGCGCGCCGCGGCGCGCGATCAGCACGACGCTCAGCACCTTGGGCAGGAAGAGCAGCGTCGCGGTCGCCGTGAAAAGGCTGATCGCGCGCGACGGATGCCATTCGGGCCAGAGAGGAAAGAGCTGGTTCGGCGAGACGAAATAGGTCGGCTCGGTCAGCGTGTGCACCGCGAGCACGATCGTCGACAACACGAGGAACGCGAACCAGAGCGGCGCCGAGAGATACGCCATGACGCCGGTCACGAACACCGCGCGATGCGCGGGATGCAACCCATGCGCGAAGAAAAGCCGCGAGTTGATCAGGTTGCCGAGACACCAGCGCCGGTCGCGCTTCAGCTCGTCGAGGAGGTTCGGCGGCATCTCCTCGTAGCTGCCCGAAAGATCGTACGCGATCCAGACGCCCCAACCGGCGCGCCGCATCAGCGCCGCTTCGACGAAATCGTGCGAGAGGATCTCGCCCGACAGCGCGCCTTCGCCCGGCAATCGCCCGAGCGCGCAATGCTTCATGAAAGGCTCGACGCGGATGATCGCGTTGTGGCCCCAGTAGTGCGATTCGCCGAGCTGCCAGAAGTGCAGTCCCGCGACGAACAGCGGTCCATAGACGCGCGTCGCGAACTGCTGGATACGCGCGTACAACGTCTCGCGGCCGAACGCGAGCGGTGCAGTCTGGATGATGCCGGCATCCGGATGCGCTTCCATGAGCCGCATCAGCTCGACGAGGCAGCGGCCGCTCATGACGCTGTCCGCGTCGAGCACGACCATGTATGCGTAGCGTTTGCCCCAGCGCCGGCAGAAGTCGGCGACGTTGCCGCTCTTGCGCTTGATGCGATGTTGCCGGCGCCGGTAGAAGATGCGCCCGAACCCGTGCGTGCGCCGGCACAGATCGAGCCACGCCTCGCGCTCGGCAATCTGCAGATCCGGCTCATTCGAATCGCTCAGCACGAAGAAATCGAAGTGATCGAGCTCGCCCGTTCGCGCGAGCGAATCGTGCGTCGCGCGAAGGCCGGCGAATACGCGCGCGACGTTCTCGTTGCAGATCGGCATCACGATCGCGGTGCGCGATTCGGGCGCGATCCGCGTGCCGAGCGCGCCGCGCGCCGAGATCGCATAGCGATCGCTGCCGCGGAACTGCACGACGAAGCCGGCCATCGCGGTCCAGAAGCCGGCCGACACCCAGAGGAACAAGATCGCGAACAGCGCGAGGATGCCGACTTCGAGCGGCTGGCGTCCGTGGTACGGCAGCACGGCCGCCATGAAATCGGTCGCGTAGATGGCCTGCGCGACGATCAGCACGAACAGCACGACGCGGCGGATCGTCGCCGCGCGCTGCCAGCGGCGGCGCTCGGGTGCGGAGCGATCGTCGGCGGGACCGAGCGTGCGCTGGCGGCGGCGACGCAGGAACGGAAAGATCGCGCCGAGCCGCCAAGGCTCCGGTGCCATCGACGCACGCTGGATCGGCGGCGCCGAAATGAGGCGAAGACCGCGGCGCGGGTCGTCTTCGACCAGCGTTTCCGCGTGGTTGTCGACGCCGCCCAATGCGAGCCGCGCGCGCACCGATGCGTGCGCGGGATTCGTCGCGTCGACGCCGTCGCCCGCGAGCGCGCCATGCACGCAGCGCATCGCGCTCGCGACATCGGCGTGGCCGCTCGCGCACGCGCGCACGATCGCATTGCGCTCGTCGCTCCCGAGCGCAAGCGACCCGAGATAGGCCTCGCAGACCGCCGCGGGCGCGGCGTCGCGATTCAGCCGGGCGGGAGCGCGTAGCTCCATGTCTCGGAGACCGTCGTGCCGTTGCGGAGCGCGACGCGAAGCTCGATCGGCTTCGTGTCGTCGTTGCGCGTGAAATGGAGTTCGACGCGCGCGCCGCCGCTGTCGGGATTGCGGCGCACGGACTTGCCTGACGATCGTGCCGTTCGCGTCGGTCGAGACGTCGACATCGAGCGGCGCGTCTTCAGTCAGCGCGGCGAGCATCGGGCCCTGGAAGTCGATCACGAAGCCGAGACTCGAATCGGGCTTCGGACTGTAGCCCTTGCCGCGCAGCGTTTGCGTGACCCACGCGGTCGCCGGCCGCGTCGGCTCGTCCTTCTGCCAGTGCACGCGGTAATGCAGGTCGATCGGCTGCTTCGGCGCGGGCGCGGCGTCCGAGATCCAGTACGCGACGATGTTGTCGTTGGTCTCGTCCGGCGCCGGAATCTGCACGAGCTCGACGCGGCCGGGTCCCCATTCGCCGAGCGGCTCGACCCACGCGCTCGGATGCGCGGCATAGCGCGTCGACAGATCCTGATACGCCTCGAACATGCGCTGCCGTTGCATGAGGCCGAAGCCTCGCGGACTCTGCTGCGCGAACGACGTGACGAGCAGGCGTTTCGGATTCACCAGCGGCCGCCAGATCCATTCGCCGGTGCCCGACTGGATCGAGAGCCCGTCCGAATCGTGCACCTCGGGCCGGTAGTCGTCGCCGGCCGCGCGCTGGTTCGCGCCGTGGAAGAACATGCTCGTCAGCGGCGCGATGCCGAGCTTGCCGACGCTGTCGCGCAGGTAGATCCGCGCCGTCACTTCGACGATCGAATCGACGCCCGGCGTGAACGCGAAGCGGTATGCGCCGGTTGCGCGCGGCGAATCGAGCAGGCCGTAGAACACGAGCGCATCGGATTTCGCATCGGGCTTCTCGAACCAGAACTCGACGAAACGCGGAAACTCCTCGCCCGACGCGAGCGCGGTGTCGATTGCGAGGCCGCGCGCCGAGAGGCCGTACATCTGTCCCTTGCCGAGTGCGCGGAAATAGCTCGCGCCGAGGAACGCGAGCACATCGTCCTTGTAGACCGGCAGGTTGAGCGCGTAGTGCACGTTGAAGCCGGCGTAGCCCAGGCCGTCGGTCGAAGCGGCATCGATGCCACTCTTCGCGTAGTCGAAGAGCTGCGCGTTGAACGGGATTTCGGCCGGCTTGCCCTTGGCGATCTCGTTGAGCTTGACCGGCCGGTCGAACAGCCAGCCTTCGTGGAAGAGCTCGAGCTCGAACGGCAGCTTCGCCGCGCGCCAGCGCGAGGACTCGGGTTTGAAGCGAATCGACGCGTAGCGATCGTGATCCATATGCTGCAGCGAGCCGGGGAGGTTCGTGCCGGGATCCTGGAACGCCGCGTCCGCGAGCGCTTTCGCGCGCGCGTCGACGGCGTCGAAACCGAACGCGGCCGGCGGCGGCGCGGCCGCGAATACGCGGGATCCGCCCGCGAGCAAGGCAAAGGCAAGGAGGGCCGTGTTCGAGCGAGTCGGCATCCGCGAAACCAGTCAGGGGTCCGTGGATGCTAATGGGAGTCTCGTTCATAACTTGCAAAGGCGCCCGCCACGGTTCATCCCGCATTCGGCTGCTCGCCGGCACGCGCGCGCAGTTCTGTACTATCGGCGGACACGGAGCGAATCGATCTCGCATCGGCTCGGACGGCCGGTTGGCTCGAGGAGGGTGGGTTGCGCCTATCGGTACGTCGGACCGCGGCGGTCGCTCCCGGCGGGACAGCGCGGCATGTGCGCGCGATTGCGGCCTCAATCGCAGTCGCGGTGGCGCTGGCCGTGCTCGCGCTCGGCGGCTGCGCGACGTATACGCCTGCGCCGATCGAGCCCGCGAAAACGGCCGAGGCGTTCGCGGCACGCCGGCTCGATGCGCCGACCGTTCGCGATCAGGTGGCGCGCGTGCTGCCCGAAGCGGCCGAGCCGTGGCCGCCAGCGGAGTGGGATCGTGCCGGTCTTCTCGTGGTCGCGCTTGCCGACAACGGCTCGCTCGCGGTCGCGCGCGCGGAGGTCGAGGCCGCGCTCGCCGCGAAGATCAGCGCTGCCGAGACGCCGAATCCGACACTCGGCCTGCAGGCCGAATACGCCAGGCACGAGCCCGATCAGTGGCTCTACGGCATCAGCTTCGATTTCCTGCTGCCGCATCGTGCCGTGCGCACGATCGATCTCGAAGCGGCAGAGCTCGGTGCCGCCGGCGCGCGCGCCGATCTGATGGAGAAAACGTGGGACGTGCGCCGCGCGCTCGTCGCCGCGCTCAGCGATCGCGAGAGCGCGCATCACCGGCTCGACGCGACGACGCGGCTCGCCGATGCGCAGGACCGGCTGATCGCGCTGCAGCAGCGGCGCGTCGACGCGGGCGAGGACGCGCCGACCGATCTCAACGCGTCGCAGGCCGCACGGCTCGACATCGAGCAGCAGGTCGCAAGCGCGCGCGCCGATGTCGTCACGGCCGATGCGGCCGTGGCGGCCGCGCTCGGCGTGCCGGTCGCCGCGCTCGACGGCGTCGCGATCGTCTGGCCCGACTGGGGTGCGCCGCCGGCGTTCGTCGAGGACCGCTTCTCGTCCGCGCGCGAGGCTGCGTTGTTGTCGCGTGCCGATCTCGCGTCGGCGATCGATGCGTATGCCGCGTCGGAAAAAAAGCTCGAGCGCGCGATCGCACGCCAATATCCGCAGTTCGAGCTCAAGCCCGGCTACTACTGGGATCACGGCATCGCGAAGTGGCCGTTCGAAGTCGACTTCGCGTTGCCTGTGTTCAACCGCAACGAAGGCGAGATCGCCGAAGCGAAGGCCGCGCGCGAAGTCGCAGGACAGAAGCTGCTGGCGCTCGAGGGCGGGATTTACGGCGAAGTCGACGCGGCGCTGCGTGCCGACGCGGTCGCGTCCGAAAGTCTTGACGCCGCGCAGCGTCGCGGCGATTCGCTGCGCAAGCAGCTCGCACATGCCGACGCGGCGCTGAAGCTCGGCGCCGGCGACAGCATCGATCGCACGAACGCCGAGGTGCTCGTGCTGCGCGCGGCGCTCGAAGCGGTGCAGGCGGCGGCGCAGCGCCAGGGCGCGCGCAATGCGCTCGAAGATGCGCTGCACGCGCCGCTGTCGGGGCCGGAGCTGAAGCTCGCGAAAGCGTGGACGGTCGCGGAATCTGGAGCAGGGCGATGACGAAGCTGGGATTCGGGATTCGGGATTCGCGATTCGCAACGCGTGTCGCGTTGGCCGCGCTCGCCATCGCGTTCGCGGGTTCGCTTGCGGTCGCGCAGGACGACGATGACGACGCGCCGAAGAAGGCGCAGAGCGCGACACCGGCTGCGAAGGCTCCCGCCGCAAAACGGGACGACGACGCGCCGAAGAAAGCCGATGATGACGACGATGCGCAGAAGAACGCGCAGGGCACGATCCCGACGTTGAACAAGGAGCAGCGCGAAGCGGTCGGCATCGCGGTCGCGCGCGCGATCAAGGCGAAGCCGGCCGAGCGCGTCGCGGCGTTCGGGCAGGTGCTCGATCCGTCGGCGCTGATCGGCGATCTCGGCGAGCTCGATGCGAACCGGGCGGCCGAGCGCGCGGCGTCGGCCGAAGTCGCTCGGCTGCAGGGTTTGTACAAGGCTGGTGCGAGCGCGTCGCTGAAGAATCTCGAAGCGGCGCAGGCCGAGCAGGCGCACGCGCACGCGCAGTCCGAGGCGTCGTCGTCGCGTTTCGCATTGCGCTGGGCGCCGGTTGCGTCGCTGCAGGGCGCGCGGCGCCAGAAGCTGATCGAGAACGTCGGTGCCGGCAAGAGTGCGCTCGTGCGCGTCGACTTGCCGGGCCAGCAGAGCCTCGGCAGCGTGCCGGAGGCGGCGACGCTCGAGATCGATGGCGTCACCGTGAACGGACGCGTGCTCGGCGCGCTGATGCAGGCGAGCGAATCGCAGAGCGCGAGCGTGCTCGCGGAAATCGAGCAGCCGCCCACCGGCCTCGCGATCGGCGCGCGCATTCCGGCCTATGTCGTCTGGAATGCGCGCTCGGGCTATCTCGTCCCGCGCGGCGCGCTGATTTACGAGGAAGGCGGCGCGTTCGTCTATCACCAGCTCAACGCGAAGCCCGGCGACGACAAGACGCAGTACGCGCGCAAGAAAGTGACGCTGCTGATGCAGAGCGGCGATGGCTGGCTCGTCGACGGGCTCGACGACGACGATCTCGTCGTCGTGCACGGCAGCGGCGTGTTGTGGTCGCTCGAAGGCGTCGGCGCGATTCCGGAGGACGAGGATGACTGATCTCTTCAGCCCCGCCTGCGCGTTGTACCCCCTCTCCCGCTTGCGGGAGAGGGCTGGGGTGAGGGCGACCGTGGTTCGACGCTGCGTCGAGCAAAAGCGTCCCTCACCCGGCCTGCGGCCGGCCTCTCCCGCCAGCGGGCGAGGCGAAAGCTAGTGCTCGCGGCGATCGTCCGCTCGTCGCTCGCGCATCCGCGCATCGTCACCGCGCTCAGCGTGCTGATCGCGGTGCTCGGCGCCGCGGCGCTGCTTGCCGCGCGCTTCGATGTGTTCCCCGATTTCGCGCCGCCGCACGTGCTCGTGCAAACGGAGACGCCGGGCCTCGACGCGACGCAGGTCGAGGCGCTGGTCACGCGCCCGCTCGAAGGCCTGCTCGCCGGCACCGAGAACGTCAAGACCGTGCGCTCGACGTCGGCACAGGGCCTTTCGGCGATTCGCGTGATCTTCGATCGCGGCGGCGATCCGTATCGGCAGCGCCAGGTCGTGACCGAGCGTCTCGCCGAAGCGGGCAGCTCGCTGCCGCAGGGCGTCAGCCCGCCGCAGCTCTCGCCGCTGTCATCGTCGATGGAGTATCTCGTCCATTTCGGCTTCACGAGCGAGAAGCTTTCGCCGCTCGAGCTTCGCGATCTCATCGAATGGGTCGTCAAGCCGCAGATTCTCGCGGTGCCCGGCGTTGCGCAGGCGCAGGTCTTCGGCGGCGAAGCGCGCGAGCGGCGCATCGAGGTCGATCCGCTCAAGCTTGCCGCGTACAAGCTTTCGCTCGACGACGTTGCCGAAGCGACGCGTCGCGCGACGCAGCTGATCGGCGGCGGCTACATCGAAACGGCGACGCAGCGCATCGTCGTGCAGGCGCAAGCCGCGGGTGCGACGCCGGAAGCGCTCGCGCAGGCCGTCGTCGCGGCGCGCGAGGGCACGCCGATCCGCCTCGGCGACGTGGCTAAGATTTCCGACGGCGCCGAGCCGCGCTTCGGCGACGCGATGATCGGCGGCAAGCCCGGCATCCTCGTCGAGACGTCGACGCAGTTCGGCGCGAACACGCTCGAAGTCACGCACGCGCTCGAAGGCCGGCTCGACGCGCTCGCGCCGCAATTGAAGCAGCAGGGCGTCGAATACCATCCGGCGCTGCTCCGGCCCGCGAGCTTCATCGAGAGCGCGATCGAGAAACTGCGCAATTCGCTGCTGATCGGCGCGGTGCTCGTCGTCGCGCTGCTGCTCGTGACGCTCCGCGACTGGCGCGGTGCTCTGGTGTCGTTCTCGTCGATTCCGCTCGCGCTGCTGACGACGGTCTGGATCCTCGAATCGTTCGGCCTCAGCCTCAACACGATGACGCTCGGCGGCCTGGTCGTCGCGCTCGGCGTCGTCGTCGACGACGCGGTCATCGACGTCGAGAACATCCTGCGCCGCATGCGCGCCGCCGGCGATCGCTTCGACGTGCGCGATCTCTTCACGCGTGCGTCGCTCGAAGTGCGCCGGCCGGTGTTCTACGCGACGGCCGCGGTCGCGGTCGCGTTCCTGCCGATCCTGATGATGTCGGGCCTGCAGGGCGCGTTCTTCCGGCCGCTGTCGATCGCGTTCCTGCTCGCGGTCGGGCTCTCGCTGCTCGTCGCGATGAGCGCGACGCCGGCGCTGGCCGCGATCGTCATGCAGAACCACAAGCCGCGGCCCGAAGCGGCGTTCCTCGCGCGCTGCAAGCGCTGGCAGCTGCGGACGATCGAAGGTTTCGACCGCAGGCCGCGCATGCTGCTCGGCGTCCTGATCCTGACCGGCGCGCTCGGCATCGTGCTGCTGCCGCTGCTCGGCGCGCGCCTGCTGCCCGATTTCCGCGAAAATTATCTGATCGCGCACGCGTCGCTCCGTCCCGGCATCGCGATCGCCGAAACCGCACGCATCGGCGAGAACATCTCGAAAGCGCTCGTGCAGATTCCGGGCGTCAAGAGCGTCGCCGAGCAGATCGGCCGCGCCGAGAACGGCCAGGATCCTGACACGCCGAACAAGAGCGAGTTCGAGGTGCAGATCGATCCGCAGAAAGGCCACACCGCGAGCGACATCGACGCTGCGATCCGCGACGTGTTCGACGATTACCCGAACCAGCTCGTCGAGATCTATTCGGTGCTCGCCGAGCGCATCGGCGAGACGCTCTCGGGCGAGAGCGCGCCGTTTTCGGTCAGCGTGTTCGGCGCCGATCTCGACGTCGACGACAAGGTCGCGGCGAACATCGCCGAAGTGCTCGAGAAAGTGCAGGGCAGCGGCACCGTGCGCCTTGTCGTGCCGCCGCGCCAGCCGGAGCTTCGCGTCGCGCTGAAATCCGAAGCGCTCGCGTTGTACGGCCTCGAAGCGGGCGAAGCGCTAGATACGATCAACGCCGCGTTCCACGGCAGCCGCGTTGCCGCGATCCAGAACGCGGATCGCACCGTGCCGATCGCGATACGCATCGCCGGCGCGATCAATGATCCGCAGGCGGTCGGCGCGCTGCTGCTGCGCGGCCGCAACGGCGCGCTCGTTCCGCTCGGCAAGGTCGCCGACATCGAGACGATCACCGCGCGCAGCATGATCGACCACGAGGACGGATTGCGCCGGCAGATCGTCGTCGCGACGCCGAAGACGAACGATCAGGCTGGCTACGCTGAAGCTGCGCGCAAGGCCATCGCGCAGAAGGTGACGCTACCGGCCGGCGTGTACCTCCGTTACGGCGGCGCGGCCGAAGCGCAGACCGAAGCCGCGCATGAACTGCTGCTGCATTCGGCGGCTGCGTTCGTGCTGATCGTGCTCCTGCTCGGGCTCGCGTTCGGGCACGTGCGCCATGTCGTGCTCGTGCTCGTCGCGCTGCCGTCGACGCTGATCGGCGGCGTCGCCGCGGTTGCGCTCACCGGCGGCACGCTGACGCTTGGCGCGATGGTCGGCTTCGTCGCCCTCTTCGGCATGGCGGCGCGCAATACGATTCTGCTCGTGTCGCACTACGATCATCTCGTGCGCGAGGAAGGGCAGATGTGGAGTCTCGCAACGGCGCTTCGCGGTGCCGAAGAACGTCTGACGCCGGTTCTGCTGACGGCGCTCCTGACCGCGCTTGCGCTGCTGCCGGTCGCGCTGCAATTGAAGCAGCCGGGCCACGAGATCGAAGGGCCGATGGCCGTCGTGATTCTCGGTGGGCTCGTCTCGTCGACGCTGGTCAGCCTGCTGCTGATTCCGCCGTTGGCGGCGCGCTGGCTCAGGCCCGGTTGATCACTTTCTCCTCTCCCGCTTGCGGGAGAGCCGCTTTTCCCCTCTCCCGCGTGCGGGAGAGGGCAGGGTGAGGGCGAGTTCGCGCGGCCTACCCGCGAAGCAACGCGATCCCCAACAGCAGAATACCGGCAGTTGCCACATTCCAAACCAGCGAGCGCACGAGAAACACGCCGAACGCATACAGCGGCAAGTACGCGACGCGAGCGCCGACATAGAGCGCCGCACCCCAATACGAATATGCATCGCGATGCCCGCTGATCTCGACCGCGAGCACGAGCGCCGCGAAGTACGGAAACGTCTCCGCAAAGTTCGCCGCCGCGCGCGCGAGGCGCCCGGCGACGCCGGCGAGCGGCGGCAACGTCTCGTCGCGCGCGCCAGCGGTCCAGCGGTAGCCGCGTTGAAGGCTGGCGGCGTGCGAAGCCGCGATCAGATGCACGAAGCCGAGCACGATCGCGGCAATGAGCATCTCAAGTTCGAAGTCGAGGGTCATCGATCGTCTCCTTGCGCCACCGCAGCATGGGCGCCAAGTCCGACGCGTCACAACGCGCCACGGGATTGGTCAGCCCGAACCCGATAACGCTACCATTCCGAATCCCCGAGCGGACGCTGCGATGGCCGTCACCGAACGCACCCTCGAAACCTCGCGTGGCTTCCGCTACTACGACCTCCTCGTCGGCGGCATGGTCGCGGTGCTGCTCTGCTCGAACCTGATCGGCCCCGCGAAGGTCTGCACGATCTCGCTGCCGCTGATCGGCGCGCTCAGCTTCGGCGCCGGCAATCTCTTCTTCCCGGTCAGCTACATCTTCGACGACGTGCTGACCGAGGTGTACGGCTACGCGGGCTCGCGGCGCGCGATCTGGGCCGGCTTCGGCGGGCTCATTTTCGCGAGCTTCATGTCGTGGGCGATCGTCGCGATGCCGCCGAGCGCGATCGAGCCGTTCAACGCGAAACTGCAGCCGGCACTCGAGACCGTGTTCGGCGCGACGTGGCGCATCGCGCTCGCGTCGATGATCGGCTACTGGGTCGGCGATTTCGCGAACTCGTACGTCATGGCCAAGATGAAGCTCTGGACGCGCGGGCGCTGGCTCTGGACGCGCACGATCGGCTCGACGCTCGTCGGCGAAGGGCTCGACAGCCTCACGTTCTATCCGATCGCGTTCGCGGGCATCTGGGAAGGGCAGACGCTCGTGAAGGTCATCGTGTTCAACTGGACGATGAAGGTGACAGTCGAGATCGTGCTCACGCCGCTGACGTACGCGGTCGTCGGGTTCCTCAAGCGCCGCGAAGGCATCGACACATACGACGACGCGACGAACTTCACGCCGTTCAGCCTTCGCGACGAAGGCGACGTGCGGTCGTACCGATAGTCCGCGTTACGCCAGCAGTTCGCCGCCCCGGTCGGCAGCATCGACGTCGGCGCTCCGGCGGATCGTGACGTGGAACGCACGCTCGCCGGCCATGTGATCGGTGCACTGGTAGCCGAGCGCGCGAAGGTCGATGCCCTGCATCAGGTTCTCGCCGGCGCCGAGCAGCAGCGGCCGCACGGCGAGGTGCATCTCGTCGATGAGCCGCGCTTTCAGGTATTCGCGGATCGTCGCGACACCGCCGCCAAGCCGCACGTCGCGTCCGCCCGCGGCCGCTTTCGCCTGCGTCAGCGCCGATTCGATACCGTCGGTGACGAAGTGGAACGTCGTGCCGCCCTGCATCTCGATCGGCGCGCGTCGCGTGATGCGTCAGCACGAACACCGGCACGTGATACGGCGGCTCGTCGCCCCACCAGCCTTTCCAGCTGTCGTCGGGCCAGTCGCCGCGGATCGGGCCGAACATGTTGCGGCCGAGGATCCACGCGCCGAGGTTGTCGAAGCCCTTCTCGGCCACGCCGTTGTCGACGCCTCGCTCGCCTTCGCCGAGGCTTGTGCATGCGCTTCCAGAAGTCGGTCGCGAAAAACCATTCCATGAGCTCGGGGCCGCGAACGCCGAGCGGGTTCTTCAAATCCTGGTCGGTGCCGGCGCCGTAGCCGTCGAGCGAGACCGCGAAGCATCGGACGCACAGTTTCGACATCGTTGATTCCTGACGCGAGGGCGAAGCGCCGGATAGTCCGCGCCGGCTTCGCGCAGATCAAGTCCGACGAGCCGGCGTGCTCGCCTTGCGCGTCGAATCGCTCCGAAGACTTGTTGTTGCGTTTAGGCGCGCGTCGTCTACCTGCGCGGCCTGCGCTCGATGATGCAGAAGCCGTGGCCGAACGGATCGCTCATGAACGCGACGGAGCCGTGCGTTGCGTCCTCGAACAGCTGCTCGCGCTTGGCACCGGCTGCGATCGCGCGCTCGACGGTCGCCGCGAAATCGTCGACGTGGATGTCGATGTGCACCGGCGTCCAGTGGCGCTCGTAGCGGCGTGTGTCGTCGCTGCCGGGCGCGGGCTTCGTGCCGGCCGGCTTTTCGAGCAGGCACACCTCGCGATCGCCGGCGCGCATGACGACGACGCCGGGAACCGGCGCGGCGCGTTTCTCGAAGCCGAATGCGGCCGCATAGAAGCGGATGCCTTCGTCGAGGTTCGGGACGTCGATGCTGATCGAAACGGAGATCATGGCGACCTCGCTGCTACGCGGCGGCACATTTCCGGACGGTATCCCACGTGCGCGTCGTGATGCCGGTGCCGAACGTCTTTTCGATCAGCGCCATGAATACGGGCCCGCGCGGGTTCGGCATGTAGGCGCTGAAGACGTGGCCGTCGTCCATCGCGAGGATGCGCGCGCCGTCGGACGCGATCGGCAATCGAAGCGCGGCTGCGTGCGGCTCGCGCAGGAACGTCACGATGCGCTTCGCCGTCGGCGAGAGCCGGAATGCGGCGTAGGGATCCGCGCGCAACAGCGCGAGAAGGTGATCGGACCGGCGCACGATCGTCGGGAACAGGCGGCCCGGATGCTTTTCGAGCGCCTTCTCGACGACGCGCGCGACCGCTGCGTCGGATTTCGCGGTCGTCGTGAACGCGGCATTTCCGCTCGACAGCAATGTCTTCACGTCCCTGAGGCCGGCCTGCTCGAGCGAGAGCTTGAGATCGGCCATCCGGAGGTTCATCGGACTCACGCCACGAAGAAAGGCGACGTAGCGGGGCATGCGAGCTAGCCGGCTCCGACGCCGGCTGCGTCAATGGCGCTCAGCTGCTGGATCAGCGCGCCCTGATTCCAGGCGTCCCAGCCTTCGACGATTTTGCCGTCGCGGAACTTGAGCCACGTCAGGCCTCGAAACCGGACGGACTGGTGCGACGCGGGAATGCCGAGATCGTCGCCTTCGTGTGACGCCGTGACGTTCCAGCGCACGACCGCGTTGTCGCCGTCGGTCACGATCTCTTCGACGCGGATTTTGAGATCGGGAAACGCGCCGAGGAGCTGCGCGCGAGCGGTCTTGAATGCAGCCGGGCCACGAACCTCGGTGCCTTCCATGTGGCCGATGACGTCGTCGGCCATGAGCGCGTCGATCGTGGGCTCGCCCTGCGCCGTCCAGACTTCGTCGAACCAGCGACGTGCGAGCGTGCGGACGTCGTGTGCCATTGCAGCCTCCTTCGGACGTGGCGCCGAGGCACGGGCGAACGAGGTTACAGCAGTTCTGCGACAGAGCCTACGTCGACGACAGCACGAACGTGTTGCCCTCGCTGTCCTGGATTTTCGCGAATGTGCCCCACGGCTCTGCGGTGGGCGGCTGCACGATTTCGACGCCGCGCTGCGCGAGCTGCCGGCACGTCGCCTCGACGTCGTCGCACGCGAGCGAGCCGTTGAAGAACGTGCCGACGCGGTCTTCGTGGCCTTCGGGCGTGAACAGCACGACGCGCGTCATCGAATGCGCGACGCGCAGCTCAATCCAGCGCTGGCCCGGGCCCATCGGCTGATCGGTCGCGACCGCGAAGCCGAGTTTCTCGGTGTAGAACTCGAGCGCGCGCTGCTGGTCGCGCACGGGAATGCCGACGAACTTGACGTGAGTGATCATGACGTTCTCTATCCGACTGTGCCGCGTCGTGCGGCTCGCCCGCGATTATTGCGCCAGTGGCGCGTGCGCCGTACCGATTGTTGCTATAGCATTGATCGCCATGAAGCGCTATGCGATCGATGCGTACATCGTCGACGTGCTGATGGCCGATCTTGTCGGCCACGACCGCACGCCGGCGGCTTTCGTCGTTTATCTGTGCCTCGCGTGCGCGGCCGAGCGCAAGGGTTCGGCGTCGGTTCCGATCAGCCTGCAGGAGATCGCGGTGCGAACAGGTTTGGCGAAGTCGACCGTGCAGGCTGCGATCCGGCATCTCAAGAAGCGGGGTCTCCTCGACGCGGCCGTCGAAGCGACGAGCGATGCGCCGGTGCGGCGCGTCGCGCGGCCGTGGATCGAACGACGCCGCGCTACTGCCTGAGGTCGTCGCGCTGCTCGACGGCCATGACAGTCGCCAGCATCGTCGCGATGACGGTCTCGGCGCCGTCCGTCTCCGCGAACGCGTCGCCCGCACAAACCGTCAGCGTCTTCCCCGACCTGACGACACGCGCACGCGCGATGAGCCGGTTGCCTTTGGCCGGCCGCAGCAGGTTGATCTTGTACTCGACGGTCAGCACGGCCATCTCGGGCGGCATCCGGCTGAAAGCGGCGTAGCCGCACGCGCTGTCGAGGATCGTCGCGACGATGCCGGCGTGGATGAAGCCGTGCTGCTGCGTGAGATCGTCGCGATATGGCAGCGTGATCTCGACCGCGCCCGGCTTCGACACGGCGTCATGCGTCGCGCCGATCGTTTCCATTACGCGCTGGCGCGCGAAACTCGCGCGTACGCGACGTTCGAAATCGACGGCGTGGGCCTCGTCAGGCATGGCTGGAGCTATTTCAGATTCGTCTCGAACAGATTGTAGATCCGCTTGTACTCGTCGAGCCACGAATCCGCATGCACGAAGCTGTGCTGCTCCATCGGATACGGTGCGATCTCGAAGTTGTCCTTGTGCAGCTCGACGAGCTTCTGGTAGAGCCGCGCCGAATCCTCGAACAGCACGTTGTCGTCGATCATGCCGTGCGCGATCAGGAGATGGCCCTTGAGCCCGTCGGCGAACTCGATCGGCGACGAGCGCTCGTACGCGATCGGATCGACCGCCGGATCGTTGAGGATGTTCGAGGTGTATTCGTGGTTGTACTGCGTCCAGTCGGTGACGGGCCGCAGCGCCGCGCCGGCCTTGAACGTGTCGGGCGCGCGGAACATCGCGATCAGCGTCATGAAGCCGCCGTACGAGCCGCCGTAGACCCCGATGCGGTTTGCGTCGACCGAATGGTACTGCTCGAGCCAGTGCGCGCCGTCGACGAGATCCTCGAGCTCCGGATGGCCCATCTGCCGGTAGATCGCCGTGCGCCAGTCGCGGCCATAGCCTTCGCTCGCGCGGTAATCCATGTCGAGCACGACATAGCCATGATCGTTGAGCATGTTGTGGAACATCTGCTCGCGGAAGTAGTACGGCCACTGCTCGTGCACGTTCTGCGTGTAGCCTGCGCCGTGCACGAACAGCACGGCCGGATACTTCTTCGACGTATCGAAATCCTTCGGCAGATAGAGCTTCGCGTAGATCGGCTGCTTCGTGTGCGACGAAGGAATCTCGACGATCTTGAGCGCGGGCCACGCGATCGCCTTGTATTCGGCCGTGCGCGTGTCGGTGAGATCGCGCGCGGCGCCGCCGTCGGCGCCGACGACCGCGACCTGTGGCGGCAGGTACGGACTCGAGCGGAGCAGCGCGACCTGCGTGCCGTCCGGCGAAAGCCTGAACTCCTGCACGCCCCGGGCAGACGAGACCTGCTTCAGCTCGCCGCCGCCGACCGCGATGCGATAGACGTCGTACGCATACGGCGCCGCGGCGTTCGCGCGCAGGTAAAACCACTTGCCGTCCGGCGAGACGACCGGTGCCGAGACTTCGAATGTCCCGTGCGTCAGCGCAGTCGCCTTCGCACCGAGTGACTTCGCGTAGAGCTCCGCGTAGCCCGTTTCCTCGGAGACGTACCAGAGCGTCTTGTCGTCCTTCTCCCAGCCGAACTCGTTGAAGTTCCAGTTGATCCACGCGGGATCGGTCAGCCGATGCTGCGTGACGAGCTTGTGTGCGCCGAAATCGACGGTCGCGATCCAGCGGTCCTTGTTGTCGATCGCGCGGATCTGGATCGCGACGTTGCGGCCGTCGGCGCTCCACTCGACGCCGCCGCCGCCGCCGTCCTCGGCGTCCGAGACGATGCGGATCGCGCGCTCCTTCGGCTTGTCGTCCTTCTTGTCCTTGTCCTTCTCGTCCTTCGCGTCGGGCTTCGCGCTCTTGTCTTCTTTCGCGCGTTTGGCGTTCTCGTCGCGGATCGCCTTCAGCGGATCGTCGTGGATGCCGGGAAGATCGCCCGCGGCGAGCTTGTATTGCGCGTGGTCGGCGAGACTCAGCAGCACGATCGACTGCGGCGCAGGATCGTTGCGGCCGACACGCGTGCGCTCGTCCTGCTGCTCCTCGTAACCTGACTCGGTGACGAAGTGTTGCAGCTTGCCGGCCTTGCCTTTCTCGTAGGTCTTCGGCGTCGTGAACACGAGCAGCCACTTGCCGTCGGGGCCGAGCGAGGTGCCTTCGATCTTGACGTCGTCGCCGACGAAGAACGGCTTCGGCGCGCGGCCTGGGTCGGCCTTGTCGAACGCTTCGTCGTGCTGCTTCTGCGCGTCGCGGTCGCTCTTGATCTCGCGCAGCGTCGAGAAGAACCTGAGCTGCAGCTCGCCGAGATCGTCGGGCTTCTTCGCGTCGGGATCCTTCTCGGCCTTGACGATCGCGGCCGGGCCGCCGATGGCGCCTGCGATGTCGTAGACGAACCAGTCGTTGCCGCTGCGATAGTGCAATGCGCGGCCGTCGGCCGAGAAACGCGGATCGCTCTCGTGCTGCGGCGTGCGCGTGACCTGCGTCAGGCGGCCGCTGGCGACGTCGCGGATGAAGATGTCGTTGTTGCGCACGAACGCGGCGCGCGCGTGCGCGCGATCGAACACGGCATCGGCGCCATCCGCATTCGGCATCGCTTCGGGCCCGACGACCGTGTCGCCGCCGCCGGCGGCGCCGACGCGGTGCAGGTCGCGCACCTGCGTACCCTTCTGCTTGAGGCTGTAGTAGACGCTCTGGCCGTCGACGCTCCAGTACGGATGCTGCACCGGCGGTCCGATCCAGTCGGGATCCGCCATCGCCTGCTCGAGTGTGACCGCCCCAGCTGGCGCGGCGGCGAAGACGAGGAGCGCGACAAAGGCGGCGAGCGGCGTGCGCGACATGGCAGTTCCGGCGGCAAAACGCGAAGGATAGCGACTCCGGGCCGCGCGGCATCGGCCAGAAGTCAGCGTCGCGCGACGCAATGTAAGGGAACGCAAAGGCGGGCGGGCTAGGGCTCGAACCCGTCCGCAAAGATCGCATCGCCCGTTTCACCCGCGCGGATCACGCGGAACGCATCGAGCCGCGCGTTGCCGACGCTGCCGTTCGTCAGTGCGATGTCGAGCATGCCGTCGGCGACGTCGACGTCGAATGTGTCGACGAGCGCCATGTTCGCGCCGGCCGTCGCGATGATGTCGAAGTCCTGCAGCACGGTCGCGCCTTCGATCGCGACATCGAAGATGCGCTGTCCCGGGGCGGTGTTGTACGTGTCGGCGAAATGGAGCTCCACGTGATACGCGCCGGGGTACACGGCGATGTGGTACGCGAAGTTGCCGTAGCGCCAGTCGTTGTAGAGCGCGTCGTCGTCGGTGTTGCCGAGATCGACGTTCGAGACCTGCGTCGCACCGCCGTCGAACGCGGTGTCGGCTGCGTACGGCGTGCCGTCGGTTGCCGTGTACGCGGCGCCGCCGGTGTTGATCGCGGCGACGATCGTGCCGGGCGGCGGCGGCGGACCCATGCGATTGACGCGCAGCGTGTCGTTGAATGTCGTGTGGCCGCCGTACGCGTCGTGGAGGCTGGGTGCGGTCGCGGTGACCTCGATCAGGTTCGGGCCCGACGCGAGCGGGATGCCGGTCGCCGTCCAGCTCGTCGTGCCGGTCGCATCGCCGCCGACGCCGCCGAGGATGTTCCACGCGACCGCGTCGATGCCGTACGTGTCGTGATTTGCCGAGCCTTGGAGATCGATCGTCGCGTCCTCGGTCGTCCAGCCCGATTGATCGGTCGGCGCTTCGATGCGAAGGATCGGCGCCGTGATCGTGCTCGGCACACCGCGCGCTTGCGACACGATCCACGGGAACAGCAGCGGATGCGTGTACGCGACCGGCCAGATCGCATGGCCGCCTGTGTCGTAGCGCGTATAGACGACGCTGCCGCCGGCGTTGCGCAAGGCCGCGACGAGATTGTCGGAGCCGTCGACGCCGACCGTGCCGTCGTCGGCCGCGTGGAAGAACCAGAACGGAAGCGCGTAAAGCGTCGCCGCTGGATTCGTGTCGCCATTGCCGGACATTGGCACCGCTGCCGCGAAACGATCGGGCTCGGCGACGACCGCACTCCACGTGCCCATGCCGCCCATCGAGAGGCCCGTCACGTAGACGCGGTCCGGATCGATGTTGTACGTCGCCGAGATCTCATCGACGATCCCGATCGCGCTCGTCAGCGTCGCGCCGCTCCACCAGCCGTCGGTTGGGCACTGCGGCGCGATCATGAAGACCGGCTGCAGCGCGAGGTTGCCGTCGTCGAGGAGGCGCATCGCGCCGTTCGCGTTGTTGTTGAGCTGCGCCTCGTTGTCGTTGCCGCGCTCGCCGGCGCCGTGCAGGAACAGGATCAGCGGATAGGCCTGCCCGCCGTCGTAGCCCGGCGGCACGAAATAGCGGAACGGTAGGTTGCTGCCGTCATCGGCATTGCCGTAGAGGAAATCGTCGCGCGTCGCAGCGTGCGCGACGGAGAATGCGAGCGCGATCGCAGCGATCGCGCTGGAAAAAATCCGGCGTACGGACATGGCGCTCCCCGGGACACCACTCGAGCGCTGCGACGCTAGCATGCGAAGGCGACGCGGGCTGCCGCACGCACGGGAAAACGTGAGCGGCTTGGCAAAGGCCGCGATCGCGGGCAGCCTATGGCGAAACCGGAGCTGCCGTGACCCTCCAGACCGTCGAGCTCGAAACCGCCCCGAACCCGCGCCACGCGGTCATCTGGCTGCACGGCCTCGGCGCCGATGGCAACGACTTCGAGCCGATCGTGCCCGAGCTCGTCGACCGCGCGTGGCCGCCGCTCCGCTTCGTGTTTCCGCATGCGCCGGTGCGCGGCGTCACGATCAACGGCGGCATGCGGATGCGCGCGTGGTACGACATCCTCTCGGCCGCAGATCGCGGCACACCAGGATGTCGCCGGCATCCGCGCGTCGATCGGCGAGCTCGAAGCGCTGATCGCACGCGAGGCTGAGCGCGGCATTCCTTCGGAGCGCGTGATCCTCGCCGGTTTCTCGCAGGGCGGCGCGATCGTGCTTGCCGGCGGTGTCCGTCACGCGGCGAAGCTCGCCGGCGTGGTCGCGCTTTCGACCTATCTGCCGATGGACGGCCTCACCGCGCACGAGCGCAATTCCGCGAACGAGGCGATGCCGATCTTCATGGGCCACGGCGGCTACGATCCGGTCGTGCCGCAGATGCTCGGGACGCTCAGCCGCGATGCGCTCGTCGCGCTCGGCTACGACGTCGAATGGCACAGCTACCCGATGGCGCACCAGGTCTGCCCGCCGGAAATCACGGACCTTCGCGCCTGGATCGCCAAGCGCCTCGCAGCGGCGCCGGCCTGACGCGCATACTGTCGCACCGTCAGGGGCACGAGGGGACCCGATGGGCGAAGCGAAGACGCACCGCTGGCTGCCGCAGTTCTGCAGCCTGCCGACGCTGTTCGCGGTGATGGTCGTCGCCGAGATCGTCGCGCTCGTCGTCGTGTTCGCGCCGGACATCCACGCGCGGGCGTGGCTGCCGCGGCTCGGCGTCGCGTCGGTCTACGTCGAATGGCTGGCGCTGCTGAATGCGGTCGTGCTCTGCTCGATGCGCCAGCCGCTCGAGCGTCTGCCGGTGCGCTCGGGCTTCGTGCTCGCGTGGTTCCTCTGCGTCGTCGTGACTGCGCTCGGAGCGGCCGTCATTTGCCGGATGGATCAGGCGCTTGGCCTCGGGCTCAGCGTGCCGCAAGACCAGACGGTCCGCTTCGTCGCCGGGAACGCCGCGATCGCTGCGCTGATTGCGGCGGCGCTGCTGCGCTATCTCTATGTGCTGGAGCTCTGGCAGGAGCGCGTCGAAGCCGCGTCGAAAGCGCAGGTCGATGCGCTGCAGGCGCGCATCCGGCCGCATTTCCTCTTCAACAGCATGAACACGATCGCGAGCCTGATCCGCACGCGGCCCGCCGAGGCCGAGCAGACCGTCGAGGATCTGTCCGACCTCTTCCGCGCAGCGCTCGGTTCGAACGACAAACCCGGCACGCTCGGCGAGGAGCTCGATCTTCTCGACGATTATCTTCGCATCGAGAAGCTCCGGCTCGGTGATCGCCTCGCGCTCGACATCGACACGCGCGAGCTCCCGCGCGACATGCCGCTGCCCAGGCTCCTGCTGCAGCCGCTCGTCGAGAACGCGATCTATCACGGCATCCAGCCGCGCGCCGACGGCGGCACCGTGCGCATCGCGGGACGCCACCCGCCGGGCCGCATCGAGATCACGATCCGCAATCCCGTACCGCCCGATGCGGTGCCGCGCCGCAACGGCCACGCATTGCAGAACATCCGTGCCCGCATCGAGTACCATTTCGGCAAGCGCGGCGAGCTTTCCGTCGAACCCGGCGGCGGCGAATACGCGGTGACGGTGCGCCTTCCCGATGCGAGCGCCAGCACTCCATGAAAGCCGTGCGCCATGAAAGCACTCGTCGTTGACGACGAACCCCTCGCGCGCGAGCGACTCGCGGCGCTGATCGGCGAGATCGCCGGCGTCGAGGTTGCCGGCGAGGCGACCAACGGTGTCGAAGCGCTCGAAGCCGCGGCGCGCCTCAAGCCTGACGTCGTGCTGCTCGACATCCGCATGCCGGTCATGGACGGGCTCGAAGTCGCGCGCCATCTCGACGCGATCGAATCGCCGCCGGCCGTGATCTTCTGCACCGCGTATGAGGATCACGCGCTCGAAGCGTTCGAAGCGAACGCGGTGGACTATCTCGTGAAACCGATCCGCGCGGAGCGGCTGGGCGCCGCGCTCGCGAAGGCGCAGCGCCTGAGCGGCACGGTCGTGCGCCGCGTCGAGATGTCCTCGGAGCCCGGCCGTCGCCGCAGCCATCTTTGCGCACGCGTGCGCGGCAGCCTCGTGCTCGTGGCGGTCGGCGACATCGATTACCTGCTCGCCGAGGACAAGTACGTCGTCGTCCACCACGCGAAAGGCCAAGTGCTGATCGAGGAGCCGCTGACGCAGCTCGAAGAGGAGTTCGGCGACCGCTTCGTGCGCATCCATCGCAACTGCCTCGTCGCGCTCGCGAAACTTTCGGGGCTCGATCGCGCGGCCGATGGGCGCGTGCTCGCGCGCGTCTCGGGCGCGAGCGTGCCGCTCGAAGTCAGCCGCCGCAATCTGCCGGCGCTGCGCAAGCTGGTGCGCTCGCTTTGAAGGTGCTGCGCATCGCGACGCGCAAGAGCGCGCTCGCGCTCTGGCAGGCCGAGCACGTCGCGGCGCGTCTGCGCGCACGGCATGCGGACCTTGCGGTCGAGCTCGTGCCGATGACGACGCGTGGCGACGACATCGTCGATCGTCCGCTCGCGCGCTCGGCGGCAAGGGGCTGTTCCTGAAAGAGCTCGAGATCGCGATGCTCGAGGATCGCGCCGACATCGCCGTGCATTCGTTCAAGGACGTGCCGATGGAGCTCGATGTCGAGTTCGCGATCGGCGCCGTGCTCGAGCGCGCCGATGCGGCCGACGCATTCATCAGCAACGATCACGCGCGGCTCGACGCGCTGCCGCACGGCGCGCGCGTCGGCACGTGGTCGCTGCGGCGACAGGCGCAGCTGCGCGCGTTGCGCCCCGATCTCGAATTGCTCGACTTGCGCGGCAACGTCAACACGCGGCTCGCGAAGCTCGATGCCGGCGAGTACGACGCGATCATCCTCGCCGTGCGCGGGCCTCGATCGGCTCGGGCTTCGGCGCGCGGATTCGCGCGCGCCTCGCCGCGCCCGCATGGGTGCCGGCGGTTGCGCAGGGTGCGATCGCAGTCGAATGCCGCGCGGGCGATGCGACGACGGCCACGCTGCTCGCACCGCTCAACGACGCCGCGACGCTGCGATGCGTCAGCGCCGAGCGCGCGATGAACTTGCGTCTGCACGGTAGTTGCACGGTGCCGGTGGCGGGTTATTGCATTGAGGTCGAGGCGGGGCTCGCGCTTTGGGGGCTCGTCGGCGATGCGACGAACGGGCGGCTTGTGCGCGCCGATGCGGTCGGCGATGCGGACGGGGCAATCGAGCTCGGGCAGCGCGTCGCTTCGATGCTGCTCGATGGCGGCGCTGGAGAGATTCTCGGCGCGTTCTAGAGTCTTTTAGCCCTCCCCTTCAAGGGGAGGGTTGGTGGGGGATGGTGTTGCGTGTTGTCGTTGCGGCGTTGTCGCGATAACCGACTCACGTCCGTGTGTGTTTCGTCCGCCATCCCTGGCGGCCGGTCACTTTCTTTTGCTTGCCCAAAAGAAAGTAACCAAAGAAAACGGCACCCTCGCGTCCGCGGTCGCAGGGGCATCCATGCCCGCGCGACTGCGCGAGCAGGCTCCGGGGTCCGCTCACGGCACATCCCTGTGCCGAGATCGGACGCGCGCGCATCCTGCGCGCGCCCGCGCTGCGCGCGGCTATTTCCTCCACCTGCTCGCCGCGGCCGAGAGGGAACCCGGGAAGAGCAGAGCGCGGCAGTCCCTGCCGCAGAAGCACCGGATATATGCGACACCGGTATATGGACATGTCGTTTCTTTCGCTTTGCTCTTCGGGTTCCCTCTGAGCAGCGGCGGAGGGCGGACGGATCAGCCGCGTGCCCCGCACGCGGGCGGCGCGAGGGATCGCGCCGATTCGGACAACAGGCCATGGATGGCCTGTGGGCCGAACCCGTCCGCCCGTAGCGAACCGCTCGCTCCGCGAGCGGCGCGAATCCGAGGGTGCCGTTTTCTTTGGTTACTTTCTTTTGGGCAAGCAAAAGAAAGTAACTGGCGGCCATGGATGGCCGACATAACACACACGGACGTGAATCGGTTATCGCGACAGCATCGAACCTGAAACACCAATTTCGGCGTCCGCCGAAATCGCTACTGCCCGAAGTTATAGACAAGATTCGTCGTCACCAGCTGATCCGTCGTCTTGAGACCGGGCGCCACATCGGAGTTATGCCGCACCTGATACCCAACCTTGAGCGCAAGCTTCTTGCTCATCGCGACCTGCAGACCCGCGTCATTCTGCATGAACGTATTGTCGGCGCCAGCTTCGACGAGCAGCGTGTCGACGATCGACGTCGTATCGGTGAAGTCGTGCTTGTACGCCATCAGCCCGCGGCCGACGACGTCGCCTTGCGAGTCGTGCATCTGCGTCACCGTGACCGGCGGATCGCCGCTCGTCGTGAGCGTGTCGACCGCTCGATAGCGGCGGTAGCCGGGCCCGATCTCGAACGAAAGCTCGTCGGTCTGGTTCTTGAGCGCCGTATAGCCGTAGCCGATCGAGGCAACGGCCTGGTAGTCGAACGGCGAGAAGTCGTCGTTCTCGTAGCGGAGCGCGCCGACGATGTAGCTGCGTTCGTCGAGCTTGAAGCCGGCCGACGCGCCGCCTTCGTAGCGGTTCGCGGTGAGCTCGTAGCTCGACATGGTGTTCGTCGTCGGTGGCGTCGTCGAGTTGTCGATGACGGTGCTCTTGACCTCGCCCTTGCTGCGCAGCGCGGTCAGATAGAACACATCCTTCCAGCGATCGTCTTCCTTCTTGAACTGCAGCTTCGCGTTGAGGTTTTCGGATTTGGCGTTGCCGCGCGACGCGGCGAAGCCGGCTTCGCCGGAGCCGGACCAGCCGTCATCGGCGATCGCGGCGAGCGGGACGAGGGCGGCAATCGCGGCCGCCAGAACGGTACATCGATGCATGAGGTATTCCCGGGCTCGTGATTGGAAAAAGCCCGCCAAATCATTGATTCAGCGAATGATTGCTGCGATGCAGCAGGAAGCGAGTCTAGTGTCGCGGATTGAATCTGAGGTGAACCGTTAAGGTTCGCGCGATGGCGAATCGTGCGTTTTCGGTGACGCGTGCTGCGTCAGCGGCCGTAGTACGCGATGACGGCGTGGCGTGCTTCGGCGAAGAAGAGCCAGCGTTCGACGAAGACGCCGAGCATGCCGACGATGAGGCCCACACACGTCGCGAAATATTGCAGCCGGCCCGGAAGCAGAATCGCCAGCCACGGCGCGAGCAGAATCAGCAGTAGCGCGAGTGCACGCAATCGGCGCGAGTGTTTGCGTGCCAGCACGAAACCCATTTCGTGCGTCAGATAGTTTTCCTCGGTGTGCGGCTGTTCGAAGCTTCGCACGGTGCCGAGGTGCGCGAGGCCGGTCGCTTCGCCCGCGGTCGGACCGGCGTATTTACCGTCGAGCGATCGCCAATAGAAGAACTTGAGTATCGCGCACACCGGCGCAACCAGCAGCGCGTTGATGGCGGGGATAACCATCGCCGCGATCGCAAAACTCGAAGCGATGCGATCGAGAAAGAAGAGCGGCGGCATCCAGAGCGCGCCCGTGTAAAGCGCCAGCAGCAGGTATGACGGCACGACGTAGTCGTTGTGCCAGGCACGAATGGGTTTCAGGCTTGAATAGATGCGCGCCGTGCAGAAAACCGTCGCGGCGCTGAGACACGCGAGCACGAGACCGAGAATCGCGACGGCCGGTGCGCGCACGTCGGTGCCGGACAGCATCATCGCCAGCAGTGCGACGACCGGCATGAACGTCAGCACCGAAAGAACGCCTTCGCGCGAAAGCCACGAGCTCCGCCATTGCGAGAACGCGCGCCACGCGCGCAGCGGCTTGCCGAGATGCCCGACCGAGCACAAGAGCCCTGCGGCTGCCAGCAGTCCGCCGCATGTCAGCGCGATCGCGCATGCCATACGCGGGCTCATCACCTCGATGAGGGCACCCGGCGGAGATGTGATTGCAATCAAAGCCGATGCTTGCGTAAGCGAAAGACCCGTGAGGAACAGGATTCCATATCCCGCACCGGACAGCACCGTGAACAGGATGATCGAGAACGTCGGCCGCATCGTCGTGAGTCAGCGCGACAACGCGCGATCGAGCCAGCGCAAGCACGCCCGGCAACTTGTCGCGATCGAGCGTCTCTTCGCGCGGCGTGCCCGGCGTCGGAGCCGCATCGCATCCGTCGCGCCGCGGCCGCGGCGGCAGGTACTTGTTGACCGGCTTGTAGCCGAACTCCGGCATCAGTGCATACCCGTCGCGCTCGGCGACGAGTTTCGAGATCGGCCGAATCCGGCATCGCCGAGATCGCCGAAATGCCGCGCGCGCGTCGGGCACGCCGCGACGCACGCCGGCTGGCGGTCGGCCGGATCGAGCGTCTCGTTGTAGATGCGATCGACGCAGAGCGTGCACTTCTGCATCGTGCCGCGCTCGGCGCTGATCTCGCGCGCGCCATACGGACACGCCCACGCACATAGCTGGCAGCCGATGCACTTGTCCTCGTCGACGAGCACGATGCCGTCCTCGGCGCGCTTGTAGCTCGCGCCGGTCGGGCAGACGGTGACGCACGCCGGCGTCTCGCAATGCAGGCACGAGCGCGGAAAGTGCACGGTCAACTCGCGCGTGCCGTTCGGCGTCGCCTGCTCGACCGCATAGCTGTGCACGCGGTTGAACCAGACGCCGGACGGATGCGCGCCGTACGGATCGTCGTCGGGCAGCGGCCCGAAATCGCCGCCGTCGTTCCATTCCTTGCACGCGACCGCGCAGGCGTGGCAGCCGACGCAGGTGTCGAGGTCGATGACGAGGCCGAGTTTCTTCGCGGCGGGCGGTGGCAGCGTGGTCATGTCGAAAGTATGGCGGCGGTGCGGGCGGGCGTCACGCGAACGGCCAGAAACGCGGAATCAGCAGCATCGACAGCGCGCAGAACAGCGCGATCAGCGGAATGCCGATCTTCATGAAATCGGTGAATCGATAGCCGCCGGCGTAGTAGACCATCGTGTTCGTCGGATAACCGACCGGCGTCGCGAACGACGTCGCCGCCGCGAACGCGACCGCGACGATGAACGGCCGCGGATCGGCGTGCACCGCGTGCGCGACTGCAACCGCGATGCCGACCATCAGCACGACCGACGGGTTGTGGCCCATGAGCTCCGTCAGCAGCGCCGTCATCAGATACGTCATCAGGAGCGCCGCGAGCGGCCCGTGATCGCCGACGAGTTGCATGCCGGCATCGACGACGTGCTGCGACAGGCCGGAGTTTTCGATGCGCGGTGCCGAGCGGCAGGATCGCGCCGAGCAGCACGATGATCTTCCAGTCGATGCCTTCGTAGAGATCCTGGCGGCCGTAGCAGCCGAAGATTGCCATCGCGACGGCGCCCGAGATCGCCGCGACCGGAATCGGCAGCCATTTCATGCCGGAGACGATCACGACCGCGGCCATGATCGCCACCGCAGCGAATGCGCGGCGCGACAGGCGTCGCGTGTCCTCGCGCTCGCTGAGCACGACGATGCGCTCGTCCGCGCGGAGCGCGTCGGCGCCTTCGTTGCCGACCAGCAGCATCAGCACGTCGCCGCCGGCGAGGCGCACGTCGCTGAGCTTCTCGCGCAGCACGCGGCCGCGGCGATGGATCGCGAGCGCGATCGTGTCGTATCGCTTCGCGGGGCGGATCTCGGCGATCGTGCGGCCGACGAGCGTGCTCTCGGGTTTGAGCATCGACCTCGACGAGCACGCGCGCCTTGCCGTGGTCGGGACCGTAGCGGTTTTCGGGATCGATCTCGAGGTTCGCGCGCTTGCGCATATCCTCGATCTTTTCCCACGCGCCGCGCACCAGCAGCACGTCGCCGGCTTCGATGCGCTGCGAGCGCGGCGACCAGAGGTGCTTGTCGCCGCGCAAGCAGCTCGAGCGGATAGACGCCGTACGTCTCGCCGAGCTTGCAGTCGGCGATCGTCTGGCCGACCAGCGGCGAATCGGCCGTCACTTGCAGCTCGGTGACGTACTTGCCGATCTCGGGTTCGGCCGGCAGCGTCGTTTCGATTTCGCTTGCGGCAGCAGCCAGCGGCCGATCAGCATCAGGTAGGCGATGCCGGCGACGGCGAGCAGCGCGCCCATCTTCGTGAACTCGAACACGCCGAACGCCGGCAGGCCGTGCTTCTGCGCGAGGCTGTCGGCGAGCAGGTTCGACGACGTGCCGATCAGCGTGCAGACGCCGCCCATCTGCGCCGCGAACGCCATCGGCATCAGCACGCGCGCGGGCGACGTGCGCGAGCGCGCGCAGACGCGCAGCGCCAACGGCAGGAACGTCGCGACGAGCGCGATGTTCTTGACGAACGCACCCATCGGCGCGATCGCGAGCATCAGCGCAAGCGTCAGCAGCCACGGCTTCCTGATGCGCGCCGAGCACGGCCGCACAGCGGCTCGAGCGCGCCGGAGCGCTCGATGCCGAGGCTGAGCGCGAACATGGCCGCGACCGTCACGGTCGCTTCGTTGCTGAAACCGGCGAGCGCTTCGTCCGGCGTGACGAGTCGAAATCCAGCGAGCAGCGCAAGCACGATCAGCGCGACGACGTCGATGCGCACCTTCTCGCTCGCGAACAGCACGATCGCGCCGATCACGATGCCGAGCACGATCCACGCGTCGGTGCTCATGCGGCGCCGACCTCGATGCGGTGGCCGGGTTCCTGCGACTCGTCGTCGCGCTCGATGCGCACGCGCAGGTCGAACCACGCGGCCTGGCCGGTGACCGGATCGGCGTTCGCGTAGTCGATGCCGTCGCGTCGCGCGGGCAGCGCTCGTCGATCAGGTGATTGAAAAGGAATCCCTCGTGGAACTCCGGCGCGTCGGGCGCGAGCTTCCACGCGCCCTTGCGCTTGCCGATCGCGTTCCAGGTCCACACGGTGCCGGGCGCGGTCGCCGCGTGCGTGCGCGCCTGCACGCGGATGCGTCCGTGCGGCGAGGCGATCCAGATCCAGTCGCCGTCGGCGATGTCCGTCGTCGCGCGCAGTGTCCGGATGCAGGTAGAGCACGTTGCGCGTCGCGATCTGGCGCAGCCAGCGATTCTGCGAGCCCCACGCGTGATACATGAACATCGGGCGCTGCGTGATCGCGCTGAGCGGATATTGTGTCTCGGTCGTCGGCGTCGTCCGCCTGAGCGACTGCGTACCAGAACGGCAGCGGATCGAAGTAGCGCGCGACGCGCTCGCGATCGCGCTCGCGGCGGCTGCACGGCGCCGTGGCCTTGCGCCGCGAGACGGAAGCGCTGCAGCGTCTCCGAGTAGAACTGCAGCTCGACCGGCGCGGTCGAGCCGACGAAGCCGAGCGACTTCGCCCACTCGAGATAGTCGCGGTTCGCCATCTTGTAGTAGCGGCCCGCGGCGGGCACTTCGCGTGCCAGTAGCAGCCGTGCTCGATGTAGCGCGCGAGCTGATCCGGATTCGGCGCGCCGATGCCCTCGCTCGTCCGTCGCGCGCCGCGCCAGCCGGCGAGCAGGCCGACGCCGGGCGCGCGTTCGTGCTCGACGATGTACTGCGCGTAGCCGCGCGGATATTTCGCGGCGCCGTCGTCGTCGACCAGGCCGGGCAGGCCGAGCCGCGCGCCGAGATCGAGCAGCACGTCCTGGAAACGGCCGCACGTCGCGATCGGGTTTCGCACGACCGGCTGGCGGATCGCGTCCGCCGCGCCGTCGGCATCGGAGATCGGGCGGTCGAGCAGCGCTGATGCAGTCGTGGCGCTCGAGATACGTCGTGTCCGGCAGCACGAGGTCGGCGAAGGCGACCGTCTCCGACGAGTACGCGTCGACATAGATGATGTGCGGGATCCTGTACTCGCCGGTCTTCGCATCGCGGTCGATGAGCATCTGCCGCGTCTGCGGTCGTGTTCATCGCCGAGTTCCAGCCCATGTTCGCCATGAACAGGAACAGCGTGTCGATGCGGTACGGGATCGCCGGCCCACGCGTTGCGGATCACGCTCTGCAGCATGCCGTGCGCGGCGAGCGGGTGCTCCCACGAGAACGCCTTGTCGATGCGGCGCGGCTCGCCGTTCGCGTCGACGAGCAGATCGTCGGGCGCGTGCACGTAGCCGAGCGGGCCCGCGTCGAGCGCGCCGTTCGGCCTTGCGCGTCTTGCCGGGACGGTTCGCCGGCGGCATCGGTTTCGGATACGGCGGCTGGTAGCGGAAGCTGCCGGGCGTGTCGATCGCGCCGAGCAGCATCTGCAGCAGGTGCAGCGTGCGGCAGGTGTGGAAGCCGTTGCGTGCGCGCTGATGCCGCGCATCGCGTGCATCGAGACCGGGCGGCCGCGCATTTCGGTGTGCTCGCGGCCGTGCGTGTCGGTCCAGCGATCGGCAGCGTGATCGCCTGGTCGAACGCGGTTTCGGCGAGCTCGCGCGCGATGCGGCGGATCGTGTCGGCCGGTACGCCGCAGCGTTCGGCGACGCGCTCGGGCGCGTATTCGTCGGCGAGATAGCGTTCGGCGAAGCAGCTGGAACGCGGGCACCGCCTTGCGGCCGTCGGCGCAGCGTGAATTCGCCGACGATCAGCGGTTCGGCGATCGGCGGCCGACGCATCGACGATCGCGGTTTCGCTGCGATCGACGCGCCGCAGCACAGCGCGCGGCCTTCGGCGTCGCGCGCGAACAGGCCGTCGTCGGCCGCGCCCGGGCGCGCGGATCACGAGATAGTGCGCATTCGTGTAGCGCACCAGATAGTCGAGGTCGATCCGATCGGTGCGCAGCAGCTCGTGGATCAGCGCGACGGCGAACAGGCCGTCGGTGCCGGGACGGATGCCGATCCATTCGTCGGCGATCGCGCCGTAGCCGGTGCGCACCGGATTGACGACGACGATCTTGGCGCCGCGTTCCTTGAGCTTGCCGAGGCCGAGCTTGATCGGATTGGAATCGTGGTCCTCGGCGACGCCCCACAGCATCAGGTATTTCGTCATGCTCCCAGTCCGGCTCGCCGAATTCCCAGAAGCTGCCGCCGAGCGTGTACATGCCGGCCGCGGCCATGTTGACCGAGCAGAAGCCGCCGTGCGCGGCGTAGTTGATCGTGCCGAACTGCTGCGCCCACCAGCCGGTCAGCGCCTGCGACTGGTCGCGGCCGGTGAAGAACGCGAGCTCGTCCGGGATTCCGTCTTGCGGATGTCGCCCAGCCAGTTGGTCGCGAGCGCGAGCGCTTCGTCCCATTCGATCTCGCGGAACTCGCCCGTGCCGCGCTCGCCGACGCGCAGCAGCGGCTTGCGTCAGCCGCGCCGGCGAGTAGTGCTGCATGATCCCGGCCGAGCCCTTCGCGCAGAGCACGCCGCGGTTGACCGGATGCGCCGGGTTGCCCTCGATGTAGCGGACGCGGCCGTCCTTCAGATGCACGTTGATGCCGCAGCGGCAGGCGCACATGTAGCACGTGGTCGTCTTGACCTCGTCGCCGATCGGCTCGTTGAGTTCGAGGTTGGCGTGCGGCATGGGTTCGACGCGTTGGGATTCGCGCCATGGTAGCGGATGCATCGCGCGCCGCGCCGCGCTTGCGCTACCATGCGCGCGTCCGCGACCGGAGGAGGGCCGTCTTGGACACTGCCGCACCGAATGCGCCGGACGCGGCGCGCCGCGCAGCCGTCGAAGCTCGGCGCCGTCGTGCTCGCGTTGCTGATCAACGCCGTGCCGCTGGTCGGCGTCATCGATGTTCGGCTGGTCCGCGATCACGTGGTCGTGCTGTACTGGTTCGAAAACCTGCTGATCGCGGTGTTCACGTGCGTCGCGCATCGCGCTGCATCGCACGCTGACGCGCAAGCGCGGACACTGGCGCGCACGGCACGGCTCGGCACCAAGGTCAACAACAAGCCGGCCGAGACAGCGGCCTGCTCGGCGAATACGCGGCTGATCGCGTTCGTCTTCACGCTGGCGCACGCCATCTTCGTCGTCGGCATCGTGCTGCCTCGTTGCGCCAGAACAACCCGGATCAGCCGATCTGGCAGTTCTCGTGGCGACCAGTTCCGCCAGGGCGCGCTGCGATCGCGGCGCGTTCGTGCGGCGTCGACTTTCTCGTCGATGCGATCTGATGCGCATCGCGCGCAGCTTCGCCTGGATCAAGGCGCTACGCGCAGGCAGCGCATGGGCCGCGTCGTCGATCATGCATCTGGCGATCATCTTCGGCATGGGCGCGATGGCCTGACCGAGTCGCCGTTGGCGCGTGCTGTACGTGCTGATCGGGCTGAAGACGCTGTCGGACCTGCTCTCGACGCGACGCGCGGCGCACGAAGCCGCGACAGCTGCCGCCGAGCCGCCGGCCTGGGCACGTCAAGATGGCCGGCAAGCTCGGCAAGGACAAGGGCGGCGCCGCGGCGATGCAAGCGACTGGAAGCGCTCGAGCGCGAGCTGGCCCGGACGCGCGCGATCGAGGACGAGCAGCCGATGCCGGCCGACGCGTACCGCCGCTGACCGCATTCGGCACAATAGCGCGCATGGACCGCTACGAACGCATCCTGACCCTGCACCGCTGCTGAAGGCCGCGCGCTATCCGGTGTCGCTCGCGCGCCTGATGGACGAGCTCGGCTGCTCGCGCGCGACCGCTCTACCGCGACATCGCGTTCCTGCGCGATGCACTCGGTGCGCCGATCGACAGCGACGGCGAAGGCGCGCGTTCCACTACGCGGCCGACGAGGCCGAGCGCTTCGAGCTGCCGGGGCTGTGGCTGAGCAGCGAGGAACTGCAGGCGCTGCTCGCGCTGAACGAACTGCTCGGGCGCACCGGGCCCGGCGTGCTCGCCGGCGCGCTGGCGCCGTTCCGCTCGCGCATCGAGCGGCTGCTGTCGGACCAGGCCGGCGGCAAGCGCTTGCCGATCGAGCGCATCCGCGTGATCGCGCAGCGGCACGCGCAAGGTCGACCAGGCCGCGCTTCCGCATCGTCGCCAGCGCGCGTGCTCGAACGCAAGCGCCTGAAGTTCGACTATCGCGCGCGCTCGACCGACGCAGCGGACCAGCGCATGGTGTCGCCGCAGCGGCTCACGCACTACCGCGACAACTGGTATCTCGACGCCTGGGATCACGAGCGCGATGCGCTGCGCAGCTTCGCGCTCGATCGCATCGCGCGTGCCGAGGTGCTCGACGCGGTCGCGCAGGATCGCGACGAGACCGAACTCGACGCAGCATCTCGCGTCGAGCTACGGCATTTTCTCCGGCGCGCCGAAAGCCTGGGCGACGATCCGCTTCTCGCCGCATGCCGCGCGCTGGGTCGCCGACGAGCACTGGCATTCGCAGCAGCAGGGCCAGTGGCTGCCGGACGGCCGCTACGAGTTGCGCGTGCCGTACAGCAACTCGCGCGAACTGCTGATGGACGTGCTGCAAGTACGGCGCCCGACGCCGAAGTCGTCGCGCCGGTCTCGCTGCGCGAGGAGATGAAGATCATGCTGCAGCTCGCGCTCGGCGCGTACACCAGGAGCCGCGATGCCGAGAGCCGACGCCTGCCGGCGACGCCGATCGCTGCGCCGCGGACGGTTTCGCTCGTGCTCGGCTCGGGCGGCGCGCGCGGCTACGCGCACATCGGCGTGATCGAGGAACTGCGTCGCGCAGGGCTTCGACATCCGCAGCGTCGCCGGCTCGTCGATGGGCGCGCTGGTCGGCGGCATCTATGCGGCCGGCAAGCTCGACGCGTTTCGCGACTGGGTGCGGCCGCTGCAGCGCCTCGACGTGCTGCGCCTGCTCGACTGGACCATCAGCGGCGGCGGCTTCATCAAGGGCGACCGCATCATCGACGAGCTGCGCGAGCTGATCGGCGAGGTCAACATCGAGGACCTGCCGATTCCGTACACGGCCGTCGCGGTCGACCTGATGTCGCAGCGCGAAGTCTGGTTTTCGCGCGGGCCGTTGTTCGACGCGATCCGCGCGTCGATCGCGATTCCGACGATCTTCCGCCCGCATCACTACGAGGGCCGCACGCTGGTCGACGGCGGCCTGCTCAATCCGGTGCCGGTCACGCCGACCTTGCGCGACCTGACCGACTGCACGATCGCCGTCGACATCAACGCGCCGGCCGAGCAGTTCGACGAATCGCACGGGCCTCGCGACGGCAGCTGCCGACAGACGTTCGGCGATCGCCGGCGCGCTGTCGAGCGGCAGTGCGATGCGCCGAGGCAGATGCCGCCGGAAGGCGGGCGAGGCGAATGCCGGCGCCGAGCGACGCGCAGCGCGCGACTTACCGCCGGCGCATCGCCGAGTTCATCGAATCGGCCTGGTCGAAAAGCGCGAGCGCAACGCGGTGCCGGCGACGATCCGGGCACTGCTCGAACTGTTCGCGCGCTCGCTCGACATCGTGCAGGAGACGATCACGCGCTTCAAGCTCGCCGCGCAGCCGCCGGATCTGCTGATCACGATCCCGCGCAATGCCTGCGCGTTCTACGAATTCCATCGCGCCGACGAGCTCATCGAGCTCGGCCGCAAGCGGACGCGCGAGGCGCTGGCGCGCTGGCATCGGCCGACGCGGCGCGTGATGCCGCCTAGCTGACGGAGCGTTGTCGCAAGCTTGCCCTCACCCTAGCCCTCTCCCGCAAGCGGGGAGAGGGGAAAGAGCAAGCGTGACTCGAAGTCGCGCTTTGTGCTTCATGTGAAATCCGCGGCCATGGATGGCCGCATCTGGACTAGCCGACGCCACTTCGCTGAAGTTCGAACGAACTCGGCAGGTCCTAGCGATCCCGGACGGATCGCACAAAAATGAAACGGCCCGCCTGGGGAAAGGCGGGCCGGGGAATCGCGGTCCCTCTTGGGGAGTGAGGCTGGGGAGTCCTCGTGCGGACCGCGGAAAAGAGCCTACTGCCGCAGTCTTTCAGATGGCTTTCTGCGCCGCGTCTTGAGATTTCTTTGCAAGATCAGCCGTGCCGCTTAACAAAGATGAGGTAGTGCGACGGGCGTCGAAAAGCGGGCGGGCCGAGCCGCCCGCGTGCGTCAACCGCGCTTCATCGAACCGAAGAACTCGTCGTTCGACTTCGTGTTCTTCATCTTGTCGAGCATGAACTCCATCGCCGCGAGCTCGTCCATCGGATGCAGCAGCTTGCGCAGGATCCAGATCTTCTGCAGCATGGTCCGGCTCGATCAGCAACTCCTCGCGGCGCGTGCCGGAGCGGTTGATGTTGATCGCCGGATAGACGCGCTTCTCGGCGATGCGGCGGTCCAGGTGCACTTCGGTGTTGCCGGTGCCCTTGAACTCTTCGTAGATCACCTCGTCCATCTTCGAGCCGGTGTCGACCAGCGCGGTCGCGATGATCGTCAGCGAGCCGCCTTCCTCGACGTTGCGCGCGGCGCCGAAGAAACGCTTCGGGCGCTGCAGCGCGTTCGCGTCGACGCCGCCGGTCAGCACCTTGCCGGACGACGGCACGACGGTGTTGTAGGCGCGCGCGAGGCGCGTGATCGAGTCGAGCAGGATGACGACGTCCTTCTTGTGCTCGACCAGGCGCTTGGCGCGCTCGATCACCATCTCGGCGACCTGCACGTGGCGCACGGCCGGTTCGTCGAACGTCGAGGAGATCACCTCGGCGCGCACGCTGCGCTGCATCTCGGTGACTTCTTCGGGACGCTCGTCGATCAGCAGGATGATCAGGTGCGCGTCCGGATGGTTGTGCACGATCGCCTGCGCGACGTTCTGCAGCATCATCGTCTTGCCGGCTTTCGGCGGCGAGACGATCAGGCCGCGCTGGCCTTTGCCGACCGGCGCGATCAGATCGAGGATGCGGCCGGTGATGTCCTCGGTCGATCCGTTGCCGCGCTCGAGATGAAAGATCTTGCGCGGGAACAGCGGCGTCAGGTTCTCGAACAGGATCTTGTTCTTCGACGCTTCCGGCGGCTCGCCGTTGATGTTGTCGACCTTCAGCAGCGCGAAGTAGCGCTCGCCTTCCTTCGGCGGGCGGATGCGGCCGGTGATGTAGTCGCCGGTGCGCAGGTTGAAGCGGCGGATCTGCGACGGCGAGATGTAGATGTCGTCCGGGCCGGCGAGATAGGACTCGTCGGGACCGCGCAGGAAGCCGAAGCCGTCCTGCAGGATTTCGAGCACGCCTTCGCCGTAGATGCCGCCGCCGGCGCGCGCATGCGCCTTCAGGATCAGGAAGATGACGTCCTGCTTGCGTGCGCGGGCGACGCCTTCCTGGATGCCGAGCTCTTCGGCGAGCGCGAGCAGCTCGGTCGGCCGGCTTGCGCTTGAGTTCGTTCAGATCGATCAGCGGACGTTGCCGCCGCCGTTCTTCGACTCGTCGTATCTCGTCGTCGTTCTGCTGCGGCGATTGCTGCTGCGGATTGCTGATGGCGCTGGCCGCGGCGGTCGCGGCCACGATCGCGCCGGCCCTGGCCCTGGCCTTGCTGCTGGCCGCCACCGCCTTGCTGTTGCTGCTGCTGGCCGCCGCTCGACTCGCCGCCGTCGCCGCCGCCTTGCGCGTCCTGGGACGCTGCATCCTGCTGGGGCGGAGAATCGGGCAGCTGCGCGCTGGCGCTGCCGGGGCTTGGGGACGGCCTTCGGCCACGGCGTCGCCGCCGTTTTCATTGTTTTCGTTTTCGGACACGGGCAAACCTCGCTGGGCGCCGTTGGGGGTGAAGCTGGAGGGAAGGATGGGTATGAAGCGGGAGACGGAGCGGAATCGCTCCGATGCGCTGATCTAACTTAGCACCGTGCGCCCGCGCGCGTCTACAGTCGGTGCAGCGGCTTCAATGCGTGTGTTCGGTGAATCGCCTCGCGATTCATCCGGTCGCCGCCCGCGCTATCCATGATGCGGGCGGACGGCCGATCTTTCAATGCGTTCAGGCGGCGCTGCGATCTGCCGAGCCGCCCGATCGCCTTGTCGATGATCTGCGTCAGCTGCGTCTTGCTGACCGCGCCGATCTGCGTCGCCTGCGACCTTGCCGTCCTTGAAGATCATCAGGGTCGGGATGCCGCGCACGTTGTAGTTGCGCGGGGTCTTCTGGTTGTGGTCGATGTTGATCTTGGCGACCTTCAGCTTGCCCTGGTAGCGTGGCGGCAAGATCGTCGAGGATCGGCGCGATCATCTTGCACGGCCCGCACCATTCGGCCCAGAAATCGACCAGCACGGGCTCGCTGGACTTCAGCACCTGTTCTTCGAATTGGTCGTCGCTGACGTGGGCAATGTGCGCGCTCACGGGGTTCTCCAGAACTGACGTTAACGACACCTGCCGCGCGTCCGGTGGCACGCATCGGCTACAATTGATCGCGATTTGGACGGCGCTGTAGGGGGCAATGCGGATCGTGCGAGAGGCACGGGCCCATTTCAGCCGAATCGGCCTGACGCGCAAGTTGGGGCGAGCACGCCGTTTGCAAGGTTGTGCGCCGCCGCATTGCAAGCCGCGGCGCCGGCATCAGATTCACAGCCATACACGATCTTTCAGCACATAGGACTCTCCAGCGTTCCGGCGTCGCTGCCGCGCGCAGCACGCCGATCCGACGCCGCCCCGAAGACTGGCCGCAGACGCTCATTCATTCATGTCGCACCAACCGCTCACCGACATCTTTTTCGACAGTTTCGACCTGCATCCCGACGTCCTGGCCGGCCTGCACGCCGCAGGGTTCACGCGCTGCACGCCGATCCAGGCGCTGACGCTGCCGCTCGCGCTCGCCGGCCGCGACGTCGCCGGCCAGGCGCAGACCGGCACCGGCAAGACCGCCGCGTTCCTCGTCGCGGTGCTCAACCGGCTGCTGACGCAACCGGCGCTGCGCCGATCGCAAGCTCGACCGATCCGCGCGCGCGTGATCATCGCGCCGACGCGCGAGCTCGCGATCCAGATCGACAAGGATTTCCGCGAACATCGGCCGCGACACCGGCCTGAAGTCCGCGCTGATCTACGGCGGCGTCGACTACGACAAGCAGCGCGACACGCTGCGCGCCGGCGTCGACATCATCATCGCGACGCCGGGCCGCCTGATCGACTACTTCAAGCAGCACGTGTTCTCGTTCCGCGCGCGTCGAGGTGCTCGTGCATCGACGAGGCCGACCGCATGTTCGACCTCGGCTTCATCAAGGACGTGCGCTTCCTGCTGCGCCGCATGCCGCCGCGCGAGCAGCGCCAGATGCCTGCTGTTCTCGGCGACGCTGAGCCACCGCGTGCTCGAGCTCGCGTACGAGCACATGAACGAGCCGCGAGAAGCTCACGGTCGAGACCGAAATCGTCACCGCCGACGCGCGTGCGCCAGCTCGATGTATTTCCCGGCCAACGAGGAAAAGCTGCCGCTGCTGATCGGCCTGCTGTCGCGCATCGACGCGCACGCGCAGCATGGTGTTCGTCAACACGAAGGTCGCCGCCGAGAAAGTCGCGCGGCGCTCGAGCGCCAGGGCTTCGCGGTCGGCGATGCTGTCCGGCGACGTGCCGCAGAAGAAGCGCCAGAGCCTGCTCGGCAAGTTCCAGCGCGGCGAGATCGAGATCCTGGTCGCGACCGACGTCGCCGCGCGCGGCCTGCACATCCCCGACGTCAGCCACGTCTTCAACTACGACCTGCCGCACGACGCCGAGGACTACGTGCACCGCATCGGCCGCACCGCGCGCCTCGGCGCCGAAGGCGATGCGATCAGCTTCGCCTGCGACCTGTACGCGCAGGGCCTGCCCGACATCGAGGCGTACATCGAACAGAAGATTCCGGTCGAGCGCATCGAAGCACCGATGCTCGTCGCGCCGCCGCGCCGCGCGCGCGCAGCCGCGGCTGGGGCGACGGAAGACGAAACCGCCGACGATGCGCGCAACACGGCCGGCCCGCCGCCGACTGCCGCCAAATCGAGTCGCGACCGCCCGCGCGCACCGCGCAGCGACCGGGAGCGTCGCCGCCCCGACAAGGCCGAGAAGACCCGCGCCGAAGCCGCGCCGGCTGTGGTCGGGCAGGCAGTCGTCGCGCCGGCTGTCGTCGTCCCGGCTGTCGTCGCGCCGGCGAAACCGGCCGTGGCCGCGTCGGGCAGTCCCGCCGCAACCGATCCCGAGCGTCGCAAGCGCCGCCGTCGCGGTGGTCGCGGCCGCGGACGTCGCGAAGGCGGCGAAGCAGGCACGCAGACCGCGATCGGCGGCGAGAACCGCGTTCAGGCAAAGCCGAAGAACGACGCTTCGCGCGAGCGCAAGCCCGCACGCGAGCGTCCCGCGCGCGAAGGCGCCGAGCCGCGCGCACCGATCGCCACCAAGCCGCCGGTCGTTGCCGACCGTGGCAAGCCGGGCCTGTTCCAGCGCATCGCGCGATTCTTCACCCCGCGCTGAGCGCATACGCCCCGCGCTGAGTGCATAGGCGTTTCGTGACTCCACGCTGCGGCGATCACCGCCGCAGCGCATCGCGGCCGCCGATTTGCGCGCCGATCCGGACTTCTCCGCCTCCGCGTTTGCTACGCTTCGCGCCGAATTGACGGTGCAGGGGTCGGGCACGTGCGAAGGGATTTGGCCAGCATCGATCGCCGTTCGCTCGAGTGGACGGCGCTCGCGACCTGCGCCGTGCTCGGCGCGCTCGCGGTCTGGCTGCTCGTGCGGCTGATCTGGATCCTCGTACCGCGCGGCGATGTCGGCGAGGCGACGATGCATGTCGGGCCCGCCGATACGGCAGCGACGACGTCGATCGCGAAGTGGCATCTCTTCGGCAACACGCCGGTCGCCGCCAGCAGCTCGAGCGGCGCTGCGCAGTCGATGATCCTGCGCGGCACGCTGGCCGATCGTGATCCGGCGGCCGGCGTCGCGGTCATCGACGCGGGCGATGGCGAGCAGGCCTATCGCGCCGGCGAAGTGATTTCGGGCGGCATCAAGCTCGCGCGCGTCTATCCCGATCATGCGGTCGTGCTGCGCGACGGCGTCGAGGAGACGCTGACGCTGACGCGCGATCGGAATCTCCAGCCGACGGAGATCGTGCACCAGCCGGCCGCCGGAGGCGCGCGAAGCGCGCGTGCGGGCACAACGAATGCACCTTCGTCGTCGGCGACCTCCAACGCGGCCGCAAACGGCGCAGGTCAAACCGTGCACGCATCGCCGCAGCTGCAGCAGACGATCGATCGCGCGCGCCAGAATCCCGAGGAGCTCGCCCGGCGCCTGCAGATCGTGCCCGTCGTCGACGGCGGACGCATGACCGGGATCCGCCTGTCCGCCGGCACTGACACGTCGCTGATGAGTCAGATCGGTCTTCGGCCGGGCGATGTCGTCACGGCTGTCAACGGCGCGCCGGTCGACTCGCTGGCGCGCGGCCAGCAGATCATCGAAGGCTTGCGCAACGCGTCCAGCGCGCGCGTGACCGTGCTGCGCGACGGCCGCCCGACCGACATCACGATCAGTCTCAAGTGAGCCCGCGCATGACGCGAAAACCGAATGAGCGTGCCAACCCGTCCAGGATCCTGCCGATGAAGCGCTTGCGCTCCGCGTGTGCCGTTCTGCTGCTTGCGCTCGCCGCATCGTTTGCGTTCGCGCAGACGCAACCGGCGCCGCCGGCGACGCCCGCGCTGCAACCGGGTCACGAAGTCACCGCCGACGGGCGGCACACGCTCAATCTGAAGGACGCCGACATCCAGGCGCTGATCGCGACCGTCAGCGAAATCACCGGCAAGAACTTCATCGTCGGACCGAACGTGCAAGGCAAGGTCACCGTGGTCTCCGCCAAGCCAATGCGGCCGGACGAGATCTATGACGTGTTCCTTTCGGTGCTGCACGTGCACGGCTTTGCCGCGGTGCCGTCCGGCAGCATGGTCAAGATCCTGCCGGAAGCGCTCGCGCAGACTGAAGCGACGACCGCGCAGGTCGAGCGCGCGCCCGACGAGCTCGTCACGCAGATCGTGCCGGTCAAGCATGTGAGCGCGGCCGAGCTCGTGCCGATCCTGCGTCCGCTGATGCCGCAGGGCGGGCAGATTCTTGCGCACGCGTCGTCGAACTCGTTGATCATCTCGGATCGCGCCGCGCAACGTGCAGCGGCTCGTCGGGATCATCCAGCGCATCGATACCTCGGCCGACGCCGAGGTCGAAGTGATCCCGCTGACGCACGCGAACTCGGCCGAGATTGCGCGCACCCTGACGCTCCTGACCGACGACAAGACCGTGCCGCCGGGCGAAGCGTCGCGCGTCTTCGCCGATACGCGCACGAACTCGATCCTGATCTCGGGCGCGAAGGCGGGGCGGCTGAAGCTCCGTGCGCTCGTCGCGCATCTCGATTCGCCGATCGACAACGGCGGCGACACGCAGGTGATCTTCCTTCGCTATGCGAGCGCGAAGGATCTCGTGCCGATTTTGCAGGGCATCGCCGCGACGCTGACCGGCATCGCCCCGCCGACCGCAGCCAAGGGCGGCGAGAATCGCGGGCGCATCGCCGGCGACGATCCAGGCACACGAGCAGAACAATGCGCTGATCATCAGCGCGCCGCCGGCGATCTTCCGCTCGCTCTCGGCCGTCGTGCGCCAGCTCGACGTGCGTCGCGCGCAGGTGCTGATCGAGGCCGTCGTCGCCGAAGTCGGCGGCCAGACCGCGAGCGAAATCGGCGTGCAGTGGCAGATGCCTTTCAAGAAGAACTCCGACGGCAGCATCCGCGACAGCGTTATCGGCGGCACGAACTTCACCGGCACGTCGCCTGGCAACAACATCATCAACGCCGCGCAGAATCCGCTTGGCGTCGGCAACGGGTTCAATCTCGGCTACATCAACGGCACGATCACGGTCGGTCGCAACACGATATTCCAGCTCGGCGCGCTCGTGACCGCGCTCGAGGGCGACGGCAAGTCGAACGTGCTGTCGACGCCGTCGGTGCTGACGCTCGACAACCAGGAAGCCGAGATCAAGGTCGCGCAGGAAGTGCCGTTCCTGACCGGCCAGTACACGACGAACGCACTCGGCTCGCAGACGACGACGACAGTCGGCGGCAGCAACACGACCGGTGTCACCAATCCGTTCCAGACGATCGAGCGCAAGGACGTCGGCCTCGTGCTGAAGGTGACGCCGCACATCAACGAAGGCGATGCGGTGCGGCTCGACCTGCATCAGGAAGTGTCGAACCTGTTGCCGCCGGTGCAGGGCGCGGTCGATCTCGTCACGAACAAGCGCGAGCTGACGACGAGCGTGCTCGTCTCGGACAATGCGCTGCTCGTGCTCGGCGGCCTCCTCGACAACCAGAACAAGGACAACGTGCAGAAGGTGCCGGTGCTCGGCGACATTCCGCTGTTCGGCAATCTGTTCCGCTATCGGACGAACGATCGCACAAAGACCGACCTGATGATTTTCCTGCATCCGCGCATCCTGCGCGACGCGGCGACCGAAGCCGCGGTGTCGAGCGAGAAATACAACTTCATGCGCACAGAGCAGCTGCAGATGCGCGAAGAAGCGTGGCCGATCACGCCGTCCGAACAGCGCCCGCTGTTGCCGAACGTGCACGATTTCCTCGCGAGCCCGACGCTCGACGGGCAACCCGATGTTTCGCATCCGGAGCCGGTGCGTCAGCCATGAGCGAAGTCGCGCGGCCCGCGCGTCCGACGTTCGGCTACGCGCGCCGGCACGGTGTCGCACTGACCGGCTGGCGCGATGATCACGCCGAGATTGCGTGCCGCGACGGCGTGCGCGTCGAGATCCTCGCGGAGCTTCGTCGCCATCTCGCCTCGGAGCTGCGCTTCACGACACTGCCGGCGAACGAGTTCGAGCGCCTTTTGCGCGATCTTTACGAGCAGGGCGACGATGCGCGCGCGATGGTGTCCGATCTCGACGAGCGCCTCGATCTGAAGACGCTCGCCGACGAATTGCCGGAGCCCGAAGACCTGCTCGAAAGCGAAGACGATGCGCCGATCATCCGGCTCATCAACGCGCTGCTGACCGAGGCGGTCAAGGAAGGCGCGTCCGACATCCACATCGAGCCGTACGAGAACCGGCTCGTCGTGCGCTTCCGCATCGACGGCGTGCTGCGCGAAGTGCTTAGCCCCCAGAAGGCCATCGCGAATGCGGTCGTGTCGCGCATCAAGGTCATGGCCAAGCTCGATATCGCCGAGAAACGCTTGCCGCAGGACGGTCGCATCGGTTTGCGTATCGCAGGACGCCCCGTCGACGTGCGCGTCTCGACGATTCCGGCAGGTCGCGGCGAGCGTGTCGTGCTGCGCCTTCTCGACAAGCAGACCGGCAAGCTCGATCTCAAAGAGCTGGGCATGGACGATGCGACACGCGCGCGTCTGGAAGACATGATCGCGCGCCCGCACGGCATTCTGCTCGTCACCGGCCCGACCGGCTCGGGCAAGACGACGACGCTCTATGGCGCGTTGCTGAAGCTCAACGACACGTCGCGCAACATCATGACGGTCGAGGATCCGATCGAGTACTACATCGACGGCGTCGGCCAGACGCAGGTCAACACGCGCGTCGACATGACGTTCGCACGCGGCCTGCGCGCGATCCTGCGTCAGGATCCCGATGTCGTCATGGTCGGCGAGATTCGCGATCTCGAAACTGCGGAGATCGCAGTGCAGGCGTCGCTGACCGGCCATCTCGTGCTGTCGACGCTGCACACGAACTCGGCCGTCGGCGCGGTGACGCGACTTCGCGACATGGGCGTCGAACCTTTCCTGCTCGCATCATCGCTGATCGGCGTGCTCGCGCAGCGGCTCGTGCGCGTGCTCGATCCGTCGATGCGCGAAGCGTACGGCGCGACCACGTCGGCGCTCGCGGCGTTCGGCAAACCGACGGACACATCGGCGACGCTGTATCGCCCGCGTTCCGATCTTTCAGGACGCCACGCGGGCTACAAGGGCCGCACCGGCATCTACGAGCTCGTCGGCATCGACGAGACGATGCGCAAGCTGATCCATGAAGGCGCTTCGGAAGCCGACCTCGAGCGGCAGGCGCGCACGCGGTCGCCGTCGATTCTCGACGACGGTTGGCGCAAGTGCGCGACGGGCATCACGTCGTCGGAAGAGGTGCTGCGGGTCACGCGCGAGGATTGACCGCTCCCGGCATCGTTTCCCGTATGGCCCTTGATGACGAAGCCTTCAGCGCTTGCTATCGCCTCTCGGTTGTCATACAGTTATGACATGCCACGCCAACCCGCCGAATCCGATGAAATCCGCATCAATGCGCGTCTGACCGGCGAGGATGCGCGTCATTTCCGCGAACTGCAGCGCCGCGAGGACCTCTCGGCATCCGACCTCCTGCGCGACGCGCTGCGCGAATATCACGCGGCCCGCATCAAGCCGCGGACGGATGCCGCGAAGCTTCTCGCCGCATCCGGCTTCCTCGGCGGCGGCGACGGCCCGGCCGATCTTTCGACGCGCTACAAGTCGTACCTGACCGACGCGCTCGAAGACAAATTCCCGCTTCGCGTCTCCGAACCGAAGCCCGATGATCCTCGCCGATAGCGGCTTCTGGATCGCACTCGGCAACAAGCGCGATCGCCACCACGTGGCCGCACGCGCCGCGCTCGATCGGCACTCGGCCGAAGGCTTCGTCAGCACGTGGCCGGTGTTGACGGAGGTCACGCATCTCCTCACCGCGCGCGTCAGCGTCACGCACTGTGTCGCGTTCGTCGACAGCATCGCGCGCGGCGCGTGCGAGATTCCGGAGCCGCCGGCCGATGCGCTGTTCCGCGCGCACGCGCTGATGAGCCGCTATCGCGACTTGCCGATGGACCTCGCCGACGCCTCGCTCGTGATCCTGGCCGAGGACCTGGGCGAGGGGCGCATTCTGTCGACCGATCAGCGCGACTTCGACGGCTATCGCTGGAAGAATAGGCAGCCGTTCCAGAATCTGTTGCTCTGATCGATGCCAGCATTCGCGTATCAAGCACTCGACGACGCCGGCAAGACGCAACGCGGCGTCTTGCAAGGCGACACCGCGCGCGCGGTGCGCGGGACGCTGCGCGAGCGCGGACTGAATCCGCTGTCGGTCGAGGAGGTTCGCGACGGCGACGCGAAATCGACGGGCGTGTTCGCGCGTCGCGGCATCGGCGGTGCCGAGCTTGCGCTGCTGACGCGCCAACTCGCGACGCTGATCGGCGCCGGCCTTCCGATCGACGAGGCGCTCGGCGCATTGTCCGAGCAGGCCGAGAACGAACGCCAGCGTCGCATGACCGTCGCGCTTCGCGCGCGCGTGATGGAAGGCGCGAGCCTCGCCCAGGCGATGGCCGAGTTTCCGGAAAGTTTTCCCGAGATTTTCCGTGCGACGGTCGGCGCGGGCGAGCAATCGGGTCGGCTCAGCATCGTGCTCGAAAAACTCGCCGATTATGCCGAGGCGCGCGATGCGCTGAAGCAGAAGATCATCGCGGCGCTCGCGTACCCCGTGCTGCTCGCGATCGTCGCGCTCGCGGTCGTCATGGGCTTGCTGACGTGGGTCGTGCCGCAGATCGTCGGCGTGTTCCAGAACCTGCACCAGACGCTGCCGCTCGCGACGCGCGCGCTGATGTGGCTCTCGGCGTTCATGCGCGAGTGGGGCTGGCTCGTACTGATCGTGTTCATCGTCGCGATCGTGGGCGCCAGGATTTCTCTGCGCAGCGATGCGGTCCGGTTTCGCTGGCACACGTTGATGCTGCGCCTGCCGCTGGTCGGACGCCTCACGCGCGCCGCGAACACCGCGCGCGCGACGCGCACGCTTGCCCTGCTCGCGGAAAGCGCGGTGCCGCTGCTCGATGCACTCGGCATCGCGGCGCAGGTCGTGCCGAATCTTCCGATGCGCGCAGCGATGCGGCGCGCCGCTTTCAAGGTGCGTGAAGGCAGCGCGTTCTCGCGTGCGCTCGGCGAGAGTGGCCTTTTTCCGCCCGTCGCGTTGCGCCTGATCGCAAGCGGCGAGCGTTCCGGCGAGTTGCAGCGCATGCTCGGCGAAGCCGCAGCGCAGCAGCAGCGCGAGCTCGATCGCTGGCTCGCCGCGCTGACGGCGGTGCTCGGCCCGGCCGTGATCCTGCTCGTCGGCGCGATGGTGCTCTTCATCGTGCTGGCGATCCTGCTGCCGATTTTCAGCTTGAACCAGATGGTGAAGTGAGGAAAAGCCGTTAGAGAGTTAGGAAGTTAGGACATTCCGATGAAGGGTCTGGCAAGATTGAATCGACCGCGTTCATGACGCGCTGCTGCTTTTCTAACTTCTAACTTTCTTACTCTCTCACCGCTCTCAATGATCACCTTCGACAAGGTCAGCAAGCGCTACGCCTCGGGGCAGGACGCGCTCGCTGAGCTCAGCTTCGAGATCGCCGCCGGTGAAATGGTGTTCGTGACCGGTCATTCCGGCGCGGGAAAAAGCACGCTCCTCAAGCTGATCGGTCTCGTCGAACGTCCGACACGCGGACAGATCGTCGTCAACCACACGCAGCTCGGAACGGTGCGTCGTCGCGGCATTCCGCAGCTGCGCCGCAACGTCGGCATGGTCTTCCAGGATCATCGCCTGCTGACCGATCGCACGGTGTTCGACAACATCGCGCTGCCGCTGATCATCGCGGGTACGACGCGCGAGGAGATCGGCAAGCGTGTGCGCGCCGCGCTCGACAAGGTCGGCCTCCTCGCGAAGGAAAAATCATCGCCGCTTGCGCTGTCGGCCGGCGAGCAGCAGCGCATCGGCATCGCGCGCGCGATCGTCGGCAAGCCGCCGGTGATCATCGCGGACGAGCCGACCGGAAACCTCGATCCGCAATTGTCGGCCGAGATCATGCAGCTCTTCGCCGAGTTCGGCGCCGTCGGCACGACCGTGCTCATCGCGAGCCATGATCTGCATCTGGTCAAGCGCCTCAACAAGCGCGTGCTCGTGCTCGATCACGGCCGCCTGATCGACGATTTCCGGCCGGCGCCATGACGCAGAAGAAGCAGGCCGAACGCAACGTACGCAAACCTCCGGCCGCGACACCGCCGCCGCCGAGCGCGACGCCCGAAACGCGACGCACGCGCGTCTCGGCGCGCATGCGGCTCGGCGCGTGGCGCGATCATCATCTCTATGGCTTCTTCTCGAGCCTCGGTCGCCTCGCGGCGAGGCCGTGGGCAACCGCGCTGACCGTGCTGATGCTCGGTTTCGCGCTCGCGCTGCCGCTCCTTTTCTATATCGCGTTCGACAACGCGCGAGCGCTATCGGGTGGCCTGCGCGAAGCGCGCGAGGTCACGGTCTTCCTGAAGCCGTCGATTGAGTCGTCCGCCGCGAGCGAGTTCGCGTCGGAGCTTCGCAGGCGCGACGACGTCGAAAGCGTCGCGATCAAGACGCCGGAGGAGGGCATGGCCGAGTTCCGCCAGCTTTCCGGATTCGGCGAAGCGCTCGACATCCTGAAGGACAATCCGCTGCCAAACGTGCTGATTGTCACGCCGCGTCTACCGACCGACGCGGACGATCCACCGCTCGTCTCCGAGCTCAAGAACGACAAGCGCGTGGATCTCGTGCAATACGATGCGACCTGGCGCCGTCGTCTCTCCGACATCCTCAATTTCGGCGAGCGCGCGGTCGCGGTCATCGCGGCGCTGCTCGCGCTCGCAACGCTGCTCGTGATCGGCAACACCGTGCGCACGGACGTGCAGGCGCGCGCCGAGGAAATCGCGGTCATGCAGCTGATCGGCGCCGGCCGCGGCTTCGTGCGACGTCCGTTTCTGTATACCGGCCTCTGGTACGGCCTTCTCGGCGGGCTTCTCGCGCTCGTCGTCGTGATCGGCGCGGAATGGGCGATCGCCGGTCCATTGGAACGGCTGCTGGCGAGCTATGATCATGCGCTTGCGCTCCGCGGGCTCGGCGTCGTCTCGGCGCTGGTCGTGATCGGCGCGAGCGCATTGCTCGGCTGGACCGGCGCGTATCTGGCGACGGCACGCCACATGGCCGCGGGACACCCCGAATAAACCGAATGGCGTCAGAAATCTCACTGCCGAAGCATCTTTCGAGCGACACGCCGCGCGTGCTCGTCGTCGACGGCTCGAAGCTCGTTCGGCGCATGATCGAGGGCATGCTGAAGGCCGAGCTGCCCGAATGCGTCGTGCTTTCGTGCGAAACCGGCGAAGCCGCGCAGCGCGAGCTCGAGAGCGGCGTCGTCGATCTCGTGACGACTGCGCTTTCGCTGCCGGACATGGACGGCATCGAGCTCGCGCATCACGTGCGCGAATATTCGCCGCAGGCGTATATCCCGATCATCGTCGTCTCGGGCGATGTGCAGGAGCGGCTCGTCGCGCGCTCGTTGTCGCACGACGTCACCGATTACTTCGACAAGTCGCTCGGCTTCGAGGCGCTCGCCGAGTTTATCCGCGGCTACGTGCACCCGGCGCAGACCGCGAACGGCGAAGTGCTGTATGTCGAGGACAGCCGCGTCGTCGCGACCGCGACGACGCGCATGATGGAAAAGTTCGGCCTCACGGTGACGCACGTGACCAGTGTCGAAGCCGCGATCGAATTGCTCGAAACGGCGAAGAACGAAGGCCGCGCGCCGGGCCCCGATCTCGTGCTGACCGACGTGAACCTCAAAGGCGAGCTTTCGGGCGGCGATCTGCTCGAACTGATCCGCGGCGGCTTCGGCTATTCGAAGGGTGAACTGCCGGTGCTCGTCATGACCGGCGATGACAACCCGAAGAACCAGGCCGCGCTGCTCCGCGCCGGCGCGAATGATCTCGTGCACAAGCCCATCGAGGAGCGTCTCCTGATCACGAAGCTCGTGTTCCAGCTTCGCGTCGCGCGCAAGGTGCGCGAGCGGGCGCACGCATCGGCCTAGCGTAAGTGAGCGAGGAGCGGCTCAAGCTCGACCCGTCGTGGAAAGCGCACGTCGGCTACTGGTTCGAGCGGCCCGAGATGAAGGCGCTCAGCGAGTTCCTTCGCGCCGAGAAGGCGAACGGCAAGGTCATCTTTCCGCCGGGCCCCGAGATCTTCGCGGCGTTGAACGCGACGCCGTTCGACAAGGTCAAGGTCGTGATCCTCGGCCAGGATCCGTATCACGGCCCGAATCAGGCGCATGGCCTCTGCTTCTCGGTGCAGCCGGGCGTGCGGCCGCCGCCATCGCTCGAGAACATCTTCAAGGAGATCGAGCGCGACCTCGGCATCGCGCGCCCTGACCACGGCTGCCTGACGCCGTGGGCTCATCGGGGCGTGCTGCTGCTGAACGCCGTGCTGACTGTCGAGCGCGGCGTCGCGGGCTCGCACCAGGGCAAAGGCTGGGAAGGCTTCACCGACGCCTGCATCGACGCGCTCAACCGCGAGCGCGAGCACCTCGTCTTCATGCTTTGGGGCAACTACGCGCAGGCGAAGGGGAAGCTGATCGACCGCCAGCGGCACCTGGTCCTTAGGGCACCCCACCCATCGCCGCTGGCGAGGGGCGGATTCGACGGCTGCGCGCACTTCTCGAAGGCCAACGACTACTTGAAAGCCCGCGGCGAAACCCCCATCGACTGGCGGTTGCCGCCCCGGACCGAGCTCGACGCGGCCTAGCGGCCTTCAGCTCGCCGCACCTTACGCACCGTTCAGCCGGTGCCGCGCAACTTGTTGATTCTCCGAGACTGTCCTTCCCAGGAAACGGTCTGTCCCCTCACCCGCGGTCCCTTGAAAACTTCCAAAACCCGGTTCGGAGGAGTACTATACTCGCCAGTTCAATTATGTTCCGGCCAGGGACTGGTGAAGGGAACTCTTGGAGCAATTGGCACTCTGTTAGGACGAGTGCTAGCGTGCTCCTTAAGTAAGGAGATTCACCGAAATGACGAATGCTTTGATCGCCAACAACCTGCCGATCCCGAGCGCGATCGGAAGCCTTGAGCAGTATGTGAGCGCCGTCCATCGCGTGCCCATGCTGACCCAGGAGGAAGAGCAGAATCTCGCGAAGCGGTTCGTTGGAGACAACGACCTCGATGCGGCCAAGCAGCTGGTGCTGTCGCACCTGCGTTTTGTCGTGCACGTCGCGCGCGGCTATTCCGGTTACGGCTTGCAGATCGGCGATCTGATCCAGGAAGGCAACATCGGCCTCATGAAGGCCGTCAAGCGCTTCGATCCGACGCACGGCGTGCGCCTCGTGTCGTTCGCGGTGCACTGGATCCGTGCCGAGATGCACGAGTTCATCCTGCGCAACTGGCGCATCGTCAAGGTCGCGACGACGAAGGCGCAGCGCAAGCTGTTCTTCAATCTTCGCAAGTCGAAGAAGCGCCTCGGCTGGATGAATCAGGAAGAGGTCAACACGATCGCCAAGGAGCTCGGCGTACCGGCGGCCACGGTCATGGAAATGGAAGCGCGCCTCAACGGTCGCGACGTCGCGTTTGACGCGCCGACCGATGCAGACGATGACGAGAAGCCCGCACCGGCGGCGTTCCTGATCGACCACTCGGCCGATCCGTACGGGACCGTCGAAACGCAATCGGAAGAGGCGTCGAGTCTCGATACGCTGCACCGCGGCCTCGTCAAGCTCGATGACCGCTCGCGCGACATCATCCAGCGCCGCTGGCTGAGGGACGGCGACAAGGCGACGCTGCAGGAGCTCGCCGACGAGTACGGCGTCTCCGCCGAGCGTATCCGCCAGATCGAGGCGAACGCGATGAAGAAGATGCGGGCGCTGTTCGTGGCCTGATCTTCGCGTCACGAAAGGAAAGTCGAACGGCCCCACTCGGGGCCGTTCTTTTTTCTGCGCCCGATCTACGTGCCGCTGCGCGTGTCCTGCGCAATCCAGTTGGTTTCCCAGGTCTTGCCGCCGTCGGCGGAAAAAGACTGCTCGAAATGGACCGCGTCGCTCGAGATGTTAGAGATCACGAACCGGACCAGGATTGCGCGCCCGTCGAGAGACTCCTGATCGTAGAACTCGCCAATCCCGTTCTCGAACGCGCCGATCGCCGGCGTGTTGAGCATGCCGGCAGCGGCGTTCGCGAACGTGAGGCTCCACTGGCGAGCGACCGGATCATAGAGCCGCAGGTTAAGCCCGCGAAAATGCCCGGTCGGACCCTCAGCCTCGAGCTCGACGAGATTCGCGCGACCGTTCCATATAGGCCGCACGACCGTCGTACCTTCGTAAGCGACCCAGCTCGTGTCGCCGGTCAGCGGTTTCGCGAGCCGCTTGACCGATGTCTTCCAGCGGCCAATCTCGAAATCGAAACCGTGCGATCCATCGCGTGCATCCGCGGCGCTGGGTGATTGCGCCGCCATCGCGGATGCCTTCGTCTCGCTCGGCGCAGCCAGCTTCGTATCCGTCATGATCCAGTTCGTCTCCCACGTCGTGCCACCGTCGGCCGAGTACGCGATCTCGAGCCGGCGCGTATCGCGTCCCAGCGGAACATAAAGCTCGCGCACGAAGATCGCGCGGCCATCGAGCGTGTCGGCGCCGAAAAACGTGCCGCGGCCGGCCTCGAATGCGCCGGTCACCGTGCCACCGAGCTTCCCTTCGCGCGGGTTCGCATAGCTCACGTTCCACTGCGTCGACGCAGGGTTGTAGAGACGCAGCGACAACGCTTCGATATGCCCGGCGGCACCGGCAGCGTCGAGCACGCCGAGATTCGCGCGGCCGTCCCAGACCTTGTCGATGACGTGCGTGCCGTCGTACTCGGCCCATTCGCTCGAACCGCTGAGCGGATGCAGCAGGCGCTTGATGTGCGTCTTCCACGTTCCGAACGCGAAGTCGAAATCCTGCGCGTGCGACGCGCGATTGTCGGGTGTGCTCGCCGCGTGCACGCTCGTCGTCGCAGGCGCGACGATCGCCGCGCCGAAGAGCAAGCACAGCGCGCCTCGCGCAACGTTCGCGCCGCTCACGGCTTCACGCGCTGCAGATCCGCGACGAAGTTCGATTCCCACGTCTTGCCGCCGTCGTCGGAGAACGATTGCTCGACGCGATGCGAATCGGGCCGGATGTCGAGCCAGACGAATCGCGCGAGGATCGAGCGGCCGTTGACGTCCTCCTGATCGAAGAACTCGCCGCGTCCATTCCTGAACTCGCCGAACATCGGCGCACCCATGACGCCATCGTTGCCGGTCGCGAAATACATGCTCCACTGGTGCGTCGCGGGGTTGTAGATGAAGAGCCCGAGGTCTTCGAAGTGACCGTCGGGCCCGTCGGCTTCGACTTCCTCGAGCAATGCCTTGCCGCCCCAGACCTTGTGCGTCGTGACGGTGCCGTTGAGCTCGATCCATTCGTGCGATCCGGTCAGCGGATGGCGAAGGCGCCGGATGTGCGTCGTCCAGGTGCCGTCCTTGAAATCGAAATCGTGCTGGCCGTCGCGCGCTTGTGCAGCGCTCGAGTTTGCGGCCGCGGGTTGCTCCGCGCCCGCTGGCGACGCACAAAGAATCGCGAGCAGCGCGAAGCCGAGGGAACATGCGTTCATTCGTTCAATCTCCAGAGTAGGTGGTGGCGTGGTCATCAAATCACGCGATCCGGTGCGTGCGACATCGCCTTGCGTCGAGCTCGTCCCGCGCATCGACGAGTTCGTCCCGCAACGCGCTCGCTGCCGCCGGAAGCGCACAGCGATGCGGTACGCTGCGCGGCATCGGGCGACCGCGAGCAGAACATGCGAGATACATCGGCAACGCGATCGGACTCCGCGCACGCGGCATCGCGCCCGCTCGACCTGCCCAACCGCACGCTGTTGATCGTGACGGCGCTCTTCTGGCTGTATGTGACCGCGTCGAACGTGCTGTATGCGCAGAACATCCAGATCGAAGTCGGCAAGCTCACCGGGGCGACCGTGTTCGGCCCGTGGCAGCAGCGCGTGCTGCAACACGTGCTGCTGTTTCCGCTGCTGCTGGCGTGCTATTGGGGCGCGCTTCGGCTCGGATGGGCGTCCGCGTGGCGCACGGCGCTGCAAGTCGCGCTCGGTGCAGGTTTCGCCGCGCTCTCGTTCTGGGCGATGGTCGCCGCGATCCTGATGCCGGACCTCGTCGCGCCGGTCGCGACGCGCATGGCGAGCGAGCATCCGGAAGCGATCGGCGCGCTGTGGTTCGCGAGTTTCGTCAACTTCCTGCTCAACTATGCGTTCGGGTTCGCGCTCGTGACGGGACTCGCGCTGTATCGACGCTTCCACGCGACCGAGCTTCGCGTCGTCACGCTCGAGCGCGAGTGGAGCGCCGCGCGATTGAATGCGCTGCGCCTCCAGCTCTCGCCGCACACGTTGTTCAACCTCCTGCACACGATCCGCGGCCAGATCGTCTGGGAGCCCGAAGTCGCGCAGACGATGATGGTGCAGTTCGCCGACCTGCTGCGGCGCTCGCTCAACGCAAGCGAGCGCGATTTCTCGCCGCTCGCGGACGAGCTCGAGTTCGCGCGCCTCTATCTCGAGCTGCAGCAGCGCCGCTTCGGCGATCGCCTCGCGTTCTCGCTTCCGGAGCGGACTCCGGAGCCGCCGCTCTGGGTGCCGAGTCTTGATCCTGCAGCCGCTGATCGAGAACGCGGTGACGCACGGTCTCGAAAGCGGGACTGCGCGCATCCGCGTCGACGCGGAAGTTTCGGCTGGAATCCTCATGCTTCGCGTATCGAACCCGATCGTTCCGGATCGCGCGCGCGGCCGCGACGGCATTGGCCTGCGCAACGTGCGCGAGCGGCTCGCCGTCCACTTCGGCGAGCGTGCAACGCTCGATGCGGGTCCCGTCGACGCGACGACATGGCAGGCGACGATCACGCTTCCCGCATTGCGCGAGCATAGCGGCGCGCCCGAGTTCGAGCGGGCCGACACGCGATGAACGTCTTCATCGTCGACGACGAGCCGGCTGCGCGACGCATCCTGCGCGATTGCTGCGAGCACGAGCCCGACCTCGACGTCGTCGGCGAGTTCGACACAGCCGACGCCGCCGTCGAAGCGATCGAGCGATCGCCGCCCGATCTCGTGTTCCTCGATATCGCGCTCGGCGCGAAATCCGGCATCGATGTCGCGCGCGCGCTCGACGCCGACGCACCCGAGATCGTGTTCGTCACCGCCTACGACCGCTACGCGATCGAAGCGTTCGACGTCGGTGCGATCGACTATCTCCTGAAACCGTTCGACGAGGCGCGCTTTCGCGAAACGATCGCCCGCGTGCGCAAGCGCCGTGCGGCGCAGCCGGCCGCGGACCGTCGCGCCGCGCTCGCGGCGCTGCTCGAGCAGCTCGGGCAACGCGACGGCGCAGCCGCGAGCGAGCGCCCGCGTCTCCTGGTCGATCTTGGCTCACGCATGCAGATGGTCGACGCCGCGTGCATCGAGGCGGCTGAGGCCGACCGGAACTACGTGACGCTGCGCATCGGCGCCGAGGCGCTGCACACGCGCAGCACGCTCTATCAGACCGAAGACGCGTTGCGATCGCAGCCGATGCTGCGCATCAGCCGCTCGTGCCTCGTCAATCTCAACCATGTGCGCGAAGTCAGCCGCACGCTCCGCGGCGATTTCATCATCGTCCTCGCCGGCGGCGCGACCGTGACGAGCAGCGAGAGCTACCGCGACAAGGTGCGCACCGAGCTCGCACGGTTCATGATCCGCTGAAGGCGCTCGCGGACTCGCCAGCCCGGGGCCCGCGCGCTAACCTCGCAGCATGACGAACGAGGTTCATGCCTTCGGCGAGTTCCGCTTCGTGCGGTCCGCACGCGAGCTCTGGCGCGGCGATCGCCGCGTCGAGCTGCCGCGGCGCACGTTCGAATGTCTCGAATACCTGATTGCGCACCGTGATCGCGCAGTCGGGCGCGATGAGCTCGTCGCGGCCGTGTTTGGCCGTCCGAACGTGTCCGATGCGCAGCTCGGGCAGATCGTGCTGCGCACGCGGCGCGCGGTCGACGACGACGGCAACGCGCAGCATGCGATCCGCACGATTGCGGGCTTCGGTTATCGCTGGGTCGCCCAGACGAGTGTCGGCGCGTCGGAGTCCGCGCCGGCGCGGATCGAACATGACGAAACCGAACGCGCGATGCCGACGGCGGCGCCGTGGCGCTTCAAGCCCATCGCACGTGTGGCCGCGCTCGCGCTCGCAATCGTTGGCGTGGCAGCGGCGTTCGTTCTTCGCGCATATCGTGTGGCAACACCGCCCGACGTCCGCGAAGCGCTGCACGCCGACAGCATCGTGGTCCTGCCGATCGAAGTGAACGGCCTGCGCGAAGACGGCTGGGTGCGTCTGGGCGCAATGGACCTGGTCGCCGATCGGCTGCGCGAGGCCGGCATGACTGTACCTCCGAGCGAAAGCGTGCTGACGCTGCTGCGCGGCAACGGCGATGCGTCGGCGGAGCCGAATGCGAAAGCCGTACGCACGACAACGACGGCGCGGCTCGTCGTGCGCGGCAAGGCGACACACGACGCCGGCGGCTGGACCGTGCGTCTCAGCGCGGAACCGCCTGCAGGCATCGCGGTGCCGGTCGAGTTCGCCGAGCACGACGCTGTCGCCGCTGCGCGCGGCGCTACCGATCTCCTGCTCGCCGCGCTCGGCCACTCGCTTGCGCCCGATGCCGAGCGCGCGACCGCGTTCGACGAAACGCTGCAGCGCGCCCGCGCCGCGATGCTCGCGAACGAGCTCGACACCGCGCGCGCGATCCTCACCGCATCACCGGAGCTCGCCGGAGCACCGGGCCAGCTCGACTATCGTCTCGCGCAGGTCGACGTCCGCGCCGGCGCGCTCGATCGTGCCGAAAGCGCGCTCGACAAGGTGCTCGGGCTCCCGGCGATGGCGAGCGACGTGCATTTTCACGCGCAGGTCTTGAACGCGCGCGGCTCGACGCGCATCCGCCGCGGCGCATTCGCTGAAGGCGGCAGTGATTTCGAAGCAGCGCTCGCGCTGCTGCCCGACGGCGCACCGCTCGATCGCGGCCTCGCGCTCGTCGGTCGCGGCAACGCGCGCGTCGCCGCGCACCGGTTCGACGAAGCGCTCGCCGATTTCGGCGCCGCACGCGTCGCGCTCGAAACGAGCGGCGATGCGCTCGGCGTCGCGCGCGTCGATGCAAACATCGGCATGCTCGAGCTCTATCGCGGCCGGCCGGCCGAAGCGTTCGGCTATCTCGGCGGCGCGGCCGACCGGTTCCAGTCGTTCGGCGCGCTGCACGAGCTCCTGCTGACGCTGACCGGCATCGTCGATGCACAGCTTTCGCTGCTGCAACGCGACGATGCGTGGGCGACCGTCGAACGCGGCTGGGCGCTTCGCGAGCGCGTGACCGATCCCGATCAGCGCATCGACCTGATGCTGAACCGCGCGCAGGTGTTGCTCGGCTTCGGCCGCTATCACGAAGCCGACGTGCTGCTCGGCCAGGTCGCGCGCGAGCTGCCGTCGCAGAACGGCGTGCTGACCGCACGCGCCCGCGCGCTGCTCGCCGAGCTTGCTGCGCGTCGCGAGCGCTGGCGCGATGCCGTCGACGTCACCGCAGTCGCACTGAACGAATGGCCCGCCGCGGGCGCCGACGCCGATCGCGCGCCGCTCGTGCTGATCCGCCAGCGCGCACTGCTCGCGCTCGGCGATACAGACGCTGCGCGCGCATTGCTCGATCGCACGCGCGATGTGCCGGCGGACGCCTCCGATCGTCCAGGCACGGTCGCCGACGCGATCGCGATGGCCGAATGGTTGGCGCATGAAGGCGATGCCGACCGCGCCGGCCGCTGGTATCGCCATGCGGCCGCGAGCGCGGACCGGCGCGGCGTGCCATCCGAGATCGTCGCCGTCGCTGAAGCCTACGCGCCGGTGCTGCTCGCGGCAGGTCATCGCGAAGAGGCCGCGACGATCGTCGGCCGCGTCGCGTCGTGGAGCGCGCACGACTTCGATTGTGCGTTGCTGCAGCTGCGCCTGTTCCACGCGCTCGACGAGCGCGAGCCGTGGTTCAACGCGCTGCGCCAGACGCAGTCGCTCGCCGGCGAACGCGAGATTCCGCAGGCGTTGCTGACGTTGCCCGAAGCCGCGACGCCGGCGACGCTACGCCTCACCGGCACTTGAACGCGTCCCGCATGCGGTTGCGGTCAGTTTGTCGCAAGGTTGGAACGCGCTTGGAATGCGCGCAGCGCGCGCTTCCCCGAGAGTAGGCCGCCACGCCTCATCGATCCGGGGACCTTCCGATGCCGCTTTCCGCCTTCATCCGCCGTGCGCTCGCCGCATGCGCGCTCGCCGCCGCAGCGCCGGCCTTCGCGATCAACGTTACGCTGACCGAGTTACCGGTGCCGGATGGCTACGGAACAGCCGGCGTCTCCAACGTCGCCGACGACGGCAGCGTCGTCGGCATGGTCTGGCCGGACGCGCTCGTCGTGCGCTGGCCCATGACCGGCGCTCCCGAGATCCTCGGCGGCGGCATGACGTTCACGCTCGAGAACATCATGCCGCTCGTCTCGAAGGACGGCACGCAGATCGCGACGACGGGCTATTTTCCGATCGACAACGGCAAGCGCGCCGCGCCCGAGATCTGGATGGGCGGCACGGACTGGCTCGAGCTTGCGAACCTGACGCTCGGCGACGCCTCGCCGTACGGCATGTCGTACGACGGCCAGACATTCGTCGGCGGCGCGTTTCCGGCCGATGGCGACACGACCGGCGTGCAGCAATATCCATGGATCTGGACCGCGAGCGGTGGGCAGGTCGCGCTCGGCATGCTCGACGGCACCGACTGGGGCCAGGCCTGGGCCGTCTCGAACGACGGGCACATTGCGGCCGGCTACTTCAACGACGCGCCCGGCGACTTCACGCGCTGGGGCGCGCGCTGGGTCGACGGCATCGCGCAATGGATCCTCGACGCAGACGGCCAGCACGTCGGCCAGGCGATCGGCTGCAATCACGATTGCTCGGTCATCGTCGGCGCTGGCCGCGACACCGACTCGCCGCTCGCATGGCGCTGGACCGAAGCGAACGGCGTCGAATATCTCGATGGGGTCGCCGAAGCCGATCCCGGCGCGACTTATTACGCATTCGAATCGAGCGACGACGGCCAAACGATCGTCGGCAGCTATTACACGATCGATCCGCTGCTCGGCGCGGTGAACCGCGGTTTCGTCTGGACGCCCGCCAACCTCACGCAGGACATGTCCGCGTTCCTCGCGCTATACGGCATCGACTACGGCGACGGCTTCAGCGATCTCGTCGTCAACTCGATCACATCGGATGGCAAGACGATGCTGATCAACGGCGCCGATCCGGACTACATGCGAAAGCGCGCGGTCGTGCGCATCGTGCCGGACGACGAAATCTACGCGGACGGCTTCGACGTCAACCCGATCTGAGGCGATGTTCCCCTTTCCCCCGTGCGGGAGAGGGCAGGGTGAGGGCAAGCGTGCAAAAGCGCGCCCTAATACAAATCCACCGGATCGACATCGATCGACCAGCGCAGCGGCTTGCCCTCGGGCAACTCACGCAGCGTGTCGAGCCACGATGAAAGAAAGGCCTGCAGCGTCGAACGCTCGGCCGCCTCGATCAGAATCTGCGCGCGCAGCACGCCGGCGCGCCGCGGCATCGGCGCCGGCATCGGGCCGTGTGCAGAAATCGAGGCATCGTCGATCGCCTCGGCCGCCTTCGCGAGAAACGCATCGAGCTTCGCCGACAGCTTCGCCTCGGCGCGAAGCAACGCGAAATGCGTGAACGGCGGCAGTCCCGCGCTGCGACGTTCTTCGAGCAGCTGCGCCGATAGCGCGCGATAGCCGCCATTGATCAATACCGCGAGCAGCGGATGTTCGGGATCGTGTGTCTGCAGGATCACGGTGCCGGGCCGCTCGGCGCGGCCGGCGCGTCCGGCTACCTGCACGACGAGCTGGCCGAGCCGCTCGCCGGCGCGAAAGTCGACGCTGTGCAGGCCTTCGTCGACACCGACGACGACGACGAGCGTCAAGTGCGGCAGATCGTGGCCCTTCGCGAGCATCTGCGTGCCGACGAGGATGCGCGCGCCGGCCGTCGGCAGGTTGTCGAGCAGTGCGTCACGCGCGCGGCGACCGCGCGTCGTGTCGCGGTCGACGCGCACGATCGGCACATCGGGAAAACGCGCGCGCAACGCTTCTTCGAGGCGCTCGGTGCCCTGGCCGATCGGATGGATCGCAAGGCCGCCGCAGGTCGGGCACGCGCGCGGCACCGGCGCCGTGTGGCCGCAGTGATGGCAGCGCAGGCGGCGCGAGGCCTGATGCAGCGTCAGCGCGCGCTCGCAGTTCGGGCATTGCGCGCTCCAGCCGCAATCGTGACAGAGCAGCACCGGCGCATAGCCGCGCCGGTTCTTGAAAACGAGCGCCTGCTCGCCGCGCGCGACCGTCGCCGCGATCGCGTCGAGCGTTTCGGGCGCGAGCCCGTGCGCGAGCGGCTTTCGGCGCAGATCGATCACGCGCAGCACCGGCGGCTGCGCGAGCCCGGCGCGATGCGGGAGCCTGAGCGGCGTGTAGCGCCCGGCCGCGACGTTCGCCAGCGTCTCGAGCGATGGCGTCGCCGAGCCGAGTACGACCGGCACGCCGAGCGCCTGCGCGCGCAGCACGGCGAGATCGCGCGCGTGATAGCGGAAACCGTCCTGCTGCTTGTACGACGCGTCGTGCTCCTCGTCGACGACGATGATGCCGGCGCGCGCGAGCGGCACGAACACGGCCGAGCGCGTGCCGACGATGACCTTCGCCTCGCCGCTCGCGGCCGCGAGCCATGCGCGCGCGCGCTCGACCTCGCCGAGGCCCGAGTGCAGCGCGGCGACATCGACACCGAGCCGTTCGCGGAATCGGCGCAACGTCTGCGGCGTCAGCGCGATTTCGGGCAGCAGCGCGAGCGCCTGCTCGCCGCGCGCAAGGCAAGCGGCGATCGCGGCGAGGTAGACCTCGGTCTTGCCGCTGCCGGTCACGCCGTCGAGTACGAACGGCGCAAAACCACGCGCGGCGACGATTGCCTCGGCGGCCGTGCGCTGCGCGTCGTTGAGCGGTGGACCCGCGATGGGCTTGCGTCCCGTCGCGGTGCGCGCCGTGCGCTCGATCCAGCCGCGTTTGACGGCACTCAGCGATACGGGACGCCAGCCGGGCAGCACGGCGTCGAGCTCGGACATTGCGACCGGTCCGCTGATGAGGAGGTCCAGCAGCGCGTCGATGCGCGTGCCGCGCCGGCGCTTCGGATCGGTGCGCGCGGCTTCGCCGTCCGTCGTCAGCGCGAGCTGATCGGCAACGGGCGCGGGCAACGGCCGCGGCGAGCGCAACGCGGCCGGCAGCGCTGCGTGCAGCACCTCGCCGAGCGGGTACTGGTAGTAGCGCGCGGCGCGGCGCAGCGTCGACATCAGCTCGGCATCGAGCAGCGGCGCCGCGTCGAGCGCGCGCGTCGCCGGCTTCAGGCGATCGGCCGGAAGATCGGACTCGTCGGCGTATTCGACGGCAACGCCGACCGCGTCGCGCCGTCCGAACGGCACGAGCACGCGCGAGCCCGGCGGCGCGTCGATGCCGTTCGATGCGTAGTCGAACAAGCGATCGAGCGGAACGGGCAGGGCGACGCGGAGGATCGCCTTCATCAAATCGGCTTCATCAAGAGAAAGAGAGCGGCGCGGTTGCGCGCGTCGAGTGTAGCGGTCGCGGTCAAGTCGTCGCGTCGCGTGTCGACGTGGCGACAGCGCGTGCGAAACCGAGGCGCGACGTGGCTTCAAAACCGATCACTGTCGCGCGGGGAAGGGTTGCGCGTTGTTTCTCACGAAACTGTCAGCAATATCGAGCAAGCATCCGCCGGTGAAGGAGTTTTTTGCTTATCCACAAGAACTGTGGATAAGTCTGTGGATCATCGGGTCCGATGCGCGTTCCGGAGCGCACCGTTGAGCCTCGTCGCTTGCGTTGGCGAATCTTTAATCAATCTGTAATACACATTGTGAATCAACGGTTTGAAGCTGACACATCGGTGTTTCAGCGGATTCGACGGCGGCAGAGCCGGCCTGCCTGCCGAACCGGTGCCGGGCTGTGTACAACGGGCTTGACAAGCGCTGCGCCACTTGAGCACGGTCAGCGGCGTCAACCGCGCGGCCGCCCGGGCGTTTAGGGTGTTCGACGACGGACGAAAAATGGACCGATGGCCGCAGAAATCTGCCTGATGGCCGCCTTCGACGAGGGTCGGCGCGACTTCGGTGCGGGCGAGGAATCGCGCTCGCTGGACGTGTTTTTGCGTCGCGTCGAGCGCCGCGCGCTCCGCATGGCCGAGCTCGCGACCCAAAGCCGCGACGAGGCGCTCGATCTTGTCCAGGACGCGATGTTCGGCTTCGTGCGCCACTACGGCGGCCACGACGGCGCCGAATGGCCACCGCTGTTCTGGCGCGTGCTCGACAGCCGCCTGAACGACTGGCACCGCCGTCAGAAGGTGCGCGGGCGCTGGTCGTTCCGCCCGGACGACAAGGACGCCGACGAGGATCCGATCGCGCTCGCGCCCGACGTGCGCGAGCCCGGTCCGCTCGCGCGCATGGCAGATGGCGAGGCGTCGATTGCGCTCGAAGCGGCGCTGCGCGGGTTGCCGCTCCGGCAGCGTCAGGCGTTCCTGCTGCGGATCTGGGAAGGGCTCGACGTCGCCGCGACCGCGGTCGCGATGCGCTGCAGCGAGGGCAGCGTCAAGACGCATCTTTCGCGCGCACTGGCGAATCTTCGCCGCACGCTGGAGGCACACCGGTGAACCGACCCGATCCAAATCGGCCGAACGAAGACTGGCTCGATCGCGCGAAAGCGCTGCTCGACGACTCCGCGGACAATCTCGACGCGGCGACGCTGTCGCGCCTCAACCGCGCGCGGCAGGCTGCGCTCGCGACGCGCCGCAAGGGTCCGAGCCGCTGGGCCTGGAGCGCGGCGCTCGCCGGCGTGGCGGCGGCCGTGTTCGCGCTCGCGATCGGCCTGCATCAGCGCGCAGACGCGCCACCGGGCACGCCGGCGTCGTTGCAGGCCGGCGACGTCGACGTGCTGACGAGCGATGACGACCTCGATCTTGCCGAGAACCTCGATTTCTACGCATGGCTCGAAAAGCAGCCGGCGGGAGGCCCACGTGGCTGAGCGCATGCAGAGCGCCGGCGTCATTGCGCGCGTGGCGCTCGTCGTCGCGCTGCTGCTCGCGGCGCTGCCGGCCGTTTCGTTCGCAGCGCAGGGCGACCCGGCTGCGACGAGGCCCGACGTCGCGGCAGCGCCGGTGCCGTGGTCGGCGCTGAATCCCGACGAGCAGCGCCTCTTCGCGCCGGTTCGCGAGCAGTGGCAGGAGATTCCACCAGCGCAGCAGCAGCGGCTGCGGCGCAAGGCGGAGCGCTGGCAGTCGCTCGCGCCCGAGCAGCAGGATCGCATCCGCCAGCGCCTCGCGCACTTCGCGGCGATGACGCCCGAACAGCGCGCCATCGCGCGTGCACGCTTCCAGGCGTTCCAGCAGTTGCCGCCGGACGAGAAGCAGCGCATCCGCGAGGCGTTCCGCCGGTATCACGCGCTGGCGCCGGAAGAGCGTCGCCAGTTGCGCCAGCGCTACGAGAGCGCGAATCCGCCAAAGCCCTGAGCGTCGCTAGACGCTTGCGAGCCAGCTGCGGTAATCGGCATAGACGTCCGCGCGCACATCGAGGTTGACCTCGAAGACGATCATGCGAGCGCGAGGCTCGCGAGCAGCGCGCCGACGATGCCGAACGTGATGATGATCGTGTAGCAGATGCCGATGATCGAGTACTTGATCGTCGTCATGATCCATCCCTGCCGGTACACGCGCTTCTGCATCAGGAAGAGATAGATCGGGAGCCAGATCCAGACCGCGTCGCGCAGGAGACTGATCACCCATTCGACGCCGGGCGCCGACGTGAGGGCCCATTTCTTCAGCATCGCGAGGATCGCGAGCAGCAGCAGCGACATGAAGATGAACGCGTGGCTGTGCAGCGCGACCATCAGGTGCTCCATGTAGAGCCGCCGCTTGAAGATGTAGACGATCTTGAGCAGCACCGCGAACAGCGGCATCAGGATGCCGAGCGTCCACGGCAGTCGCGAGAACACGGCTTCGATGAGCCTTCGCGGATCCTTCTTCGCGGCGGTGACGTTCTCCTTCGCGCGCACGAGCATGTCGTTCAACTCGGTGTTCGCGAAATCGGGCAGCCACGACACCTTGAGCGGATGGGCGGCCGGATCCCACGCCTTGCCGTCGAGCTGGATCTCGCCTTCGTCTTCCATGTTCGGATCCGGCGGCGGTTTCGCGCCTTTCGCCTGCGCATCGTCGCGCGCTTTCAGGTAGGCGAGGCGATCGTCGGCACGCTTCTGGATCTTCTCGCGTGCTTTCTTCAGCGAGTCGATCGTGCCGGCCGGCATGTTCGGCGCGTTGAGCGCCTTGTCGATGCCCGAGAGCTCAGCGGCGCTGCGCTTCTCGACGTCGGCGACGGTCTGCGCGGTGTTGACGTCGCCGCCGTTGATGCCGCCGTGATTCCAGTTGAACTTCTCGTCGCTGAGGTTCAGCGCGATCTGGATCGCGAAGAACGCGACGATGCAGAGGAAGAAGAACAGGCGAAACGGCGTCACGTAGCGCACGCGACGGCCCGCGAAATATTCGAGCGTCAGATAACCCGGCCGGAAATACAGCGGCAGGAGGCTTCTGAACACGCGCGAGTCGATGTTGAACACCGTGTCGAGCACGTCGTGCATGACGCTCGCGAGCTGGCGGATCATGCCCTTCTCGGGCTGGCCGCACGCGTAGCAATACGGACCATGCATCGGCGCGCCGCAGTTCGCGCAGAGCTTTTGCGCCCACTGCGGCGCTGCGGACGGCGTCGGCGGTGGCGGCAGTGGAGTCGGGTCTTCGACGACAGTGTTCATCAGGCTCGACGTCAATGCGTTGGCTTGAAGACGAAGCGGCCTCGCTCGGACGCTCCGGCTGGATGCGCCGCGCGGCCGACGCTTGCGATCCCCCGCTCGGCTACACTTCGCGGCCCCATGCTTCCCATTCTACCTGCCCAGCGGCTGCGCCTCGCGCGCGAGCTGAAAGAGATGCTGCGCCTCGCGCTGCCACTCGTGACCGGGCAGCTCTCGGCGATCGGCATGAACGTCATCGACGCGATGCTCGCCGGCCATCTCGACGCGCACACGCTCGGCGCGGTCGCGATCGGCACGAGCGTCTGGTCGCTCGCGCTCGTCGCCACAATCGGCGTCATGCTCGCGCTGCCGCCGTCGGTCGCGCAGTTGAACGGGGCCGGCCGGCGGGACGAGATCGGGCCGCTATTCCGGCAGGCGCTCTGGTTGTCGGCATCGCTCGGCCTCCTCCTCTTCGCCGGCGTGCATTTCGGCGGGCCGCTGCTGATCGTCGCGATCGGCGTCGATGCCGCGCTCGTGCCGGACGTCACGCGCTTCCTGCACGCGATCTCGTTCGGTGCGCCGGCGCTTGCGCTGTTCTTCACGCTGCGCGGATTGAGCGAAGGCTTCGGGCTCACGCGGCCGACGATGTATTTCAGCCTGCTCGGTCTCGCGCTGCTCGGACCCGTTGGCTATGTCCTGATGTACGGGCGTCTCGGCTTCCCGGCGCTCGGCGCGCTCGGCAGCGGCATCGCGACCGCGTGCGTGCTCTGGATCGAGGCGCTCGCGTTTCTCGCGTACATCGCGACGCGGCGCCACTATCGCGCGCTCGCTTTGTTCTCGCATTTCGAGCGGCCCAGGGTTGAGGCGATAACCGATCTGCTGCGCCTCGGCGTGCCGATGGGCGTTTCGCTCTTGATGGAAGCGGGCCTCTTCGTCGCGGTCGCGCTCGCGATCGGCACGCTCGGCACCGACGTCGTCGCCAGCCACCAGATCGCGATCAACGTCGCGTCGGTCACGTTCATGGTGCCGCTCGGCATCGCGATGGCGACGACCGTGCGCGTCGGCCACGCGGTCGGCCGCGGCGATCCCGAGGGCGTGCGCGACGCCGGGCTCGTCGGACTCGGGCTGACGCTCGTCGCGCAGGGCGTGTCGGCGGCGCTGATGCTGACGATTCCCGAGCGCATCGCCGGCCTTTACACCGTGGATACGGGCGTGATCGTGCTCGCGGCGCAGCTGCTGATTCTTGCCGGCCTGTTCCAGTTCTCCGACGGCCTGCAGGTCGCCGCAAGCGGCGCGCTGCGCGGCCTCAAGGACACGCGCGTGCCGATGCTGATCACGACGTTCGCGTACTGGGGCGTCGGCATGCCGGTCGGCTGGTGGCTCGCGTTCCGCGCCGGCCTCGGCGCGCGCGGCATGTGGATGGGCCTGATCGCCGGGCTCAGCATGGCCGCCGTGCTGCTGACGACGCGGTTCTGGCGCCTCGTGCGGTCGACGCCGGCCGCCGTTTCGGCGTGAATCGCGCGTTCCGCGGCGGGCCGATCGAGTAGGCTGTAGGTCAGGCGTTGCAATGCCCGGCGCCGGCATCATGTCTCGATGACGCGCGCGGCCGCGTCACTACGGAACAGGAACCCCGATGTCCAAGGATTCGCCCAACATCCTCGTGCGGCTGCTGCGCGGCATCTGGAACACGCTCAATTTCACGCGCCGGCTCGTCTTCAACCTGATCTTTCTGGTCCTCGTGATCGCGTTCTTCGCGGCCGTGTTCTCGTCGCGGCCGATCATCGAATCGCGCACGGCGCTCGTGCTCGATCCGAAGGGCGACATCGTCGAGCAGTACACGATCGATCCGGCGCAGCGCGCGCTCGGCAATCTCGCCGGGAATCCGCCGAAGGAAGTGCAACTGCGCGATCTGTTGCGCGTGATCGACGCGGCCGCGAAAGATGCGCGCATCGAGCGCATCGTGCTCGTGCCGGACGAAATCGAAGGCGCCGGCCTCGCGACGCTGCACGAGCTCGGCGGCGCGCTCGACCGCTTCCGTGCGGCCGGCAAGGATGTCGTCGCGGTCGTCGGCGACGCGAGCCAGGCGCAGTACCTCCTCGTCTCGCACGCCGACAAGATCCTGCTCGATCCATACGGCGGCGTCATGCTCGAAGGCTTCGCGAACTACCGGAGCTACTACAAGGACGCGCTCGACAAGCTCGGCGTGCAGGTGCACCTGATCAAGGTCGGCCAGTTCAAGTCGGCGGCCGAGCCCTACGTGCTGAACGGGCCGTCCGACGCATCGAAGGAAGCCGACAGCTACTGGATGGGCGGACTCTGGCAGGACTACCTCGCCGAGATCGCCGCCGAGCGCAAGGTCGACGCGGCCGCGATCAACGACGACATCGCGCACTACGACACGCGCGTCGCGGCGCATCAGGGCGATCTGGCCAAGCTCGCGCTCGAACAGAAGCTCGTCGACCAGCTCGCGACGCGCGAGGACGCGCGCAAATACCTGCGCGATAAAGGCGTCGCCGACAAGGACGGCAGCTTCCGCCAGGTCGACTTCAAGAACTATCTCGCGATGCTGCCGCCCGAAGGCTTGTCGCGCTTCGGCTCGCAGGTCGCCGTCGTCGTCGCGCAAGGCGAGATCGTTCCCGGCGAGCAGCAACCCGGCATGATCGGCGGCCGCTCGACCGCTCAGCTTGTGCGCGAAGCGCGCGACGACGATCGCGTGAAGGCGGTCGTGCTGCGCGTCAATTCGCCCGGCGGCGATGCGTATTCGTCCGAGCTGATCCGCCGCGAAGTCGCCCAGACGCGCGCAGCCGGCAAGCCGGTCGTCGTCTCGATGGGCGACGTCGCCGCGAGCGGCGGCTACTGGATCGCGATGGACGGCGATGAGATCTGGGCCGAGCCGACGACGATCACGGGCTCGATCGGCATCTTCGGCCTCATCATGACGATCCCGGACACGCTCGCGAAGATCGGCGTGCACACCGACGGCGTCGGCACGACGCCGCTCGCGGGTTCATTCGACATCCGCCGGCCGCTTTCGCCGGAGATCGAGGCGATTCTCAACAGCGTGATCCGGCACGGCTACGACGAGTTCATCGGCCACGTCGCGAAGGCGCGCAAGCGCACGCCCGAGGAAATCGACGCGATCGCGCAAGGGCGCGTCTGGAGCGGCAGCCAGGCCAAGGAGCGCGGGCTCGTCGACAAGCTCGGCGGGCTCGGCGATGCGATTTCGGCGGCGGCGTCGCGCGCGAAGCTCGGCGGCAACTACAGCGTGCGCTACGTCGAGCGCGAGCCGAGCGCGTGGGAGCGCTTCATCATGAGCTTCGGCGAAAGCCAGGCGATGGTGCGGCTCGCGCGGAGCGTCGGCTTCACGCTGCCGGTGTCATGGCTCGATCGCAGCGAGATCGCCGAGGTCAGCGGGATCCTGCAGACGCTCAAAGGCAAGCGGTACGGCGCGTTCGCGCACTGCTTCTGCGAGATTCGCTAGACAGGCCTGTCCCGCAAATCCGTCATTCCCGCGAAAGCCGGAATCCACCATTTTTTCGATGTCATCCAGAGCACCGTGGATTCCGCTTTCGCGGGAATGACGGCGTCGGCGGAGCTCTAACGCAGTGACGCGTTGATCTTGTCGAGCGTCGCCTTGCCCGGACAAAGCTCCTTCGCCCCGAGCCGGTTGAACGGCGCCGCGATCGTGTTGAGATGCTGGTGCATGTCGCGCGCCTTGCGATCGACGTAGAGCAAGCCCGTGACGACCTCGCCGCGCGCCTGATGCTCGTGGATGAAGTTCATCGCGGCGATGCGATCGCCGGGATCGTAGCTCGCGGATAGCTTGCGCAACTTCAGCACGCTGCCGTCGTGCTGCTCGACTTCGATGGCTTCGCCTTCGGCATATTCGACGGCGATCTCGGTGCGCGCCGGGATCACGTCCAACCGGTTCACGGCTTCGTTGTGCTGGCGCACGTAGTCGTAGCTCTTCGTCGAGCCGGCATGGTTGTTGAACGCGACGCAGGGGCTGACGACGTCGATGAACGCGGCGCCGCGGTGCGCGATCGCGGCCTTGATCAGCGGCACGAGCTGGTGCTTGTCGCCCGAGAATCCGCGCGCGACGTATGTCGCGCCGAGCGAGAGCGCGAGGCTGACGAGATCGATCGGCGCGTCGCTGTTGACGACGCCCTTCTTCGACACCGAGCCCTGGTCCGCCGTCGCCGAGAACTGGCCTTTCGTCAGGCCGTACACGCCGTTGTTCTCGACGATGTAGACCATGTTCACGCCGCGCCGGATCGCATGCACGAACTGGCCGATGCCGATCGACGCCGAATCGCCGTCGCCCGACACGCCGAGATAGATGAGGTCGCGGTTCGCGAGATTCGCGCCGGTCAGCACCGAAGGCATGCGGCCGTGCACGGTGTTGAAGCCGTGCGACTGGCCGAGGAAATAGTCCGGCGTCTTCGAGCTGCAGCCGATGCCCGAGAGCTTCGCGACGCGGTGCGGCTCGATGTCGAGCTCCCAGCACGCCTGGATGATCGCGGCCGAGATCGAATCGTGGCCGCAGCCGGCGCAGAGCGTCGAGATCTTGCCTTCGTAGTCGCGGCGCGTGAAGCCGATCTTGTTGCAGGCGAGCGTCGGGTGATGCAGCTTTGGTTTGGCGATGTACGTCATTGCTTGACCTTTTGACTCTGCTCCAACGCGTAGCCGAAGAGGCCGACCGCGAACACGAACGCCGACAACGACCAGAGCGTGAAGAACATCGGCATCGAGCGCGTGAGCTCGGGCGAGAACGAGACCGCGAAGCGGAACACGAGGCCGACGAGCTCGCCGATCACCGCGACGATCAGCCAGATCGAACGGCTCGTGCGCCACAGCAGCGCGAGCGCCGCAATGATGATCAGCGAGATGACCGTCGGCGCAGCCTGTTGCAGCAGCATGCCCATGCCTTCTCCTCTAGCCTTCAGGCAACCTTGTCGCGGCCGACCGGCGAAAGCGCCGCCGCGCCCATGCGCTGGCCGATCGCGCCGGCGATGAAGCGCGCCGTGATCGGCGTGCCGTCGTAGTGCAGCACCGGCATCAGGCGCGCCGGATCGATGCCGAACTCGTTGACGAGCAGCGAGCGCAGCTGCGCGTCGCGGTTCTGCTCGACGACGAACACGTGTTCGTGCGCGGCGATGAACTCGGCGATCGAATCGGCGAACGGAAACGCGCGGATGCGCAGCGTGTCGACGTGCATGTGCGAATCTTCGAGCACTTCGATCGCCTCGTTCATCGCGGGCGCCGTCGAGCCGAAATAGAGCGCGCCGTATTTCGTCCGCTGCGCAGCCTTGCGCACGATCGGCTGCGGCACGAGCGCTTTCGCAGTCTCGAACTTCTTCAGCAGCCGCTCCATGTTGTAGACGTAGTCCGGCCCGCGCTCGGAATAGCGCGCGTACGGATCGCGCGATGTGCCGCGCGTGAAGTACGCGCCGCGTGACGCGTGCGTGCCCGGATACGTGCGATACGGGATGCCGTCGCCGTCGACGTCCTTGTAGCGGCCGAAATCCTTGCCGGCTTCGAGCTCCTCGGCGGTCATGACCTTGCCGCGGTCGTAGGCGCGCGATTCGTCCCACTCGAACGGCTCGGTCAGGCGCTGGTTCATGCCGATGTCGAGATCGGTCATGACGAAGATCGGTGTCTGCAGGCGGTCGGCGAGATCGAGCGCCTGCGCCGAGAAATCGAAGCACTCGTGCGGATCTTCGGGAAACAGCAGCACGTGCTTCGTGTCGCCGTGCGACGCATACGCGCAGGCGATGACGTCGGCCTGCTGCGTGCGCGTCGGCATGCCGGTTGACGGGCCGCCGCGCTGCACGTCGATGATCGTGATCGGAATCTCGGCGAAGTAGGCGAGGCCGATGAACTCGGTCATCAGCGAGAGGCCGGGCCCGGATGTCGCCGTGAACGCGCGTGCGCCGTTCCAGCCGGCGCCGACGATCATGCCGATCGAGGCGATCTCGTCCTCGGCCTGCACGATCGCGAAGCGGTGCTTGCCGGTGTCCGGATCGACGCGAAGCTTCTGGCAGTATTTCTGGAACGCCTCGGCGAGCGAGGACGACGGCGTGATCGGATACCACGCGCAGACCGTCGCGCCGCCGTAGACGCAGCCGAGCGCGGCCGCGGTGTTGCCGTCGACGAAGATGCGGTCGCCGACCGCGTCGGCCTTGCGCACCTGGATGCCGAGCGGATGCGCGACATTCTGCAGGACATAGTCGCGGCCAAGATGCAGCGCTTCCTTGTTCGCGTCGAGCAGCTTTTCCTTGCCCTTGTACTGCTCGACGAGCAGGTTCTCGATGACGCCGGCGTCGATCTCGAGCAGCGCCGACAGCGCGCCGAGATACATGATGTTCTTGAACAGCTGGCGCTGGCGCGGGTCGGTATAGGTGCGGTTGCAGATCTCGGTCAGCGGCATGCCGATCACGTTGACGTCGTCGCGGAACTTCGATTTCGGCAGCGGCTTGGTGCAGTCGTAGAACAGATAGCCGCCCGGATCGATTTCCTTGAGATCGGCGTCCCACGTCTGCGGATTCATCGCGACCATCAGATCGACGCCGCCGCGACGGCCGAGATAGCCTTTCTCGTTGACGCGCACTTCGTACCAGGTCGGCAGGCCCTGGATGTTCGACGGAAAGATGTTGCGCGGGCTGACCGGCACGCCCATGCGCAGGATCGCCTTCGCGAACAGTTCGTTCGCCGACGCCGAGCCGGAACCGTTGACGTTGGCGAACTTGACGACGAAGTCGTTGATCGCGGCGATCGGTTTCATCGTCTTGAGCCCCTCTCCCCTCGGGAGAGGGGTTGGGGGGAGGGGAAAGAAGTCTTCATGCGACTTTCCTCGCCGGCGCCTTGCGACATCCCGGCCCCGCATGCGTCATCTCGAGCAGGAACTTCTGCATGTCCCACGCACCGGTCGGGCAGCGCTCCGCGCAAAGCCCGCAATGCAGGCACACGTCTTCGTCCTTGACCATCACGCGATTGGTCTTGAGCTCACCCGATACGTACAGATCCTGCGTCGTATTCAGCGCTTCGGCCGACAGCCGATGACGCAGATCGGCCTCGTCGCCGTTGCGTGTGAACGTGATGCAGTCCATCGGGCAGATGTCGACGCACGCATCGCACTCGATGCAGAGATTCTGCGTGAACACGGTCTGCACGTCGCAGTTGAGGCAGCGCTGCGTCTCCTTCCACGCGGTCTCGGCGTCGAAGCCGAGCTCGACTTCGAGCTTGATGCTCTTCAGCGTCTTCGTCGAATCCGCCCACGGCACCTTGTAGCGAAGATCCGGCGACACATCGTTGTCGTAGCTCCACTCGTGGATGCCCATCTTCTGCGAGATCACCTCGACGGCCGGCATCGGGCGGTCGTGCACGTCCTCGCCGCGACATGAGCTTGTCGATCGTCACCGCCGCCTCGTGCCCGTGCGCGACGGCCCAGATGATGTTCTTCGGCCCGAACGCCGCGTCGCCACCGAACAAGACATGCGGCAGCGACGACTGCATCGTGATCTTGTCGACGATCGGCATGTCCCATTCGCCGTCGAACGTAATGCCGATGTCGCGCTCGATCCACGGAAACGCGTTTTCCTGGCCGACCGCGATCAGCACTTCGTCGCATTCGACCGTCTGGTCGGGCTCGCCGGTCGGCACGAGCTTGCGGCGTCCGCGCTCGTCATGGATCGCGGCGACCTTCTCGAACGTCATGCCGGTCAGCTTGCCACTCTCGTGCACGAATGCCTTCGGCACGAGGTAGTTGAGGATCGGGATGCCTTCGTGCATCGCGTCCTCTTTTTCCCACGGCGAGGCTTTCATCTCCTCGAAGCCCGAGCGCACGATGACCTTGACGTCGTCGCCGCCCAGGCGCCGCGCCGAGCGGCAGCAGTCCATCGCGGTGTTGCCGCCGCCGAGCACGATGACGCGCTTGCCGACTTTCTCGATGTGGCCGAAGTAGACCGACGCCAGCCAGTCGATGCCGACGTGGATGTTCGCCGCCGCTTCGCTGCGGCCCGGCAGATCGAGATCGCGTCCGCGCGGCGCGCCGCAGCCGACGAACACGGCGTCGAAGTTTTCGGCGAGCATCGACTTCATCGAATCGATACGCCTGCCGCCGACGAAGTCGACGCCAAGATCGAGGATGTAGCCCATTTCCTCGTCGATGACTTCCTCGGGCAGGCGAAAGCGCGGCACCTGCGTGCGCATGAAGCCGCCGGCTTTCGCGTCGGCTTCGAACACGGTGACCGAGTAGCCGAGCGGCACGAGATCGCGCGCGACGGTCATCGACGCGGGACCCGCGCCGATGCAAGCGATCCGCTTGCCGTTCTTCTGCGCCGGAGGTTTCGGCAATCGGTCGCGGATATCGTCCTTGAGATCGGCCGCGACGCGCTTCAGGCGGCAGATCGCGACTGGCTCCGCCTTCGCATCGCTGTTGTTCTCCTCGACGCGTCCGCGCCGGCACGCGGGCTCGCACGGGCGATCGCACGTGCGCCCGAGGATTCCCGGGAACACGTTCGATTTCCAGTTGACCATGTACGCGTCGGAATAACGCCCGGCGGCGATCAGGCGGATGTATTCGGGAACCGGCGTATGGGCCGGGCAGGCCCATTGGCAATCGACGACTTTGTGGAAGTAGGCGGGATTGCGGATATCGGTGGGCTGCACCCAAGCCTCCTGGCTTCAGACGCGTCAGCGAGCGACGCGCGAGCCTAGTCCTCGCGCCATCCGGACTAAAAGACGCGGCGCAGCATCTTGAAGCGTCCGGACCATCGCGGTGACCGCTGGTTACCGTCAGCCGCCTTGATCATCAATCGCCTTGTCGGCCGCCTGCTTCTGATCGTCGACCGTTTTCTGGACGTCCTTGGCCTTCTGGAGCGCCTTCAGCTGCGGGTCGATCACGGTCTTCTGCGGCGCCGAGGCCGCCTGCGCCGCCGGCTTCGCGGCAGTCGCTTCGTCGTTCGAATGGCCGGACGAGCACGCCGCGATGGCGGCCGCGCCCGCCAGCAAAAGCAGCACGCGCAGCATGGGCGTACTCCGGCAAGGGGTTCGGTTAAAGTCTGCTCCGGTCGCCCTGGTCCGGCAAGCACGCGGAGTCCATAACAGTGAATCCGTCACGCTGGCGGCTCGATGGTCAGGTCGCGCTGGTCTCGGGCGCGAGCAAGGGCATCGGCTACGCGTGCGTACGCGAGCTCGCCGCGCTCGGCGCCGACGTGCTGCTCATCTCGCGCGACGAGGCCAGCCTCGAGCACGCGCGCAGCGAGCTCGCCGAGGAGTTCGGCGAGCGCGAGTTCTTCACGTTCGCCGCCGACGTCGCCGAAGCCGAGCAGCGCCTCGAAGTGTTCGACTGGATCGCCGATCTCGATGTCGAGCTCTCGCTGCTCGTCAACAACGCCGGCGCGAACGTCACCAAGCCGACGCTCGACTACACGGCCAACGAAGTCCGCGAGCTCGTCGAGACGAACGTGCTCAGCGTCTTCGAGATGTGCCGCCTCGCGCATCCGCATCTTGCCGAGCACGGCAACGCGGCGATCGTGAACATCGCGTCGGTCTCGGGTCTGACGCACGTGCGCACCGGCTCGCCGTACGGCATGACGAAAGCCGCGATCGTGCAACTGACGCGCAATCTCGCGTCCGAGTGGGCCGAGGACGGCATCCGCGTGAACTCGGTCGCGCCGTGGTACATCCGGACGCAACGCACGGCGGGGCCGCTGGCCGATCCCGATTATCTCGACGAAGTGCTGCAGCGGACGCCGATGGGACGCATCGGCGAGCCGGAGGAAGTCGCCGCGGCCGTCGCGTTCCTGTGCATGCCGGCGTCGAGCTACATCACGGGCGAATGCGTCGCAGTCGACGGCGGATTCCTGCATTTCGGTTTTTGATCGGCTTTCCCCTCTCCCGCGTGCGGGAGAGGCAAAAACATTGATAGCCGAAAATGGCTAGTCCGAAGCGTGCGGCGGCGTAGAATCACGCCATGGACAACGCCGTACCGCTCTCCACGCTCGATCGCCGCGTCTGCGATCGCGCCCGCGAGACGCGCGATCCGCGCTTCGACGGGCTCTTCTTCATCGCGGTCACGTCGACGCGCATCTATTGCCGTCCCGTCTGCCCGGCGCCGTCGCCGAAGTCGCGCAACATCCGCTACTACGCGAGCGCGGCTGCCGCATCGGCCGCAGGTTTCCGCCCGTGCCTGCGCTGCCGGCCGGAAGCGGCGCCGGGATCGCCGTTGCATCGCGCGAAGAGCGATCTCGTCGCAGGCGCGTTGCGACTGATCGAACAAGGCGCGCTCGACGAGACTTCGCTGCCCGAGCTCGCGCGCCGCGTCGGTGTCGGCGAGCGGCATCTGCGGCGGCTGTTCGCCGAGGAGCTCGGCGCGAGTCCGCTCGATGTCGCCGCGACGCGCCGGCTGTTGTTCGCCAAGAAGTTGCTGACGGAAACCGCACTCCCGATCACTGCGATCGCGCCGGCCGCCGGTTACGCGAGCCTGCGCCGCTTCAACGCCGCGTTTCTCGAAACGTACGGCAAGGCGCCGCGCGAGATCCGGCGCCGGCATGATCCCGCGGCGGCGACCGACGAGCTCGAGCTGCGTCTGCCGTATCGGCCGCCGTACGATTTCGCGCACCTGATCGGATTCATGGAGCGCCGCGTGATTCCGGGCGTCGAATCGGTCGACGCGAACACGTACCGGCGCACGTTCACCGCCGCGGGGAGTCCGGGATGGCTTGCGATTTCGCAGGTGCCTGATCAGCCGGCGCTGATGCTGCGCGTCCATCACGCGAAGCCGAGTGCGCTCGGCGACATCGTCGCGCGCGTCAAGCGCATGTTCGATGTCGATGCCGATCCGATCGCGATCAACGCGCACCTGCGTCGCGATGCGCTGCTGAAGCCGCTCGTGCGGCGCTGGCCCGGACAGCGGTTGCCGAATGCGTGGGATGGTTTCGAGCTCGCCGTGCGCGCGATTCTCGGCCAGCAGGTCAGCGTCGCGGCTGCGCGAACGCTTGCGGCGCGCATCGCGGATCAGCACGGCGCGCGTTTCGACGAAGGCGAAGCGGTAGGACTGCACGCGCTGTTCCCGACACCGGAAACGCTCGCCGATGCGCCGCTGGAAAAGATCGGCGTCATGCGCGCGCGCGCCGACGCGATCCGCACGCTCGCGCGCGCGGTCGCGGACGGGCGCGTGCATTTCCGAACCGAGCAAACGCTCGCGGCGTTCGAGGAAGGTCTTGTCGCGCTGCCCGGCATCGGGCCGTGGACGGCACATTATGTCGCGATGCGTGCGCTCGGGCAGCCCGATGCGTTTCCGGCGGCCGACCTGATCCTGCGTCGCGCGGCGGGGCAGGGCGAGACGCTGCCGACGCGCGTCGTCGAGGCCATGAGCGAAGCATGGCGGCCGTGGCGCGCGTACGCTGTCATGCTGTTATGGAGGAGTTTCAGTTGAACGCGACGACGATGATCACCAAAGCGAACGGCCGTGCGTTGAAATCAACCGCTGACGCCGAGATCGTCTACGATTTCTTCGATTCGCCGATCGGCCCACTCGTCGTTGCGGCCGAGGACGACGCGATCGCGTTTCTGCTGCTGCCGAAGAACGGCAAGCCGGCGCACGTCGCGCCCGAGTGGCATCGCGCACCGGCGCGCCTGCGCGAAGCGCGTGCGCAGCTCGCGGCGTATTTCGCCGGCAAGCTGCTCGCGTTCGATCTCGATCTCGCGCCGCGCGGCACCGAGTTCCAGCGCAGCGTCTGGCACCAGCTCCGCCAGATTCCGTACGGCGACACGACGAGCTACATCGAGCTCGCGCGCCGCCTCGGCAATCCGAACGCGATGCGCGCGGTTGGCGCTGCGAACGGCGCGAATCCGATCGCGGTCATCGTGCCGTGCCATCGCGTTATCGGTCACGACGGCCAGCTCGTCGGCTTCGGTGGCGGATTGCCGGCGAAGCGCTGGCTGCTCGATCACGAGCGTCACCATGCGCCGGCACCGCTGCTCGAATTGCGGCCGTAAGCGGCGCCGTCGGCTCAGCAGCCGCGCATGCGCTCGAGGATGTCGGCTTCCTGGCGCTTGAGCTCCGGCGTCGTGTCGCTGAACGCCTTCGTCAACTTGTAGCGGACGTCGTTGAGCGACTGGCGCAGGTATGCGCACGCTTCGCGCGGCGCTGCGTCATGGCATTCGTCGTCGATCCACGTGCTCATGCCGCCGAACGGCACGCCACGCATCGGCACGTGCGGAATCTGGCGAAGGCCCGGTGCCGAAACGCCGATGCTGTTCTGCGGCGAGTACGCGTCCGCGAGCGAGCGGCCCGGCACGCCGAGCACGCCGAGCGGCACGAGCGCGCTGCCGGGCTCGCCGGTGTCGCTGATGTAGCGCGTGCCGTCGTAGCGCGTGCAGAGGTAAAACTGCGGCGGCGGATGCGCCGGAAGCGGTTGCGGCGGTTCGAGCTCCGCGACGGGCGCGATTGGTTCCTCCGCCGGCGCAACCGACTCGGGCGGCGGTGGCGGCGGCGGGTCGGGCATCGCGATTGTCTGCTGTCGCGTGTTCGCGGCGCAGGGGCGATCCTGGAAGCTGATGGCGCCTTTTGGGTCGACGCACTTGTAGACGGTCGCAGCGTGCAGCGTGCCGGCGCTGCTCAGCGCGAGGAGGAACACGAGGGCGCGCGGCGTGCGCATGGCGTGATGGTACGCCTGCGGCGCGAGAAAAAAGCGCGGACGAGGGCGCGTTCCGTCGCCCCTCACCCGCGCTGGCGCGCGGCCTCTCCCGCGAGCGGGAGAGGCGAAATCAGTGCGCGGCGTGCGGTTCGGCCGGCAGCGCTGGCGTGTCGTTTTCGAGGGCACCCTCGCGACGCTTGCGCACCGCGTGGCGGATGACGAGATAGAACACCGGCGTCAGCAGCAGACCGAAGAACGTCACGCCGAGCATGCCGGAGAACACCGCGACGCCCATCGCGCGGCGCATCTCGGAGCCGGCGCCGGTCGAGGTGACGAGCGGAATCACGCCCATCACGAACGCGAGCGACGTCATCAGGATCGGACGCAGGCGCAGGCGGCATGCATCGAGCACGGCCTGCCACGTCGACTCGCCTTGCTTCTCGCGATCCTTCGCGAACTCGACGATCAGGATCGCGTTCTTGCACGCGAGGCCGATCAGCACGATCAGACCGATCTGCGTGAAGATGTTGTTGTCGCCGTTCGAGAGCTAGACGCCGGTGATCGCGCACAAGCAGACACATCGGCACGATCAGGATCACGACCAGCGGCAGCGAGATGCTCTCGTACAGCGCCGCGAGCACGAGGAACACGAGCAGCACGACGAGCGGGAAGATGTAGACCATCGTGTTGCCGGCGAGGATCTGCTGGTAGGTCAGATCGGTCCACTCGTACGCCATGCCGTTCGGCAGCGTCGTCGCGCAGCACGTCCTCGATCGCGGCCTGCGCCTGGCCGGAACTGTAGCCCGGCGCCGCGGCGCCGTTGAGCTCCGCGGCGAGATAGCCGTTGTAGTGCGGCACGCGATCAGGCCCCGACGTTTCGTGCGCGTTGACGAAGCTCGCGAGCGGAATCATGTCGCCGCGCGCGTTGCGCGTTTTCAGACGTCCGATGTCGTCCGCGGTCAGGCGGAATCGCGGTTCGGCCTGCGCGTTGACCTGGTACGTGCGCCCGAAGCGGTTGAAGTCGTTGACGTAGAGCGCGCCGAGATACATCTGCATCGTGTCGTAGACATCCTGCAGCGACACGCCGGCGGCCTTCGCCTTCTCGCGATCGACTTCGACGTCGATCTGCGGCACGTTGACCTGGAAACCGGAGAACACGCCCGCGAGCTCGGGCCGCTTGCTCGCTTTCGCGATCACGTTCTGCAGCTGCTTGTAGAGTTCGTTCGCGCCGAAGTTGCCGCGGTCCTCGATCTGCAGCTTGAAGCCGCCGATCGTGCCGAGGCCCTGCACCGGCGGCGGCGGGAAGATCGCGATGAACGCGTCCTGGATCCCGCGCGAATTGCTGGTTCATCGCCATCGCGATGCCGCCGGCCGATTTCGACGCGTCGCGGCGCTCCTCGAACGGTTTCAGCGGCGTGAACGCGATGCCGGAGTTCGGCGCGTTGGTGAAGCCGTTGATCGAAAGGCCCGGGAACGCCGGCACCGATTCGACGCCGGGCGTCTTCAGCGCGATGTCGGTCATGCGCTTGATGACGGCTTCGGTGCGGTCGAGCGTCGCAGCGTCGGGCAAGCTGCGCGAAGCCGACGAGATACTGCTTGTCCTGCGCCGGCACGAAGCCGGTCGGCGCCTTCGAGAAGCCGAACGCCGTCAGCCCGATCAGGCCGACGTAGACGAAGAGCGCAATGGCGCTCGTACGCAGCACGCGGCCGACACCGCGCGACGTATCCGTTCGACGCGCGCGTGAAGAAGCGGTTGAACGGACGGAAGAACCAGCCGAACGCGGCGTTGATGATGCGCGTCAGGCGATCGGGCGGCGCGTCGTGCGCCTTCAGCAGCAGCGGCCGACAGCGCCGGCGACAGCGTCAGCGAGTTGATCGCCGAGATCACGGTCGAGATCGCGATCGTCAGCGCGAACTGCTTGTAGAACTGGCCGGAAAGGCCGCTGATGAACGCGGTCGGCACGAACACGGCGCAGAGCACGAGCGCGGTCGCGACGATCGGACCGGTGACTTCCTTCATCGCCTGCACGGTCGCGTCGATCGGTTTCAATCCTTCGGTGATGTTTCGCTCGACGTTCTCGACGACGACGATCGCGTCGTCGACGACGATGCCGATCGCAAGCACGAGCCCGAACAGCGACAGCGTGTTGAGCCCGAATCCGAACAGGTGCATCACGCCGAGCGTGCCGATCAGCGACACCGGCACCGCGAGCAGCGGAATGATCGACGCGCGCCACGTCTGCAGGAACACGATCACGACGATGACGACGAGCAGGATCGCCTCGACGAGCGTGTGCAGCACCGCCTCGATCGAGCCGCGCACGAACACGGTCGGATCGTAGGCGACGTTGTAGTCGATGCCTTCCGGGAAGCCTTTCTTGAGCTCGGCCATCTTCGCGCGCACGGCGTCGGAGATCGCGATCGCATTGCTGCCGGGCCGCTGGAAGATCGGGATCGCGACCGCGGTCTGGTTGTCGAGCATCGCGCGCAGCGCGTAGTTGTCCGAGCCGAGCTCGACGCGCGCGACGTCGCGAAGGCGCGTGATCTGCCCTTCGCTGCCGGTCCTGATGATGATGTTGCGCGAAGTCCTCCTCGTCGACGAGGCGGCCTTTCGTGTTGATCGCGACCTGGAAGTTCGGCCGCGCGCTGTCGGGCGTGTTCGCCGGCGTCGCCGGCGAGCCAAGCTGGCCCGCGGCGACCTGCACGTTCTGCTCGCGGATCGCGTTCGCGACGTCGCTTGCGGTGAGCCCGCGCGCGGCGACCTTGTCCGGATCGAGCCAGATGCGCATCGAATAGTTGCCGCCGCCGAACTGCTGCACGTCGCCGACGCCGTCGAGCTTGGCGAGCTCGTCCTTGATGTGCAGCGCGACGAAGTTCGCGAGGTAGGTCTGGTCGTAGCGGCCATCGGGCGACGTGATGAACACCGCCATCGTGATGTCCGGCGTCGACTTGTTGACCGTGACGCCGATGCGCTGCACGTCCTGCGGCAGCTTCGGCGTCGCCTGCGCGACGCGGTTCTGCACGAGCACCTGCGCCTTGTCGACGTCGGTGCCGAGCTTGAACGTGACGGTCAGCGTCATGACGCCGTCGCTGGTCGCCTGCGAGAACTGATACAGCATGTCCTCGACGCCGGTGATCGACTGCTCGAGCGGACCCGCGACCGTGTCGGCGATGACCTGCGGATTCGCGCCGGGATACGACGTGCGGACGACGACGGTCGGCGGCACGACTTCGGGATATTCCGAGATCGGCAGCTGCGGCAGCGAGATCAGGCCCGCGATCAGGATCATCGCCGACAGGACGCCGGCGAAGACAGGGCGGGTGATGAAGAATTGGGAGAAGTTCATTGGGGTGTCCTCGCACCGGTGCGTGTTCCCATCACCGCGTCATTCCGGCGAAGGCCGGAATCCAGCTTCTTTTTTGTGCAAAGAGCGAGCTGGGCCCCGGCCTGCGCCGGGACGACGGGTGTGGGTTTCGGGGCAAACCTGTTACGTTTTCTTCGGCGCTGTCGCCTTCGGCTAGCGCTGTGAGTTCGAGCTCGGCGTGACGCGGCTCGCAAGCGCGGTCTTCGCATCGCGCTCCGGCGCAAGCTGCGCGACTCCGGCGCGATCGCCGTCCATCGCCGCCTTCGTCGGCTTCACCGCGATGCCGGGCTTCACGTGTTGCAGGCCGTTGACCACGACGACGTCGTTCGCAGCAAGTCCATTGCTGACGACGCGCAAGCCATCGACCGCGGCGCCGAGCGTCACCGGCCGGTACTCGAGCGTGTTGTCGCTCTTCAGCGCCAGCACGAACTTCTTGCCCAGATCGGTGCCAACCGCGCGCTCGTCGATCAGGATCGTGTCGCGCACGTTGCCCGAGACGAGCTTGATGCGCGTGAACAGGCCCGGCGTGAAGCGGCCTTCCTTGTTGTCGAACACCGCGCGGCCGCGGATCGTGCCGCTCTGCGGATCGACCTGGTTGTCGACGAAATCGAGCCGGCCCGTGTGCGGATAGCCGTCCTCGTCGATGAGGCCCATGAAGACCGAGTCGCGCGCATCCTGCGCATGATCGCCGCCGTGCGGCGCGAACTTGAGATAGGTCTGCTCGTCGGCGTCGAAGTACGCGTAGACCGGATCGTCGGATACGACCGTCGTCAGCACGCTCGCGTTCGAGACGAGATTGCCGGCCGTGATCAGCGCGCGCGAGACGCGCCCGTCGATCGGCGATCGCACTTCGGTGAACTCGAGGTTGAGGCGCGCTGATTCGACTGCAGCGGCCGCGGCGCCGATGTCCTCATTTGCGTTGCTGGCCGTAGTCGCGAGCTGATCGAAATCCTGCTGCGAGATCAGCTTCTGCGAAACGAGATGCTGCCCGCGCTGGTGATTCGATTCGGCCAGCGTCGATTGCGAGCGCGCGCGGCGAAGCTCGGCCGTCAGGCGATTGACCTCGGCCTGGAACGGCCGCGGATCGATGCGGAACAAGAGCTGGCCTTTCTTGACGCGCGCGCCTTCGGTGAACTGCACCGAATCGATGAAGCCGTTGACGCGCGGGCGGATCTCGACGCTCTCGACGGCCTGCAGGCGGCCCGTGAACTCTTCGAAGTCGCGCAGCGGCTTGGCGATCACGGTCGCGACGGTGACTTCGGGCGCCGGCGGCGCCGCGGCCGGGCCGCCGGCCTGCGAGCGTGCGCACGCGGCGAGCGCGAGCGTCAGCGCGGTGGCGAGCAGCGCGGTTCCGGCGCGCGAAAGATTCAGGGTTGGCATGGTCGACTCCTTGTGAAGTGGCTGTCCGGCGTGACTTTTTGTGCCGGCAGCCTTATGTGACTGGTTCCGTGCTGCGTGGCGTCTTGACTTGGAACCCTCGCGCCCCGAAGCTGTCGAACGTTACCGATCGGTAACAGGTTACTTACCGGTCACACCTATGTCAACTGCAAGCGTTTTCAAGGCCCAGCCGACGAGCGGCGGGCGGGAGTCAGCGAAATGAGCACCAAGGCGCCGTCGGCGGAAGCCGCGAAGGTTTCGCATCCAGCGGATCGCCCGCGCGTGCGCGACCGCATCCTCGAAACGGCCTGCGAGCTCTTCTACCGCCATGGCATCCGCGCGGTCGGCGTCGACGCGATCGCGAGCGAGGCCGGCACGAACAAGATGAGCTTCTACCGGAGCTTCCCGTCGAAGGACGATCTCGTCGCCGAATACCTCACCGGTCAGGAAGGCGAGTACTGGAAGTGGTGGGACGAGGTCATCGCGCCGTACGTCGGCAAGCCGCGCCGGCAGGCCGAGGCGCTGATCGAATCGGTCGTCGATCTTGCGCGTCACAAGATGAAAGAAGCCTCCGGCTGCAAGACGAGCCGCGGCTGCGCGCTCGGCAACGCGTGCGTCGAGATTCCGGAAGACAACCAGCGGCTCGGCGACATCGTGCACAAGTACAAGACCGAGATCCGGCGTCGTCTGCGCAAGCTCGCGCGCGAGATGGGCGCGAAGGAGCCGGAAGTGCTCGGCGATGCGCTGATGCTGCTGATCGAAGGGAGCTATTACACGCGGCTGACGTTTCCGGGGAATACGGGGCCGGTGTCGGCGATTCCTAAAGCCGCCCGCGCTTTGATCGACGCACACCTCGCGTAGCGTTCCTCTCCGCTTTTGCTTTTCCCCTCTCCCGCAAGCGGGAGAGGGGGAACGGCGCGGTACGATTGGGTTTTCCCGTCGACATACCGCGCCGTGACGACCCTCATCGACTTCGCCAGCGACACCAAAACCCGCCCAACCCCCGGCATGCGCGCCGCGATGGCCGCCGCCGACGTCGGCGACGAGCGCGCGAACGAAGACCCGACCGTCAACCGCCTCAACGCGCGTTGCGCCGAGATGCTCGGCAAGGACGCGGCCGTTTTCCTGCCATCGGGCACGATGGCGAACGAAATCGCGCTCGCCGTGCACTGCCGGCCCGGCGAAGAAGTCATCTGCGACGCGACCTCGCACATCATCGGCTTCGAAGGCGGCGGTCCGGCTGCGCTCGCCGGCGTCATGATCCAGGCGCTTGCAGGCAAACGCGGGATGTTCGGCGCCGACCAGCTCCGCGCCGCGATCCGGCCCGATAGGCCGTACGCGCCGCGGCAGCGGCTCGTTGTCGTCGAGCACACGTCGAACCTCGGCGGCGGCGCGATCTGGCCGCTCGCGACGCTCGAAGCGGTCGCCGACGTCGCGCACGAGGCCGGCCTCTCGACGCACATGGATGGGGCGCGCCTGCTGAATGCATGTGTGGCGACGCACATCGACGCGAACGTCTACGCGCGCGGGTTCGATTCGGTCTGGATCGATTTCTCGAAAGGGCTCGGCGCGCCGGGCGGTGCGGTGCTCGCGGGCACGCGCGCGTTCTGCGACGAGGCGTTCAGGTTGAAGCTCCGCTGGGGCGGCGCGATGCGCCAGAGCGGCATCATCGCAGCCGCGTGCGAATACGCGCTCGACCACCAGGTCGATCGCCTCGCCGACGACCACGCGAACGCGCGGCGGCTCGCCGAAGGGCTCGCCGGCATCGGCGGGCTTTCGATCGATCCGGCCGAGGTCGAAACGAACCTCGTCTATTTCGACGTCTCGGGCATGACGGCGAGCGAGTTCAGCACGGCGCTGCTCGCGAAAGGCGTCCGCGTGACCGAGATGGGTCCGGCACGCATCCGCGCCGTCACGCACCTCGATGTCGACGCCGCGATGATCGAGCGCGCGATCGGCGCCGTCGCCGAGGTCATGCGCGCGGCCCGCTGAGGCCGCCGCCAGCACTTCCACGCGCGCGCCACCGCGCTACCATGGCGGCAGGGGGAAGGGACCGTGCGTTCAGCGTTCATCCTCGCAGGGTGGCTGGCTGCGCTCGTCGCGTTGTTCGCGGCGACGGGCGCGCGCGCGGCGGCGGTGCCGCTGATTGTCGAGCAGCTCGATCCCGAAATCGGCGCCGTAGCGGCCGATAGCGTCGTCGCCGGCGCCTACGACGCGAGCTTCAAGGCGCAGAGCTACGCGGCCGTGATCCCGTCGCGCGAGCACGGCGTCTGGTATCGCATCCGCCTTTCAGAGGACTGGAAGGATTCGCGCCCGCCGGCGCTCGCGATCTTCGATCCGGTGGGCCTGCACGTCGAGATCTACGCGCCGCCTGCGTATGCCGCGCAGCCGCGCAGCATCTACAGCGACACTGGCGACCCCGGCTACACGCGGCACGCGATCGTGCTGATCCTGCCGCAGGTGCTGCCGGCGTCGTCGGCGATCTATCTGCATGTCGAGCCCGAGCGCGCGATACCGCGCCGCGTCGAAGTGCGCGATGTGTCGAGTTATCGCGCCGGCGATCTCGCGCGCGCTCGTCTCGACGTGCTGTTTCCATCGGTGCAGCTCGCGACGTTGCTCGTGATGTTCGCGTTCTTCCTCGCGCTCCGCGAGCGCATGTACGCGTACTTCGTCGGCTACGTGCTCTGCCTCGTCATCTACGAGCTCTACATCTTCGGCATCGGCTACGAGCTGCCATTGATGGACTGGCTGGCGCCGCTCGACCAGCGGCCGGCGTGGTGTGCGGCACTGCTGGCCGTTGCGTTGAATCTTTTGTTCTCGCGCCTGTTCCTCGATCTCGCGCGCTGGGCGCCGCGCATCGATCGCGTGCTCGCAGGCGCATCGTGGGTGTTCATCGCGCTCGCGGTCTGCGCGATCACGCCGGTCGTTTCGCGCGGCTGGTGGATCGAGGATGCGCTGTCGATCCTGCTGCTGCTGACGATTCCGGTGCTGATCACCGGCGCCGTGCTCGCCTGGCAGCATGGCGGACGACGCGGCGGGCTGTTCCTCGGCGCGTGGATTCCGGCGTTGTTGCTCGTGATCCTGCGCGTGCTGCAGCTTCGCATGCAGTGGCCGCTGCCGTTCTGGCTCGAGTTCGGCCTGCCAGCGGCGCTCGCTTACGCGAACCTCGTGCTCGCGTTCGTGCTCGCCGGCCAGACGCTCTCGTTCCGCTACGAGCGCGATGTCGCGCACAAGCTCGCCGAGCACGATCCGCTCACCGGCGTGCTGAATCGTCGCGCGATTCTCGCGCGGCTTCGCGCCGAGTTCGCGAAAGCGCGCCAGTCAGGCGATTCGCTGTCGCTGCTGTTCCTCGACCTCGATCACTTCAAGCACGTCAACGACAGCTACGGCCATCGCGCCGGCGATCAGTGCCTGCGCGGCGTGATCGGCCCGATCGTGGGCGAGCTGCGCCAGGGCGATGCGCTCGGCCGTTACGGCGGCGAGGAGTTCCTGATCCTGCTGCCGGGCGCCGGCGCGGTCGACGCCGAGATCGTCGCCGAGCGCATCCGCAAACGCGTGCAGGAGATGTCGATGATCGTCTCGGGCATGCGCATCGGGCTCACGGTCAGCCTCGGCGTCGCCGCGGTCGATACCGAAATCGCGATTCCGGACGACCTGATCGAGCGCGCCGACGCGGCGCTGTACCGCTCGAAAGAAGGCGGACGCAATCTCGTCAGCACGCACGAAGGCCCGGCGCAGTCGGACGAGCGCGAAGAGCTCTCTCCGCTCTGAGATCGCGCCTGTCTGAGCTAGCGCTTGCGCTCGATCGCGCGCGGCAGCGTCGCGATGCGGCGGTATTCGGGCGCGTCGAAGCGCGAGGGCTTGTCGAGCCAGTCCTCGATCAGCGCGGTCGCATCGTTGCCCCAGAACAACTCGCCGCCGATGCGAAGCGTCGGCACGCCGAACACGCCGGCCGCGAGCGCGGCTTCGGTGTTCGTGCGGAGCGCGGTCTTGACGTCTTCGCGCGCGATCGCCGCGGCGATATCGTCGATGCCGAGCGCGCGAGCGACATCGGCGAGCGATTCCGCGTCGTCGCCCGCGCGGCCGTCCTTCCAGATGTGCGCGAAGATCGCCGTGATCGCGGGCCACGTCGTGCCGGCGGCGATCGCGAGCCGCAGCGACGCGATCGGATTGAACGGATGCGCTGGAGGGAAACGAAACGGAATCTTCTCGCGCTCGGCCGTCCACTGTGCGAAGCGGTACGTGAACTCGCGCTTGCCGCGGATCTCGGCCGGCCCGAGCTGGCCGTGGTGTTTCAGGATCGCGCCGAACACGATCGGGATCGGCGCGATCTCAAGCCGCGCGCGCAGCGCGCCGATCCGCTCGAGCTGCAGGTACGAGAACGGCGAGATGAAATCGAAATACCAGTCGGCGTGCATCGTCAGTGCAGCGTCTTGTAGACGTCGGGCGGAAACGCATCGACGGCGACCACCTCGTCGCGCGCATCGCGCGCATCGTTGAGGAGGTCGTACTCGGCCTTCGAGATCACGCCCGCGGCGAGGCCGAGCTCGTCGAGCATGTGGCCCGGCGCGCGATCGAGCTTGCCGGCACGCACGGCATCGCGAAGTTTCGTCTCGACCGGAATCGCGCGCACGGCCTTGTCGAGTGCGGCTTCGAGCGCGCCGAGGCCGGGCTCGTCCGGCGGCGGCACGAAGACGTCGCCGGTCAGCGTCTGCCGCGCTTCGCGGTCCTCGAGGATCGCGCGCGCGACTTCGGTGCCGAGCCGGTCCGACGGCGGCCGGAAGCGCGCGCCGAGCGGGAAGATCGCCATCTTCATCAGGAATGCAATCCAGCGTACCGGCAGGTTGTCGAGCACGCCGACGAGCGCTTCCTGCACGCGATAGAGGCAAAGCTCGGTGCTCCAGCGGACGAGCGCGAAGTTCGACGCGGTCTTCGGCTCGTCGTGATAGCGCTTCAGCGCCGCGCTCGCGAGATAGAGATACGCAAGACCGTCGGCGAGGCGGCCCGACAGTTTTTCGCGCCGCTTCAGCGAGCCGCCGAGCGTGCCCATCGCGATGTCGGACGTGATCGAGTACGCCGCCGAGAAGCGCGAGAGATGCTGGTAGTAGCGCTTTGTGTCCTGCACGTGCGGCGTGCCGGCGAGGCGCGAGCCGGTCCAGGCGAGCAGCTTCGCGCGCGTCGCGCGCGTCATGAAGAGGTTCACGTGGCCGAAGATCGCCTTGTCGAACGCGGCGAGATCGTTCGCGGCGATCGCGTTGATCTCCTTGTGCACGAACGGATGACAGCGGATCGCGCCCTGGCCGTAGATGATCATCGAGCGCGTCAGGATGTTGGCGCCTTCGACCGTGATGCCGATCGGCACCGCGTCCCACGCACGCGCGAGCGTGTTGCGCGGCCCGCGCTGGATCGCGCTGCCGGCGCGGATGTCCATCGCGTCGCTGATGACCTGGCGCATGCTGTCGGTGAGATACGCCTTGCAGATGTTGCCGGGCACGGCGGGTTTTTCGCCGGCGTCGAGCGCGCCGCAGGTCAGCGTGCGCGTCGCGCTCATCAGATAGGTCAGGCCCGCGATGCGTGCGAGCGGCTCCTCGATCCCTTCGAAGCGCCCGATCGGCGTATCGAACTGCTCGCGCACGGTCGCGTAGGCGCCGCAGATGCGCGTCGCCATTTGCGCTGCGCCGACGCTGAGCGCCGGCAGCGAGATCGAGCGTCCGGCCGCGAGCGATTCCATCAGCATGCGCCAGCCCTTGCCGATGCCTTCGCGGCCGCCGATGATGACCTCGTCGAGCGGCGCGAACACGTCGGTGCCGACGATCGGCCCGTTCTGGAACGGCACGCCCATCGGATCGTGGCGAAGGCCGATCTCGATGCCGGGCGTATTGCGCGGAATCAGCGCGCAGGTGATGCCGCGATCTTCGTCGGCGCCGAGAATGCGGTCGGGATCCTTCAGGCGGAACGCGAGGCCGATCAGCGTCGCGACCGGTGCGAGCGTGATGTAGCGCTTCTTCCAGTTGAAGCGCAGGCCAATCACCTCGACACCGTCGATCGTGCGCTTCTCGACGACCCCTTCCGATTGCGTTGCCGCAGCGTCCGAGCCGGCTTCAGGACCGGTCAGCGCGAAGCACGGAATCTCGTCGCCGTTCGCAAGACGCGGCAGGTATTTCCTCTTCTGCACCTCGGTGCCGTAGTGGATCAGGAGCTCGCCGGGGCCGAGCGAGTTCGGCACCATCACCGTCACGGCTGCCGTGACCGAGCGGCTCGAAAGCCGCGTCACGACGCGCGAATGCGCGAGCGCACCGAAGCCGAGCCCGCCGTATTCCTTCGGGATGATCATGCCGAAGAAGCGTTCGCGCTTGATGAAATCCCAGATCTCGCGCGGCAGGTCGCGCTGCTGGTAGACGTCCCAGTCGTCGAGGCGGCGGCAAAGTTCTTCGGTCGGGCCTTCGACGAACGCGCGCTCCTCGTCGGTCAGCGCGCGCGGCGCGAAATCGAGCAGCTTCTGCCAGTCCGGCATGCCGCCGAAAAGATCGCCGTCCCACCAGACCGTGCCCGCTTCGAGCGCGATGCGCTCGGTCTCGCCGAGGCGCGGCAGCACTTTCGCGAACGCCGGCATGATGAAGCGCGACACGAGGTGGCGACGCACGAGCGGCACCCCGAAGACGACCGCGAGCGCGACGAGTGCGATGGTCGTGATCTCGAACAGGAGCGGAGAATCGACGCCGACAGTGCGCCATCCGATCAGCCAGACGCCGGCGGCGGCGATCCATGCGAGAAAGCCGAGTCCGCGGAACGCGAGCACGCTGAAGACGACGAGAGCGAGCACGAATGTGACAAGCATGGGACATCCTCGCGCTGGAATCCCGATTATGCGCCGCCGACGCCGCGAGCCGAGAATCGTGCGGTCGCGGCCGCTCGTCCGCGACGCGGTTCGCAGTCGTTGCGAGACCCACGCATCGGACCCGCACCCGCCGAAAGGCTAGCGTTCGCTGTGCCAAACAGGGAGATGCACACGATGTGGCGCGCAACCGCTTCGTTACGATTCGCCTTCGCCGCCGCGACGGTCGCCGCGGCCTCTCTCGCTTCGGCGACGACGCTGACCTGGCCCGGCTCGCCTGGCTGCACCGGCACGCTGCAGACGTGCATCGAGGCGTCGGGCGCCGGCGACACGATCGAAATCGCGACCGACACGCCGGTCGATGAGAGCCTCGCGCTCGGCGACCGCAGCCTCGCGCTGACGTCCGCGCCGTATCACCACGCGTCGCTCGCGACGGGGCGCTCGATAGACGGCACGACGTCGTCGTCGGCCGGCGCCGTTGCGGTGTCGATCAGCAAGCTGCGTCTTCACGACGGGCGCATCGGCCTCTGGTACAACGGCACGGCGACGGCGACGTACGATCTTCGCGAGCTCGACATCGCGCAGAGCATCGGCGGAACGACGGCGAACATCCGCGTCGCGTCCTCCTCCGGCACCGTCAACGCGACCGTCTATCACAACCACATCCGCGCCACGCCGGCGAGCCTCAATGGCGGCCTGATCGAGCTCGCGACGACCGCGGCGACGATGAACGCGTACGCCGCGTTCAACACGCTCGTGCGTGCCGACGGCGCGAACAGCGACGGCGCCGCGATTTTCGTCGATGTAACCGGCCTCGCCGGAACCGCCGGCGGCGGCTATTTCGCCGCGTTCGGCAACGAAGTGCGCGGCGCGTTCGGCCGCAGCGGCATCTTCTTTTCCGAAGGCCTCTTCTCGTCGACGCCGAGCGCGTTTTCCGCGCGCGCCTACGCGAACGCGATCGTCTGTGGCGGCGGCGACCTCGGGCAGGGGGTCGGCTTCGTCGCGAGCAACGGCAGCATCGACGTGCAGGCGATCAACAACACGGTCAGCGGCTGCGACACCGGCATCAGCGCGCTGCTCTGGGATGGCGGCGCGACCGGCGCCTTCACGGGGCCGGTCTGGAACAACCTGCTGGTCACTGCTCGCGGCCTCGAGTTCACGCCGTCGGCAACCACGGCCGTGACGAACGACTACAACCTGATCAACGCCGGATCGAACTTCGCGACGCTCGGCCCGCACACGATTACGGCCCCGGCCCAGCTTTCGAGCTCGGCACCGCCCCGTCTCGCGGCCGGATCGCCGGCGATCGACGCCGCGGACGGCACGACGCTCGCGTTCGGGCTCATCGACAACGGGTTTCCGATCGTCGACGCGGATGGCCTGCGCCGCCTGAAGCTCGGCGGCGCGGACATCGGCGCGTACGAGTACGGCGACGTCACGTTCGAGCACACGGCATCGGTCGCGAACGTGTTCGGCAACGTCACCGTGCTAGACGACCCTGCGACGAACGGCGTCACGGGTGCGCTGCTGTTCCCGACGCGGAAATCCAGCTACGGCCTCGGCGGAAGCGATCGCAACTTCGGCCTCTGGTATTCGGCGCCGTCCTGGACGATCTACTACGAGGACTTCTCGCAGACGATCGAGGCCGGCGCGGCGTGGAACGTGTTCGTTCCCGCGGCGGGCGACGGCGCGTTCGTCCACACGGGTTCGGCCGCGAACACGTCGGGCTCGAGCACGACAATCGACAACACGATGACGAACGGCTTGCCGGACCGCATCGTGCTCGTGCGCCACGACTGGACGCGCGACGGCACCTATCTCGATCACCCGGTCGGTGTGTTCTATTCCGGCACCGGCAGTAGCGGGCGCTGGAACATCGGGACGCTCGATCAGACGGCGATGCCGGTCGGCATGGGCTTCGACGTCTATGCGCAACCGGCGAGCCCGAACGCGTTCCGGATCAATGCGCCGACCGGCTCGAGCGGCGTGCAGATCGATCATCCGCTGATCAACGGCGTCGCCTGCGCGGACGTGCAGGTGACGCGCGTCTACGATCCGGCGTTCCCGGCGCAGACGGCCGACTTCGACGTCGAGTACTACAGCGGGAACGGCACCTGGAACATCGTGTCGACGGAGGCGTTCGTCGGCGCGACGGCGTTCAACGTCGTCATCGACGCCGCACAGATCCAGGCCTGCACCGATCGCATCTTCGCGGACGGCTTCGACGGCTGACGGCGCGCTCCTTGCGCGCGGACGCGATCCGGCATTGAATCGCCGGATCGACCGCGCAGGAGATCACGCGTCCCGTGAGAGACAAGCCCGACATCGTCAACAACTGGCTGCCGCGCTACACCGGCACGCCGCTCGATGCGTTCGGCGAGTACGTGCTGCTGACGAACTTTGGCCATTACGTCGAGCTCTTCGCCGAAGCGAACGCGGTGCCGGTGCTCGGCCGCGACAAGCCGATGCCGAACGCGACGGCCGACGGCATCACGATGATCAACTTCGGCATGGGCAGCCCCAACGCGGCGACGGTGATGGATCTGCTGTCCGCGGTCGCGCCGAAGGCGGCGCTCTTCCTCGGCAAGTGCGGCGGGCTCAAGAAGAAGAACCAGCTCGGCGATCTCGTGCTGCCGATCGCGGCGATCCGCGGCGAGGGCACGTCGAACGATTATCTTTTGCCCGAAGTGCCGGCGCTGCCGGCGTTCCAGCTGCAGCGCGCGGTGTCTACGATGATCCGCGACCTCGGCCACGACTACTGGACCGGCACGGTCTACACGACGAACCGGCGCGTCTGGGAGCACGACGTCGCGTTCAAGGAATATCTTCGCAAGACTCGCTGCATGGCGATCGACATGGAGACTGCGACGATCTTCGCGGCGGGCTTCGCAAACCACATTCCGACCGGCGCGCTGCTGCTCGTGTCCGATCAGCCGATGATTCCGGAAGGCGTCAAGACCGAGCTCAGCGATCGCATGATCACGTCGAGCTTCGTCGAGGCGCACATCAAGATCGGCATCGAGGCGCTGAAGCTCGTGCGCCGGCGCGGGCGGAGCGTCAAGCATCTTCGCTTCGAAGACGGAGCGGACAGCGAGTGAGCGCCGTCGACGTTCTGCGTGCGCCCGTCGCCGATCCCGAGGAGGATCCGGACTACCTTTCGCGGCAACTCGTCACATACATCGGCAACAAGCGCGCGCTGCTCGGCAACATCGCGCTCGCGCTCGCGCGCATCAAGGATCGTCTCGGCAAGCGCAAGCTGCGCGCGGTCGATGCGTTCGCAGGTTCCGGCGTCGTCTCGCGCTTCTTGAAGGCGCATTGCGCGTATCTGGCAAGCAACGACATCGAGGATTACGCCGAGGTGCTCGCGCGGTGTCATCTCGCGAACCGGAGCACGGTCGACCTTCGCGAATTGTCCGCGCGCGTCGCAGAGCTCAACGCGAACGTCGACACGGCGCCGTTGTCGCGCGGATTCATCGAAGCGCTCTACGCGCCGGCCGACGAGGCGAACATCACGAAGCGCGATCGCGTGTTCTACACGCGAGCGAACGCGCGCAGGCTCGACAATTATCGAAGGATGCTCGACGCGCTGCCGCAGGCGCAGCGCATCATGCTGCTCGGGCCGCTGCTCGCCCGCGCCTCCGTGCACGCGAATACGGCCGGCGTATTCAAGGGTTTCTACAAGAACCGGCAGACGCAGGCGGGCCAGTTCGGCGGCAGCGGATCGGATGCGCTCGGGCGGATCCTCGGCGCGATCGTGCTCGAGGTGCCCGTGCTGAGCCGCTTCGAATGCGACGTCGCCGTGTTCAAGCGCAACGCGAATGCGCTTGCGCGCGAGATCGGCGATCTCGACGTCGCCTATCTCGATCCGCCGTACAACCAGCATCCGTACGGTTCGAACTACTTCATGCTGAACCTGATCGCCAACTACCGCGAGCCGGCCGAAATCAGCGAAGTCGCCGGCATCCCGACCGACTGGAAGCGCTCGGGCTACAACGTGCGCAGCCGCTCGCTGCCGCTGCTCGCCGATCTCGCCGAGTCGATCGACAGCAGGTTCCTGCTCGTGTCTTTCAACGACGAAGGCTTTATCGCGCCCGCCGAGATGCGCGCGATGCTCGGGCGGCTCGGCACGGTCGCCGTCATCGAAACGCAATACAACGCGTTCCGCGGCAGCCGGAACTTCGACAACCGGGCGATTCACGTCACGGAGCAGCTGTTCCTCGTAGAAAAGCGTTAATGCGATGCGGCTGGGAAACAATCGCGCTTGCGCTTAACGCGGCGCGCAGAGGCTTGCGGGATGATTCGCCCAGGTTTCCGACCAAGGAGGCGTGAGCAATCATGAATCGCATGCTGATGGTTTCGAACGCGGTGCTCTGGGCCGGCGCGATCTTCGCCTCGGCGATCCTCGGCGGCCCGCCGATCCTTACCGCGGTGCTTCTGCCGACGCTCGCGGCCTGCGCGCTGATCACGATCGGCGAGCGGAACACGCGTTGCGTCTGAAACGCTGTCCGGAAATCGCGCGACATTCCGTAGAAACCACACCGAGTCCAAGGGGAGGTTCGGCCGTGTCGAAATTCGGTTTTGCTCTGGCGCTGCTCGCCGGCGCCGGCGTTGCACACGCGGGTGATGCATTCGATGGGCTGAAGTGCGATGCCGACATCGCGAAGGCGCTCGTCGGCAAGAAGATTCCGAACGGGCCTGTCGTCGGCATCGAGAAGCGTTACGCGGCGTTGCAGCTGAAGCACGAAGGCAGCGAGGAGCTCGACGATCCGCTGTTCTACGAAGCGTGGACAATCTGCGGCAGCACGTATCACGTGCTGTTGAAGAAGGACGTGATCAAGGACGCCGTGAAGGCTGATCACTCGAAGGCCGCGCCGGCGTTTCTCGGCTCGTGCAACGACAAGGGCACGCCGACCGAGCACGAGGTTCTCGCGATCCTGAAACCGACGGGCGCCGACAAGGACAATCGTCTGCCGGCCGCGACCGCATGGCGCGTCGACTATCCGGGCGCGCGCTTCGTGTCGATCGATGCCTCGAACCTGATGTGCCCGCACGAGGGCATCGCGACCGCCGACGGCGGTCCCTAAAGCACGCCTCGGGTTGTCTGAGATCGCATTTGCTGTGTAACTACACTGTAGTTACAATGGCCGACGACAATCTGATTTTCGAGTGGGACGAGCGCAAGAGCCGCGTCAACCGCAGGAAGCATGGTGTTTCGTTCGATGAGGCGCGCAGCGCGTTTCTCGACGAAGACGCGAGAGTCATTGCTGATCCCGAGCATTCCGAAAGCGAGGATCGCTTCATACTGCTCGGGCTCAGCACGGCGTTGCGCATTCTCGTCGTCTGTCATTGCTATCGACAGGGCGATGTCGTCCGCATCATTTCCGCTCGCAAGGCAGATCACGCTGAGCAACGCCAATACCGCGAGTGGCTCCGATGAAGAAGCGCTACGATTTCTCGAAATCGGTCCGGAACCCGTATCTGCGCAAGGCGAAGAAGCAACTGACGATTCGCCTGGACGAGGACACGATCGACTACTTCCGCCGACTGGCGGAAGAGAACGGCATTCCGTATCAGAACCTGATCAATCTGTATCTGCGCGACTGCGTCGAATCAGACCGCAAGCTCAACATGAAGTGGGAGTAGGCGGTCGCGCGCCGCCTCAATACCGCGGCACGCTCGAATCGATCTCGCGCGACCACGCATCGATGCCGCCCTCGACGTTGTAGACGTCGCGGAACCCATGTTCGCGGAAATGCTCCGCGGCGCGGCGGCTCGAATTGCCGACGTGGCACAGGAACGCTAGCGGCGTCTCCTTCGGCAGCGCGGCGAGCCGCGCGTGCGTCGTCGAATCGAGAACCTCGGCGCGGGCGAACGGCGCGAGCGCGCGATCCTGCGGCGGGCGCACGTCGATCACGGTGATGGCATCGGCGTCGAGACGCTGCTTCAGCGCGTGCACGTCGAGCGATTTCACGGCCGCTGGTGCCAGCGGCAGGTGTATTGCGAGGCCTTCGCCGTGCGCCGTCTTCGTCCAGTCGATGCTCGCGCCGCGCGCGCGCTGCGCGCTGGCAAGATCGAAGCAGATCTCGAGGCCGTTCGCAGTCACCGAAATCTCGTTGCCGTTCGGCTCGCGAAGCTGGAACTGCGGCTGGAAATGCCCATCGACAACGAGGAACAGCTTCATGCCGTCGGCGTCCGACAGGGCCTGACGGATCGCCGCGACGGCCGCGTCCGACACGGTGATCTCCGGCGGCGTGCGATCGGGCTCCGCGACGCCGAGCACGCGGTGGAGCTCTCCCGAGTCGAACATCGACTGCACGATGTCGGCACCACCGACGAGCTCGCTGTCGATGTAGAGCTGCGGGATCGTCGGCCAGTTGCCGTATTCCTTGATGCCCTGGCGGATCTCGTCGTCGGCGAGCACGTCGACGGTCGCGTAGTCGTCGAGCAGCGCGTTGAGCCGGTCGACCGTGGCCGCCGAGAACCCGCATTGCGGTCCGCCGCGCGTGCCTTTCATGAAGAGCACGACGCGGTTCGCGGCGAGCAGCTGGTCGATACGGTCACGGGTGGCGGCGGCGAGGGGCATGGGACGGGTCCGGCGGCGGGGCGCGCATGATACTCCGCGCGCCGAAGGGAGTCGGGTCGCGGCGGTTTTGGCTCACGCAATCCGATCGGCGATACTTGGCGGCAGGGGTGTGGGTTTCCAAGCTCGCACGGGAGTGGGACATGACTCGGAAGCTGCTGCCGCTTGCGGTTGGCCTCGCGTTGTCGCGGGTCGCTTTTGCCCAGGGCCAACTACCGGCCAACGCGCAGAATCCGCCGCCGCCCGATCCGACGATTCCGGTCACCTATGTCGGCTCGAACCTGCGCGTCTCGCTCGGCATCGACGATTCCGGCGACGTGCTCGGCGAGATTCTCGGCATCCTCGGCAAGACCGACGACCACGCGTGGCTCGGCGAGCTCTGGCTCGGCCACGGCGGCTCCGGCGGCGCGCAGGTCGATTACCACTGGCTGCACGGCAGCGCCGACACGTCGGACGAAAAAGGCGACAACGCGACGATCTGGAAAGTCTTCGGCGCGGCCGACCAGAACGAGTGGAAGGACCGCAAGGCGACGGTCGGCCTTGGCTGGGAAAAGCAGGATCTGACGATCGATGGCTATTACAGCCATTCGATCTCGGGCTCGCGACTGACGAATACGACGAATGACATCGTCACGAACACGATCACCGGCACCGACGACGGCGGTCCATATACGCAGATCCAGACGATCGACACGCTGACGCATTTCTACGAGCACCCCTACGAGAACGGCGTTGGCGTCCGCCTCGGCAAGTACTTCGACGATCCGCTGATCCGCGTGCGCGGCGGCGTCGACTACGAAGTCGGCCACTACAGCTCGGATCAGGTCACGCTCTCGCTCGGCATCGACAAGTATTTCGCGAACACGGGTTTCAGCCTCTCGCTGCAGGGCGAATCGCTGCGCAAGAGCGGCGATTTCGAGACCGACAAGAACGACACGCGCGGCTGGCTGCTGCTGCGCTACGACTTCGGCCAGAGCTTCCGTCCGCGCGAGCCGTACAAGATGGTGCAGGTCGAGAGGCAGGTGCCGGACACGTCCGCGCCGCCGCCGCCCGCGCCGCAAGTCATGCGCAACGACGTGCGCCTCGATGGCGATGCGTTCTTCGACTTCGATCATTCGGACTTGCGCCCCGATGCGGTCGCCGCGCTCGACGAGCTGATCGCGAAGCTGAAATCGTCGACACGCGTCAGCCGCGTCACGGTCGTCGGCCACACGTGCAACATCGGTTCGGCCGCGTACAACCAGACGCTTTCGGAGCGGCGCGCGGGAGCGGTGAAGGCGTACCTCGAAGCGCACGGCGTCGCGGCCGATGAGGTCGAGGCGCGCGGAGAGGGCCTCAACAATCCGAAATATCCGAACGACACGCGCGAGAACCGCAAGAAAAATCGTCGCGTCGACGTCGAGTTCCTGACGATCGAGGAGACGACCGCAGCGGCGCCGCCGCCACCGCCGCCGGCGACGAAGTCGGTCGTCGAGTGGGTCAAGGAACCCGTTGCCGCGCCGCCGGCGTGGATCGAGCGCGCGCTGCGCAATCCCGCCGAGCACAAGCGCACGGTCGACGTCTACACGTTCGCGAAGTCGACGACGACGACCACGGTCGGGCCGAAGGAGCACGGGCCGGTCGCGGTCGACGATTCGGCAATCGTCCCGGAGAACTCGACGAACAATCCGATCGACGTGCTCGCGAACGACAGCGATGCCGACGGCGATACGCTGACGATCACGGCCGTCTCGACACCGGCGCATGGCACGGCAGTCGCGGCGGGCTCGAACGTCGACTACACGCCGGCTGCGGACTATCTCGGCGACGACACGTTCACGTACACGATCAGCGATGGCCGTGGCGGCACCGCGAGCGCGAGCGTGCACGTCACGGTCGGCTCGGCGGATCAGCCGCCGGTGGCGGGCTCACTCAACGTGCGCGTGATCAAGGGTGGCGCGACCGACATTCCGGTGCTGCAGGCGGCGTCCGATCCCGACGGCGATCCGCTGACGGTGATCGCGGTCAACCACACGGGGCCGCTGACGCAGAACATCGTGACGATCAATCCGGATAACACCGTGCATTACCAGTCAGTGCACGGCGTGTTCGGTCAGGATTATTTCGAATACACGGTGTCGGACGGGCGCGGCGGGACGGCGACCGGCATCATCTACGTGTACGTGTTCGAGATTCCGCCACCGCCGCCGTGAGATTTTCGCCTCTCCCGCTTCGCGGGAGAGGCCGGCCGTCAGGCCGGGTGAGGGAAGGGTGTCGCGAGCCCGCCCTCACCCCAGCCCTCTCCCGCAAGCGGGAGAGGGGGAAGCTTACGCGGCGACTGGGAACGGAATCTCGTTGTCGCCGACTTCGCCGCCACGCTGCACCGCAAGCGTCCGCTGCCGCTCGGTCCAGTGCAGCAGCTCGAACGCGCCATCCGCATGCTCGACGAGCGCCGTGCAATGCTCGACCCAGTCGCCGTCGTTGATGTAGACCACGCCGTCGCTCTCCGCGATGCGGCCGTAGTGAATGTGTCCGCAGATGTGACCGTCGAAGCCGTCGGCTTGCGCGGCGGCCGTCACGCGCGTCTCGAAATCGCGGATGAACTTGTGCGCGGTCGGGATGTGCGTCTTGATCAAGATCGAGAGCGGCCGGTAGTGCAGGCCGATCCGGCGCATCACGCCGTTGCACCGCCGATTGAGCCCGCAGATGAAACCCTGGAGCACGTCGCCGAGCACGAGCAGCCACTTCGGCGCGGTGCTCGTCTTGTCGTGCTCGTCGCCGTGGCTCACGCGATAGCGCCGGCCATCCGGTCCGATATGTACAGCGTTGAGCGCGATGTCGACGCCCGCGAAGCGCTGGCCGGCGAAGCGGCGCAGCATCGCGTCGTGGTTGCCGGGGATGTATGTCACCTTCGTGCCGCGCGCGGCGATCGCGAGGATTTCAGTCACCACGTCGCCGTGCGCCTCGTGCCAGAACGGCCGCTTCTGCAGGTTCTCGAAATCGATGATGTCGCCGACGAGATAGAGCCGTTCGCACTGCACACTGCGCAGGAAATCGAGCAGATAGCGGGCCTGGCAATCGCGTAAACCGAGGTGAACGTCCGAGACGAATACACTACGGAACGGGAGGCGAGACATCACGTGTCCTCACAGGAAGCCGGCGCAAGCCTATGTTTTCCCGATCGCGTTTCGATTGCGGCGGCATTGCAGAGCAATGACATCGATGACAGCGATGCGACAAACGCGACAAATTGAGCCTTCGCGCGTTGCCGCGCGGCGCAATCACGGAGTTGTCATCGCGCCGTACTAGCGTGCTCGGCATTGCGACGATTCGGTCTGGATTCCCTCGATGCCGCTGCCCAATCTCCGCGACAAGCTCGACCAGAAGATCTTCGACGCGATCTATTCGCGAAGCCTCGTCTACAACACCTGCTGGGAAGACCCGGCCGTCGACCGCAAGGCGCTCGCGCTCGGGCCCGACGACACGGTGCTGGTGATCACGAGCGCCGGCTGCAATGCGCTCGACTACGCGCTCGAGGCGCCGAAGCGCATCCACGCCGTCGATGCGAATCCGCGCCAGACCGCATTGCTCGAGCTCAAGATCGCCGGCATCCGCGCGCTCGCGTTCGACGACTTCTTCGCGATCTTCGGCGACGGCTATCACGCGAGCTTCGATGATCTCTACCAGAAGCACCTCCGTCCGCTGCTGTCGCCGTTCGCGCGCGCGTGGTGGGACCGGCATCGCCGCTGGTTCACGAGCCCGCGCGGCAGTTTCTATTTCCATGGGCTCTCCGGCATCGTCGCGCGCGCCGTGCGCGCGTACTTCGCGTCGCGCCCGCCGCTTCGCGAGGCGATGGCCGATCTCTTCGAAGCGCCGACGCTCGTCGAGCAGCAGGCGATCTACGACGCGCGCGTCGCGCCGCTGCTCTGGAACAAGGCCGTCAACTGGGCGATCTCGCGCCAGCTCACGATGAGCATGCTCGGCGTGCCGTATCCGCAGCGAAAGCTCGTCGAGGCGCAGCACGCCGGCGGCGTCTCCGGCTTCATCCGCAGTTGCGTGCAATACGTGTTCCGGCAGCTGCCGCTCGGCGACAACTATTTCTGGCGCGTCTACATCACGGGCCGTTACCGGCGCGACTGTTGTCCGGAATACCTCAAGCGCGAGAACTTCGAGCGCCTGAAGGCCGGCCTCGTCGACCGCATCGTGCCGCACACGATGACGGTGACGGACCTTTTGCGCTCGAACGACGAGCCGATCTCGCGCTTCGTGCTGCTCGATCACATGGACTGGATGAGCTCGTACCACCCGGCCGCGCTGATCGAGGAATGGGAGGCGATTCGCCTGCGCGCCGCGCCGCGCGCGCGCATCCTGTTGCGCAGCGCGCACGCGCAACCCGCGTATCTCGATTCGATCCGCATCGGCCCCGACGGCGAAAAGCTGCGCGACGTTTTCCGCTTCATGGACGACGTCGCCGACGCGCTGCAGCCGCACGATCGCGTGCACACCTACGCCGGCTTCGTGATCGCCGATGTCCCGGCTTGAGGCGTTGCTCGGCGATTTCGCGGTCGTGCAGCGCATGCTGCGCGGGATGCCGCGCGCGGCCTCGCACGCCGAGGCGCTCTCGGCGTTCTATGCGCCGCAGGCGCAGCATTACGACCGGTTTCGCGAGCGTCTGCTGCAAGGTCGCGAGACATTGATCGAGCGGCTGCCGCTCGCGGACGGCGCGCGCGTCGTCGAGCTTGGCGGCGGCACCGGCCGTAACGCCGGGTTCTTCGGCGCGAAGCTCGATCGCGTCGAGTCGCTGACGATCGTCGATGTCTGCGCACCGCTGCTCGCGCAAGCGCGCGAGCGCGCGCGAAGGATTCCGCAACTTCGCGTCGTCGAAGCCGACGCGACGACCTATGAGCCCGACGAGCCGGTCGACGCGGTCTATTTCTCGTACGCGCTGACGATGATTCCGGACTGGCGCGCCGCCATCGCGAACGCGATCGCGATGCTGAAGCCGGGCGGCGTGCTCGGCGTCGTCGATTTCTACGTGTCGGCCGGGCGCGGTGCCGGACGGCTTCGCGCAACACAACGCGCTGACGCGCGCATTCTGGCCGGCGTGGTTCCGTCACGACGGCGTGCGCATCTCGTCGCAGCATTTTCCCGAGCTGCGACGCCTGCTGCCGGACCACGCGTTCATCGAGGCGCGCGCGAACGTGCCGTATCTGCCGATCGGGCGCGTGCCGTATTACGTGTTCGTGGGGCGGAAGCCGGTCATGCGGCGGCGGCTCGCATCGCGCGAGAAATATTCGCAGCGCCGCGTCGCGCGCGGCTAGCTTCCGCTCGCGGCGTCGAGCTCGGCGATCTCCTCGTCGGCGAGCGAAAGGCGCGTTGCGGCCGCGATATCGCGCACCTGCTCCGCGCTCGTCGCGCTCGCGATCGGCGCCGTGATCGTCGGCCGCGCGATCAGCCAGGCGAGCGCAACCTGCGCCGGTGTCGCGCGATGCGCGGACGCGATCGAGTCGAGCGCCGTCAGCACGCGCAAGCCGCGCGCATTGAGATATTTCTCGACCGCACCGCCGCGCGCCGCGCTCTTGCCGAGATCGGCCTCGCTTCGATACTTGCCGCTCAGGAATCCGCTTGCGAGCGCGTAGTAGCAGACGACGCCGAGCTTCTCGCGCTTGACGACCGGCTCGATGTTCTTCTCGTACTCCCTGCGCGCGACGAGGTTGTATTCCGGCTGCACCACTTCGTAGCGCGGGAGCCCGTGCTGTGCGCTGACGGCGAGCGCTTCGGCAAGCCGCGCGCCCGAATAATTCGATGCGCCGATCGCGCGCACCTTGCCGGCTTCGATCAGCCGCTGGAACGCGCCGAGCGTGTCCGCGAGCGGCACCGAGGCATCGTCCTCGTGGGCGAAATAGATGTCGATCCGCTCGATGCCGAGCCGTTTCAGCGAATCGTCGGCGGCCGCGGCGATGTTCGCCGGCGAGAGCCCGCGATGCTTCGACCATTTCGCGACTTTCGTCGCGATCACGACCTGATCGCGCTTGCCGCTCTTCTTGAGCCAGCGCCCGATGATCGTCTCCGATTCGCCGCCGCTGTTGCCAGGCACCCAGCCGGAGTACGTATCGGCCGTGTCGATGCCCTGCAGGCCCTCGGCCGCGAACGCGTCGAGCACCGCGAACGACGCCGCTTCGTCGGCGCTCCAGCCGAACACGTTGCCGCCGAGCACGAGCGGCGCAATCGCGATGTCCGTGTTTCCGAGTGTGCGCATGTCCATCGGCGTTCTCCGTGTGGGTTCCGGATCACGTGGAGTCAGCGCAGGATTTCAGAAGGCGACGGCGGCGTAAAGCCCGTGCGCCGCAACGGCTTTCGAACGCAGGTTTCGAGTGGCGCGTGCCAGTGCGCGAAGATCAGATCAGCGCATCAGGCCGCTTTGCGCCGGCGAAGCGTTTGGCCCAGTACGACTCGTCGAGATGATCGATACGAACGCGCTTGCCGCGCGACGGCGCATGGATGAAGAGGCCGTTATCGAGATACATGCCGACGTGCGAGACGCGCTTGCCGTGCGTCTTGAAGAACACGAGATCGCCCATGCGGAGCGCGTCCTTGTCGACGCGGCTGCCTTCGGCGAACTGGCTCGTCGAGTTGCCCGGCAGCTCCGAGCCGAGTGCCTGCTGGTACACGTAGCGCACGAAGCCGCTGCAGTCGAAGCCGGTCGAGAGCTCGCGCCCGCCGCTCACGTAGGCGATGTTGCGCAGCTTCAGCGCGAAATCGGCGAGCAGGCGACGCGGCGACACCGACGTGTGCATGGCGATGTCGGCGCCGAGCGCCGCGGCGTTCGTGTCGTCGGCGACGTCGACGCGTACCGAACCCGCGGGCGCCGTCAGCTGCGAGGATTCCGGTCGATCGGCGACCGGGTGATCCGGCGGCAGCAGCGGACTCGAAACGGCGGGACGCGAAATGCATGCGATGGCCAGCGCGGCTAAAACGGAAAAATGGAACGCAGAAGCCGTTCGCATGGAGGCCATACGATGCAAGTCCTTGGGGTGGAGGAATTGTTTTTTTCTTGGATCGCCGCGCGGCCCCGCGCCGGCAGCGACGGGGCGAACCGTAACAAAGGCCGCCAGGGCTGTTGTTCGGTTCGCGTTAAGGACGTGCAATCGGTCACGTGCGACTTCGCAAATCCGCAATCGACGTAAAGTCGCATCGTGATTTTCTGTGACGCGGCGATGCGGGCACGCGGTTGTCGCGGCGCAACATCGGGACGCTACCGACCGGTGCCCCACGCATCGCGGCTAGAATCCCCCGATGCAACTCGATGCCGATACGGAACGCCGCCTCGCCCGGATCGGCTGGCGCCCGGGCCCGCTGCCCGACGATGCGCCGGCCGATGCGTCGGTCGCGCGCGTCGTTGCGCAGCATCGCGCCGGCTACGAGATCCACGACGGTGCGGCCGCCTTCAATGCCCAGCCCGCGCCGCGGTTCCTGAAGCACGGCATCGATCCGACCGAGCGGCCGGCAGTCGGCGACTTCGTGCTGCTCGTGCCGGGCAAGCCGCCGCAGATCGAACGCGTGCTGCCGCGGCGCACGCTGCTCTCGCGCGCGGCTGCGGGCGAGCGGCACCAGCGCCAGCTCATCGCGGCGAACGTCGACACGGTCGTCGTCATGAATGGGCTCGACGGCGATCTGAACGCTGCGCGCGTCGAGCGCTATCTCGTGCTGATCGGCGAAAGCGGCGCGACGCCGGTCGTCGTGCTGACGAAGGCCGATCGCACCGAAAGCGTCGATGCAGCGGTCGCGGCGCTCCGCGTGCGCGTGCCGGTGCACGTCGAGATCCTCGCGATCAACGCGAAATCGCCGGAGAGCATCGCGCCGCTGATGAAGTATTTCGGACCGGGCGACACGGCCGTACTCGTCGGCTCGTCGGGCGTCGGCAAATCGACGCTGACGAATACGCTGCTCGGCGAAGCGCGCCAGGCGACGAAAGCCGTGCGCGAGCACGACAGCCGTGGCCGCCACACGACGACGCATCGCGCGCTGATCATGCTGCCGTCGGGCGGCTGCCTGATCGACACGCCCGGCATGCGCGAGATCAAGCTGACTGGCGACGAGGATCTCGATCAGGGCCAGTTCGCCGACATCGAGGCGCTCGCGCAGCAGTGCCGCTTCGGCGACTGCAGCCACCAGAGCGAGCCCGGTTGCGCGGTGCGCGCCGCGCTCGAGGACGGGCGGCTCGATCCCGCGCGCTGGCAGAACTATCAGAAGCTGCGCGACGAGCTCGCGGCCGCGGCCGATTCGCTCGAGGCGCAGATGCGCCGCAAGAGCGAGGAGCGCGTGCTGACGAAATCGCTGACGCGGCGGCTCAACGAGAAATACGGCAAGCGCTGACGCGGTCAGTCGAAGCCGTTCGCGAAGATGGCGTCGAGGGGTGGGACCTGCACTTCGAACGCGCCGATATCGGGACCTGCGCCGGAACTGCGCGCGAACCCTTCGCCGCGCTGGTCGTAGTCGAGCCCAAGGACATTGTTGCCCATGTCGATCGCGGGGCTCGCGGGATCGAGCGCCATCGTCCGCGTCGGCCCGCCGTTGTCGGCGATCGGTGCGAGCAATGGGTCGTCCCGCAGCGTGTCGGCCGGCAGATCGACGAACGCGGACGTCATAACGAGGTTGTTGTTGCCGGTGACGGTGACCGGACGGTTGCAGCCGAGATCGAAATATTGCCCTTCGAACTCGCCATAGTGGTTCTTTGCGAGGATCGTGCTGTCGAGGTGCAGTTCCGCGTCGTCGCCGAGACAGGCGAGGCCCGCCACGTTGAGGCCTGCGTCGTTCGAGGCGATCGTCGTGTTCGTGAACGTGCTTGGCCGGTAGGTCTCGATCGCGCCGCCGATGTAATAGGCGCCGTTGCCGGTGAACGTGCTGTTGCTAACCGTCAGCGTCGTGCCAGGGTCGCCATAGCGGCTGAATACGGCCTTGTCGAGGCCGCCGCCGGTCGAAGCGTTGTTCGCGTCGAACGTGCTGTCTACGATTTCGGCGTCGGCCCTGACGAACACGCCGCCGCCGGGCCCCTGATTCAGGCTGTAAGCAATCAGGCGATTGTCCGACACGGTGCTCGCCGCAATCGACAGCGCGCCGCGAACGTAGAGGCCGCCGCCTGCGGTGAAATAGAGCACGCCGTCCCCAGGTGGCGCGATCGCGACGTTGCCGGAGATCGTGGCGTCGATCAGCGTCGCATCGCCGCTCACGTACGCGCCGCCGCCAATCGCGACGTTGTCGCCCGTCGCCGCGCTGCGCGAATTGGCGATCGTGCTCGAGGTCATCGTGAGATACGCCGCGCTGACCGCACCGCCGAACGTCAGCGGGCCGCCGCCGCTCGCATTGCAGCCGGTCACGATCGCGCGCGTCAGCGCGACGTTGCCCGACGAATCGATGCAGCTGGCAAGGCCGTGCGTGTAGTTGCCGTTCGCGATCGTGAGATCGCTGATCACGAGCGTGCCGAGCCCGATCTGAAAGTCGCCATGCGCGAAGACGCGATCGCCGTTGCCGTCGATCGTCAGCGCGGCGGCGCCCGGCCCGACGATCGAGAGATCGTTGATGTGGTGATCGCCAAGCACGCTCAGATCGATGAGCCCTCGCGTCAGCGTGATCGAGCTGCAATCGAGCGCGCTGAGATCGACGACGTCGCCTTCGGACGCACTCGCGATGACGCTGCGCAGCGTTCCTGCGCTGCCGTCGTCGGCGCAGCTCGTGACCGGCAGCGTGTCGGCCGGCGCGCGCCCCTGCGAGCGGAACGCACCGTGCGCGGGCACGCGCAGCGCATTGCGCTGCGCGCGTTGCGACATGCGGAGTGCGTAGTGCAGCGAGGGACCCGACGCCTCGGCGCCGAGCGTCGTCGCCGAATCGCTGCCCGCGAACGCGAGGGACAGCGCGATCGCGAGCGGCGTCGGCAGCAGCATCGCGCGCGCGTTCATTCGGACTTGAATCCGATTTTCGTGTGCGTCCCGTCGCAGAACGGCTTGTTCGCCGAATGGCCGCAACGGCAGAGCCACGTCTTCGACGTCTTTGCGAGCGTCGTGCCGGTGCCCGAGACGATCTCGAGCGATCCTTCGATCTTGAGCGGCCCGTTCTTCGTCGCGGTGATTTTCAGCGGCCCGGCGCGCGTCGCGAGCGTCTCCATGTCGCCGGCGTTCGCCTCGCCGGTCGCCTTGAAGTGCGATTCGTGATGGCGCGCGTCGCAAAATGGTTTTGCCTCCGACGCGCCGCAGCGGCACAGCACACGTCGATATCCGACGTTCGCGTCGCCGTCGATCACGAGCTCGGCGTGGAAGACGTACGGCCCGTTCTCGAGCACGCGCACCTGGTTGACCTTCGGCGGCGACTCCTGCGGACCGCCGTCGAGCCGCCGATACTGGATCGCGCCGGACGGACAGTTGTGCGCGAGCTCGGCGATTTCCTCGGCGGTTGCATTCTCGGGATGGATCCACTCGCCCTCGATGTTCGGCACGAACACGTCCGGCCGGTCGAGCACGCAGTTGCGCGAATGGATGCAGCGATTTCCGCGGAAGCGGACCTCGACGCCCGCGCCGGGCACGATTTCGACGTCGTCGTCCATCCAAGCTCTCCCGCAGCGATGCGGTCTGATCATAGCGCCCGCGCTTCGCAGGCGCAGCCGCAGCGCGCGCCGAGTCTGTTATCTTCCGGCGGCCCGACTCACGCGCTGTCGCGATGGCCGTTTCCGAACAGCTGGACGTCTACTCGGAGCTCGACCAGCGGCTGGTCGCGGCGACGCGCGGCATCCGCCTGTTGCAGTCGGTCAGCTGGCCGGCATCGATCGAAATGGAGTTCGTCGCGGCGTGGAAGGCCGGCACCGCGCGTCTTCCCGAGATCACGTATCCGAAGTTCGATTTCGCCGAGACGCGCGAGGCGCTGCTCGCCATCTCGATCGCGGCCGAGCCCGGTCATCCGCTCGGCGACTACATCCGGCGCACGGCGCAATCGTGGCGCATCGCGACGGAGCTTCTCGATGCGATCGGCACACCGGCCGTCACCGAGCACTCGGCGCATCTTTTCGGCAAGCCGACCGACCTCGTGCCGGGCGCGAAACTGACCAACGTCGACGCGGCGCGGCATTTCATCGTGCTTGCCGACGAGTTCATGAGCAAGGCCGCGATCAACGAGACGCCCGAGTGGATCGAGGCGGATCAGCTCCGCATCGAGCTCCAGCAACAGCTCGACGCATTCTTCGGCGTGGACGTCGTGCGCGTCGAGACCGATCCCGAGCTGATCGCGAAGGCGGCGGCCGGCGCGACGCGCATCCGGCTTCGTTCCGCGACGAACTTCACGAGCTACGATCGCCAGCAGCTCGTCGAGCACGAAGCGTTCGTGCACTCGCTGACCGCGCTGAACGGGCGCGAGCAGCCGCACCTGAAGTCGCTCGCACGAAACTCGCCGCGCATCACGGCAACCCAGGAAGGCCTCGCGGTGTTCGCCGAGCTCATGTCCGGCTCGATCGACATCGAACGCATGAAGCGCATCAGCCTTCGCATCATCGCGATCGACATGGCGCTCAGGGGCGCCGACTTCATCGAGGTGTTCCGCTTCTTCCTCGATGCGGGCCAGAGCGAGACCGACAGCTTCGCCTCGGCGCAGCGCGTGTTCCGCGGCGCGCCGCTCGACGGCGGCACCGCGTTCACGAAGGACACCGTCTACCTGCACGGGCTTCTGTCCGTGCACACGTTCTTCCGCTGGGCGTTCAAGAACCGCAAGGTCGGCATGTGCCGCAATCTGTTCGCGGGCAAGCTCACGCTGCGCGACGTCGTGTCGCTGATGCCGTACTTCGACAACGGCTACGTCGCGCCGCCGAAGTACCTGCCGCCATGGATGCAGCACGCGAACGGGCTTGCGGGCATGCTCGCGTTTTCGCTGTTCGCGAACCAGATCCGGCTCGATCGCGTCGAGGCCGAAGATCTGGTGCTCGGCCTCTGACGATGGCGACGGCGGGCGATGCGCGTGCGGATCTGTTGTCGCGGGCCGAGCGCGAGCTTGCGGCGGGTCGTTTCGTCGACGCGGAGCGTGATGTCGCCGGCGCACTCGCGCTCGATCCCGGCGATCCGCGCGCGCTGAAGCTCAGCGCAGCGCTGCTGCAGCGGCGCGGCCGTATCGCCGATGCCATCGCCGCGTTGCGACGAGCCGAGACGCAAACGCCCGACGATCCGCTGCTGCTCAACAGCCTCGGCATTGCGCTCACGGCGTCCGGCGATCACGACGGCGCGACCGCCATGCTCTGGCGTGCGTTCGCGCTCGCGCCGGACAACATGGCGATCGCCGCGAATCTCGGCAAGATGCTCGTCGACGGCGGCGCGATCGATGAAGGAGCGGCGACACTCCGCGCCGCGCTCGATCGCGCGCCTGCGATGACGCACGCGCGTTTCGCGCTTGCGTATGCGGAGCGCGTGCGCGGCAACCTCGCCGAGGCCGAATCGGAATTGCGCGCGATCCTCGCCAGGAACGCGCACGACGGCGACGCTTGGCTCGCGCTCGCCGATCTTGGCGTGCGTGCGTCGGACGACGACATCGCGACGATGCAGGCGGCACTCGCCGATGCGCGCGTCGCGGGTCGCTCGCGGGTCGCGCTTCGCTTCGCGCTGGCGCGCGCGCTCGAGGACGCGTCGCGTTGCGATGAAGCGTGGCAGCAATTACTCGAAGCGAATCGCGACCTGCGGCGCGATGAGCCGTGGGACGCCGCTGCCGATCGGCGCGCGTGCGAAAGCCTGATGCACGCGTTCGATGCGGCGGCGACGTCGGCGCCGGGCGATCTCGGGCGCGAGATCGTCTTCATCGTCAGTCTGCCGCGTTCGGGCTCGACGCTCGTCGAGCAGATCCTCGCATCGCACGCAGACGTTGCCGCCGGCGGCGAGCTCGGTGCGTTGTCGCTCGTGCTCGAAACGGAAAGCCGCGAGCGCGGCGTCGCGATCGACGTGTGGGCGCCGCAAACGACCGCGGAAGACTGGACGCGCCTCGGCCGCGACTATCTCGCGCGCACGGCGTCGCTTCGCGCCGAACGGCCGCGCTCGACCGACAAGCGCCCCGGCAACTGGCGCTACCTCGGCGCGATCCGCCGCATGCTGCCGGGCGCGCGCATCGTCGTCTGCCGGCGCGATCCGGTCGAGACCGCGCTCGGCTGTTTCGTGCGTCTGTTTGCGCCGCGCACGCAGCGTTTCAGCTACGACCTCGACGACATCGCATCGTACTGGCAGAGCTTCGACGCGGCCGTCCGCCATGTGCTCGCGCGCGATGGCAACGCGTTGCGCGAGCAGCACGTCGAAACCCTGGTCGCCGATGCCGAAGCCGAGATCCGCGCGCTGCTCGATTTCTGCGGCCTTTCGTTCGATCCGAAGTGCCTGCGCTTCGAAGAGACCGAGCGCGCGATCAGGACGCAGAGCGCCGCACAGGTGCGCGGCGGCCTTCGCGCCGGGACGCTGCGTGCCGCGTGCTATCGTGCGTATATCGATCCGCTGCGGCGTGCACTGAACGCATCGGACGGCTAGTTCACCCGCATCGATTCCCGCCCATGCCCAAGCTCCGCACGCTCATCGCCGCCTTGCTGCTCACGATTCCGTTCGAGGCCTTCGCGGCCGAAACGGCTTCGACCGCGCCGGAAATGGCGCAGAAGATGCTGCCCGAGATCACCACCTGGCGGCGCGATCTGCACCAGCATCCCGAGCTCAGCAACCGCGAAGTGCGCACGGCGAAGTTCGTCGCGGGCGAGCTCAAGAAGCTCGGCTACGACGTGCGCACGGGCATCGCGCACACGGGTGTCGTCGGCGTGCTGAAGGGCGGCAAGCCCGGTCCCAAGCTCGCGATTCGCGCCGACATGGACGCGCTGCCAGTCACTGAGGAAGTCGATCTCCCGTTCGCGTCGAAGGTCAAGGGCGAATACAACGGCAAGACGGTCGGTGTCATGCATGCGTGCGGGCACGATGCGCACACGGCGATGACGCTCGGCGTCGCCGAGGCACTCTCGAAGATGAAGAGCGATCTCCACGGCGAGGTCATGTTCGTGTTCCAGCCCGCCGAGGAAGGCCCGCCGAACGGCGAGGAAGGCGGCGCGCCGCTGATGGTCAGGGACGGCGTGTTCAAGGATTTCAAGCCGGACGCGGTGATCGGCATGCACGTCGTAAGCTTCCTCAACGTCGGAGAAGTCGCAGTCCGGCCAGGCGGCGCGATGGCGAGCTCGGATACCTTCCACATCGTCGTGCATGGCAAGCAGAGCCACGGTGCGACGCCTTGGAAGGGCATCGATCCGATCGTGACCGCGTCCGAGATCGTCATGAGCGCACAGACGATCGTGAGCCGCGAGCTCGACATCAACTCGAATCCGGCCGTCGTCACGTTCGGCGTCTTCGACGGCGGCGAGCGCTTCAACATCGTGCCGGACAAGGCCGAGCTTTACGGTACCGTCCGCGCGTTCGACGAAACGATGCGCCAGCACGCGCTGACGAGCCTCGGCAACATCGCAACGCACGTCGCGGCGGCGCACGGCGCGACCGTGGATCTCGACATTCCGAAGCCGGGCGCGAATCCATTCCACAGCAACCCGGTCAACTACAACGATCCCGCGCTGACCGAGCGCGTGCGTGCGAGCCTCGTCAAGGCCGTCGGCGCCGATCACGTGCACGTCGCTGATCGCTGGATGGCGTCGGAAGATTTCCCGCAGCTCGGACTTTCGGTGCCGGCGCCGAGCGTCTATTTCTTCGTCGGCGCGACGCCGGCGGGGCAGGATGCAAACGCGGCGCCGAGCAACCATTCGCCGAAGTTCTTTCTCGATGAAGGTGCGCTTCAGATCGGCACCGAAGCGATGCTGCAGGTCGCGCTCGACTTCGTCGCCACCACGTCGTCATAGCGCATCTTTTCCCCTCTCCCGCGTGCGGGAGAGGGTAGGGTGAGGCAGGAGCGGCGAGAAGGAAAAGCGCGTCATCGGTGCTTTTGCGCGCGATGCTATAGTCCAAGCCGCCCTGAAGGACGCCCGCGCCGCATCGGCCGGCGGCAACCATGTCGACCATCGAAGAGCTCAAAAAGGCCGCGCTCGACTACCACCGCAAGGCGCCGGCCGGAAAGATCAAGGTCACGCCGACCAAACCTGTCGTCACGCAGCGCGACCTCTCGCTCGCGTATTCGCCCGGCGTCGCGGCCGCGTGCGAGGCGATCGTGCGCGATCCGCACGAAGTCGCGACGCTGACCGCGCGCGGCAACCTCGTCGCGGTGATCACGAACGGCACCGCGGTGCTCGGCCTCGGCAACATCGGCCCGCTCGCGGCGAAGCCCGTGATGGAAGGCAAGGGCGTGCTGTTCCAGAAGTTCGCCGGCATCGACGTGTTCGACATCGAGATCGACGAGCACGACCCGGACAAGCTCGTCGACATCATCGCGAGCCTCGAGCCGACGTTCGGCGGCATCAACCTCGAGGACATCAAGGCGCCGGAGTGCTTCGAGGTCGAGCGCAAGCTGCGCGAGCGCATGAAGATCCCGGTGTTCCACGACGACCAGCACGGCACCGCGATCATCGTCGGCGCGGCGGTGCTCAACGCGCTGCACGTCGTCGGCAAGGACATCGGCGACGATCAAGCTCGTCGTCGACCGGCGCCGGCGCGGCCGGCATCGCGTGCCTCGACATGCTGGTGCAGCCTCGGCGTGAAGCCCGAGAACATCTGGGTCGCCGACCGGCTCGGCGTGGTCTGCGAAGGGCCGCGTCGAGGACATGGACGCGAACAAGGCGCGCTACGCGCGCGACACGAACGCGCGCACGCTCGGCGAGATCATCGACGGCGCCGACGTCTTCCTCGGCCTGTCCGCCGGCGGCGTGCTGAAGCCCGAGATGGTCACGACGCATGGCCGAGCGGCCGATCATCCTCGCGCTCGCCAATCCGACGCCGGAAATCCTGCCCGAGGTAGCGCGGGCGGTGCGGCCCGACGCGATCATCGCGACCGGCCGCTCGGACTATCCGAACCAGGTCAACAACGCGCTGTGCTTCCCGTACATCTTCCGCGGCGCGCTCGACGTCGGCGCGACGACGATCAACGAGGCGATGAAGCTCGCCTGCGTGCACGCGATCGCCGAGCTGGCGCGGCGCGAGGCGAGCGATGTCGCCGCGCGCGCCTACGGCGGCCAGACGCCTGAGGTTCGGCCCCGATTACCTGATTCCGCAGCCGTTCGATCCGCGCCTGCTCGTCGAGCTCGCGCCGGCCGTCGCGAAGGCGGCGATGGAATCGGGCGTCGCGACGCGGCCGATCGAGGATCTGCGCGCGTACTACCGAGAAGCTCAACGCAGTTCGTGTTCCGCACGACCTCGCTGATGAAGCCGATGTTCGCGCGCGCGAAGGCCGATCCGAAGCGCGTCGTCTACGCCGAAGGCGAGGAGGAGACCGTGCTGCGCGCGGTGCAGAACGTCGTCGACGAAGGCATCGCCAAGCCGATCCTGATCGGCCGCCCGGCCGTGATCGAGCAGCGCATCGAGCGGCTCGGCCTGCGCACTCAGGCCCGGCGTCGATTTCGAGCTCACCAACATCGACGACGATCCGCGCTTCAACGATTACTGGAAGCTGTACCACGAGCTGATGCAGCGCCGCGGCGTCACGCCGGACGGCGCGAAGGCGATCGTGCGCTCGCGCGCGACCGTGATCGCGGCGCTGATGGTGCGCGCGGCGAAGCCGACGCGATGATCTGCGGCCTCGTCGGCCGCTACCAGAAGAAGCTCGGCTACTTGCGACGGCATCCTGCCGCTCGACCCGGGCGTCAGCGCACTGTCGGCGATGACGGCGGTGTTCAACGACAAGGGCGTCGTTCTTCTTCATCGACACGCACGTGCAGCTCGATCCCGACGCCGAGCAGATCGCCGAGGCGACGCTGCAGGCGATGCTCCGGCTCAAGCTGTTCGGCATCACGCCGAAGGTCGCGCTGCTGTCGCATTCGAACTTCGGCAGCCACGACAATGCCGAGCGCGGCCAAGATGCGGCGCGTCGTCGAGATCCTGCGCGAGCGGCTGCCGAAGGTCGAGATCGACGGCGAGATGCACGCCGACACCGCGCTCAACGAGGACGTGCGCAAGCGGATCTTCCCGAACTCGCAGCTGACGGGCACGGCGAACCTCTTCGTCTGCCCGAACCTCGATGCGGCGAACATCGCCTACAACATCACGCGCGTGATGACCGACGGCGTCGTGCTCGGCCCGATCCTGATGGGCTCGTCGAAGCCGGCGCACGTGCTGACGCCGGCGGCGACCGTGCGCCGCGTGGTCAACATGACCGCGCTCGCGTGTGTCGAAGCGCAGATCCGCGCGCAGGCGTCGCTGACGCGCGCGCGGGAATAACGCGACTCGTTTCGCCCCTCTCCCGCGCTTGCGTTTACGCTCGCGCCCTCTACCCGCGAGCGGGAGAAGGGATGACGACGTGCGAGAAGTATCGACGTTCGATGCAACGCGATTGAAAACGCTTTCATGAGCTGCCAACCTCTCGTCTCGATCCTCGATCCGCAGCATGGACCGCCCGACGCTGCAGCGCGCGCTCGACTCGATCGCCGCGCAGGACTATCCGAACGTGGAAGTCGTCGTCGTCGCGGCCGGCGCCGCGGCGCATCGCGATCTGCCGGACCGCTGCGGCGCGTTTCCGCTGCGGCTGGTGCGCACCGCGAAGCCGCTCGCGCGTGCCGAAGCCGCGAACGTCGCGCTCGAATCGGCGCGCGGCGACTGGCTCAACTTCCTCGACGACGACGACGAGCTCCTGCCGATGCATGTATCGACGCTGCGCGCCGCACTCGACGCGAACGCGCCCGCGCGGCTCGCGCACTCGATCACCGAGGACGTCGGCGCCGACGGCACGCGCGCTCGGCCGCCACGGCGCGCGCTTCAAGCCGTGGCGCCAGCTCGACACCGGTTTCTTCCGTCCGCACTGCGCGATGTTCGCGGTGTCGCTGCTCGACGACGGCGTCGCGTTCGATCCGCGCTTCGACATCCTCGAGGACATGGATTTCTTCGTGCAGTGCGCCGCGAAGACGCCGTTCGTGTTCGTGCCGGAGGTGACGACGCGCTCGCACGTCGAAGTCGGCGATTCCGGCGTCGGCCGCGGCATGAATCGCGATGCCGGAACGGATCGAGCCCGCGTTCGCGCAGCTTCGCGAGAAGTGGTCCGATCTCGACACGCGCATGCGCGCGACGACGGAGTTCCGCGCCGAACAGGCGCTATGGCTGATCGAGCAGGGCCATGGGCCCGAGCGCGGCGCTGATCGTCGCCGAGCTTCTCGTCGAGGATCCGCATTCGGCCGACGGGCGGACGCTGCGCGTTTTGCAGCGCATCTTCCGCGGCGAGATGGAGCACGCGAAGTTCGTGCTCGATCAGATCGGCGATTCGGTGCCGAAAGTCGAGTCGATCGCGGTCAAGCTCGATCAGGTCCGCGCGCGCATGGCGACGCTGCACTCGACGCCTATTGCAGGAACGCGGCGCGGATCGCGTCGAGCAGCGGATCGCGCTGACCCGGCGGACGGTCGGCCGAGATGGCCTTGGCTGATCGTCCAGATGATCATGCCGCCGAGGCCTTGGAGCGCGCGAACGCGCCCTTCTCGGCGATCGACTGCTCGTCTTCGTAGCTGACGAAGTTGCAGCCTCGGCGCCGAGCGGCGCGACCGAAGACAGATACGGCACGTTCGCGGTCGCGTCCCACTCGCGCAGCGCCGGCGTGTAGTAGTCGTCGATGATGTCGGCGTAGCTCATCGTGCCGTCGCCGGCGCGATGCGCGCCGCCGTCCTGATGCGGGCCGGTCACGCCGTGCCAGCAATAGCCGTAGAACGCGGTGCCGACGCCGAGCGTCGCCGCCGGAACGCCCGAGGCGAGATAGAACGCGACGCTGCTCGCGACCGACGACGGCGTGGTCGCCGTGTCGCCGTGCGAGCGCGGAGTTGTGCCAGCTCTGCCAGCCGTCCCACGGGCCCGCCATGTCGTAGGTCATGACGTTGATGCGGTCGAACAGCGGCGCGATCGTGCCGTACCACGGATCGGCGGACGGGAAGTTCGAGTTGATCCAGCCGACCGGCACGGTCAGCAGCATGCCCGGACGGTCGGCGCGAGAGCTCGCCCGCGAGCGCCGCGAAATCGGCCTGATCGGTGTCTTCGAGCGGTTCCCAGTCGAGATCGAGGCCGTCGAAGCCGAACTGATCCATGATCGCGAGGAGGTTCGCGACAAGCGCGTCGCGATGCTGCGATGCGCGCCGCGCGCCAGCCGTCGATTTCGCCGGCGCCGCCGACCATCAGCATCGCCTTCCGACCGGCCGCGTGCGCGGCATCGACCGGCGGCCTGTGCCCAGATCGGGCCGTTCACGTCGTCGATGTCGAAATCGTGCGTGACCGTGCCGTCCGGCCAGCGGGCGCACGCGGCCGACCATCAGGTGGGTGACCGCGCTGAAATCGACGTCCGCCGATCGGATACAGATCGCGCTCGTAGCCCGACGTAGTAGGCCTGGACCCAGCTCGACGCGTCGAAGCCGCTCGCGAAGATCATGTCGCCGGGCGTGCCGGCGAGTACGCCCGAAGCCGCGAGCGCGGCAGCGAATCCACAACCCAGGATCGATCTCTGCATCATGGTTCCCCGTCCCCCTTACGTCTAAAGACGCAATGATCGGCCGCGGCAATTGACAGCAAACGCTGCCGCAGCATGCGCCGGACACGCCGGCCGACTAAAATCCGGGGTCCGGCCGGCGACGCTGCGCCGCGGCGCCCGTCCGCGGATCCCACCAAGAGATTCTGCATGAACCAGCTCACCGACATCCTCGACCAGGACCTCGATCCCGCCGAAACGCAGGAATGGACCGACGCGCTGAAGGGCGTCATCAACGCCGACGGCACCGATCGCGCGCATTACCTGCTCGAGCGCATGGTCGACGAGACGCGCCGCGCCGGCGGCTATCTGCCGTTCGAGCCGACGACCGAATACGTCAACACGATTCCGCCGCATCTCGAGGCGCGCACGCCGGGCGATCCGACGATGGAGTGGCGCATCCGCTCGCTGATCCGCTGGAACGCGATGGCGATGGTCGTGCGCGCGAACCGCCGGCCGGGCGATCTCGGCGGACACATCGCGAGCTTCGCGTCGTCGGCGACGCTGTACGACGTCGGCTTCAACCATTTCTGGCGCGCGCCGAGCGAGAACCATCCGGGCGATCTCGTGTTCCATCAGGGCCATTCGAGCCCGGGCGTCTATGCGCGCTCGTTCTCGAAGGCCGCATCGACGAGCAGCAGCTCGATTTCTTCCGCATGGAAGTCGCCGGCAAGGGTCGCGGGCTGTCCTCGTATCCGCATCCGTGGCTGATGCCGGATTACTGGCAGGTGCCGACGGTGTCGATGGGCCTCGGGCCGCTGCAGGCGATCTACCAGGCGCACTTCTGGAAATACCTCGAAAACCGCGGCCTGATTCCGCCGAGCGATCGCAAGGTCTGGTGCTTCATCGGCGACGGCGAATCGGACGAGCCCGAATCGCTCGGCGCGATCTCGCTCGCCGGTCGCGAAGGTCTCGACAACCTGATCTTCGTCGTCAACTGCAACCTGCAGCGCCTCGACGGTCCGGTGCGCGGCAACGGCAAGATCATCCAGGAGCTCGAAGGCGTGTTCCGCGGCGCCGGCTGGAACGTGATCAAGGTGGTCTGGGGCAGCTACTGGGATCCGCTGCTCGCGCGCGACACGAAGGGCATGCTGCGCAAGCTGATGATGGAAACGGTCGACGGCGAATACCAGAACTGCAAGGCGTTCGGCGGCGCGTACACGCGCGAGCATTTCTTCGGCAAGTATCCGGAGACGCGCGAGATGGTCGTCAACCTGTCCGACGACGACATCTGGCGCCTGAATCGCGGCGGCCACGATCCGCACAAGGTCTATGCGGCGTATCACGCGGCCGTGAACACGAAGGGCATGCCGACCGTGATCCTCGCCAAGACCGTCAAGGGTTACGGCATGGGCGCGGCCGGCGAATCGCAGAATCCGACCCATCAGCAGAAGAAGCTCGACAACGAAGCCGTGCGCGCGTTCCGCGACCGCTTCCACATTCCGATCGCGGACGACAAGGTCGACGACGTGCCGTACTACCACCCGGGCAAGGATTCGCCGGAAGTGCAGTACATGCTCGAGCGGCGCAAGGCGCTCGGCGGATTCCTGCCGCAGCGGCGCACGAAGAGCGCGTCGATCGCGGTGCCCGATCTCTCGGCGTTCGAGCAGATCACGAAGTCGACCGGCGATCGCGAGATCTCGACGACGATGGCGTTCGTGCGCGGCATGAACCTTCTGCTGCGCGACAAGCAGGTCGCGCCGCGCATCGTGCCGATCGTCGCCGACGAGGCGCGCACGTTCGGCATGGAAGGCATGTTCCGCCAGATCGGCATCTATGCGCCGTTCGGCCAGAAGTACAAGCCGGTCGACGCGGATCAGCTGATGTACTACCGCGAAGACCAGAAAGGCCAGGTGCTGCAGGAAGGCATCACCGAGCCCGGCGCGATGGCGGCGTGGATGGCCGCGGCGACGAGCTATTCGGTCAGCGACGTGCCGATGCTGCCGTTCTACATCTATTACTCGATGTTCGGCTTCCAGCGCGTCGGCGATCTCGCCTGGGCCGCGGGCGACATGCGCGCGCGCGGATTCCTCGTCGGCGGCACCGCCGGCCGCACGACGTTGAACGGCGAAGGTCTGCAGCACGAAGACGGCCATTCGCACCTGCTGGCCGGCGCGATTCCGAACTGCGTCGCCTACGATCCGACGTTCTCGTACGAGATCGCGGTGATCCTGCAGGACGGCACGCGCCGCATGCTGAAGGAGCAGGAAGACGTCTACTACTACGTCACCGTGATGAACGAGAACTACGCGCACCCGGACATGCCGAAAGGCGCCGAGGCCGACATCATCAAGGGCATGTATCTGTTCAAGGATTCGAGCGTCCGAGAAGGGCGCGAACGGCAAGGGCAAGTCGAAGAGCATTCCGTACGTGCAGCTGCTCGGCTCCGGCACGATCCTGCGCGAAGTCATCGCGGCCGCCGAACTGCTCGACAAGGAGTTCGGCGTCGTCAGCGACATCTGGTCGTGCCCGAGCTTCTCCGAGCTTCGCCGCGACGGCTTCGACGTCGAGCGCTGGAACCGCCTGCATCCGATGGCGAAGGACCAGCGCAAGTCGCACGTCGCGAAGTGTCTCGAGGATCGCGCGGGCCCGGCGATCGCGGCGACCGACTACGTGCGCGAATACGCCGACCAGATCCGCGCGTTCATGCCCGATGGCAAGCGCTATGTCGTGCTCGGCACCGACGGCTTCGGCCGCAGCGACACGCGCGCGAACCTGCGCGCGTTCTTCGAGGTCGATCGCTACTGGATCGCGCACGCGGCGATCGCCGCGCTCGCGGCCGAAGGCAAGATGAATCCCGAAGACGTCGCGCGCGCGATCAAGCAGTGGAAGCTCGATCCGGACAAGCCGAACCCGCTGACGGTCTGAGCGCGGCGTTTTCCCCTCTCCCGCTTGCGGGAGAGGGCAGGGTGAGGGCAAGGTGGGTCAACGCATCACCTGCGCAGGATCGCCACATGCTCGAAATTCACGGCAAGCGCCACCGCTCGCAGCGCATCGGCTGGCTCCGCGCCGCAGTCCTCGGCGCGAACGACGGCATCCTCTCGACATCGAGCCTGATCGTCGGCGTCGCCGCATCGAGCGCCGGTCGCGACGCCGTGCTGACGGCCGGCGTCGCAGGTCTCGTCGCGGGTGCGCTCTCGATGGCGGCCGGCGAATACGTTTCGGTCAGCTCGCAGCGCGACACCGAGAACGCCGATCTCAAGCGCGAGCGCCACGAGCTCGCGACCGACATCGAAGGCGAGCTCGTCGAGCTCGACCGGCATCTACATGCAGCGCGGGCTCGATCGCACGCTGGCGCACCAGGTCGCCGAACAGCTCATGGCGAACGACGCGCTCGCGGCGCATGCGCGCGACGAGCTCGGCATTTCCGCGATCAACGCGGCGCGTCCCGTGCAGGCTGCGCTCGCGTCCGCCGCGAGCTTCGCGGCCGGCGCGCTGTTGCCGCTTGTCGTCACCTGGCTCGTGCCCGAGCGCATGATCGAAGCCATCGTCACGCCCGCTTCGCTCGTGTTTCTCGCGCTGCTCGGCGCGGTCGCCGCGCGCACCGGCGGCGCGTCGATGTGGAAGGGCTCGCTCCGCATCACGTTCTGGGGCGCGCTCGCGATGGGAGTCACCGCCGGCGTCGGCGCGCTGTTCGGCACGATGCGGTGAGATGATTTGACGCGACGCCGCCGCGCTTCGATCATGGCGCCTATGCATCGATGGCGCGCATTCACGTTCGCGCTGCTCGCGCTGGTCTCGCTGACCGCGCTCGCGCAGCCGCAACAACCGAAGTCGGCGCAGCCGGCGACGCCGGCGCAGGATGCCGGATCGTTCCTCAAGGGCGCGAGCCAGCAGGTCGCTGACATCCGCAAGGCGCTCGCGGGCGAGGTCGACGAGCCCGCGCTGAACGACCTTCACGATCAGGCGACGGACATCGGCGCCGCGGCCGATCGCATTGTCACCGAGCGCTCGCCAGATCTCGATTCGATCAATGCGCGCATCGCCGTGCTCGGGCCGCCGCCGGAAAAAGGCGCGCCGGCCGAGCGCTCCGACATCGCTGCGGAGCGCAGCGCCCTGGAACAGCAGCGCGGTGCGCTCGATGCCGAGATCAAGAGCGCGAAATCGATCTCGGTCGAAAGCCAGCAGCTGCTCGGCGACATCGCCGAGAAACGGCGCGCGACATTCCAGGCGCGCCTCTCGCAGCGCACCGCGTCGCCGCTGACGCCGGCGTTCTGGAAGGACATCGCGAGCAACCTTTCGAACGACAAGGCGCGCCTCGACGCGGTGCGCAGCGGCGCCTTCACGGCGGTCGAGGACGGCTTCGCGCCGGACAACCGCGTCTACGCGATCGTCGGCATCGCGATTGCGATCCTGCTGATCGTGCTCGGCCGCTGGTGGGCCGAGCGCGCGCTGGTGCGGCTCACGAGCGACCGCGTGCCGGCCGGGCGCCTGCGCCGCTCGGCGCTCGCGCTCGCGTTCGTCGTCGTCGCGACCATCTTCACCGGCCTCGGCGCCCAGGCGATCTGGATCGGTCTCGACTGGCACGACGCGTTTTCCGATACCGAAAACCAGCTCGCGCGCGCGATCGTCGGCGCAGTGTTCTTTGGCAGCTTCGTCGCTGGCCTCGGCCGCGCGTTGCTGTCGGCGGGACGGCCGTCGTGGCGCCTGCCTGAAATTACGGACGAGATCGCGACCACGCTCGCACCGTTCCCGTGGCTGCTCGGCGGTGCGATCGCGATCAGCATCGTGCTGCGCCGGATCAACAGCGTCGCGAACGCGAGCCTCGCCGCGACCGTCGCGGCGAGCCTGGTCAGCGCGCTGCTCTACGGTGCGATCGTGCTGTGGGCGCTGGTCCGCATCGCGAAAGTCCGCCGGCAGGCGCCGAGGCACGTGGACGCGAAGCCGGGCGAACCGCCGCCGCATTCGCTGTGGACGACGCTTGCGCTCGCCGTCGTGTGGCTCGTAACGCTGACCGCGCTCGGCGCCGCGCTGATCGGCTTCGTCGCGTTCGCGCAGTTCCTTGCGGCGCTGCTCGTGCGCGTGCTGATCGTCGGCGGCGCGTTCTTTCTGCTCGTGCACCTGATCGAGGACCTCTCTTTCACGCTCGTGCGGTGCGCGCGAGAAATGGATGCACGAGACACTCGGCGTGCGAGAAGCGCACGCTCGACCAGGTTGCCGTCGTGGCTGTCCGGCGCGTTCCGCGTCGTCGCGTTCGTGTTCGCGCTGTCGCTCGTGCTCGCCGGTTTCGGCAGCGGGCGCGCGGAGCTCTCGCAACTCGGCGCGCAGTTCGGTTCGAACGCGCTCAAGATCGGCTCGATCGACCTCACGCCCGATGCGGTGCTCGGCGCGGTCGCGGTGTTCTTCCTCGGCATGCTGGCGCTGCGCGCGCTCAAGCGCTGGCTGCACGATCGCTATCTGCCGACGACGAAGCTCGATCCCGCGATGCGCGGCGTCGGTCACGACGCTGCTCGGCTATGTCGGCGGCAATCGTCGTGTTCGCGTTCGCGCTGTCGGCGCTCGGGCTTTCGGTCGAGCGCATCGCCTGGGTCGCGAGCGCGCTCTCGGTCGGCATCGGCTTCGGCCTGCAGGCGGTCGTGCAGAATTTCGTTTCGGGCCTGATCCTGCTCGTCGAGCGGCCGGTCAAGGTCGGCGACTGGGTCGCGCTCGGCGACCATCGAAGGCGACATCCGCCGCATCAACGTGCGCGCGACCGAGATCCAGATGGGCGACCGCTCGACGATGATCGTGCCGAACTCCGAGCTCATCACGAAGACCGTGCGCAACGTGACGCTCGCCAACGCGCAGGGCCGCGTGCAGATCACGCTGCCGATGCCGCTCGATACCGACGCCGACGCGGTGATCGCGGCGATGCAGCGCTGCGTTCGCGTCGAATCATGCCGTGCTCGAGAAACCGGCGATGTCGGTCACGCTCGACGGCATCCAGAACGCGACGCTGATCTTCATCGGCGTCGCGTTCATCGACAATCCGCGCGAGGCCGGCGCGATCAGGAGCGACATCCTGCGCGACATCCTGGCGCGCCTGCGCGAGGCCGGCATCGAGATGGTGAAGCCGCAGCAAGTCGCATACCGGACGCTCGACGGACCCGCGCAGCCAGCGACGCCGTTCGAATCGTAGAGCTGCCGCGCCGGATCGGTGCGCGTGCGCGCCGAAGCGAGCGCAGGTTTCGATCGCACGGCTACTCTGTTCGGCGTTCGAGACATAACGCGGCTCGGCCCGCTTATGTATGTGACTGCACATGCATGACGCGGCGCGACATTGCGGTGCGCGTCACCAAATCATCGAATGTAAATTGCGCGATAACGCGAATATGATGATTTGCCCGCCCCGAACGCGCATGATCGTCTGTGGTCGCGGGCGCCCGCCGAACGCTTGAATCATCGCGCCGACCCGCGAATCCCTACCCGCATCCGACAAAGGGTCGTTCTGATGAAGAAGTGTTGCCTGTCGTTTGTTATCGGAACCTTCGGCGCCGCGTTCGCGGGCGCCGCCACCGCCGCGCCGCCGTCCGCGCTGAGTGCAATGACACCGCACGCGGACATCCTGCTCGGCGACAACGTGAAGAGCGACGAGCGCGGCGCGCACGCGCGTGCCACGCGCTTCGCTTCGGCGAGCGCACCGGCACCCGCGGGCGTCGGCACCGGCAACTGGAGCCTGCTCGGTCCGCCGGGTGGTGACGTCGCCGACGTCGCCGCATCGCCGACCGCCGCCGGCGTCGTGCTCGCCGGCGTCGCGCCCGGCGGCAGCTGGGGCGGCACGATGTACCGCTCGACCGACGACGGCGTGACATGGGCGCCGGTCGCGAACTTCACGAACCGGAGCGTGCACGACATCGAGTTCGCGCCGGACGGCAAGGTTTGGGCTGCGACGCAGGACGCTGTCTGGAGCTCGACCGACGACGGCGTGACGTGGACGCACCACACGCTGACCGGCGTCGATCCGAACAACGACGAGGTATTCGACGTCGCGATCGATCCGTCGAACTCCGACACGATCTGGATCGGCGTCACCGATGCGGGCGGCGGCCAGGCCGTGAACCTGATGCGCTCGACCAACGGCGGCACGTCGTGGACCGACATGACGCCGCCGCACGGCGGCCCGATGGTCGGCGCCGCCGTTGCGATCGACCCGAATGACTCGAACACCGTGATCGCGGGTTTCCACGGCGACTTCGGCGGCGGCGAAGTCTGGGTCACGACGAACGGCGGCACCAGCTGGGACGATCGAGATGCCGGTCTCAACGGCGAGCCGATCAACGCGCTCGTCTACGACGGCACGCGGCTCCTCGTCGGCGGTGGACAGCTGTTCGGCTCGCAGTTCCTCGGGCTCTACACGTCGCCCGATCTCGGCGTGACGTGGACCGCGCTCGACGACGGCACGTGGCCGCTCCTCGTCGTCACCGACATCGCGGTCGATCCTAACGATTCGCAGACGATTCTCGTCTCGACCGACGGCGCCGGCATCAACCGCACGACGAATGGCGGCACGAGCTGGGATACCGGCATCGGCGGCACCGGCGCGATCGCGGCGCAATCGATCCGCTTCGCGCCCGGCAGCTCGACGGAGCTCTTCAGCGGCGCGACGTCGCTCGCGGTCTGGAAATCGAGCGACAGCGGCGACACGTTCGCCGAATCGTCGAACGGCATTTCGGAGCTGCCGCTGTTCGCGATCGCGTCGAGCCCGACCGATCCGCTCGCAGATTGCCGTTGCGTTCCAGGGCAACAACTCGGGCGGTGTCTTCAGCTCGTCCGACGGCGGCGTGACGTGGGTCGTCGAATCGGCGCCGCCGACGCGCTACAGCAAGGTCGGCTATGCGCCGGACGGCACGCTGTATGCGATTTCGAGCGGCCCTTCGAGCGTTGCGCCCGAAGGCCTGTATCGCCGCGAGAGCAATGGCTCGTGGACGAGCCTCGGCCCCGATCAGGGCCCGCTCTACGAATCCGATCTCGCATCGCTGCGCTTCAGCATCAACGATCCGAACCTGATTCTGCTCGGCGGCTCGGACTTCGGCGTCGCCGGCTTTGCCGTGACGGTCTGGCGCTCGACCGACGCCGGCGCGACATGGACGAAGGTCTACGCAGGCCGCGACAACGATTTCACGACCGACATCGAGATCGTCGAGGACGGCACCGATCAGAACATGGTCGCTTCGTACGACGGCTTCACCGAGCCGAACGAGGGCGGTGCGTTCAACTCGACCGACGGCGGCGCAACATGGGCGCTTGCGCTGACGGGCCTCCCTGATTTCGCGCGCGCGCCGCGTCTGTGCACGTCGCTCGTGAACCCCGGCACGATCTGGATGTCGCTCGCGACCGACTCGAGCCACAGCAGCGTCTATCACACCGAAGATGCCGGCGCGAACTGGAGCTCCACCGGCTGGACCGGCGATTTCATCGCGGACATCGCGTGCGATCCGTCGGATGCGCAGGTTCTGTACGTCGCGCAAGGCACCGGCGCGAAGGCGGCGCGCTCGGCCGACCAGGGCGTGACGTTCACGGACTTCGACACGGGCCTCGACAACGCCGGCGGTCCGCGCGACATCGCGATCACCGCCGACACGTCGGCACCGCGGCTCCTGATGGCGACGAGCAAGGGCAGCTACGCGACGCCGATTCCGGGCGGTGGCGTGACCGATCGAATCTTCGCGGACGGGTTCGACGGTCCGTAACGGTTGATCGACTCGACGAACGGCGCGCCACGTGCGCGCCGTTCGCTTTCGGCGCAACGGCTCGTCGCGCATCGCGTTCGCCGCAGCGCGTAGCCAGCGAATGGGCGTTGCAGTACGAGCATCGTCGTAGTGAAGCTCGTCGCGCAAAATGCGGGAGGAGCTCTGATGCGCGTCGTTGCGGTGGTCTTCGGTTTTGCGGTCCTGGCCGGCCTCGCCGGTGCGAACGAGCTGGCGCCGGGCGTCGATCTGATTCCGGGCACGTTCGTCGCCGGTGCGCAGCCGGACGGCAACACGGTCGTGTTCGCAGGGCCCGACGGCCTCGTCGTTTTCGACACCGGCCGGCATCCCGAGCACACGCAGCAGATCGTCGATTTCGCGAACGCGGCGAAGAAGCCGGTCGTCGCGATCGTCAACAGCCACTGGCATCTCGACCATGTCGGCGGCAACGTGCTGCTGCGCAAGAAGTATCCCGGCGTGCGTGTCTACGCGAGCGGCGCGATCGAGGATGCGATGCACGGCTTCCTCGCGAGCTACCACGCGCAGCTCGAGGACGCGATCAAGCAGGCCGGCGACGACACGACGAAGCAGGCGCCGTGGCGCGCGGAGCTCGCGCTGATCGATGCGGGGCCGAAGCTCTATCCAGACGAGCGCATCACCGAAACAACGACGCGCACGATTGCGGGCCGAAAATTTCAGATCGGCTTCGAAAGCCATGCCGTCACGGCGGGCGACGTATGGCTGTTCGATCCCGCGTCGCGCGTGCTCGCGTCGGGCGATCTCGTCACGCTGCCGGCGCCGCTGTTCGACACCGCCTGCGCCGGGCACTGGAAAAATGCGATCGGCCGGCTCAGCGACATCGACTTCAAGGTGCTCGTGCCGGGCCACGGCGCGACGATGGGCCGCGCGGACCTCGCGACGTATCGGCGTGCGTTCGAGCGTCTCCTCGAATGCGCTGCGAGCAAATCGCCGAAGCAAGCCTGCATTGACGGCTGGATGAGCGACGCCGCGCCGCTCATACCTGCGGGCGACGAGAAGCTCGCGCGTTCGCTGCTCGACTATTACATCGACGGCAATCTGCGCGGCGATGCCGCGCAGAAAGCCAAGCTTTGCGGCGGCTGATCCGCGTCAGAACGGTGGCTGGAAATCGAAGCCGTGCGCGAAAATCACGTCCTGGATTTCGAACGCGCCGATATCCGGGCTCGGTCCCGCAGTTCTTGCGTTTCCGATGACGTCGAATGTGCCCGGCGAGAAAATGGGGCCACCACTGTTTCCCTTGTCGCGGAGTGGCGACAGATCTCGCAGCGAGTAGTCGGGATTGAACAGCGGGTCGACCGACAGCAACTCGCCGGCGTGCGTGTTGGCGGCATCTGCGAGGTCGCCAAAATCATCGTTCACCACGTAGGTGCTGTCCGGATAGGCGATATAGACATCCGCGCTCGCGCTATTTCCCCAGAAGATATCGTTCGCGGCGATCAAGGAACACATCTGTGTCTGGACATCGACCGCGGGAACCGCCGCCGCATTGCCGGTGAAGGTCGAATTGACGATCAGTCCGCAAAAAGAACCGTTCGTACGCTGCGAGCCCAGGCGAACCGGAGCCTCGCTGGAAAACGACACATTCATCGCGAACACCGAGTTGGAAATTGACAACGCGCCTTGCGAGGCGAAGAGGTAGACAGCGGCTCTGGTGGTACTGGCGTTTCCGATGAACATCGAGTTCTGGATGGTTACATTGCCGGTCGAATTGGGATAACCGCCGATCTCCACGGGCGGATCAGTCACGTCCGTGCTGAATGTGTTCTGGACAGTGGCGGATTTCAGCGTGAACGAACCTGCGCCGCCCGCGAGGTGTATACGAAACAACCCGCCATCGAGAACCGTCAACCTTGGATCGGGGGCGGCAGGTGGTGAGCCACACGGATTTCCCAGGTTATCGCCGTAGCCGCCCTCTATTGTCAGGTCGTGAAACTCGGAGACGGCTTCATACCAGAGCAGGAAGTTGCTCGGCATCGGATAGTGCCCACTCTGCAGCTCGATGACGTCGTCCTCGCTGTTGTTCGCCGCATCTGCGAGCGCGGTCTGCAATCCCACAAAGTCACCCGCGGTTATGCAGTAGGTTGCCGCGTAGCATTGGGAGGCCGTGAAGGCCAAAAGCAGCAACGCGAGGCCCCATCCGTATTTACGAATGCGTGGCGCGCGTGCGTGGTTCGCGGAAAGCTTCATGGCAGGCTCCGTCCTCGTGACTGAAACCTGCCATACGGGGAAGCGAGGGCTACCCGGACATTCAGCGAATCGCTGGCCGGGTTATCCTGATTTCGCGGTCACTGAAACGTCGCGCCCTGCGTCTGCCCGTGCATCGTCGTGACGTCGTAGCTCGACTCCTTGTCCTTGTACTCGCGCAGCGTGTCGTCCGCGATGCGCTCGAGCCGCTTCTTCAGCGTCGCGCAATCGTTTTCGGAGGGAACCGCGCCGGCGCGATCCGTGACGACGCGTGCCGCTTCGATCGCGATGTCGCGATGGCCGTCCTCGTGTTTGCGCAGCGCGTCGGCGAATGTGTTCCACGTCTTGACGAGCGCAGGCGACGCTTTCTTCGGCGGCATCCAGCGCGGCAGCGTCATGTGGATGTCGAGCTCGGTCTTCGCCGACGCGAGCCCGCAGCTCGCGCCCGGGTGCTGCTCGACGCGGAAGTTCCAGCGCAGCTGCCAGCGCGTGCTCGCGGCGAAGCGATCGCCGTTCTGGTTCGACGAGCCGACCTGCCTCAGCGCAGCGGCGAGCGCATCCTGGTTGTTGCCTGAAATGTCGCGGTATTCGATCGTGTCGTTGATCTTCGGCGCTTCGAACTCTGCGGCACCTGCGCTTGCGGCGAAGAGCGCGGCGAGCGCGACGCTGCAGCGCATGTCGTGCGCGCGGTTCAACGCGCCACCGCCGGCGTACGCCGCGGCTTCGCGCCGCCGAGCGGCTGCACGGCTTCGACGCCGGCCTTCGCGACCGGCATGCGGATGTCCGCGGCGTCGGTCGTCGCGCGGAAAAGCGCGGCTTCCTCGAGCACCCACTCGCGGAACGCGCTGAATGCCGCGTGCGCACGCGATCGTTGCGGATAGACGAGATAGTGCGCGTAACGCGCGCGCATGCGTTCGGGAAAGAGCGCGATCAGCATGCCGCTCTCGATCAGCGGACGCACAACGGTCATACGCCCGAGCGCGATGCCGATGCCTTCGACCGCCGCGCGCTGGCGCGTCTCCGAATCGCTGAAACTTGCGACAAACCGCTTTGGCGTCGTGCCGCCGAATTTCTCGAACCAGAGCGCCCACGGATCCTCGGGGCAGAGCAGCGGCCATTCCGCGAGCTCGGCGAGCGTCGGGCGCGCGCGGCCCGCGAGCAGCCCAGGACTCGCGACCGGCGTCAGCCATTCTTCGAACAGGAGCTCCGAAACGACGCCGTCCCACTGGCCAGGCCCGTAGCGCAGCGCCGCGTCGAAGCGGCAGTCGGCGAAGTCGACCACGTCGATCGACGAATCGAGATTGAGCTCGAGATCGGGATGACGCGCAACGAAAAGCGGCAGCCGAGGCATCAGCCAGCCCGATGCGAACGAAGGCATCGCGGAAAGACTCAGCACGTTGTCGCGCCGCGCGCGCATCGGGCGAAGCGCCGTGTCGATCGCATCGAGATGCGGCGCCACGCGATCGAGCAGCAGCGTGCCTTCGGGCGTCAGCGCAAGGCCGCGCGGACCGCGCGTGAAGAGGCTATAGCCGAGCCTCTGTTCGAGCGCACGGACCTGGTGACTCAGCGCGCTGACCGTGAGGTGCAGGCGCTCGGCGGCGCGCGTCATGTTCTTCGCGCGGGCGGCCGTCACGAAGATCTGCAAGGCATTGAGCGGGGGACGTTCCATCTTGAATAATTCTCAAGTCAGCCTATCAAACATATCGCTTCTGTAAAGACCCAAGTGCCGGTATTTTCTCGCTACAAGTCATTCGGTGCAAGCAAAGGAGACACCGTCATGTTGAAGGAATTTAGCCACATCGCCCGCCAGATGCTATTCCTGCACGGTCACCTGACCCGCCCGGTCGACTGGGCCGAAAACGCCGAGGTCGAGGCCCCCGCCGGTGGCAAGACCGTCAAGCGCGCCCCGGGCGCACGCTCACGCGCGCTCCGGCTCGCAACCGCGTGCATCGCTTGCGGCATCGTCACGCCGAACCGGTTCGTCTCCGGACAGATCCGCTGAGGCCGCCGTCGTGATGCTCGCTGTTACCGATCGCCGCGAGGCCGTCACGCTCGCCGCCGCAACGCTCGCTGTCGTCATCTGGTCGAGCGCGTTCGCCGGCATCGCGTACGGCCTCAAGGCGTTCACGCCGGCCGAGCTTTCGCTGCTCCGGTTCTCGATCGCGTCGGCAATTCTCGTGGTGCCGGTCGCGAGCGGCTGGATCAAGCTGCCGCCGCTTCGCGACTGGCCGTTCGTGCTCGCGCTCGGCTTCATCGGCATTTCGCTATATCAGCTGACGCTCGGCTACGCGATGACGCGCATTTCCGTCGGCGCGGCTGCGGTCGTGATCGCGCTCGCGCCTGGCGTGACCGCTGCGCTCGCGGCGGTGCGTCTCGGCGAGCGCATCTCGAAGGGCACGATGGTCGGGCTCGCCATCGCGTTCGGCGGCGTGCTGCTGATCACGGTCGGCTCGGGCCGCGCGGTCCGCTTCGAGCCGATGACGCTGCTCTGCGTCATCGCCGTGTTCGCGACGAGCTTCTACTTCGTGTTCCAGAAGCCGCTGCTCGCGCGCACGAGCGCGGTCAGTTTCACGGTCGCGAGCATCTTCGCGGGCACGCTCGGGCTCGTGCCGTTCGGGCTCGACCTGCCGTCCAAGATCGCCGAAGTGCCGGCGGCGCAGCTCTGGTCGGTCGCCTATCTCGGCGTCGGTCCGACGATCATCGGGTACCTTTTGTGGAACTTTGCGCTGTCGCGCGCGACGGCGTCGAAGGTGTCGAGCTTTCTCTATATCCAGCCGCTCGTCGCGTCGGCGATCGCGTGGGTCTGGCTCGGCCAGGTGCCGAGCGTGCTGACGGCGGTGGGTGGGCTCTTCGCGATCGGTGGTGTCGTATTGACGGTAACCGCGTCGCGTTCTGCGGCAATCCCAAAATCGATTGCCGTCGTCGCCGAAAGCGCGATGCCGCGATCGAACACGGTTGCACGGCCGATCGCGAGCATGCCGAAGGACTGCTGCACCGAAAGCTGACCGAGCGTGGAGGCGGATTTATGCGCGCGCGCGTGTGAATGCGGTGTCGAAGGCGGCGTGCGCGCACCCTGTAAATACATACAGGTTCTGTCTCGCCGCTTTTCGCGGTAAGTGTATGCGTGCAGGCGCTGCCAGGACGCAACGCAAATGAGCAGTATCCGCTCGTTCCACGGGCTCAGCCCGGAGGTTTCGCCGACCGCATACATCGATCCCGCCGCCCATGTCATCGGCCACGTCGCGGTGGGACACGATTCCTCGATCTGGCCGACCGCCGTCGTTCGCGGCGACGCGCATCGCATCCGCATCGGCGAGCGCACGAACATCCAGGACGGCGCGCTGGTGCTCGTCACGCACGACACGCAATACACGCTCGGCGGCTTCGCGGTCACGATCGGCTCCGACGTCACGATCGGCCACGGCGCCGTGCTGCACGGCTGCACGGTGCAGGACGCGAGCCTGATCGGCATGCGCGCGACGATCATGGACGGCTGCCTCGTCAAGCGGCATGCACTCGTCGGCGCGGGCGCGGTCGTGCCGCAGGGTCGCGTCGTCGGCGACGGCGAGCTCTGGGTCGGGAATCCCGCGCGCTGCGTGCGCCTCCTGAGCTCGGACGAGATCCAGCAGATCTATTACGTCGCGCGGCAGTACGTGAAGCTGAAATCGCAGTATCTCGCGCCCGTCGCGCGTGCAGGTGCCGACGCCGAGCGTCGCCGAGTACGACCGGCGGCTCGCGGCAAGCATGTAGCGCGATCTACTCGAACAACTCGGGCTGCGGCACCGCGTCGGCGTCGCGGAAATTGCCGAGGCCGACGCCGACGAGCCGGTACAGCGTCGTCGGCGGCAGATCGACGTGGCCGCGAAGTGACGCCGCGATGTCGGCGAGCTCGCGCTCCGATTTCGGCGGCGTCGGCGGCGTGTGGCTCCGTGTCAGGATGCGGAAGTCTCGCGTCTTGAGCTTGAGGACGACCGTGCGGCCGATGCGCTCGGTGTTGCGTGTCGCCGACCACACTTTCGCCGCGAGCTCGCGGATGCGCGTTTCGATCGCGTCGAGTGGCACGTCGTGCTCGAACGTGTCCTCGGCCGAGATCGACATGCGTCGGACGATCGGGCTTCACCTCGCCGCGATCGATGCCGTGCGCAAGCTCCGAAAGACGCCGGCCGTAGCGGCCGAAGCGCTGCTCGAGATCGGCGACCGCGAATGTCGCGAGCTCGCCGCACGTGCGGATGCCGAGCGCCGCGAGCTTGCCGTCCATGACCTTGCCGACGCCGTGGATGCGCGACACCGGTAGCGGCTGCAGGAACGCGTCGACATCCTCGGGTTTGATGACGAAGAGCCCATCAGGCTTGCGCCAGTCCGAGGCGATCTTCGCGAGGAACTTGTTCGGCGCGACGCCGGCCGACGCGGTCAGCGAAAGCTCCTCGCGGATCGATGCGCGGATCGCTTTCGCGGTCGCGGTCGCGCTCGGCTGCTGCGTTTTCGTCTCGGTGACGTCGAGATACGCCTCGTCGAGCGAGAGAGGCTCGACGAGATCGGTGTGGCGAAGCAGGATCTCGCGCACCAGCCGCGACGCGGTGCGATAGCGCGTGAAATCGGGCGGCACGAACACGGCGTCGGGACACAGGCGCTCGGCGCGCGCGGCCGGCATCGCCGAGCGGATGCCGAATGTGCGCGCTTCGTACGATGCCGCGCAGACGACCGAGCGCTGCCCGCGCCAGGCGACGACGACTGGCCGCCCGCGGAGCGTCGGATCGTCGCGCTGCTCGACGGAAGCGTAGAACGCATCCATGTCGATGTGGACGATCTTGCGCATGTCGTGCGGCGGTTGCGACGTGTCGTCGAAGTGTAGCGCGGCGCGGAGCGTCGAATCGTCGCATGTCCGGCGTCGGCGATTTCGCACACGGCGAGACGCATTGCGGCGATGGTCCGAAGTTCCGTGCGCGGCGACGATGTGCGTCATCGACCTCGCGGAGTTTCTCGATGCAAACGAATCGATCGCAACCGGCTGTCACGGCGATTCTCGGCACGCTGTTCGCGGCGGCCGCGCTCTGCGCGATGTCGCGCGCGGCGCACGCGGAATCGGTTTACAAATGCCGGGCCCTGGACGGTGCGGTCGCGTATCAGGATCACGCGTGTGCGGGCGGCGCGGCCGAATCGAACGTCGAGATCGCGCCGGCGCCGCCGGCTTCGCCTTCGCCGGACTATGGCCGCGATGCGCACGAGGCGCGCCGCTCCACGCATGCCGCCGCATCGTCGCGTGCCGCAACGCACGAGCGCCGCGAGGCCGTCTCCTATGAATGCCGCGCGGCGGACGGCGAGCTCTTCTATCGCCACGCTGGATGTCCGGGCCGGATCACGGCGGACACCGGATCGGGCAAGCGCGGGCGCGGCAGCGCCTCGTCGTCATATGCCGTGACGTCGCAGGCGCTGCCACGCGGCGAAGTCTGCCGCAGGATCGCTGCGGCGGGCTCGATCGGCCGCGCGGGACATGCGCGCGACGAGAGCGTTTCGACCTACGATCGCAACCTCGGTCGCGATCCTTGCCGCTACGAGTGAAGCGCGCCCGTGCGACGTTGCATTTGTTGCGCTTGCTCGAAGTCGTGTAACGCCGGAGCGCATGCGCGATCGATGCGCACGGATGTACGATGCGTCTCGTGCCCCTGAAATGGACTAGCTTCATGCTCGCTCGAAGGATCGCGTGTTCCGGTGTCGTTTTGGCCGCATCGCTGCTCGCGGCGTGCTCCGACAAGAGCGCATCGCCGCCGGCGCCGACCGCCGCCGCAGCGCCGCAGCAGCCGGCAGCGAACGCGCAGGCTGCGAAGAGCCTCGAGATGTATCGCCAGCTGCTGCAGTCGGGCTCGTTCGAGCTTGCAGGTCCCATCGGCCAGGAGATCGTCGCGAAATATCCCGGCAGTCCTGAAGCGAAGGAAGTGCAGGAAACGCTGATCGACACGCTCGCCAAAGCGCAGGCGATCACGACGCGGCGGCGGCTCGAGCGGCTCTGGATCTACCAGTCCGGCAAGGAATCGGGCGGCGAGCAGACGACGGCCTCGATCTACAACAGCCAGCCCGTCGCCGATCGCGTGCGGCTGATCCTGCGCCGGCATTCGCAGTGGGGCCAAAGCGCGTATCTCTTCGGCAGCGGCAAGGGTTTCGAGTGCGGCAGGAGCTGCACGATCACCACACGCTTCGACGATGGCGCGCCCGAAAAGTTGAAGGCGCATCTTCCCGAAACCGGCGAGCCCGCGATCTTCATCAGCGACGACCGCGCGTTCATCGCGAAGATGGACAAGGCCGAGAAGGTCTCGTTCGACGTGACGCCGAAAGGCAAGACACCGGAGACGCTCGTCTACGAAGTCGGCGGCTATGCGGGGGACAATTCGGAACGCCCGCTAAAAAGTGAGTTTCTTCGCGCGCGGTTGCGTCTGCAGGCGTGGTCACGCGCGCGTCATATCGCCTCGGGATTGTGCGACTCGAGCTTGAGGCTGCCGTCCGCGAGCTCGTAGTGGCCTTTCGCCGTGACGCGAAGGTCGCGCCCGTCGGCTAGCACGACCGATGTCAGCTTCTCGACCGGCTTGCCGTGCTCCGGATCGGCCGATTCGGCGTAGACGTGCACCTCGTACGTCTCGCCGTCGCTGCCATGCGCGGGATAGACGCGCTTCAACAGCAGCATGACGTCGCCTCCGGCGGTTCGATGCGTCGAGAATGCCAAGGGTCGCCTGAATACGACGTTCGCGCAGCGGCGCCGCCGCCGTGATCCTGCAATCGTCTTGGGATCGGCGCAGAATCGTGAAGGAATCCGGACGCATCCCCGGTCCTGACACGATCGGCCGCGCGACAGCCGGTCCCGTCACGATCCCACGCCTACCTCGAAGAGGCCTCCGATGAAACGCTCGATCCCTGCATTGCTCACCCTTGCGTTCGCCGCGCTGTCCGCCGTCCTGTTCGCGGCGCCGCTCGCCGCCGAAGAACCCGCCGCGGCAGCCGGACCCGCCGACGGTCAGCAGGCGCCCGACTTCAAGCTCGAAGACCAGCACGGCAAGTGGCACACGCTCGCGGACCACAGCGGCAAATGGGTCGTGCTCTATTTCTATCCGAAGGATTTCACGCCCGGCTGCACGAAAGAGGTCTGCACGTTCCGCGACGACGTCATCGCCCTCAAGAAGGCCGGCGCCGACGTGCTCGGCGTCAGCCTCGACGACACGAAGTCGCATGCCGAGTTCGCCGAGAAATACCACGTGCCGTTCCCGCTGCTCGCGGACAACAAGCAGGACGCCGCGAAGGCGTACGGCGTGCTGACGTCGAAGATGGGCATGAGCTACGCGAAGCGCGAGACGTTTCTGATCGATCCGCAGGGCAAGATTGCCAAGCACTATCGCGACGTCGATCCCGAGAAGAACTCCAAGCAGGTGCTCGCCGATCTCGCGGCGCTGTCGAAGCCGGCCGGCTGATTGTCAACCGCACGCCGTCATTCCCGCGAAAGCGGGAATCCATTTTGCTTTGCCTTGCATCCGTACACCGAAAAGCACGATGGATTCCCGCTTTCGCGGGAATGACGAACTCGCAACGCGCCGCAAGACATCCGCATGAAGGTTTCGAGCTTCCCGCCGCAGATCGGGCCCGGCTGCCGGGTGCTAGTGCTCGGCACGGTGCCGAGCCTTCGCTCGCTCGAGATGCGCCAGTCGTACGCGCATCCGCACAATCTCTTCTGGCCGTTCATGGGCGTCCTGTATGACGCAGGCCCCGAGCTCCCTTACGCCGAGCGCATCGCGCGCCTTCACGCGGCGGGAGTCGGTATCTGGGACGTCCTCAAGGACTGCCATCGTCCCGGAAGCCTCGACAGCAGCATCCGCGTCGACAGCGAGGTTGCGAACGACATCCCGGGCCTCCTCGGCGACTACCCGACGATCCGCGCGATCGCGCTCAACGGCGGCAAGGCGCAGCAGGTGTTCGCGCGGCGCATCCAGCCGGCGATTCCGGCCGACCGCCGCGACGCGCTCGAAATCCTCGCGCTGCCGTCGACGAGCCCGGCGAACGCGTCGATCCCGCGCGACGTGAAGCTCGAGCGCTGGCGCGTGCTGCTCCAATTCGCGCCACCCGCGGCGAGGACTCGACGGCGTACACAAAGCGGCGCGAGAATGCGTCGCACGCCATGAAGTAGAGGTCGGTTCAGCCTCGCGGACCGAAACTCACGGCGTTCACCAACCCAAAGGGAGAGGTGCCTTGAAACATCCATATCTGGCAGGCGTGGTTCTGGCTTCGGTGGTGTCGATGGCGATGGGCCTGCCGCGTGCGGCAAACGCGGAAACGGCCGAGCTCGATTGCAAGCTCCGGTTCTCGCTGACCGGCTGGTCGCTGATCTACAAGCACTCCGAAGGTTCCGGCGTTGTTACTTGCGCGAACGGCAAGTCGATGCACGTGAACGTCGAGGCGCACGGCGGCGGCATCACGGTCGGCAAGTCGCACATCGACAACGGCACGGGCAAGTTCAGCGACGTGCACAAGATCGAGGACGTGCTCGGCACCTACGCGCAGGGCGATGCGAGCCTCGGCGCGGGCAAGTCCGGCACTGCGCAGGTGCTGACCAAGGGCACCGTGTCGCTCGCGCTCGCAGGCGCGGGTGAAGGCGTCGACATTGGCGTCAGCATCGGCGGCTTCTCGATTACCCCGGTCGAACCGGCGAAAAGAAGAAGAAATAACGCGATCCTGTTTCGAGTAAGGCCGCGGTCTTCAGACCGCGGCCTTTTCTTTTGCGCGTCGCGTCAGAGCACGTGGCCGAGCAGCGCGTAGAGCGCGAGCACGAGGCAGCCGAAACCGAGCCCGAGCTTGTACGGCAGGAGCTTGTCGGTCAGCCGCGACACCTTCGCCATGAAATCGCCGCTGCCGAAGATCGACTGCAGCAACGGCAGCGACAGGATCAGCGACAGCGCGATGACGACGAGCGCCGTCAGCAGCGTCACGACCATCGGACCCGCCGCGTAGCCCATCGCACCGAGCGACGAGATCCAGCGCAGCAGGATCAGGATGCCCCAGACAAGGCCGGCGCCGCCGATCCAGCCTTCGAACTGCTCGATCGGCTGAAGGTGCTTCGCGGACTCGGGCCTTCGCGCCTTCAGCCAGCCGGCGATGCCGAGAATTCCGAGCAATATCAGCAGTGCGATCGTAACCAGCCACATGGTGGAAATCCCCCCGGATTTGGATGCGCCGCCATCTTAGCCGAACGTCCGAATCGTGCGTTTGCGTGGATGTATGTCTTACGTCCGATTGACGCCCGCGACGGCAGCGGCGAAGCTCTCTGCGACCGATCTCCGGCCGGAAGGGGTGAACGCATGCGCGCGATCGTCCGTGGGTTCGTCTTGCTCGTCCTGTTGCTCGCCGTGCTGCCGGTCGCCGAGGCGGCGTCGACGATCGTCCGCGAGCTTCCGCCCGGCCTTCAGGTGCCGGACGCCGCGAAGGCGAGCCCGGCCTTCGACGTCGACCGCGCGACCGAGTCCTATCTCGAGCTTCTGACACCCGAGCAGCGCGAGCTTTCGAACCAGTACTTCGAAGGCGGCTACTGGCTGCAGCTCTGGGGTTTCCTCTACGGAGTCGGCGTCGCAGCGATCCTGCTTGGCATGGGCCTCTCGCAGCGCATGCGCGACATCGGCCGGCGCTTCTCGAAACGCCCGTGGCTGCAGACGGTGGTCTACGCGCTGCTCTGGGTTCTGGTCGTCGTTCGTGCTGTTCCTTCCGATCGAGATCTACACCGGCTTCGTGCGCGAGCATCAATACGGTCTCGCGACGCAGACGTTCGGCGGCTGGTTCGGCGACGCAGCTGAAGGGCCTCGGCGTCGAGGCGGTCGTGCTGCCGTTCGTGCTCGCGCTGCTTTACGCGGCCGTGCGACGCGCCGGCGAGCGCTGGTGGGTCTGGGCGAGCGCCGGTGCGTTCGTGCTGATCCTGTTCGTGCTGATGCTCGCGCCCGTGTTCGTCGAACCGCTCTTCAACGACTACAAGCCGCTGCGCCAGGGCGCCGTGCGCGAAGCCGTGCTCTCGCTCGCGCGTGCGAACCAGATTCCGACCGACAACGTCGTCGAGTTCGACGCGTCGCGGCAGACGACGCGGATCAGCGCCAACGTCGCCGGCTTCCTCGGCACGACGCGCGTCGCCTTGAACGACAACCTGCTCAACAAGAGCTCGTTGCCCGAGATCAAGGCCGTCATGGGCCACGAGATGGGCCATTACGTGCTCAATCACGGGCTTCGCCTGACCGTGTACCTCACGCTGGTCATCGCGTTCGCGCTCTGGGTCGTGCACCGGACAATGAACGCCGCGCTCGCGCGATGGGGCGCACGCCTGAAGCTCGAAGGACGCACCGATCCGGCGGCGCTGCCGCTCGCGCTCGTGATCTTCTCGCTGTTCTTCCTCGTCGCGACGCCGCTGACGAACTCGATCGTGCGCCAGGCCGAGGCCGAAGCCGACGCGTTCGGCCTCAACGCAGCACAGGAACCGCATGGCTTTGCGATGGCCGCGATGCGGCTCAGCACGTATCGCAAGCTCAAGCCCGGTCCGCTCGAGGAGATCATCTTCTACGACCACCCGAGCGGCTACGACCGCGTGCATGGGTCGATGGTCTGGTTCAAGGAACACCAGTCGATCCCGGTGCCGGTCGGCGCGCCGAGCGCGACACCTGCGCAGGCGCAACCGTAGAACGACCGAAGCTTCGCCAGCGCGGCCGTGCGTGATCGTTCGCTCCGGCGGATGCTCTGCACGTAGCTGAGTCCGCTGGCCGAGCGCATCTGTCGCTGCGCGATATTGTCGTGGCGGGTCAGGTCGGTGAGTCCGGCGCGCTCGACCGTCGTCGCCATCTTCCAGGGCAGCTGGGCGCTCTCGCAGCTCCGGCTTTTCTGGGTCGCGCCGATCATCGGCGGGTGCTCGGCGGGTTCGCCTTCAATGCGCTGTTCGGCACGGACGACCGGCCCGTCGCCGGCAACAAGACATGACTTCGCCCACATGACCTCATCCTCATGACTTCCGGCACCGTGCCGCCCGTCACCCCGACGGCCGGCACGCGCGAGGTTTAAACCCGCGGCGCATCTTGCGCATCGAACGCGCAGGTTCGGTCGGAGGATTCCATGAAAGCGATGCTTCTCGCCGCCGCGCTCGGCGCGGCCGTTTCGGTGCCCGCGTTCGCGCATACGCACATCCACGACTGCGACATGTCGAGCGACTACGCGCTCACGATCAAGCCCGACCGGCTCGTCTTCAAGCGCCACGCCGGCACGCCGGCCGAGATCGAGATCGCGAACGGCACGCTGCGCGTCGACGGCACGCTCGTCGCGACGAATGCGGCCGACGCGCAGCGCCTGCGCGACGCCGAGCACGAAGTGCGCTCGCTCGTGCCCGAAGTGAAGGGCATCGCGCGCGACGCGGTCGCGATCGCGTTCGACGCGGTCGGCCAGGTTGCCGCCGCGTTCGCGCACGACGGCGCCGCTGCGCGCCGCAGCGCAGAGCACATCGCCGCGCTCGGCCGCGAGATCGATCGCAAGATCGCCGAGACCGATAGCTTCGATCACTGGCAGGACGCCGACATCGATCGGCTCATCGGCAGCACCGTCGAAACGGTCGTGCCCGAGATCGTCGGCAACGTAACCGCCGAGGCGCTCAAAGTCGCGTTCACCGGCGACGAGGCCGCCGCCGCGGAGCTCGAAGCGCGCGCGAACGGCATCGAGAAGAGTGTCGATCGCGCCGTCGAGAAGCAGGCGGCGCAACTCGAGGCGCGCGCGATGAGCGTGTGCTCGCGCCTCAAGGCGCTCGATCGCGTGCAGGCGGACATGGATGTGCGACTGCCGGATGGCAGCCGGCTCAATCTCGTGCGCGTCGACTGACGTGCTGCCTTTCCCCTCTCCCGCTTGCGGGAGAGGGCAGGGTGAGGGCAGCGTGGTTCGCCGCTTCACAAGAGCGCCCTCATCCGCCTCCGGCACCTTCTCCCGCAAGCGGGAGAAGGAAAGGACGCGCTGCTTACGTCGTCTTCGCCGCGACTTTCTTCGCGCGCCACTCCGCTTCGCGGTCCGGCTTGCCCCACGCGGCGTATAGCTCGATGTAATGATCGACGACTTCCTGGCTGCGCGGATGCTGCGGCCCGAAGTTCTTGTCGCCGACGAGGATGTTCCATGCCGTGTCGAGCTCGTGCTCGGCTTCGGTGTACTTCTTCTCGAGCGTCAGGATCGACCCGAGCGCATCGTGCATCAGGCCGCGATACGCGCTGTCGGCGCCGAACGCCTTATCGGCGTGCTCGACCGAAATGCGCGCGTGCTTCTCGGCTTCGGCGTAGTCGCCGACGTCGCGTAGCAGCTGGCCGTAGTTGCTCTCGGCGACCACCGCGGCGTAGCTGTCGGCTCCGTATAGCTTGTTCGAGAGCTTCAGCGCACGCTCGTAATACGGCCGCGCTTCCTCGTTGCGGCCTTGCCCGCGGATCGCGCCGCCGAGATTGTTGACGGCCGTGTGCGTGATCGGGTGCTCGGGCCCGAAGAGGCGCTCGTCGATCGCGAGGATCGGCCGCAGCAGCTGCTCGGCCTCGACGTCGTTCTTGCTCTCGAGATCGACGACCGCAAGCCCGTTGATGACGCCGAGCGTCTTCGAGTTTTCGGGCCCGAACAGCGTCTTGTATTTCTCGATCAGCGTGTTGAACAGCTTGCGCGCCTCGTCGTAGCGCGCAAGGTCCGAATACGCGCGCGCAAGGCCGTGCAGGCTGTCGAGCGTGTCGGGATCGTCCTCGCCGAGTGCCTTCAGCTGCTTGTCGTAGGTCGTCTGGTACTGCTGGCGGCAGATTTCGGCCTTGCCGGCGTCGCACTCGATGCCGCCGAGGCGGCTTTCGACGAAGAGCCGCATGCGGTTGTCCGCCGGTAGTGACGCGAGCATCGCCTCGGCGCTGCGCGCGCCGGTCAGCGCCTCATCGGAGCGGCCGAGGTCCGTGAGCATCTCGGCGCGACGCAGCGTCAGCTTCGCGCGCTCCTCGATCTCGGTGCCGGCGCTGTCGGCGAGTGCAAGCGCGGACTCGTAGTGCTGGAGCGCGAGCTTGTAATCGCCGATCGCCGCGTAGCTGTCGGCGATCGTGTGCTCGATCGACGCCTGCACCGTCGGCTGGCCCGCGAGCTCCTTGCCGGAGCGGTCAGCGGCTGAGTCGAGCGCGAGCCGCATGAGGCTGCGGTCCATGCCGCGCGCCTTGTCGGGATCGATGCCCGAAATCATGCCGCGCGCGAAATCGGCGACCTGATCGGCCTTCGCGGCCTCGGTGCGCGCCGCGCGCATGCCGGCGATCGCGAGCGCGATGCCGACGACGAGCGCAGCGACGACGAAGCTCGCCGCGGCAATGCCGAGCCGGTGCCGGCGCAGGAACGTGCGCGCGATATAGAGGCGGCTCGGCGGCATCGCCTTCAGCGGGCGGTGGTCGCGATAGCGGTCGAGATCTTCGGCGAGCGCGATCGCCGAGTCATAGCGTTGATTGCGATCCGAAGCGAGCGCGCGGCGCAGCACCGCGCGAAGCTCACCTGGCACGTCGCGGATCGCATCGAGCAGATCGCCCGAGGCGTCCGCGCTGAAATCGTCGACGTCGCCGAGCAGCGTCTGCTGAAGATCGCGCGCCGAGCGGTGCGGCGAGGACGTCACGGCCGAAGCTTCGCTGCCCGTCAGCACTTCGTAAAGCATGACACCCAGCGAATAGACGTCGCTTCGCGTATCGAGATCGCGCGTGCGCGGCGAAAGCTGCTCGGGGCTCATGTAGATCATCGTGCCGGCGCGCTCGACGTTCTCGGCGCTCGCGACCGCACCCTCGACGCCGGTCGCACCGCCGACCGCGATGCCGAAATCGATGATCTTCGGCGAAGGCTCGCCATCGATGCGTCGCACGAGCACGTTGGCGGGCTTCAGATCGCGATGGATCACGCCTTTCTGATGCGCGTGCTGCACGCCGTGGCAGACGCGCGTGAAGAGCGCGAGCCGCTCGGCGCGGCCGAGCTTCTCGTCGCGGCAGAAGCGCGTCAGCGGCACGCCCTCGACGACTTCCATCGCGATGTACGGATGGCCTTCGGCGGTCGTGCCGGCGTCGAACACTTGCGCGATCGCCGGGTGCTGCATCTGCGCGAGCGCCTGGCTTTCGACGTCGAAGTACGCGCGCGCGAGCGGGCTCTCGACCTGCTCGCGGATCAGCTTCAGCGCAACTTCGCGGCGCACCGGCCGCGTCTGCTCGGCGAGATAGACGCGGCCCATGCCGCCTTCGCCGAGAACACCCTTGATCGTATAGACGCCGAACTGCGAACCGGCCGCGAATGTGCCGCAGTCGGCTGCCGTTTCGGTGAGTCCCGTGATTTCGGTCGCGTCGTCGTCGTTCGGGTGGCTGGCGCTCATCGTCTGCTCCGACCTCGTGCGCTGCTCACGCCCACTCGGTCAAACCCTCGATTTCGTAGAGCTTCGCCCAGGTCGGCCGCGCCTTCACGCGCGACGCGAGAGGTGCGAGCGCGGGCCACGACGTCGCAGGCCTGGGCATGTTGCGCGACCAGCGCATCAGCATCGTCGCGTAGATGTCGAGCACGCCGAAGTCGGCGCCCAGTGTGTACGGGCCGTGCGCGGCGACGAACGCATCGAAGCGCTGCCACGCGGCTTCGATCTGCTGGCGCGCGATGTCCTTCGCGACGACGGCACCTTCGCCTGCATATTTCTCGGGCGAGAACCAGATCCGGAACGCAGGCTGCACGACGTTCGCGAAATGCAGCATCCACTGCAGATAGAGTCCTCGGTCCGCCGTGCCGGGCGCCGGTGCGAAGCGCTTGTCGGGATGGCGCTCGGCGAGCAGCATCAGGATCGCGGCCGACTCGTAGACCGGCTTGCCGTCGACGAGCAGCGTCGGCACGACGGCGTTCGGGTTGAGCTCGAGGTACGCGGGCGTGTGCTGCTCGCCACCGGCGAGATCGACACGCTTCAGCTCGTGCGGCGCACCGATCTCGAGAAGCGCGAGATGCACGGGAAAGCTGGCGGTTCCCGGCGCGTAATAGAGCGTGTACATCGCGCATGTCCCCTTGACCGACGAGCCCGCCGGCGCCGCGCAATGTAGCAGGCTTGCGGCGCGCCGGGTGCCGGCCGACATGACGGCGGCCGCACAAATCGGCGATCATTACGGGCCCGGCGCTGCGACGGATCGAGGTGCTATCGCGTCGGGTTTTTTCGATTTCGAGGAGGCTGCATGGCGATGCGCGAAGCCAAGGTGCCGGACATCGGCAACTACACGAACGTGCCGGTCATCGAGGTGCTGGTGAAGGCCGGCGACGCCGTGACGAAGGATCAGGGCATCGCCACGCTCGAATCGGACAAGGCGACGATGGAAGTGCCGGCGCCGTTCGACGGCGTCGTCAAGGAGGTCAAGGTCAAGGTTGGTGACGAGGTGTCCGAAGGCGCTGTCGTCGCGCTGATCGAAGAGAGCGAAGGCGCTGCGGCGTCGCCCAAACCGGCCAAGCCGCGCGAGGAGCGCGGAGAGCCAATCGTCGGCGATACGTCGCCGGTCGCGCTCGCACGCGAGGAGGGCCGGTCGCCTGCCGCGAGCGCGCCGCCGGCGCCGTCGACGCCGACTCCCGCGCCTGCGCCGGTGATGTCCGATGCGCGTCCCGGCGTCGATCCCGAAGCGGCCGGCCCGCGCACGCCGCCGGTGCCGTTCGACGCGAGCACGGTCATGCCGGACAAGGTGGCCTACGCGAGCCCGGCCGTGCGGCTGATCGCGCGCGAGCTCGGCGTCGATCTCCATCGCGTCACGGGCAGCGAGCGCAAGGGCCGTATCACGAAGGCCGATGTGCGCGCGTACGTGAAGTCCGTGCTGAGCGGTCAGGCCACTGCGCCGCGCGCCGCGGGTGCGGCTGGCGGCGGATTGAACCTGCTGCCGTGGCCGCAGATCGATTTCTCGAAGTTCGGCGAAATCGAGACGAAGCCGCTTTCAAAGATCAAGAAGATTTCCGGCTCGAACCTCGCGCGCAACTGGGCGATGATCCCGCACGTCACGCAGCACGACGAAGCCGACGTGACCGAGCTCGAAGCGCTGCGCCTTCAGCTCAATAAGGAAAACGAGAAGGCTGGCATCAAGCTCACGATGCTCGCGTTCCTGATCAAGGCCGTCGTCTCTGCGCTGAAGAAATATCCCGAGTTCAATGCATCGCTCGACGCGAGCGGCGAGAATCTTACGCTCAAGAAATATTTCAACGTCGGCTTCGCGGCCGATACGCCGAATGGCCTCGTCGTGCCGGTGCTGCGCGACGCGGACAAGAAAGGCGTCATCGCGATCGCGACCGAAACCGGCGAGCTCGCGAAGAAGGCGCGCGACGGCAAGCTCGGCCCGGCCGAAATGTCGGGCGGCTGCTTCTCGATCTCCTCGCTCGGCGGCATCGGCGGCACGGCGTTCACGCCGATCGTCAATGCGCCGGAAGTCGCGATTCTCGGCGTCTCGAAATCGCAGATGAAACCGCACTGGGACGGCAACGCATTCGTGCCGCGCCTGATGTTGCCGCTTTCGCTGAGCTACGACCATCGCGTCATCGACGGCGCGGCCGCGGCGCGGTTCGCCGCGTATCTTGCGCAGGTGCTCGCCGACATGCGGCGCGTCTTGCTGTAACGCACGGAGGCGGAGATGGCGAACACGATCGAAGTCAAGGTTCCGGACATCGGCAACTACAGCGACGTGCCGGTGATCGAAGTGCTCGTGAAGCCAGGCGACACGGTCGCGAAGGATCAGAGCCTCGTCACGCTCGAATCGGACAAGGCGACGATGGAGGTGCCATCGAGCGTCGCGGGCGTCGTGAAGGAGGTTCGCGTCAAGGTCGACGGCACGGTGTCGGAAGGCGATGTCGTTGCGGTGATCGAGGCTGCTGACGCTGCGGCACCTGCGAAAGCGCCGCCTTCGCCTCGCCCGCTTGCGGGAGAGGCCGCCGCGCAAAGCGCGGCGGGTGAGGGCAGTCGTGCGACGCCGTCTCAAGAGCGGCCCTCACCCCAACCCTCTCCCGCAAGCGGGCGAGGGGGAACTGCGGAGCCGACACCAGCGCCGAAAGGTGCTTCGGAAACGGGCCGCAAAGCCGACATCGAATGCCAGGTCGTCGTGCTCGGCTCAGGCCCCGGCGGCTACACGGCTGCGTTCCGCGCGGCCGATCTCGGCCAGAACACCGTGCTGATCGAGCGCTACGCAGCGCTCGGCGGCGTCTGCCTCAACGTCGGCTGCATTCCGTCCAAAGCGCTGCTGCACGCCGCGCGCGTGATCGACGAAGCCGCGCACGCGAAGGATTTCGGCGTCGAATACGGTGAACCGAAGATCGATCTGGCGAAGCTGCGCGCGTACAAGGACAAGGTCGTCGCACAGATGAATGGCGGCCTCGCCGGCATGTCGAAGCAGCGCAAGGTCACGGTCGTGAACGGCACGGGCGTATTCGTCTCGCCGCACGAGATCGAGATCGCGACGAAGGACGGCAAGAAGCTCGTCCGCTTCGAGAAGGCGATCATCGCGGCGGGCTCGCAGGCCGTGAAGATCCCCGGCTTCCCGTGGGACGACAAGCGCATGATGGATTCGACCGATGCGCTCGAGCTCGCCGAGATTCCGAAGACGCTGCTCGTCGTTGGCGGCGGCATCATCGGCCTCGAGATGGCGTGCGTGTTCGACGCGCTCGGCAGCAAAGTGACGGTCGTCGAGCTCCTCGATCAGCTGATGCCCGGCGCCGATCCCGATCTCGTACGCCCGCTGCAGCAGCGCCTGTCGAAGCGCTACGCGGGCATCCATCTCAAGGTCAAGGTTGCGAAGATCGAAGCGACGAAGGACGGTCTTCGCGCGACGTTCGAAGGCGAGAAGGCGCCGGAGCCGCAGCTCTACGATCGCGTGCTCGTCGCGGTCGGCCGCTCGGCGAACGGCAACAAGATCGGCGCGGACAAGGCCGGCGTTGCGGTCACGGACCGCGGCTTCATCGCCGTCGACAAGCAGATGCGCACGAACGTCCCGCACATCTTCGCGATCGGCGATCTCGTCGGCCAGCCGATGCTCGCGCACAAGGCGACGCACGAAGGCAAGGTCGCGGCGGAAGTCGCGGCGGGCGAGAAGAGCGAGTTCGTCGCGCGTGTCGTGCCGTCGGTGGCGTATACCGATCCCGAGATCGCCTGGGTCGGCGTCACCGAAACCGAGGCGAAGAAGTCCGGCATCAAATACGGCGTCGGCAAGTTCCCGCACGCGGCATCGGGCCGCGCCGTCGGCATCGGCCGCACCGAAGGCTTCACGAAGCTGATCTTCGACGAGGCGACGCACCGCATCATCGGCGGCGGCATCGTCGCGCCGAATGCGGGCGATCTCATCTCCGAAGTAGCGCTCGCGATCGAGATGGGCGCCGAAGCCGCCGACATCGGCCTCACGATCCATCCGCATCCGACGCTGAGCGAATCGGTCGGCATGGCGGCCGAGGTTTACGAAGGCACGATCACCGATCTCTACGTGCCGAAGAAGAAGTAGGCGGCGCGACGACCGCGATGCGCACGCTCGGACTCCTCGGCGGCATGAGCTGGGAATCGACGCTGACGTACTACCGCTACGTCAACGAGCGCGTGCGCGAAAAACTCGGTGGCCTCCACTCGGCGAAGCTCGTGCTCTACAGCGTCGATTTCGCCGAGATCGAACGACTGCAGCACGTCGGTGACTGGGCGACGGCGGGGCGCGTGCTCGCGGACGCCGCGCAAGCGCTCGAGCGCGCCGGTGCCGAGGCGCTCGTGCTCTGCACGAACACGATGCATCGCGTGCTCGATACGATCGAGCCCGCGATTCGCATTCCGGTCGTGCACATCGCCGACGCGACCGCGCGACGCATCCGCGCGGCGGAACTCACGAAAGTCGGCCTCCTCGCGACGCGCTTCACGATGGAGCAGGATTTCTACCGCGGCCGGCTCGAACGGAACGGGCTCACGGTGCTGGTGCCGGACGCGGACGAGCGCACCGAAATCCATCGCATCATCTACGACGAGCTTTGCCTTGGCGTGATCCGCGAATCGTCGGCTGCGACCTATCGCACGATCATGGCGAATCTCGTCGCGCGCGGTGCCGAAGGCCTGATCCTCGGCTGCACCGAGATCGGCCTCCTCGTCGGCGCCGGCGACACGAACGTGCCGTTGTTCGACACCGCCCGCATCCACGCTGAAGACGCAGTCGACTGGGCACTCTCGAGCTGAGCGCGTCGGACGCTAGGCCTTTACGCGCGCGATCGGCGGAATATCCTTCGGATCGATATCGCCCGGCATGATCCGCTCGGCGACTTCGTAGTGCCGCACGAGCGGCTCCATCTCGAGCAGGTACTGCTCATCCTCGGGGTAATAGACGCTCCGCTCCGGATTCTCGCCGGCAAATGCGCGCACGGCGGCCATCGAATCCCAGAGCGAGATCAGCACGATCTCGCAATGCTCGCCTTGCTGCCGGCGGAGCATGGTGACGCCCTGGTTGCCGGGCGTCTTGGCGTAGTCCCTGAGGCCGGTCTCGTTCAGGTAATTGACGTACGCGTCGGCCTTTTCGGCGAGCGTGATACCGCGCCAGATGCGAGCGATCATCGTGCCTCCGCGTCAAGAGTTGCGAGAGCCGCCAGCGTTCGCTGAACCCCGATCCTCGCACACCGGCCATTGCCTTATGGTTATTGCTGGTTATGGCAGGCGGCCGGCATCCGATAGACTTGAAGGTACCTGCGCCGATCGGAAGGAGGGGCCGACATGCTCGCACAGGTCGGAAGTTTCGTCTTGGGAACCGTGCTGCTGATGCTCGGCGCGGACAGTCTTGCACGTGGCGTCGGCGGATTGGCGCTGCGCACCGGGCTCGGCGGGTACGCAGTCGGGCTCGCTTCGACCGCGCTCGGCGCGCTCGTGCCGGCGCTCGCGGTCACGCTCGCGGCGGGTTACGCGCACCGGCCCGAGCTCGCGCTCGGCAACCTCGTCGGCAGCAGCATCGCGCAGCTCGGCCTCGTGCTCGGCATCGCCGCGATCGCGGCGCCGCTCCGCGCGCGCCTGAAACTCTTCTCGCGCGCGAACCCCGCGCTGATCCTCGCGGCCGTGCTGTTCTGGGTGCTCTCGCTCGACGCGCGCTTCAACGCGATCGATGGCGCGATCCTGGTGGTCGCGTGGATCGCCGTCGCGCTGATCGTGATGCGCACCGCGAAGGACGAGACCGACGCGGTCCGCAACGAGATCGCCGCCGCGACCGGCACCGCGATGCTGGTCTGGCGCGACAGCGTGCGCGTCGTCATCGGCGTCGTGATCCTGCCGTTCGCGGCGGTCTGGCTCGTCGACAGCTCGCTCGCGTTTGCCGATGCCTGCCACGTATCGCCGATGGTGATCGGCCTGACTGTGCTCGGCGCTGCGACCGCGTTCGCGAGCGTGCCGCCGACGCTGATCGCGGCAAAGCGTCAGCAGGGCGATTTCGCGATCGGGCATGCGTTCGGCGCCGTGATCGGCAGCCTGCTCCTGCTCGGTGGCGGCCTTGCGCTCGCGATGACGACGCCGGCGCCGCGCTCGCTGCAGCACATCGAGATTCCGTGGTTGATCGCGCTCGGCGTTGCGATCTACCCGATGATGCGCAGCGACGGCGAGCTGTCGCGCCGCGAAGGCGCGATCCTTCTCCTCGCATATGCGCTGTTCCTGGTGGGCGAAACCTGGATGGCGCACGGCACATGAGAATCCGGGGAACGCACCGCGACGCATCGCGGTCATTGCGCGGGACGCGGAGGGCTTAGCGCATGATGTGGATCGGATGGATCATCGCCGTTGTCGCGATCGGCGCAACGATCTGGCTCGCCCGCCAGCTCACGAGCGAGCGTGCGCTGACGACGCAGCTCCGCTTCGCGAAGATCGAAGCCGAGAACGCGGCCGACGCGATGCGGCAGAACCAGGCGCAGGCGGTCGGCTCGGCCGGTCTCGCGCCGCTTGGCAAATTGCTCGGCACGACCGCGCACGAGCTCGACGCGCCGCTCGCGTCGGTGCGAAGCCAGGTCGATCATGCCGCGCGCCAGCTCGTCGATTACCGCACGCTGGTCAAGCGCTACGACGCGGCCGTGCAGTACTGCCTGCAGCCGGTGGAGCTGATCTTCGGCGCCGACAAGCAGCATCTCGACAAGCTCGTCGCGCACGTCGAAGGCGCGCGCCGCGCGCTGTTCGAGGCGCGTGGGCATCTCGAAAAGAGCTCCGCGCTCGACGAGTCGCGTCACCTGCTCGAAACGGCCGCGGAGAGCCTGCGCGACATCGGCGCGCTGACGCAGAGCCTTTCCCAGTTCGCCGCGGCCGGCGCCGCCGACCTGCAGCCGGTCGATGTGAACTTGAGCCTCGACCACGCGCTCCGCATCGCCGAGCGGCGCCTGCGCAGCCGCATCGAGATCGCGCGCGACTACCGCGAGCTTCCGAAGATCGATGCGGAGCCGGGCCAGCTCGCGCAGGTGTTCCTGCATCTGATCAACAACGCGAGCGAGGCGATGGACGGCACCGGCAAGCTCAGCGTCGCGACGCGCGCAGCAGGCCAGCACGTCGAAATCGACATCGGCGACACCGGTCCCGGCATTTCCGAGGACATGCTGCCGGTCATCTTCGATCCGTTCGTGACGACCAAGGCGGCCGACGCGGCCGGGGGCATCGGGCTTACGGTTGTGCGACAGATCGTCGAGCAGCTTGGCGGTCAGGTGCGCGTGCGCTCGAAGGCCGGCGCCGGCAGCGTGTTCACGATCGTGTTGCCGGTGCATCCGCGCGCGGCCGCGGCCTGACGCCGCATAACGCGTCGATGCCGGTTTCGGTAGTCTTCGGCGCGAGCGGTGCGATCGGGCGGTTCCTGCTGCCGCGGCTGTTGCGGGCGGATCACGACGTCGTCGCGGTCAGCCGCGAGCCGCGCGTCGCGCGTCATTCGCGTCTTCGCTGGATCGCCGGCGATTTGCCGAACAAGGTACCGCCGTTGCCCGACGGCGCGACGATCTTCAGCCTCGGGCCGCTCGATGCGTTCGCCGAATGGCTCGCAGCGAACGGCCCGCGCGGCGCGCGCGTCGTCGCGATCGGCTCGCGCAGCATAGACACGAAAAGGAATTCCACCGATGCCGGCGAGCGCGATGTCGCCGATCGGCTCGCGCGCGCGGAAGAATCGCTCGCGCGCATCGCTGATGCCGGCGCAGGCATCACGATCCTGCGTCCGACGCTGATCTACGGCGCCGGACTCGACCGCAGCCTGACGCCGATCGTCGCGTTCGCGCGGCGCTGGCGCATCTTCCCTTACGTCGCCGGCGCGAACGGCCTGCGGCAGCCCGTGCACGCAGATGATCTCGCGGCCGCATGTGTCGCGCTCGCACGCGCGATGCCGCCGCGGCGCGTGTATGACCTCGGCGGCGGCGAGCGCATCGCGTTCTCGGCGATGCTGCGTCGCGTCCGCGCATCGCTGCCGTTCTTCGCGCTCGGACTGCCGGTGCCGCTCGCGCTCGCGAACGCGGGTGCAGGCTTCGCGCGCAGCTCGCCGGCGTTTCGCGCTGCGAGCGCCGGCGCGCTCGCGCGCATGCGCGAAGACCTCATCGTCGACCCGTCGGCCGCCGCCGCCGACTTCGGCTGGTCCCCGCGCGCATTCGAACCCGAGGCCCGCGACTGGACGCCGCCGCCGCTGCCCTGAGCGCCGAAAAACGCGACCGGAACTGGTGCGTTGCATCAATCTCCGAAGGCCGGTTTTTCGCGGCGGTGCAGCGTTGCCAACGCGCGTTTGAACGGCCTAAGATGCTGCGACAAAGGGACTTCCTCCGCAGGTGCCATCATGCAGATCCGCTCGATCACGGCTCTGGCCGTCGCGTCTACGCTTCTGACCCTCGGCACGCTGCACGAGGCCCGCGCCTACGACTACACCGCGCCGGTCGTGTTCCATCCGGTCGCCTCGTTTGATCCGGCGAACGGGATCGTGCCGTTCCCGAACAATCTCCTCCTGCTCGGCACGACCGACCTCACGCTCAACATCCCGGTCGCCGATCCGACCGACATCACCGACCCGCAAGGTCGCGATGAATGCGCTCGACGGTTTCAGCACGACGGCGCCATGGTCGACGACGTTCAACATGCCGATCGACGCGACGACGCTCGCGCCGACACAGACGGTGCACGTGTACGAAGTGACGCTGACCGGACCCGGCGGCGCCGTCACGAGCATCGTGCGCGAGCTCGCCTCGCCGCAGGAATACGTCGTCGCGCTCGCGCCGTCGGACACGACCGGCCGCACGCTCGCGATCGTGCCGACCGCGCCGCTCGCGCAGATGACCTCGTACATGGCCGTGCTGACGAACGGCATCAAGGCGACGAATGGACTTCCGATCCGCTCGGCGCTGCCGTATCTCTTCGCACAGCGCACGCGGCCGCTTTGCCTCAGCGGCCGCTCGCTCGTGGCCGCGCTGCCGGACGCGCAGGCGTGCGCAGCTCGAACCGCTGCGCCAGCTGACGAACGCGCAGGAAGCGGCCGCCGTCGGCGCCGGCGTCGCGCCGGGATCGATCACGCTCTCGTGGGTCATGACGACGCAGTCGACGACGATCGAGTTGCAGGCGATCGACGCGCTCGTCGAGGCTTCGCCGGCCGCGACGACGCACCTCGCGCCGACGGGCCGCACGCTCGGCGATCTCGGTGTCGGTCTCCCGCCGGTCGCCGATATCTACATCGGCACGATCGATCTTCCGTACTACCTCTCGGCGCCGAGCGCGGACAATCCGACGGCGCCGCTGACCACGCACTGGGAAGCGACGCCCGGCGCGTACGTCAGCCGTGCGCGGCCTTCGGGCTCGATCCGACCTCGACCAACGTCACGTTCTCCAATCCGTTCCCGGCCGCGACGTCGACCGTGACCGTGCCGGTGCTGGTGACGGTGCCGAACGCGAGTTCGGGCCACACCAAGCCCGCCGCCGGCTGGCCGGTCGTGATCTTCCAGCACGGCATCACGCGCAACCGCACCGATATGTTCGCGATCGCCGGCACGCTCGCAGCGCAAGGCTTCGCGGTCGTCGCGATCGACCTGCCGCTGCACGGCATCACCGACCCGACCAATCCGTTCTACGTCGGCAACACGCCGTTCGTGCAGCTCGGTCGCCAGCGAGCGCACGTTCGACATGGATTTCGAGAGCAACACGACCGGCGCGCCGGGTCCGGACGGCACGATCGATCCGTCGGGCGCGTGGTTCATCAATCTGTCGAGCCTCCTGTACCTCGCGCGACAACCTGCGCCAGGGCGTCGCCGATCTGTTCGAGCTCACGCACGCGCTGCCGTCGATGCACTTCGACGCGAACACGCGACTTCGACGGTACGCGCATCGCGTTCGTCGGCCAGTCGCTCGGCAGCATCGTCGGCACGATGTTCGTGCAGATCGATCCGAACGTGACGACGGCGCTGCTCAACGTGCCGGGCGGCGGCATCGCGCGCCTGCTCGACGGCTCGCCGACGTTCGGTCCGCGCATCCGCGCCGGTCTTGCGGCCGCGGGCGTCGTGGCCGGCACGCCGGATTACGATGCGTTCATCGGCGCCGCGCAGACGGCCGTCGATTCGGGCGATCCGATCAACTTCAGCGGCGTCACCGACGCGAAGCATCTCCTGGTGCAGGAAGTCGTCGGCGGCGGCGACGTGCCGCCCGACCAGGTCATTCCGAACACGGTGCCGGGTGCGCCGACTTCGGGCACCGAGCCGCTGATCGCGGCCTACGGGCTCACGCCGATCGGCCAGACGACGCAGTCGCCGGACGGCATCCGCGGCGCGACGCGCTTCCTGCAGGGCGAGCACGGCTCGCTGCTCGATCCGACCGATTTCCCGGCCGCGACGGCCGAGATGCAGGGCGAGATGGCGAGCATGGTCGTCAGCGGCGGCGACGCGGTGCAGGTCACCTATCCGCAGATACTCGAGCAGACCTCGGGCCAGTAATCGATCCGGCGCGCGCCGGCTGCATGCCGGCGCGCGCATGACTTCCTGCGGTTGCCGGCGCCGCGCGCGCCGGGTGTACTTCCGGCATCGTGATGTCCCGCCTGCTGTCGCGTAATCCCCGATTCGTCCTCGCCGCCGCGCTTGCGTTGCCGGGCTCGGCGTTCGCGGCCGCGCCTCCGTTCGTCGCCGATTTCGCGTTCAAGCCGTGCGATGGCCTCATCTGCATGGACGCCTCGCTCGACGGCGCGCCGGCGCGCACGCTGATGCTCGACACCGGCAATGCGCATTCGACGCTGATTGCCGACATCGCGCGCGAGCTCAGCTGGACGCTGCAGCCGGTCGAGCGCAGCGGGCAAGCCGTCGGTGGCATTTTTCTCGGCGGCGAGCATCGCGTCGGGCTCGGCGGCGTCGCGGCGCCGGAGCCGTTCTACGTGTTCGAGCGCGCGATGCTCGGCATCTACCAGCCGCCGGTCGACGGCTCGCTTTCGTACGATTTCTTCAAGGACCGCGTGCTCGAGATCGACTATCCGCACCACCGGATCCGCTTCACGGCGCCGATCGCGACGGCGGCGCCGGCCGACAAGCCCGAGGGCGCGGGCTCGCTCCGGCTGATCACGTTCGGCGAGCGCGGACCGCCGGTCGTCGTCGGCTCGTCGTTCACGATCAACGGCAAGAACGTGCGCGCGCAGATCGACACGGTTTTCACCGGGTCGATGCTGATCTACGACGCAGCGCTCGCTACGCTCGGCCTCAAGAAAGAGGGCGCGGCGGAGCTCTTCAAGTACACCGACGGCGGCGTCGAGCTTCTCGCCGGCCGTTCGGACAGCATCGGCTTCGGCAAGCGCGGGCTCGTCGGCGGCGCGCACACGCTCTACTACGTCGGCGCGGGCAAGAATCCGGTGCATCAGCCGGACGGCATGTTCGATGCGACGGTTGGCAATGCGCTGTTCTCGAACTGCGTCGTCACGCTCGACTTCCACGCGATGACGCTCGACATAAGGACGGCCGACTGACGCGCAGCGCGCGACGGCCGCAAGAGGATCGCTCGAAATGAAACTCCGCTGGCTGCTGCTCGTCCTTCTCGCATGCGGGACGCTCGCGCACGCGTTCGACACGTATCGCATCGGGAGCCGCCTGATCCGCGTCGGCGACAGCGTCAGCGAGTTGGTCGCGCTGCTCGGCGAGCCGCTCTACAGGGAACAGGTGACGACGCGCTTCGGCGGCTACGTCGCCGACAAGTGGCAATACCGGCTCGACGGCAAGGCCGTGCAGTTCACGATCAGCGGCGGGCGCATCCAGCGGATCGAGGAGATCCGCGACGGCGAGTAGTCAGTACGCGATGCCGGCGCGCCGCATGACCTTGCCGACGAGCCACGCCGGACCGATCAGCAGATAGACAAGATCGGTGAGGAACGAGGGCCGCGCACCTTCGATCTTGTGGCCGACGAACTGGCCGATCCACGCGAGCACGAACACCGCGGCCGCGAGCTCGAGGAGCCGCGTCGGACCGAGCGCGTCGTAGGCGAAGTGGGTGATCAGCGCGAGCGCGAGAAAGAACGCGATCATCGCCGCGCCGAGCGGGCGCGAGAGGCGCCAATAGAACGTCAGCGCGCCGACCATGATCAGCGCGCACCAGAAACCGGGCTTGCCGATCGATAGGGGCACCGGGATCGTCCAGATGGCCGCGATGGCGGACCAGAGGATCGCCGGTACGCAGATCCAGTGGATCAGCCGGTTCGTCGGGTTCTGGTGGTCCTTGCCGTAGCTTGCGAACCAGTCGTTGACGCTGCGCATTCGGGCACCTCGTATCGTTCAATTTACGACACGGCCGCGCTTGAGAGAAATCTTCCCCTCTCCCGCTCGCGGGAGAGGGTAGGGTGAGGGCAAGCGTGGTTCACCGCTTCACAAGACCGCCCCTCATCCGCCTTCGGCACCTTCTCCCGCAAGCGGGAGAAAGGGAAAATACGGGGTCAATCCAGAGTGATGCCAGCGAGCCGCTTCAGCGCTTCGGCATATTTCGCAGCCGTCCCTTCGATGACTTCGCGCGGCACCTTCGGCCCCGGTGCGGTCTTGTTCCAGTCGAGCGTCTCGAGATAATCGCGCACGAACTGCTTGTCGAAGCTCGGCGGGCTGATGCCGACGCGATACTGATCGGCCGGCCAGAACCGCGACGAATCCGGCGTCAGCATTTCGTCCATGACGTAGAGCTTGCCGTCCGTATCCGTGCCGAACTCGAACTTCGTGTCGGCGATCAGGATGCCGCGCTCGGCCGCGTGCGCCGCCGCGAAGCGGTAGATCGCAAGCGTCGCATCGCGCACTTGCTCGGCGAGCGCGGGCCCGATCTTCGCGACGACCTCATCGAAGCCGATATTCTCGTCGTGCGTGCCCATCGCGGCTTTGGTCGACGGCGTGAAGATCGGCTCCGGCAGCTTCTCGGCCTGACGCAAGCCCGCGGGCAGCTCGATGCCGCAGAGCGAACCCGTCGCCTGATAGTCCTTCCAGCCGGACCCGATCAGGTAGCCGCGCGCGATCGCCTCGATCGGCACGGCTTTCAGGCGCTTCGCGACGACGCTCCGTTTCGAATAGAGCTCAACGTCGGTGCCAGGCGGCAGCACGCTCGCAACGGATTTGCCGGTCAGGTGATTCGGCACGAGATGCGCCGTCTTGCCGAACCAGAAGTTCGAGATCTGCGTCAGCATCTCGCCCTTGCCCGGAATCGGATCGGGCAGCACGACGTCGAATGCGCTGAGCCGGTCGGTCGCGACGATCAGGAGCTCGGCCGGCGAAAGCGCGTAGACGTCGCGCACCTTGCCGCGGTGGATCAGATCGAGGCCGGGCAGGTTCGATTCGGAGAGGACGGTCGGCACGAGGGTCGCTCGACAGGGGCGAGCGGCGCATTGTACCGGCGCTGCGCGCCGCTCCGGGAGCGTCGCGTCGCTCCTTGCTAGAATCGCCGCCCTTTTGTCCATGTGTCCCGATCGATGATCCGCTGGCCGACGCTCGCGGCGCTGGCACTGTCCGCGCCGTTCTTCGCCGCCGCCGCACAGGCTGATGCGCCTGCGAAGCCGGCGAGGCTTGGCCTGTGTGCGGCCTGCCACGGCGAGAACGGCGTCGCGACGGCGCCGGGCATTCCGAACCTCGCCGCGCAGAACCGCGAATACCTCGTCGCCGCGCTTCGCCAGTACCGCAGTGGCGAGCGCACGGCACAGGCGATGCGCGCGGTGTCGGGTTCGCTGTCCGACACCGACATCGATGCGCTCGCGGCCTGGTACGCAGCGCAGCCCGGCAGCGGAGCTGCGCGATGAGAATCATCGGCAAGCTCGTCGGCGCCGTGATCGGCCTGATCGTGTTCCACAACCCGTTCGGGCTTCTGATCGGCGCGATCATCGGCCACTTCTACGATGTCGCGCTGACGCAGCTCCGGCCACCGTCGATGGGCAGCGGCTTCATCGAACCGCTGTTCGCGTTCGCCGGGGCGCTCGCAAAATCGGACGGACGCGTATCCGAGGTCGAGATCGCGGCCGCCGAATCGCTGATGGCGCGTCTGCGTCTGAATACCACGCAGCGGCACGCCGCGATCGAGCGCTTCAACATCGGCAAGGGCGCCGAGTTTCCGGCCGCGCTCGCGATCAACGATCTGAAGCGCTGGTGCGGCGGCCGGCGCGATCTCGCGTTTCTCGTGCTCGACCTGCTGCTCGATCTCGTCTACGCGGAAGGCGCGCTTGCGGCGCCGAAGCTCGCGTTGCTGCGCAAGCTCTGCTGGGCGCTCGGCGTCAACGATCACGAGCTCGCGGCGATCGCTGCGATGAAGGGCCATGCGCCCGCCGGACCCGGCGCGCAGCGCGGTCCGGGCGCGCGACCGCCGCCGCCGGGGCCACTGCGCGCCGATCCCTATGTCGTGCTCGGCATCGATCGCACCGCGAACGAACGCGACATCAAGCGCGCCTACCGCAAGCTGATGAGCCAGCACCATCCCGACAAGCTCGGCGACGTGCCGGACGAGCTGAAGCGCCGCGCCGAAGAGCGTGCGCGCGAGATCAATGCGGCGTACGAGCGCGTCAAGGCCGAGCGCGGGTTCAAGTAGCAATCGGTTGTCGATAGCCGTAAGACAGGCTATCGGCGATGCTCTACGCTAACGACCGCGGCTCGGAGATCCAGCATGGCCAGGCAATCGACCGTCATCGCACCTTCGATCCTCTCGGCCGACTTCGCGCGTCTGGGCGAGGAAGTCGACGCGGTCGTCGCGGCCGGCGCCGAGTGGATCCATTTCGACGTGATGGACAACCACTACGTGCCGAACCTCACGATCGGCCCGCTGATCTGCGAAGCGTTGCGCAAGCACGGTGTCAAGGCGCCGATCGACGTGCACCTGATGGTGAAGCCGGTCGACCGCATCGTGCCGGATTTCGCGAAAGCCGGCGCGACGAACATCAGCTTCCATCCCGAAGCGAGCGAGCACGTCGACCGCACGATCCAGCTGATCAAGGCGTCCGGCTGCACGGCCGGCCTCGTGTTCAATCCGGCGACGCCGCTCGCATACCTCGACTATGTGCTCGACAAGATCGACCTCGTGCTGCTGATGTCGGTCAATCCCGGCTTCGGCGGTCAGAGCTTCATTCCCTCGGCGCTCGACAAGTTGCGCCAGGTTCGCGAGCGCATCGACGCGAGCGGTCGCAACATCCGGCTCGAAATCGACGGCGGCGTCAAGCGCGACAACATCGCCGAGATCGCGCGCGCCGGTGCGGACACGTTCGTCGCGGGTTCGGCGATCTTCAGCGAGAAGGACTACCGCGACGTGATCCGCGCGATGCACGCGAGCGTTGCGGGCATCTAGCGAAGAAAAACCGCACCGGGCGACGGGGAGGGGGAGAGGGGCTGCCCGGCGCGGTCTGAGGCAATCGGGTGAAACTTCAGATCACGCGCCAGATCGGATCCGGCTCGACGCGTTCGGCGCGCGCACCGACGGCGATGCTGAGCGGCGAGACGTACGCTTCGCCGCCGAGCCATTGCAAGTCCTCGCGCACGTTCTCGCGCCGCGCGTTCGGCGACTCGCTCAACGCGTAGAACTCGTCCGGCAGATAGAGGTCCATCGAAATCTCCTTCAGTGCATCGCGGCGATCAGGCCGAGCAGCAGCGCGGCCAGGGCGAAGACGGTGCGCAGCGGTTCGCTGCCGGCAAGGTCGGTGTTCGGTTCGGGGCTCTGGTTTTTCATGAACGGTCTCCGGTGGCGTCTGGAGCGTATTGAAGCGTTCCTTGCAGGACGCTGACTGCGCGGCAGGGGCCGGTCCGCCGACGAGTTCTGGCAAATTGCTGACGCCGCATGGCCGGGCATTGCGTGGCGCCGCAGCGCCGGTAAGCTCTGCCCGACAGACACCCGGAGCACCGAATGCCGCGCCACATCGCGATCGTCGAGGACGAACCCCTGATCCGCGCCAACTACGTCGAGGCGCTCGCGCGGCTCGGCTACGAGGTGCGCGGCTACGGCTCGCGGGCCGAGGCCGAGTCGGCGTTCGCGCAGCGGCCGCCCGAGCTCGTCATCATCGACATCGGCCTCGCCGATGAGCCCGATGGCGGCTTCGAGCTCTGCAGGAGCCTTCGCGCGAAGTCGGCGACGCTGCCGATCATCTTCCTGACCGCGCGCGATTCCGATTTCGATGTGATCTCGGGCCTGCGCCTCGGTGCCGACGACTACCTCGCAAAGGACGTCTCGCTGCATCAGCTCGCTGCGCGCATCAGCGCGCTGTTCCGCCGCATGGAGGCGCTGCGCAAACCCGTTGCCGCCGACAACGTGATCGCGCACGGCCCGCTCAAGATCGAATCCGAGCGCATGCGCGTGACGTGGAATGGCGCCGACGTGCCGCTCACGGTGACCGAGTTCTGGATGGTGCACACGCTCGTGCGCTTCCCGGGTCACGTCAAGAATCGCGACCAGCTGATGCGCGATGCGCAGGTCGTCGTCGACGACGCGACGATCACCTCGCACATCAAGCGCATCCGCAAGAAGTTCATCGCGGTCGATCCGGCGTTCGATGCGATCGACACCGTGCACGGCGCGGGATACCGCTGGAAGCCGTGAGCCGGACGGCTCGTGTCCCTTCGCCTCAAACTGCTGCTCGTCGCGCTCTCGACGCTGGCGCTGCCGTGGGCCGGCTGGCAGTTCGTGCGGCAGACCGAATCGCTGCTGCGCCAGGGCCAGGAGCAGGCGCTGCTCGCGTCGGCGTCGACGCTGGCTAAAGCGTTCACGGCATCCGACGCCGCATGGCCCGCGGGGCCGGTGCTCTATGTGCACCGGCTCGAAGCGCCGGTCGTCGTCGACGGCTATGCGGACGACTGGAGCGACATTCGCGCGTACGCGCAGGCACTCGGGCCCGCGCGCGACGCGCAGAAGCTGCGTGTGCTCGCCGGAGCGCGCGCGGACAGTCTCTATCTGTTCGCCGACGTGCGCGATGCGACGCGCACGCGCGCCGACGCGAGCGATCCGCGCGCCATACAAAGCGATCACATCGATCTCGTGCTCGAGCGCGGCGGTGAGTCGCGGCATTACGTCATCGCGAGCGGCGCACCGGGCCCGTTCGAGGCGCACACCGACGCGGCCGACGCCTTGCTTCCCGAGCGGCTCGTCGGCGGGTGGCAGGAAGACGGGTCTGGTTATCGTGTCGAGCTCCGCATTCCGGGCGCGCAGCGGCCCGATCGCATCGGCGTCTCCGTTTACGACGCGGCAGAACCCGATTCCGCCAATGCCGAGCCGCGCGCGCTCGTCGCCTACGAGACGCGCGCCGCCGACACGCTCGCGGCGCTCGTGCCCGATCACGCGCGCGTGCGCATCGTCGAAACCGACGGCTGGCTGATCGCCGATGCCGGCGGCTTGCAGGCGTCGCCGGCCGAAGCGTCGGCCTCGGAGGGCTGGCTCGGGCGCTTCGTCTACGCGAGCCTGATCGCGCCCGTGCTGACCGGATCGACCGCGCTCGCGGGCGACCTGCCGCGGCTCGACGCGACCGAGATCTGGCAGGCGCTGTCCGGCGTCGCCTCGACGAGCTGGCGCGCCGGCAGCGCCGGCGACGACGTCGTGCTGACCGCGGCCGTGCCGCTTAGCACCGGCGCCGGCGTGCGCGGCGCGCTCGTGCTCGAGCAGGCGAACCGCGCGCTGCCGCTGCTGGCGAACCGCGCGCTGTTCGGGCTCGCCGGCGCGACGCTCGCGGCGCTCGCGATCGCGGGCCTGATCCTGCTGCTGTTCGGCGCGTCGCTGTCGTTCCGGATCCGGCGCCTTCGCAACGCGGCCGAACACGCGGTGCGGACGTCCGGACGTCTATCCGGCCCGATGCCGCTCGCCGGCGACGACGACGAGCTCGGCGATCTCGCGCGGAGCTTCGCCAAGCTCTTCGACGAGATCGGCGCGTACACCGATTATCTTCGCACGCTCGCATCGAAGCTCTCGCACGAGCTCAATACGCCGCTCGCGATCGTCAAATCATCGCTCGACAACCTCGATCATCAGGCGTTGCCGGCCGACGCGCGCGCATACGCGGCGCGTGCACGCGACGGCGCCGAGCGGCTCGGCAAGATCGTGCGCGCAATGAGCGAGGCGGGACGCATCGAGCGCGCGATCGCGTCCGCCGAGGCCGAGGACTTCGACCTGACCGCGCTCGTCGAAGGTTGCGCCGCCGGCTATCGCGCGCTCGCGGGTGGACGCGAGATGCGCGTGCAACTCCCGAATGGTCCGACACCATTCCACGGCGCACCCGAGCTGATCGCGCAGGCGCTCGACAAGCTCTTCGACAACGCGCGCTCGTTCACGCCCGACGACGGCTGGATCGAGATCGGCCTCGCGAACGCCGCTGGCGTCGCCGAGATCCGCGTCGCGAACTCGGGCCCGCCGTTGCCGGCCGCGATGCAGGACCGCCTGTTCGATTCGCTCGTCAGCGTGCGCGACGCCGGCGCGCGCCACGGCGGCGAGACACCGCATCTCGGCCTCGGCCTTTACGTCGTGCGCCTCGTCGCCGAGCTCCATCGCGGATCTGCGCTGGCGCACAATCTCGACGGCAGCCGCGGCGTAGAGTTCGCGCTGCGGCTCAGCGGGATGCCGCGCCGTCGAATGTCCGAGGCGAGCTCCGCCTCATGATAGTGAACGACATCATTTTCGCCGACGGTTTCGACGGCTGATTCCGCGAACAAGGCTGTCGCGCGCGCGGCGGCCTTGCTATCGTCGGATGCCCCGCTTCACGGCAGGCTTCCGATGCTCTCGCAGGACGCGTTCGACGCGCTCGCCGCGCAAGGCTACAACCGCATTCCGGTCGCGCGCGAGGTTTTGTCCGATCTCGATACGCCGCTTTCGGTGTACCTGAAACTCGCCGACGCGCCGTACGCGTACCTGCTTCGAGTCGGTCGAGGGCGGCGAGAACTGGGGTCGCTATTCGATCATTGGCCTGCCGTGCCGGCGTGTCTATGCGCTCCGCGGGCGCACGCTCTCGGTCGAGGAGCTCGGCGAAGTCGTCGAGACGCGCGAGCTTGCCGATCCGCTCGGGGAGATCGAGAAGATCCGCGCGACGTACAAGGTGCCGAAGCTCGCGGAGCTCCCGGCGTTCACCGGCGGCCTCGTCGGCTATTTCGGCTTCGAGACGATCGCATGGATCGAGCCGAAGCTCGCCGCGAGCGAGAAGACCGACAAGCTCGGCACGCCCGATGCGCTGCTGATGCTGAGCGAGGAAGTTGCGGTCTTCGACAATCTCAAGGCGCGGCTCTATCTGATCGTGCACGCGAATCCGGCGGAGCCGCAGGCCTATGCGCGCGCGGTGCGACGGCTCGACGAGCTTGCGTTTCGCCTGCGTCATTCCGGTTCCGGCTATCCGGACGTGCTCGATCCGAAAGCGCTCGAGGAAACCGACTTCGTCTCGAGCTTCACGCGCGAGGAATACGAGGCGCTCGTCGAGAAAGCGAAGGAATACATCCGCGCCGGCGACATTTTCCAGGTCGTGCCGTCGCAGCGCTTGTCGGTGCCGTTCCGCGCGCGGCCGGTCGATGTCTATCGCGCGCTGCGTGCGCTCAATCCTTCGCCGTACATGTACTTCCTCGAGCTCGGCGCCGACGCAGATCGTCGGCTCGTCGCCGGAGATTCTGGTCCGCCTCAAGAACGGCAAGGTCGTCGTGCGTCCGATCGCCGGCACGCGACCGCGCGGCAAGACGCCGGAGCAGGATCTCGCGCTCGAAGCACGAGCTGCTCGCCGACGCGAAGGAGCGCGCCGAGCACCTGATGCTGATCGATCTCGGTCGCAACGATGTCGGCCGCGTCAGCAAGACCGGCACCGTCGAGCTGACCGAGAGCTTCGTCATCGAGCGCTACTCGCACGTGATGCACATCGTCAGTCAGGTCGAAGGCGAGCTCCGCGACGGACTCTCGTACATGGACGTGCTGAAGGCGACGTTTCCGGCCGGCACCGTATCCGGCGCGCCGAAGATCCGCGCGATCGAGATCATCCGCGAGCTCGAACCGCACAAGCGCAACATCTACGCCGGCGCGATCGGCTACATCGGCTGGTGGGGCGACGCCGACACCGCGATCGCAATCCGCACGGCCGTGATCCAGGACGGCACGCTGCACGTGCAGGCCGGCGGCGGCATCGTGTTCGATTCCGATCCCGCCAAGGAGTGGGAGGAGACGATGAACAAGGGCCGCGCACTGTTCCGCGCGGTCGCGCAGGCCGCGAGCGGGCTCTGACCGGATGCCGCATTACACGCCGCTGATCGCGACGATTGTCTTTGCACTCGTGCTCGCGTACGCGGCAGGCGCGCTCGCGTTGAAGCTCCGGCTTGCGCCGATCGTCGGGTATCTGCTTGCCGGCGTCGCCGTCGGTCCATTCACACCGGGCTTCGTCGCGGACCAGTCGCTCGCTGGCGAGCTTTCGGAAATCGGCGTGATCCTGCTGATGTTCGGCGTCGGGCTGCATTTCTCGCTCGGCGATCTGCTTGCCGTGCGAGCGATTGCGATTCCGGGCGCCGCGGTGCAGATCGCGATCGCGACGCTGCTCGGCATGGCGCTCGCTTGGCTGCTCGGCTGGTCCGTCGGCGCCGGTCTCGTGTTCGGGCTCGCGTTGTCGGTCGCGAGCACGGTCGTGTTGCTGCGCGCACTCGAAGTCAGGCGCTTGCTCGAAACGGGCCGCGGCCGGATCGCGGTCGGCTGGCTCATCGTCGAAGACCTCGCGATGGTGCTCGTGCTCGTGCTGCTGCCGCCGCTCGCGGGCATGCTCGGCGGCCACGCCGACGCAGCGCACGCCGGCGGAAATATCTACGTGACGCTCGGCATCACGTTCGCGAAAGTCGCCGCGTTCATCGCGCTGATGCTGATCGTCGGACGCCGCGCGATCCCGTGGCTCCTCGAAAAGACAGCCGGCCTCGGCTCGCGCGAGCTCTTCACGCTCGCGGTGCTCGCGATCTCGCTCGGCGTCGCCTATGCGTCGGCGCGACTCTTCGACGTGTCGTTCGCGCTCGGCGCGTTCTTCGCCGGCATGGTGCTCAAGGAATCGTCGCTGAGCCAAGAGGCCGCCGAGCAATCGCTGCCGTTCCGCGATGCGTTCGCGGTGCTCTTCTTTGTCGCGGCCGGCATGCTGTTCGATCCGATGATCCTCGTGCGTCAGCCGCTGCCGGTGCTCGCTACGCTCCTGATCATCGTCGTCGGCAAGTCGCTCGCGGCGCTCGCGATCGTGCGCGCGTTCGGACGGCCGTTCGAGACAGGTCTTACGATCGCGGTCAGCCTCGCGCAGATCGGCGAGTTCTCTTTCATCCTCGCGGCGCTCGGCATGGATCTCGGCCTGCTGCCGAAGGAAGGTAGCGACCTGATCCTCGCCGGTGCGATCCTGTCGATCTTCCTGAATCCGATCCTGTTCGCAGCGCTCGATCGCTGGCAGGCACGGCGCGAGGTCGAAGCGGCCGCGCCGTTGCCGGCGATCGACGACGAGCATGCGCCTGGCCCGCCGGTACCGACGGCCGATCACGTCGTGCTGATCGGCTTCGGCCGCGTCGGCTCGCGTGTCGGGCGCGCCGTGCACGAAGCGGGTCACGCGATCGCGCTGATCGAGTCTGACCGCGACTCGCTCGACGAGGCCCGCGCGCTCGGAATCGCGGGCGTGCTCGGCAACGCATCGTCGGAAGACGTGCTCGCTGCCGCGAACACGGCGACGGCGCGCGCCGTCGTCGTCGCGATTCCGCAGACAATCGAAGCCGGCCAGATCATCGAGCACGCGCGTCGGCTGAAGCCGGGCATCGCGGTGATCGTTCGCGCGCACACCGATCGCGATGTCGACTATCTGCTCGCGCGCGGCGCAGACGCCGTAATCATGGGCGAGCGCGCCATCGCACGCGGCATGATCGATTCGGTGGAAAAGCTCGACGCGTATCTCGCGACCACCGCGCCGGCTGCCTGACGCCGCCTGCGCGACGGGAATAAACCCGCGCCGTCGCCGATCCGGATGGGTGAAACCCGCCCAAATCGGAGACGATGCGATGAAACGTTTCGGTCATGAAGATGAAGATCTCGCGAGCCCGGACCGCCGCAAGGCGCTCGGCTGCCTCGCCGCGTGGTCCGGCGCCGCGGTCGTCTGGTCGATCGCAGGCGGCGTGCCGCGCACGGTTGGCGCGACCGGCACTGGCAAATCCGCGGCGGCGAACGGCTTCACGTTCGTGCAGATCAGCGACACGCACGTCGGATTCAACAAACCCGCCAATCCCGACGTCGTCGGCAGCCTGCGCCGTGCGATCGGCGAGATCAACGCGCTGCCGAATGCACCGGCATTCGTCGTGCACACCGGCGACGTGAGCCATCTGTCGAAGCCCGAAGAGTTCGGACAGGCGAAGGAATTGTTCGCCGAGATCAAGGTCGATCACCGGCACATCGTGCCGGGCGAGCACGACGCGCTCGACGATGGACTCACCGGCTATCTCAAGCAGTTCGACCACGACGGCAAGAAGCGGCCGTATTTCAGCTTCGAGCAGAACGGCGCGCACTTCATCGGCCTCAGCAACGTCGAGAATTTCAAGGCGAAGACGATGTCGTCGTTCGGCGACGAGCAGATCGCGTGGCTGAGGAACGATCTCAAGGGCGTGTCGCATTCGACGCCGATTGTCGTCATGGCGCACATCCCGATGTGGACCGTGTACGAACAGTGGGGCTGGGGCACGGCCGACGCCGACGCCGCACTCGCGCTGCTGAAGCCGTTCGGATCGGTGACGGTGCTCAACGGCCATATCCATCAGGTGCTGCAGAAGGTCGAAGGCAACGTCGCGCTGCACACGGCGATGTCGCTCGCGTATCCGCTGCCGACGCCGGGGCAGGCGGGCTTCGGCGAGCCCGGACCGGTCACGGTGCCTGCGGGCCAACTCGGCAAGCTGCTCGGCACACGGCAGGTGCAGGTCGTGCGCGGCAAGCATGCGCTCGCGACCATCGACACACCGATCGAAAGTTGATCGCAGGGAGAAAAGCAATGACAAGGACATGGATGCGCGCCCTCGGCGCGGTGGCGGCGCTCGCGCTCTCGACGGCGCTGTCGGCCGCGCAGCCCGTCATGATCGACATCAGCAAGTTTGCGTTCGGGCCGAAGGAGATCACGGTCGCGCCGGGGACGACGGTCGTCTGGCTCAACCACGACGAGACGCCGCACACGATCGCGGCGTCCGATCACAGCTTCGTTTCGAAGGCGCTCGATACGGACGACCGCTACGAGCATACTTTCGCCGAGGAAGGCGATATCCCGTATTTCTGCACGGTGCATCCGTTCATGACCGGTGTCGTCCATGTACGAAAGCCATAGCGTCAAGGCCGCGCGCGCGTGACCGCGGCCGCGTCCAGCGCGTGGGTGTCGGCGCTCGCCGAGGAAAACCTCGACGCCGCGTACAACCTCGGCCGCTGGCTGCTCGGCAACGAGCAGGACGCGGCCGACGCCGTGCACGATGCGTTCGTGCGCGCGACGCGCTCGGCGCACACGTACGCGGGCGGCAACGCGCGCGCGTGGTGGCTTGCGATCGTGCGCAACTGCTGCCTCGCCGCGCTGAAGACGCGGCGTCGCGAAGCGCCGGGCGTCGCGGTCGAAACGATCGTCGACGCCGGCATCGACACGGCGGCGAACGACGTCGAATCGGCCGCGCAGGCAGCCGAGCGGACGCGCGCGATCGAGCGCCAGCTGCGCGCGCTGCCTGTCGAGTTCCGCGAGGCGCTGGTCCTGCGCGAGATCGAGGATCTTTCGTACCGCGAGATCGCCGATGTACTGGACGTGCCGATCGGCACCGTGATGTCGCGGCTCTCGCGTGGCCGCGCGCTGCTGCAGAAGGCGCTTGCGCCGCGAACGCCGGAGGGCGACCTGCATGGAATGTAAAGAAGCCGCACGGCTGCTCGAGCCGTATCTCGACGGCGAGCTCGATCGCGACGAAGTGCGCGCGCTCGAAGTGCATGTCGACGGTTGTGCCGAGTGTCAGGCAGCGCTTGCGAGTCTCGGACGCGTGCGTCACGCGATGCGCACGCAAGCACCGCGCTATGCGGCGCCGACATCGCTGCGCGAGCGCATTCGGCGCGAGAGCGCGGCGCCGGCCAGCGCGACGCGTGTGCGTCGCGCGTCGTCATGGATGCGTCTTGCGGCAGCGTGCGCCGGCGCGTTCATCGCGGGCGGCGCGGTCATGCATCTTGCGACGGGCCCCGGCGGGGACGCACGCGATCAGGCCGCGCGCGATCTCTTCGCCAGCCACTGGCGCGCGCTCGCGGCGACATCGCCGGTCGACGTCGTGTCGAGTGACCGCCACACGGTGCGGCCGTGGTTCGCCGGAAAAGTCGCGCAATCGCCGCGTGTCACCGATTTCGCCGATCAGGGATTCCCGCTCGTCGGCGGCCGCGTCGATTACGTCGGTGCTGCGCGCGTGCCGGTGCTCGTCTACCGGCACGACAAGCATCTGATCGATGTCTATGTGCTGCCGTCCGACGCACCGGCCGGCGCGTCCGCAAAGCGCGACGGCTATTCGCTGATCTGGGGCACGCTCGACGGCGAGCGCGCGGCGATCGTTTCCGATCTCGACGCCGGCGAGCTCGCGCGTTTCGAGAGCGTGCTCACCGCATCGAAGTGATCAGCGTACCGAGACCGCGACGGATGCCGGCGTCAGAGCAGGTTCGCTGGCGTAGCGATCGGCAAAGAGCCGCTTCAGATTTTCGACCTTCGGCAGATCGTTGTAGACGATGTACGGATACGTCGGGTTGTGCACCAGAAAATCCTGGTGGTAATCCTCGGCGCGGTAGAACGTCTTGCCGGGCTCGACGGTCGTCGCGAGCGGGCGCCCGTACGCATTCGCCGCGTCGAGCTGCGCAATGTATTGCTGCGCGACCTTCTGCTGCGTTTCGTTGCGCGGAAAGATCGCCGAGCGGTATTGCGTGCCGACGTCAGGCCCTTGGCGATTCTTCTCGGTCGGATCGTGGGCGACCGAGAAATAGATGCGCAGGATCTCGCCGTAGCTGACGACCTTCGGATCGAACGTGACCTGCACCGATTCGGCGTGACCGGTCGTGCCCATGCCGACGTCTTCGTAATGCGCGTTGCCGGCGCTGCCGCCGGTGTAGCCCGAGATCGCCGACTTCACGCCCTTGACGTGCTGGAAGACGCCCTGCACGCCCCAGAAGCAACCGCCGGCGAGCACCGCGGTTTCGCTGCCGCTGCCGGATGCCGGCTCATCGACCGTGGGCGGCGGGACGAGCATCGCCGTTTCGGCGGCGGGCGCGAGACGATTGCACGCGGTGGTCGCGAGCGCGAGCAGCGCGGCGAGTGCGAGTGGCGAGTGGTTTCGTGCGAGGCGCATGGCAAGCTCCTGGATCTCTGCGCGGCTCCTCCGGAAATCGGGTCGGCCGGCTCGTCATGCAAGACCGTGCAGGGGCCGAATCGCTTGCACGCGGTGCGCGCGTCCGCGGCTGAACGGTTGTCGCGTAGACTTGGCCGCATGGTCCTGATGATCGACAACTACGACAGTTTCACCTACAACCTCGTGCAGTATTTCGGCGAGCTCGGTGAGGATGTCCGCGTCGTGCGCAACGATGCGTTGTCGGTGCCGGCGCTCGACGGCGCTCGCGCCGAGCGCGATCGTGATTTCGCCGGGCCCGTGCACGCCGAACGAAGCCGGCGTTTCGCTCGACGTGATCGGCGAGCTCGCCGGTCGCGTGCCGATCTTCGGCGTCTGCCTCGGCCATCAGGCGATCGGGCAGGCGTTCGGCGGCAAGGTCGTGCGGGCGCGCGAGATCATGCACGGCAAGACCTCGATGATCCATCACGACGGCAAGGGCGTGTTCAAGGGCGTGCCGAATCCGTTCGAGGCGACGCGCTACCACTCGCTGATCGTCGAAAAATCGTCGCTGCCGGAATGCCTCGAAGTCACCGCGTGGACCGTCGATGCGAACGGTGCGCGCGACGAGATCATGGGCCTTCGTCACAAGGAGCTCGCGATCGAAGGCGTGCAGTTCCATCCGGAATCGATCCTGACGCAGCACGGCCACGCGCTGCTCCGGAACTTCCTGGACGGTTAGGCGCCGTGGCGATCACTCCACACGAAGCGCTGCAGCGCACGATCGAGCATCGCGAGATCTTCCACGACGAGATGGTCGACCTGATGCGGCAGATCATGCGCGGCGAGGTGTCACCGCCGATGGTCGCTGCGTTGATCACGGGGCTTCGCGTCAAGAAGGAAACGGTCGGCGAGATCACGGCGGCCGCCACGGTGATGCGCGAGCTCGCATTGCGGGTCGATGCGCCTCGATACGATCACTTCATCGATATCGTCGGCACCGGCGGCGACGGCGCTAACAGTTTCAACATTTCCACGGCGTCGATGTTCGTCGTCGCGGCAGCCGGCGCGCGCGTCGCCAAGCACGGCAATCGCGGCGTGTCGTCGAAGTCGGGCAGTGCCGATGTGCTCGAAGCGCTCGGCGTCGCGATCGATCTGAAAGCGGAAGACGTCGCGCGCTGCCTCGACGAAACCGGCATCGGCTTCATGTTCGCGCCGAATCATCATCCGGCGATGAAGGCCGTCGCGCCCGTGCGACGCGAGCTCGGCGTGCGCACACTGTTCAACATCCTCGGGCCGCTGACGAACCCGGCCGGTGCGCCGAACATCCTGATGGGCGTGTTCCATCCCGATCTCGTCGGCATCCAGGCGCGCGTGCTGCAGCGGCTAGGCGCCACGCGCGCGCTGATCGTCTGGGGCCAGGACGGCATCGACGAGATTTCGCTCGGCGCGCCGACGACGGTCGCCGAGCTTTCCGGTGGCGACGTGCGCGAATACGAGATCGATCCGGTCGCGTTCGGCTTCGCGCGCGTGCCTACGCGCGAGCTCGCGGTGCGTGACGCGATGGAGTCACGCGAGCGCGTGCTCGAAGCGCTCGAGAATCGAGCGGGTCCGGCGCGCGACGTCGTCGCGCTGAACGCCGGCGCTGCGCTCTACGTCGCCGGCGTCGCGGGCTCGGTAGGCGAGGGAATTGCAAGAGCGCGCGAGGCCTTGGCGAGCGGCGCCGCACGCGCGAAACTCGACATGTTCGCGGAGACGACGCGGCGGCTGGCCGCCGGCTAGCCGCGGATCGGGAGGACGCGGCCGGCAACTGGCACGGAGCGATGGGAGACATCCTCAAAAAAATTCTGGCGCGCAAGGTCGAGGAGATTCGCGACCGCAGCGCACGCGTTCCGCTTGCGGAGCTTTCGTCGCGCGCGGCCGATCAGCCGCCGACGCGCGCGTTTGCGGCCGCGCTCGAAAGCAAGATCGAGAACGGGCAACCGGCCGTCATCGCCGAGATCAAGAAGGCGAGCCCGAGCAAGGGCGTCATGCGTCTCGATTTCGATCCGGCCGCGATCGCGCGGAGCTACGCGGCCCACGGCGCGGCGTGTCTTTCGGTGCTGACCGATTCCGATTTTTTCCAGGGCAGCGAAGCGTTCCTCGACGCGGCGCGGAGTGCCTGCGAGCTGCCGGTGCTGCGCAAGGATTTCACGATCGATCCGTACCAGGTGTACGAGGCGCGCGCGATCGGCGCCGACTGCGTTCTCCTGATCGTCGCGGCGCTCGGCGATGCGGCACTGGTCGAACTCGCGCTGCTCGCGGCGGAGCTCGATCTCGATGTGCTCGTCGAGGTGCACGACGAGGAAGAGCTCGAGCGCGCGCTTGCGATTCCGGCGCCGCTGATCGGCGTGAACAACCGCGACCTGCGCACGTTCGAGACGTCGATCGAGACGACGCTGCGGCTCGCGCCGAGCATTCCGTACGATCGGCTGCTCGTGACCGAAAGCGGGATCCGCACGCCGGACGATGTCGCGCGGCTTCGTGCCGAAGGGATCGAGGCGTTCCTGGTCGGTGAGACGTTCATGCGCGCTGCGGATCCCGGCGCTGCTCTCGCGAAACTCTTCGCCGACGACTGATTGCTTTTCCCTCTCCCGCTTGCGGGAGAGGGTAGGGTGAGGGCCGGCTCGAGTTGACGTCGGGTGCTTCGCTCCGCCCGCTTCCCTCACCCGCGCCTGTCGGCGGCGGCCTCTCCCGCAAGCGGGAGAGGCGAAAGGCGGTTGCGACTGGCGCAAAACTCGATTACGTTAGTACTTACGTAATTGATTACGGACCCCTCATGTTTCTCCACACGCAAGGCGAGCTCGCAATAGCGAGCCGCTTCAAGGCCATCAGCGAAAGCCTCTACGCGGCCGCCAACGTGGCCTACCGCGACGCCGGCGTCGACATCGACGCGCACTGGTTCCCGGTGCTCCGCTATCTGCACGTCAAGGGCCCGGCGACGGTCACCGAGATCGCGGCCGAGATCGGCCAGACGCACCCGGCCGTGAGCCAGCTTGCGGCGAAGCTCCGCAAAGCCGGCTGGATCACGCGGCGCACCGACAAGGCCGATGCGCGGCGCGGTGTGCTTGAGCTTACGGCCGAAGCGGAGCGCAAGCTCGATACGCTCGGCCCCGTCTGGTGCGCAATCCGCCGCGGCGCGCGTGCAGCCGCGTTGCGCGGGCAGGGCTCGCTGATCGACGCGCTCGGCGCGTTCGAGCGCGACATCGCGAGCGGCCGTCTCGCTGCCGAGATTGCGCGCGAGCGCGAGCGCGTGCTCGCGGCGACCGTCGAGATCCATGGGTTCCGGCCCGAATGGGCGCCGCACTTCGATCGCATCAACACCGAATGGCTCGAGCGCTGGTTCGCGGTCGAGCCCGTCGATCGCGCCATGCTGTCCGATCCGAAGACGCACGTGATCGATCGCGGCGGCGCGATCCTGTTCGCTGCGCTCGACGGCGAAGTCGTTGGCACCTGCGCGCTGCTCAAGGAGAGCGACGGCGTCTACGAGCTTTCGAAGATGGCGGTCGAAACAGGTTTTCGCGGGCTTGGCGCAGGGCGAAAGCTTGCCGAAGCGGCGATCGCCGAATACGAGCGGCTCGGCGGCACGATGCTGTTTCTCGAATCGAACAAGCGACTCGCGCCGGCGCTGACGCTCTACGAGAGCGTCGGCTTCGTGCATCAGCCGGCACCGCGGCCGGGCAGCCACTACCAGCGCGCGGACGTCTACATGATTTTCGACGCGAGCCGAAAACCGTCGCGCCGTTCGAGCGGCGCGAGCGGAGAGAAAAAGCTCAGGGTTGCGTAGCGGTTTGCGCGGAGGTTACGTCGGCCCGCGGGTGCCGAGCACGACGATCGTCTTGCCGGCGACCGTGATCATGCCCTGCTCTTCGAGCTGCTTCAGCACGCGGCCGACCATCTCGCGCGAGCAGCCGACGATGCGGCTGATTTCCTGGCGCGAGATGCGGATCTGCGTGCCGCTCGGGTGCGTCATCGCATCGGGCTCGTCGGTGAGGTCGATCAGGGTCTTGGCGACTCGGCCGGTCACATCCATGAAGGCGAGGCGGCTGACCTTGCGGCTGGTGTGCAGAAGCCGGTTGGTGAGCTGCGAGCCGATCGCGAACAGGATCTTCGGGCACTCGTCACGAAGCGGCCCTTCGAACAGGTTGAACATCCGCTCGTAGCCGATCTCGGCGAGCTCGCAGGGCGTGCGCGTGCGGACCATGACTTCGCGGCGCGGGGTCTCGACGAAGAGGCCCATTTCGCCGATGAACTCGCCGCGGTTGAGATAGGCGAGGATCAGCTCGCGACCTTCCTCGTCCTCGGACGAGACGGTCAGCGAACCGTCGATGACGTAGTAGAGGATGTTGGCCGAGTCGCCCGGCCGGATGATTGCGGTCTTGCTCGGGTAGCGGCGCCGGTGGCAGGCGCCCAGGAACCGTTCCATCGCCGCACGATCTGGCACCAGCATCGGCGGTGCCTGGACCTTGTTGACGGTCCTCTGCAACGAATAGCGGAAATCGGCGATCTTCCCGTGTGCTTCCACGAATACCCTCCCAAGCCTAGGGCACGGCCGTCACAGGGAGGCGGTACGCGGACTTGCCGCGTGCGAGGCCGCCCCCATCTGCCGGTTTTCACATCTTATTGCAAATTCCTTCACGCGTGGTGACCGGACAGGCGCCGAGCGTTCCTGCTAGGCCAGCGGTTTAATCGGCAATGGAGTTGTCCCATAATCCGCGCCCTTCGCTGGCAAGCGGCTTATTTCGAGGAAAGTACAGTGGTCAAGCCCCTTCCGCGGCTGCAGCTCCAGGGTTTCAACAACCTGACCAAGGCGCTCAGCTTCAACATTTATGACATTTGCTACGCGGTCTCCGAGGAGCAGCGGCAGCGCTACATCGAGTACATCGATGAGGCGTACGACTCCGACCGCCTGACCAAGATCCTGACCGACGTCGCCGATATCATCGGTGCGAACATCCTCAACATCGCGCGCCAGGACTACGATCCGCAGGGCGCGTCGGTCACGATCCTGATCTCCGAGCATCCGATCGTCGACAAGCTCGGCAAGGACATGATCTCCGATGCGGTGGTCGCTCATCTCGACAAGAGCCACATCACGGTGCACACGTATCCGGAGACGCATCCGCACAACGGCATCGCGACGTTCCGCGCCGACATCGACGTCGCGACCTGCGGCGTCATCTCGCCGCTGAAAGCGCTCAACTACATGATCGACAGCTTCGAGTCGGACATCGTGACGATGGACTACCGCGTGCGCGGCTTCACGCGCGACGTGAAGGGGCGCAAGCACTACATCGATCACCGCATCAACTCGATCCAGGAATATCTCGCCAAGCACATCCAGCAGAAGTACGAGATGTTCGACGTCAACGTCTATCAGGAAAACATCTTCCACACGAAGATGCATGTGAAGGACTTCGATCTCGATACGTACCTGTTCGACGCGACGGCCGACGATCTTTCGTTCAAGGATCGAAAGCGCATCGAATCGCTGGTCAAGCGCGAGATCGAAGAGCTGTTCCACGGCCGCAACCTGATGTAGTAGTCGCGAAGCGCCCACCACGCGGGCGCTTCGTTCCGCCGCAACCGGTACTTATGGCCGATGCGCCTCGTGCGGCGGCTGCTAGCGTCGGCTTTCGCCGTCGTCATTCAGAACCGAGGGGATCTTCGATGAAGGCTTGCGTCGCCGTCGTCCTCAGCGCGGGTTTGCTCGCCGCGTGTTCCGCACCGTCGAACTCTGACGCCGACAAGGCCGCCGCGCCGGCAGCGCCGAAGGCGGCCGCGCCCGAAGCGACCGCGAAGGTGCAGAGCTCGGGCATCGACAAGGTCAACATGGACTTAGCGGCGCGTCCGCAGGACGACTTCTACCGCTACGTCAACGGCCACTGGCTCGACACGACCGAGATCCCGGTCGACAAGCCGTCGTATGGCGTGTTCGCCAAGCTCTTCGATGATGCGCAGGCGAACCTGCGCGCGATCATCGAAGATGCGGCCAAGGCGGATCCCTCGAAGCTCGATGCGGATCAGCGCAAGGTCGGCGATTTCTACGCAAGCTTCCTCGACGAAGCGACGATCGAATCCGCAGGCCTGAAGCCCGTCGAGACGACGTTCGCGCGCATCGACGCTGCGAAGAACGCCAAGGACATCGCCGTGCTGATGGGAGAGCTCGGCAAGACCGTGACGCAGCCCGGCACGTTCGGTCCGGCGCCGACGCTGCCGCTCAACATCATCGTGCACCAGGACAACAAGGACGCGACGAAGTACATCGCGGACCTGCAGCAGAGCGGCCTCGGCCTCCCTGATCGCGATTACTACATCAAGGATGACGACGCGAAGCTCAAGGGCATCCGCACGCAATACGAAGCGTTCGTCGCCAACATCTTCGGCATGGCCGGCGACAAGAACGCCGCCGCCACCGCGAAGGCAATCGTCGCGCTCGAGACCGCGCTCGCGAAGGCGCAGTGGACGAAGGTCGAGCTGCGCGATCCGATCAAGGGCTACAACAAGACCGAGATTGCCAAGCTCGCGACGACTGCGCAGGGCTTCGACTGGGATGCGTATCTCGGACGCCGCCGGCATCAAGGGCAAGGTCGACGTCGTCAATCTCGGCCAGCCGACGTATGTCTCCGCATTCGCCAGGCTCGTCAAGGATCAGCCGCTCGCGAGCTGGAAGGCCTATCTACGCTGGAAGGTGCTGCGCGATGCGGCGCCGGATCTCTCGAAGTCGTTCGTCGACGCGAGCTTCGCGTTTTACGGGACGACGCTGCGTGGCGTGCCAGAGAACCAGCCGCGCTGGAAGCTCGGCATTTCGACCGTGCAACAGGGCATGGGCATGGCGCTCGGCAAGCTCTATGTCGCCAAGCACTTCCCGGCCGCGAGCAAGGAGCGCGCGGACGCGCTCGTCAAGAACTTCCTCGCTGCGTTCAAGCAGGGCATCGACAATCTCGACTGGATGAGCGCCGACACCAAGCGCGAAGCGGAAGGGCAAGCTCGGCGAAGTTCAGGCCGAAGATCGGCTACCCGGACCACTGGCGCGACTACACGGCGCTCAAGATCGCGAAGAACGATCTCTTCGGCAACATCGCGCGCGCGAACGCGTTCGAGTACCAGCGCAACCTCGACAAGCTCGGCAAGCCTGTCGATCGCGCCGAGTGGGGCATGACGCCGCAGACGATCAACGCGTACTACAACCCGGAACTCAACGAAATTGTTTTTCCGGCCGCGATCCTGCAGCCGCCTTTCT
>CAWGBQ010000006.1:0-125488 GCA_963820885.1 uncultured Gammaproteobacteria bacterium
TCAACCCCGACGCCGACGATGCGGTCAACTACGGCGCGATCGGCATGGTCATTGGCCACGAGATCAGCCACGGCTTCGACGATCAGGGCGCGCAGTACGACGGCGACGGCAACCTGCGCGACTGGTGGACGAAGGAAGACCACGCGAAGTTCGAGGCGAAGACATCCGCGCTCGCCGCCGAGTACGACACGTTCGAGCCGGTGCCGGGCTACCACCTCAACGGCAAGCTGACGCTCGGCGAGAACATCGCCGACAACTCGGGAATGGCGGTCGCCTACAAGGCGTATCAGATCGCGCTCGGCGGTAAACCGGCGCCGGTCATCGACGGCTTCACGGGCGACCAGCGCTTCTACATGGGCTTTGCACAGGCGTGGCGCGCGAAGTATCGCGACAACTATGCGATCGAGCTCGTCAAGTCCGATCCGCATTCGATCCCGATGTATCGCGTGATCGGCACGGTTGCGAACCAGCCGCCGTTCTACACGGCTTTCGACATCAAGCAGGGCGACAAGATGTACGTCGCGCCGGAGCAGCGCATCACGATCTGGTGAGGCGCGCCTTTCCCCTCTCCCGCTCGCGGGAGAGGGCAGGGTGAGGGCACGACTCCGAAACCCCTCGCCCGCCGGTGCGCGTCGGCCTCTCCCGCGAGCGGGAGAGGCGAAAGCTAGATTCGATACGCGACGGTCTTCATGACGCGACTCGCGAACCGCATCAGCGCCGGCAACGGATCAGGCAACGTTTCGGCGCCAGCATGCAGCGCGTTGTCGGCGTGCCGTGCCTCGTCATCCTTCATGACTGCGACGATCGCGCGACTCTTCGCATCGTGCTCCGGCAACCGATCGAGATGTTCGCCCAGATGCGCTTCGACCTGACGCTCGGTCTCGACGACGAACCCGAGGCTCAGGCGATCGCCGAGAATGCCGGCGCCGACGCCGATCGTATACGCGCCGGCATACCAGAGCGGATTGAGGAGACTCGGCCGGCTGTCGAGCTCGCGCAGGCGCTCGCCGCACCATGCGAGATGATCGGTTTCTTCGGCAGCCGCATCGAGCATTCGCGCGCGCTGGCGCTCGTCGTCGGCGACCGCGGCCTGACCGAAATAAAGCGCCTGCGCGCAGACCTCGCCGACGTGGTTAACGCGCATGAGCCCGGCTGCATGGCGTCGCTCGGTATCGTCGAGCGGCGCTTCGACGATGTCCTCGGCCGGCGAGGGCCGCACCGCGACCGGCGCGGGATCGAAGATCGCGCCGAGCGCACGCTCGATTTCGACGAGCGCGCGATCGAATCCGGAAAGCGTTCGTTGCGTCATGGCGCACCATTGTCCAGCTGTTGCGCGAGCAATGCGAGCGGATGCAGCACGGGCGGCGCGTCTGCGCGCTCGCGCAGGCCATTCGCCAGATGGATGCGGCAACCGATGTTCGTCGTCAGCACGATATCGGGCGTTTCGGCGTCGATCTGCGCAAGCTTCTCGTCGCGCAGGCGATCGGCGATCGCCGGATGCTCGATGAAATAGTTGCCCGCGGCGCCGCAGCAGCGCGGCTGCTCGGGAACGCCAAGCACGGTCAAAGCGGGAATACGCGCAAGCAGCGCGCGGATCGACGCGATCTCGCCGACGACGTTGACCTGCGTGCACGGCAGATGCAGCGCGACGCGTTTGCCCGACGGACGAAAGCGCAACGTATCGATGCGCGCATCGCGTGCGATGAACGCCAGGATGTCGATGACCGGCGGTCCGCCGGCGCGCGCGACCTGATCGCGAAGATCGCCGAAGCAGCCGCTCGCGCTGACGAGCACGGCGGCGCAATCGGTTTCGGCGATCGCTGCGCAAGCGCCGGCGACGTCACGGTCGGCGGCCTCGACATCGCCCGCGTGACGCGCCAGGGCGCCACAGCACGGTGTGCCCTCGGGAACTACGACTTCGTAGCCGAGCGCTTCGAGCAGCACTCGCGCGGATTCGTGCGTGTCGCGGTCATAGACGCTGGCGACGCAGCCGCGGAACACGGTTACGCGACCGCGATCGCGCGCGACACGCGAATGCGGGATCGTCATCGCCGCCGGAACCGCTGGAACGCGCTCGGCCAGCGTGCGGAACGGCGACGGCAGCCAGCGCGCAAGCCTCGGCAGCCAGCGGTCAGCCTTCGTACGCGCGCCGATCCGCGCCAGCGACACAAGCCTTCGCGGATCGGTCAGAAGCCGCCCCAGCACGCCACGCGGCCGACGTCTGAGCATCGCCCGCGTTCGCGTGATGATCTCGCCGTAGCGCACGTCCGACGGGCAGACCTTCTGGCACGAAAGGCAATCGAGGCACTGGTCCAGGTGCTTCAGCGCCGCCGGATCGGGCTCGAGCTTGCCCGCGGCGATCCAGCGCGCGAGCGCGATGCGCCCGCGCGGCGATTCGGCTTCGTCGAGGCTGATCCCGTAAGTCGGGCAGTGCGGCAGGCACAGGCCGCACATGACGCACTGGTCGGCCAGCGCCAGAAGCCGCGCGTCGGCCCGAACCGGGAGGCCCGTCGGCGCGGAATCGAGGCGCGATGCGGCTTCCAGCGGGTCTGCGGCCATGCCGGGATGCTAGCATCCGCCTCGGTTCAGACATGGCGCCGGGTTGCCACAGCCGGCCGCATCCGCTATCCTCCCGCGCCTTTCTTTAAGCCGCCGCCCCGATTCCTGGCCGGCGCCTCGGAGCTTCCGGATATGAAAACGATCAGCGCCAAACCCGATGGCGTGAAGCGCGATTGGTTCGTCATCGACGCGACCAACAAAACGCTCGGCCGCCTGTGCAGCGAGCTCGCGCATCGCCTGCGCGGCAAGCACAAGCCGATCTTCACGCCGCACGTCGATACGGGCGATTATCTCGTCGTAGTCAACGCCGAGAAGATCCACGTCACGGGCGCGAAGCTCGACGACAAGAAATACCACCGCTTCACGGGCCACATCGGCAACCTGAAGACGACTTCGCTGAAGGACATGCTCGCGCGTCATCCCGAGCGCGTCATCGAGATCGGCGTCAAGGGCATGCTGCCGAAGACCCCGCTCGGCCGTGCGATGTTCAAGAAGCTCAAGGTGTACGCCGGCGCGGAGCATCCGCACACGGCGCAGCAGCCGCAGACACTGGATTTTTGATTCCGTTATTTCACGCGAGTCCATTCGCAAGAGCCCGCACATCCGTGTGCGGGAATCTCAACAACCGCACACGCTAAACAAGTAGAAACGAGAACATGGCAACTCAGCAGAATTACGGTACCGGCCGTCGCAAGTCCTCCGCGGCCCGCGTGTTCCTGCGCAAGGGCTCGGGCAGCATCGTGGTCAACGGCAAACCGCTCGACCTGTTCTTCGGCCGCGAAACCTCGCGCATGATCGTGCGCCAGCCGCTCGAGCTCACGCAGAACACCGACAAGTTCGATGTGCTCGTGACGGTCGAGGGCGGCGGCATGACCGGCCAGGCCGGCGCGATCCGCCTCGGCATCGCGCGCGCACTCGTCGAGTACGACGAGACGCTGAAGTCGCCGCTCCGCAAGGCCGGCTTCATGACGCGCGACGCACGCGAGGTCGAGCGCAAGAAGGTCGGCCTGCACAAGGCCCGCCGCGCGACGCAGTACTCGAAGCGCTAAGCGTTTCCCCCGGAGCGCCGGCGTGCCGGCGCTTCAGACGAGCACCATTGGGGGATCGTCTAATGGTAGGACAACGGACTCTGACTCCGTTTATCTAGGTTCGAATCCTAGTCCCCCAGCCAATATGTAGTTCCAGCAGTTCCCAACCAGTCTCACGAAACACCTGACCCCGCGTAATGGCGGGGTTTTTTGTGCCCATCACATCTCAGTCGATCGGTATCGGGGACACCTGGCGATCGCACGTCGACGCGATGCCGTCGGCGGATTACACGTTCGTACAATGGAAGTGGATGAGGCGAGTCTGGTTTGATGCAGCGGCAACGGCACGCATGTGCTCTGTTCGGAGCTGCCTGTGGATACCACGCGCATCGCGCTCCTTCTCGGGACTGGCCTCGTGTTGGGACCTGCCATTGCGCGCGCGCAGGCGGACGCTGATGCAAGCTATTCAATCACCGGCAACGTGGCGCTGGTCTCCGACTACTTGTATCGCGGCTTGACTAATACCTGGGGCGGGCCGGCCCTGCAGGGCGGCGGAGATCTGACGATGAAGAACGGCTTCGCCGCCGGCGTCTGGGCTTCGAACACCAGCGACAAGATCTACGCCGGTGCATCGGTCGAGATCGATCTCTATGCGAGCTATGGAACACAGGTCAATGATGACTGGTCGTGGCGCGTCGGGGTGTACAGCTACCTCTATCCCGACGGGAATCTCGACGCGGCCGGTTTGCCTTCGCGGTCGTTAAACACGACCGAAGCGAATGCCGCGCTGACCTGGAAGTGGCTGACGCTCAAGTACTCGAGCGCGCTATCGGACTACTTCGCCATCGACACCGAATCGGGTTACCGCGGTGATTCCAGGGGCACGGGATATCTGCAGCTCGACGCGGCGCTGCCGCTAAACCCGCAATGGAGTCTTGCGCTGCACGTCGGGCACCTGGACGTCAGCACGCAGCTCGCGACGCCACTCGCCAACGGCGCCGACGATCCCGACTACACCGATTTCGGCGCCACGCTGAAGTACCAGTTCGCCACGCACTGGTCCGCGTCGCTCGGTGCAACCTACGCGACCAACAAGTCGTTCTACGGCGATACGGTGAGCTTCACCAACCCGACCGACACGCGCAATATCGGTGGCACGCGGGGCTTCGTCATGTTGCAAGGCACGTATTGAACCACGCTCGGAGCTGTGCATCCGAGTGCGGTTCTATTTCATCGCGAGTCGCCCGCGGCTGGCTCCGCCGCATGGGCGGCTGTGGACACGATCGAAATGCCGAACGCCATAGCCGAAATACGAACGAGTGATTTCATGTCAATGAGTCTCCCACGACTGTGTCGAGCCGCCGTCGGGCGGGGGGAGCGACTGCAGGTAAGTCACCAGGATCCAGATGCCGTCGGCGCCCAGGACACCACCGAACGCTGGCATGCCCTTCGGCCGGCCGTAGTAGATCGACTGAAAGATCTCTTCATCCGCGCCGCCATACCGCCAGCGCTCGTCGGCGAGACTCGGTGCAGCAAAACCCGACGCACCGTCGCCATGACAGCCATCGCAGTTCATCGAAGCGAACAAGTCTGCGCCTGCGGCCGCCATGTCCTTGTCGTCCTTGTACGGATTGACGAGGACCCCGGCGGGCGGCGGACTGTGACCGGCAGAGATATGGGACTCGTATCAATCGTCGTCGGATATCGCCTGCTGCGGCTGCGGGCGGCGCAGGCGCTTCGGCGCTTGCACCCGGTCGCGTATACGCGACCGTCACCAGCAGAGCCAGGATCGATAGTGCAAGCGGCCAATCTGAGTTCCGGTTTCATGCGTTTCTCCCGCTGACGTGGGATCGCTTCGACCGTGCTACAGCGCGAAAATCCAGACCATTCCGCCCTGGCTGGTGTGGCGACCGATGTCCTTCACGGGATCGGTCGGCGGTCGCACATCCGCCGGATCGCGCCGATTCGACGTCGCCCGCGAAGAGATGCGAGGTCGCCGCCGATTCCTGCGTAGATGGCCACGTACTGCTTGCCGTCGGGCGCCGCGGTAGGTGATCGGGTTGCCGACCACGCCGGAGCCCACCTTGAACTTCGAAAGCACCTCGCCGGTCTTCGCGTCGACCGACTTGAACCAGCCGTCCAACGTGCCGTAGAACGCCACGTCGCCCGCCGTGACCAGGGCACCGCTCCAGGACGGGAACGGCTCCGGCGATTCCCACACTCTTCTTGCCGCTCGACGGCGTCCCACGCGATGAAGCGCGCCCAGAGTCTTCGAGATCGGGATCCGAGGTGGTACGGCGTGTTCGACACCGAGGTACGGCGTCCCGGCAGATGCGCGTCACAGGCACGGAGCCGTAGTCCATGCACATGTTGTTGATCGACGTGTAGAAGAGGCCGGTGCGCGGCGAGTAGGCCGGCGGCGACGACCGGGCTCACTCCGCCTTCGAGGCTCGGGCAGATGCCCATCACCATGCCCTTCGACGCACCGGTCTGCTTGGTGGGATCGAGCACCGGGCGGCCGGTCTTGAGGTCCACGCTCTTCGCCCAGTTGACGTTGCACGTAGGGCGTGCGCCGACAGCACTTCGCCGGTCGTCCGGTCGAGCGTGTACTGGAAGCCGTTCTTGTTGAACGTGACGAGGACCTTTCTGACTTTGCCGTTGATCGTTGAGGTCGACCAGGATCATGGTCGCGATCGCGTCGTAGTCCCAGTTGTCGTGCGGCGTGAACTGGTAGGCCCACACCAGCGAGCCGTCCGACGGCCGGCGCGCCAGCACGCTGTTCGTCCACTTGTTGTCGCCGGGACGCTGCTCGGTGTTGTAGGGCCCCGGATTGCCGGCGCCGTAATACAGCAGGTCGAGCTCCGGGTCGTAGGTGATCCAACCCCAGACCGGCGCGCCGCCGGTCTTCCACGCATCCTTCGGCCAGGTCTTTGACGCCGAGCTCGGTGCCTCTTGTCGTAGATACGATTTGAAGACGCCGGGCTTCGACGAGCATGTCGGCGTCGGGGCCGATGTTGTGGCCCGTCCAGACGATCTTGCCGGTCTTCAGATCGAGACCCTTCAGCCAGCCGTAGATCCCGAACTCGCCGCCGGAGGCGCCGACGATGACGCGGTCCTTGGCCACGAGCGGCGCCATCGGCGTGGTCTCGCCCTCGCGCCATGTCCGCAATCTTGGTCATCCACACTTCGCGACCGGTTTCGGCGTCCACCGCCACCGTGTGTCCGTCGAGCAGGTTGTAGATGATCTTCCCGTCGGCGTAGGACGCGCCGCGATTGATCGAATCGCAGCAGGCGATCCCGATGGCGTTCGGGCTCACCGCCGGACGATACTTCCACCTGAGCGGGTAGCCTTCCTTGGTGAGATCGAACGCATACAGCACGTTCGGGATAGGGCGTCACGACGTACATCGTGTTCTTCACGACGAGCGGCTGCCCCTGATGGCCACCGAGGACACCGGTCGAGAACGTCCAGACCGGGTGCAGCCCCTTGGCATTCTGGGCGTTGATCTCAGCCAGCCCGCTGTAGCGGGTCGCGGCGTAGTCCTTGCCCGGCATCGTCCACTGGCCGTCGTCCGTCGTCTGCGCCACGACTGCCCAACGGAGCCAAGGCAAAAGGCGGCTAGAGCACAGCGCATTCCGCAGGAAAGTCGATGAAATCATTCTAGCCTCCAGATTCCGAATCAGGTCTACGCACACGCTGCGGATAACGGAAAACCGGCCGCGTTGAAGAGGTATCGTCGCGCACTAGCAGTGCGCTAGAAGCGAATCCTCGTCCCGGAAGCCGTTGCTTCTCCTCCGCCAGCGGCGGACTTGCCTTGGTTGTCGAACATTTCAAGCGTGATCTTGGACTCGAACGAGTTGCCGTCCGCGGACAGCGTGAACTTTTGCGTGAGCGTTCCATATCCGTCCGGCAGCCATCCTCCGCCTTTGACAAGCTCATCGGCGGAAGACACTGCTTTCGTCTGATAGAACTGATACTTCGCTTCGTATTTTCGCGGCCCGGTCTTTTTCCACACGCCATACGCTGGGGGCACAGGCGGAACGGCGTCGTAGTTCGAAGACTCCGTCATCGTTCCGCCCGCGGCAAATGCATACATGTACTCAAGGTCCTTCAGTTCGGCGAAGGCTCCGCTCGTGAACTGCACCTTTCCACGCCAGGCGCCTACCAGGTCGTCACTGCTCTTGCCCGATTGAGCGATGCAAAGGGTAGAGCAGGCACCAGCAATGAGGGCGATTGCGTAAGCGGCACGCATTGCAAGTTTTTTGGACATGAGCGTTCCTTTGAAGGGGAACTACAATCGCCGGTCGCAGATTTACCGGCGAGATTGTCACGCGTACTTTGTCGCCCCCGTAAGCGGTTCGCCTTTGATGAATGCCATCAGATCACGGTTGACCATGTCCGGGCTTTGGTCTGACAAACGCTGTGCAGGCGTACAGGATAGACCTTGAACGTCGAGTTCTTTACCAGCTTGCCGAGAGCGGCCCTGAGTCGGCGAATGGCACGATCGGATCATGCTGCCGCGGCACCAACCACAATACCGCGGCGCATCTCGTGAACGTTCCCCATGGTAGGACTACTTTCGTACGAATCTCAGAAAATTAGAGCCGACACCGGACCCTGGGTCCATTAGACATAGGTATCACCGCGCAGTCGTGTCCGAGGGCGTCGGCGCGCCGCCAGCTGCCAAGGCATTCCGGCAAGGGGACGAGCTCTTTTGTCGTGCCGATGGCGGTGTTGTAATCCAGCATATTGATGTTGAGAGCGGCGTGCATCATTTTCGTCCGGTCCGCCTGCATCTCTCACCACGCGGATCTCATACCCGAACTCGGCCTCATGGCGGACGGCTGCCTCGATGCAAGCGTGCGCGATTAGTCCGACAACGATGGGCTGGTGGATGCCGTGCTTCATAGTTGCAGGTCGAAATCGGCGTTGGCGAAGACGCTCGAGCACCAATGCTCGCTTGCGAGAGCCACCGTGCGGTACATCTTCGATCAGTTGCGCGAGCGTCCAAACGTGTTAAAGCCCTATATCGTTCCAGCATGCAGATTCCTCCCGGGAGTTCCGAATGAACGCGACATGCTCGCATCTCGACACCATCCGCAAAGTCAAACCGAGCGCGCGCGGGTGCGAGGAATGCCTGAAAATCGGCTCAACGTGGGTGCACCTGCGCCTCTGTCGCCAATGCGGTCACGTAGGGTGCTGTGATGACTCGCCGCATCGCCACGCTCGCAAGCACTTCCATGCCATGCAGCATCCCATCATCGAAGGCTATGACCCGCCAGAAGGGTGGGGCTATTGTTACGTCGAGGACGTCATGATCGACCTTGGTGACGACACGACGCCACAGGATGGACCGATTCCGCGGTACGTCTGAGCGCGTCGCGTTCGACGCGCGCACAGCTTCGTGAGAACGGAGCGCGCGGTGGATTCGCGTAGGGCGCAGTCGGCAAAGCTACTTCTTTTGCTTTCCGCGTGCGCTTCCATCGCCGAATGCAGCGTGGTGCAGAGGGCGATATGCGGCAACAAGCGCATCGAGCGTAAACCGGTCGGAATGCTTACCGCGAAAGCTCATTGGCGCAATTCGTTGCGTGAGCGGTCGCTAGTCGTCACGAGCATTGAGCGGGTCTACGAGCAGCCGAAATCCAAGGTCCGGCAAGTTCTGGATGTTCAACGATCGTGGACCAACGGGCTGGCTAGTCGTCTCGGTCGAAGACGGTGCATTGCACGGCCATCCTTCAGGGGAACTCGTCCTATTTACAGGGGATCGGCAGAAACCCGCTAGGCGATTGTCGGACGTTGCGGCTTATTTTCGACCGAAAGTCCGCTAGCGCCGCCAATCCACCATCCTCTTCGGATGATTCGCCGGCAGGTCCGACCAGCTGACGTCCATCGAGTGACGTAGTCGCATCTCGCACCGTCCTAAGCCTCGCCCCGGGGTCTCCAACCGCGTGCAGCCCTCCGCGCTCACCTGTTGCGTCCGATTGTGCGACTTATCTCACACTCCGGTTGGCGATTGATCGATACCAGGGCGCTTGAGAAGCGGCTACTGTGCCGCCGGTCCAAATGAGGAGACCGTGATGAAAATCCGCTCGTTCGTTGCCATGGCTGCTTGTGCGTTTGCGACCTCACCCGCGTTCGCGGTCGATGGCGATCTGGACCCGACGTTTGGAACCAATGCCGGCTACACATATCTCGGGCTAACCGGCGTCAATTTTCAGCTGCCAATGCGCACGACCGTTTTGGCCGACGGACGCATCCTGACGTGCGGTGGTTTCGCCACATCATCGTCCCAGACCGACTTCATCGTCGCCATGCTGACGCCGGATGGGCAGCTCGACACCTCGTTCAACTTCAACGGCCAGGTGGACGTCGATTTCAGCGGCGGCGACGACATATGCAATGCGGTGCTGTTCCAGCCGGACGGCAAAATCCTCCTGATCGGCGCGAGCACCGCAACGACAGGCACGGCGGCTGCTGATTTCGCCGGCAGCCCGCCTTAATACCGACGGCACGCTCGACACGACCTTCGGCGGCGGTTCGGGACGCGTGACGATCGGATTCGATCTTGGCGATAGCAACAGCGATGTCGCGGCGATGGCTGTCGTACAGCCGGACAACAAGATTGTCATCGGAGGCATCGCAGAGACAGTCGGCGGCTTCGATTTCGCGGCGACGCGTCTTCTGCAGGATGGCTCCAGAGACACGTCGTTCGGCAGCGCCGGGCGGGTCACCGTCGACTTTAACGGGGATGCCAACAGTCTCGATCAGGCAGATACCGTGCTACTCGACGAACAGGGCCGCATCATTCTCACCGGCATCGCTTCTGTGAACGGTGCGGCGGATTCGCGCTCGCGAGGCTGCTTCCGAACGGCACCCTCGACGTCAACTTCAACGGCGACGGTAAGGCGACGATTCCGTTCGACCTTGGCAACAGCAACAGCGACATCTCCTACCGGTCGATCCTCACGCACGATCAGAAGATCGTGATGGTCGGCGCCGCAGACACCGGCAGCGGTACGACTCAGAACAATGACGTCGCCATCGCACGCATTCTTCCCAATGGATCGCTGGACACGAGTTTCGGCAACGCGGGCAGGGCCGTGATTTCGTTCGACCTCATACCGAATGCCAATGACGTCGCGACCGCCGTCGTCGAGACCCCGAATGGAGCGCTAATCGTCGGGGGCATCGCAACAGTAGATAACGTGCCAAATGCGGCGGGCTTCACACTCAGGCTTACGCAGGATGGAGTCCTCGACGATAGTTACGGCGTATTCGGCAAAGAGACCTACGCGTTCGGAAGCCCGACCTTCATCCTCAGCGATACCGTGATGCAGGGGACACAGTTGATCGTGACCGGCTTCAGCGGTGTCGGCGGCGACATTGCAGTAGGCAGAATCCTGATCGATTCCATCTTCGCGAATGGTTTTGAGTAATCAGGTGACATTTGAGAGCGGGGGCAGCGCTGCCTGCCTCCCTCTCGTCGCGCCTTGCATCGAAAGAGAAGCGCAAACGCTGTTCGGAACGGGCAGCCGGTCCAAGTCAGCGAGCTCGGGTCGACAAGTCATAGTCACCGTGCCTAAGCTCACCGCTCGGCAGTCGCCACCCCAGCACGTGCCACCCGTCGCTGTCTTCGTCGCCGTCTCGCGATCCTGCGCATGGGTCATCGCACCGAATCGCACGAGTTCCTGAACGCGTTTGACCAATTGACTTCGGAACTTAGGGGAAAGCAATTCCAGAGCGCTCGATCGTTCGGCCCGGAGCCGATTTCTCGCGCTCTAGGTATTCCGCAACCGGTCGCCTGTCCGAACCCCGCCGTCTCTGGCGACAATTACCTGCGTGCTCTGTCGATTCGCGCCCCGCGTGACAATGTCTCGCGGCATTGCGCGGTGGAATTGAAAGACAGTCAATTCAAGGAAACAGAATGATGGGCGGGCGCATTCATGCGGGCGTCCGCACATAATTTGTGCGCTGCGACCGTTCGCCACTGGAGCCGCTCATGCCGCGCACCGTCACGTCGCGAATCACGCGGAAAACTCTAGCCGTCTGTCTTGCCGCCGCATTCGTTCCCGTGCGGTCGGCGTGGACTGCAGAAAATGGATGGCCCCACCCGCGCGTGCCGTCGTCGGGCGACTCGATCTCCGTCACGAGCTGCGCGGACGATGGCGGACCCGAAACCCTACGTGCTGCCGTATCCGCAGCAGCCAGCGGCGACATAGTGGATCTGACCGCGCTCACCTGCTCGACGATCACGCTCGTCGGCGGGCAGATCGAAGTGCACGTCGACGATCTCACGATCGCAGGTCCCGGCGAAGACGTATTGACGATCGACGGCAATCACAACGGCCGCGTGTTTCATCATGATGGCGTCGGCACCTTATCGCTGAGCGGATTGACCATCACGCACGGCATCGCCGACAGCGCCGAGCTCAATCCCGACAGCAGCCGTGCGGCCTATGGCGGCTGCATTCTCTCCGATCACGGCAGCAATTCGACCGGCGTGAGCTTCTACGGCAGCGTGTCGCTGACCGACGTGACGCTCGCGGACTGCCAGGCGATTGCGGCGCCGCAGGGCATTGCCTACTTCGTCGCCAGCGGCGGCGGGGTGCATGCGCAGGCACAACTCACCGTCGTGCGCAGCACGATTAGCGGCAATCGCGCCTCCAGCGCAAACTTCCGCGCACTCGGCGGCGGCCTTTATTCGCATTACGGCACGATCACGCTTACCGACAGCAACGTTGTGAACAATCGCGTGGAGGCGTTCTATCCGGTCGTTGCCTACGTGCCCAATTCGGCCGGCGGCGGCGGCCTGGCGACCTATCACGGCGTCGAGATTTCCGGATCGGTGATTGCCCACAATTCCGCAGGATGCGATTCGCGGACGCAATTCTGTCACGCAGCGTTCGGCGGCGGCATGCGCGTCTCGGGCGCGCTCGAGATAGCGGCGAGCGCGATCTACGACAACAAGGCCGAAGCGCAAGGCTCGCTGCAAGACGCGATTGCCGACGGCGGCGGTTGCTACGCCGTTTATGGCGACATCCATGTCATCGATACGACCGTCAGCGCAAATCATTTGCGTGGAAGCGCCGCGGAGCGTCGCGGCGGCGGGCTCTTCACGGCGGGCGGCTTCGCGCCGGACGAAGACGTCGTGATCGCGGGGTCCACGCTCGACGACAATTCGGCCGACAAGGGCGGCGGCCTTTTCGACAAGGCGGGCAAACTCAACATCATCGACAGCACCCTATCGGGCAACCGAGCGGATACCTCCGGCGGCGCCGTCTATGCACTCGGATCCCCATACGGCGCACACGCCTGGAACCTGAGCAACAGCACGATCACTCTGAACAGCGCCGGCAGCGGCGGAGGTATTGTCGACAATCACGATCCGGATCTCGGGCCGACTCTATTCCAAAGCTCGATCGTGGCCGACAACATCAACAATCTCGCCGGAGCGTCCTACGATGCCGATGTCGGTTCGGCGTACACCGGCGTGACCATCGCTGGCGCGAACAATTTGGTTGTAGCCGCGAATGGAATCGCGTTGCCCCCCGATACGCTCGATAGCGCTCCCTTGCTCGGTCCGCTACAGGACAATGGCGGTCCCACCAACACGCACGCGCTGCTGGCGGGCAGTCCCGCGATCGATACGGGCAACAATGCCGAGAACCTCGATTTCGATCAGCGCGGCAACGGGTTTGCGCGGATCGCAGGTGTGGCGGCGGATATCGGCGCGTTTGAAGCGCAGGCCGACGACGTCGTGTTCCGAAACGGCTTCGACGGTGCGACAGAATAGGAGACTCCTCCGAATCCGAGGCAGTCAGCGCGATTGCTTGAAGTAGATCGGAATCTTTTTTTCTTCCTCGATACCTCTTTCAGCGGTCCATTCCTTGGTGAGGAAATCGTAGAGAGCCGCCACTTCTGCGTCCGTTAAATGAGAGAACTGCTCCTTCGCGACAAAGCCCATGACGCTCCCCTCCGACGCCATGTCGCGTCCGGCCTTTGTTATGCCTGTTTTCATGAGTTTTCGAAACTCTGAAATGGAATAGGCCTTGACGATCACTAGCGGCGGAGCGTTGATGATGTGCTTGTCGGTTTGGTGATGGCAGTTGATGCAACCGACCGTATATGCCAGGTGTTCTCCTGATGGGCTGGCCGCCTGAGGTATCGCCGGCAGGGCGAGTGCGAACAAGCAGATGAGGCGTCTCATCATTTCCTCCTAGCGTCGTCCCACGCTAGAGCCAAGCGGGCCGACTACGAGCCGATAGCATAGCAACGGGCGATCAGCCCGCGGTTGCGGCGAGGTGATCTGACTCGAGCCATAGCCAGCGTTCGAAACCCCAGTACCGGTGCAGCTGCATACCGCCGCGCTGGAAATCAAATGAGACTTCCTGCCGCGCTTTTGCCTATTGGATAGGTGAGGGCAGATTTGCCCGAGTGTCTTCGAACCGTTGCGTCGAGCAACGTCGTTCAAGGCGACGAGATCCAATCATCTGGGCGGGGGCATAGTCATGAAACAGGGGCAAATCGCGTCACTGGGAGTCGGGCCGAAGCGTGGCTGCGGCGGAGCTCTGATAGGTCTGGCGTTCGCGATGGGGCTGCTGGCTTCCGGCGCTGCAACGGCAACGGATCCCAACTACGCCTATCTGAGCCAGTTCGGCAGTAGCGGCGGCGGCAACGGGCAATTCGGCGGTGGCCTGAATTTTGTCGCCATAGATCCCAGCACGCACGACATCGTGGTCGAAGACGGCGGCAATTACCGCGTGGAGATTTTCACCTCCAGCGGAACGTATCTGCGCCAGTTCGGTAGCGGTCCGGGCACGGGCAACGGACAATTCAGCAGCGTCCAAGGAATTGCCGTCGATCCGTCAAACCACCACATCGTGGTCGCGGACGGCGGTGGCCGAGTCCAGATCTTCAGCTGGTCCGGAAACTACCTGAGCCAGTTCGGCAGCCCGGGCTCGGGAAATGGCCAGTTCAACGACATTGGCGACGTCGCCATCGATCCGGTCAACGGGAATATCGTCGTATCCGATATCGGCAACCTTCGGGTTCAGATCTTTTCGGCGGGCGGCGTTTTTCTCGGCAAGTTCGGCAGCAGCGCGGGGTTCAGCTATCCGGACTACCTCGCGATCGATCCCGCCACTCACAACATCCTTGTCGGCGACGAGCTCAATGCCAACGTGCAGATTTTCAGCTCGAGCGGAACGTTTCTCCGGCAGTTCGGCAGCTTCGGATCCGGCAATGGGCAGTTCAACATACCGGGCGGGATCGCGATCGATGCCAGCACCCATAACATCGTCGTTGTCGACTATGGAAACAGTCGCGTCCAAGTGTTCGACGCGGACGGCAACTACTTAAGCCAGTTCGGCAGCTCCGGCACAGGGGACGGCCAGTTCGATCCCGGCAACGGTCCCACCGGTCTCGATATCGACCAGAGCACGCACGATGTCGTCGTCCTCGATCGAGGCGACAGCCGCGCGGAAATCTTTGCTCTGACCTCACTGCCTCCGCCGCCGACGTGCGGCCCGACGCCGGTGTCGCTGAGCATTCAGCCGCCGATGGCGGCGCTGAGCCAGTCGATTCTGTTTTCGGCCCAGGCGAGCATTACGGCGCCGTTCGCGGGGACCGTGTCGTTCCTTGTCGACGGCACGGCCGCAGCGACATGCACCGCGAACATGCAAGACGTCAATGCAACGTGCTCGCATCCGCTCGGGCTCGGAACGCACACGATCGTCGCGCAATATTCGGGCGATGGCCACAATCTGCCCGGCTGTTCAGTGTCGCAGTCGGTGACGGTGGTGGCTGACGGCGGTCAGGCACCGACGAACATGACCTGCACCACCGCGCCCAACCCTGTCGTACAAGGTCAGCCCTTCACGACAGTCTGCGGTGTGAGCGCTGGCGGCAATCGTGAAGCCTTCGATCAGGACAGCCCCGATGGGACCGACCCCGCCGGTTACGTCACCATCAATCAGGGCGCGGATGTACTTGGCGTCGTGCCGATATTCTTCGGTACGGCCGTCTATACGACCGTTCTCGCCGGTGGCGACTACGCCTTGAGCGCGACCTATTCGGGCGATGCCGCCAATGCAACGAGCACGGATGCGATACCGGTCGTCGTAGAAGTTCCCGACGACGATATCTTCTACGGCGCATTCGACATTCCGCCCGGTTGACGCGCACGGACGTGTTGATCGCGTGCACTCATCCCGCGCGCAATCGCGCGCGGGATGAGTCAACGAGCGGTGAAGGGATCGAATGTCACTCCAGGGTTGCGCCTGACTCGACACTCAATGCTTGGCCAACGTAACATCGTCTCCCGGCTGGCTTGCGCCGGCAGGGGACCACCGTGGACAGGCAGGCGGCGGCACCGATCACCGCACTGTTGCGGCGCTGGCGCGATGGCGACACCGACGCTGCCGACGTGCTTTTGCCGTTGGTTTACGCGCAGCTACGCATCATCGCAGGCCGCCATCTCGCTGGCGAACGCGCCGGGCACACATTGGTACCGACGGAGCTCGTGCACGAGGCCTACCTCCGGCTCAACGACGGCCCGCCGGATTCCACCGATCGCGCACACTTCTTCGCCATCGCCTCGCGCGCGATGCGGCAGGTGCTTGTCGCGCATGAGCGTCATCGCCGAGCCGACAAGCGCGACGGTGGCGAGCGCATCACGCTATCGTCGCTCGATCCGCCCGATATGAGCCAGAGCATCGACTTGCTCGCGTTCGATCAAGCGCTCGAAGCACTCGAACGCGTGGATGCGCGCAAAGCGCGCGTCATCGAATTGCGTGCATTCGGCGGTCTTGATTTCGACGAGATCGCAGAGGTCGTGGATATTTCCCGCGCGACATTGGCACGTGATTTCCGCACGGCCCGCGCGTGGCTCTATCGAGCGCTCGATATGCCCCCGCGGGATGTCGCTCCGTGACGGATGCCAAGCGCACGATGGAAGTGTTCGAGCGCGCGCTGGCGCTCGAAGAAGAAGAACGCGCGTCTTTTCTCGCCGTGGAATGCGCTGATGACGAGGGATTGCGCCACGAAGTCGGCGCGTTGCTGCGGGCTGACATCAGCGCGGCCTCGTCGGATTTTCTTGCAATTCCGCTCCAGCCAGTCGGAGACCGCAGCGGTGAGCGACTCGGCGCCTATCGGCTCGTGGAACTCATCGGCAGCGGTGGCATGGGCAGCGTCTATCGCGGCGAACGAGCCGACGGCGCGTATACCAAGTCGGTTGCGATCAAGCTCGTGTTGTTCGACGCGGGCGATCTGCGCACGCGCTTCGCGCTGGAGCAACGCATCCTCGGCGCGTTCAGCCATCCGAACATCGCGAGTCTTCTCGATGTGGGCAACGACGACAACGGCGCGCCTTTTCTGGTCATGGAGTTCGTGCACGGCCAGCCGCTCACGGCCTATGCGCGCGATCGTGAGCTGGACATCCGCTCCCGCATTGCCTTGTTCCTGAAGATCCTCGATGCGGTGCAGACGGCGCACAGCCAGCTGGTCGTTCATCGCGACATCAAGCCGAACAACGTATTGGTCGATGCGCACGGCGAACCCAAACTGCTCGACTTCGGCATTGCGAAACTGCTCGGCGATGGTCCGCAAACGGCCACGCGCACGAGATTCGGCCCGCTGACCCCCGAGTATGCGAGCCCCGAGCAGGTTCGCGGCGAACCGATCGGAACCGGTTCGGACATCTATTCGCTCGGCGTGCTGCTCTACGAGCTCGTCACCGGAACAAGGCCTTACCGCATCGACGACGCGCGACCGAGCGCGATTGAACACGTCATTTGCCACGTCGAGCCGTCGCGGCCGAGCACGCATGCGACGTTGCGCCACGCCGGCGGCAATGTCCGCGATCTCGATGCGATCATTCTCCGGGCGTTGGAGAAAACGACCCGCCGACGCTACGTTTCCTGCGCAGCGTTCGCCGAAGATCTCCGCCACTGGCTCGATGGCGAGCCGGTCGGCGCGCGCAATCCGACGGTTGTGGAACGCACGCAACGCTTCGTGCGCCGCCATCGGTTCGGCGCGTCAGTCGCGGCGACGGCCTCGATCACCTTGCTGCTCGGCACGGCCGCCGCATTGTGGCAGGCGCGCGAGGCGACGCTCGCTCGCGATCGCGCCGAGCGCATCAACGGGTTTCTGCAGAACATGCTCGGCGCGGCCGACCACGGCAACCTCGGTCGCGACGCCAAATTGGGTGATGTGCTGGATACCGCGCGACGCAACGCCGAGTTCGTGCTGAACGACGACCCGGCGACGCTCGGGAGCGACCGAGCTGACATTGGCGAAGGCCTACGACACGCTCGGCGATCTGGACAATGCACTGCAAAGCGCCAACTTGGCGCTGGCTGTCGGCAAGAAATCGCAGCTGCCGTCCCTGGCGCTCGACGCGGAAATCGCGATGTCGAATGTCCTGATCAATCGCGGCGAATACGACGCGGCCGAGAAAATGCTTACCCAGGCGCGAAATGAGGCCGTCGCAGCGGGCACGGCGCGCCAGCGCGGCGACAGTGCCGGTGAGTTCGGTTTTCTCGAAACCAAGCGCGACCATCCCGCCGCAGCAAAGGAATGGCTGGAAATCGCGCTCAAGGAACTGCCGACGGACCTTGTCGAGCCGCGCGCAGCGGCGATGAATGATTTGTCCGTCGTGCAGGATTCGCTTGGCGATTACGCGGCATCGCTGAAAACGATTCGTCAATGTATCGAGCTCTTGCGCACGAACTATCCGAAAGGCCATCCGCTGCTGTCGCAGGCACTCGGTAACCTCGCCAGCACGCTCGATGATGCCGGCGATCACGAGGCGGCTTCCGCGATGTTCGACGAAAGCCTCAAAATGAAGATCGCCCTGCTGGGCGAGGATCATTTCAGCGTGGTCGGTACGCTCAGCACGATGACATGGCGCAGCGTGCAACAGAAAGACACCGCGTCCGCTCTCACTTATGGCGCGCGCGCGTGGGCCGGCGCGCAGAAGTTGTCATCGGAAAATCCATCCCGCAGCTATGCGGCGATCACCTATGCGCAAGCACTGTTGCAGGCGAATCGTCCGCGCGAAGCGCTGCCACTGGCCGAAGCTGCATTGAAAATGCGCAAGGCCATCTTGCCGGCAGACAGCGCCATCCTCATCAATACGGAGAGTGTGCTTGCGCTGGCACAGGCACAGGCGGGTGACGTCGAAGGGGGAGAAGCGCTCGCCCAATCAGCCTATGAGCAACTGCTCGCTAAGCTCGGCGCGAAACATCAACTCACGGAAATCGCCAAAGAGCGTCTCGCACAAATCGGTGCGTTGAAGGCCACTGCTACTCATCCCTGAATCCGATACCGCTGACGATCCGTCTCCATTCCGGTGCACAATGGCTCATTCGGGAGCACCTATTAGCGCCGTGCAACGCGAATACTGGGTGAGACTGGAACGCGTGTTCGCCGAGGCGCTGATGCTCGATGCGGCGTCGCGTGCCGCCTAGTCGCGCAGGAGTGCCGAGACGATTCCGTACTGCGTGCGGAGCTTCTCGAGCTGCTGCGCGCGCACGAGAGCGCGGGCATAGGTCCACGAGGGCCGCCGAAACGAAGAAATGCTGCTGGAGCAGCTGCTCGGCCACTTCGCGCTCGTGCACGGACGCCACGCAAGGCGCGCAACCCGATACGCCGAGAGATCGGACCGTAGAGGGCGTGGCGGCGCCGCCAGGCGAATCGCCGCCGCTCTGCCTGCTAGACTGTTCTTGCAGGAAAATCGTCCATGCCCGAGCCCCCCTTTCCCCCTCCGCAGACGCCCGACGCGCTATTCAGCGCGGTATATGACCGGCTCAAAGCGATAGCTGGCCGTCGGATAGCGGAGGCAGGCGCCCGCACACCGACGCTGGACACCACCGCACTTGTGCACGAACTCTATATCCGTACCAGCGCGCAGAGCGATCTGGTGTTCGCGCATCCAAATCAGTTTTTTGTCTATGCCGCACGTGCAATGCGCAACCTCTTGATAGATCGCGCACGAACTCACTTGAGCCGTCGCGCGAGCGGCCAGTGGATTCAAGTCACTCTGACCGCCAGTGACGAGTCTTTGGCGCTCGAGAGTGCGGAAGGGGCGATTGCGCTAGATTCGGTGCTCTGCCGGCTCGCAGCTTTGGACGCGCGCGCGGCTCAGATCGTCGAGCTTCGGTACTTCGCGGGTCTGACAGCGGAGCAAGCCGCCGAGGCGCTCGGCGTCGCCAAGCGCACCGCGGACCGCGACTGGACATTTGCGATGGCGTTCCTCAAGACCGATCTCGGCTGACGGCACACGCCGGCGCCAAAATCCGTTATCCGCAGCTAGGCTTATTGGAGCGGATCGAATGTCGACTAAGCCGTGGCCGCTACGCGAACTGTTTGAAGCTGCGCTCGATCTCCCACCCGAAGCGCGCGAGGTGTTTCTCGGGCTGCACTGCGCCCACGCGCACGAGGTAGATCGATTGCGGCGCATGCTGCAGGCGGCGCCGGGTCCGGAGGGCGCGTTACCGGACCTGGAGGCTATCGCGCTGGCGGAGGCGTTGCCTGACGAAGTCCACTCCCCGGCACTGCCGCGCGGTTCCCGCATCGGATCGTTCGAGCTCCTGGATGTGCTGGGCGAGGGCGGTTCCTCGACAGTGTTTCGCGCAAGGCGCACCAGCGAGGGCGTTCAGCAGGACGTGGCTCTGAAACTCCTGCGTCGGGGTGTCTACTCTCCGGACGCGCAGCGGCAGTTTCGGAGCGAACGTCGCGCGCTGGCTCAGCTTAGGCACCCGGGCATCGCACGTCTTATTGAAGGCGGCATAACTGACGACGGTCTTGCGTACATCGCGCTCGACTTAGTCGAGGGCGTGCCTATAACGACCTTCACGCGCGAGCATCGGCGCGACTTCCGAAGCCGCCTGCGGCTATTCCTCGACGTGTGCCTCGCTGTTGATGCCGCGCATCGCGCCCTGATCGTCCATCGCGACCTCAAGCCGTCCAACGTTCTCGTGACCAACGACGGCGCCGTCAAGCTGCTTGATTTCGGCATTGCCAAGTTGCTCGACGCGGACGACGACACGCAGACGCGCCTCCCGGCGTTCACGCCGGCATACGCCTCACCCGAACAGCGCACGGGCGGCCAGATCACGACCGCAACGGATGTCTATTCTCTTGGCATTCTGCTCGGCGAGCTGATGACGGGCGTCAGAATCAAAGAGGGCTCAACGAATACACCATCGAGTCAGATCAGCGGAGAACCAGAGGCCGGCGTCTTGCCGGCGGCCGCCAATGTCACTCGCCGGCAGCTCCGCGGCGATCTCGACAACATCGTCATGAAGGCGATCGACGTCGATCCGTCGAAGCGCTACGCCTCGGCCGGCGCATTTGCCGACGACATCGAACGGCTGCTCGATGGGCGCGCCGTCGCGGCGCATCCGCAGTCGTCGTGGTATCGCGCCCGAAAGTTCGTCGGCCGGCATCGCGGCGGCGTGATGACGACGGTCGCCCTGCTACTGCTGATTCTCGCGGGGCTCGGGATGACGCTATGGCAGGCGCGCATCGCGCGGGAAGAAGCATCGCGGGCGAACGTCGTCCGCGATTTCCTCGTTTCCGTGTTCCAGTCCGCCGGCGCCGACCTTCCGAAGGACAAGCAGCCGTCGGCCGACGAGCTCGTCGAGCAGGCGACGAATCGGTTGATGGAGCAGAACGGCCTGTCCGACGCGACGCGCGCGGACCTCTTGATGGTGCTGTCGAAGGTGTCGAACAGCGCGAATGCCTTCGATCGCGCTCTCGGACTTCTCGATCGCAGCGAACCGTTGATCGACAGGATCTACGCACCGGCCGATCCACACTGGCTGGAATGGCGCGTCACGCGCGCCACCGCACTGGATGGCAAGAATCAGGACGCCGCGATCATCGCCTTGCTCGAGCCGCTCAAGTCACAGCTCCTGTCCTCGCACGACGCCGTTGGCCTCGGCGGAATCGGCGTGCTGGGTATGGCGCTCTCTCGCGCAGGCCCTCCTCACGTGGAGGAGGCCCTCGATCTCTTCAGCCGCGCGCGCGAATCGGCGGCAAACCAGTCTGCGAAGATGCGAGATGCTTACCTGACGCTTTCGATCCAGGAGGCCGACTCGCTCATTTATCTGCGCCGCTTCCGCGAAGGACTCGATCGCTCGGAGGCTGCCGTCGCGCTGTGGAAACAGAACGGTTCGCCACTGACGCCGCATATCGCCGAGCTCTACAGTGCAGTCGCGCTCGGCGCCGAGGCGATGGGCGACATGCCGCGGGCCGAGGCGGCCTACAAGACGGCGATCGAGCTCGATCACCGGTTTTACGACAAACCGAGTCCGCGGCTTGCGTGGGACGTCGGCATCTACGGATCGTTCCTTGTCTCGCAAGGACGATACGAGGACGCCGAGCCGCCCCTACGCGAAGGGCTCGAGCTGCGGAAAACGGTCTTCGGCGAGAGCGATCCAGGCACCCTCTTTGCGTACACGGCGATGGGCAGGCTTTTCGCCGGCGAAGGCAGGTTCGCGGACGCGGAGACTTGGTACGGCGAGGGTATCCACATCTGCGAAGCCACAGCGCTCAAGCACAAGGTCTGCCCGCAGCTCCTGTCGCTGCGTAGCGACGCGCGGAGTGCGATGGGTCATCTCGTGCAGGCCGAGGACGATGTCCGCCGGGCCCTGGCCGCGCAGACTGACGGGACGACTAGCGCGGGATACGGATTCACGTTGAAGGTGCTCGTCGAGCTCCGGGTGCTGCAGCACCGGTACAACGAAGCGATTGCGTCTGCGGATCAGGCGCTGGCGATCAGCAAATCCCTCAAGGGCGGAATGATCCAGGCGGATCTGGACATCCGGTACTGGCGCGCTCGCGCGTTGTTCGCGCTCGATCGCCGGGACGAGGCGCTGAGTGAGATTATCGACGTCGAACCGAAGTTCGCCTCGCTGTTTCCCAACAACCCGTCGCGTTTCGGCATGCTGCTGCTGAAGGCACGCGCGCTGAACGCCGCCGGACAACCCCACGCGGCCGCGAAGGCTGCAGCGGATGCGCTAGCGCTTCCACCCATGCTTGCATCGCGCGAACACGATGCAATCCCGGAACTGAGACACCTGGCTGCCCAGGACCAGGGCCGGTAGATCGCGAGAGTGATTCCACGGAATGCCTGGCTGCGCTGCGCCGTGGCACAAATGTCCGTTCCGATTCGTTCTCGGTGGTAGTAGCGACACTACCGGAAGGAACGTCATGCCGCGCGCACGTCGTCGAAGGTACGCCGGAGTTTGTCGACGCCACGAACGGCGACTATCACCTCGTGCGTACATTGCCGGGTGTCGACAGGGCGCCGGACTCGGCGGCCTCGACCTTGATGGCAACTCGCGCGACGTGGATCTGCCCGACATACCAACGGGTGGGGAACGATGGACGTCGGCGCGTATGAGTTTCAAGACCGGACGAACGCGTGCGCGGCCGCCGACACAGTCGTCTGCGACGGCTTCGAACTTTGCTCCGGCGCTCCGGCCATATGGCACAAACCATTGCTCCGCTACGTTCTCGACAGTGCCTATGTAGCCATCGTGAGGAAACCTTCGCTTCGCGTTTGTTTCAGTTCTGCTTTTTCTCACACAAAAGCGGATTCTCAGCGCTCAGGCGCGGTCATAACGGCAAGCTCGGAGAGCTCTCATGAATACCAAAACGTCGAACCAGGTAGCACGCAACAAGACGGTCCTCGTATCAGCGATGTTGGCGTTACTCGCAGTCGGTGCCGGCGGGCAAAGTCGTGCGCTGGCACACTCTGCACCAGAGCCGCCAACGAAGTTCAGCGGGCTCCTCAACGACTACACGCCCACGACCGCCAACGGCAATCCGATCAATGGCGCCCCGTACGAAATGCATGGCGTTTGGGCGTTGAACCTGAACCCACGGCGTAGCACAGCAGCGTTTTCGGCTGAGATGTCGATGGAGACGTCAGAGGTCGTGAATCCCCCACCTTATGACCCCGCCGCGCTCCACCCCCACACGCACCATATCAGCGTGACGGACGGCGTCGTTCATGACGGGCCGACGGATTGGATGAACATGTGTCCCACGAATTTCAGCCCTCCGATCGTTGGAGGCTTTGTCGTCACGGGTTCGGCGTACGTGACGGGCAATGGCGCCAACGCGCCGTTCGGCAATCCGTCCCCCGTCACCATCTGCGTTCTCGGTGGAGCAAGCACCGGCGTGCCGGACACGGCGTTCGTCGAGTATGCGAATGTCACGTTGACGTTCGCGCCGGCATCACCAGCGAGCAGTCACTTCGGGGAGCTTCCCATCCATGGCGTTGTCGTCAGGTGCAAAGAGCGGGGCGAACCATCGCAGAGCTGCAGGGTGGCTGTGCAGTAACTGTCGACCGACCGCGCGGCCCGGACCAAGTCCGGTCCGCGCTTCGACGAAGCAGCGGTTTCAAACTCGTCGATGCGCGCAAATAGTGGCGATCCGGCGAAGAAGCGGCCAGATGAGTCCCGTGAGGATTCCGCCGCTCGCGCGCTGTACACGCGTTGTGCGGGCACTCGGCGTCCGCGTCCCGGTGCCGTGGCGCAAGGCGCACGCACGACGACCGTTCGCGAAGAAATATTCGATGCGCTTCGGCACGTGGCACAAATGTCGGCTCCGATCCGTTCCTTGACAGTGCTTACGCAACCACTGTGAGGAAACGTCATGCTGCGTCGACCTAAGTTCTACATTGCGCTCATCGCGAGCGTTTGCCTGCCGCAAATCGCGTTTGCCGGGTTCAACATCTACACCGTCGGCGGCGATGCATCCTGCCAGTTCTCCTCCATCCAGGACGCGATCGATGCCGCCGCCGCACATCCCGGCGGTGACGACGTCTGGATCGCGATGAACGGTATTTACACCGATCAGCAGCTCGTCGTGACGGATCAGGATGTGAATATCCAAGGCGGCTTCACCGATTGCAGCGACTTCGATCAGGACACGGCGCTGACCACGATTGGTGGCACGTCCGGCCACAGCGTGATCGAGATCGAAGGCACGAGCCACGTCTACATCAACAACCTCGAAATCGCAGGCGCGACGATGGACGGCAATCATCGCGGCGGCGGCATTTATTTCGGCGGCGAGGGTAGCCTTATCTTGCAGACCACCTGGGTGCACAACAATGAGGCCGGCTACGGCGGCGGCATCGACATGAATCCGACTGCCGCCAGCACTCTGACTCTGCTCTCGTCGACGACGATCTCCGGCAACAGGGCGCTCACAGCGGGCGGTGGCATTCGCATCGAGGGGCTGACGACCCTCAACGTGGCGACCGCGCCTGGTGAGCTGCCGCTTTATATCGAGGCGAACACCGCACGCGGAGACAATGATGTCGGCTACGGCGGTGGAATAGAGGTGCTGGGTCCGGCGGTCGCGAACATCGGTTCGGCCTCGATCGACCAGAACACGTCGCCGTACGGCGCGGGCATCGCGGCGATCGGCACTGATCGGGGGCCGCCCGAAGTCAACCTCTTCACGAGCGACCCCGGCGCGCCGGTCAGCGTGCATGACAACGCGGCGAGCGGAACTGGCGGCGGCGTGTTCCTAAAGCCGTTCGGGCCTTTCTTCGCGCAGTTGTGCGCGCAGGATTTCGTGCTCTCGGGCAATACGGCCGCGAACGGGGCCGCGTTGTACGAGGACGTTGAGGGAGACGGACAGGGCGACGCGTTTGCATTCTTCAACGGCATTTGCAGCCCACCGCCAAATGCCGTGCCATGCGCAACGGGAACCGAATGCAACCAGATAAACGACAACCATGCCACGGCCGGTGCGGTCATGCTTGTCCAGTCGGGAGCCGCACTCTACGCCAACCACTTTGCGGCTCGTATCAACGATGGTGGTCAGCTCATTCTGCATATTGCTGACACGCACAGCAGCAGCGGCGACTACGTGCACCTGCACAACTGCCTGCTCGCCGATAATGCTGTTGGCGGTAGCTTGGTCCAGGGCTTCGGCAGCGCCGCAGGAAGCCAGATCATCGTTGATACCTGCACGGTCGCGGGTAATACGTTCAGCAGTGATCCCACGATTCCTGTCATCTCCGCCGACGAAAACTTCCTCGAGCTCACAAACTCGATCGTTTATGACCCCGTGCGACGGCCGCTGTTCTTTTCTGGAGTTCTGGGAGATCTGACTACGCGATATGTTCTGGCGAACGACGTCACCTATTTCAATGGTGACATTGGGATCATTCAGGGCGCGCCGTCATTCGTTGACGCCGGGAGCCTCAACTACCACTTAACCGCGGGTTCGCTCGGAGTCGATTTCGCTCCGGCAATCGACGGTGTCGACCTCGACGGCAATCCGCGCACGGTCGATCTAAGCGGCGTGCCGAATGGTGACGGGCCCCTGGATCTAGGCGCATATGAGGTTCAGGCAGGGGCTCCGCCAGACGCCTGCACTGCGGACGACACAATATTCTGCAATGGCTTCGACGTTCTGTAGTGCTTTAGCGATGGACGGGCGTCCGCGCCCGTCCAAGCCAATCGCGTCATTCACGAGTCGGGCAGGGGATTTCGAGCGAGTGGTCTGCGCGGTAGAAGTGACCCTGCAGGGGTTCGAACCTCGGCACTGTGTCGAATCGAGGCAACCTCCTATTCCGAACGAGAGCGAGTAGCGCGGCTATCAACGCCATCGCCGCAGAACGACGGTCCGCACGATAGTGGCGTAAGCGTGGGGAGAGCCTCGGGGTAGTAACGGCACCCACGCTGCATCCATGCCGTTATGACGCAGTCGAAGCGCTCGTGGCAGTTCATGCGGCGGAACCTCGCATATGACCATCGCGCCGCGTGTCTTGATTTGTTGCGAAATGTCGTTCTTTCTTTACCGAAGCGGAGGGGAGATCATGTCGATGACAGCGGCTTATCGCGGCGCGATGGCGCTGATCGTAGTCTCAGGCCTCGTTGCATCGCCTCTGGCGTCGGCCTACAGCATCTACACCGTTGGCGGCGATGCTGCATGCAACTTCGCCTTTATCCAGGACGCGATCGACGCGGCTGCGGCGAATCCTGGCGAGGACTACGTCTGGATCGCATCAAACCGGATCTACGAGGATCAGCATCTCGTCGTCACCGACCAGGACGTTGACATCGAAGGCGGGTTCACGGAGTGCGGTGACTTCGATCCGGAGTTCGACCAGACCACGATCGGCGGTACATCCGGGCACAGCGTATTCGAGATCGAGGGCACCAGCCACGTCTATCTCGGCAACCTGATTCTCACCGGCGCGGTGATGGACGCGAGCCACAGCGGCGGCGGCATCTACTTCGGCGGTCAGGGCTCGCTGGCGCTCAACATCGATTGGGTGTTCGCCAACCAGGCCGGCTACGGCGGCGGCATCGACGTGAGCCCGACAGGACCCACCACAGTGACGCTGACGGCAACCACGGTGTCTGCAAACACGGCGCTGGTGTCAGGCGGAGGCATCCGCATCGAAGGACCGACTACGCTCACTGCGACGCATACACCGAGCCAGTACGACAATTACATCTCGCAAAACGCGGCGCTCGGTCAGGATGACAACGGTGGCTTCGGCGGTGGCATCGAAGTGCTCGGACCCGCGGTCGCGAACTTCAGCTCGGTGCTCGCGCTCAACGCGGCACCGAACGGCGGCGGTATCGCCGCGATCGCAACGGAGAATGGCCCTGCCACGGTCTATGTCTACACGACCGATCCGAACAGTCCGGTCTCGGTGTATGGCAACCATGCGACGTCGGGTGGCGGCATCTACCTTCAGCCGTATGCCGACAACCAGAACGACGCGATGCTTTGCATGAACGATTTCGCGTTGGATGCGAACATCGCCAGCGACGGGTCGGCCATATACATGTATCACGACGCCTACCTCGGCGGGGTGGCTTATCTCAATACGCCCGAGGGTTGTACGGAGCCGCCCGATGCAGTGGCCTGCCAGCCCGGTACGGCGTGCAACGAGATGAACGACAACATCACCGAGGTCGACGACAACACACCAACCGATGGCTCGACCGTTCGGGTCTGGCTCGATGCCGCGTTTTCCGCGAACCGCTTCGTCGCGCAGCGCAACAACAGTCACGGCGGCAATCTGATCGAGTTCTATGCCTATGCACTCAACGTAATCGGCCGCAACTACGTGCACCTCCACGATTGCCTGTTGACCAACAATATCGTCGGCGATCACCTGATCAATGGCGACTTCGCCGGCACCGGCACGCAGATCATTCTGGATACGTGCACCGTCGCGGACAACCAAATGAGCGGCGGTGCCGTGATGGCGGTCATTGGCGCCGATGTCAATTTCGTTGAAGTGACCAATTCGATCGTTTATCAGCCCGATCACGAAGTCGTCGACTTTTCCGGCACGCCCGACGAACTCACCGCGGAGTTCGTGCTTACGAACAGCGCCGCATCACTCAATGGCGGCTTCGGGATCGTGGAAGGCACACCCGACTTCGTCGGCGCCGCGAGCGGGGATTACCATCTCGCGCGCACATCGCCCGGTGTGGACATGGCGCCCGCACTCAGCGGCGTCGATCTGGATGGCAATCCGCGCGGCGTGGATCTTCTCGACATACCGAACGCGTGGGGAACGATGGACGTCGGCGCGTACGAGATTCAGGATCAGATTTCAGTTTGTTCCGCCGCAGACACTATATTCTGCAACGGCTTCGATCCAGAGGCGTAGACGGCCTGCCGGGCAGTATCAATCGGCGCCTTTAGACTTCAGGCCGTGTCCGTCAACGGCGTGCACATGAAGCTCACGTGCGTGACCGCAGGTGTGCGTTCGCTCAGTGCGGAAACCGAATTAGCGACGGGTTAACGCCAGCTTCGCGGGCCTCGCGCTGCCTTCCATGACATGCAGTCGGGGCTGGCCGAGATCCGTCCTCATTCCGGTGCACAATGGCTCATCCCGGAGCACCTGGCAGAGCCGTGCAACGCGAATACTGGGACAGACTCGAACGCTTATTTGCCGAGGCGCTGACGCTCGATGCGGCCTCGCGTGCCGCCTATGTCGCGCGGGAGTGCCGAGGCGAATCCGGCCTGCACTCCGAGCTCGTCGAGCTCCTGCGCGCGCACGAGAGCGGGGGCATTCTCGACGAGGCGCCCCGCTTTGCCGAAAGCGTTGCCCTACAGCCCTCGCTCGCCGCAGGCACGAGCGTCGGTCCGTGGCGCATCGAGAAGATGATCGGACGCGGCGGCATGGGCGAGGTCTACCTGGCCCACCGCGCCGATGGCGCTTTCGAACAACGAGTAGCGCTCAAACTGCTGCGTCGGGAATCGGGTGGCGAAATGCCGCGGTTCCATGCCGAGCGGCAGATTCTGGCGCGCCTCGAACATCGGGGCATCGCGCGCATTCTCGACGGCGGCGTGGCGGCGGACGGGCGTCCTTATACCGTCGTCGAGTACGTCGAAGGGCGTTCGCTCTCCGAATACTGCATTGAGCGTCGCGCCTCATTACATGAGCGCTTGACGACTCTTCATGGAAGTTTGCGACGCCGTGGCGTTCGCCCACCGCAATCTCGTCATTCACCGCGACCTGAAACCGGACAACGTACTGGTCGACGCGAAAGGCACCGTCAAGCTGCTGGATTTCGGCATCGCGAAACTACTCGATGCCGCCGCCATGCCTGGCGATGGCTCGAACACGGTCGCGCCGTTCACGCCTGACTATGCGGCGCCCGAGCAGCTCAGCGGCGAGCCCGTGACGACCGCGACGGACGTGTACGCCCTCGGCGTCCTGCTATTTGAGCTGCTTACCGGCGAGCGACCGCTGCCGACTCGCGGCTTGCCTTCCGGCCGGGCGCTGAAACTCCTGCTGGATCGCGACGCACCGCCGGCAAGCCGTATCGCGAAGACGAATGCCGATGCGCCGTTGCCGCCGCGTCAGATCGCCGGCGACCTCGATGCGATTGCCGCCAAGTGTCTGCGCAAGGAAGCAAGCGCGCGTTACGAGACCGTCGACGCGCTCAAGGACGATATCGAACGACATCTCAGGCACGAGCCGGTGCTCGCCCGCAGCGGCGCCCACGCTTATGTCGCCCGTCGCTTCGTGCGCAGACACTGGCTGCCAATCGCCGCGATGCTCTCGCTCGTCGTCGCGATGGGCGCAGCGGCCATTTATGCCGAAAACGCGCGCATGCGCACCGAGCAGGCCCTGCGTCGCGCCGATGCAGTGCGCTACTTCATCGTGGATCTTTTTCATCAGAACGATCCCGCGGCGGGCAACGGCAGGGCGATGAGCGCGCGGGACCTGGTCGACCTCGGCGCGCGTCGCGTCGAATCCGGCTTCGGCGACGATCTCGACACGCAGATTGAGCTGCTCGGTGTCAGCGGGAATCTGTACGGCTCGTTGGGCGAAGACCAGCGCAGCGCCGAGCTGCTCGCCAAACGTCTCGATCGCGCGAAGCACGCGTACGGCGCGGACGATCCGCGTCTCATCGAAGCTGAACTCGACATGGGCAGCGCCGAAGTCAACGCAGAGCACTTCGACGATGCCGCCAGGCTGCTCGACGATGCGCTGAGCCACACGACGCCGCGCATGCGAGACACGATCCTTGCGTGCGCGCATCTTTCTCGAGCTCGGATCGCTCGAAGTCTCACCGCGACAACGACCAGAAAGCCATCGCGTGGGCCCAGCAGGCCATCGACTTGCTCGAGCAATCCGCGACGTCGGGCGCCGAACTCGCTCGCGCGCTGGCGGAACGCGGCTTGTACACGTTCGACGCAGGGCATATCGCCGAAGCCGAGCAGCCGTTGCGCGATGCCCTTGCCGGGATCAATCCACAGGCGCCTGAAACCTTCAACACGTTGGTCGACGCGCGCGATACGCTGGGGAAAGTCCTGACGTCGCTCGGACGCTTCGACGAAGCGATTCCGTTGCTGCGCGAAAACGTGGCGTCGATTCGGCAGTTCTGGGGGGATCAGCACCCACGATTGGGCGACGCGCTGCACCAGCTCGGCTCTGCATTGCGCCAGAGCGAAGACACCGAGGCGGCGATCCCGGTTTTCGAGGAGGCGCTCGCGCATCTACGAACGAAGCTACGGCGCGGATCACAGTTACGTCGCAACGACATTGACCAGTCTCGGGTCAGACCCTGACCGCAGCAGGCCGGCATCAGGAGGCGATCGAAGATCTGTTGCGCGCGCAGGCGATTTATCTGAAGGCGCTCGGTCCCTTGCACACGCACACGGCGGTCAGCACGATCGCCCTCGCGAGTGCGCGCCTCGCCGCGGGCGATCCGAATGCAGCGGAAGCGGGTTTTCGTGAGGCGCTCGATACCTTCGCCCAGATCGGCGATGGCCATCACATCTACGCGGAGGCCGCGCGCCTGGGTCTTGGCAAGTCGCTGTCCGCCGAACACCGTTTCGCGGAGGCCGAACAACCTCTCGCGGAGTCGAGAGAACGATTCGTCAAGGAATTCGGCGCGGACGATCGCAGAGCGGTCGACGCCGATGTGACGCTTGCGCATTGCCTGCTGCAGTTGGGTCGCCAGGACGATGCGCGCGCAGTGCTCGAGCGCAGCGATGATGCCGTAGCGGTGTCCAGTCGCGATGTGCGTGTGCAACGAAGGGCGCTGGAGAAGGCACGCCGCGAGCTCGATGCGGGCTGATACCGCGACGTTGGCATTGCCCATGCGGATGGTTGCGGCGTACTGGGGCCGCGGTGCCTATGTGCTCCTTGCGAGCTCCCGATGGAGCCACGCGCGCGCGAGCATCCAATCGCGGCGCACCGTTCTCTCGGAAATGCCGAGCGCACACGCTGTCTCTACGTCGTCGTAACCGCCGAAGTAACGGCATTCAACGACCTGCGCCAGGCGCAGGGAATCGCGCGCGAGGCGACCCAGCGCCTCGTTCAGCGCCAGCATCGTCGAATCGTCATCAATGGCGACATCCAAAGCCGCACTGATCGGCAAGTCATCGATGCCGCCGCCACGCTTGCCAGCAAGCCGCGCCACGGCATGACCGACTAGTGCATGGCGCATGGCGAGCGCGGCGGCGCGCAGAAAGTGCTCATCGGTGTTCCAGCCTTGCGTGCCGCGCAGTTTCAGATAGGCCTCGTTGACCAGCGCGGTCGTCTGCAACGTGTTGCCGGCGCCGACGCGATGGCGTTCCCGGCGGGCAAGCCGCTTCAGATCGTCGTAGAACAATGGCGTCAGATGGTCCGCTAACGCGCGCACTTCGGGCGGAAGCGCGACGTCCCACTGCCCGGAAGAAGGGGGCGCGAGGCGGCACATCGGGCTCGTTCATAGCCGAAATTGTACACGCTCGACCGATCGCCCAACTTGGACGCCGGAGGCGGCACGCTCGGCGCTGCACAGGTGAAAGCGCAGCGCGGTGCGCATGGCCGGATTCGGACCGGTTTCCTGTTTGTACTGTCAGACGCCGCCGGATCGAATGGAAAGCTCGGTGATGGACCGGGACTCAGAGCCCGTTCCGAATAAGTCAGCATCGACGCGGCGGCGTCCCACGTTTCCGAAGAATTCCATCCGGCGAGAGGGAGTTTCGATATGCACATCGCAATGCGTTCCACCGTCATGACCGCCGCGCTGCTGCTCGCCATCGGGAGCATGGCGACACACGCCGAGTCCTTCACGTATCAGGGTCGACTTGAACGACGGCGGCCAGCCCGCGAACGGCCACTACGATCTGCAGATCGGACTCTACGGCGACGAGCACAGTGCGGTTCCGCTGTTCCCGCTCGTCACCGTGTTCGGCGTCGACGTGCATGACGGGCAGCTTCAGCACGCCGCTCGATTTCGGACAACAGTGCGCAGAATGGCGGCTGGATCGGTGTCTCGGTGCGACCAGCGGGATCCAGCGATTTCGCCGCGCTTTCGGGACGTTCGCGCGTCGAGCCGAATGGCACGTGCGATTCGTCCTGGCTGCTCAGCGGCAACGTCGCGGCCGTCGGCTCGCCGAGCGTGCTCGGATTCTCGAATGAAGCCGATCTCGTATTCGAGACGAACGGTGCGGTCGCGGGCATGTTCCATCCGATCCCCGGCAATGGCGGCAATTCCTTCACCGCCGGCGCAGGCCACGCATCGGCGAATCGCTCCGTGTCGCTGAATTTCGGCTACGCCGAAGCATCGGACAGCGTCGCAGCCGGCTATTCCGCCGTCGTCGCGGCGGGCGACAGCGGCAGTTTCGTTTTCGGCGACGATACGGCCGGCGATTTCACCACGACGACGCCGCAGCAATTCATCGTGCGTGCGGGCGGAGGCGTGGGCCTCAACACGAACTCGCTCCACTTCGGGTCGGACGACGTCATCATCGCGGCCCGTCAGGGCGCCGGCGCCGACGCGGACAGCGACCTCGCCTTCACGACCGTGTCGGGCTTCTACGGGCGCATTTACCTCGCCAATGACACGGGCATTCTCAACATCTACGGCGACAACGGCGTCCACGTCAACAACCCGGTCGGTATCGATGGCGCGCTCGACGCGAAATCGCTCAGCATCCAGGGCACGGCGAGCAAGTCGACTGCGGGCGGATGGAAGGCCAATTCCGATGTGCCGCATCAAGCAGGACATCGCTCCCATCGCGAACGCGCTGGACACGCTGGCGAAGTTGCGTCCGGTGACGTTCCGCTACACGGATGCTTATCGCGCGGATCACGCCGGCATCGACGATCAGCGCTACTACAACGTCATCGCGCAGGAGTTCGCGGAGGTTTTCCCGGATGCCGTCAAGGGCTCCGGGGAATATCTCGAAGGCGCACCGAAGACGCCGGACAACGAGATCCTGCAGGTCGACACTTATCCGGCGCAGATCGTCGCAATCGCCGCGGTGCAGGAGCTTGCGGAGAAGAACGCCGCACTGCAGGCGACGGTCGAACGCTTGATGGCGCGTGTCGAGAAGCTCGAAGCGGCGCGAGGCCACTGACATGAGCACCGCGAGCCAGCGAGCCAACCGACAAAGGATTCGCGCAGCAATCCTCGCGTTGTGCGCGATGAGTACGTGTGTCGCGAGTATTGCGAGTGCGTACGCAGAGGCCCCGAGGTTTCAGATCGACGCACACGTCGTTTCGCGGCAGATGCCGCAAACCGGCGGCGGCCTCGATCTGAGCGCAGTAGTGACGGAGGGCCGATCGAGCCTTTCCGGTGGCAGCTATTCGATCAGCGCGAGCGCAATCGCGAGTCCTTACGCCTGTGGCGGCGACACGATCTTCGCGAACGGATTCGATCTCTGAACCCGTCGCGCCCGCGATGCTCAATGTTCTCTGCCTTTCACAGCCAAGAGCCGCCATCATGGCAATAGCAAAGTTCGGAAGTCAGCGTGGATCCATTGCCATGGTTCTCGGCGCATCGCTGGCGTTGTCCGTGGCGCCCGCACTTGGTCGGAGACGGTCGACACTCGCATGCGGCGCGCGGCGCGGGACCATCCGTGTCGAAGGCGTTCGATCCGATGACGGTCGCGCCCGGCCACTCCAGCCTGGTCACGATCACGTTGACGAATCCGAATGCCGCCGTCGCCGTGCTCACCGGGGAGCTCGATGATGTGCTTCCATCATCGGTCTCGATCGGTGGCGGGGCCGGATCGACCACGTGCCCCAACGGAAACGTCAGCGCGATTACGGGATTCGGCGTTTTCGCACTGGGCTTGGGCGCGGAAATTCCCGCGCAAGGCGCATGCACGGTCACGGTCTGCGTGGTGAGCGCGATGAGCGGTACTTACACCAATACGATCCCGGCAGGCGCGTTGCAGACGGACATGGGCAACAACGCGGACCCGGCCAGCGCGATCGCTCACGGTGAGCGATGACGTGATCTTTGCGAATCGGTTCGAAGGCGCCTGCGCTGGTTGACGTGCGCCTGTGGGGTATTAGCAGGGGCAAGAGACAAAGCAATGGGAACTAATCCGCTGTCGATCATGTGCTTGGCCGACTAGTTCGAATCCTAGTCCCGCCATAAAAAAAGGGCTTAGCAAAAATGCTAGGCCCTTATTATTTGGCGGGGACACATATGGGGACAGTCCGGATCCCGCTACCGTGGCCCTCGCCATTCGGATCGCCGGGGCGCCGGCTGCCGCCTTTCGGGCCGTCTGCTTGCACTCGGAGTACCGTTCGAACCAGGGCGCGCCGCGGCAAGGTCCCCTTGCCGATCTCGGTTTCGTAGAGCTGCAAATACGTAGCGCACGGCTCATCCCTCGCCCCGCTGCTGGGTCGTCGACTGCTCCCCCGGCTTGATTCGCTGCAGCTTGAGCGCGCGCTCGAGTTCGTCGAGCTCGCGCCTGGCCTCAATGAGTGCGGCCGCTTGGTGGCAATCGCAGACGCGTACGAATCAGGCGCATGCGGCGATAGCCGCGCCAGTCGTAGTGCTGTCCAGTTTGGACATCGCTCCCTCGGCTAGTCCACGCGACGATCATTCGTTCGCCCGCGGAATCGGCGACCAACCCGGACGGGTGGTGCTGATACGGCGACGCTCGACAACTGGCCAAGCCGCCGCTGTGATGAAGGTCCGAAACGACCGCTCTTCAAAATGTATCGTAACGACAGGCGATCCGATCGCATTGCGCCGGGGGCATCACGTGAAAGTTAAGACATGGGCGACCGCGGTCTCGTTGGCTACGTTGGCTTCCTTGGCCCACGCGTCGACGCACGACAAGATGTTCAAGGGCACCTTCGACTTTCCTCCCGATGCGCCGGCGAGCCTTGGCGAAGCAAGCCGCTTCCTGACCCAGGCCACATTCGGACCTTCGGTCCGGGACGTCGATTACCTGATGGCCCAGGGTGTCGACGAGTGGCTCGAGGAACAGATCGCGGCGTCCGTGACGCTCAGCGAACCCACGGTGGAAGCCGTCGTCGACGCGCGCACGGCCGGTGGACAAAGTGTCGGCAATACGCAACGACTCAATCGATTCTACTGGCAGGCCGCGTACGCGCCGGACCAGTTGCGCCAGCGCATGGCGTTTGCGTTGAGCCAGATCTTCGTGGTGTCCGATCGCAGCAGCGCGATCAGCGGCGACGTCGTACCGCTCGCGCACTATCAGGACGTGCTGGCCGCGGATGCGTTCTCGGCGTATTCCACGTTGCTGCACGACGTGACGTACAGCCCGAGCATGGGCAAGTACCTCAACGCATTCCACAACGTCAAACCGACCTGCAGCGGCGCGCCTCCGAATCAGACGTGTACCAGCCCGGACGAAAACTACGCGCGTGAGGTCATGCAGCTGTTCTCGGTCGGCTTGATCCTGTTGAACGTCGACGGCACGCCGATGCTCGACAACATGGGCAATGTCATTCCGACCTACGATCAGTCGACGATCTCTCACACGGCGAAGGTGTTCACCGGCTTTACGTACTCCGACGCACCGGTCAGCCCACCGAACTTTTACGGCGGCAATCTGAGCTTCCTCGGTGCCTACAGCCCGATGGCGTGCTGGGGCACCGAGTTGTTTCCGTATGACAGTTCGAACATGAAGCACGACCTCACCGGAGACGACAACACGCTCGGTACGCCGAAGACTGTGCTGGGCGGCGCGACGATTCCGCCGGGGCAGACGTGCGGCGAGGACGTACTCGATGAGCTCGCGATCATTTCCGTCCATCCGAACGTGGCGCCGTTCATTTCACGGCAATTGATCCAGCGGTTCGTGACGAGCAATCCGTCCCCTGAATATGTCGCGCGCATCGCGACGGTATTCGACACGCCGGGCAATGACCTGGGTGACGTCATCAAGGCGATCCTTACCGACGCGGAAGCGCGTACGCCACCGACACTTGCCGCTGGCGATTCCTACGGCAAGCTGCGCGAACCGATCCTGAGACTGACCGCGCTCTGGCGTGCATTTGACGCGCACGCGGCGCCGCCCGATGTCTACGGCGAAGTCGCGATGATGGCCGGGCAGGGATTCTTGACCAATTTCGGCCAGAACGCGCTCGAATCGCCGACCGTGTTCAATTTCTACGCGCCGGACTATCAGCAGCCGGGCACGTTCGCGGACAACGATCTGTTCTCGCCGGAGTTGCAGATCACCAACGAGTCGAGCACGTATTCCACCGCCAACACGTATTACAAGTTCACCCAGGGCGGATATCTCGGCATGAACAACCCGCCGAGCGATCGCCCGTTGATCGACTTGAGCGCGCTGGAACCGCCGCTCGCGCCGGACGTCGCCACGATCGTCGGTACGATCAACGACAGGATGCTCTACGGAACCATGTCGGCGTCGATGAATGCGCATCTGACGACGATGCTCAACGGTTTCAGCACCAGCACGCAGCCCGCCGAGTTGGCCTGGTCGGCCGTCTATCTGACGATGCTTTCGCCTGAATACTCGGTACAACGCTGAGGATCGCTCATGAACTTTTCTCGTCCTTCACGTCGGGATTTCCTTCGCGCTGTCGCTTGCGCTGCCTGCAGCGGCGGCGCGGGCGCGCTGCTTCCGCAACTACGCATGATGGGAACCGCATTGGCCGGTACGCGCTCGCTAACGGGCTACAAGGCCATGGTCTGCATCTATCTTGCCGGGGGCAACGATTCCTGGAATCTCATCGTTCCTCACGACCAGCCGCGATTCGATGTCTATTCCGCCGCGCGCAACGGCGTCTTCAGCGGTTCGAATCCGGGCGGCCTCGGCCTTGCCAATCCCGCCGACGGCGATCCGCAGATCGTGACCGACAATGCCGATGCGAATCCGTCCACGAACCAGTACTTCCTGCATCCGAGTCTGGTGTCGATGGCAGATCTGTACCGAGCCAACCAGCTGGCGCTCGTGCTCAACGCTGGCACGCTGGTCAGGCCGATCGATATGTCCGGCTACTCGACTTCGACGAATCGTCCGCCGCAGCTCTATTCGCACGCCGATCAGGAAAACCTCTGGCATCAGGCCAACACGAGCCGGAAGTCGGTGCTCGGCTGGGGCGGCCTGTGCGGCGACGATGTGCAGTCGCAGGGTGCCAACGGCACACCGATCGGCAGCGGCCCGCAACTGTCGTTGTGCATCTCGATTTCGGGAGCCAACCGCTTCGAGGTGGGCAATGTCGTCACCAATCCTTATCAGCTTTCCTCCGGCGGACTGAAGACGCTGAGCGGCGTCTGCAACCCGACCTGCACGGGCAACAGCAACGTGCGCGACACCGCGCTCAACGACTTGCTCGCTGACACCTACGCCAACGATTTTGCGCAGGAAGAATCCAACATCTTCGGCCGAGGCCGCGAGCTGTTCGCGATGCTCGATCCCAATCTGGGCACGGGCGACTACGCACTCACCGCGACGTTCCCCAACACGACGCTCGGCAACCAGCTCGCGGTCGTCGCGGAAATGATCAAGCTCTCGCAAGCGTTGAGCTATGCATCGCGACAGATCTACTACGTGCGGCTCGGTGGTTTTGACCTGCATTCGGGACTGATGTCGACCAACGTGAACAGCACGTCGGATCACGCCGGCTTGTTGACGCAGGTCGATCAGGCGGTAGCGGCGTTCTGGACCGAAATGACCGCGCAGGGCCGACAGAACGACGTCGTCGCCTTCACCGCTTCGGAGTTCGCGCGTACGCTGCAATCGAACGGATCCGGCTCGGACCATGGCTGGGGCGGCGTGCAGTGGGCACTCGGCGGCGGCGTCGCCGGTGGACGCTTGTACAGCGACGGAAACAACGGCGTCGGCATCAGCGGATTTCCGAATCAGGCGTATGGCAGCGCCGCAAATCCCAACCCGAATGCGTTCTCCCGAGGCCAGCTCATTCCAGGCATCGGCGTCGAGCAATACGCCGCAACGATCGCGCAGTGGTTTGGCGTGAGCAGCAGCAATCTCGATACGATCTTCCCGAATCTGCCCAATTTCGGCGGACCGCTATCGTTTCTATGAAGCAGCGCCGACGGCCTTCCAGGTTGGTCGATTGGAAAGTGCCGGACTCGCGAAGGCGCGAATGGCCGGTGGCTGCATGGGTCGCCATCCTCGCGATTGCGGCGACGGATGTTTCGGCCGCTGTTCCGCCTTCGGGATGCACGCCCATCGATAGTATCCCGCCTGTCTACAGTGGCATCCAGTTCGGGGCGGCGATCGAAGGCATGTTCATCGACTTCAATGGTCAGGGCAACGGCTGCGCCGACTGCCACACCAGCGCCATGCACACGCAGATACCCGCCGGGAATCTGGATCTCGATCCGAGCGAGTCGCCTTCGCCTTATGTAAACCTGATCAACGTCGTCAGCGCCGAGGACCCGAGCCTGATTTACGTGGTCCCGAATCGTCCTGACCTAAGCCTCTTGTTCCAGAAGGTGAATTGCAACACGCCGGGCGTCGGCGCGCGCATGCCCTACCAGGGATACCCAGATGGGATGACGACGCTCACGCCTTACCAGCAAGCGATCATCTACGACTGGATTGCCGAGGGCGCGCCGGCGGGAACGACCAACGGCATCTTTCGCGGTGCATTTGATCCGCGCGGTTTCGTCGTTGATTCCATCTTTGGAGGCGACTTCGAACAGTAATTGACGCGTTCATCCGCATGCCGCCCGAAACGATGCCAGCGGCGCTTGCACGGGAACTGCAACCACGACGTCGCCTGCGCGCGAGCGAGCACGAGCCGATGGTTCGAATGCAGAGTAGAGGGAGGTGGCGTGACGCGATAGCGAAAAACACCTCGCAATAACGACCCCCGTAGCTTCATGGAGGGCCTCTTTTGAGCACCCTCGGCCCAAGCTCCTGGTCCGGGCGATCGCTGAACGTCTCGATGAGCGCGGAACGTCGGCCTTGTCATGGATCGGCGCGTATGCCGTTCTGTAAGGTAAGCATTGCAAAGACCCACGCGTCTCGCTCCCGCGAAGGTTCCGCTGTCAACAATGAAACTCTCTAGCAGGGCAATCGGTTGGACCGCACGGGCTGCGGCGCTCTTGTATGCCGCATGGGCCGTGTTCCATCTCAAAGTTGCATGGGACATCATGCAACTCGGTCTTACGCAAACGAGCATCGCGCAAGCCCGAACATTTCAGCTGGCCGCCTATATGCTGACGATTGCGCTCTTCGTTTTGATCGTTGCCGTCACGCTCAACCGGCGCAACAGTGTTAGCGGATACTGGCTCAATCTCTGCGTAGCGGGTTGGGCCGACGCGATCTGGGTGGTTGTCGTCGTGTTGCCGGGTTATGTGAGCCTCGTCCGCGGGTTGCTGCCGCCGGCAATATTCCTGGCGGCAGCAATGGCCTCCACGATCGCCAAACGTGCAGTCGGCGATGCGCGGGTCGACCCGGTTCGATCAACCTGAGCGAAGTCGCTATCAATGAACGAGCCGCTTCAAACCGACGTCGTGAACGCACAGGTGCGCCGGCCGTACTATCGGCACACGTTGCCCGTGCGGATCATGCACTGGATCAACGTCTTCGCTTTTTTCGTGCTCTTGATGAGCGGCCTGCAGATCTTCAATGCACACCCGACGCTCAATTGGGGCAGGTCGTCCTACAACGGCCGCCCGCCCCTGCTGGATATCGGTGCGGCGAGTGACGGCAGTGGCAACACCGTCGGGACGACTAATGTGCTCGGCCACACATTCGAAACGACGGGGTTGCTCGGCGCATCAAGAGGCGAGGACGGAGAGCTCGAAGCGCGCGCTTTTCCCGCGTGGGCCACGCTTCCGGGACCGCGCTGGTTGTCGATGGCGCGCTCGTGGCATTTCTTCGCCGCGTGGATCTTCGTCGTCAACGGCATCGTCTATTTCGCGTATGGGTTCGCGAGCCACCATTTCCGCCGTGACATCGTTCCTAACAAGGCGGACCGAGGGTCGATCGGCCGCTCCCTGATGGACCATTTGCGATTCCGTCACCCGAGCGGCCAAGCGGCGAAGCACTACAACGTCTTGCAGAAGATCACCTACGTCGTCGTCATCTTCGTACTCCTACCTGCCATCGTGCTGATGGGGTGGGCGATGTCGCCCTATCTGAACTCGTTGCTTCCAGGATGGGTCGACATCGTCGGCGGACGTCAGTCCGCGCGCACCGTCCATTTCCTGATTGCCTTCCTGCTGCTCGCGTTCGTCGGTGTGCATGTGTTCGAAGTGATCGCGACGGGTCTATGGAATAACCTTCGTTCGATGATCACAGGGCGCTACGACGTGCCGGCGGAGAAAAAGCCATGAGTCCAACGTCGCGCCGGCAATTCCTCTTGGGGTCGGTCTCCGTGCTGGGCGGCCTGTTGCTTGCGGGCTGCGATCGGTTGTCTCATAGCCAGTGGTTCACCCGCATGCTGGCTATCGCCGAGTCGCTGAGCAACGCGGTCAAGAAGGGCACCCGGAGCCGCCTCTCGATGGCGCAGGAGTTTTCGGCAGCGGATCTCTCGCCCTCGTTTCGAAGCAACGGTACGTCGCGTCCGACAAACCCCGAGTACGAGCGACTCGCCGCCGCGGCGTTCACCGACTATCGCCTCGAGGTGGGTGGGCTGGTGACGACGCCGCTTTCGCTCTCGCTCGATGAGATTCGCGCGCTCCCCGCAAGGACACAGATCACTCGACACGATTGCGTCGAAGGCTGGAGCGCGATCGGAAAATGGAAAGGTGCGCGCCTTTCCGCGTTGCTGAAAAATGCACAACCGTTGAGCACTGCGAAATACGTCGTGTTCCACTGCGCCGATTCGCTGGAAGAGGGCGGCGATCCGTATTACGAAAGCATCGACATGGACGATGCTTATCACGAACAAACTCTGCTCGCCTATGAGCTCAACGACTCGATCCTGCCGATCGAAAACGGCGCGCCGTTGCGGTTACGCGTGGAACGCCAGCTCGGTTACAAGATGGCGAAATACGTCATGCGCATCGAGCTTGTCGCGAAGCTCGACGACATCGGCGGCGGGCGGGGCGGCTACTGGGAAGACCAGGGCTATCAATGGTACGCCGGCATCTGACCGCCTATGTCGGTGGCGGAGCATAGGATCCTCGACAATTCGACTCGTACGGCGCATTCACGTCGCCGAGCGGGACGTAGTCCCAATCGAAGCGAACCGCTCCACTCACCATGTCGATACAGACGCCGCCGACAGACGCGGCGAGACTGTAGAACGAGATGTCACTGAATCCGCGCTCGCCGCCTTGCTGCGTGAGTCTCATGCGCGCAGCTTGGTGCTGCGATAGCGCCCCGGGCGGTGGCGGTCCCATGGCTTCGACGGACTGCTTCCGCTGCGAAGAGCGGTCGTGGCCGGGATTGGCCGACCGTTGCCCGACCAGCGCCTGTTGCGAATAGCGTCGATAAGCGCAAGTACGCGCAGCGACGTGAGCGAGAAGGTATACATGATGGGTTCCGTCCTGGAGGCGGCGATGAAACGTGGCGAGGTTCACTCGCCACGGCATTCCCGCGACAAACGTTAGTGCTTGGTCGGCATGAGCACGTCGTCGATGACGTGGATGACACCATTGCTCGCTGCGACATCGGCGGTGGTGATGTTCGCATTGTCGATCGTGATCGCATCGCCCGCTTTCTTGATTTGCGCGGCCTGGCCGTTGACGGTCGTGGTCTCGTTGAGCTTGCCGATCTCTTCACCCGTGACGCGTCCCGGCGACACGTGATACTTGAGAATCGAGATCAGCTGACCCTTGTTTTCGGGCTTCAGCCATTCATCAAGCCTTCCGGCCGGCAGTTTCGCAAACGCGGCGTCAGTCGGCGCGAAAACGGTGTACGGGCCCAAACCCTTGAAGAAATCCGTCAGGCCGGCGGCGGCGACGGTCTGGCCGAATGTATTCAGCGTGCCCTGTGAGGCAGCGGCGTCGACGAGATTGGTCGAACGAATCTCTGAAGTGTTGTTCATGGTGATAGATCTCCTATGACATTCCGCAAGACGCGGAACGAAGGCGGCCGAAGCCGAGGCCCGAGGAAGAACCAGGGGCGCGATCTCAGAGCGTTAGGGAGGGAACCGCGAGGCTGAGGCGCTTGCTGCAGATGCGTCGCATCTTGGCGCTGAAACGGAGCCTACACCTGCGCGCGTTATGCCAGCGTGATTCGCGCAAGAATGCCGGTCAGGCGCGTGCCTGACCGGCACCCGGTCATCTGATCTTCAACTCCCGAATCGTTTCCGTACCGAGAATCTTGCGGTACGCATTGCGGTCGGAAACGCCTTTGTTCGACTTGACGCGGTTGCCGGTCACCTTTTCGGTCACGGGATCGGAGCGCTCGTCGAGCTTGTCGAGCGCCGCCATGTTCGCGTAGGTGACGATGAGGTACAGGTCGGGATCGTTCGGTGTGCGCGGCGTCGTCGAATAGACGGTGTAGTCGGTGATGATGCCCGCTTTCTTCAGCGCTTCCTGCGACGGCTTCCATTCGCTGCGGACGTACGTCATGTACTCATCGAGGTGTCCCGACGTGACCTGAATCGCGGTCACCTGGCTCACGGTCCCCTCGGTGTAGTTGGGATCTTGCGCCGAAACAGACAAACACGATGCACTGACCAGCACGGCCAGCAACAAGCTGCTGCGTTTCATAAGGCCCCCCTTTAGAAACGTCGCCCGAGAATCGACGACTCCCGCACGGTACGCCTTTGCTTGAGCCGGCGATACCGAAACGCCAACGGTTGCATAGCGCTGCGTTGGGTCGTACTCGTCGACTCCGACGCCGTTTATCCAGCTTCGGAATCCTGGTCCCCAGCCACAATAAAACAAGGGCTTGGCGATCTCTCGGCGAACCCTTTTTATTTGCGGGGACGTCGCCGGCATACTGATCGCGGACGCCGCAGCCTGCGGCCGCGCTAGTGCATTTGGACAAGCGTATGAGCGGCAACGGCTCCCGGCTCGATCTCCAGCAACGCTTGTTGAATCTCTACAGCGATCTTGAGCAGTCGGGGTTGACGCCCGAAGATCTCGAACGGTTTCGCAAAGCGATAGAGAAACAGAACGAGCCATCGAACGCGTCGTTCCCGGCTCCTCATGTTCCAGATCGTGCACTGTTCGAGCGACGAGGATCGGGGAGCTGGAGGCTCACGACGCTCGACATCACCGAGGACATGCGCCGAGACATCGAAGACGCGCAAGCGCGCGTCGAACGCGCAACAGCCGCGCTCGTAGCCGTGCGCGACGAGGCAGGGAGAAATCTCCTCCGGAACGAAGCCGCTGCCTATGACGTCTTCATCTGCGCATCCGCGGAACGAACGGGTCGTGAGAATGCGGGAACGCTGAGGGCGATCACGGTTCTCGCAAGGATCTCGGAACTCATCAAGCGCAGGGCGGAGCAGCTTGAAAATGAGCTTTCGATCGAAGAAGGCACGCGGAGAGCCGACGAATGAGCGCCGGCGACACGCCGCTGGCGGGCTCAGCAAATGACCGGGTGCTGAGCGAGCGCTGCCGCGGCGGCCTTCGCACTCCCGGAACGATGCTAGCCTGTCCTGTGCGCACTGACCGGTCGTTTATTGCATGAACTCGATGCCTATGTGGCATACGCGCCGTGGCGCGGCTGGAACGACGCTATACGCAGGCGCCGAGGAACCTCTCCGCGCGGAGCTGCTCAACGCCGAGCAGATGGAAGAGCGCGGCCGGGAGCTAGCGGCCGAGCACAAGCTGCGCGCCGCGGTAGCCACCGCGAATCCGCTCTTGCAGCGCCTGTCGGACAACGCCGAGGTCATTCGCGCCTGCTGCCAGGTGCTCGCCGAAGCGATCAAGAGTCACCAGAAGGTCACTCCGGCCGGCGAATGGCTGCTCGATAACCTCTATCTGATCGACGAGCAGATTCGCACCGCGCGCCGGCATCTGCCGCGTCGGTACAGCTGGCAGCTGCCTGTACTTGCCAAGGGCGCATCGGCCGGTCTCCCGCGCGTGTACGACCTCGCGCTCAAGGCCATCTCGCACGGTGACGGCCGGTTCGACGAGGATTCGCTGCGGCGTTTCGTCGCTGCCTACCAGGAAACGAGCCCGCTGACGCTCGGCGAGCTGTGGGCGATTCCGATCGTCCTGCGCCTCGCGTTGATCGAGAATCTGCGGCGCGTGGCCTTCAGCGTGCGCGTCGACCGCGTCGATCGCAATGTCGCGATGCGATGGGCCGACGCGATGATCGACGTCGTACGTCGCGATCCGACAGGCCTGATCCTCGTCGCCGCCGACATGGCACGGGATGCGCCGCCCATGTCGAGCTCGTTCGTATCCGAGCTTTCGCGACGTCTGCAGCCGCTCGGCGATGCCGTGTCGCTGCCGATGACCTGGATCGATCAGCGGCTCGCGGAATCGGGCGTCACCAGCGATCAGCTTGTGCAGAGCGCGCAGCGCGAGCAGGCGGCAGACCAGGTCTCGGTGAGCAATTGCATCGGCAGCCTGCGCCTGCTCGACGCGCTCGACTGGAAGGCTTTCGTCGAATCGGTGAGCGTTGTCGAGCGCATCCTGCGCGACGATCCCGCCGGCACCTACGCCAATCTCAGTTTCGCGACGCGCGACATGTATCGACATGTCGTGGAGCGCCTCGCGCGCAAGGCCGAGCTCTTCGAACCCGAGATCGCCGCGGCCGCGCGCGGCCTTGCCGCAGCCGCCGATACGCGTTCGATCGCGCACCATGTCGGCTATTACCTCGTTGGCGAGGGTTATCCCGACCTTCGCGAGCGTTGCAACTTGCGACGTCGTGCGCCGCTGACCGACCCATCGCGCGTCGGACGCGTGCGCTTCTCATCGTATTTCTTCGCCGTCCTCGCGCTCGGTGCAGTCTTGATGTTGCCCGTGCTGCCGCATCTGGCCGATCTGACGGTCTGGTGGCGGGTCAGTATCGCGTTCTTCTCGGTCGTGGCGATCAGTCAGCTCGCCGTGACGCTGATCAATCGCATCTCGGCACTGGTCATATCGCCGCAGCGGCTGCCACAAATGGATTTCCGTGCCGGCATTCCGGCGCATGCGAAGACGCTTGTCGCGGTCCCGACGCTGCTGACGAGCGTCAAGCGAGCGCTGCGCCTCGTCGACGATCTCGAGATCCGCTATCTGGCCAATCGCGATGCCAATATCGGTTTCGTCCTGCTGACCGACTTCGCAGACGCACGCGAGCAAACGTTGGCCAGCGATGCTCCGATCGTGGAAGCCGCGGCCGAAGGCATCCGCAAGCTCAATGCACGCTATGAAGGCAACGCATTCTTCCTGTTGCATCGTCCACGCCTGTGGAATGAGCGCGAGCGTGTCTGGATGGGCGTCGAGCGCAAGCGCGGCAAGCTCGCCGATCTGAACGCGCTGCTTCGCGGCGACGCGGGCGCGCGCTTTTCGCGGACGGTTGGCGATGTTGCCTGGCTGCGTGACGTCCGTTATGTCATCACGCTCGACAGCGATTCGCAGTTGCCGCGCGACGCCGCGCGCAACCTCGTTGCAACGATGGAACATCCGTTGAACCGTCCGCGCTTCGACGCCGAGCGAGGGCTCGTCGTCGGCGGCCACGCGATCCTGCAGCCGCGCATAGGAAGCGTGCTGCCGCTCGGCGGTACGACGCCCTATGCAAGCTTGTTCGGTGGCGACGTCGGCGTCGATCCGTACACACGCGCGGTTTCCGATACGTACCAGGATCTGTTCGGCGAAGGCTCGTTCATCGGCAAGGGCATCTATGACGTCGACGCCGTTGAACAAGTGCTGTCGCAGCGCTTTCCGGACAATCGCATTCTCAGCCACGACCTGCTCGAAGGGTGCTACGCGCGCTCGGCGCTGGTGACGAACGTCGAGCTGTTCGAGGAATATCCAAAGACTTACCTCGCCGATTCGCGTCGTCGCCTGCGCTGGATCCGCGGCGACTGGCAGATTGCGCAATGGCTGTTCCGCGTCGGTCCCGATCGGCGACGGCGCGAGCGCGCGCAATCCGCTTTCGGCGTTGTCGCGCTGGAAGATCTTCGACAATCTACGCCGCAGCGTCGTGCCCATCGCGCTGATCGCGCTGCTGGTCAGCGGCTGGGTTGCGACACGCTCGCCCGCATTCTGGACCGCGCTCGTGCTCGAGGTGCTGATCGTGCCGATCGTGTTCGATCTGGCGCTGTCGCTCGCGAGCCCGAAGGAGGAAGGCGTTTCGCGTCAGGTCGTTCAAAGGCCTGCTCGTCGATGCAGCGCATCGCATTGAACAGACCTTGATCGGCGTCGCGTGTCTTCCGTTCGACGCATGGCTCAGCCTGACCGCGATCGCGCGAACCTATTGGCGCGTGCATATCTCGAAACGTCACCTGCTGCAATGGACCGTTTCGAGCGCGACACAGGGCGAAAGCCGCAGGCTCGGCCACACGATCGCCGTCATGTGGATCGCGCCGGTCGTCGCAATAGTCGTCGCGTTCGCGCTCGCAGGCCGAGCCGCGCTGGGATACGCAATCCCGTGGCTCGTGGCGTGGATCATTTCGCCGGCGATCGTCTGGTATCTCAGCGCCACGCCAGCAGCACGCGCGCGGCGGCTGACGGCGACGCAGGTCGCGTTTCTGCGCGGCATCGCGCGACGGACCTGGGCCTTCTTCGAGCGCTTCGTCGGCGAGGAAGACCACTGGTTGCCGCCCGACAACTACCAGGAACATCCGGTCGCGAAAGTCGCCCATCGCACGTCGCCGACGAACATCGGGCTTTATCTCCTGTCCACGCTCGGCGCGCACGATTTCGGATATCTGTCACTGCGCGAGCTGATCGAACGGCTGAATCGCACGTTCGAGACGCTGGACCGGATGCCGCGCCATCACGGCCATTTCTACAACTGGTACGACACGCTAACGCTGGAGCCACTCGGTCCGCTGTACGTTTCGACGGTCGACTCGGGCAACCTGATCGCCCATTTGCTCACGCTGCGGCAGGGGTTGCTCGAGCGCATCCGTGGACCGATCGTGCGCGGCGCGGTGCTCGATGGGCTCGCCGACACGCTTGCGCTCGCGAGCGAGCTCGATAAATCGCGAGAGGCGACGCTCTGGACTCCTTTCGCACGCGCGCTCGCACGGGTACGTGCGGAAAAACCGAAGGGTTCGGCTGTGCCAGGAACGGCACTCCGCGAGCTCGCCGGCGTACTGGAAAACGCAACCGTCGATCCCTCGTCGACGGCGGAGGGGGATGCGCTGGCGGCGCTCCGACGTCAGGTTCGTGCAGCAATCGACGATGCGGATCACTTCCTCGGCGCTGACGATCCCGCCCGATTTGACGACGCGACGTTGCTCGAACTGTGCGCGTCGCCGGATCAGGTCCTGTCGCAACACGCCAACGCGATGCGCCGTGCGCTCGAGTCGCTCGCGATGCGCTGTGGCGATTTCGCGCGCGTCGATTTCAGTTTCCTCTACGACGAGGCGCGCGCGCTGTTCACGATCGGCTACAACGTGAGCGAGCATCGGCGCGATGCCGGCTACTACGACCTGCTCGCTTCGGAAGCGCGCCTCGGCATTTTCGTTGCGATCGCGCAAGGCAGCATTCCGGAAGAAGCTTGGTTTTCGCTGGGCCGTCTGCTGACATCGGCGACGGGCCGCCAGGTGCTGCTGTCCTGGAGCGGCTCGATGTTCGAATACCTGATGCCGCAGCTCGTCATGCCCTCGTTCCCGGGCACGCTGCTCGACGAAACCTGCCGCTCGGCCGTCATGCATCAGATCGCCTACGCGCGCGGCAAGGGCGTGCCGTGGGGTATTTCCGAGTCCGGCTACAACGTGACGGACGCGGCGCAGAACTACCAGTATCGCGCGTTCGGCGTGCCCGGCCTCGGCTTGCAGCGCGGCCTTGCGCAGGAGCTAGTGATTGCGCCGTACGCGAGTGCGCTTGCGCTGACGTCGATGCCCGACGCGGCGGAAAGGAATCTGCGCGCGATGGCTGCAAATGGCTGGCTCACGAAATGCGGCCTCTACGAAGCCGTCGACTACACGCCTGCGCGCATCGCCGCACGGTGCCAACCACGCGCTCGTGCGTTCGTTCATGGCGCATCACCACGGCATGACGCTGCTCGCGATCCTCCACGCCGTGCTCGACCGGCCGATGCAGAAGCGCTTCGCCGCAGACGCCGAGATGCAGGCGACCATGCTGCTGCTGCAGGAGCGCACTCCGCGCTCCTCGATCAACTGGGGCAATGATCCGGCGATCGTCGACGTCCGCTCGCCGCAGGACACGCCGCAGACCGCAATGCGCGTTTTCGCGCGGGCCGACACGTCGCGGCCGGCCGTGCAGCTGCTCACCAATGGCCGCTATCACCTGATGGTCAGCAATGCCGGCGGCGGCTACAGCCGCTGGCATGACATCGCGGTCACGCGCTGGCGCGAGGACGCGACGCGCGATCCGTGGGGTGTGTTCTGCTACGTGCGCGATGGCGACACCGGAAAACTGTGGTCGACCACGCCGGCGCCGACGCCGACGGCCGTCGACTATTCGGAGACGATTTTCAGCGAATCGCAGGTCGAGTTCCGCCGCCGGCTCGATGACATCGAGGCGTATTCGCAAATCGTCGTTTCGCCGGAGGACGACATTGAGCTCCGCCGCATCCGTATCACGAACCGCGGGCGTGTCGAGCGCAAGATCGATCTCATGAGCTACGCGGAGGTCGTCCTGACGTCGGGTGTCGGCGATTCGCTGCATCCGGCGTTCGGCAACCTGTTCGTGCAGACCGAGGTGCTCGCCGATCGCGATGCGATCCTTGCCACGCGGCGCCGCCGCTCGAGCGAGGATCCGCAGCGCTGGATGATGCACCTGTTCGCGCTTCACGATGCGAGCTCGACGCAGACATCGTTCGAGACGGATCGTCTGCGTTTTATCGGGCGCGGCAACGACGCCGCATGCCCGACGGCCGCCATCTCGCCGGAGCCGCTTTCCGGTTCGCAAGGCTCCGTTCTCGATCCGGTCGTCGCAATCCGCCATCGCATCGTGCTGGGTCCCGATCAGTCGGCGGTTGCCGATCTCGTACTGGGTGTCGCCGAGAGTCGCGAGCAGTGCGTCGCGCTGGTCGAAAAGTATCGCGACCGGCACCTCGCCGATCGCGCGCTCGAGATCGCCTGGACGCACAACCGCATCGCGCTCGGCCAGATCAACATCAGCGAAGTCGACGCGCAGGCGTATTCGCGTGTCGCGAGCGCGATCCTCTATGCCGACCCCGCACAGCGGGTCGTCGCTTCGACGATCGCCAGCAATCATCTCGCGCAGCCAGGGCTCTGGGCGCATGCGATCTCGGGCGACCTGCCGATCGTGCTGCTCAAGATGAGCGGTCCGGAAAACCTCAACCTCACGCGCCAGCTCGTCAACGCGCATGTCTACTGCCGCATGAAGGGACTCGATTTCGATCTCGTCATCTGGAACGAGGAACGCGGCGGTTACCGGCAGGCGCTGCACGACGAGATCATGGCGATCGTCGGCACCAGCGCGGACGCTGCGATGCTGGAGCATCCTGGCGGTGTCTTCGTGCGTTCGATCGAGCAGATCAACCACGAGGACCGCGTCCTGATCCAGTCGGTCGCGCGCGCCGTGTTCTCGGATCAGGAAGGCTCGCTGACCGAGCAGCTCGATGCCCAGAAGGCGATCGGTAGCGAAATTGTCGTCCCGGAGCTTGCCCCCTCGCGCGCGGCCGATCCGCCGGAGCGCGCATCGCCGCCGTTTCCGCTGCCGGCGCGCACGTTGGTCAACGGCGTCGGTGGCTTCGCGTCGAACGGACGCGAATACGCGATGTCGATCGGCAGAAACGAGAAGACGCCGCTGCCCTGGGTCAACGTGATCGCGAATCCGCACTTCGGCTGCGTCGTGTCCGAGAGCGGTTCGGGATACACCTGGGGCGACAATGCGCACGAGTACCGCCTGACGCCATGGAGCAACGACCCGGTCTGCGATCCTGCCGGCGAAGTCATCTACATACGCGATGAGGAAACGGGCGAGTTCTGGTCGGCAACGCCCGCGCCCGCGCCGGGACGCGGGCGCTACGTCGTGCGCCACGGTTTCGGATACAGCATCTTCGAGCACATCGGGCGTGGCATCACGAGTCATCTGCGGCTGCACGTCGATGCCGAGGCCGCGGTCAAGTTCTTCATGTTGCGCCTCACCAACGATTCGGGACGCGCGCGCAAGCTTTCGGTCACCGGCTACATCGAATGGGTGCTCGGCGACCTGCGCGAGAAGACCGCGATGCATGTCGTCACCGAGCTCGATGCCAGTGGCGCGCTGTTCGCGCGCAATGCGTACAGCATTGAATTTCCCGGATTCGGTGGCTTTTTTCGACGTCGACAATTCGATGCGCACGCTGAGCGGAGACCGCACCGAGTTCATCGGCCGCAACGGCTCGCTGCGCAAACCCGCCGCAATGTCGCGCCAGTCATTGAGCGGCCGCCTCGGCGCTGCCATGGATCCGTGCGGCGCTATCCAGATTCCGGTCGAGCTTGCCGATGGCGAATCGCGCGATTTCATTTTCCGCCTCGGCGTCGGTCGCAATCGCCAGGATGCCTCGCGCATCGTCGAGCGTTTCCGCCGGGCCGGATCCGCTCGGGCATCGTTCGAGGCGATCCAGTCGCGCTGGAAGCGGCTGCTCGGCGCGATCAGCGTGTCGTCACCCGATCCGACCTTCGACGTCATTGCGAACGGCTGGCTGCTGTACCAAGTCGTCAGCTGCCGTTTGTGGGCGCGCAGCGGGTTCTACCAGTCCGGCGGCGCGTTCGGCTTTCGCGATCAGCTGCAGGACGCGATGGCGCTCGTCCACGCGGATGCGTCGTTGCTGCGCGAGCAGATCGTGCTGAGCGCGTCGCGGCAATTCGTCGAGGGCGATGTTCAGCACTGGTGGCATCCGCCGGCGGGACGTGGCGTGCGCACGCAGTGCTCGGACGATTTCCTGTGGCTCCCGTTGGCGACGTCGCGCTACGTCTCTTCGACCGGCGACGTCGCCGTGCTCGACGAGCGGATCGGCTTTCTCGAGGGCCGTCCGCTCAACCAAGGCGAGGAGTCCTACTACGACATGCCCATGCGCTCGGCGCAGGCAGGCGATCTTTACGAACACTGCCGTCGCGCGATCGAACATGGATTCCGCACGGGCGTGCATGGATTGCCCCTGATGGGCAGCGGCGACTGGAACGACGGCATGAACAACGTCGGGCGCCAAGGCCGCGGCGAAAGCATCTGGCTCGGATTCTTCTTTTTCGACGTGCTTTTGGAGTTCGAGCCGATCGCACGGCAGCGTGGCGACGATGCGTTCGCCAACCAATGCCGCAGTCGCGCCAATGCATTGAAGGCCGCGCTCGAGAAGGAAGGCTGGGACGGCAAGTGGTATCTGCGCGCGTACTTCGACGACGGCACACCGCTTGGCTCATCGCGCAACAGCGAATGCCGTATCGACGCGATTGCGCAGAGCTGGGCGAAACTCTCCGGCGCCGGCGATCCGGCCCGCGTCGCGAAGCGCGCTCGACGAGGTCGATCGTCAGCTCGTCGACGAAAACGGCCGGCTGATCCGCCTGCTGACACCGCCGTTCGATACGGCGGAACCGGACCCGGGCTACATCCGCGGGTACGTGCCGGGCGTTCGCGAGAACGGCGGACAATATACGCACGCGGCGGTATGGGTCGTCATGGCGTTCTTTGCCGATGGACGCACGAAACGCGCGTGGGAGCTGTTCAACCTGATCAATCCCGTGCGCCATGCCATCGAACGCAGCGACGTCGACAAGTACATGGTCGAGCCGTACGTCCTCGCGGCTGACGTGCTGGCGGTAGCGCCGCACACGGGGCGCGGCGGCTGGACCTGGTACACGGGCTCGGCGGGCTGGATGTATCGGCTGATTTCCGAATCGATGCTGGGCCTGCGGCGTCGCGGCACGCAACTGCTCATCGAGCCCGCGCTGCCCGAGGGCTGGGACGCGCTCGCCATCGAATACACGCTTCGGCGAAGGCCTGTATCGCATCCGCTTCTCGCGAGCGGATCGGGCAGGCATCGAGTGCGACGGTGTCGAGCAGGCCGGCATGAGCATCGCACTGTCGATGCAGAAACAGACGCACGACGTGCTTGTCCGGCTCGCTCGCTGACAAGCACGCGCGAGGCCCTTCTCTCTACGTACTAGACCCTTGCAGAGCTCGCTGACCAACCGCGCGCGAATTGAGGCTGAATCCGCCGCCGCGCCGGCCCGCGTCGTTAAGCCTTTGCGCGGTGTCGATGACCTTTAATAGCGTCAACGACGGACAAGGCCGCAACGCATGAGAACGATGTCGATTTTTCGGCCGTGGGTGGCGCGCATCCGCTGGCAGCGCGTGCGACCCCGCGCAAGCAAGGCGGAACTGATCTTCGTCAGACCGCGCTCGTGGGTGGCCATTCGCCCTCTGGCGCCAACAAGCCTGCCGCGGTCGAATCAGTTGTCATCGTGAGAGATTTCGGGTCGCCCGAACGTTCGGCGAACCGCGATGAACCGATCTTTACATCAGCCTACGCCTGAGTCGCTCTTCGCGTTTTAGAATCGAACACGATGGCGCCTCGAAACAAAGCAGCAAGCGCTGGCGCGCGGCACGCGATTCGCTCGATGAGCGCATCTTCTCCGACACTGCTGCAACGCGATCTGCCGTTGCAGCACCTGCAGAAGAAGGCCTTCGCCTATTTCGTCCAGCAGACGAATGCCGCGAACGGGCTCGTCAGAGACAAGGACGCGAAGGGTTGGCCGGCCAGCATCGCGGCGACGGGTCTTGGCCTTGCGTCCTTTGCCGTTGCGGTCGAACGTGGCCTGATCGATCGCCGCACGGCGATCCAGCGCACGCTTGCCGCGTTGAGCTTCTTCGCCGAGAGCGCGCAAGGCGAAACAGCGGACGCCAGCGGATATCGCGGCTTCTACTACCATTTCCTCGACTGGAGCTCGGGACGCCGCGCGTGGGACTGCGAAGTCTCGACCGTCGATACTGCTTTTCTGATCGCAGGGATGCTCGCTGCCGCAGCGTACTTCAGCGGCGATGGTGCCGACGAGTCGCGCATCCGCGAGCTTGCGCAATGGTTGTACGAACGCGTCGACTGGCGATGGGCACAGGCGCCCAACGGCACGCTGCGTCACGGCTGGCGTCCCGAAACCGGGTTCATTCCGTTCGAATGGGAGGGTTACGACGAAGGCCTCCTTCTCTATGTCCTCGCGCTCGGTTCGCCCACGCATGCGCCGGTCAGGAACGCATTCGCGGCATGGGCCTCGACGTACGAGTGGAAGCGGTCTTACGACATCGACTATCTCTACTCCGCGCCGCTGTTCACGCATCAGCTCTCGCACGTCTGGATCGACTTCCGCGGCATCCAGGACGATTTCATGCGCGCGAAAGGCATCGACTACTTCGAGAACACGCGCCGCGCGACGCTGATCCAGCAGCGCTATGCGATCGAAAATCCGTTGCGCCTGAAAGGTTATGGCGCCGAATGCTGGGGAGTGACTGCGAGCGACGGCCCGGGCCCAGCAACGCAGAAAGTCGACGGCGTCCTGAGGCACTTCTTCGATTATGAAGGCCGCGGTGCTCCGCACGGCATCGACGATGGAACGATCGCGCCCTGGGCCGTGGCCGCCTCGCTGCCGTTCGCGCCCGAGATCGTGATTCCGACGCTGCAGCATTTCGTGCACACGCTGGAGCTCCACGACGCGCATCCGTACGGATTCAAGGCGAGCTTCAATCGGACGTTCATCGGCGATGCGCCCATCGGCGATTCGAGCGGCTGGATTTCGCCGTACTGTTTCGGACTCAATCTCGGCCCGGTCGTGCTGATGGTCGAAAACCACCGGAGCGGTATGCTGTGGCAGCTGATGCGCGGCTCGGCGCCGATCGTGCAGGGCCTCCGTCGCGCGGGCTTCGCCGGTGGCTGGCTCGATCGTGCCGCACCGACCTCACCGGACTAGCAACGCGCGCGAACACACGCGCAAGGAGCGATACGCAATGGAACTCGGCATGGTAGGACTCGGCCGCATGGGCGCGAACATGGTGCAACGCCTGCTGCGCAGCGGGCACACGATTACCGGCTTCGATCCGAACGCCGATGCGCGCAAGGCGATCGAAGACGGCGGCGCACGCTCGGCGGCATCGTTGCAGGATCTCGTCAAGGCGCTGCCGGCGCCGCGCGCAATCTGGCTGATGGTGCCTGCCGGCAAGATCACCGACGATACCGTCGATGCGCTGCAGCCGCTGCTCGATGCGGGCGATACGGTCATCGACGGCGGCAACTCGAACTACAAGGACACGTTGCGACGCGCCGCCGCGTACGCCGCGAAGAACATTCACTATGTCGACTGCGGCACGAGCGGCGGCATCTGGGGCCTCAAGGAAGGCTACAGCCTGATGATCGGCGGCGACGAGCGCGTCGTCGAGGCATTGCAACCGCTCTTCGAAGCGCTCGCACCGGCGCCGGATCGCGGCTGGGGCCGGGTTGGCCCGGTTGGCGCGGGACACTTCACGAAGATGGTCCACAACGGCATCGAATACGGCCTCATGCAGGCCTATGCCGAGGGATTCTCGATTCTCGAACACAAGAAGGAGTTCGCGCTCGACCTGCATCAGATCGGCGAGATCTGGCGGCAAGGCAGCGTCGTGCGCTCGTGGCTGCTCGATCTTCTCAGCGACGCGCTCGGCAAGAATCCGACGATGCACGGCATCGCGCCGTACGTGGCCGATTCCGGCGAAGGCCGCTGGACGCTGAGTGAAGCGATCGATCTCGACGTGCCGGCGCCGGTCATCGCGCTGTCGCTCATCGCACGCCTGCGCTCGCGCGACGCCGATTCGTTCGCCGACAAGCTGCTCTCCGCGATGCGCAACGAATTCGGCGGCCATCCGATCAAGAAGGAATGAACGATCCATCCAACCGCACGAGCACACGCGGCGTGCGCTGGCACCCGTTCGCGAGCGCCGATGCGCTCGTCGCGGATGCACGCGCGCGCGTGATCGCGTTGGCGAGCGAAGCGATCAAAGCGCGAGGCCGCTTCGTCATCGTGTTGTCCGGAGGCAATACGCCACGCGCGCTGTATCGAAGCCTTCGCGATGCCGATACCGACTGGGCGCGCTGGCACGTCTACTACGGCGACGAGCGCTGTGTGTCCGCGCACGATGCCGGACGCAACAGCGTCATGGCCGCGGAGACGCTGCTCGACGAGATCGCGATTCCCGACGCACAGCGTCATGCGATTCCCGCCGAGCTGGGTGCCGAAGCGGGCGCGCGTGCCTACGCGGAAACACTACGCGCTGTCGGCGTGTTCGATCTGGTTTTGCTCGGGCTTGGCGAGGATGGGCATGTCGCGAGCCTGTTTCCGCACGCGACTGAACGGCGCGTCGAGGGATACGAAGATGTCGTCGCGGTTTTCGATGCACCCAAACCGCCGCCTGAGCGCGTTTCGCTGACCGCCGTGCGGCTCTCGCGTACTCGAGCGGCGTTATTCCTCGTCAGCGGAGAATCGAAGCGCGAGGCTGTGCGACGCTGGCGCGAAGGTGCAGCTATCCCGGCGACGACGATAGCGCCCGAAGCCGGTGCAGACGTACTGATCGAGGCCAAGCTCATCGAATGAGCTGAGCGTTCGTTCGATACAAAGCCTCACTCTGCCAGCAGCGCCTTCGCGCGAGCCACGACATCGTCGACCGTGAATCCGAACTCGCGCAACAGCACGTCGGCCGGCGCCGAGGCGCCAAAATGGCTGATTCCCAGCATCGCGCCGGACTCGCCGATGTAGCGCTCCCATCCCTGCGACACGCCGAGCTCGACTGCGAGCCGCTTCTTCGCCGCCGGCGGCAGCACGTCGTCGCGATAGGCCTTGGGTTGAGCCTCGAACAGGTCCCAGCTCGGCATCGAAACGCATCGCACCGCGACACCGTCAGCGCGAAGACGTTCGGCCGCCTTCGCGATCAGGCCGACTTCCGAACCTGTGGCGATCAATATCAACGCCGGCGGACGATCCTTCGTGTCTTCGAGCACATAGGCGCCGCGGCGGAGTCCGTCGGCTGGGGCATAGCGATCGCGGTCGAACGTCGTCAGGTCCTGGCGACTCAGCGCGAGCAGCACGGGCTTTTCTCGCATTTCGAGCGCGACGCGCCAGGCAACGGCCGTTTCGTTCGCATCCGCCGGGCGGATCAGCGTGAGATTCGGGATCGCGCGCAGATTCGCAAGTTGCTCGATCGGCTGATGCGTCGGACCGTCCTCGCCGAGGGCGACGCTGTCGTGTGTGAATACGTGCACGACATGCAGGTGCGAGAGCGCCGCGAGCCGAATCGGCGGACGCATGTAATCCGAAAAGATCAGGAACGTCGCGCCATACGGAATGAATCCGCCGTGTGCGGCAATGCCGTTCGCGATCGCGCCCATCGCATGCTCGCGCACGCCGAAGTGGAGGTTGCGACCCGCATAGTCCCATCCGCCGCCAGTGGAACCTTCGGTATCCGCGTCCGCAGGCTGGCCGGCTTCGAAATCGCCGAGATCCTTGAGCGCGGTAAACGTAGATGGGTCGAGATCGGCCGATCCGCCGAACAACGCAGGCACCCTCGGCGCAATCGCATTCATGATCTTGCCGCCGGCGACACGTGTGGAGAGCCCTTTCGCATCGGCTGGAAACGTCGGAATGTCCTTGTCCCAGCCTTTCGGCAACTCACCGCGCAGGCGCGTGCGCAATTCGCCGGCCGGCTCGGCGAACGCTTTCGCGTACGCATCGAAGCGGTTTTGCCACTCGGCCTCGGCCTTGGCACCGCGATCGACCGCATTGCGAAAATGCGCAACTGCGGCTTCCGGAAGATAGAACGGCGGCTCGACCGGCCAGCCGAGTTTTTCCTTGGTTTTCCTGACATTCTCTTCGCCGAGCGGCGAGCCGTGCGCCTTGAAGCTGTCCTGCCGCGGCGATCCGAATCCGATGTGCGTGCGCACGAGAATCAACGAGGGTCGCTGCGTGTCGGCGACCGCCGCTTCGATCGCGGTCGCAATCGCCTCGATGTCGTTGCCGTCGTCGATCGACTGCGTCTGCCAGCCATACGCCTCGAAACGCTTCGCGCAATCTTCGGAGAACGTGATGTCCGTGCCGGCCGCGAGCGTCACGTGATTGTCGTCGTAGAGACAGATCAGCTTGCCGAGTTTGAGATGACCCGCCAGCGACGCCGCCTCCGAAGCGACGCCTTCCATGAGGTCGCCGTCGCTGACGATCGACCAGGTTCGATGGTCGATCGGCGCGTGACCTTCGCGCGCGTAGCGCGCGGCGAGATGCGCCTCGGCGATGGCGAGGCCGACCGCGTTCGCAAGGCCCTGTCCGAGCGGCCCGGTCGTGACTTCGACGCCGGGCGTGTGGCCGCGCTCGGGATGGCCCGGCGTGCGGCTGCCCCATTGGCGAAATCGTTTGATCTCGTCGAGCGAAAGATCGTAGCCGGTCAGGTGCAGCAGGCTGTATAGAAGCGCCGAACCGTGGCCCGCGGAAAGCACGAATCGATCGCGATCGGCCCAGCCTGGATTGGCCGGGTTGTGCTTGAGATAGCGCGTCCACAGCACATACGCCATCGGCGCGGCATCGAGCGGCAGGCCCGGATGACCGCTGTCGGCGCGCTGCACCATATCGACCGAAAGAAAACGGATCGTGTCGATGCACAGCTGATCGAGCTGCTGTTGCTGCTTGTTGTCCATGACGTGTTCCTTTGGCGTATCGCGATCAGCCGGCGAGCGCGGCGTCGACGATGCTCTGTGCTTCCTTCACGATGCTGGCGAGATGCGCTTCGTCCTGGAAGCTTTCCGCATAGATCTTGTAGATCGCTTCGGTGCCCGACGGCCGCGCGGCGAACCAGCCGTGTTTCGCGATCACCTTGATGCCGCCGATCGGCGCATCGTTGCCCGGCGCGCGATCGATGACGGATTCGATCGGCTCGCCGGCCAGACGATCGCTCTTGACGCGATCCGGCGAGAGCTTCGAGAGCCGTGCCTTCTGCGCATCGCTCGCCGGTGCATCGACGCGATCGAAGAGCGGCGTGCCGAGCTCGCGCGTCATTTCGCGATAGACCTCCGCCGGATTGCTGCCGCAACGCGCCGTGATTTCGGCCGACATCAAAGCCGCGATGATGCCGTCCTTGTCGGTCGTCCATACGGTGCCGTCGCGGCGCAGGAACGAGGCGCCCGCGCTCTCCTCGCCGCCAAAGCCGATGGAGCCTTCGAACAATCCTTGCGCGAACCACTTGAATCCGACCGGCACCTCGTACAACCGACGGCCGAGCCGTTTCGCAACGCGATCGATCAGTGCGCGTGCTGACCAGCGTCTTGCCGATCGCGACCCTGTCGTTCCATTGCGGTCGATGACGGAACAGGTAATCGATCATCGTCGCGAGGTACGCGTTCGGCGGCATCAGCCCGCCGCCGCGCGTGACGATGCCGTGCCGGTCGTGATCGGTGTCGCAACCGAACGCGACGTCGTAGCGATCCTTCAGCGCGATCAATCGCTGCATCGCATACGGCGACGACGGATCCATGCGGATCTTGCCGTCCCAGTCGACCGACATGAACCCGAATTGCGGATCGACGGTCTCGCTGACGACGGTCAGATCGATCTTGTAGCGCTCGGCGATCGGCGCCCAGTAGTGGACACCCGCACCGCCGAGCGGATCGACGCCGAGCCGCAGCGATGCGCCGCGCACGACGTCGAAGTCGATGACATTGCCGAGATCGGCAACGTAGGCGTCGAGATAGTCGTGCTCGCGCGTGGTCGCCGCACGCGCGCGCTGCGTTCGTACGGCATGCGCTTGACGCCCTGGAGCCTGCTTTCGAGCAGCGTGTTCGCGCGTTTCTGGATCCAGCCCGTGATGTCCGTATCGGCGGGGCCGCCGTTCGGCGGGTTGTATTTGAAGCCGCCGTTGTCCGGCGGATTGTGCGACGGCGTGATGACGACGCCGTCGGCGAGTCCGCGCGTGCGGCCGCGGTTGTGGACGAGGATCGCGTGCGAGACCGCCGGCGTCGGCGTGAACTCGCCGCGCGCGGAGATCATCGTCTCGACGCCGTTCGCTGCGAGCACTTCGAGCGCGCTGCGCAACGCGGGCTCGGATACCGCGTGCGTATCCGCGCCGACGAATAGCGGCCCGTCGATGCCTTGGCTGTTCCTGTATTCGCAGATCGCCTGGCTGATCGCGAGAATGTGCCACTCGTTGAAGCTCTGCTCGAGCGGATTGCCGCGATGGCCCGAAGTACCGAACGCGACGCGTTGCGAAGGCTCCGCCGGATCGGGCCGAAGATCGGCGTACGCGGCGAGCAGCTTTGGCACGTCGACCAGAATCGACTTCGGTGCGGGCTTGCCGGCAAGGTCGCTGACCCTCTGGCTCATTTCGGCCACGCTTGCATCGAATCCGGGCGCTCGTGGAGCGCCTGCGATCGGCGCGCTGCGGTCAGTGACGAAGAGGTGTTCATGCGGCGTCCTTAGTTGAGATCGCGCGCTTTGTCGGCAATCCGCTGCAGCAGCTCATTCCACGATTTGACGAACGCGTCGGCGCCGTCCTTCTGCAGTTTCCCGGCGAGCGCATCGGTATCGATACCGGCCTTCTCGATGCGCGCGATCGTCGCCTCGCAATCGCCGCCGTCGTCCGGCAGCGTGCCCTCGATGCGGCCGTGATCGGCGAAGGCACGCAGGGTCTTGTCAGGCATCGTATTGATCGTGTCCGGCGCGGCCAGTGCCGTGACGTACAACGTATCCGGCGCCGATGGATCCTTGGTTCCCGTGCTGGCCCACAAGAGCCGCTGCGGCGTCGCGCCGGCGTCCGTGAGCTTCTTCCAGCGCGGCGACGCGAGCATTTCGCGGTAGGCGCGATAGGTTTGCTTCGCGACCGCGATGCCGAGCTGATTGTGCAGCTCTTTCGGCAGGGTCTTGTTCGCGGCCACGTCCCAGCGGCTGACGAACAGCGACGCGACGGAAGGCACCAGAGGAGGGCGCCCGGCTTCGATGCGCCGCTCGATACCGCGAAGATACGCATTCGCGGCCGCAAGATACTGCTCGCACGAGAAAAGCAGCGTCACGTTGATGGGAACGCCGTTGAAGATCGACTCCTCGATCGCCGGAACGCCTTCTGGTGTGCCCGGAATCTTGACGAACAGGTTGTCGCGTCGCGCCGCGAGGTGGATGTCGCTGGCGGCCTTGATCGAGCCCTTCGTATCGGCCGCGAGCAGCGGCGATACCTCCATCGACACCCAGCCGTCGACATGATGGGTCTCTTCGAATGCGGGCCGGAACAGGTCGGCCGCGCGACGCAGATCGGCGAGTGCAAGGTCCACGAATAGCGCTTCGCCGGGCTTGCCGCCTCGCGCAGCTGCGCGGATGTCATCGTCGTATGCATCGCCGTCGCCGATCGCTGCGTCGAAGATGCTCGGATTCGATGTCAGGCCCGTGATCGAATCCTCGGCTATGTAGCGCTGGAGCGTGCCGTCGTCGAGCAGCGTGCGCGTGATGTTGTCGAGCCACAGGCTCTGGCCGAGATCGTGCAGTTGACGCGTCGGATTCATTCGATGATCTCCTTATGCCTGGTGCCGTCCATCGATGCTCGGCGTCAGCCCGGTTCAACCGCCTCGGCGGATGGGTTGTGCCAAGGCTCGTCGGTCATGATGCGATCGGCACGCTCGGGACCCCAGGTGCCTGCGTCATACGAGAACACGGGTGTCTCGTGATGGAGTGCGCTGTCGACGACCCGCCACGCCGCTTCGACGCATTCGTCGCTGATGAAGAGCGCGTTGTCGCCGCGCATCGCGTCGCCGAGCAGCCGCTGGTATGGCGCCTTGCTGCGCGTCGAGTGATGGCGCGCGACGAGCTCCACGCGCTCGCCGCGCATCGCCTCGCCGGGCGTTTTGACGCGCGCGCCTTCGGCAATGACCACTTCGGGCCCGAGACGGAAGCGGAAATAATTGGATTCAGGTGGTTCGATCTCGTCGAACACTGGCTGCGGCGCCTTCAAATCGACAAGTACCTCAGTGGCCGTGACCGGCAAGCGCTTTCCTGCGCGTATGTAGAACGGAACGCCCTGCCAGCGCGGGTTGTCGATGAACAGGCGCAGCGCGACGAACGTCTCGACGTCCGAATCCGGTGCGACGCCCTGAGTCTCGCGATAGCCGCGGAACTGTCCACGCACCATGTCGCTCGGATCGATCGGACGCATGGCGCGCAGCACGCGCACTTTCTCCTCGCTCGACGACGTGACCTTGGCCGCACTCGGCGCTTCCATCGCCAGGAGGGCCGTGACCTGCAGCAGATGGTTCTGAAGCACGTCGCGGATCGCGCCGACGCCGTCGTAGAAAGCGCCGCGCCCGGAAACACCGAACGACTCGGCCATCGTGATCTGCACGCTGTCGATGTATTCGCGGTTCCAGATCGGCGGCAGAAATGCGTTGGAGAAGCGAAAATAGAGCAGGTTGAGCACGGCTTCCTTGCCGAGATAGTGGTCGATGCGAAAGATCGATGACTCGGGAAAGACCTTGTGCAGCGTCGCGTTCAGTGCTCGCGCCGACGCGAGATCGCGCCCGAACGGCTTCTCGAGCACGACGCGCGCGCCTTCGACGCAGTTCGATTGACTGAGTCCCCCAACCACCGTCTCGAACAATTCGGGCGGAATCGCAAGGTAGTAGAGCGGGTGCTTTGCGCCGCCGAGCGCGCCTTTCAGCCGCGCGTATGTCTGCTTGTCCTTGTAGTCGCCTGCCACGTAGCAAAGGCGTTCGGCCAGCAGTGCAAATGCCTTTTCGTCGAACGACGAACCTTCTTCGCTCGCCGCTTGCGTGATGCTGTCGCGGGCACGCTGGACGATCTGTTCTCGCGACATCTCCGTCTTGGCGACGCCGATGATCGGCACGTCCACGCCGTCCCGCGCCACCAGCGCCTGCAGGGCAGGGAAGACTTTCTTGTAGGCGAGATCGCCGGTCGCACCGAAAAAAACCAGGGCATCGGATGGCGGCATCATCGTTCGCACGATTTTCGTTGGCGTTGTTCGGGAAAATGGCATCGTCATCGCGGTCGTATGACGGCATACGAACGCACGCTACTCATGGACAGTTTTTGAGGCTGCACGTTCGCGGAAAACACCAAGGACAGCAAGCGAACTCGTCAGCGTTCGGCTCAGTGGTTCGCGTCGTACCTTCGCCCGGCGCGCTCGATCGCCCGCAATCAGTTGTTGTAACGTGACACGTAGTCGCGCGGCGCGGCAGTTGGCAAACCCGTGCTGTGCAAGACATCGATGTGGAGGTTCAGCGTCCTGCCATCGTCGTATTGCTTGTTCACGTCGAGGTCCGCTGTATTGATCGTGCTGGTGCCGAAGGCTTTCGAATAGCCGATTCCTGAGCTGAAAGTGCCGTGCACCGATGTTGCCGTGTCAGCGACGTAGACGCCGGGCGTCGCATCACGTTGGCTATCCAGAACCGGCGCATCCGGAGAATGCGGCAATCGCAAATCCAGCGATGGCGAGACCTGCGCCTGAGCACAAGTCGCGAAGAGCGCCAGGGCGAGGACTGGGCCGCGGACAGACATGGTCAGTGCGCCGGACAGTCGTGAATGTTTGCTGATGTCGTCATTGCGATCTCAGCATACACGCGCTTCGTGTGCACTCGGGTAAAGAGTTCGAAAAGGCGAGGGCAAATGCGATGCCGGCCGTGGGTTCGCGGCTGGATGGGCGCGCTGCCGGATCCAGGTGGTCGGGCCACGCATCGCGAACCTGCCTAACTGCCGTCCCGCCGCGCGGGGGTTTGCTTTTTTTGCGCGTCTAGCACTTCTGGCCGATGTCCGCGGATCGGCAGCGGCGCACGCTCGGCCCGCTACCGCCATTCGCGAGGATGCCTTCATGAGCGAGAAGCATCAGATCACCCGCCGCCAATTCCTCGCCCAGGCAGCCGCAATCGGCGCCGTGCTCGCATTCGGCCACGGCTGCGAGCACGTGCCGGGCATCGCGCGCACGGAGCGGCGCGATCTCTATCCGCAGGGCGTCGCGTCGGGCGATCCGGCGCCGGACAGCGTGATCCTGTGGACGCGCCGCGCGCCGGATGCCGGCACGTCGGCGCATCATCTGATGGTCGAGGTCGCCCGCGACGCGGCCTTCGCGCACATCGTCGCGCGCGGCGATGTCGAGGTGACGCGCCGCGACCGACTGGACCTGTCGCTTTCTCGCCGCCGGTCTCGAGCCCGCGCGCGAATACTGGTATCGCTTCGTCGACGAAGCAGGCAATACGAGCCGCGTCGGCCGCACGCTGACGGCGCCGGCGGAGAGCGACGATCGGCCCGTGCGCTTCGCGTTCGTCAGCTGCCAGGACGTCACGAACGGCGCGCTGCAACGCCTACCGGCGCATGATCTACGAGGACGAACAGCGCCGCGCGCGCAGAGCAATTCGGCTTCGTGCTGCATCTCGGCGACTTCATCTACGAGATCGTCAGGTATCCCGAGGACAGCCCGAACGGGCACGAGCGCGGCCGACGCCTGCGCGACATCGTGCGCTATCCGAACGGCGAGAAGATGCGCGACTTCCACCTCCCGACCGATCTCGAGGACTATCGCACCGCCTATCGCAGCTATCTCCTCGATCCCGATCTGCAGGATGCGCGCGCGCGTTGGCCGTTCGTGCCGGTGTGGGACAATCACGAATTCTCGTGGAACGGCTATCAGAGCCAGCAATTCTTCGACAACGCGCCACGTCCCGCGCAGCGCATCAAGCTCGCAGCGAGCCAGGCCTGGTACGAGTACCAGCCGGCGCGCGTCACGAAGCCGGGCGCGGGCGACGCTTTCGAGGCGCCGCATGTCGACAACACGGCGCTGACGACGCTCGATGCGCGCGGCGTCGGGCAGGAGCCCAACAATCTGACCGCCATCCACGCCCTGCGCATCCATCGCGCGTTCCGGTTCGGCAAGAACGTCGAGATGATCCTGACCGACAACCGCTCGTACATGTCGCCGCCGGCCGACGCGGGCCCGTTCTCGCCGGACTCCGCGCCGTACATGACCGACGAGGCGGCGAACGACATCCTCGACCACGGCCGCGAATACGGCGGCGGCACGCGCCGGCGACGATTCGTTTCGGCGGCAAGGAGGTCGCGAACGCGCAGGCCGATGCGCCGCCGCAGGCCTATCTCGGGCTCGAGCAGATGGCGTGGTTCAAGGAGCGCCTGCGCAATCGAAAGCGCCGTGGAAGATCTGGGGCCATTCGTTCGGCACGCTGACGTGGCGCATCGATCCGCAGAACCTGCCGCCGCCACTGCGCGCGCAATGGCCCAGCAACGGCTATGCCGTGCTGAATGCGGGCTTCGCGGTCGAGCACGCCGAGATCTTCGACATGGTGCGCGATCGACGGCATCACCGGCCTCGCCATCGTCGCCGGCGACAAGCATTCGTTCTGGGCGGGTTATCCGTGCAAGACGCTTCCGCCGCAGCCGTTCGACCCCGTCGGCGTCGAGTTCATCACCGGCTCAATTTCGCACCAGGGCTTGCCGAGGTCTCCGAGACGATCATCCCGAAGGATCATCCCTTGCGCGCGCTCTACATCCACGACCGGCCGGATGGCTCGATGCAGTGCGCGCTCAACACGACCGTGCTGCACGGCGTGCGGCCGCACTGACGCTGAAGGAAACCGGCGACGCAGCCCGCGCACGCGCGGCGCGCAATCCGGACGTCTCGCCGCACCTCACGTTCGCCGACTTCGGCGGACACGGCTACGCCACCGTGCGCGCGTCACCGGACGAGCTCGAAACCGAGTTCGTCTGCATCCCGCGCCCGATCGAGCGCAACGACGCGGCGGACGGTGGCCCGCTCGTCTACCGCGTCGTGCATCGCGTGCGCTCTGGGCGCCGGCGAGCGACCCGAGCTGCGGCAGGAGATCGTCGAGGGCGACGCCGGTCTCGCGATCTGACGCGCCACGCGTCAGCACAGAGTTTCCGCCGGTTGGTGTCGGCCGTCGCAATCGCGACCGCGTAAATCGCGTAACTCTCGCCGTGAAGCGAGGGTCTTCCTATGTTCCGCAGGGTTTGCGTGCTTGCTGTCGCGTCGGCGCTTCATGTGCCGTCGGCGTTCGCGCAATTCGCCGACATCACCGATGCATCGGGCGTCAGCGCGCTTGTCGACGCGCACTACGCCGCAAATCCGGACTGGTGGCTGAGCGGCATCCACTTCGTCGATCTCGACGACGACGGCAAGCTCGATCTGTTTCTCTCGCAGCCACGGTGGCGGCGATGCGCTTGCGGCGCTCGGCGACGGCAGCGGCGCGTTCGTCGTCGCGCCGGGCAGCTATCCGCCGACGGAGCTGCACGTGAGCTACGACTTCGACGAGGACGGCAAGAACGATCTCACGATGACCTACGTCGACGGCGGCGGGCAGTGGTGGAAGAACTTCTCGGCGCCGGGCGCGCTCGACATCCGCGCGACCGCCGTCACGCGCGACGGCAACACGGCGCGCACGCAAGTGCTCGCCGATTTCAACCGCGACGGCCGCGTCGACTGGCTCCGCGCGGCGCCGCCGGGCATCGAGATCGATTTCGGCGACGGCATCGGCGGCTTCGCGCAAGACAGCTACTCGATCACGATTCCGGGCACCGATTCGAACGACAACGCCAACATCATCCCGGGCGATTTCGACAACGACGGCGACATTGACCTCCTCGTCATGGTCGGCGGCGGCTACGACGACACGAACGGGCGCACGTACTACTACCGCAACGACGGCGTCGCCGGCGGCGTGCCGCAGTTCAGCGATCAGACCGCGGCGTCGGGCCTTCCGCTCGACGGGCTCGTCGTCAAGGGCGTCGGCGACTACGATCTCGACGGCTCGCTCGACCTGATCGGCATCCAGGACAAGCAATTGCCGCCGGTCGTCTACAAGAACGATGGCCACGGCGCCTTCACGGTCGTAGCCGACGCGATTTCGGGTGTCGCGCCGTCGTCGCTGACCTACGCCGCGTGGGGCACCGCGGTGAAAGCCGACTTCGACAACGACGGCATGCCCGACATCCTGATGAACGGCAAGTACTACCTGATGCTGCTGCGCGGCACGGGTGGCGCGCATTTCGAATACATGAACGACGCGTGGAACATCACCGACGTCTGCCCGTGCTCGATCGACGGCGGCATCACGTTCGGCGACATCGATGGCGACGGCGATCTCGACATCGCGGGCTACGCGAACATCGACGAGCCGTATCAGGTGAAGATCTACCGCAACGACAATCCGGCGCAGCACTGGCTCGACGTGCGGCTGGTCGGGCATCAGGGCAACCGCGGCGCAACCGGCGCGAAGATTCGGCTCTACGCGCCGGGGACGCAGCAGCTCATCGGCGACGAGTCGGTCGCGATCTATTGCTTCCAGGCCGCCGCGAGCTACTACGGCGAGGCGCTGACCGAGCGCCATTTCGGGCTTGGCGCGCGCACGGCGGTCGATGTCGAAGTCGAGTTCGATCCCTCGGGACGCATCGTGCGTCAGGCCAGTGTCGGCGCGGACGCGACGATCATCGTCCGCGAAGACGAGGATGAGATCTTCGCGAACGGATTCGACTAGCGCGATCGACGACCGAAGTCAGGCCGCTTCGGCTTCGAGCAGCGACTGGCGCACGCCATCCCACAGCGCAATCCGCGCACTGACCGATTCGATGGCGGCGCGAACGACGAGCTCGCGCCGGACCGGATCGTCCGCCGTCGCGCGATCGATGATCCGCTGCGCCATCGGCCCGTGCGAATCGCCGTCGACCTCGATGTGGCGCCGCAGGTAATACACGAACTTCGGTGCGTGGTGCTCGGCGATGTTCCAGCGATACAAAAGCGCGGCGAACATGCGCGGAATCACGTTCTCGCGGCCGTGGAAGAAGCTCGCCATGACGACGAGCGTCGGCTCGCGCGTCGCGACGCGCAGCGTGTGGTTCACGAACGTGCGCACGTGCTCCGGCGCGCCGGCCGCGTGCAGTGCGTCGCCGGCATCGACGCCATTCGCGACGAGCTGCAGGAAATGCTCGAACGGCGCGGTCTCCGCGCCGACCTCGCGCATGGCCGCGAGGTAGAGATCGAGATGGCTCGTCGGCTCGCCTTCGGGGCCGATGTCGCTTTCCTCGCCGAGCACGATGTCGTTGATGAGGCGCGCGGCGACGGCGTCGCGACGTGGCGTCCACGGCACGTCGACGCAGGTCAGGTCGCGCTGGAGGCGCTTCAGGAGGCTCATGAAGTCCCACACGGCGAACACGTGCGCGCTCATGAAGCGGCGCAGGTCGAGGAGGTTCGAGAGGCTGCCGAACACCGCGTGCTGCTCGAGCTCCCGGCGCAGGTCCGCCAGATGCGCGAGCTCCTTGCGGGCCCGTATTGCCTTGATGACGTCGCTCATGGTCGCGAGTGATCCGTGGGGCGAGACCTGCCTGTTACGGCAAAGCAGGCCGCCTGCGGACATCGCGTCTTATGCGTAGTGCTGCGCAGGGCGGCTGTATGCGAGCCGGCCGGCGACATACGTCGCGAGCACCGCGCGGTCGTCGCCCATCGTCATCTGGACGAACAGCGCTTCCTCGAGGTCCTCGCAATAGCGCATGCGGAAGTCGATGACCGGCGTCGACTTGAGATCGAGGACGATGAGATCGGCCTCCATGCCGGGCGCGATGCTGCCGATCGAGTGCTCGAGATAGAGCGCCTCGCGCGCTGCCGCGCGTCGCGAGATAGAACGCGTGTCCCGACGAAAGCGCATTGCCGTTGAGCTGCGCGACCTTGTACGCCTCGTTGAGCGTCTGCAGCATCGAGAACGACGTGCCGGCACCGAGGTCGGTGGCGAGGCCGACGCGGATCGGCCGCTCCGGCTTCTTTGCATTGCCGGATGTCGAAGCAGGCCGCTACCGAGGAACAGATTGGACGTCGGGCAGTGCGCGATCGCCGAGCCCGTGTCGTGGCAGCGCTGCAGCTCGTCCTCGGTGAGCCAGATGCCGTGGCCGTAGATCGCACGCGGGCCGAGCTGCCCGTAGTGATCGTAGACGTCGAGATAGCCGCGGCGCTCCGGATAGAGCGCCTTGACCCAGTCGACCTCGCACGCGATTCTCGGACGACGTGCGACTGCAGGTAGGTGCCCGGGTGCTCGTTCCAGAGCGCGCCGGCCATCTCCATCTGCTCGGGCGTGCTCGTCGCCGCGAAGCGCGGCGTCACGGCGTAGAGCTGCCGACCGTGGCCGTGCCACCTGCCGATCAGCGCCTTCGATTCGTCGTAGCCCCGCTGCGCCGTGTCGGTGAGCGCGGCGGGCGCGTTGCGATCCATGAGGACCTTGCCGGCGATCATGCGCGTCCCGAGCGCCTCGGATTCTTCGAAGAACGCGTCGACCGACTGCGGATGCACGGTGCAATAGACCGCGGCGGTGGTCGTGCCGGCGCGCAGACATTCCTTGAGGAACACGCGCGCAACCGCGCGCGCATGCTCCGTGTCGGCGAACTCCTGTTCGGCGACGAAGGTGTACTTGTTGAGCCAGTCGATGAGCTGCTCGCCGTACGCGCCGATGATCTGCGTCTGCGGATAGTGCACGTGGCAGTCGATGAAGCCCGGCCAGCGATCAGCGTATCCGCGCCGTAGCTCCTTGACCGTCGTGCCGGGCGGCAGCTGCGGCGCGCACCTGCGTCGCCGGCCCGAAGTGCGTGATCTTGCCGTCCTCCATGGCGACGATGGCGTCGGACTCGTAGCGCATCGTCGCTCACGAGCCCGCCACGAACGCATCGCCCGTGTACGTCAGCGCCGGGCCGCGTATCGCCGTCGTCGCGCTCAGCATGAATCATTCCCCGTTGCGGAGGTCCAGACGATCACTCCCGAAAGCGCCCGGTTCCGTGCATCGTAATGGAGATCGGCATGCGCGCTTCTTTCGCGCGCCATCTGCGACGGCATTGCATCGTTTCGCGAGAACGTTCGATAGCGAAAGTCGCGCCGGAACGTGCAGTAAAACTACGTATCCGCCGCGCGGAAAATTGGTCCGCGACGCCGCCGCGTCCCCGGCGCGCTGCACAGCGGGCCCACGCACGGCCGTCACGGTGCGCGCAAATTATCGGTTGCCGGGTTCGCGCGGCGTTAAACGCCGATCAGAATCGCGTTCGCTTGCAACGTAAACGTCGCGCGGATTCAGTCCGCGTTCGGACGACGTCTTCGTGCCGCGCGCATGCCGAGTGCGGCAAGGCACGCGCACAGAAGCGCGACGCTCCATTGCGACAGTGTCGGCACCGGAATGCGCGCCGTGCCGTCGCCCGCGCGCGCATCGAACTCGAACGCACCGATGTCCGCGGCCGTGCCGACGACGCGCGCGAAGCCGGGCCCGCGCTGGTCCGACGGCAGATCGGCCGCGTTGTTGCCCGCGTCGATCGCGATGCTGTCGAGCCGGAGCGCATGCGTGCGCGTCGGGCCGCCGTTGTAGGCGAGCGGCTGCAGGCCGGGATCGTCCGCATCGAGCGTGTCGGTTGGCAGCGTGATCGCGGCCGCGACGGACCCGATCAGGTTGTTCGCGCCGGCGAGCGCGAACGTGCGCGTGCCCGCGATCTCGGTCGCGTCGGAGGCGAGGTTGCCGGCGACGATCGTGCTCTGCAGCGATCCGCTGTTCCCGCTGAAGAGAATGCCGCCACCGCTTGGCGCGACATTGTTCGTGATCGTGCTGTTGCTCGTCTTCAGCGCCGCCGGATAGCGGATGAAGAGGCCGCCGCCGCCGACGCTCGTGGTCGTATTGCCGGAAATCGTACTGTTGCGCACGACGAGGTCGCCGAACGTCGCGAGCGCGCCGCCGCGGCCGTACGCGAAGTTCGCGTCGAACGTCGAACTGTCGACGAGGCCGTTGCGGATCGTGCAGATGCCGCCGCCGATGTCGTAGTTCGTGCGCGTCGGGTTGAACTTGTGCCGCGCGACGTTGCCGGTGACCGTGCTGTCGACGACGTCGAGCTGGTAGACGAACGCCGCGCCGCCGAACGCGGCCGTGCCCGCGTCGAGATGCACGCCATAGGCCTCGTTGTTCGAAAGCGTGCTGTTGCCCATCAGCAGCGAATACGCGTAGATCGCGCCGCCGTATGCGCCTTCGCCGCCGGCGTAGCAGCCGGTTACGGTGCTGTGATCGAGCGTGAGATAGCCCGCCGATGCGATGCAGCCGCCGATCGCGAGATGAAAGCGCGTTGCGCGGTCGTGGCCGTTCCGCACGGTGAGGTTGCGCAGCACGAACGTGCCGGCGCCGTAATGCAGGAACACGCGGTCGTAGCCGTGACCGTCGATCGCAAGCGCATGCGTCGACGGTCCGACGATCGTCGCGCTGTCGAGGCGCACCGCGATCCCGCCAGTCTCGAGCGTAATCGTGCTGCACGCGAGATTGCCAAGATCGATCGTGTCGCCCGACGCGCTCGACGCGACCACTTCGCGCAGCGAGCCCTCGCCGTCGTCGTCGCAGTTCGTGACCGGACGTATCGTCGCGTTCGGCGCCGGCGGCGTCGCGTGGCTCAGCGCATCGAGATGCCAGGCGCGGAGCGCCGTCGCGAGGCGCGTGCCGTCCTCGCGCGTCGTGATGCCCTGGCCTTCGAGATCGCCCGGCCGGAATGCCGTCGCAGCCGGCAGCAGCGCCGGCGCGGCCGACAACGCAAGCGCAGCCGCGAGCGGGCGCAACGTCGAGCCAACGCGACGGCGGTTGCGGGTCGTGCCCATTCCGTACTCTCTCCGGTCGTGCAAATCGCGACTCGCTCGTGAAATACGCAATATCGGCACGCCTTCCGCCACAACCGGGAGAATTGCTCACCGCATCGCCGTCAGCGCCGGCGAAGGTCGAATCCGAGCATACGCGGCGCGAACGGTCAATCGCGCTAAACGCCCAGCGCCGCATGCTTGCGAGCCTGAACGGCGTCCCCATATGCCGTTGATGCTCGACCTGCAACCGATCTGGAATCCCGACAGCGGCCACGAGCCGCAATCCCCGGCGCGCGCCGATACGCCCGACGATTCGGCCGCGCTCGACGCCTATTCGCGCGTCGTCACCGGTGTCGCCGAGCGCGCCGCGCCCGGCGTCGTCGCGATCGCGATCGCCGAGCGCACCGACGAGCGTGGCCGCACCGTGCCGGGCGGCGGCGGCTCGGGCTTCGTGTTCACGCCGGACGGCCTCGTGCTGACCAACGCGCACGTCGTTTCGGGTGCGCGCGGTATCGAAGTGCTGACGACCTCGGGCCTCCGGCTCGATGCCGACGTGCTCGGCGTCGATCCGCACACCGACATCGCGCTGCTCCGCGTCGCGGCCTCGCAGCCGCTGCCGGTGCTCGAGCTGGGATCGTCGCGCGGCATCCGCGTCGGCCAGCTCGTCGTCGCGATCGGCAATCCGTTCGGATTCGAATGCACGGTCACGGCGGGCGTCGTCAGTGCGCTCGGGCGGAGCCTTCGCGCGACGACGGGCCGCCTGATCGAGGACGTCGTGCAGACCGATGCCGCGCTCAATCCCGGCAATTCCGGCGGACCGCTGCTCGATTCGGCCGGCCGTGCAGTCGGCGTCAACACGGCGATCATCGCGGCGGCGCAGGGCATCTGTTTCTCGGTGTCGATCGACATCGCGCGGCAGATCGTGCCGGAGCTGATGCGCCACGGCCGCGTGCGTCGCGCGTCGCTCGGCATCAGCGGGCAGAACCTGCGCCTGCCGCGGCGTTACGTGCGCTATTTCGAGTTGCCGATCGAATCGGCCGTGCGCGTCTTCGAGATCGCGAAGGGCAGCCCGGCCGACCACGCCGGCGTCGAGGCTGGCGATATCCTGATCCGCTTCGGCGAGCACGACGTCGACGGCATCGATGCGCTGCACCGGATTCTCGGCGCAGACCGCATCGGCTGCGAAGCGACGATCAGCGTGCTGCGCCGCGACCGCCGGCTCGAGCTTTCGCTCGTGCCGACGGAGCTCGCGGCCGGCTGACGCATCGCGGCCGCGTAGGCGTCACTCGAAGCCGGCGGCGAAAATCGTATCGCTCGAGTAGATGGCGCTCGTGATCTGTCCCGGCGACGCATCCTGCGCGCCGTCGCCCGTCATTCCGGCCGCTTCGAGATAGAAGCGCGCGCCGCGCACGTCGAACGGCGCGCTCGCATGCCAGCCATTCGCGACGCGCGTCATCGGGCCAACCGCGCTGAAGGTCACGCCATCGGTCGAATGCAGTCAGCGTCGGTGCGGCGCCGAGCTCGGGTCCGTCGCCGAGGCGATACCAGGTGACGTCGACGCTCGCGCCGTTCGGCTGCACGACGAGCGCACTTGTCGCGTAGTCGCCGGTCGCGACGCGCGCCATGTACTGGCGCGGCGCGGACTCGGCGAACGTGAAGTTGCCGATCACGACCGCCTCGCCGTCGGCTTGTGCCGCGACGCCATAGGCGAATCCGTTCGGGTTGGTCGCATCGAACGAGAGATGCACGTCAGCGAACGATGCGTCGAGCGAGCCATCGGCATTGAGCCGTGCGAGCGCGTGGTGCGGCGCGCCGCCGACATTCGCGAACGTGCCGGCGATCAGGATCTTGCCGTTCGGCTGCAGCGCGAACGAATAGATTTCGCCGTCGGTCACGACGCTGCCGAAGCTGCCATCCGGCGTGCCATTCGCATCGAGCTTCAGCATCATGCCGGTACCGTTGTTGCTGAGGTAGATCGAGCCGTCCGGCGCAACCATCAGCGCACCGGGTTGCGGCTCGATCGCTGCCGCCGGGAATGACGGATCGAACACGCCGCTCGACGAGAAGCGCACGAAGTAGAAGCGATCGTTCATGCCGCCGGCTTGGGAAAAATCGCCGCCGATCAGCACGTCGCCATTGGCCTGCAGCGCGATCGTATTGACGAGCGGATCGCAGCAAAGCTCGGGGTCCGCGAAGCTCGCGTCGAATGCGCCGTTCGCGTCAAGGCGTGCGAAGTAATTCTGCGCGTGACTCCCGATCAGCGTGAACGTACCGCCTGCGAGAATGCGGCCGTCCGGCTGCACCGCGATCGCCCAGATCGTGCCGTTGAACGCGGGATCGGCGAAGCGTCGCGTCGAGCGTGCCGTCGGCGTTCAGCCGTGCCATCGAGTGACGCGGCTGTCCACCGATCGTCGTGAAGTCGCCGCCGATCAGCAGCTTGCCGTCGGGCTGCACGGCGACCGCCTGGATTTCGCCGTTCGCGCCGGCATCGCCGAAGGTCGCGTCGACGGAGCCATCGGTATTGAGCCGCGCGACACTGTGGCGCGTGTCGGTGCCGACTTCGTTGAAATTGCCCACGATGACGACCTTGCCGTCGGCATCGATCGCCAGCGAAGCCGGCGAACCGTTCGGTGCCGGCGCGTACGCGTCGACGCTTTGCGCGGCGGCGCCGCGCACGATGAGCAACGAGGCCAGAGTCGCAATGAAGAAGTAACGCATCGAAAACCTCCTGGATGTCATGGTGTGGCCGCCGTGTCCTTTCGCAGCACGACGAAGCTGCCGCTCCACGCGTGGTCGTACGCGCTCGAGTGGATGGTGTTGCGTTCCGAGCCGGCGTATTGAGCTTCGCCGGGTCGGATCTCGATCGTGACGTCGCCGCCGCCGCCATCGTGGAGTGCGCCCGCATGCACGGCAGCGCTGCAGATCGACGAATCATCCGTGTACGGCCCGCTGCCGATCACGTGGCGCGCCAATGGCTCGCCGCGCGGACAGCGGAATGCGTAGCGCGCGCCGTTCATGCCGCGCAGGTCGAGATCGAGCGGGCTCGTTTGCCAGTCGATCTCGACCGCGCCCGCCGGCGCCGCGGAGACCGCGAGCGCACTGACGCATGCGAAGGAAGCGCCGGCGAGCGCGACCACGATCCGAAGTGGCAGTGGGCGACGCACCGTCAGCGCTTGCTGCACGTTTCCGCGTCGGTCTTCACCCACTTGCCGTCCTTGCCGAGCATCGTGCCCGCGTGGGTGAACCCATCGCCGTTCGCCGTGAACGTGTCGCGATTCGTGACGGCCTTGCTGTCCGAGCCCGTCTCGTCGAACGTCATCGCATCGCCCTTCCAGCCGGCGCTGACGCCGGTCGAGTAGCCGGAGCCCTCGATGACATCGACGACGACCGACACGAACCGCTTGCCGGCATCTTCGTAGCCGATGTACTGGACGACGCTGTACGGATGCGGGTTTGCGTCCGTCTGCGCTTCGTCGTAGTGGATGACGATCCAGTTGCCGCCGATGACCTTCTCGATGCGTGCCGCCGCGGTCGTCGCGTGCGCCGGCATTCCGCCGAACGCCATCATGTTGCCCGTGCAGGTCATCTCCCCCATCGGGAACGGAAGCTGCGCGAGTTTCGCGATCGCTTCGGATTTCTCGGCCGGAGCCGCGTGCGCGATGACGAAAGGCGCCATGGCCGAGGCCAGTACGAGGAAGCTCGATATCGTGCGTTTCATGCGATTTCTCCATTTGTCCGTGAGTGGATAGGGAGTTGCCGCCGCCCTCAGCGCACGAGCGCGGTGCCGAAGCCGATGAACGCCGGCGTCTGGAACGCGAAGAACGCGATCTGGAATGCGACGACGAACGCGCCGCCGGCCCACGCGAGCGCGGGATGGATGCGCCGGTTGCGCCATGCGTCGATCGCGATGCAGCCGACGACGAAGAGATCGAGGCCGATCAGGATCACGCTGTTGCTCATGAACGACACCGGCAGACGCGCGAGCACTGACGGCAACATGCAGGCGATCGTCATCAGCATCAGCCGCTTGTGGACGTCGGTGCGGCGACGCCAGGCGATTGCGAGTGCGACGAACGTGCCGAAGAAGACCATCTGCAGCACTTCGAGGCCCATGATCATGACCAGCATCGGCGCCGCAGGACTCGCTGCATGCACCGCGCGCGCGGCCGCGTGGACCGTCGTCACCGAGCCCATGACGACGACGAGCACCGCCCAGCACGCGCCGAACACGCCAAGACGCCGGTGCCAGCGCACGCGGTCCGCGGCGACGAGGCCGGACTGGGCCGCGAGCAGCACGACCCATCCGCTCATGACCGCGCCATGGACGTGCAGCAGCGCCGGCAGCGCCGGCGTACCGAACCAGAGCCTGAAGTAGTAGGTCCGGGCAAAAACCCACACGACCAGCGCGAGGAAGACGAGCGTCGCGCCGAGATAGAACCCGCGTTCCGTGCCCGCCCGGCCCCGGCCGATTCCCGCGATCGCGTTCATCTTCGGTCTCTCCCTCCCGCGCCGGCGTGTGGTCCGGCGGGATGCACGATCGCGCCGGGCGCGCGCGCAGTCGTCTCCGATCGCATGGGTTTTTTCTGGCAGAATTCCTGCCGATCGTTCCTGCCGTGAGCGCGCTCGTGTCGGCGACCGAAATGCCGATCTACCGGTTTGCCGGATGCGAGCTCGACCCCGCCGAGCGGCGCCTGATCGCGCACGGCCGGGCCGTAACGCTCACGCCCAAGGTGTTCGACACGCTCGTGCTGCTCGTCGAGCACGCCGGCCGCGTCGTCAGCAAGGACGAGCTGATGGCGGCGCTCTGGCCGCGCGGGTTCGTCCACGAATCGAACCTCACCAAGCACATCTGGCTGATCCGCAAGGCGCTCGGCGACAGCGAGCACGATGCGCGCTGCATCGAGACCGTGTCGAAGCTCGGTTACCGGTTCGTTGCGCCGGTGGAAGCGAGTGCGCGCGCCGACGTGCCCGTCCGCGTCGCAGCGGCGCCGGTCTCTGCGATCGATGCGGCGCCCGTGCGCGCAGAACGCGTCGAACTTGCCGTGCCACCGCAAGCGTCCATGCGCCGTCGGGCGTATCTCATCGCGCTCGGGGCCGCCGCACTGATTGCGGCTATCGCGCTCGCGTGGCGTTTCGCACCCCGCGAGGACACGGCGATACCGCCCCGCACCGGCACGGCGGTCGCGATCGTCGACTTCAACAACCTCTCGCAAAACGCGAAGGACGCGTGGCTGGGTCCCGCGCTCGTCGAGATGCTCGGCGCCGAGATCGCGCTTGGCGAGCACGTGTTCGTGCTGCCCGACGAGATCGTGCGGCCGGCGCGGTCGGGTCTTTCGATCCCGCTAGCCGGCGGGTTCGCACCGCAAACCCTCGCCGCGCTGAAGAAGCGCGTCGGCGCCGACTTCGTGCTGAGCGGCAGCTATCTCGTCAGCGGCGCGGCGGAAACGCCGACGCTGCGCATCGATCTTGCGTTGCAGGATGCGGTCAGCGGCAATGCCGTCGCGAGCGTCTCGCAGTCGGGGCCTGTCGCGGATCTCTCGGCCGTGGTCACGCGCACGGGTGCCGCGCTCCGCGACGCCGCCGGTTTCCGGCCCGCGAGCGCCGAAGCGCTGCAGTCAGTCGCGAACGCGCAGCCGCCGAACCTCGACGTCGCGCGCCGCGTCGGCTTCGCGCTCGACGCGCTGCATCGCAACGATCCGGCGCGCGCGCGCGACGAGCTGCTCGACGCGATCGCCGAAGCGCCGGGCTACGCGCCGGCGTACAGCTATCTCGCGCAGGCGTGGTCCGCGCTCGGCTATGGCGCGAAAGCGGCTGCCGCGGCCGAGCAGGCCGCCGCGCACGCGCAAGGATTGCCCGAGGAGCAGCGGCTGCAGATCGAGGTGCAGCGGCAGGCCGCGCAGAACGCGTGGGAAAAGGCCGCCGATGCGGCGCGCGCGCTGGTCGCGCTGAAGCCCGAGAATCCGGACTATCGCCTCCGGCTGATCCAGCTGCTCGTCAGCGCGCACAAGGACGCCGATGCGGCCGCGGCACTCGACGCGCTCAGTAAGCGTCCGGGCGCGGCCAGCGATCCGCGCGTCGAGCTCGCCGCAGCCGACGTCGCCGGCGTCCGCAGCGACGTGAAGAGCGCGGCCGTGCATGCGCGCGAGGCGCTCAAGCTTGCGCAGGTGCGCGATGCGCCGGGCCAGATCGCCGATGCGCAACTCCAGCTCGGCGCGGCGTTGTCCTATATCGGCGAAGCCGCCGAAGCGCGCAGGCTCCTCAAGCTCGCGATTGCCGGCTATCAGCGCATTGGCCATCTGCGCGGCGAAGCGGATGCGCGCGAGGCGCTCGGCAAGAGCCTTTCCAGCTCGAACGAAGGCGACGCCGCGCGCGAGGAATACCAGCGCGCGATGGCGATCTACCAGAGCATCGGCGATCTCGGCGGGACGACGATCGCGTACAGCGATCTCTCGCGCATGCTCTGGAACGCGGGCGATCTCGACGGCGCGAAGACGGCCGCGCAGCACGTGCTCGATCTTTCGCGCGAGACGGGCGACCTGCGCATGCAGACATGGGGCCTGCAGGCTCTCGCGACGGCCGCGTCGGACGACGCCGCGAGCGACGAAGTGCTCGAAGACTATCGCGAGACGATCGCGCTCGACGAGAAGACCGGGAGCGACAGCGGCATCGTCTGGCATCTTTCCAGTTATGCCGACGTGCTGCGCCTTCGCGGCGATCTCGCCGCCGCACAAGCTGCGTGCAACCGCGCCTCCGAGGTCGTCAAGAATGTCGGCGATCCGCAGTTCCGCCTCGTTGCATTTTTCACCTGCGCCGAGATCGCGCTCGATCGCGGCGATGTCGCCGGTGCCGAGCGCGGACTCGCCGAGACGATGACGCTGGCGCAGGCAACCGCCGATCCGATCACGATGGCGAACGTCGAAATCACGCTCGCGCAGATCGACATGGGGCGCGAACGCTGGGCCGATGCGCGGCCGCGCCTCGAGCGCGCGGCAGAGGGGTATGCGAAAGCCGAAGGGAACACCGGCACGGCGGACGCCGTGGCGCTGCTCGCCGTCTGCGCCGATGAGCTCGGCGATGCGAAGGCGCGCGACGCCGCCATCGCGCGTGCGACCGAGCTCCGGCGCGGCATCACGGAGCACCAGGAAGTGTTCGTGGTCGATGTCGCGCTCGCAACGCTGCGCGCACGCAATGGCGACAAGGCGGCGATCGGCGATCTGCGTGCGCTCGCGAAGGACGCCGAAGCCCGGCACTGGCTCGGCTGGTCGCTCGAAAGCCGGCTCGCGGCCTATGAAGTGCTGGCGGCCCGGCACGATCCGGCCGCGGCGCCGCTGCGCGCCGAGATTGCATCAGCGGCGCGCGAGCATGGTTACGGTTGGGTGCTGACGCGGCTCGGCGACGCGCCCGCGTGAGACCTACATTTCGCGATCGCCGATCAGCACGACGTCGGCCGGGCGCTGCGCGAACAAGCCGACCGTGACGACGCCGGCGATCTGGTTGAGATCGCGCTCCATCGCGACGGGATCGGTGATCTGCCAGCCGTGCACGTCGAGGATCGCGTTGCCGTTGTCGGTGACGAGACTTTCGCGCCAGACCGGATTGCCGCCGCGGCGCACGATCTCGCGGGCGACATAGCCGCGCGCCATCGGGATCACTTCGATCGGCAGCGGGAACCTGCCGAGCACGTCGACGCGCTTGGCGGGATCGATGATGCAGACGAACTTCTTCGCGACGGCCGCGATGATCTTCTCGCGCGTCAGCGCGCCGCCGCCGCCTTTGATGAGGCATTTCCGGCCGTCGCATTCATCGGCGCCGTCGACGTAGACCGGAATCGCGTCGACCTCGTTGAGATCGAGCACCTTGATGCCGTGCGCGACGAGCTGGCGCGTCGACTGCTCGGAGCTCGATACGGCGCCGTCGATCTGCTGCTTGCGTTCGGCGAGCGCGTCGATGAAATGCTCGACCGTCGATCCGGTCCCGACGCCGACGATGCGCGCGCCATCGAGATAGCGCAGCGCCGTGCGCGCGGCCAGGCGCTTCTGATCGTCCTGCGTCATCGTCGTCGTCATCTGCGCTCCGTCATTCGAGGCCGAGGATGAAATCCCACTGCGGCTTCGTCACCGGCAGAACCGATAGCCGGTTGCCGCGCGCGAGCAGCGCGAAGCCTTCGAGCTCGGTGCGATCCTTGAGCTCGGACAAGCGGGATCACACGCTTCAGCTTGCGCTTGAATTTGACGTCGACGAGCGACCAGCGCGGCTCCTCGCGCTTGCTCGCCGCATCGTAGTAGTCGCTCTTCTTGTCGAACTGCGTCGGATCCGGATAGGCGATCTCGGCGACTTCGGCGATGCCGGCGACGCCGGGGATCTTCGCAGCTCGAGTGATAGAACAGCACGCCGTCGCCGGCCTTCATTGTCGCGCATGAAATTGCGCGCCTGATAGTTGCGGACGCCCGTCCACGGCTCGGCTTTCTTCTTCGAAAGATCGTCGATCGAGAACTCGTCCGGCTCGGTTTTCATCAGCCAATAGCGCATGCGTCAGGTTTCCGGATTCGTGAAATCGATCAGCTCGCGCTCGGTGGCGACGTAGTCGAGCGGCACGTCCCAGTCGCGCGGCTCGATGCGGTCGATCTCCTGCATGGCGTAGCCGATGCCGACCAGCAGCGGCTTCGAAGGGCGCTCGAGATCGCGCAGGTACTCGAATGCGCGATCGTAGTAGCCGCCACCGAAGCCGAGGCGATGGCCGTGCCGGTCGAAGCCGAGCAGCGGCACCAGCACGACGTCCATCGCATCGGGCGCGAGATGCGGATTCGTCGTGTCGGTCGGCTCGGGAATGCCGAAGCGGTTCGGCGCGACATCCATGCCGGGCCACCACGGCGCGAAGCGCAGGCGCTTCTGATCGTCGACGACCGGAAGATGGTAGATCTGGCCGCGCCCGCGAAAGCCGCCCATGATCGCCGGCGAGCGGCAATTCGCCGGCGACGGCCCAGTAGCCGGCGATGTTCGTGTCGGTGAGGAACTCGGGGATTGCTTCGAGTTGCGCGATCAGCGCTGTGGATGCGGCGATGCGTTCGCTCGCGGGAATTGCAGCACGCTTTTCGCGAAGGCGCGTGCGCAATGCAGGGCGGTCATGCTTTGAATCGGGCAATGCGAACTCCCGACGAAGCGTGCTGTTGGTGGAATCTCGGCCATGGATGGCCGAATCTGGACTACAAAAGAAAGGTCGCGCTTCCGATCAAGTCAGCGACGCACCAAAACGGCGATCCCGGACGGATCGCACAAGCAAAGACAAAAGCAAAAGCATCCTCCGCGGTGGCGGTGCGCATCGAACGACCTTGAACCATAGGTTCAGGTGGGAGAGTCGGCAGCGCCATCAGGCTTTCCGCACGTGGCGGACATGCACACCGGCTTCTGCGTCCTGTCCCGGGTCGTCAATAGGAACAAGGCAATATGTAAGAGTGCGCTGTCGCGCACCGCAGAGGACACCGTCGCTATTGTACTGAGCCCGGGAACACGCGTTCAAGCTTCGCGTTGATCGCTTGCAGATGATGTGCCAGCGCGGTGGCGTCGTTATTTTCGCGTTGCTTCGCGCCGAGGAGCTCGTGCGCGATCGTCAGCGCCGCGAGCACGGCGATGCGATCGAGATTCGCCGTGCGCGCGCCGGCGCGGATCTCGCGCATTTTTCCGTCGAGAAAGCTTGCGGCGGCGACGAGGCCCGGGCGTTCTTCGGGCGTGCACGCAATCAGATATTCGCGATCGAGAATGGAGACCGATACGGGTTCGCTCATCGTGTCGGCCTTGATCCTTGCGTTATCCGTGATTCTGTTCCAGCGATTTCAGGCGCATGATCATCGCTTCCACGCGCGAGCGCGCCTGCTCGTTGCGCGCGAGCAGCTGCGCGCGCTCGGTCGCGAGCTGCTCCTGGCTGTGGCGCAGGCTGCGGTTTTCTTCCTGCAGCGTGCGGCACAGCTCCAGCAGCCGGTCGACCCGGTCGCCGATCGTGACTAGCGTCTGCTCGTGCGCGGACATGGCGGCAAATATAGCATCAAGATTTGTGTGGAAGAGAAGTGCAAATCGCACGTTTCAAGAACGAAAACCCGCAGCCGGTAGCCCGCGGCCGGCGGGCGGTTCAGCCTCGATCGCCGGCTGCCTTGCTCAGCGCGTTTCCCCGAGCGCGATGCGCCGCCGGATCGCGCGATCGCGAAGGAAGCTCAGGCATTGATCCGGCGGCAGCGGCAGCGACAGCCAGTGCCCCTGGATCTCGTCGCAACCCTGCTCGCGCAGGTACTCGACCTGCTCGGCGCTCTCGACGCCTTCGGCGATGACGTTGAGGCCGAGCGAATGCGCCATCGTGATGACGGTCGCGGTGATCGCCTCGTCGTCGGGATCGGTGGTGATGTCGCCGACGAATTCCTTGTCGATCTTGAGCGTGTCGATCGGCAGGCGCTTCAGATAGACTCAGCGACGAATAGCCGGTGCCGAAGTCGTCGATCGCGAGCGTGACGCCGACCGCCTTGAGCTGACGCAGCGTCGTGATCGATTGCTCGGCGTTCGCCATGACCATGCTTTCGGTGAGCTCGAGCTCGAGCTGGTTCGGCGCGATGTCGTGCTCGGCGAGGATGTCGCACAGGCGCTGCGTCAGCTCGCCGCGCAACAGTTGCAGCACCGAAACGTTGACCGACATCGTCACGTCGCGCACGCCCGCGTCGCGCCAGCGCGCGAGCTGCGCGCAGGCCTGGCTCACGACCCAGTCGCCGATCTCGATGATCAGGCCGGTTTCTTCGGCGATCGGGATGAACGACACCGGCGGCACGTTGCCGAGGTCTTCGCTGCGCCAGCGCAGCAGCGCCTCGACGCCGGTGATGCGCTCGTCGAGCAGCGACAGCTTGGGCTGGTAGACGAGGCGAGAACTCGTTGCGTTCCAAGCGCCTTGCGCAAGGCCGCGACGGTCGTTGCGCGCAGCCGCGCCGCCGCATCCATCGCCTCGGTGTAGACCATGTACGTGTTGCCGGCCGCGCTCCTTCGCCTGGTACATCGCGGTGTCGGCGAACTTCAGCAGATCGGTCGGCACCTGGCCGTGATCGGGATAGAAGCTGATGCCGATCGACGGCGAGATGACGACTTCCTGTCCGTTGTCGAGCTCGAGCGGCTGATCGAACGCGCGCGATGACTTTCTGCGCGATGCGCTCGGCTTCGAGATTGCCGGCGACGTCCTCGAGCACGACGGTGAACTCGTCGCCGCCGAGACGCGCGACCGTGTCGCCTTCGCGCACGACGTGACGCAGGCGACTGCCCGCCGCTTTCAGCATGCGATCGCCGGCGGCGTGGCCCATCGAATCGTTGACGTGCTTGAAGCGGTCGAGATCGAGGAACAGCACGGCGACTTTGCGGTTGCCGCGACGCGCACGGATGATCGCGTGACCGAGGCGTTCGCTCAGCAGCGTGCGGTTCGGCAAGCCCGGTCAGCGTGTCGTAGTTCGCGAGATAGCGAAGCTCCTGCTCGGCGCGCTTGCGATCGGTGATGTCGTTGAGCACGCCGACGAAATGCGTGCGCGCGCCGGACGCATCGCGCACCTCGGTGAGCTCGAGCCAGCACAGGAACTCCTCGTCGTCCTTGCGCCGCTGCCACAGCTCGCCGCGCCAGTGGCCGTTGCGCTCGAGCGCCGTCGCGCATCGCGAGGTAATGCTCGGGCGGATGCTGCGAGCAGTTGAGGATCGACGCGACGCGGCCGATCACTTCGTGCTCGCGCCAGCCGGTCATGCGCGTGAAGGCGGGATTGACCGAGACGAAGCGGAACTCGAGGTCGGTCACGGTCAGCGCTTCGGTCATGCTGCGGATGACTTCCTGCGCGATGCGATGCTCGCGGTCGGCCGCGCGCGTCCCCATGATGTTGCGCGCCGTGCCGCACATGCGCAGCGGCTGGCCTTTCTCGTCGCGCTCGACGATGCGCGCGCGCGCGAGAACCCAGATCCAGTCACCGCGGTTCGAACGCAGGCGATGCTCCGATTCGAGCGTCTCGGTCGCGCCCGCGATGTGCTCGTCGATGCGCTGGCGCACGGCCGGGAGATCATCGGGATGGATGTTCTCCTCGATCCACGCACGCGCCGGCACCGGTTTCCCTTCGACCGGCGAGCGCATCAGCTCGCCGATGCCGGTCATGACGAGCGAATCGCGCTGCATGTCCCAGTCCCAGAACTCATCGCCCGAGCCCCAGAGCGCAAGGCGCAGGCGCTCTTCGCGCTGGCCCATGTCATGGCGCTGGCGCTCGGCGTCGGCGCGGCGGCGGCGGAACGTCGCCCACGCAAATGCGGCGATCGCGAGCGCCGCCAACGCGTAGAGCAGCTTCGCCTCGGTGCTGAGCCACCACGGCGGGATCACGACGAGGCTTAGCATCGCCGGCGCGTCGTTCAGGAAGCCGTCGTGATTCGCGGCGCGCACGGCGAACGTGTAACGGCCGGGATCCAGATTCGTGTACGTCGCTTCGTGGCGCGGGCCCGCGTCGGTCCAGTTCTTGTCGAAGCCTTCGAGCTTGTACTGGAAGCGGTTCCGCTCCGGCGCGGCGTAGTCGAGCGCCGCGAACTCGAAGCGCACGATACGATCGGCCTGCGCCATGTGCACCGCGCCGAGCACGGATGGAACGGTCCGTTCGCGGTCGCCGACCGTGACGTTCGTGAACACGACCGGCGCCGGATAGCGGCTGCCGACCACGGCCTGCGGCGAGAACAGCGTGAGCCCGTCGATGCTGCCGAACGCGAGCCGTCCGTCCTTCAGCGCGAAGAACGCGCTGCTGTTGAACTCCGAGCTCTGCAGGCCATCGGCCGCATTGAACGTGCGGAACGATTCGTTGCTGCGGTCGAACGCGGCGAGGCCCTTGCTCGTCGAGAGCCAGAGCCGTCCCATCGCGTCCTCGCCGATCGCGCCGATCGTGCCGTTCGGCAGTCCGTCGCGCGGCAGCCAGCGCGTGAAGCGCATGTGCTCGCCGTCGATGCCGTCGAGCCGGTTGAGGCCGAGCTGCGTGCCGACCCAGATCGTGCCGTCGGCGCTCTCGTGGATCGCGCGCACGACATTGCCTGCGATCGATTTCGGATCGGCAGGATCCTGCCGCGCGACATGCACGGCGCCGGCCGCGTCGATCATGTCGAGGCCGTTCAGCGTGCCGGCCCAGATGCGGCCAGCCTTGTCCTGATGCAGCGCGAGCACGGTATTGCTGCTGAGCCGCGGCGAGCCTGAATCGGCGCGCAGGATCTGCCAGCGCTCGGCCGGCGCATCGAAGCGCGCGACGCCGTTGAACGCGGTGCCGAGCCAGAGCCGGCCGTCGCGCGCGGAAAGAATGCTGCGCACGTCGGCGTCGGCGAGGCCGGGATCCTCGTCGCCGAGCGGCAGCACCGTCGCCGTGCGCCGCGAAGGATCGAAGAGCGCGATGCCGCGCGTCGTCGCGACCCAGAGCCGGCCCTGTCCGGTGCCGGCGAGCGCGGTGACGCTGAAATCGGGCGTCGTCTCGGGTTCGGGCGGCGGCGCGGTCTTCGCGGTCCGCGCGTCGCGCTTGCTGGGCTGCACGCGCAATTCCGGATGCTTCGACGGTGCTGTCGCGAACGCGTGCGCGATCACGTCGCCGTAGCGATCGAACGTATTCGTCGCCGGGTCGTAGCGCTTGAGCCCATCGGCGTCGGTACCGAGCCAGATGCCGCCGGTGCCGTCCTCGAAGATCGCGCGCACGTTGTTCGCGGCGAGCGCGTCGTGCGAGCTGCCTTGATCGGTGCCTTGCTGGTCGACGACGTACTGGAAGATCGAGCCCGCGGGATCAGTGCGTGCGAGCCCGCGCTCGCTCGTGCCGACCCAGAGCAGACCCGAGCGATCGACGAGAAGGCTCGTGATCAGCGTGCCGGGCAGCGCGCCGGGCAGGTTGCGTTCGGGACGGAGCCACGCTTCGTCGCCCTTGTCGACATCGAGCGCGACGAGCCCTTCGTGCGGCACCGCGAGCCAGAGCCGGCCGCGTGCGTCCTCTGCGATCGCCGTGACCGCGTGCGTGCCCTGAGACGGCCACACGCGCCGCGCGTTTGCGCCGTCGACGAGATAGAGGCCGTCGTAGCTGCCGGCAAAAAGGCGGTGCGCGTGATCGATCCAGAGCGTTGCGACGTCGTCGAGCGCTTCGCCGCCGACGCGCTCGAGCGCGGTGCCGTCCACCGGCAAGCGAAACAGGCCGAGCGAGCTCGCGATCCACAGCGTGCCATCGTCGGCGCGGCGGATCTGCCGCATGCGCGCGATGCGGCCTTCGGCGCGCGGCAGCGGCAGCGCAGCCTTGAGCTCGGTGCCCTGTGCATCGACGCGTGCGAGCCCCGTATCGGTTCCGACCCAGATGCCGTGGCCGGGATCGAGCGCAAGCGCGCGTACGAAGCCGAGCTCGGGTGGCGCATCTTTCGCGATCGGCACGTGCTCGATCATGCCGCGCGTCGCGTCGAGCTTCTCGACGCCGGTGCCGCCGGTGCCGATCCAGATCGTGCCGTTCTGATCCTCGACGAGCGCCGAGACCGGCGCGTCGCCGGTTGCCGCGGGCTCGGCCGCAGGCGTCGCGAACGCGCGAAAGCCGTAACCGTCGTAACGCTGCAGACCCGCCTGCGTGCCGACCCACAGATAGCCGGCCTGATCCTGCAGCAGCGCCGTGACCGTGTTCTGTGCGAGACCCTGCTCGCTGCCGATCGTCTGGAAGTGAAAGTCGCGGCGCAGCGCGTCAGCGCCGGCCTCTGCAGACCAGGCCGCAGCCAGCATGAGCACGAGACGCGCGCCGACCAGCAGGCGTCGCATCGATGGTCGCAACCGGACATCCCTCATCGGCGCGAAAAAACCCATGTCCCCCGAGGGTCCGAGTGTAGGCAATCGTCACGGGGCGCGCCACGCTGACGCCCGGTACAATGCGCCGAAACGGCTTCGCTCGCCCGCATGACTCTGTCCCCAATGACCCATGCTGAACTGGACATCGCGCTGAAGACGCTCAGGCTCGGCGTCAGCGCGAGCGACCTGCACGGATCGTTGACGGGCTACCTCTGCGCCGGCGGCCGGGCCAGCATCGAGGAATGGCCGCGCGCACTCGAGATCGAGCCCGAGGCCGCGAGCGCGCTGAACGATATTGCGTTGCGCCGCCTTTACACGGAATGCCGCGCGCAGCTCGAGGACCCCGATCTCCGCTTCGAGCCGCTGCTGCCCGGCGCCGATGCGCCGGTCGAGCGCCGCGCCGAGGCACTCGTCGAGTGGTGCCGCGGCTTCCTCGGCGGCGTCGGGCTTGCGGGTGCGCAGCCGCGCGTGCTGTCCGTCGATGCGACCGAAGTGCTCTCGGACATCGGCCGCATCGCATCGTCGCACTTCGACTACGATGACGCCGAAGAGGACGAGACGGCGCTCTGCGAGGTGCTCGAGTTCGTTCGCGTCGGCGTGCTCCTGGTGCACGCCGAGATGCGAAAGCCGCGCAGCTCGCGTCACACCGTGCATTGAGCCGCCGGCCGATGCGCACCGACATCGCAACGGCGTTCCAGACGACGACAGGACCCGGATGATCGAAACGAAGGAGTACGTGCGTCGCCGCCGGCAGCTGATGCGCATGGCCGGCCGCGACGCGATCGTGATCGTTCCCGCCGCCCCCGAGCGCGTGCGCAGCAACGATTCGCACTATCCGTATCGTCAGGACAGCGATTTCCACTATCTATCGGGCTTCCCGGAACCCGACGCGGTGCTCGCGCTGATTCCCGGCCGCGAGCAGGGCGAGATGATCCTCTTCTGCCGCGAGCGCGACGCCGAGCGCGAGCGCTGGGACGGCGCGCGCGCCGGCACCGAAGGCGCCGTTTCCGAATACGGCTTCGACGACGCGTTCCCGATCGACGACATCGACGACATCCTGCCCGGCATGATCGAAGGGCGGACGCGCGTCTACTACCACTTCGGCCGCGATCCCGAGTTCGACCTCAAGCTCATCGGCTGGGTCAACCGCGTGCGCGCCGAAGTGCGCAAAGGTGCCGTGCCGCCGCACGAGTTCGTCGCGCTGTCGCATCTTCTGCACGACCTTCGCCTCTTCAAGTCGCGCAGCGAGCTTCGCGTCATGAAGAAATCCGCGAAGATCGCAGCCGCGGCGCACGTGCGCGCGATGCGCAACGTCCGGCCCGGTATGAACGAGCACGAAGTCGAGGCCGAGCTCCTGCACGAGTTCCGCCGGCAGGGCGCGGTCGCGAGCTACGAGCCGATCGTCGGCGGCGGCGCGAACGCGTGCGTGCTGCACTATCGGGCGAACAATGCGCCGCTTCGCGACGGCGATCTGCTGCTGATCGATGCCGGCGCCGAGTACGAGTGCTATGCGTCGGACATCACGCGTACGTTTCCGGTCAACGGCCGTTTTTCGCACGAGCAGCGCGCGCTCTACGACATCGTGCTCGCGGCGCAGACCGCCGCGATCGACGAAGTGCGACCCGGCCGCTCGTTCGACGCATATCACGAAGCGGCCGTGCGCACGATCACGCGCGGCCTGATCAAGCTCGGCTTGCTCGAAGGCAGCCTCGAGAAGAACCTCCGCGAGCACGCGTACCGCAAGTTCTACATGCACAAGACCGGGCACTGGCTCGGTCTCGACGTGCACGACGTCGGCGATTACCGCATCGACGGCGAGTTCCGCCAGCTCGAGCCCGGCATGGTCGTCACGGTCGAGCCAGGGATCTACGTCGCGCCGGACCTCAAGAAAGTGCCGGCGCGCTGGCGCGGCATCGGCATCCGCATCGAAGACGACGTCGTCGTCACGCGCGGCGATCCCGAGATCCTTACGAACGACGTGCCGCGCGATCCCGACGCGATCGAAGCGCTGATGGCATCGCGGCGATGAGCGTTCTGCACGTGCTGCTCGCGGCTTTCGCGTGGGTCGGTGCGACAGTGTTCGCGTCGGCGCATGCGCCGTCGGTCAATGCGTTTCGCGTCGACGACACCACACCAGCCGACGGATCGGCAGCGGCGCCGAAGCCGTCGACCGAGCTCCTCGACTACGGTTTGTTCGGCACGCTGCATCTAGCGCGTCCCGGCGGCGATGCATCGCGCACGGTGCTGTTCTTCTCCGATCGCGACGGCTGGAACGAGCGGCAGGATCGTCTCGCGGGCGCGCTCGCGGGCGAGGGCGCATTCGTCGTCGGCATCGATCTTCCGACCTATCTCAAGAAGCTCGCCGGCCTTTCGAGCAAGTGCTCGTATCCGGCGGGGCACGTCGAGGAAGTCGCGCACTGGATCGAGCGCCACGAAGGCTTCGCGACGTACACGTATCCGCTCGTCGTCGGCGACGGCACCGGCGCGACGTTCGCGTACGCGCTCGCAGCGCAAGCGCCGGCCGGTACGTTCGCAGGGCTCGTCACGCTCGGCTGGGACGGCGGCTTGCGCTTCTCGAAGGAAGTCTGTGCGGGCGACGCCGGCGCGATGAGCGTGGCCGACAACGGCGCATTCCGCGTCGTGCCGGTTGCGCATCTTCCGCTGACGTGGATTCCGAAACCGTTCGCATCGGGCTCGCGCGCGACGGGATTGCTGCTTGACGCGCGCGTCGCGTTCGATGCGCTCGGCGCGCTGATCCATCCGCTGACACCTGCGGCCGCGCCTGCCGATCTCGCATCGACGTTCGCGCGCTGGCGCCGCAACGAGGACGCCGCGCAAGTCGCGCTGCCGGACGACGTCGCCGATCTTCCGATCACCGACATCCCGCCGACGAAGGGCGACGCACATCGCATCGCGATCATCATCACCGGCGACGGCGGCTGGGCCGGCCTCGACCGCGGCGTGGCGGACGCATTGAACGCCGACGGCGTGCGCGTGATCGGTTTCTCGACGCTGAAGTTCTTCTGGCACAAGCAGACGCCCGACGCGGCCGCGCAAGCGATCGCGCGCGTGATCGCGCATTACGGCAAGCAGTATCCCGATGCGCGCTTCGTGCTGATCGGCTATTCGTTCGGCGCGAGCCTCGTGCCGGTCGTCGCGAATCGATTGCCCGACGCTGCGCGCGCGCGCGTCGATGGCGGCGTGCTCATTTCACCGGACGACGAAGCCGTGTTCGAGATCCACGTCGGCGACTGGTTCGGCTCGACGCATCACGCCGAAGCGATGCCGATCGGACCCGAGATGCAGGCGAGCAAGGTGCCGCTCGTCTGCGTGCACGGCAGCGACGAGAGCGACAGCTTTTGCGTGAAGCCGCAGCCGGCACACGTCAAGGTCGTGACGTTGCCGGGCGGACATCACTACGACGGCGACTACGCGGCGCTTGGCAAGCTGATCGTCGCGCAATCTGCCGGCGCGCGCCGGCGCACCCGTGAACGCCCGCGGCTGAGTCGGCCATAGCGCCGTCGGGCCGGCTCGCTCGCATCCTGGCAGCGCAATCGAACGGACGCTGCGTCCAGCGGCCACGGCGGCCCATTGGCCGAACGGCGTCTCCTGACGCCCTTCGGCGCGATGGCTGCGCCTCACGGCGGTCGCGGCGACGTGCCGATCGCGGGCGATCAGGCGGACCTCGACCGATGAGTGCCGCGGTGTTCGAGGACGGTGCCCGCGCCGACATCGGCGCCAGTGGCACGCCGCATCGAAGCCACCGCGACCGTCACACTGGCACCGCCGGCGCTGCGACCCACGCAGGCCGAGATCGATGCCGCCGACTTCGTCGCGCCGGATTCGGGTCCATCGTCGATCCTGTTCGACGGTGTCGTCAGCGGCACGTCGCTGCGCGTGCTGAGCGACGCTGACGGCAGGCGATCGTCAACGCGACGGCAAACGACATCGCCGGCGACTATGTCGTCACGGCGGCGCTGGTCGGATCGTCGGCTCCGGTCGTCGAGTTCGCATTGAGCAATGTTGGCAGTCTCATATTCAGCAACGGGTTCGATCGGCCGTGCGCATATCCGTTGCCTTGGCCGCCGTAGATCCGGCCGGAGATTGGAAGTGCATGGGATCCGCGGCCGAATGAGGTCGCGGATCCGTCGGCTCGCTCAGCGTCCGCCGAAGATGAAGCGCCGATAGCCGCCCGCGACGAGCGCCGCGATGTCGATCAGCAGACCCCGGCACCCAGAGCCCGCGCGGATAGGCGAGATACGAGCCGGTCCACTCCGGCTCGAACTTTTCCTTGTAGCGCCGCAATCCCTGGTAGTTGTAGAAGCGGCCGCCGTACTGGAACGCGAGTGCCGCGAGCCGCTCGTTGATGCGCGCGTACGGGTTGTCGCCGACGGCGGACAGCGGCGCCATGCCGAGGCTGAAGGTTTCGTAGCCGCGATCCTTCGCCCACTGCATGACTTTCGCGAACAGGAAATCCATCGTGCCGCGCGGTGCGTCGGCGGTCTGGCGCATGAGGTCGACGCTCGCGGTACCGTGCTCGCCATACGGCGGCAGCACGTTCGCGAACGCGACGATGACGCCGTCACGCCGGATCAGCGCGAGCGGGCTCCAGGCGAAGTAGTCGGGATCGAAGCGACCGAGCGAGAAGCCTTTCTCGCTCGCGCGCTTGTCGCTGAGCCAGAGGTCCGAGACGCGCTCGACTTCGGTCATCAGCACGGTGTCGAACGGCGGCTCGACGATCTCGAACGTCAGGCGTTCCTTGACCGAGCGGTTCACGGCCTGTCGCAGATCTTCCCAGCGCTTGCCGGCGAGCGTGAACTCGCCGAGGCGGATCGTCGCGAGCTCGCCGAGCTTGAAGAGATCAAAGCCGAGATCGTGATACAGCGAGAGATCGGGCTCGAGCACTTCGTAGAACACCGGCACGCGATCCTGCGCGTCGGCGAACTGGCGGAAGTCGAGGATCGCGCGCTTGATCGTGGGCTCCGGCCCCGACGGTGAGCCGAGCGCGACGAGCCGGTCGCGCACCGCGCCGTAGGCGACGACCGCGTGGCGATCGGCCGACCAGAAGAGATGCTTGTCGCCCATGAACGTGAGGTGCGCGAACTCGCCGCCACCGTGCGCGTTGTAGACCGCGCGCGCGCCTTCGAGCTCGGCGCGATCGGGTAGTTTCAACGCGGGCCGCCGCACCGCGAACGACTGCCAGATCAGATAGACGACGACGCCGAGTATCGCGGCGAACAATCCGCGCGCAAGGCGCGACGAGTGCTCGCCGATGCCGAAGTACCAGAGATCGAAGCTGTCGTCGCCGAGCACGGCCCAGACGCCGGCCGCGAAGAATGCGAGAACGACCGCGACGAGGCCGAGGTACCACGCGGCCGTCGTCGCCGAGGTCAGGCTCATCGCGCGCTGCGTGAACTCGCGCTTGCGCGTGCGGAGCAGCGCCGCGATCACGAGCAGGAACAGCGCTTCGCCGAAGTGGAGGCCTTTCGTCACCGCGAGCACGGCGCCGATCACGAGCATCCACGACGCAAGCCGGTACGCGACGCGAAGTCGTCCGTCGATGCCGCGGCCGAGGCCGAGCAGCAGCGTGCCGGTCAGGATCGAAAGCCAGTACGAGCTTTCGATCGCGGCAGCCGGCAGCACTTGCCGCACCGTGATCACGCGCTCGTGCACGGCCGGGATCGCAGCCGACGAGAGCAGCACGAGACCCGCCAGGAACGTCAGCACGGCGAGGAGGCGAATGCCGAGATTCGCGAGCAGGCTCGCGGGCAGACCCAGCATGCCGAACAGCGGATGCGCGCGCAGGCGTCCCATCGCGTGCGCGATGATCGGCATCTGCTTGGCGACCGTGCCCGAGCCAAGATACAGCGCGGCGAGCAGCGGCAGGAGGTAATACGCGATGCGGAACAGAAAGAGCCCGGCCGTAACGGCGCCCTGGTCGTAGCCGCCGCTCGTCAGCGCGACGAGCATCAGGCCTTCGAACACGCCGAGCCCGCCCGGCACCATGCTGACGAGGCCGAGGATCGACGCGCCGGCGAAGCTGCCGAGCAAGCGGTCCCGGCTTCACGTGCGCACCGGAAAGGAAAAGACACGCGTACAGCACGCTCGCGGCGAGCACCCAGTCGAGGAACGACAGCGCCGCGAGTGCGAGCTTGAGCTTGAACGGCGGCAGATCGTGGCCTTTCGGCAGCCAGCGCATCAGCGGTCGTCGCGTGCTCAGCACGAAATACGCCGGCAGATACAGCGCCGCCGCGACCAGCACGACGATCGCGAGCCAGCGCGTCGTCGTCGTCGGCGTGATCGGCAGCGAGCCGGCTGCGAGCGTCACGATGATCAGGATCGAAAGCCCGAGCGGCAGCGACAGCACCTGCATGCCGATCAGCGCCGCCGCGCGGCCGAGCTCGACGTTGAGCGCCGAGAGCCCGACGAGCCGCACGCCCGAGCCGGTCGCGCCGGAAAGATTGAGCGTGTTCGCCGTTGCGTTCGCGACGAACGCGAGACGCAGGAGATCCACCGCGCGCGCCTTGATGCCGAGCCAGCGCGCGATCGCGACGTCGACGAGCCCGGTGAACGCGACGGCCGACAGCGCGAACAGCGCAACCGCGATCGCCGGCAGCGTCGGCACGTCGATCAGCGTGCGCTGCATCTGCGGCAGGTCGAAATCGCTGCCGATCTCGCGCACGACAAGCCAGCCGACCATCACAAGGAACAGGAACGGCACCGCAACGCGCAGGCGCGAGAGCCACAGGCGCGCGGCGGAGGGCGTGGGTGCGGTTTCGGTCGCGGTCGTCATGCGGCGCCAATTCTAAGCGGGTATGACGAATGGAAGGTCAGTGCTTCGCCTCGAGCACTTCGCGCACGCTGTCGCGATACTGCGCCATCCAGTTCCTGGGCACGCCGAAGCCGTGCCCGACCTTCGGCAGCATCACGGCCTTCGAATCGGCTTGGCCCGCAGCGAACTCCGGCGCGAACTTCGGATCGCAGACCTGATCCGACTCGCCCTGCAGGACGCGCCACGGCGCCTGCACGGTCTCGCGCTTGTCGAACACGTAGCCGAACGGCGGCACCTGCTGCTTGTGCTGCGTGAGGCCGCCGCGGCTCGGGCAGAACGGCTTCTTCATCAGAAGATCGGGACAGAAGCCGAGGCTGACGCCGCCACCGAGCTTGTGGCCGGCGTCTTCGGCGAGCACGGCGTAGACGACGGTCGCGCCGGACGAATAGCCGATCACAATGGGCTTTGTGCCGAGCGGCAGGCCGAACTCGCGCACGACCGCGTCGCTGAGCTTCGCCATCCAGCCGTCCGCATCGCTGCATTCGCTATCGTCGGCGTCGAGTGCCTTCAAGAGCTGCGGCGTCGAGAAGCCGGCGACCCAGTAGCCGAGCCCGACCGCTTCATGCGCCATGTCGAGCACGCCGAGGCTCCAGCCGCCGTCGCCCGACGCGAACAACGCAAGGCCGCGACTCTCGCCACTCGGCTTGTAGACCGCGACTTCGCCAAAGCCGGCGATGTTGACGTAGCGGAACGCGAGCGGGTCGTGCGGCGGCGGGCCGCTTTTCTTGTGCTTGGCGGCCGCGTGCGGCTTCGGTGCTGCGGCTGGGACGTCTTTCGGCGGAGCGGCGGCAAAAGCCTGCGCTACGGAGAACATCGCGACGAGCGCGATCGCCGCGCGCGCCATGAAACGATCGGACACGAAAACGCTCCCTGCAAAACGTGCGAAAACCGTGGCGCGCACGCTATCCGAAGCGCCCGCGTGTGTCACGCGCGAGCGGGCAGGGCGTTTCGCCGGCAGTCAGCGCGGCGGGTTCTTGTGGTCTGCCGCAAGCCGGGCGAGATCGTCCGAATGGAGCTCGTACCACATCGCATTCAGGATCGCGAATGCGCAGGCGAGGCCGAGTCCCAGAATCCAGCTGAAATACCACATGGCGTTCTCCTCGAAGCCTCAGTACATGCCGTGCGTCTGCTTGATGTGCGCGAGAGATACGCGCCCGCGCAGCACGTGATAGACCCACGTCGTGTAGGCCAGGATGATCGGCAGGAAGATCAGCGTCGCGATCAGCATCAGGCCGAGCGTCGTGCGGCTGGACGATGCGTCCCAGACCGTGAGGCTGCTCTTCGGATCGAGGCTCGACGGCATCAGGAACGGAAACAGCGCGAAGCCGGCCGAGAAGATCGTGCCCGCGATCGCGAGCGCGCTCGCGAGGAACGCGCGGCCGTGATGTGCGCGACGCGCGAGCACCGGCACCAGAAGCGCCGCAACGATCGCGATCGCGGCGGCGACGCAGGCCCACGTGCCGAGCGCGCCGTCGGCGAGCCAGCTGCCGCCTTGCGCGACCTGCTTCAGCAGCGGGTTCGACGGCGCATCGGCGACGATGGTGCTGCTGATCGAATAGCCGGTCACGCCGAACGCGAGCCACAGACCCGCCAGGACGTACGCGACGACGAACACGAGCGCGAACCAGGTCGAGACGCGCGCAGCGCGCCCGGCGATCGATTCGTCGGCCTTGTATGCGACCCACGCGGCGCCGTGCATCAGCAGCATCGACAGCGAGACGACACCGGTGAGCAGCGCGAACGGTCGCAGCAGTCCGATCAGGCCGCCTTCGTAGGTCATGCGCAGCGAATCGTCGTAGCGGAACGGCACGCCGAGAAAGAGATTGCCGAACGCGACGCCGAAGATCAGCGGCGGCACGATGCCGGCGACGGTCAGCACCCAATCCCACGTGCTGCGCCAGCGCAGATCCTGGATCTTGTTGCGGAATCCGAAGCCGACCGGCCGCAGGATGAAGGCCAGCAGCACGAGCAGGATCGCGAAGTAGAAGCCCGAGAACGACGCGGCGTAAAGGAGGGGCCAAGCGGCGAACACGGCGCCGCCGCCGAGGATGATCCAGACCTGGTTGCCTTCCCAGACCGGCTCGACGGTTTCGAGCACGCAGCGACGTTCGTCGTCGTCCTTGCCGAGCACGCGCACGAGCGCGGCCGTGCCGAAGTCGAAGCCATCGGTGACCGCGAAGCCGGTCAGGAGCGTGCCGAGCAGGAGCCACCAGATCACGCGCAGGGTTTCGTAATCGATCATGGCGTTCTCCTCAGTGCGCGGCCGCGAGTTTCGGCGACGGCGTTGCCGCTTCGGGCCACATGCCGAGCCCGTCCGGTCCCTTGCGCGCGTATCTCACCATCAGGATCGCATCGACGACCGCGAGCGCGGTGTAGAAGATCACGAAGCCCGCGAGGCTCGTGCCGACCTGCGCCGCCGAAACCGACGAGACGCCGAGCGCCGTCGGCAGCACGCCTTCGATCGCCCACGGCTGGCGGCCGTATTCGGCGACGACCCAGCCGAGCTCGATCGCGAGCCACGGCAGCGGCAGGCTCCAGAGCGCGAGCTTGAGATACCACCTTCGCTTGTCGAGCTCGCGCACCGACGCGAGCCAGAATGAATACGCGAACAGCAGGATGAAATAGATGCCGCAGCCGACCATGATGCGGAACGACCAGAACAGCACCGGCACGTTCGGGATCGTCGAGTCTGCGGCCTTGGTGATGTCGGCGCTCGTCGCGCGCGACGGGTCCTCCATGATTTTCTTCAGCAACAACGCGTAGCCGAGATCGCCCTTGTGCTGCTCGAACTCGGCGCGCGCTGCGGCATCGTCGCGGTTCGTGCGCAAGCGCTGCATCGCGCCATACGCCTTCATGCCGCTCGAGATGCGCCCTTGCGCGTCGTGCACGAGATCGTTGATGCCGGGCATGACCTTGTCGATCGAGCGCGTGCCGATCAGGCCCATGACCCACGGGATGTGGATCGCGAGATGCGTCGTGCGCTCGGCGACGTCCGGGAAGCCGAATGCCGTGAACGACGCCGGCGGCGGCTCGGTGTCCCACATCGCCTCGACTGCGGCGAGCTTCATCTTCTGGTTTTCCGACACGTTGTAGCCCGATTCATCGCCGAGCACGACGACGCTGAGAGCCGATGCAAGCCCGAAGCTCGCCGCGACCGTCATCGAGCGCTTCGCGAACTCGAGGTTGCGGCCGCGCAGCAGATACCACGCGCTGATCGACAGCACGAACATCGAGCCGAGCACGTAACCCGCGCTGACCGTGTGCACGAACTTCGACTGCGCGACCGGATTGAAGACCACGGCGCTGAAATCGGTGATTTCCATGCGCATCGTTTCGAGGTTGAACTCGCTGCCAATCGGGTTCTGCATCCATGCGTTGGCGATCAGGATCCAGAGCGCCGAAAGGTTCGTGCCGAGCGCGAGCAGGAACGTCACGAAGAGGTGCTTGATGCGCGAGAGCTTGTCCCAGCCGAAGAAGAAGAGGCCGATGAACGTCGCTTCGAGGAAAAACGCCATCAGGCCTTCGATCGCGAGCGGCGTGCCGAAGATGTCGCCGACGTAGTGCGCGTAGTAGGCCCAGTTCGTGCCGAACTGAAACTCCATCGTGACGCCGGTCGCGACGCCCATCGCGAAGTTGATGCCGAAGAGGATGCCCCAGAACTGCGTCATGCGCTTCCAGACGTCGCGCCCGGTCATCACGTAGACCGCTTCCATGATCGCGAGCAGCCACGAGAGGCCGAGCGTCAACGGAACGAAGAGGAAGTGGTACAGCGCAGTCAGCGCGAACTGCAGGCGCGACAACGTGACGACCGATTCATCGATCATGCGCGGTCTCCGGGGCGGCAAGATGGCGTTCGATCGCGGCCGGCGAGGTATCCGGGCGCGGGTGCGGGCGGAAGCAGATCCACCAGAGCAGGGTCAGCAGCAGCAGCTTGACGACGATGATCAAAGCGAACTCGATCCCGAAGCGGCGGCCGCCGCGGGTGCGGAACCATGAGTTCAAGTCGCGATCGTGCGCAGCCTGCATGACAGGGCGCTCCGCCTGGGATCGCGGGCATTGTACGCCGCGGAGCGCAGCACGCATGCGGCGCGATGTCGCCGCGATGCGTCGTCGCGGTGAGAAATTGCGAGAAAGGCATCCGTCGTTCCGGCCGTGCGCCGGAACGACGAAGCGTGTCGCGTCAGTTCGAATCGAAGCCGTCGATGAAGATCGCATCGGGCGCGACGACGCACGTGCCCGGCACGAGCGCATGCGTCAGCGCGATGTCGTCGACGAACCAGCCTTCGCCGGCCTGGGCCTGGTCGGTGCGATAGAGCCAGCGCGTCTGCACGGTCTGGCCGGCGTACGCGGAAAGATCGACGTTGTACGGCGACCATGCGAAGTGGCCCATGCCGGTGAACGCGCCCGAGCCCTGCGCGATGCCGCAGAGCGTGCCGCCTTGCGAGATCGTGCTCGGATAGCCCTCTTCGGGCGTGAGCCGCGTCCAGTTCGTGCCGCCATCGGTCGAGAGCTCGATGACGCCGCCGTCCCAGCCCTGCTCGATGTCCCAGACGGTCCAGAACGAGAGCATCGACGACGCACCGGGCGTGAGCTCCAGCGCCGGCGTGATCAGCGACACGCAGAGGTTGTTCGCCTGGGTCGACCAGAAGCTCTCGGTGCCTGCGTGCATGCGCACGGTCGAGACGCTCCAGCCGCTGCCCGCGTCGAAGCGCGGATCGCCGGGCTCGGCGCCGCTCGCGAACGTGCCGTCGGCCGAAGGTCCAGTCGGCACGACGGCGAGACGGACGAGATTGTCGTCCTCGGCGCCGTTAGAGCTGTCGACGCTGCGCACGGAGTAGTAGTGCGTCGCACCGGCGCTCATCGTGGTGTCGCTGAAGAGCGTGTCGAGCCAGCCGAGCGCGATGCGGTTCGCATCGCCCGGAATGAATGCCGCGTCGTCAGAACGGTAGATCGAATATGTGGCCGGGCCGCCGCAGGCAGGATTTGCGCTGTTCCAGCCGAGATCGATGCGGCACTGGCTCGTGCCGGCGTTCGTCGCGGTCGCGATGCCGCCGAAGAGCGGCGCGGCGGTGCAGCTGCCGGTCGTTTCGGCTTCGACGCAGGTTGACGACGACGAGCCGCAGAATCCTGACGAATCGAACGCCGTCACTCGATAGCCGTAGGTCACCTCACCCGATGCGGACGTGTCGGAGTACATCGCTTGCGTCAGCGCATCGGCGATCGTGCGGAAGTTGCCGCGGCAGCTGCCTTGCGCGCGCTCGACGCGGTAGGTCGTGCCGGGCGTCGTCGATGCGTCCCAGGTGAGATCGATGCGATGGTCGCCGTTCGGTGTTGCGGCGAGGTTCGACGGCGTCACCGGCGCTTCGCACAGGTGCGGCTCGAGCACAAAGAAGCCTTCGTCGATGCCGGTCGCGATGATGTTGCCGCTGCCGGGGAAGCGGAAGTTGTTCCAGGTGCCGTTGAACGCGGCGTTGTTGCTCGCGGGATACGTGTCGAAGTACGCGACCTCGGTCATGTCGGTCGCCGCGAGATCGTCGATGCGCAGGATGCGCACGCCGGCTTCGTAATCCGACTGGTAGACGTAATTGCCGTGCACGTAGAGGTTGTGGTCGATGACCGTCAGCGGATGCTCGTGATAGCCGACGAGCACGGGCGCGTCGAGGTCGCTGACGTCGAAGATGTACGTGCGCGCGTTGTTGCCGGTGTCTTCCTCGTCGAGCTCGTCGTCGAGCAAGAGGTAATGCTGATCCTCGGTGAGCCAGCTCTGGTGCGTGTACGCGCTGCCGTTGTAGGGCGTCGACGACAGCGTCACCGGATTCGTTTTGTCCGTCACGTCGACGATCGCGATGCGACCGCTCGATCCGTTCGAATCGAAGCAGAGGTCGCGGCCGACGTGCTCGCTGTCGGGGCCGGAATAGACGTAGCACTGCGACTCGTGCGTATAGCCCGCGTCGTTGATGCAGCCGGCGAACGTCGGCGACGTAGGATTATGGATGTCGAGGATCTGCAGGCCGCCGTGATCGGAATCGCCGGGACAGACGATGTCCGCGCCGGCGACCGAGGCGTAGCCGGTCGTCTCGTTGATCGAGATCGTATGGCTCGAGCCGAAGCCCGAGTAGTGGCCGTCTTCGGTGAATGTCTCGGGCGAGGTGACCGTGCGGAGGCGCGTCAGGTCGAACACCTGCAGGCCGTGGCCGGGGTTCGCGTCGCTGACGACGAACGCGTGGTTCTGGTAGACGCGCACGTCGCGCCAGATCGAGCTCCCGGCCGAGGTCGGCAGCTTGCCGAGATAGCGCGGCTGATCCGGCGTCGAGAGATCGTAGAACGCGATGCCGTTGTTCGCGCCGATCAGCGCGTACTCGATGCCGGAATCGGGATCGGTCCAGCCCCAGAGACTGTTCGTCGTCGTCGCCTGAAATTGCGCGACCGGCACGAACGCGAGCAGATCGATGTTCGAGCAGGGATAAATGCCGGCCATGCCGTCGACGCACGGCGTGTGGCCCGCCGGCGCCATCGCCTCGTGCTGCGGCCGGTGCTGCATGTGCTCCCTCATCGCAGGCGACTGGATGTCGCACGCGCTCGCCGCGGTGAAGGTCAGAAGCGCGGCGATGCCGGCAGACGCACAGAAGCGCGTGAAATCCCCAGAACGCATGTCGAGCTCCCCAAGAGTCGTGCGTGGGACGATTCTAGTGGAGTTTGCGGGGGGCAGAGTCTTTCGCTATCACCGCGATTGTTCACGCTGATGAAACGAGTCTGATTTTCCCTTCTCCCGCTTGCGGGAGACAAAACGGCAGGACTGCCGTTTTGCACGGCGGAGCCGCCCGAAGGGTGAGCGCCATGGATGGCGCGAATGAACGTGCCGGAGGCGGATGAGGGCAGGCGTGGGACGGCGAACCGGCGTGCCCTCACCCTAGCCCTCTCCCGCAAGCGGGAGAGGGGAAAGGCGCGCTAGACCGCGGCGGCGAATGCGTCGCGCGTCAGGTTCTCGGGTGCGTCGTTCGTGCAGACGACGTCGTCCTCGATGCGGATGCCGCCGTATTTGCGGAACGCATCGACCTTGTCCCAGACGATGTCCTTCGCGACGGCCTTCTTCTTGAGCTCGGCAAGCAGCATGTCGATGAAATAAAGGCCGGGCTCGATCGTCGTGACCATGCCGGGCTCGAGCTTGCGCGTGAGGCGAAGGTACGGATGGCCGGGCGGCTTCGGGATCGTGCCGCCGCGCTCGCTTTCCTGGAATCCGGCGACGTCGTGCACCTGGAGCCCGATGCCGTGGCCGAGCCCGTGCGGGAAGAACGTCGACGACACGCCCGATTCGACCGCGCTTTCGGCGCTCATCTTGATGAACCCGTGCTCGCGCAGGATGTTCGCGAGCACGTGATGCGCGTGCACGTGAAGATCGGGATAGCTCTGGCCTTTCTTCACCATCGCGCAGAAACCGAGTTGCGCGTCGTCGACCGCGTCGATCAGTGCCGCGAACGCGTCCGCGCCCGCGGCCGCGTGCGTGCGCGTGATATCGCTCGCGTAGCCGTGGAAGCTCGCGCCGGCGTCGATCAGGAACGAATGCAGACGCGACGGCGGCGCATGGTTGAGATCGGTGTAATGCAGCACGGCGCCGTGCTCGTTCAGCGCGACGATGTTCGAGTACGGCAGCTCGTTGTCGGTCTGCCGCGCGGCGTTGAGATACGCCATCTGGATGTCGAACTCCGATTCGCCGCCGCGGAACGCCGCTTCGGCCGCGCGGTGCGCGCGCGCGCCGATCTTGCTCGCCACACGCATCATCGCGAGCTCGTACGGCGTCTTGTATGCGCGGTGATAGTGCAGGTGATCGAGCAGCGCTTTCGGATTGTCCGGCGTGAACGGGCCGACTTTCGCGATGTCGTCGCCGACGATCGCGCAGCGCGCAGGATCCTTCGGCAGATGCTGCACGGCCTCGGCGGCCTCGCGGATGATCGCGATGTCGAAATGCTCGACCCAGTAACCCGCGGGCGCTTCGGGCACGACGTGCCAGTAATCGTGCGGCTGCAGGTAGACGAGCTTCGGCTTCTGCCCCGGCGTGTAGACGAGCCACGAGCCCGGCGCCTTCGTCACCGGCACCCAGTGCTTGAACCACGGGTTCACCGCAAACGGATACGGCTTGTCGTCGAGAAACTCGTAACGCGGCGTGCCGGCGGCGAGCACGAGGTGATCGCGTCCGGCGCGTGCGAGCGCGGTGTCGGTGCGCGATTTCAGCGTGGCGAGGTGGTCCGCGTAGAGCGGGTGGAGGTCGGGATGCGTGATGTCCATGCGTGCATCGTACCAAGCTGCGCGCTGTTCTCCCTCCCCTTCAAGGGGAGGGCTGGGGAGGGGACGGGTGTTGGCGCGGCGATCGGCGTCGAATCAACACCATCCCCACCCAAACCCTCCCCTTGAAGGGGAGGGCTTAGAGAGCTACGGCGTGCCGTCGAAGCCGTCCGTGAAGATATCGTCCCACGTCGCCGTCGTGCTCGCGCCGCTGTCGTTGAACAGGAAGTCGGCGACCGATCGGCACGACATCGATCTGCGACGTCGCTTCGTTCCCGTCGCGTAGAAGGTTGCCGACGAAGTAGGCCGTGTTCGGCGTCGCGCCGAGCCATGTGACGGTGTCGTCCGCGTGGCGGTGATAGATGTCGTAGTACGCGACCGGGCTCGGCGAGGCCTGCCACGTGAGCCGCAGCGTCGCGGTGTGCGCGTCGATCTCGTGCATCTCGATCACGGTGACGTCCTGCGGCGGTTCCGGGAATACGGGAATCTCGCTGGTTACGCCCATCTGGCCGATACGCATCTGGTAGGGCGCGGCCGCGCCGTTGTTGATGACGCGCACCGATATCGCCACCAGCGTGCGGCCGGCATCGGCGGCGCCGAGCCCGATGCCGCCGCCCGTCCAATCCGTCGGCGACGTATTCGGCAGCTCACTGTATTCGAACGTCGTCGGCGCATCGGCGAATGCGAATCCGATCTCGGTTTGCGCCGAGCCCACATTTTCGGGCTTGTACGCAATCTGGAACTGGGTGTCGCTGGCGATGTCGAGATTCGTTTCGTAAAGCAGCACGTCGTTGACCGCATCGAGCGTGCCGGACAGAAGCAGCGACGAGCCACCCCAGTACGCATCGGTGAAGTCGATCGACGACGTCGAGCGGCGTGCCGGTCGTGCGCACGATCCAGCGCCACGTCGGCAGCACGTCCTGGAGGCTGAGGTTGTTCCAGTCGTCGGTCGAAATGACCTGCCCGCCGCGCGCGTAGAGGTGACCCTGGCCCGTGAGAAATTGCTGACCCACGGCACCGTCGTGATCGGCGAGTTCGCCGGAATGTAGTTCGCGACGCCCTTCCAGTTCGACGTCGTCGTCGTGTTGCTCGGATCGCCGTTCTGCCCGACCCAGAACTTGTTGTCGCGCGCATAGAAATCGCTCAAGTTCGCCGATGAGTTGTACGTCCACTCCGGCCGGTAAAACCCGATCGATGTCACATGCGGCAAGCCTTCCGGAAAAACGGCGTTCCACTGCACACCGGTGTTGTAGCCGTTCGCCTCGACATCGATGCCGGCGTAAAGCTCGTATGGGCTCCGACCCAGGCTCGTCGCGAGCGTCGCCGAGTTCGTCAGCCGCGTCGCGGTCCAGTTGAAGTTGAGGAAGAAGTTGTCCGAGACCAGCGTCGGCCCGTCCTGGAAAAACATCTGGTTCTGCGCATCCAGCGCGTTCTGGTAGCTGATCGCGCCGGTCGACGTCATCGAGTCGTACCACGTGATCAGCAGGTTCGAGTGCGCGTGGAAGTACTCGAGCATCGCCTGCATGTCGGTCGCGAGCTGCGCATCGCCGCCGGCCGTTTCCTGATTGATGAACCAGCCGTCGAAACCGTAGTACTGCGCGGCCTGGATCATCTTGTCCGCGACCGGGAAAACGCCGTTCGCATCGTGCTGCACGAAATCGTGCACCCACTGGATCTGCCCGCCGAAGGCAGTCGGTGGCAGATACACGTTGCCGAGCACCGGCACGCCGTTCTTGTGCGCGGCGTCGATCACGGTCGGATTCGGCGCGAGGATCAGCCCTTCGCCGGCCGAGCCGCCCCAGAACACGAGCTGATCCATGTACTGCCAGTAGTTCGTCGCGTAGTAGTTGATCGTCGCCGAGCCCTGCGACGGGTTGAACGACGTCGGCCCGAACGCGACGAGCGCTTGCACGCGGCCCTCGTTGAGATGCGCATGCGGGTTCACGTTGAAATCGGCGCTCGAGAAGCGCGTCGCGAGTGGATACGTGCCGCGATTGAACGGCGCATCGGGATCGGTCGCGGGGTCCCAATCGAGGATCGTCGACGGAAACCAGTACGAGGCGTACGGCTGGCCGGGCAGGTCGGTGCCGGCGATAGCCGAAGAAGTCATTGCACCGAGTAACGACGCGACGAGCACGAGCGCCGAACGGCGCCAACGCGATTCGAGCAGCATGGCCAACCCCCTCGCGCGTCCATACGCGCGGCAGCCGCGTGATCTTAGGATTCGCGTGCGTACGGTCGCAAGCAGGCTTACATGTGCGTCCACGTATGCGCGCTCGCGCGCAAGCCCGCTGTTCCCCTCTCCCGCTTGCGGGAGAGGGCAGGGTGAGGGCAAGCCAGTTCGACCCCCCATCCAGAACGGTCGATAGAAGCCTCGTCCGAAGCGGACCCATCGAAAGAACCCGCCCGGTTCGCAATCGAACTCCCGTGTAGCTCCATAGAGCACCCAACTTGGGCAGGGTGAACGAGGGGCGAAGACCATGTATTCAGCATCCGAACTGTTCGCACGCACACGCGTCGCGGCGCGAGCCGGCGCATTCCCATGGGCGCTGGCAGCCTGTGCGCTCATTGCAACCACGAACGCAGGCGCGCACGAGTTCTGCGTTTCAAACGCTGCCGATCTCGAGGCGGCGCTGGCCGCCTCGTCGGACGGCGGCGCGTTCGCCGGCGAAAACAGCGATATCGGGCTGCTTCCCGGCACCTACATGACCAGCGGCGGGCCGTTTCATTACACGAACGCAACGCGCGGCCTGACCATCATCGGCGGCTACGACGCCGGCTGCGTCAATCGACTCGACGATCCAACGCTCTCGGTGCTCGACGGCGGCCACGCAACGCCCGTACTTGACCTGCACAGCCAGGGCGGCGCGCTCGAGGTCGATTGGGTCACGATCCAGAACGGCGAAACCACCGGCGCCGGCGGCGGGATCTATCTCGAAGGCACGGGCGGGCAGGTGACATCGGTCAGCAACGTGATCATCCGCAACAACCACGCGGTCGATACGGCAGGCGGCATCTACGCGACAGTTGGCAACAACGCGAGCGACGATCATCTGTTCGTCGAAAGCAGCCTCATCGTCGGCAACAGCGCGGACAACGGCTCCAGCGCCGGTGTGCTGATCGTGCACGGCGCGGGCGCCACGATCGCCGGAAATACCGTCTCGCTGAATACGACGACGCTCGCCAATGGCATCGGCGGCCTGACCTTCACCGGCAACGCAACGTGCAACTGCGCGGTCGTCAACAACATCGTCTGGGACAACGACAACATCGGGCTCTGGCTCGGCAACTCGAACGTCGCGCTCGAATACAACGACATCGGCACGCTCGACGGATCGACGCCGGACGACGACGTCGGCAACGTCTCCGTCGCGCCGCATTTCGTCGATCGCGACAACGGCGATTTCCATCTCACCGGCGATTCGACGCTGCTCGGCCTCACGCCGAACCCGATCGGCAACCTCGATCTTGACGGACATTCGCGACCGCGCTTCGGTCACGCCGATCCCGGCGCATACGAGGAGACGATCTTTGCGGATGGTTTCGAAACGGACTGACGCAAGCGACCCGTCGAAGGTCGAGGCGACATCGCAGGCCGCTGTCACCTCTCCCGCCTCGCGGGAGAGGTCGCGCCGCAGGCGCGGGTGAGAGGCGAAACCGATCAGCGCCCCAGCCATTCGCGACTAAATGATATCTATAAGTCGTCTACTTCCGCGGGAGTAGAGCTGAAGAGCGGCGGCTCGCCAGACTGTTCGGCGATGGCGAAACATCCGATAGCGATCCAGTTAGGACGGGCGTTGCGGGCAAGGAGACGAGCCGCCGGAATCGGTCAAGACCAATTCGCGGATCTCATCGACATGCAACGAGCCTATTACTCAGCGATCGAGCGCGGCGAGAAGAAGGTCACGCTCAAAACACTCAAGCGGCTCGCGGATGGCTTCGGCGTTACGATCTCCCAGATATTGCAAGACATCGGAAGATGACCTCGTTTGGCCTGAGAGCTGAAGCGCGATAGGGTGGGCTTCAGCCCACCGAATCACGGCAACGCCTTCGCCTCCGTCGTCGTCGGAAACCCCACCTTCTTGCAAAACACCGCAAACCGCGGATCGTCCCGATACCGCAGCAGGAAAGGATCCGTCAGCAAGCTCGTAATCCCGGGATCTCGATTCGCCCACGTGCGATCAAGCCACTCGAACGTCTTGTCCGCATCGCGCCGCAACGCATAAATCTCGGCAATCTGATACGGCGAAAACGTCGCGTCCTTTTCGATCAACACCTGTAACGTCGCGTCCGCAGCCGCCTTGTCGTCGCCAATCTGGCGCGCCATCGCAAACGCCTGACGCTGCCACGATCCCTCGGGCTCGCGCTCCGCCGCGGCCAATGCAGCCTTCGCGTCGCCGCGCTGAATCTGGATGATCGTCAGCATCTGGTAGTAGCCCGTGCCATCCGGCTGCAGCGCGATCGATTTCCGGATCGCAGCTTCGGCTTCATCGAGGCGGCCGACCGAAGATAGATAGCTCGAGAGCCACGTATTCCACGAAGCGCGCAATGGATTGATCTCGATCGCCTGCTTCGTGAGCACGATCGCTTCCTGCGGCTTGCCGAACGTCGCGAGCGACACGCCGAGCGAGAACTTCGCGCCGCCTTCATTGGGCGCGAGCTCGACGGCGCGCCGGCTGTCGGCCTCGGCGCCTGCCCAGTCGAAATCGGCGTTGCGTCGGAGCGTCGCGCGCGCCGTATACGCGGCGGCGAGATCGGGTTGCAGCGCGACGGCCTTGTCGGCGGCCTTGCGCGCTTCGGCGTAGGCCTGCTGCGCGGCGTCGCCTTCGAGGTTTTGCTGCGCGTAGCCCGTCCAATCCGATGAAAGGCCGGCCCACGCGCGTGCGTAGCGCGGATCGAGCTCGATCGCTTTCGTGTAGTGCAGCACGGCTGCCTTATGGTCGGCGTCGGTCCCGCGCGCGCCGTAGAACGAGCCCTGCAAGTACGCCGCGTACGCATCGAGATTGCCGCTCGGCGGACGATCGGTCTGCGCGGCAGCAGCGCCCGTCGTCAGGAGCTTGGCTTTCAATGCGCCCGCGACGGCGTTCGAAATCTCGTCCTGCAACGCGAACAGATCGCGATACGGCCGATCGTAGCGCTCGGACCAGAGCGTCGATCCGTCCGCCGCGTGCACGAGCGATGCGCTGATGCGCACCGCGTCGCCGACGCGCCGCACGCTGCCTTCGAGGATGTGCGCGACGCCGAGCTTCGCCGCGATCGTGCGGCTGTCGTCCTTGCTGTCGCGGAACTTGAACGACGAGCCGCGGCTGATGACCTTGAGATCGGCGAAGTGCGATAGCGTCGTGATGAGGTCTTCGGAGAGGCCGTCGGAAAAATAGAGCTCGTCCGCATTGCCGCCGTCGTTCGCGAGCGGCAGCACGGCGATCGACTGATCTGAAATGCCGTCGCCGCCGCGGCGCGAAACAAGCTGATTCGTCAGCAGCAGCACGACGGCGACCGACAGCGCGCCGATGATCCAGAAATCGAGCTTGCGTCCGGTATGGCGCGTGATCGACGCGGCGGGCTCGACGTCGCGCTCGAGCTTGAGGCCCTCGGGCGTGAACTCGAAGAACCACGCGAACAAAAGCCAGAATGGAAACCCGACGACACCGGCGATCGCGAACCAGCGCGGCAGCCATTCCGGCGCGCCGAACACGGGCGCGAGCTGCGCGATGCCTTGCGCGAGCGCCCAGACCGCGCCGATGTAGAGCGCGCCCGCGCGGAACACGTTGCGGCGGCGCAGCTCGGAAACGAATGACGGACGAGCGCTCATTGCGAGCACTCTCGCGCATAAGCACGACGCTGGCGTGGTGCAGCTGCCATGACCTTCCCCCTGCGCGGCATTCTGGCACAGGGCGCGGTCGGATCGAACGGTGGAGTCTTTCGGCGACGTCAGCCGCGCGCGTCCGCAAGCTCCGTTCGCAGCCAGTCGTCGAGCATGCGCTTCTCGAAACGAAGCGGATCCGTCTCGTTGAGGATGCCGCGTTGCATGAACGCGGGATCGCGGAGCTTGCGCTCGCCTTCCTTGACGACCGCGCCGTTCGCACCGGTCAGCGTGAACTTGAGGTCGATCCGCGGCGGATAGATGTTCTTGATCACGCGCACGTCGTCCCAGCGCGGGCCGCGCCACGGCTCGTAGGTGCCGGCGAGCTGCACGTTCGTGAATGTCACGGTGAGATGCTCGTCCTGCGGCAGGACGCGCTCGGCGCGATAGCGCAGGTGATCGGCGAGATCACCGAGCCATTCGTCGGGATCCTGGCGTCCAAGGCCGGTGCCGGCGTACGTCTTCGATTCGCTGAAGTCGTCGGGTTTCGTCCAGTCGATCTGCACGCGCGAGTCGGCGCCCGATTGCGGGCCGGCTGCGCCGGCGACGTTTGCGAGGGCGACTGCGCCCGCGACAAGCAGCGAGCGCAATGCCAGTGAGGTCAGGATGGCCATGACGTGTTCCATTGACGCGATGCGGCGTTCGTATTCTAGGACGGCCGCAGGGCGCGATTCGTTGCTGAAAGCTTTGTTTCCGATCAGGCCCACCAGCTCCGTTTCGTGCCGGTGAGGATCTTCAGCATTTCGCTCCGCGCGCCCGGCAGGCGGCCAAGCGGGCCGAACGCCTTGTCGCGGAGCGCGCCGAGCCACGCGGCGTCGGACTGGAACAGCGGCGTAAGCCATCGGCTGAGTCGCCGATAAACCGCGACGTGGCTCGCGCGCGCTCGTGCGTAGTGCGCGAGCGCATGCGCGACGTCGGTGTGTGCGCGCAGTGCGTCCGCGAGCGCCTCGGCGTCGAGCAGCGCCATGTTGACGCCTTGGCCGAGCTGCGGGCTCATGCCGTGCGCCGCGTCACCGATGAAAACGGTGCGCCCATGCCACGGCGTCCGCAGCACGACATCGCGATAGCGCGCGCGATTGACCTGCACCGGATCGACGAGCGCGCGCGTGCGCTCGGCGAGCTCGGGCCAGAGCGCGGCGACGTCGGCCTGCATCGTCGCGAGGTCGTCGGTGCCGAACGCGTCGATGCGCGGTCCCGCGAGGCTGTAGTAAAACGTGAGCCAGCGGCCGGGACGATCGGGCCGCGTGCCGACCGGCAGTACGCCGAGCATGCGGCGCGTGCCGTCGTAGCGCTGGCGAAGCTCCGCGACGTGCGGCCAGCCGTCGGCCGGCAGCAGGCACCACATTGCGCCCCACGGGTAAAGCGGATCGCGTCGCGTGAGCGTGCTCGCCGCACGCAGCGCCGAGTTTGCGCCGTCGGCCGCGACGATCAGGTCGAACGGGCCGTATTCGTTGCCGGCGTCGTCGACGAGCCCCGAGCCGTTTTCGCTCGCGCGCTCGATGCGCACGCCCGTGTGGATCGCGGCGGTGTGTGCGCAGACCGCATGCAGCAGCGCGAACAGCGCGCCGCGCGTCATGCCGAGGCCGAAGCTCTTGGGGGCATGATCGGCGTAGCGCATGTCCATGACCGCGCGGCCTTGCGCGTTCGCGCCGTGCAGCCGCTCGATGCGCGCGCCGCGTGCGATTGCGGCTTCGCGAAGGCCGAGCTGGCTCATGACGCCGAGGCCGGTCGGTTGCAGCAGGAATCCGGCGCCGACGGGCTTGAGCTCGGAACTCCGCTCGAAGATCTGGACGTCGTGGCCGTCGCGCGCGAGAAAGATCGCGGCGGCCTGGCCTGCGGTGCCGTAACCGACGATCGCGATGTGCATGGCCGCTCCGGGTCGCGTGCTCGCACTCTAGCGGACGCGGGCGGAGCGTCACCGATTCCTGGATGCGGGCTGCTATAGCGACCGGCGGACGAGCAGCCAGAGGGCGATGAGCAGCATCGCAATCGCGCAGCTGACGACGAGCTCCCAGACGCCGAGGCCAATGCCGTACCACTTGAATGAAACGAACACGATCGTTGCGGCCAGCGCCGGCCAGAGCCATGGGGTTGCCGGACGTCCCCGTTTTGCGGGCGCGTCGTTCGCGCGGGCGGCGTCGCCCGGTTGCGGGACATATGAGAACGGCGCGCTGCGGCTGTCTTCAAGCGTGTCGGAGTGTGGCCCCGATTCGCGGCCCGCTTCATCGACGCACAATCGATGGGCCGGATCGTCGACCGGTGTCTTCGGGAGCGTCCGCGACTTCCGGTCGCCGGCCAAGACGGAGAAGCCGGCGATGAGCAGGGCGAACATCGTCAGAAAGGCCCCGACCCACCAGCGCCAGTCCTCGAAGATGCGCCAGCGCACGTGGAACCCCACGATCGCCCTCCACCACCACCATGAAAAAGCCAAGCGGTAGAACAAATAGGCGAGCGCCGCCGCGACTGTCAGTCCGAGGGCGAGGCGCAAGCGGCTTTCCGAACTCATCCGAACCTGCCTCAGGATGTCGCCTCGCAACGCTAGCGCAGACGAGGTCCGAGGAAAAGCCGTGCCCTGGTCGCGGCGACGGCGATCGTGGTTCAATGTCGTCTTGAAGCGGGGGTGCCCGGAAAACGCGGGCTGAGAGAGACCCTTCGAACCTGATCCGGCTCAAACCGGCGTAGGGAAGCTTCGCGGCGCCAAGCTTCGCCTCGCGTCCTTAGCATCTCCGCTTCGTGCGACTTTCTCGCAGCTTCCGCGCGCAGCGCGGTTGTCACGAATGCAGGATGCCATCCGATGAACGCCGTTCCTTCCGCGCTGTTGCGCGAAACCGCCGCGCTTTCCGAAACCGTCACCGCGCCGATTCGAGGCTCGCGCAAGATCCACGTACGCGGCAGCCGCGACGATGTCGCCGTGCCGATGCGCGAGATCGCGCTCGACGATACGCCGTCGATGTTCGGCGCCGAGAAGAACACACCGTTCGTCGTCTACGATACGTCGGGGCCGTACACCGATCCCGGTTTTCGCGCCGACCTTGCAGCCGGCTTGCCGGCGCTGCGCGCTCGCTGGATCGGCGAGCGCAACGACACGGATCAGCTCGCCGATTTCACCTCGCCGTTCACGCGCCGGCACGCGGTCGCGCGCGAGCTCGCGGACGTGCGCTTTCCGTCGCTGCCGAAGCCGCGGTGCGCGAAAGCCGGCGCAAACGTCTCGCAGATGCACTACGCGCGGCGCGGCATCGTGACGCCGGAGATGGAGTTCGTCGCGATCCGCGAGAACCAGAAGCTCGATGCGGTGCGCGAATCGCACCTTTTGAAGCAGCATGCCGGCCAGTCGTTCGGCGCGTCGTTGCCGAAAATCATCACGCCCGAGTTCGTGCGCGACGAGGTCGCGCGCGGCCGCGCGATCATCCCGAACAACATCAACCATCCCGAATCCGAGCCGATGATCATCGGCCGCAATTTCCTGGTGAAGATCAACGCGAACATCGGCAACTCGGCTGTGACGAGCTCGATCGCCGAGGAAGTCGAGAAAATGGTCTGGGCGATCCGCTGGGGCGCCGACACGGTCATGGATCTTTCGACCGGCAAGCACATCCACGAAACGCGCGAGTGGATCCTGCGCAATTCGCCGGTGCCGATCGGCACGGTGCCGATCTACCAGGCGCTCGAGAAGGTCGGCGGCGTCGCCGAGGACCTCGACCTGGGAATTGTTCCGCGACACGCTGATCGAGCAGGCGGAGCAGGGCGTCGACTACTTCACGATCCACGCCGGCGTGCGCCTGCCGTTCGTGCCGCTGACCGCCAAGCGCGTCACCGGCATCGTCTCGCGCGGCGGCTCGATCATGGCGAAGTGGTGCCTCGCGCATCACCGCGAATCGTTCCTCTACGAGCGTTTCGAAGAGATCTGCGAAATCATGAAGGCGTACGACGTCGCGTTCTCGCTCGGCGACGGCTTGCGTCCGGGCTCGATCGCCGACGCGAACGACGAGGCGCAGTTCGCCGAGCTCGACACGCTCGGCGAGCTGACGCAGGTCGCGTGGAAGCACGACGTGCAGATCATGATCGAGGGGCCGGGCCACGTGCCGATGCACCTGATCAAGGAAAACATGGAGCGCCAGCTCGAGATATGCGCCGAGGCGCCGTTCTATACGCTGGGCCCGCTGACGACCGACATCGCCCCAGGTTACGACCACATCACGAGCGCGATCGGCGCCGCGATGATCGGCTGGTTCGGCACGGCGATGCTCTGCTACGTGACGCCGAAGGAGCATCTCGGCCTGCCGGACAAGCAGGACGTCCGCGACGGCATCGTCACGTACAAGATCGCCGCGCACGCGGCCGATCTCGCCAAGGGCCATCCGGGCGCGCAGGCGCGCGACAATGCGCTTTCGAAAGCACGTTTCGAGTTCCGCTGGGAGGATCAGTTCCGGCTCGCGCTCGATCCGGAAAAAGCGAAGGAATTCCACGACGAGACGCTGCCGAAGGACGCGCACAAGACCGCGCATTTCTGCTCGATGTGCGGGCCGAAGTTCTGCTCGATGAAGATCACGCAGGACGTGCGCGACTATGCGAAGACGCACGGCGTGGCCGAGTCGGCTGCGATCGGCGAGGGCATGGCGGAGAAGGCGGCGGAATTCAGGGCGCAGGGCAGTGAGGTGTACTCGCCGCAGTAATTTTCCCCTCTCCCGCTTGCGGGAGAGGGTAGGGTGAGGGCAACCGTGGTTCGCGCTGCCACGCCTTCCCTCACCCGCCGCGCGGTGCGCGTCGGCCTCTCCCCGCAAGCGGAAGAGGCGACAGCATCGTCCTTTTGCGCCGACATACGAAAAGTTGTCACCCCATTCATATTTCCGATTTAAGATCGGAGTTCTTTGCGGGCGCGCCGTCGACGGACGCATCGTAGCCCGCGGTAACCCACCGCGATCCGGAGGCAGGCATGGCTGCGCAAGACAGACCGTTTCTTTCCGATATCCAGACGATCCGCAAGCGCGCGCGCCAGCACATGGAGCGCGGTGCGGTGACGGATAGCTACTCGCTCGATCGCAACACTGTGCTGAAGCTGCTCAACGAGGCGCTCGCGACCGAGATCATCTGCGTGCTGCGCTACAAGGCGCACTATTTCCTCGCGTCGGGCATCAACGCGAAGAGCGTCGCGGCCGAGTTCCTCGAGCACGCGAACGAAGAGCAGGGCCACGCCGACGAGATCGCCGAGCGCATCACGCAGCTCGACGGCACGCCGAACTTCTCGCCGGATGGCCTCTCGGGCCGCAGCCATTCCGAGTTCGTCGTGCCGGACGATCTCGCCGCGATGATCGAGGAGAACCTCATCGCCGAACGCATCGCGATCGACAGCTATCGCGAGATCATCAACTACGTCGGCGACAAGGACACGACGACGAAGCGCATGCTCGAGGGCATCCTCGCGGTCGAGGAAGAGCACGCCGAGGACATGAAGACGCTGATGGAGAACTTCGGCAAGAAGGGCGAGCCCGCGAAGCCCGCGCTGAAGGACGACAACCGCGACAAGAAGCGCAAGTAGGATTGGGCGGACGCGAGCGATTTCGATCGCTCGCGTTTACCCGCAACGGGGAGAGATCGTGGAAGCAACTTCGGCAACGCCGCGCTCGCGTGCGTGGCTCGTGAAGGGAGTCGGCGTTCTCGCCGCGATCTACGTCGTCGTCATCCTCGTGCTGATGTGGTGGTGGGATTACGAGCCGCCGCATTTCGATGTCGCGACGACGGCCGAGGCGCGCGTCGCTGCGAAGAATCAGAAGCTCGTCGCGGGATCGGTCACCGTGTCGACGGTGATCGGTTGCGCCGAGACGCTGCTCGACAAGCGCGGCGGTTATCTCAGCAACGACAAGTTTCCGCCCGGCCTCCTGATGGATAACGTGCCGAACTGGGAGTTTGGCGTGCTGGTGGCGACGCGCGATCTTTCCGATGCGCTCCGCAACGAGTTCAGTCGCTCGCAGACGCAGTCGACCGAGGACGGCGATTTGAAGGAAGCCGCGCCGCTGTTCAATTCGCCGAACGACCGCTGGCTCCTGCCGGCATCCGAGCGCCAGTACCGCAAGGCGATCGGCTACATGGACAGCTATCTCACGCGTCTGGCCGACAACAACACGCAGGATGCGCAGTTCTTCGCGCGCGCGGACAATCTCTCCGATTATTTGCAAACCGTCTCGACGCGGCTCGGATCGCTGTCCCAGCGGCTTTCTGCCAGCGTCGGCCAGGAGCGCATCGATACCGATCTTGCAGGCGATGCGAACGCGCAGCAGTCGACGCCGACGACGAGTCCGCGCGTCGTCAAGACGCCGTGGACCGAGATCGACGACAACTTCTACGAGGCGCGCGGCTACACGTGGGCGCTGCGCGAGCAGCTCGAGGCGATCCGCACCGATTTCGGCCCGGTGCTGCGCGACAAGAACGCGATGGTGAGCCTGGATCAGGTGATCCGCGAGCTGCACGAGTCGCAGAATCCGGTCGGGAGCCCGATGATCCTCAACGGCACGCCGTTCGGGTTCTTCGCGAACCATTCGCTCGTGATGGCGAATTACATCTCGCGCGCGAACGCCGCCGTGATCGATCTTCGCGAGCTGCTCCGGCGCGGCTGACGGTGGCGCGCGCCGGCCAACGATGCGACAGTGTGCGCCTGACGCTTCTTTCGTGATGACGTGACTCCAAATCCTTCCGCCGCCGCGGCGGCGCCCGCTTGGCGCGTGCTCGTCGAGCACCCGCTGTTTCTCGGCGTGCTGCTGCTCGCGCCGCTGGTGTTCCTGCTGCCGCCGCTGCCGATCGACGAGACGCGTTATCTCGCGGTCGCGTGGGAGATGCGCAGCACCGGCGAGTTCCTCGTGCCGCACTTGAACGGCGCGCTCTATTCGCAGAAGCCGCCGCTGCTGTTCTGGCTCATCAATGCAGGCTGGCTCGTGACCGGCGTGCACGCGTGGACCGCGCGCGCGATGACGCTGCTTTGCTCTGTCGCGAGCCTTTTCCTGCTCGCGCGGCTCGTCGAACGCGTCACCGGATCGGATCGCGCGGCGCGCACGTCGACGGTGATCCTGTTCGGCATGCTGTACTTCGCGGCGTTCGCGAACGCGATCATGTTCGATGTGCTGCTGACGACGTGCGCGCTGCTCGCGCTGCACGGCATCGTCGATCTCGTCGAGGATCGCGGCGGTCGCGGCATCGCGCTGCTCGGTCTCGGCATCGGCCTCGGCATCCTGTCGAAAGGGCCGGTGCTGCTGCTCGATGTCGGCTTCGCGGCCGTGCTCGCGCCGTGGTGGAACCGCGGTCTGCCGCGCGGCGCGGGGCGCTATTTCAGCGCGCTGATCGTCGCACTGCTACTCGGCGCGGCGATCGCGCTCGCGTGGGCGATTCCTGCCGCGATCCACGGCGGCCCGGAGTACTCGCACGCGATCTTCTTCAGTCAGACCGTCGATCGCATCCGCGGCGTCAAGATCGGCACGCATGCGCAGCCGATCTGGTGGTATCTCGTATGGCTGCCCGTGATGATCTTGCCGTGGCCGATCGTGTTGCGCGGACGCTGGGATGCGATTCGCAAGGCGCTTGGCGAACGCGGCGCGCGTCTTGCTCTGGCGTGGGTGCTGCCGACGCTGATCGTGTTCTCGCTGATCGGCGGCAAGCAGGCGCACTACCTGTTGCCGCTGCTGCCGGGTGTCGCGTTGCTGCTCGCAACGGCGATCGACGATTCGGCGTTGAGCGTTCGGACCGGACTCGCGGCTGCGGCCCTCGTCGTAGTCGGCGTCGCATTCGCGTGGTTGCCGCAGATCGCCGCGACACGGCCCGAGCTCGCGTTCGTCGCCGACACATCGCCGTGGTGGGGCGCCGGCATCGGCGTGATCGGGCTCGCGCTCCTGATTGGTGCGCGATGGATTCGAGAGCCGTTCTGGCCGGCGATCGCGACGCTCGCGGTCGTGCTGCTGTTCAAGCTCGCGGTGATCCAGGCCGCCGGTTCGCGCTACGACGTGCGTTCGATCGCATCGCAGGTGAAGGCGGCGCAGGATCGCGGGCAGCCGATCGCGCATCTCGGCTGGCATCATGGCGTCTACGAGTTCGCGGGCCGACTGACCGAGCCGCTGCCGGCGTTGACGCTGAGTGATCTGCCGGCATGGGTTGCCGAGCATCCCGATGGGCTCGTAATCAGCTGGTATCGGCGCTTCCGCTTTCGTGCGCAGCCGGTCTACACGCAGCCGTTTCGCGGCGGCGAGGTGTCGATCTGGAATGCGCGCGAGGCGCTCGCGTCAGGTGTCGATCCGAACGCGAGCCATGCGCGCGACGACAGCGACGATACGAACGACGACGATTGAGTGTTTCGCCTATCCCGTTCGCGGGAGAGGCCGACGCGCGCAGTGCGGCGGGTGAGGGGAGGCGGCAGTGAACCAACTTGCCCTCACCCTAGCCCTCTCCCGCAAGCGGGAGAGGGGATAAAGAGCGGCTCAAAACGCGGGCTTTTCCGGTGCCGCGGTGTAGCGCTCGACGCTGGCGCGAATCTCCTGCTTCGCTTCCTCCGCGCCGCGCCAGCCTTCGATCTTGACCCACTTGCCCTTCTCGAGATCCTTGTAGTGCGCGAAGAAATGCGCGATGCGGTCGAGCGTCAGCTCCGGCAGGTCGCGCACCGATTCGATCTCGCGATAGGCCGGAAACACCTTCGAGATCGGCACCGCGACGAGCTTCATGTCCTCGCCGGCTTCGTCGGTCATGTTGAGCATGCCGACCGGACGGCAACGGATCACGGAGCCCGGAATCAGCGGCACGGGCATGATCACGAGCACGTCGAGCGGATCGTCGTCGCCGCCTAGCGTGCGCGGCACGTAGCCGTAATTGCACGGGTAGCGCATCGGCGTCGTCAGCACGCGATCGACGAAGATCGCGCCGGTCGCCTTGTCGACCTCGTACTTGACCGGCTCCTCGTTCATCGGAATCTCGATGACGACGTTGATCTCGTTCGGCACGTCGCGGCCGGCGGGAACGCGATCGAGGGCCATGGTCGTTGCTCCTGAAAATCGGTCAAATGCGGCGACAGGCAAGGCCGGCGCCGCGGGGGCGCGAAGGATAGTGCAAGTGGTGCTGCTTTGCAGCAGCGGTGGTCAGCGGTCGCCGTAGTGGTGACGGCAGGAGAGGATTTCGATCTTTTCGGCAGTCGACGCGATAGACGAGCCGATGCGTCTGATCTATGCGACGCGACCAGCAGACCTGCGAGATCGCGCTTCAGCGCCTCGGGCTTGCCGATCCCGCCGAACGGGTCGCGCTGGCACTCGCGAATAAGCTCGTTGATGCGCAACACGATCTTGCGGTCTTGCAGTTGCCAGAAGAGATAGTTGTCCCAGGCCAGCGCGGTGAACGCGACGCGCCTAGCCACGCTTCTTCCCGCGCTGGGCTTTCGTTTTCTTGCGAGCGACGTATTCGGCGCGCGGCTCCTGCACTCGTAGTGGCTCGGGCGGTTCGATCAGGTCGCGATACACGACATGTCCTGCATTCGCCTGGGCGATCGATTCGCGAAGGTGCCGTGCATTCGCCGGGCTCGACAAGAGGTATTCCGTTTCCTTCCAGCTGTTGTATTCGGAAAGCGACATCAGCACGACATCGTCCGCGTCGCGGCGCGTGATGATCGTGATGTCGGCGTCGTCGACGACGCGGTCGAGGACTTCCTTGAACTGCTTGCGTGCGTCGGAAAAAGTGATCGTGCGCATGTCGCCAGACCTGTACCTGTAATGGTACAAGTCTAGCGGAGGCGCATGCGGCCAGTCAAACGAGAGTTTCCGATGGGCACGTCGGCGTTCGTGGTCGCCCGACGTCGGAAAATCAGGCCTTGAGCTCAGCCTTGAGCTTCTCGACCTCTTCGGGAAACCATTTGCCGGTCTGTTCGAGCGCATCGGCGACGACCTGCTTCGCATCGTTCTCGCGGTGCAGCGCCTTCAGCGCCTTGACGCGGAACGTCGCGACGACGAGCCGGTTTTCGCCGTACGCCTTTTCGGCCGCCTTCTCGAGCAAAGGCAATGCGTCCGCGTGCTTGCCGCGCTCGACAAGGCTGCGGCCCCAGCGATACGGATACACGTAGTCGTCGGGATACGCGGCGATCAGCTTCGGATAGAGCGCATCAAGCTCCTCGGTGCGCTTCGCGCGGACGAGATAGACGCGAAGGTTATCCGCTGCGTTGCGATCCTTCTTGAAATCGTCGCCGAGATACTTGCGCGTCGCTTCGATCGCACGATCGAGCACGGCGGTCTCCGCTTTCGCATCACCGATGGCCGCATCGACGTCGGCGGTCGTGATGACGGTGCTGCGCTGATCGGCGCACGTTGGCTTGGCGATGAAGACGTTCTTGTCGAGCAGCTTGTCGAGCGCCGGCTTCTGCGCCGCGAGCATTGGCTTGCGCTCGGCTTCCGGCATCTTCTCGCTCGCCTCGAGCAGGTTGTCGACGACATACGGCCGCTCGCAGCCAAGATCGCCGGCGAGCGCGCGCTTCGCCGCGGCGACGGCTGCGGCATCGTCCTTCGCCTTCATCGCGCGTGCGAGCTCGAGCCGATCGCGCCAGAGCGTTACGGTCGCATCTTTGCGCGTTCTTCGCGCGCACGTTCTCGGGGAGGCTTGCGTACCAGTCGATGCCGCCTTGTCCGTCCTTGCGCGCTTCGTACGATGCGAGCACGGTTGCGATCGCTTCGGTCGAGCCCTTCGCCGCGCTCGCCTTCAGCTGATCGAGCGTATGACTGCCGGCGAGAATCTTCTCGACAGCGGGATAGAACTTGTCGCGCGGCTGCTCGGCAAGAATGCGCCCGAGCTCATCGCCGTTTTCGTTGAGCACGATGTACGCCGGCAGTGCCTTGACCTGCAGCTTCTTCATCCACGCCGCGCCGTCCGGCGAATCGGCGTCGACTTCGGTGACGACCGTGCGCGCCTCGAGCTTTTCCCACTGGGGCCCGTTCAGCACGTGCGTCATCATGAAATAGCACGAGTAACACCACGGTGCGCCGAAATCGAGGAACACCGGCTGGTGTGTTTTCTTCGCCTGCGCGATCGCATCGTCGACGGTCTTCGGCGATTCGGCGAACGCTGCGGTCGAAAGCGCGAGCGCGAGCAATACGAGCGGAAGTCTCATGGTGCGGTACCTTCGAGGTGATCCCAGAGGAACGTATACGCCATCGCGTGCATGTACGCGGATTGCTTGTTGTCGGCCGCGCCACCGTGGCCGCCTTCGGTGTTCTCGTAGAACCACGCGTTCGTGTAGCCCATCTCGTGCATGCGCGCGGCCATCTTGCGCGCCTGCACGGGGCCGACGCGATCGTCGCTCGTCGATGTGTAGAAGAGGATCGGCGGATAGTCCTTGCCCTTGGCGACATTCTGATACGGCGAGAATGTCTTGATGAACGCCCAGTCGTCCGGTTTGTCCGGGTCGCCATATTCGGCGATCCACGACGCGCCGGCCGAGAGGTGCGTGTAGCGCTTCATGTCGAGCAGCGGCACTTCGCAGACGATCGCGCCGAACAGCTCCGGATACTGCGTCAGCATGTTGCCCATCAGCAAGCCGCCGTTGCTGCCGCCGAGCGCGCCGAGATGCGCGCGCGACGTGTAGCCGCGCTTGACGAGATCCTGGGCGACCGCCGCGAAATCCTCGTACGCGCGCAGCCGATTCTCGCGCAACGCAGACTGATGCCAATGCGGACCGTATTCGCCGCCGCCGCGGATGTTCGCGACCACATAAACGCCGCCGCGCGCGAGCCACGAACGACCGACCGTGCCGCTGTAGTTCGGCACCTCGGAAACCTCGAACCCGCCGTAGCCGTACAGCAGCGTCGGATGGCTGCCGTCGAGCTTGAGATCTTTCTTCGCGACGACGAAGTACGGAACGCGCGTGCCGTCCTTCGACGCGACGAAATACTGATGCACGTCGAGGCCCTTCGCGTCGAAGAACGCCGGCATGTGCTTGATCGCTTTCGCCTTGGCTTTGCCGAGCGCGCCGTAATAGAGCGTGGTCGGCGCGAGATAGCTCGTCACGGTCATGAAGTAGTCGTCGCTCGCATCGGCGTCGATGCCATCCGCATCGACGGTGCTGAGTGCCGGCGCGCCGCCAAGCGTTTCGGTCTTCCACGGGCCGTGCGCACTCGGCGTCAGCACTTCCTGCCGCGAGACGACGTTGTCGAGAAGATTCAGCAGCAGGTGATGCCGCGTCCACGAGTACTTGTCGAGCGAGACTGTATCCGTCGGCTCGAACAACGCGACGACGTCGCGCTTGCCGGCCATGAAATCGTCGAACTTCGCGGCAACCAGCGAGCCACCCTTGAACGTCTTGCCGCCGACGCTCCAGTCGGTGCGGAGCTGGATCAGGAGCCACTCGCGATGCGGATCGATGATCGCATCGATCGGCACATCGACCTTCGCGAGCTTGCCATCGGTGCCGCGAAGAAACGTCTCGCTCGTCCAGAAGTCGATCGTGCGCTGGACGAAATCGCGCTCGAAACCCCGGGTCGGATCGTGCCACGCGTTGACGCCGAGATCGTCGTCCTTCACGTCGAACACGGTCGTCGCGTCCGCGATCGGCGTGCCGCGCTTCCATTCCTTCGCGATGCGCGGATAGCTCGATTTCGTCATCGAGCCCGGTCCGAAATCGGTCATCACGTAGATGCGGTCGCGATCGATCCAGCCGAACTGGTTCTTCGCTTCGGCGATCTCGAAGCCGTCTTTGACGAAGGCTTTTTCGCCGAGATCGAACTCGCGCCCGACCGTCGCATCGCCGCCGCCGGGCGACATCGCGAGCAGGCAACGTTTGTACGCAGGTTTGAGGCAATCGGCGCCGCGCCAGACCCAGCGCTTGCCTTCGGCCTTCGAGAGCGCATCGAGATCGAGCACGAGCTCCCACTTCGGATGCGCCTTCAGGTATTCGGCGAGCGTCGTGCGCCGCCAGATGCCGAGCGGATGCGCGGCGTCCTTCCAGAAGTTGTAGTAATGCGCGCCGAGCTTCTGCACGTATGGAATGCGCGCCGCGGAATCGAGCACTTCGAGGATGCTGGCGCGCGTCTTCTCGAACTCAGGATTCTCGGCGTAGACCTTCGCGGTCTTCGCGTTCTCGGCGTGCACCCATTCGAGCGGCTTGTCGCCGTGGATGTCCTCGAGCCAGAGATACGGATCTTCGACGGTCGTTTCGCTGCTCACTGGCCTCGAGGTGGGAGCGGCCGGCTTCTTCTCAACCGAAGTGCAGGCGGCGAGGACGATGAGGGCGCCGAGGACGGCGGCGCGCGGGAGTCGGGTCATGGGATTGGACGGTTCGCGGGAACGTGCGGTCTCTATCGCAGAGGGCCCGGGCGCTGTCCAGAGTCTGAAGTTGGGTGGAAAGAAAAAGCCCCGCGCTGTGGCGGGGCTTTACATCCGGGGCTCGAACCACGCTTGCCCTCACCCTGACCCTCTCCCGCGGAGCGGGAGAGGGGAAAATCGGGTTAGAGCAGCGGGACGAGCAGCAGCGCGACGATATTGATGATCTTGATCAGCGGGTTCACCGCCGGGCCGGCCGTGTCCTTGTACGGATCGCCGACGGTATCGCCCGTGACGGCCGCCTTGTGCGCCTCCGAGCCCTTGCCGCCGAAGTTGCCGTCCTCGATGTACTTCTTCGCGTTGTCCCACGCGCCGCCGCCGGTCGTCATCGAGATCGCGACGAAGAGGCCGGTTACGATCGTGCCGATCAGCACGCCGCCGAGCGCCTGCGCGCCCGCGAGCGTGCCGCCCGCGAGGTACTTGAAGCCGAACGCGACGACGATCGGCACGAGCACCGGCAGGAGCGACGGAATCATCATTTCCTTGATCGCCGAACGCGTCAGCATGTCGACCGCGCGCGAGTAGTCGGGCTTGGTCTTGCCTTCCATGATGCCGGGGATCTCGCGGAACTGGCGGCGCACTTCCTCGACGACGCTGCCGGCCGCGCGGCCGACCGCTTCCATCGCCATCGACGCGAACAGGAACGGGATCAGGCCGCCGATCAGGAGGCCGATGATCACGAGATGGTTCGAGAGATCGAACGTGAAGATCTGGTCCGGATGCTCGACGCCGAGCTTGTGCGTGTAGTCGGCGAAGAGGACCAGCGCCGCGAGACCGGCCGAGCCGATCGCGTAGCCCTTCGTCACTGCCTTCGTCGTGTTGCCGACCGCATCGAGCGGATCGGTCACATTGCGGACTTCCTTCGGCAGCTCCGCCATCTCGGCGATGCCGCCCGCGTTGTCGGTGATCGGGCCGTACGCGTCGAGCGCGACGATCATGCCGGTCATCGAGAGCATCGCGGTCGCCGCGATCGCGATACCGTAGAGGCCCGCGAGGTGATACGCGCCCCAGATCGCGGCGCAGACTGCGAGCACCGGCAGCGCCGTCGATTTCATCGAGATGCCGAGGCCCGCGATGATGTTGGTCGCGTGGCCGGTCGTCGACGCCTTCGCGACGTGGCGCACCGGCGCGAACTCGGTCGCCGTGTAGTACTCGGTGATCCAGACCATCGCGCCCGTCAGCACGAGGCCGATGACCGCGCAGCCGAAGATGTTCCAGACGCCGTAGCGTCGAGCTCGCCATCAGCTGTTGCGTCACCGGAACGAACGCGATCAGCGCGAGCACGCCCGAAACGAGCACGCCCTTGTAGAGCGCGTTCATGATCTTGCCGCCGCTGGACGCCTTCACGAAGAACGTGCCGATGATCGACGCGATGATCGAGACGCCGCCGAGCACGAGCGGGTAGAGCACGGCGTTCGGGCCGGCCTCGTCTGCCATGACGCCGCCGAGCAGCATCGTCGCGATCAGCGTGACCGCGTAGGTTTCGAAGAGGTCCGCCGCCATGCCGGCGCAGTCGCCGACGTTGTCGCCGACGTTGTCCGCGATCACGGCGGGATTGCGCGGATCGTCTTCCGGAATGCCGGCCTCGACCTTGCCGACGAGGTCGGCGCCGACGTCCGCACCCTTCGTGAAGATGCCGCCGCCGAGGCGCGCGAAGATCGAGATCAGCGACGAGCCGAACGCAAGACCAACCAGCGCGTGCAGCGCGCCGTCCTGCGAATAGCCTGCATGGTGCGTCAGCACGATGAAGTAGCCGGCGACACCGAGCAGCGCGAGGCCGACGACGAGCATGCCCGTGATCGCGCCGCCGCGAAACGCGACCGCGAGCGCCGCCGGGATGCCGCGACCGCGCCGCTTCCGCCGTGCGCACGTTCGCGCGCACCGAGATGTTCATGCCGATGTAGCCGGTCAGGCCCGAGAGGATCGCGCCGATCGCAAAGCCAATGGCCGTGCCCCAGTCCAGCGCGAAGCCGATCACGACGAGCAGCACGACGCCGACGATCGCGATCGTCGTGTACTGGCGGTTGAGATACGCGCGCGCGCCTTCCTGGATCGCCGCGGCGATCTCCTGCATGCGCTCGTTGCCGGCCGGTTTGGCCAGGATCCAGCGGATCGACCAGACGCCGTAGAGAATCGCCAGGACCGCGCAGATCAGCGCGATCAGAAGCCCGTATTGCTGGAACAGCATCGAACCCTCCCAGAAGACGCAGGAAATTGGTAAGCGAAGCGGGGAAACCCGGCCTGAGTATAGCGACGTGGCGAGAAATCGCGCACTGCGGCGGTGCAGCACCGCTTTTCCCTCTGCCGCCGGGAAGAATCCGCCGCTTTCCCTTCTCCCGCCTTGCGGGAGAAGGTGCCGAAGGCGGATGAGGGCGCTCTTGCGGGAGCTCGAACCAACGTGCCCTCACCCCAGCCCTCTCCCGCAAGCGGGAGAGGGGAAACGGCACGCTACTTATCCTCGATCGAATACTTCGCCAGCTTCTTCTTCACGGGCAAATTCTTGAGCCGCACGTAGTCCGGAATCCCGTCCTTCCCATATTTCGGCGGATCCTCGCCGCGAATCAGCGGCCCGAGATACCGCCGCGCCGCCGCCGTGATCCCATACCCGTCCTTCGTGATGTACGACGGCGGCAGCTTCTTCTCGTGATTCGCAATCTTCTCGAGCGAGGCCGACTCGATCTTCCAGCGATACGGCGTATCCGACGTCCGCACGATGACCGGCATGACCGCGTTCTGGCCCTTCATCGCGTACTCGACCGCCGCCTTGCCGACCGCGTAAGCCTGCTCCGCATCGACCTTCGACGCGAGATGCCGCGCCGACCGCTGCAGGTAGTCCGGCAGCGCCCAGTGATACTTGTAGCCGAGCTTCGCCTTCACGAGCTGCGCGATCACCGGCGCCGCGCCACCGAGTTGCGTATGCCCGAACGCATCGCGCGTGCCAGCCTCGGCCAGGAACTGGCCCGCCGCGTTCTTGACGCCTTCGGACACGACGACCGTGCAATAGCCGACGCGCTTGACCGTTTGCTCGACGCGCGCGAGGAACCTGTCCTCGTCGAACGCGATTTCCGGAAACAGGATGATGTGCGGCGGCTCGCCGGCCTTGCGCGCCGCGAGGCCGCCCGCGGCCGCGATCCAGCCCGCGTGGCGGCCCATGACCTCGATCACGAACACCTTGGTCGACGATTCGCACATCGATTCGACGTCGAGGCTCGCTTCCTGCACCGAAACCGCCGTGTACTTCGCGACCGAGCCGAACCCGGGGCAGCAGTCCGTCACGGCGAGATCGTTGTCGACCGTCTTTGGCACGCCGATCGTCGCGATCGGATAGCCGAGCGCCTTGCCGATCTGCGAGATCTTGAGCGCGGTATCTGCCGAGTCGTTGCCGCCGTTGTAGAGGAACCAGCGGATGTCGTGCGCCTTGAACACCGCGATCAGCCGCTCGTACTGCGCGCGGTTCTGCTCGATCGACTTCAATTTGTAACGGCACGACCCGAACGCGCCGCCCGGGGTGCGGCGTAACGCCGCAATCGCGGCTGTCGATTCCCTGGTCGTGTCGATCAGATCCTCGCGCAGCGCACCGATGATGCCGTTGCGCGCGGCCAGCACGCGCACGCCTTTCTTGCGCGCCGTTTCGATCACGCCGGCGGCGCTCGCGTTGATGACCGCGGTGACGCCGCCGGATTGCGCGTAAAGCAGGTTGCCTTTAGCCATAAATCTCCCGAATGAGGCTGTTTGACACGTTTCCGGCCAGCCGCTAGCGTTGGTTCCGAAGGATCACGAAGTTTAGCCTCAGCGGCGCGGCGGCCGCATCGGAGCAGCATGCGACTCGTCTTACTCGGCGCGCCCGGCTCGGGCAAGGGCACCCAGGCCGCGATGTTGAAGGCTGAGCTCAAGGTGCCGCACATCTCGACGGGCGATCTGTTGCGCGCGGCCGTCAAGGCCGGCACGCCGCTTGGCCTCAAGGCCAAGGCCGTGATGGAAGCCGGCAAGCTCGTCTCCGACGACATCGTGCTCGGCATGCTCGAAGAGCGCATCACGCAGCCCGACGCGAAAGGTGGCTTCATCCTCGACGGCTATCCACGCAACGTCGCCCAGTGCGAAGCGCTGGAATCGCTGCTCGCGCGCATCGACCAGCCGCTCGATATCGCGGTCAAGCTCAAGGTGCCGAGCGAGCTGATCGTCGATCGCATCGCGGGCCGCGCGGCGGCCGAAGGCCGCAAGGACGACACGCCCGAAACCGTGCGCGAGCGCCTTCGCGTCTATGCGGAGCAGACCGCGCCGGTCGCCGAACATTTCGGCGCGATCGGCAAGCTACGCATCGTCGACGGCGTCGGCGACGTCGATGCGGTCTTCAGGCGCATCCTCGCCGCGCTCCCCGGCGAGCTCGCCGGTGCCTGAGCGCGATCCGGCTGCAACGCCGCATCCGCGCTCACGCGAACCCAGCGCGGGCCCGCCCGCCCGGCGGCGGCGCGGTGACGACATGAATCGACAAGAATCCCCACTCGTCCGACTCGCGATCCTCGTGCGCGACATCTGCCAGCTGCGCCGCGGGCCGGAGGAAATCCCGTATTCGACGCGCCTGCTCGTCGTCCTGATCGGCGCGAGTCTCGCGATCGACGTCTTGTCCGAGCGCGTGCTCGGCGGCCACGATGCGCTCGCGCGCTCGCTCGTCTCGACGACGCTCGTGCTCACGCTTTGCTGGGTCGCGCTCGCAGTTCGCGGGCTCGGCAACCGTTACGTGCAGACCGCGAGCGCGCTCGTCGCGTGCAGCATCGTATTCTCGCTGCTCGTGCTGCCGCTCGCGATGCTCGCAGGGCCGATGCCGAGCGATGCTTCGCTGACGCCGCTGCAGACGCTGCTCGTCTGGGCGATGTTCGCGATCTTCGTCTGGAGCGTGCTCGTCGACGCGCACATCATCCGCCGTGCGCTCGATGCGCCGTTCGGGCTCGGCGTCGCGCTCGCGCTCGCGTGGACGATCGCGGACTGGGCGCTCGGGCACGCGCTGTTCGATCTGCCTGGATGAAGCATTCGTCGCGTATTCCTTCTCCCGCGTGCGGGAGACAAAACGGCAGGATTGCCGTTTTGCACGGCGGAGCCGCCCGGAAGGGTGAGCGCCATGGATGGCGCGAATGAACGTGCCGGCAGGCGGATGAGGGCAGCTTGCGACGTCGAACCAGCCTGCCCTCACCCCAACCCTCTCCCGCGAGCGGGAGAGGGGGAACGGCGACTAAGTGAGCAACTCATCTTGAAGCTCCACATCCTTGGCATCTGCGGCACGTTCATGGGTGGCATCGCGGCGCTCGCGCGCGAGCTCGGCCACACCGTCGAAGGCTCCGACGCGAACGTCTATCCGCCGATGTCGAATCAGCTCGAAGCGCTCGGCATCGCGTTGCAATCGGGCTGGGATCCGAAGCGCTTCGAGCCTGCGCCCG
>CAWGBQ010000007.1:0-148456 GCA_963820885.1 uncultured Gammaproteobacteria bacterium
TGGACGTGAGTCGGTTATCGCGACAGCGCCAAACCAACCACACCCAATGCGCTAGCATCCCCGCCCGGCAGCGCAACCCAAAAACCAACCGACCACATGCAAACCCTCACGGTCGTAGTCCCCGCCTACAACGAAAGCGAAGGCCTCCGCGATTTCCACGCACGCCTCGCAAAGGTGCTCGACGGCCTCGACGTCGAAGCCGAAGTGCTGTACGTCGACGACGGCAGCCGCGACGACACGTACAGCATCATGTGTGCACTGCGCGAGCAGGACCCGCGCGTCTCGACACTCAAGCTCGCGCGCAACTTCGGCAAGGAGCTCGCGCTGACAGCCGGGCTCGATCACGTAAACGCCGACGCCGCGATCGTGATCGACGCCGATCTGCAGGATCCGCCCGAGCTGATCCCGACGTTCGTGCAGCACTGGCGAGAAGGCTACGACGTCGTCTACGGCACACGCGCCTCGCGCGCGGGCGAGACGCCGTTCAAGAAGGCGACCGCGTCGGCGTTCTACCGCGTCATGGAAAAACTCTCGCAGACGCCGATCCCGCGCGACACCGGCGATTTCCGCTTGTTGTCGCGCCGCGCGCTCGATGCGCTGAAGCAGGTGCGCGAGCGCCAGCGGTTCATGAAAGGTCTTTTCACCTGGATCGGCTACAAGCAGGTGTCGGTCGTCTATCACCGCGATCCGCGCCACGCCGGCGAGACGAAGTGGAACTACTGGCGCCTGTGGAACTTCGCGATCGACGGGATCACGTCGTTCTCGGGCGCGCCGCTGAAGCTTGCGACCTATGTCGGCCTCGTCACCGCCGTGGTCGCTTTCGTGTTCGGAATCTGGGTGCTCGGCAAGGCGCTCGTCTTCGGCGATCCGGTCCGCGGCTATCCGTCGCTGATGGTCGTCGTGCTGCTGCTCGGCGGCGTTCAGCTCGTCGCGCTCGGCGTTATCGGCGAATACCTCGGCCGTCTTTACGTCGAGTCCAAGCAGCGCCCGCTATACCTTGTAGACGAGTATCATCCGCCGCACGGCGGAGGCTGACGCCGCGCCGCAACCCACATTCCGAGGGAGATCAATGAGCAAGCGTATCGCGTGGCTGGCAGCGGCCGGTCTTTCTGTGATGGCCGCGGCCATGGGACTCTGGAGCTACAACGAAGCGAACAAGCCGATGTTCCTTCGTGGCGAGAACGAAGCGCAGGAGCAGGGAAGACCGCCGGTCGAAGGCGACTACTGGGCAATCCGCGTCGGTTACGGCGGCGATCCGCAGAACCTGCGATTCGAGCCGCGCTGGCTGCTCCACTCGAAAGAACAGGACGCGCGCATCGCCTCGGGCGTGCCCGCCGGCATGAAGGACTACCGCAAGCCCGCCGGCTCGCCGCTCTCGCTCGATCCGAACGCGTTCACGCTGCTCGGCCCGCAGCCGCTCGGCGGCGAAGGCTTCGGCGCTGGCAACAACGCCGGCCGCACGAACGCGCTGCTCGGCGATCCCGACGATCCGACGATCGCCTACCTCGGCTCCGACGGCGGCGGCGTCTGGAAGACGACGAACTGCTGCAGCGCGAGCACGACCTGGACCGTCAAGACCGATTTCCCCGAGATCGCCAGCATGGCGATCGGCGACATCACGGTCGATCCCAACAACCACAACGTCCTTTACGCGGGCACGGGCGATCTTCGCTACGGCTCGTTCTCGTTCGGCTCGGCCGGCGTCCTGAAGTCGACCGACAAGGGCGAAACCTGGGTCGTGCTCGGCGAGGACGTGTTCAATCCGTTCTACGGCCCGTCCGCGAATGGTTTTCCGCAGTACCAGGCGATCAGCAAGGTCGTCGTCGATCCGAACAATTCGGACAACGTCGTCGTCGGCACCAAGACCGGCGTCTTCTTCTCGTTCGACGCCGGCACGAACTGGACCGGCCCGTGCTACACGAACACGTTCACGACCTCGCCGGGCAACCAGCGCCAGGACATCACGGGCGTGCTCGCGATCGACAACGGCGGCACGACGACGGTCTACGCCGCAGTCGGCACGCGCGGCTTCGGCACGCCGGTGCAGCCTGATCTTTCGAACACCGGCGCGAACGGCGTCTACCGCGCGACGATGCCCTCGGGCGCGTGCCCGGCCGTCGCCAACTGGACGCTCCTCAACAACAACTGGCCCGCGGTGACCGGCCAGGGCAATCCGCAGACGACGATCGGCCGCATCGAGCTCGCCGCCGCACCGAGCGACAGCCAGACGATCTACGCGATGGCGTCCGACGCGAACGGCAGCACGAAGACCGTGCAGGGCGTCTACAAGTCGACCGACGGCGGCACGACCTGGACGCAGACCGGCACGCCGGCGAGCTTCTCGGGCTGCGGTGGCGCGGGCTCGCAGATGTGGTACGACTCCGGCATCACGGTCTCGCCGACCGATCCGAACACGATCTTCGCGAGCACGGTCGATCTCTTCCGCTCGACGAACGGCGGCGCGGCCTTCACGAACCTCACGAATGCGTATTGCGGCGGCCCGGTGCATCCGGACAACCACGCGCGCGCATTCGTCGGCGGCGATCCGAACAAGATCCTCAACGGCAACGACGGCGGCGTCTATTACAACTCGAGCGCGATGGGTAGCCCGAACTGGGTCGCGATGAACGACAGCCTGTCGACGATCGAGATCTACCACGGCGACATCACGGCGAACTTCGCGAACGCGACGAACCCCGGCGCGACCGGCGGCTTCCAGGACAACGGCAGCGCTTCCGTGCAGTTCAGCGGCGATCCGAGCGCGTCCGAATGGACGGCGACGAACGGCGGCGACGGCATCGTCTCGCGCATCGAGCCCGTGCTCGGCCAGTGGTGGTACACGTCGATCTATTACGCGGCGGTCTACGTCTCGACGTCCGGCCCGTTCGGCAACCAGCAGAACATCTCGCCGCCGGTCGGCAGCGATCGGGCGAGCTTCCTGACGCCGTTCGATCTCTTCCGCAACGGCGTGCTCGATGGGCCCGACGGCGCCTGCACATCGACGGCTGGCTGCAAGCACATCATCCTCGGCACGCAGCGCGTCTGGGAATCGACGCAGGGCGGCCGCCCGTCGAGCACGTGGAGCGCGAAGACCGGCGATCTGACCAAGAACAACCTGGTCCTCGGCGGCGACAACCGCTCGTACATCAACCAGATCCACTACTCGGTCAACGACTCGACCGTCGCGATCGTCGCCACGAACGACGGCAACGTGCAGTACGTGTTCGGCCTCGGCGTCGCGGGCTCCGCGACCGCGGTCAACGTCACCGACAGCAACAACGTGCTGCCGAACCGCCCGATGCTCGACGTGACGACCGACGCGACGAACCCGCTGATCGGCTACGCGGCCGTCGGCGGCTTCAACGAGAACACGCCGGCGACGCCGGGCCACATCCTGCAGGTGACCTGCACGGCGCAGTGCGCGACGTTCACGTGGGTCGACAAGAGCGGCAACCTGCCGGACATCCCGGCGAACGCCGTCATCGCGAACCCGAACATGCCGGGCCAGATGTTCGCCGGTACCGACTGGGGCCTCTACTACACCGACAACATCAACGCCAATCCGCCGGTGTGGCAGCGCTTCGAGGGCCTGCCGCACGTGATGGTCTGGAGCCTCTCGATCGACCGCGGCTTCACGACACTCGCGGCGTTCACGCGCTCGCGCGGCGCGTGGGCGTGGCCGCTGCCGCAGCCGGCGGGCGGCAGTGCCGATCTCGCGGTCACGATCGCGCCGCAGTCGCGCCCGACAGTGGCCCGGCATCGAGTTCTTCTACACGACGACGGTGACGAACAACGGTCCCGACGCGGCGACCAGCGTACAGCTGACGAGTCCCGCTCGAGACCGGCTTCACGTTCAAGGGCAACACGGGTGACTGCACGTCGGGCTTCCCGTGCACGTTCCCGACGCTCGCCGCAGGTGCAAGCGTCGAGGTCACGACCGGCCTGTGCGTGCCGCGCGATACCCTTGCCGAACCCGTCGTACAGGCGTCGGCGACGTCGGTTACGACGGATCCGGATCCAACAAACAACGATGCGAGCGCCATCGTGCCCATGGCATCGAAGGCTTCGGAGACGGCTTCGACTGTCCGTAACCTGAAGACAGCGCGCGCCGGCATCGGCTCGAATGCCGGCGCGCGCGCTTCGCCTAGAAGTCGCGTCGCGCTAGAATCAAGCCGAGCGGCTCATGCCGCGCCCCGCCAACGGAGGTGCGCATGCTCGAAGTCAGGCAACTCCTCGCCGAAAAGGGTCATCGCATCTTTGCGATCGGACCCGATGATCCCGTGCTCACGGCGGTCCGCCTGATGGCGGACCACTACATCGGCGCGCTGCTCGTCATGCGCGGCGACGAGCTCGTCGGCATCGTCTCCGAGCGCGACTACGCGCGCAAGATCATCCTGCAGAACCGCGCCTCGGCCGATACGCCCGTGCGCGACATCATGAGCTCGCCGGTTGTCACCGTGCAACCGAGCGACACGACCGACACCTGCATGCGCATCTGCACCGAGCGGCGCGTGCGGCATCTGCCGGTCGTCGAAGGCGGCAAGGTCGTCGGCGTGCTGTCGATCGGCGATCTCGTGAAATCGGTGATCAACGAGCAGTCGCAGCAGATCGAGCATTTGCAACGCTACATCGCGGGCTAACTTTCTTTTCCCCCTCTCCCGCTTGCGGGAGAGGGCTGGGGTGAGGGCACGCTTGTGGAAGCGCTTCGCCCGCTTGCCCTCACCCTACCCTCTCCCGCAAGCGGGAGAGGGAAAGATCACGCTTCTGCGTCGGGTTGGTTTTCCGGCCGCGCGCGCTTGAACGCGTCGACCTCGTTGCACGCCGCGACGATCGCCTCGATCGTCGGAAACTCGCTGAGATCGACGCCGAAGCGTCGCGCGTTGTAGACCTGCGGCACGAGACAGACATCGGCGAGCGTCGGCGTGTCGCCTTCGCAGAACGTACCGGTCGACGGATGGCGCGCGATGAGCTCTTCGAAGCTCCGGAACCCCTCGCTCATCCAGTGCCGCATCCAGCGATGGCGCGCGTTCTCGTCGGCGCCGAGCTCGCGCTCGAGATAGTGCATGACGCGCGGTTGTTGAGCGGATGGATGTCGCACGCGACGACCATCGCGAGCGCGCGCACGCGCGCGCGGTCGCGCGCGGTCGTCGGCAGCAGCTTCGATTCGCCGTCGTAGGTTTCGTCGAGGTATTCGATGATCGCCATCGACTGGCGGACCACGCGGCGCCCGTCGACGAGCACCGGCACCAGTTCCTGCGGATTGACGGCGCGGAACTCGGGCCGATGCTGCTCGCCGCCGTCGCGGACGAGGTGCACCGGGATCTGCTCGTAGTTGAGGCCCTTCAGGTTCAGCGCGATGCGCACGCGGTACGCGGCGCTCGAACGCCAGTAGCTGTAGAGCTTGAGTCCGCCGGCCGTCATGGTCCGCTCCCCTCTGCCGAAGTCCGCGCCGCATCGAGCGCCGATGATTCGGCACAGGCGCTCGCAACCGTCAACGGTAGAAAATCGCTTCAAGCGGACGCTTCGCCGACCGTCTGCTCGATCGCGCCGAAGAGGCTCACGCCCTTCGCGTCGGTCATCTCGATGCGCACGCGATCGCCGAACTTCAGGAACGGCGTCGACGGCTTGCCGTCGCGCAGCGTCTCGACCGTGCGCTGCTCGGCCAGGCACGAAGCGCCCTTCGCGGTGTCCTGATTGGCGATCGTGCCCGAGCCGACGATCGTGCCCGCCGACAGCGGGCGCGTCTTCGCCGCATGCGCGATCAGCTCGGCGAAGCTGAACTGCATGTCGACGCCGGCCTCGGCCGCGCCGAACCACGCGCCGTTGATCCACGTGCGCATCGCGCAGATGCAGCTTCGCGTCGCGCCAGGCATCGCCGAGCTCGTCCGGCGTCGACGAACACCGGCGACAGCGCCGAGCGCGGCTTGGATTGCAGGAAGCCGAAGCCCTTGCGCGAGTTCGTTCGGGATCAGGTTGCGCAGCGAGACATCGTTGACCAGCCCGACGAGCTGGATGTGCGCCTCGGCCGCCTGCGCGGCGTGACGCGCCATCGGCACGTCGTCGGTGACGACGACGACTTCGGCTTCGAGATCGATGCCGCAGTCCTCGCTCGCCGCACGGCATCGGATCGCGCGGCCCGTAGAAGCCGGCGCTCGTCGCCTGGTACATCAGCGGATCGGTGTAGAAACTTTCCGGCACTTCGGCACCGCGCGCGCGACGCACGCGCTCGACGTGCGGCAGGTACGCGCTGCCGTCGACGAACTCGTACGCGCGCGGCAGCGGCGCGGCGAGCGCGGCGAAGTCGAGCGCGAACACGCCTTGCGGCGCGGCCCGCGTTCAACTCTTCCGACAGCGCGTTGAGCCGCGGCGCCGCGCGCGACCAGTCGTCGAGCGCCGCCTGCAGCGTCGGCGCGATGCCGGTCGCCTTGACCGCGCTTCGTGAGATCGCGGCTGACGACGATCAGCGTGCCGTCGCGCCCGCCTTCCTTCAGTGATCCGAGTTTCATGCGTGATTCCGTTTCGATGATTCGTCCGCGCCGCGCTTCTTCAGCACGGCGACGAGATTGGGATCGAGCGGCAGCTTGCGGATGCCGTAGAGCCGCGCGATCGAGCGCTCGATCCAGCGGCGCCGGCGCGCGAGCCACCAGTGCCGCACCGATGCGAGCGGGCCCGGCCGCGATGGTACCCGGCGCACGTTGTCGATGCGCACGATGTCGAAGCCGGTCAGCGCGGCGAGGTATTCGATCTTGTACGTCGAGAGCGTCGACTTGTGGCTGAAATCGCCGTGCTGGAACACACGGCCGAACGGGCTCTGGCCGTTGGGGAAACGGCTGAGGAACAAACCGCCAGCGTTCAATAGCGCATGGATCGCGCGGAAGTTCTCGACGAGCTCGTTCGTGTCCCAGTGCTCGAGCACGTCGAACGCGACGACGACATCAAAGCGCTCGCCGCGCGAGGCAAGTCCCGCCAGCGAAGCGTCGATCGCTTCGAACCCGTGCTTGCGCGCGGCCTCGCACATCGCAGCGTTGATCTCGACGCCGACAACTTGTGCGCCCTCGCCTTTCGCAAATGCGAGAAACCCGCCGTTGCCGAATCCGATCTCGAGCACGCGCAAGCCGCGCAGCGGCACGCCGCGGAGCTCGGCGGCGAAATAGCGCAATTCCTTGTCGGTCGGCGCGAACGCGCCGTCCCATTCCTTCCACGCGGCGTAGTTCGCGTACGGATCGGCCTCGGCGCGCGGGCTCGTGCGCGCTCACGCGTCGCGTGGCGCGACGAAGTGCTTCTTGATGCCGTGCCAGCAATCCTGATAGTCGCGCTGGCGCTGCGGCGACTCGAGCGCCTGCGCGTCGGCCGGATCACCGCGCGCGTCTCGAACATGAAGGCCATCGTGTCGACGATGTGGTCGGGCTTCGTGACGGTCCGCGTTCGACGCCTTCTCGAAGCTCGCGGCGTCGGGCCCGTGCCCGCTCATGCAGTTGTGCAGCGACGCGCCGCCCGGCACGAAGCCGCCGGCCTTGGCGTCGTACGCGCCGTGCACCAGGCCCATGAACTCGCTCGCGACGTTGCGGTGGAACCACGGCGGCCGGAACGTGTCCTCGGCCACCAGCCAGCGCGGCGGGAAGATCACGAAGTCGAGGTTCGCCGACGCCGGGCGTGTCGCAGGGCGAGGTCAGCACGGTGAAGATCGACGGATCGGGATGGTCGTAGCTGATCGAGCCGATCGCGTTGAAGCGGCGCAGGTCGTACTTGTACGGCGCGTAGTTGCCGTGCCAGGCGACGACGTCGAGCGGCGAATGATCGATCTGCGCGCGCCACAGGCGGCCCTGGAATTTCGCGATCAGCTCGAAGTCGCCATCGACGTCCTCGTACGCCGCGACCGGCGTGAGGAAATCGCGCGCGTTGGCCAGGCCGTTCGAGCCGATCGGGCCGAGGTCGGGCAGGCGCAGCGCGGCGCCGAAGTTCTCGCAGACGTAGCCGCGCGCTTCGCCGTCCAGCAGTTCGACGCGGAAGCGGATGCCGCGCGGAATCACGGCGATCTCCTGCGGCTCGACTTCGAGCACGCCCAGCTCGGTGGCGATGCGCAGCGCGACCCTGCTGCGGCACGATCAGCAGCTCGCCGTCGGCGTCGTAGAAGAAGCGGCCCTGCATCGAGCGGTTCGCGGCGTAGACGTGGATGCCGCAGCCGGCTGCGACGCCGGCGCTGCCGTTGCCGGCCATCGTGAACAGGCCGTCGACGAAATCGGTCGGCGCCGTCGGCAGCGGCAGCGGATCCCAGCGCAGCTGGTTCGGCGACGTCGGCGCGTCGTCGAAGCGGTTGTGGAAATGCGGACTGCGCGCGCGTCGCGAACGGCCATGCATCGCCGCCGGGCGAATGCGATACAGCCAGCTGCGCCGGTTCTCGGGCGCGGCGCGGTGAACGCGGTGCCGGAAAGCTGCTCGGCGTAGAGGCCGTGCGCGACGTTCTGCGGCGAGTTGCGGCCGACCGGCAGCGTGCCGGCGACCGCTTCGGTCGCGAACTCGTTGCCGAAGCCGGATTGGTACGCAATCACTGCCTTCGCGTCGAGGCCGTCACGACTCATGCGATTCATCGCTCCGTCTCCGGCAAATGGAAGGCGCGTATCAGAGCACGCCGCGGCGCATCTGGTCGCGCTCGATCGATTCGAACAGCGCCTGGAAGTTGCCCTCGCCGAAGCCTTCGTTGCCCTTGCGCTGGATGATCTCGAAGAAGATCGGGCCGATGCAGTTCTGCGTGAAGATCTGCAGCAGCTTGCGCTGCTTGGTCTCCACGTCGGCGTCGATCAGGATCTTGTTCTTCTTGCAGGCGCGCCACGTCCTCGCCGTGGTTCGGCACGCGCACGTCGATGACGTCGTAGTAGGTGTCCGGCGTGTCGAGGAACTCGACGCCGGCCTCGCGCATCGCTTCGACCGTCGCGTAGATGTCGTCGGTGAAGCAGCGCGATGTGCTGGATGCCTTCGCCGTGGTACGGCGTCGAGGTACTCGTTGATCTGCGACTTCGGATCGGACGATTCGTTGAGCGGGATGCGGACCATGCCGTCCGGCGCGGTCATCGCCTTCGAGACGAGGCCGGTCTTCTCGCCCTTGATGTCGAAGTAGCGGATCTCGCGGAAGTTGAACAGGCGCTCGTAGTAGTCCGCCCACTTCTCCATGTTGCCGAAGTAGACGTTGTGCGTGAGGTGGTCGATGAAGGTCAGGCCGAGACCCTTCGGGTTGCGCTCGACGCCCGGGAAGAACTCGAAATCGCCGTCGTAGATCTCGCCCTTCTCGCCGTACGGTCGACCAGGTACAGCATGCAGTCGCCGATGCCCTTGATGACCGGTGCGTCGACCGCTTCGTGTTCTCTTGTGCGCCGATCGCCTCGGCGCCGTTTTTCAGCGCCTGCTCGCGCACCCATGCGGCGGGCTTCTCGAAGCGGATCGCGAAGCCGCAGGCGCATGGGCCGTGCTTCGCGGCGAAGTCGGCCGCGAACGAGCCGGGCTCCTCGTTGACGAGGAAGTTGCACTCGCCCTGGCGATACAGCGTGATGTTCTTCGTGCGATGCTTCGCGACCGCGGTGAAGCCGAGTTTCGGAAACAGCGCGTGCAATTGCTTCGGCATCGGGCGCCGCGAACTCGACGAACTCGAAACCGTCGATGCCCATCGGGTTCTCGAACGTGGTGACCTCGATGCCGAGATTGGGCTGGGCGTTCATGAGCGTTCTCCGTCGTGTTTCGGTGGGACTCGCGGCCGCTCTTTACACAGCGTGGCCGTGGACGATTGCCTGATCCTCCTTTATAGTTTCATTGAAACCATTTGCAAGGCCGTACACCTTGGTCGATCACGCCCCGCTCGAGCTCGAACGCTTCCTGCCCTACCGGCTGTCGATCCTGTCGAACCGCGTCAGCCAGGCGATCGCGCGCCAGTACACCGAGCGCTTCAGTCTCTCGATCACCGAATGGCGCGTCATGGCCGTGCTCGCGCGCTTCAACGGCGAGGGCATGTCGGCGCGCGAAGTCGCCGAGCGCACGGCGATGGACAAGGTCGCGGTCAGCCGCGCGCTCGCACGGCTGACCTCGGCAGGCCGCGTCAGCCGATCGACGCACGGTGGCGACAAGCGGCGCTCCGTGCTTCGGCTGACTGCAAAGGGCTGGAAGATTCATGACACCGTCGCGCCGCGCGCGCGGGCGCACGAGCGCGAGTTGCTCGGGCATCTGACGGTGGACGAGAGGCGGGTGTTGACGCAAATCCTCGACAAACTCGCTCCGGTCCAGTGAGCGCCGTTCCCCTCTCCCGCTTGCGGAGAGGGTTGGGGTGAGGGCAAGGGTGAGACGGCGTCCCAAGATCGCCCTCATCCGCCTTCGGCACCTTCTCCCGCGGAGCGGGAGAAGGGAAAACTTAGCGCACGCCGTGCATCAGTTTGTTGATCAGCGGCGCGATGAGGAACAGCACGACGCCGGCGCCCATCAGCAGGCAGAAGCCGAACGTGAATCCGCTGAGCGCCGACGCGACCGTCATGCCGGTCTCGCCGCTGATGCTGCCGGCGAAGCATGCCCGACAGGTTGTTGCCGATCGCCTGCGACAGGAACCAGCCGCCCATCGCCAAGCCGACGACGCGCAGCGGCGCGAGCTTGGTCACCATCGACAGCCCGATCGGCGACAGGCACAGCTCGCCGACCGTCTGGAGCACGTAGCACGGCGACGAGCGTCCAGAACGGAATCTGCCCGTCGGCGCTGACGAGATTCGTCAGCGCGTACATCAGCAGCAGGAACGCGAGCGCGTTGAAGATCAGGCCGAGGCCGAACTTGCGCGGGATCGACGGCTCGATGTTGCGTCGGCCCATCCAGCCCCAGATCAGCGCGACGATCGGCGCGAGCACGATGATCGCGAGCGGGTTCACCGACTGGAACCAGCCGGTCGGGAACTCCCAGCCGCCGAAGTTGCGGTTGACGATGTTTTCGGCGAGGAAGTTGAACGAGCTGCCGGCCTGCTCGAAGAACATCCAGAACAGGATGTTGAAGGCGAAGATGATCAGCATCGCGATGACGCTTGTCGCGCGCGACGCTGCCTTCGCGGAGGCCTTCCGCGATCAGCAGCGATCGCGACGACGACGAACAGCACGCCGAGCAGCCACGCGAGCCAGTACGCACCGACCTTCGCGATCAGCACGTAGACGATCGGCACGGCGATCGCGCAGCCGACGATCACGCCGAGCATGCGTCTTCGGCCCTTCGCGTCCGGCGGCGGCCGGCCGATGCCGCCGAGCTGACGGCGTCCGAACCAGAACCAGACGAGGCTGAGCAGCCATGCCGACGCCGGTCGCGACGAACACGACCTTGTAGTTCTGGTGCTGCGGCGTATTCGTGATCACGCTCGCGAGCCAGCCGGTCAGCGATCGGCGCGACGAAGCCGCCGAGCGTTGATGCCCATGTAGAAGATCGTGAAGCCGCGGTCGCGGCGCGGATCGCCTTCGCGCGTAGAGCTGGCCGACCATCGTGGAGATGTTCGGCTTGAACAGGCCGTTGCCGACGATGATCGAGCGCCAGGCCGAAGCATGAAGACGTGCTGGTTCGGCACCGTGATCATGAAGAGGCCGAGCGCCCATGATCACCGCGCCGAGCAGGATCGAGCGCTGGTAGCCGATCATCCGGTCGGCGACGTAGCCGCCGAAGATCGCCGTCGCGTAGACCAGCGCGAGGTAGGCGCCGTAGGTGCGGCTGGCGTCGCCCTGGCCCGACGGATCGCCGCCGAAGAACTGCGCGACGATGTAGAGCGTGAGCGCCCAGCGCATGCCGTAGAACGCGAAGCGTTCCCAGAACTCGCGTCATGAACAGCATCCACAGCGGGCGCGGATGGCCTAGCGTTTCGGGGAATGCGGGACGTGTTGCGGCGGGCGTGGCGGCCATGCGAATCCTGGGCAGGTACGCGGGAAAGAAACGACGGGATCAGTGCTTCTTAGCCGCAGGGCTAACCCTGAGTCAAACGATTCCGATGTTGCGCCGCGCCGAAACGTGCCTAGGCGCCGATCTCCGTCCGGACGTCGAGCAGCTCCGGAAAGAACGTCAGCTCCAGCGCCTTCTTCAGGAACGCGACACCCGACGAGCCGCCGGTGCCGCGCTTGAAGCCGATGATCCGCTCGACCGTCTTCATGTGCCGGAACCGCCAGAGCTGGAAGCTCTCCTCGACGTCGACGAGCTGCTCGCACAGGTGGTACTCCGGCCAGAACTCCTTCGCGTTCTCGTAGATGCGCTTGAACACCGGCGCAAGCTCGGCCGTGCGGTGGTGCGGTTGCGAACAGTCGCGTTCGAGCAGCGCTTTGGGCACGGCGTGGCCGCGGCGCGCGAGGTAGCGCAGGAATTCGTCGTACAGGCTCGGCTCGTCCAGCGCTTCGCGCAGGCGCGCGTGGGCGGCGGGATCGTGCTCGAACACCGTGAGCATGTCGGCGTTCTTGTTGCCGAGCAGGAACTCGAGCTCGCGGTACTGCAGCGACTGGAAGCCGGATGACGGCGCCGAGCACGTGACGGAACTCGCATGTATTCGCACGGCGTCAGCGTCTCCAGCACGGCCCACTGCTCGAACAGCTGCCGCTGCATCTGCTTGACGCGCGCGAGCATCTTCAGCGTCGTGTCGACGTCGTCGTCGCGAAGCTGCGCGATCGCCGCGCGAAGCTCGTGGATGATCAGCTTCATCCACAGCTCGGCGATCTGGTGCTGGACGATGAACAGCATTTCGTCGTGGTGCGGCGGGTTCGACAGCGGCTGCTGCGGCGCGAGCAGCGCATCGAGCTGGAGGTAGCCGCCGTAGGTGAGGCGGTCGCGAAGGTCGAGCTCGATGCCCTGCTCGAGCGGCCGCTGGTTTTCGGGGTCCGCCATGGATCGCACCAAGCGAAAAAGTAAGGTTGAAATTGTAACAGGCGGGCGCAACGCGCCTGACCTGGGCCCTTTTCCGGCGCGACGTTGTGCATCGGGCCTTGCGCACCCGCTGTCCCGTTGCTTACTGTTCCAGCCCCGCCCGCGCCGGAACCTCGCCCGCGTCGTTCCGCCGACAGGCGTAAGCCCTACGCCCCACCCGACGCACACCGCGGAGGTTTCGTGCCGATCGCCGCCACATTCGAGATCGAATACCTGCAATACCTCGACGCCGACGGCAAGCTCGTCCGCGACGACCTGCCGGAGTTCGCGCAGCGACGTCAAGCAACTCGTCGAGCTGTACAAGCTGATGCTGTTCGTGCGCGTGTTCGACGGCAAGGCGATCGCGCTGCAGCGCACCGGCAAGCTCGGCACCTACGCATCGTGCCTCGGCCACGAAGCCGCGCACGTCGCGATCGGCGCGTCGATGCAGGAAGACGACGTGTTCGCGCCGATGTACCGCGAATACGGCGCGCAGTTCTTCCGCGGCGTGAAGCCGCGCGAAGTGCTGCTCTACTGGGGCGGCGACGAGCGCGGCAACGATTTCTCCGGGTCCCGCGCACGATTTCGCCTGGTGCGTGCCGATCGCGACGCAGTGCCTGCACGCCGCCGGCGCCGCGCTCGCGTTCAAGATCCGCAAGGAGCCGCGCGTCGCGGTCACCGTCGTCGGCGACGGCGGTTCGTCGAAGACCGATTTCTACGGCGCGATCAACGTCGGCCGGCGCGATGCACGCTGCCGCTGGTCGCGGTGCATCGTCAACAACCAGTGGGCGATCTCGGTGCCGCGCAAGACGCAGACCGGCGCGAAGACGCTCGCGCAGAAAGGCATCGCCGCGCGGCCTCGAGTGCATGCAGGTCGACGGCAACGACCTCATCGCGGTGCGCGCCGCGCTGCGATCACGCGATCAAGCGCGCGCGCCACGGCCACGGCGGCAGCGTGCATCGAGGCCGTCACCTATCGCCTGTCCGACCACACGACCGCCGACGACGCGCGCCGCTATCGCCCCGACGCCGAAGTCAAGGCCGCCTGGGACACGCGAGCCGATGCAAGCGCCTGCGCACGTACCTGATGTCGCTCAAGGCTGTGGACGCGAAAAGGAAGAGGACGCGTGGAAGGCCGACTGCGCGACGCGCGTCGACGTCGAGGTCAACGCCTATCTCGAGACGCAAGTCGCAGCCGGTCGAGGCGATGTTCGACTACACCTATGCCGAAGTGCCGGCGGATCTCGCCGCGCAGCGCAAGTTCGCGATCGACAGCGAGCGCGGATCGGAAGGGACGCACTGACGCCATGGCCGCAGATCACCCTCATCGAAGCCGTCACCCAGGCGCTCGCCTACGAAATGAAGCACGACGACTCCGTCGTCGTGCTCGGCGAGGACGTCGGCGTCAACGGCGGCGTGTTCCGCGCCACCGCCGGCCTGCAGCAGAAGTTCGGCGCCGAGCGCGTGCATCGACACGCCGCTCGACGAGACCACGATCGCCGGCCTCACCGTCGGCCTCGCCGCGCAGGGCATGAAGCCGGTCGCCGAAGCGCAGTTCGAAGGCTTCATCTATCCGATGATGGAGCACATCGCCTGCCACGCGGCGCGCATGCGCACCGCACGCGCGGACGCCTGACGCTGCCCGGTGGTGTTCCGCGCGCCGTGGGGCGGCGGCATCCGCGCGCCGGAGCATCATTCCGAAGCGAACGAGCATCTCTTCACCAACATGCCGGGCCTGCGCGTCGTGCTGCCGTCGTCGCCGCGGCCGCGCCTACGGCCTGCTGCTCGCCGCGATCCGCGATCCGGATCCGGTGATCTTCTTCGAGCCCAAGCGCATCTACCGCCAGTACAAGGAAGAAGTCGCCGACGACGGCGAGGCGCTGCCGCTCGACGTCTGCTTCGTGCTGCGCGACGGCACCGACGTCACGCTCGTCACCTGGGGCGCGCAGGTCAAGGAAACGCTCGAAGCCGCCGACGCGCTGGCGAAGGAAGGCATCAGCGCCGAAGTCATCGACGTCGCGACGCTCAAGCCGCTCGACTTCGACACGATCCACGAATCGGTGCAGAAGACCGGCCGCTGCGTGATCGTGCACGAAGCGCCGCGCACCGCCGGCTTCGGCGCCGAGATCGCGGCGCGCGTGGCCGAAGAGTGCGATGTACGACCTGCTCGCGCCGGTCGAGCGCGTCACCGGCTACGACACGCACATTCCGCTGTTCCGCCTCGAGATGAAATATCTGCCGAGCGTGGACAGGATCGTCGCGGCGGCGAAGCGCGCCGCTGGCGGCGTCGCTGAAAAGAACGAGATCAGGAATCAACATGGCCGACAAGAAAACGTTCCACCTCCCCGACCTCGGCGAAGGCCTGCCCGACGCAACGATCGTCGAATGGCTCGTCAAGGAAGGCGACACGGTCACGCTCGACGAGCCGCTGGTCTCGATGGAGACCGCGAAGGCCGTCGTCGAAGTGCCGTCGCCGTTCTCCGGCAAGGTCGCCAAGGTGCACGGCGCGACCGGCGACGTGATCGCGACCGGCGCCGCGCTGGCCGATTTCGAGATCGATCCGAAGATGCCGCAGCGCGCCGAGGCCGAGTCGACCGGCCATCACCACGCGCCGCCGAAACCGGCGAAAGCGCGCCGGCGAAGGGCGCCGGCAACGAGGCGCCGGATCAGAAAGGCGTCGATCGCGTCGGACGAAGGCGGCGAGATCGTCGAGAACGACAACGCCGGGCGCGCGGACGACGGCACCGTCGTCGGCGCGATGCAGTCGAGCGATCGCGTGCACGCGGAGCAAGTCGACGAGTGTCGGCGGCGTCGAAGGCGGTGCCGGCCGTGCGCGCGCTGGCGAAGAAGCTCGGCGTCGATCTCGCGCGGGTTGCGCGCGAGCGGCGCCGACGGCGTCGTGACGATGAAGGACGTGAAGGATGCGGCGGCGGCAGGGACCGCGAAGCTCGGCGCGGCGCCGGTGCGTTCCGCGGCGACGCAGCCCTCACCCGGCGCTGGCGCGCCGGCCTCTCCCGCGAGCGGGAGAGGCGCAAGCGACGGCGCTGTCAGCATCGGGCAAACCGATGCGCACGACGCCGCCGACGGTCTCGGTGACGGGCCAACCCGAGCAGCTCAAGGGCGTGCGCCGCAACATGGCGCGCGTGATGGCCGACGCGCACGCGAAGGTCGTGCCGACGACGCTCGCCGACGATGCCGACATCCACGCCTGGCTGCCCGGCAACGACATCACGGTGCGCCTGATCCGCTCGATCGTGCGCGCATGCAAGGCCGTGCCGGCGCTCAATGCCTGGTTCGACGGCGAGAACCTCACGCGCACGCTGCATCCGCATGTCGACATCGGCATCGCGGTCGACACCGAGGACGGCCTGTTCGTGCCGGCGCTGCGCAATGCCGACGTGCTCGACGCGGCGGGCGTGCGCGCTGCCGTCAATCGCCTGCGCGCGCGGTCGAGGACCGCAGCATTCCGCCGTCGGAACTGACCGGCTACACGATCTCGCTGTCGAACTTCGGCGTGTTCGCCGGCCGCTACGCGACGCCGGTCGTCGTGCCGCCGTGCGTCGCGATCGTCGCCGCCGGCAAGGGCTGCGCCACGAGTGACGCCGGTGCATGGGCGGCATCGAATCGCACCGCGTAGTGCCGCTGTCGCTGACCTTCGACCATCGCGCCGCGACCGGCGGCGAAGCGGCGCGCTTCCTGAAGGCGATGCTCGACGACCTCGCGCTCGCGCAATAAAGCGAGCGCCGTGAGCGTCACCGACCGCCGGCCGCTCGCTTCGCGCGATACCGCGTGGGCGCGTCGCATCGCTTCTGCGCTCGTGCGCTCGTCTGTCACGCCGAACCAGATTTCGACGGTAAGCATCGTGTTCGCTGCGCTTGGCGCGTGGGCACTCGTCGACGCACGGCCGCTCGCGCTCATCGGCGCAGCGATCTGCGTTCAGCTTCGGCTGCTCTGCAACCTCATCGACGGCATGGTCGCGATCGAAGGCGGCAAGCAATCGGCGACCGGCGCGCTCTACAACGAGTTTCCGGATCGCATCGCCGATTCGCTGTTGCTCGTCGCGCTCGGCTACGGATGCGGCGTGCCGTGGCTCGGCTGGCTCGCGGCTTTGCTCGCGGCGCTGACGGCGTACGTGCGCGCGACCGGCGGCGCGCTCGGGCTCGGGCAGGATTTCCGCGGGCCGATGGCGAAGCCGCATCGCATGGCGGTGCTGACGCTCGCCTGCGTGATCGGTGCCGCGGAGATGCGCTGGAACGGAACGCGTTACGCCCTGCTCGTCGCGGCGATCGTGATCGCGGCGGGCTCGGCGCTCACGTGCGCGACGCGCACGCTCGCGATCGCACGCGCGTTGCGGGCACGCTGACCGCCGTCCTCTCCCGCGAGCGGGAGAGGACGTTTCAATCGCTCAGTCGAAGCCGTCGGCAAAGATGGTGTCGTCGACGATGGCGTTGACCGTGAACGCGACCGGGATCGCGACCACCGGCGTTGCCGCATCGTTGCTGTGCACGCAGGCGAACGTCGAATACTCGCCGGCGGTCAGCGTGTTCGCGTCGAGCGTCACGCCGACGGTCGTGTCGGGATCGCCCGATGCGACGCTACCGCTGGCGGGTGCGAACGAGATCCATGCCGTCGTTGCGGGTGTCGCGCATGAGGCATCGTCCGACGTATCAACGTTCCAGGTCAGGCTCGCATCGCCCGCATTGCCGACCGTGAACGACGTCGTCGCCGTCGCGCCTTCGTCCGCGGTGCCGGAGAGCGGCGTCGTGTCGACGGCGACGACCGGGCCACCGCCGACGTCCGGCACGGTCACGTTGTACGTGCAGCCCGCATGGCCGCCGGCGTTGCCGGAGTTGTACGCGTCGGCGAACGCGTCGATCTGCGACTGCGTGTAGCCGAGCGCAGCGGCCGCGTTGATGACAGCCTGCGCCGCGGCCATCTGGTTCGTGTTCGCGCCGGTCATCGACAGGCCCTGGAAGTAGGCCTTGTCCATGACTGCGCCACCGATCGCGTCGCGTACGAGGAGATTGCACGATGCCCAGTACTGGCCCGCCGTATGGATTTCCTGATTGCGCGCCTGCGCGTACGTGTGGTTCAACTCGTAGTTCGTGACGCGGCCCGGCCAGAACGGATTGTGGCCGTCCCAGCTGAACGTCCAGAAGTACGGCGCGTCGCTCGGCGTCCACTGGCCCGGCCAGTCGCGGCTGTAGCTGCCGGCGTTGTAGTCGCCGACGCCTTCGGAAAGGCCTTCGACCTGCGAGAGATTTCCGCCGGTGATCCAGTCGTGGATGCCGTGGCCGAGCTCGTGGATGATGACGTCGGCATCCTGCGCGTCGTCGACGCCGCCCTGGCCGAGCGTCAGGTTCTCGCCGGCGGACGAATACTGCGAGTTGTCGGCGCCGCCGAAGCCGTGCGGATCGTAGTGGATGCCGCCGGGATGATTGAGCGGCATCGCGTCGATGCCAAGCGTCTCGTTGACGTACTTGAGATACGTCGTGATGTGGAAGTAGCCCATCACCGCGTCGAACGTCATCGCGCTACGCGTCACCGAGAAATCGGTCGAAGGCTGCGACGGGCAGCCAGTGTCGTGCGGCGTATCGAAATCCTGGCAGACCGCATACGGTCCCGAAAGCGTGTAGTTGCCGCCGCTCTGCGTGATGCCTTCGAGCGTGACGGTGACGAGCGCGTCGGTGAGCTGCTGCGTATCGGCGTTGTTGCCGTCGGTGTAGCCGGTGTCGCTGTAGGTCGCGAGATTTTCCGAGAGCGGATCGGGCGTCCAGATCGTGCCGGTGCCATTGTCGTAGGCGCTCTTGTCCTCGGCGCGGAGCACGTCGCCCGAGCTCGCGTCGACGAGCAGTTCCCAATCGCCGCGCGGACCGTTCTCGGCGACGAGCACGACACGCCAGACGAGCCGGGTCGCGCCGCCGTCGACGTAGATCATGCGCTCGGCCTTCTCGATCCGCGTCGCGGCGGTGCCGAGATAGCGCGTGCCCGCGGCGATCGCGTCCGCGTGCGAAAGGCGCGCGGTGCTGGTCGGCGACGTCGCGCCCGGCACGCTCGCGTTGGCGACGTAGACGATGCGTCCGCTCGGCATCACGCTGACGGCTATATCGCTGCCGTAGACCGCGATGCCGCCGATGCGCTGCGCGAAGCGCACGACCGAGAAGTGCCGGCCGACGCGCTCTGTCGTTAGCACGAGCGACGCCGCATCGCCGGCGGCGAGACCGAGCGTCGCGCTCCGCGCTGCAATGAACTCGCGCGCCATCGCCTCGGGCGTACCGACGCGCGCCGTGAAGCCCGGCGTTCCTAGCATGATCGCGCGGCCGCTCGCGTCGTAGAGGCCGTCGGCGCGCTGCGTCGTCGGCGCCGGCGGCGCGACGCCGCGCGTCAGCGGCGAAGTGACCGTGGTGTTGCTGATCGCGAAAGCCGGCGCGCTCGCAAAAGCCGCCAGCGAGGCGGCAAGAAGGCCGCCACGAATGCCCCTCGACATGAATCGATCCCCCAGAAGGATGAGATGCCGGCGCGGCGCAGGAGGCGACCGTTCGGCGCTTCGATTCTAGGGAAATCGCGACTGGACATTGTCCGCCTCGCGGACGGCCCGGGCGGCGGATCGCGGCATCCGCCGGCCAGCGGAAACAGGCGTCGACCGCTGACACTCGGGGTACGCCCAAACGCCGTAGAATCGGCCGTTTTCCGGGTGCGGCTGCACGTCACCCGCGGGCCGTGTATGATGCGCGCCCGAAACCATCCATCCATTCATCCGTATAGAAGGATATTTGCCGCGATGACGAGCTCCCTCTTCACCTCCGAATCGGTCTCCGAAGGCCATCCGGACAAGGTCGCCGACCAGATCTCCGATGCCGTCCTCGATGCGATCCTCGCGCAGGACAAGCGCGCGCGCGTCGCGTGCGAGACGATGGTCAAGACCGGTGTCGCGATCGTCGCCGGCGAAATCACCACGAGCGCCTGGGTTGACATCGAGTCGATCACGCGCAAGGTCATCTGCGACATCGGCTACACGAACTCCGAAGTCGGCTTCGACGGCCACACGTGCGCCGTGCTGAACCTCATCGGCAAGCAGTCGCCCGACATCAACCAGGGCGTCGATCGCAAGAATCCGGACAGAACAGGGCGCCGGCGACCAGGGCCTGATGTTCGGCTACGCGACGAACGAGACGCGCGAGATGATGCCGGCGCCGATCTACTATTCGCACCGGCTCGTCGAGCAGCAGGCGAAGGTGCGCAAGGCGAAGAAATCGCCGCTGCCGTGGCTTCGCCCCGACGCGAAGATCGCAGGTCACGCTCCGCTACGAGAACGACAAGGTCGTCGCGCATCGACGCGGTCGTGCTCTCGACGCAGCACGATCCCGACGGTCAAGCAGAAGGATCTCAAGGAAGCGCGTGATGGAGCTCGTCATCAAGCCGATGCTGCCGACGCAACCTGATCCACAAGGGCACGAAGTTCCACATCAACCCGACCGGCAAGTTCGTGATCGGCGGCCCGGTCGGCGACTGCGGCCTCACCGGCCGCAAGATCATCGTCGACACGTACGGCGGCTGGGCACGCCACGGCGGCGGCGCGTTCTCGGGCAAGGATCCGTCGAAGGTCGATCGCTCGGCCGCGTACGCCGCGCGCTACGTCGCGAAGAACATCGTCGCGGCCGGCATCGCGGACCGCTGCGAGATCCAGGTCAGCTACGCGATCGGCGTCGCGCATCCGACGTCGATCTCGGTGACGACGTTCGGCACCGGCAAGATCGGCGACGACAAGATCGAGAAGCTGATCCGCGAAGCACTTTGATCTGCGTCCGTACGGCATTTTGCAGATGCTCGACCTCGTGCATCCGATGTATCAGCCGACGGCGTCGTACGGCCACTTCGGCCGCGCGCCGTACAACGTCAAGCTCGACAACGGCGAGACGTTCACGGCGTTCTCGTGGGAGAAAACCGACAAGGCCGACGTGCTTCGCAACGACGCGAAGATCAGATAGCCGATCCGGCAACGCGATCAGGAAAGGCCGCCTTCGGGCGGCCTTTTTCGTTTTGAAGTAGCCTATCGGCGGAGGCTGCGTCCGTTCGCGGACCTCCGGATCATCCGCCGCATTCCCGATCAGGTGACGCCCATGCGCCCACGCACGACCCGCGCGCTTTCGCGGGCGGTTTTCGCTCCGGTTTTCGTGTCGCTCGTCGCCGTCGCTTCGCTGCTTTTCGCGATGCCGGCGCGCGCGGAGCGGCTTGGATCGCCGCTCGAGCTCATGTACGCGGAGGATGCATCGATCGTCGCGGGCAAGCTCATCGAGATCAATCCGGCCGGCCGCATCGTCATTTCGCCGAAGGACATCCTCTGGGGCAAGACCAAGCCGCCGGAAAAACTCGATATCCGGATCCCGAAGGATTTCCTTAACGATGTAAAGATCGGCGAGCGGTACGTCGTCGCGTATTCGCTGTATCAGCGCGATTCGCGCCATCCGACGGGCATGGTCATGAACCGCGACGGTGCGGTTGCGATCGTGAGTCCCGGCATCGAGCCCGCCGTCTTCCGCGATACGCCGGCGATCCGCGCGATCCTGAAGGCCGGCAAGAGCGAGCATGGGCGCGAGTCGCGAAAGCTCGCCGATCTGCTCCTCGTGGCGCTCCGGGGCACTGACGGGCAGCTTCAGAACCTCGCCGCCGGCGAGCTCGCGTACGAGCCCGAGCTCGGCGAGCGCCTGACCGACGCCGATCGCGCACTGATCGAGAAAACCGTGCGCGATACGAAGACGCCAATACGCGTGCGCATGGTGCTGCTCGAGGCCGCCTCGCGCATGCAGGAGAAGCTCGGCGACTGGTGGAAAAAAGCCGCCTCCGACATAGTGACAACTACGCCCGTGGACGGATATCCTGATAAGGCTTCGGACCCAGTCATTTTGATCATGACGGCGTTCGATGTGCTCGACCGGTATACGGTCAAGGTCCCGCCCGACACGCTGAAGCGCTGGGTGTGGAATCCGAACCCTGCGCTGGTCGAGCGCGTGTGCGTTTTGTTGCGGCGGGAAGGGCCCGAGCTTGAACGATCGGCGATCCAGCAAGCGCTGGCCGATCCGAAGCTGCCGGAAGCGACCCGCAAGTTCCTCAACGATCATCTTCGCCAGCTCGATCGCATCGACGAGCGCAAGCGGGCGCGGAAGGAAGGATCCGGTTGATCGTATCTCGAGGGCGGATCGGCGGACGTCCGCGCCCGAAGCACCGTGAGGCCGCCATCGCTGTGGGGGTACTTCAATGGCTTTGCGTCTCCTGTCCGCCGCGCTTGGAGCGGTGACTCTCTCGGTCCTGGGCACCGCGGGAGCGGTAACCCCGGACAAACACCCGACCGTCGTCTATTCGAGCCACCACGACGTCTCGGCGCCGATGCGCGACATCGTGCGCAACATGCCGCCGGAAGCGCCGATGGGCACGGATGACGAGCCCTATCTGATTCCGAACATTCTCTTCAAGCCGAACGGCATCGCCGGAGCAAAACCATTTCTGCCCGCGATCCAGCGCGCGCCAATCGGCGTGCCGGCGCCGGCCATCGATCTCACCTTCGAAGCTGTCAGCGCCGCGCAGTCGGGTTGCGGATGCCTTCCGCCCGATACGAACGGCGACGTCAGCGACCAGCATTACATCGAGTGGGTCAACACGCGCTGGGCCGTCTTCGACAAGACGGACGGCTCGGTCGTGCAGGCCGCGACGAACGGCAACTCGTTCTGGGTCGGCTTCGGCGGCAAGTGCCAGACGACGAACTCGGGCGATCCGATCGCGCTCTGGGATCCGCGCGCGCAGCGCTGGGTCATGAGCCAGTTCGTCACGTCGGCACCGTTCGCGCAGTGCGTTGCGGTATCGACGACGTCCGATCCTCTGGGCACCTACAACCGCTACGAGTTCGACTGGCCAGCCAGCAACTTCGGAGACTATCCGAAGATGGCCGTCTGGGGCGACGGCGCCGGCCAGGATGCATACCTTCTGACGACGCATGAGTTCACCGGCCAGGCCTTCGACGGCGCTGCGTTCATCGCGATGGACCGCGACGCGATGGTTGCCGGCGCCGCGACCGCCGCCATGGTCCGCTTCGGCGGCTTCGATGCCTACGGCGTCGAGCCGATCAACCTGGTTGGCCAGATGAATGCGCCGACCAACGCGTGCGGCGGCTATGTGCACTTCGACGCGAACACGAGCGAGTATCTCTTCTGGGATATCTGCTTCGACTGGACCACGCCCGCCAACACGACCGTCTCGGCCGATCCGACGCGCGTCCAGGGCGCGGCGTTCGTGCCGTACTTCGACGAAGTTCCGCAGCAGGGCAGCTCCGCCGGCCTCGATCCGTTCGGCACGCACATCATGTATCGCGCCAACGCGCGTGCGTTCCCGGCCGACGCGCCGACGCGCGTCTCGCTCGTCGTCAACCACGTCGTGCAGGGTGCCGTGCAGCAGGGCGGCATCAACTGGATCCACTTCAACCTCGACGACCACGGCCAGACGTTCGCAACGCCGACGCCGCTCGACAAGACGCTGCTGATGGAAGGCGTCTACGCGCCCGATCCCGAGAACCGCTGGATGGGCGGCATCGCGATCGACGGCAACGGCAACATCGGCGTCGGCTTCTCGAAGTCGAGCGCCGACATGCACCCGCAGGTCATGATCTCGGGCCGCACCTCCGAGGATCCGTCGGGCACGCTCGAGGACGAGCAGAACTGCACCGACGGCATCGCCAACGGCTCGCAGACGTCGACCAGCAACCGCTGGGGCGACTACTCGTCGATGAGCGTCGACCCGGTCGACCAGTGCACGTTCTACTACACGAACGAGTACTACCCGGCGACCGCCGGCGCGCAGTGGCATACGCGCGTGTGCAGCTTCAAGTTCGCGAACTGCGGCACGGCCGACTACGCGCTCGTTCCGCAGACGCCGCCGCGCATCGAGATGTGCGGTGCGACGACGTCGACCGATCCCACGTGGGGCATCCGCGCGGGCGTGCTGAACGGCTTCACCGGCGCGGTCAACCTCAGCGCGACCGGCGTTCCGGCCGGCGCGACGGCAAACTTCTCGCCGAACCCGCTCAACGCACCGGGCACCTCGACGCTGACGCTGACCGGTGGCGCCGCGCTGCCGTCCGGCGAGTACGCAATGACGGTCGATGGGACAAGCGGCGCGACGACACGCACGCTCGATCTCTCGCTCGGCGTTTCGGCAACGGCGCCGACGGCTCCGCAGCTGAACTCGCCGCCTGATGCGGCGACCGAGGTCAAGGTGCGTCCGCTGCTCGTCTGGGGCGGCGCGCCGCCGCCTGACGAGATCTTCGCTGACGGCTTCGACGGCGGCCCCATCGCGCCGAGGTCGGCGACCGGCACGACCGGTGCGCTGAGCTACACGGTCGATATCGCGACCGATTCCGCCTTCGCGAACATCGTGACGAGCGCGACGGTGCAGACGACGCAGTGGAATGTCGACATCACGCTCGACGCGACGACGACGTACTACTGGCGCGTCACGCCGCACAACTACTGCGGCGACGGTGCAGTGTCCGCGACGTTCTCGTTCACGACCGGCGTCCCGGGCCAGTGTCCGTCCGGCACGACCGCGACGACGCTCTACTCGGACGACTTCGAGGGCGGCATCAACGGCTGGCTCACGAGCGGTTCGGGCGGCACGGGCTTCGCGCAGGGGACCGCGCCCGCGGGCACGGGCATGTCGACGACGACCTGGCAGGTGCCGGACAACACCGTCTCGAGCGATCAGATGCTCGACACGCCGTCGCTGGCACTGCCGGGTTCGGCGGTCTCGGTGATCCTCGCCTTCGACGCGTACCACAAGGCCGAGCAGAACGGTCCGGGCGCGTGCTGGGATCTCTCGTCGATGGAGTACTCGACCGACGGCACGACGTTCACGTACCTCGACGGCACGCACTTCTTCACCGATCCGTACAACGGTGTCGGCTCGAACGACACGCCAGTCGGCGCGCGCGATGGCTGGTGCTATCCGGGTCCGGCCGGAACGAACGTGCCGACGCACTCGATCGTCGACCTCGACAGCTTCATCGGTCAGACGATCAACCTGCGCTATCGCATGACGAGCGACTCGAACACGGCGGCTTCCGCGCCGAACGGGCTCATCATCGACAACTTCCAGGTCACCGTTTGCCAGTAAGCGTTCTTTCGAACGCACTGTTCGATCTTCGACCGCCGTCCTCCGGGACGGCGGTTTTTTTTTGCCCTTCTTCAGCCCTCCCCTTCAAGGGGAGGGTTGGGTGGGGATGGGTTGCAGGAGCGCCAGCCCGCACAAGACAGATCGCATCCCCAACCCATTGATTTTCCGACCTTCTCGACCGAAATAGCTGACTCAATAAGGCCGCCCTCGCTCCCAGCCCCTCGTCCGCGCCTTCATATATCGCTTCATCGCGAAGAAGCGATATAATCCCCGCCCCGCCCGCCAAGGGGCGCTGCGACCACGCGTGGCCTGCACATCGCAGGCGATTCGCACTCCGTGCGGATGATCGACCCGTGGCCAGGCTTGGCAGGCATCCATTCAAACGGCGCCCGTTCAAACTGGAGACGTTGTCCATGAACGCTGTCGTCAAGAACCCGAACACAGAGGACTTCAAGGTCCGCGACCTCTCGCTCGCCGACTGGGGCCGCAAGGAAATCGACATCGCCGAGCACGAGATGCCCGGCCTGATGTCGATCCGCGAGAAGTACGCGCAGACCAAGCCGCTCAAGGGCGTGCGCGTCACCGGCTCGCTGCACATGACGATCGAGACGGCCGTGCTGATCGAGACGCTCGTCGACGCTCGGCGCGTCGGTGCGCTGGGCCTCGTGCAACATCTTCTCGACGCAGGACCACGCCGCCGCCGCGATCGCCAAGACCGGCATGCCGGTCTTCGCGTGGAAGGGCGAGACGCTCGAGGAATACTGGGACTGCACGCTCGATGCCGTCACGCATCCCGGGCAACAAAGGTCCCGCAACTCGTCGTCGACGACGGCGGCGACGTCACGCTGCTGATCCACAAGGGCTACGAACTCGAAGACGGCGACACGTGGGTCGACACCGCCGTCGTCGAACCACGAAGAGCAGGTCATCAAGAACCTGCTCAAGCGCGTCGCGAAGGAACGCCCGGGCTTCTGGACGACGGTCGTCGAAGGACTGGAAAGGCGTCTCCGAAGAGACGACGACCGGCGTGCATCGCCTCTACCAGATGCTCGAGAGCGGGCAAGCTGCTCGTGCCCGCGATCAACGTCAACGACTCGGTCACCAAGTCGAAGTTCGACAATCTCTACGGCTGCCGCGAATCGCTCGCCGACGGCCTCAAGCGCGCGACCGACGTGATGATCGCCGGCAAGGTCGCCGTCGTCTGCGGCTACGGCGACGTCGGCAAGGGCTCCGCGCATTCGCTGCGCGGCTTCGGCGCGCGCGTCATCGTCACCGAGATCGATCCGATCAACGCGCTGCAGGCCGCGATGGAAGGCTTCGAGGTCACCACGATCGAAGACACGCTCGGCCGCGGCGACATCTACGTCACCACGACCGGCAACAAGGACGTCATCACGCTCGAGCACATGCAGCGATGAAGGACCAGGCGATCGTCTGCAACATCGGCCACTTCGACAACGAGATCCAGGTGGATCGCGCTCGAACGACGCCGAAGGACGTCAAGCACGAGAACATCAAGCCGCAGGTCGACCGCTACACCTTCGCCAACGGCCACACGATCTATCCTGCTCGCCGAAGGCCGCCTCGTGAACCTCGGCTGCGCGCACCGGCCATCCGTCGTTCGTGATGTCGAACTCGTTCACGAACCAGACGCTCGCGCAGATCGACCTCTGGGCGAACAAGGACAAGTACGAGAACGACGGTCTATCGCCTGCCGAAGAAGCTCGACGAAGAAGTCGCGCGCCTGCACCTCGAGAAGATCGGCGTGAAGCTGACCAAGCTCACGACGGAGCAGGCCGAGTACCTCGGCGTGCCGGTCGAAGGCCCGTACAAGCCGGAGCATTACCGCTACTGATCGGCTCGTTTTTCAAATCGCACGACAACGGAGGGTGGGCGCGCGCCCACCCTCATCGTAGTTTCGACGGAGCCGCGCCATGATCCCGATCACCTTCGAGTTCTTTCCGCCGAAGACCGACGAGCAGCGCGACACGCTCGAAGCGGCGTTGCCGAAGCTGAAGTCGCACTCGCCCGACTACGTCAGCGTGACCTTCGGCGCCGGCGGCTCGACGCTCAGCTACACGCCGGAGACGGTGCGCCATCTTCGCGAGAACCACTGGCTCGAAACGGCGCCGCATGTGTCGTGCATGGGCGGCACGCGCGAGGAAATCCGCGCGCTGCTGAAGCAATACCACGCGATGGGCTGCAAGCGCCTCGTCGCGCTGCGCGGTGATCTGCCTTCCGGCATGGCGACCGTACGGCGAGATCCGCTACGCCACCGATCTCGTCGACGTTCATCCGCGACGAAACCGGCGATCATTTCCACGTCGAAGTCGCGTGCTATCCGGAAGTGCATCCGCAGTCGGACGATTCGCACGCGGACCTGAAGCACTTCAAGACCAAGATCGAAGCCGGCGCGAACGGCGCGATCACGCAGTACTTCTACAACGCCGACGCGTATTTCCGTTTCGTCGACGACAGCGCGCAAGGCCGGCGTCGACGTGCCGATCGTGCCGGGCATCATGCCGATCGCGAAACTTCACGCAGCTCCGGCGGTTCTCGGAGCTCTGCGGCGCCGAGATTCCGCGCTGGCTCACCAAGCGCCTTTCCGCGTTCGGCGACGATGCCGATTCGATCCGCGACTTCGCGGCCGACGTCGTCGGCGATCTGTGCCGCCGGCTCGATCGAAGGCGGCGCGCCGGGCCTGCACTTCTACACGTTGAATCGCGCGAAGGCGACGCTCGCCGTCATCGAACGCATGCGCTGAGGCAGGCACGGTACAGCTTGCGCTGCGCATGCTTGAGCGATGCACGTTTCGATGAGGCACGCTTCGATGAGGCCTGTCGCCGCGCTCCTGATTCTTGTCGCGCTCGCCGCGTGCGGCACGCTGCATGCAGCGAGCGTGCACCGCTGCATCGGCGAGCACGGTGAAATCGCTTTTTCCGAGACGCGCTGCGCAACCGGACGCGAGATCGCCGCCACCACCGATACCGACGCCATCGACGCCGTACGACACCGCGTAGCGCACCGGAACCGCGCGTGTCGACGAGCTCAACCTGCCCTGCGACACCGGACGCACTGCGCGACCGCATCGCCGAAGCATTCGCACGCCGCGACGCGAACACACTCGCCGGCGTGATGCGCTGGGACGGCGTCAGCGGCGGTGCTGCGAACGCGCGCATGCGAGAGCTCGTCGAGCTGACGCAGCAGCCGCTCACCGGCGTCGAGCTCGGCGGCGAAGCGATCGAGGCAAGTCTCGGCGATCAGCCTGCGCCTGCGCCCGCGACGCTCGTGACCGTGCGCACCGGCGGACTCGCCAGCGGCGAGAGCGAGCGCGAGTTCCGCGTGACCCAGGCCGGTGGCTGCTACTGGCTCGATTGGTAGGATCGCGCGCGCGCCGTGCGGCCCCGGCCTGTCGCGCGTCGGCTGGTATCATGTCGGCTCAAGCGCAGGACCTCCGCCATGGCACAGACCTATCCCGCACACATCTGGCACAACGGTCGCGTCAAACCGTGGGCCGAAGCGACGGTGCACGTCATGGCGCACGCGCTGCATTACGGCTCGTCGGTGTTCGAAGGCATCCGCAGCTACGCGACACCGCGCGGCCCCGCGATCTTCCGCCTGACTGACCACATCGTGCGCCTGTTCCAGTCGGCGAAGATCTACGACATTGTGATCCCGTATTCGATCGACGAGATCAAGGCCGCGTGCAGCGACGTGATCAACGCGAACGGCCTCGGTGCCGCGTACCTTCGTCCGATCGTCTATCGCGGACTCGGCGGATTCGGTCTCTCGGCCGACACGCCCACCGACGTCGCCGTCGCCTCGTGGCCCATGGGCCCGTATCTCGGCGCCGGCGTGCTCGAGCAGGGCATCGACGCATGCGTGTCGAGCTGGCAGCGCTTCGCACCGAACACGATTCCGGCCGGCGCGAAAGCCGGCGGCAATTATCTTTCGGGCCAGCTGATCGCACGCGAGGCGCGCCGGCTCGGCTTTGGCGAAGGCATCGCGCTCGCGTCGACCGGCCTCCTCAGCGAAGGCGCCGGCGAAAATCTCTTCCTCGTCTTCAACGGCGCGCTGCACACGACGCCGATCAGCGCGGCGCTGCTCAACGGCATCACGCGCAACACGCTGATGACGCTCGCGCGCGACAACGGCATCGAAGTCGTCGAGCGCGATATCCCGCGCGAATATCTTTACCTCTGCGACGAGCTCTTCATGTGCGGCACGGCCGCCGAGATCACGCCGATCCGCTCGGTCGACGGCAAGCCGGTTGGCACTGGGAAGCCCGGCAAGATCACTGCGCGCATGCAGGAGCTTTTCTTTGGGCTCTTCGACGGGCGCACGGAGGATAAGTGGGGCTGGCTTGAACCGGTTGCTGGTCAGGGGCGCGACACGGTTACGCCGATCAAGCCTGCGGTTGCTGCGCGGGCCTGAGTTATTCCCGCGCACGTGGGAATCCATTTTGTTTGCTTTGGTCTGCGACGCTGTCGCGATAACCGACTCACGTCCGTGTGTGTTTCGTCCGCCATCCTGGCGGCCGGTCACTTTCTTTTGCTTGCCCAAAAGAAAGTAACCAAAGAAAACGGCACCCTCGGATTCGCGCCCTCGGCTGCGCCGAGGGTTCGCTACGGGCGGACGGGTTCGCCCACAGGCCATCCATGGCCTGTTGTCGAAATCGGCGCGATCCCTCGCGCCGCCCGCGTGCGGGGCACGCGGCTTTTCCGTCCACCCTCCGCCGCTGCTCAGAGGGAACCCGAAGAGCAAAGCGAAAGAAAGAAAGAAACCGACGTGTCGCATATATCCGGTGCTTCTGCGGCAGGGACTGCCGCGCTCTGCTCTTCCGGGTTCCCTCTCGGCCGCGGCGAGCAGGCGCAGGAAATAGCCGCGCGTAGCGCGGGCGCGCGCAGGATGCGCGCGCGTCCGACGCGGCACACGGATGTGCCGTGGCGAAGCCCCGGAGCCTGCTCGCGTAGTTTGCCGGGCATGGATGCCCGGCAAACCGCGACCGCGAGGGTGCCTTTTTCTTTGGTTACTTTCTTTTGGGCAAGCAAAAGAAAGTAACTGGCGGCCATGGATGGCCGACAAACCACACACGGACGTGAGTCGGTTCTCGCGACAACGCCAAACAACCAAACCAACACCATCCCCACCCAACCCTCCCCTTGAAGGGGAGGGCTAAAGCCAGGCGCGTGACGAACCGTCCGCCACAACTCCGCCACCAACCACCACCCCACCGCCATCCCCCCGCCCCGCGCGCGCCGCGCCCCTGATCTCAACTGATACCCGCGGAATCCTCCGCACGGGAATCAGGGGAACACACGTGTCACACCAGAGTTCGGAGGCAAGCCGCTTCTCGGACTTGCCCAGGCTCGCGAAAGTCGCCGGCATCGTCGCCGCGATCGCGCTCGTCTACGGCACAGCAACGCATCTGCCGTTCGCGAGCATCGGCGAGAACGAGATCGGGCTTCGGCTCAACCAGCTGACCGGCCGCACGACGGAGCTGCACGAAGGCGCCGCGCTCGTCGTGCCGGGCCTGCATCGCCTTCGCGTCTATTCGCTGAAGGATCATCTCTACAAACCGGAGCGCAGCGCGAAGGCGACCGGCACCGCGCCGTTCCAGTCGTCCGAAGGGCTTTCGCTCGGCGTCGAGTTGACGATCCGCTATGCGCTCGATCCATCGAAGCTCGCCGCGACCGCGAACCAGCTGCCGCCCGACATCGATCGCGAGATCGTCGATCCGCTCGTGCAGGGCGTCATCTACAAGGTGTTCACGCGCTACACGGTGCGCGAGATCTTCTCGACGAAGCGCCAGGAATTGCAGGATGTCATCGAAGGCGAGCTGAAGCCGCTCTTCGCCGGCGACGGCCTCGTGCTCCGCGCCGTGACGATGGGCAATGTCGATCTTCCGCAGGACTATCGCGCCGGCATGGACAAGCTGCTCGTCGATCGAGCTCGAGAGCGAGCAGATGGCATATACGCTCGATCTCAAGGAAAAGCAGGTCAAGCAGTCCGCGCTCGAAGGCGATGCCGACAAGGTGCGCCGCGAGAAAGCCGCCGAGGCGGGCGCGAACGAACAGATCATCGCCGCGAAAGCACAAGAAGAGGCGATGAAGCACGTGATCCCGTTCAAGCAGAAACAGATCGAGCAGAAGAAGCTCGAAGCGGAAGCCGACAAGACCTCGCGCATCAAGATTGCCGAAGGCTCGGCCGAAGCGCGGCGCATCGAAGCCGGCGGCGAGGCTGATTCGCGGCGCAAGCTCGCCGATGCCGAGGCGTATCGCGTCGAGGAGCTCGGCAAGGTCACGAGCGCGCAGATGGCGCGCGATGGCGAGCTGATCTCGAAGCACCCGCTGCTGATCCAGAAAGCGCTCGCGGACAAGCTCTCGGACAAGATCTCGGTCATCATCGCGCCGCCGGGCGACGGTTCCTTCATCGGCTCGGCGCTGCTCGGCACGACGGCGGTCGCGCAGAACGTCTCGACCGAAGCGGCAGGTGCGCCATGATCGCCGCCGTGCTGTTCGCATTCGCGCTCGCGGCGCAACGCGCGCCGGAGGTTCCGGCCGACGACGCGAAGACGACCGCGATCGTCGCGCAGGATCAGGCCGCGCTCCGCGCTTCGCCCCGCGATGCGGCCGAGTCGCAGGTCGCACTTGCGCAGGGCGATGCGCTCGAAATCCGCGGCCGCACGAAGGACTACCTCAAGGTCTACGACCATCGTCGCGAGCGCGGCGGCTACGTGCGCGCATCGCAGGTGCGCGTGCTGACGCTGATACCCGAGCAGGCACCGAAACTGCTCGCCGTCGCCGAGTTCCTGCGCGACATGCCGGGCTACGAGTCGCTCGGCATCGGCTACGTCGCTGCGTACATCGCCGCGGCGCCGGCCGACGCGATCGGCGCCGCGCCGTTCGATGCGCTCGGCACGATGGCCGAGCGTCTCGCGCGGCGCGCGTCGACGAACACGAACAAATCGCGTGCGCCGGCGATCACGGCGCAGCTCGAAGCGGTCGGCGCGTACGGCGTCGTCGTAAGAAGCTTCGAGCGCGACGACCGCATGCAGCTCTGCTACGACGGCGAAGCATTCCGCCGCGTGCTCGCGCTGCCGGCCGACGCCGAGACGAAGGCGCGCGCCGCGCTTGCACTGACGCGCGACGATTGCATCGATCCCGCGATGACACCGACGGAACGCGTGGCGCTCGACACGTGGCGCGCGGAAGTGCTCGATCGCGTGCCGCGCACCGACTTGCCTGCGCATGTGCGCCACCGTCTGCGCCTGCGCAGCGCCGGCGTCTGGGCGAGCATTGCGTTCGAGCGCGCGCGGCGCGGGATGGATGCGGGCGAAGCCGGCGAGCGTGCGCTGGCCGAGCTCGCGGGCGTCGACAAGCGCGAACTCGCCGACGGTGATCTCGCCGCGTACGACGAAGCAGCCGTGCGCGTCGGCGCATCGCGCTGGGCCTCGACCTTGCCGCGGCCAACGCCGACGACGGGCCTCGCGATCACGACATCGCCGGGACAGCCCGGCGAAACCTGCGTCACGCTGGTCGATCGCAAGCGCGGCAAGGACACCACGCTCGCGAAACGCTGCACGTTCGGCATCGTCTGGAGCGCGTCGCAAAACGCGAACGCGACCGGCACCGCGGTCGCGCTCGCCGTGCAGCCGCTCGACGGCTGGCGCGAGCTCTGGGTGTTCCATCGCGACGGCGGCGAATGGCGCGTCGACACGGCACCGCCGGGCGTCGACGGCTCGCTCGGCTACATCGAGTTCGCGGGCTGGGTGCCGGGCGGGAAGAAAATGCTCGCGGCGCGCGAGGTGCGAAGCGGCGAGCGCATCGTCAAGCGGTTCGAGGTCGTCGATATCGCGACGCTCGCGGTCGACAAGCACGCCGATGCGCCGGCGTCACTGAGCCTCTTCTACCGCTGGCAGGATGCCGCGTGGAAGCGCGAGACGATCGCGCTCCGCTGAGAGCCGTTCCCCCTCTCCCGCGAGCGGGAGAGGCGAAGACTTACGCCCTGTGGCCGGGCCGTTCGAACTCGAGCGTCGCGACTGCACCACCCTGCGGGCGCGGCGCGAGCACGACGCGCCAGCCGTAGAGCTCGCAAAGGCGTCGCACGATGGCGAGGCCGAGCCCTGCGCCCTTGCCCGCCGACGTGCCGCGCACGCCGCGTTCGAAGAGTTTCTCGGCGTCCTCGGGCGCGATGCCGGGGCCGGTGTCTTCGACAGCGACGCGGCCATGGCCGACCGTGACGACGACTTCGCCGGCTTGCGTGTACTTGAACGCGTTGCCGATGAGATTGCCGATCGCGACCGAGACGACCGACGACGGCGCCGCGGTCGCGAGCGGCTCCTCGACCTCGACGCGCACCTGCACCGGCTTGTTGCCAAGATGCGGGCGCTGCACATCGACGACCTGCTCGACGACGCGCACGACGTCGGTCGCGTCGCCGTCGGTCGGCGCCTGGCGCTCGCGGCGCGAGAGCAGCAGCAACGCGTCGGTGAGCTCGGTCGACTGGCGCACCGCGCGCTCGATGCGCTTGAGGCGCTCACGGAGCTTGTCCGTCAGATCGGGCGATCCCTGCAAAAGCTCGGTCGTGCTCGCAATCACCGCGAGCGGCGTGCGCAATTCGTGGCTGACGTCGGCGTTGAACTCACGATCACGCTCGACGAGCTCGGTGAGGCGTGTCGAGTAGTCGTCGAGCGCCGAGGCGACCTGGCCGACTTCGTCGTTCGCGAAATGCGCCTTCAGCGGTTGCGGCCGACCGGTCTGACTCATCGCTAGCACGCGGCGCGCGAGATCGGTCACCGGGCTCATGACGCGCGCCGAGAGCCAGAAGCCGATCACGATCGACATTATTGCGAAGACGAATACCGAGGCGCCGAGAATGACCAGCAATTGCCGCTCGTTGAGCTTCTGGGCACTGACATCGAAGCGCAGGAACGCCCAATAGTTTGGGTCCTTGTAGGCGGCGAGCTTGAACGGGCGCAGCTTGCCCTCTTCGCCGACGTCGTCGATGTCGAAGACGCCGTTCTCGTAGTTCTTGTACGCGAAGGGCACGTTGCCGAACTTCCGTTCGCTGAAGATCGACGCGTCGTATTGCGAAACGCGCCAGATCGCTTCCTGCTCCGGATGCTCGCGCTTGAACTCGACGAAGTTGCGCAGCTGTCGCTGCAGGTTGTTGTTGATCAGCTGATCTTCGAGTCGCGTCCGCATGTAAATCGTCGCGGCCGCAAACAGTGCCGTCAGGCCAAGCCCGAACAGCGCAAACGAAATGACGATTCGGCTGCGGAGCCTACGCCGGTACCGCATCGGGATCGACCATGCGGTATCCGATGCCGTGGCGCGTCTGGATCAGCGGCTTTTCGAACGGCTTGTCGATCGCGGCGCGAAGGCCGTGGATATGCACGCGGAGCGAATCGGAGTCGGGCAACTCCTCGCCCCAGACGCGCGTTTCGAGCTCCTGCCGCGTGACGACCGAAGGCGCGGCTTCCATCAGCGATTGCAGGAGCTTCAATCCGATCGGATTGAGCTGGATCTGCTTCCCGGCACGGCTGATCGTCAGCGTGTCGAGGTTGTAGGTGAGATCGGCGAGCTGCAGCAGGCGGCTCTTCGTGCCCTTGCCGCGACGCCCGAGTACTTCGATGCGCGCGGCGAGCTCCTGCAGCGCGAAGGGTTTCACCATGTAGTCGTCGGCGCCGGAATCGAAGCCGGTGAGCTTGCCGTCGAGCGTGTCGCGCGCGGTCAGCATCAGCACCGGTGTCTGGCGCTTCGCTTCCTGGCGCAGCTTTCTGCAGACCTCGAGGCCGTCCATGCCGGGCAGGCCAAGGTCGAGCACGATCACGTCGAAATCGTTGACGACGGCAAGGTGCAGACCGGTCACGCCGTCGCCGGCGAAATCGACCACGTGGCCCTTGTCCGCGAGGAAGTCGCCGATGTTGGCGGCGATGTCGCTGTTGTCTTCGATGACGAGAATGCGCATAGGAGGTTTACTTTAACGCGGAAGGCCGCTGGATGCGGAGCGTGCATGACGAGATAAGTTCCGTCAGAGATGCGGGCGCGCTTGACGAAGCCCAAGCCGACGCACTGACGAAGCGTGCTTTTGGTTGAAATCGCGGCCATGGATGGCCGCTTCTGGAGTTCGGGTGGGCGGTTGCGCCCGAGCTCATCTCAGGCTGTGGCCCGATGCGATCCCGGACGGATCGCAAGAACAAACGCAAAAGAAAATGGCCCAAGGAGGTGCCATTGGGGGAACACACCTCGCTTGGGCCAAAAAAGCTACTGCCCCGATTACCGTAATCTGCCAGTCACCTGACCTGACTTTAGGAGTGTCGAGCAGAACTACAGCGAGTGTGAATATAGAGATCGAGGTCTTAAGGACCCGTTAAACCGCTCTGAGGCTTCCGTTAACGCCGGACCCGCGCGCCCATGGGCGCGCGGTCGCGGGATTCGCGTCAGGGAATCAGCGGGACGTTCGGGTTGGCCTCGATGATCGTCAGCGGGGCGGCCACCTCGGCCTCCTCCGGCTGCCGGCAGACCAGCGAGCCGGTGCGGCGCACGCAATCGAACTCCTCGCCGCTGCCGGTCTTCGCGCGGCGGTGCAGGTCCGCCTGCTTGGCGAACACGAACGACTGCTGGAAGCGCGCGGACAGATCGCCCGGCAGCGAGGCCGGCGCGAACTTCCACTGACGCATCGCCTTCTCGGCCGACTCGCCGAACGCGACATTCGCATTGCCGTCGGCGATCGCGGCGACGTCGCGCACCGTGCCGTCGGCGTTGAGGCTGAACTGCACGTCGACGCGAACCGGCTCCTTGACCTCGCGGTAATCGGGATAGCGCGGCGAGATCACGTGCACGGGCACGAGATGGCGCGCACGCGCGGTCGACGTCGTGCCGACACTCGCGAGCGCGTGCGCCCGCGACGACACGGTCGGCAGCACCGTGCTTTCGGTCGGCGTCGTCGACGCGAGGTTCGTGTGCACGTCGGCGACCGGGCCGATGCTGCGGATCGGCTTCAGCTCATCGCTCGAACCGAATGCGGGCCGCGGCAACGCGTCGATCGAGATCGCGCGGATCGGTTGGTCGGTCGCGGCCGGACGGGCGAATTGAGGCTCGGCGATGCGCGCGAGCTTCGGCGTCGACAGCGTGACGCTCCACTTCGGCGGCTCGCGGAATGCGAGTCCGACGAGCAGCGCCGCGTCGGGACGCGGCAGCTTCTCGAGCAGCGCGCTCGCGCCGGCGGCGAGCGCGTCGAGATCCTTTCGGTCCGGACGCATCACGCTGATGCCGGCGAGCAGCACCGCCGCCGCGACGAGGAGCGTCAGGCCGAGCGTCGGACGCGGCGCGGCAAGGCGCGGCGCTGGTGCGTCGATGATGCGGCGCACGCGATCGAGCAGCACGCCACCGGTCGCGGCGATTGCGACGCGCGGCGTCAAAAGCCGCAACTCTTCGAGCGATGCGAGCGTCGCCGCGTATTCGCGCGGCTCGCCCTCGGTCAGGCGCAGCACGAGTCGATCGCAGCAGACTTCGCGGTCGTTGCGCACTTCGCGCGAGATCCAGTGCACGGCCGGGTGATAGAAGAGCAGCGTCTCGATCACGGCCTGCGCGAGATTCACGAGATGATCGTAGCGGCGCAGGTGCCCGAGCTCATGCGCGAGGATCAGCTCGACATGGTGGCGCGGAAAACCAAGGGCGACTGCGGTCGGAATCAGCACGACGGGCTTGATCCAGCCGATCAGCGTCGGCGTGTCGATCTCGCTCGTGACGAGCACGCGCACGAAGCGTACGAGGCCGAAGCGGCGCGCGAGCGAGGCGAGCATGCGCTCGAGCTCCGAGCTCGGCTTGGCGCAATGCTGGGCGATACGTTCCAGCGCCTGCCACTGGCGGAACGCGCGCCACGCCATGACGGCGACGCCGAGCACCCAGCCGAGGACGAGCCACGGCATCACCCAGTCGAGACGGAACGATTCGGCCGCCGGCGTAACGGCGGCGGCGGTCGCGACGACGGCGTCGATCGCGGTCTGCTCCGCGCTCGCGGCCGCGACGACGACGTTCGGATAGACGATCGCGAGCGTCAGCGGCGGGCAGAGCGCAATCAGCGCCAGCGCGACGAGACCTGCCGCATAGCGCGCCTCCGGCCGCTCGGCCGGGACGATCAGGCGGAACGCCGCGTAACCCGCCGCGATGACGGCGCCCTGCCAGAGGAAATGCAACAGCGTCCAGCCCAACGACTGGATCAGCGGAAACCAGTCCGCGAGATAGGCATCCATCGGGTTCATTTGCGTGATCCCGGCTCGAGTTTGTTCAAGAGTGCGCGGATCTCGTCGAGCTCCTCGCGCGTCGCGCGCGGGCGCGTGCCCAGCGCATGCAGCACGAGCTGCGACGGCGAGCCGTCGAACACGCGCTGGACCATGTCGGAAAGAAAGCGCTTCTGCGTGCGCTCCTTGCTGACCGCGGCGCGGAACACGTGCGCGCGCTCGGAATCGTCGCGCTCGACGAGGCCCTTGCCGTGCATGATCTGCAAGAGCTTGAGCGCCGTCGTGTAGCCTGCGCCTTCGTCGCGATAGAGCATCTCGTGCACATCACGCACGGTCGACGGGCCGCGTTCCCAAAGGACGTTGAGGATGCCGAGCTCGGCTTCGGTCGGCTTAGGGAGTTCTTCGTTCTTTGCCACGTTGCTTACCCCGCGCGGGTGATGCGTGAATGCCAGATGCCCTGCCCGCGCCGGCCTTCCGGGCCGGTCGCGACCGGGTCATATGCGCACCCTATTCCGGCGCCGGGGACGAGTCAACGAGAACAGTCGTACTCGCGGCTCGTGCACGCAGCGAACGGAACAACCTCAGTGGCCGTTGGGCTCGACCGGCCGCGGCGCCGACGAACCGACGCAGCCCCCGACGGCGCAGCCCCTGCGCGTCCACTCCCCCATCGTGTCCTGCGAGCCGCGGCGCGCTTCCTCTTCCTGCCCGTAGGTGTGGCAGTTGGTCGTCCGGACGTGCGAGCCGAGCTTGGGCTTGTCTTCACAGATGACGCGATCCTTGTCGCGGCGTGTCAGGATCGAGTTGACGACTTCCTGCTCGTTGAAGAGCTTGATCTTGTCGTCCTGCTTCATGTTTTCGACGCCGCCAGTGGCCGTGAACAAGGCATCCATCTCCGCCAGCGAGCGCTCGATCGTGGCACGCTCCTGGGGCTTGACGTATTCATAGCGACCGCCGGGCTGCATTTCCTTGCGGACGCCGTCGGCCACTTGCTGGAATTTATCCTGCGTGTCGGCGTTGAAGGTTTTCTCGTGATAGCTCTCTTTCGCTGCGGCAGGCATCGCCGCGGCAAGAAGCGTCAACGCAACGAGCGCCGCATTGAGCAAGGTCGATCTGCGCATGATGTGCCCCCGGAAAAATCGCGCGCACCGGCCCAGTCCGGGGCGTCCCGGCCGATGCTAGTCGGCCGGGTGCGATTCGTCAACGATAACTTTCGTACGATGCCGCTCGCGGAACGGCGGCGTCAGTTGCCGCTCTTCGTCTGGATGTTCTGCCGATCCTGGATGAACTTCTGCGCTTCGCGCTGATCGCCTTCCATCTGGCGCGCGGTCTTGCAGCTCTTGACCGGGATGTGCGAGCCGACCGGCGCGACGGTCTGGCAGACCAGACGATCGCCGTCGCGGTGCGCGAGGATCGCGTTGACCTGCTCCTGGTCGTTGAACATCTGCGTCTTCTCGGCGTCGTTCATCTGGGCGACGCTGCCCTTCTTGTCGAGCAGCGTGGACATCGAGGCGAGCTTGCCTTCGACCGTGCTGCGCTCGGAATCGGTGACGTGCTCGTAGCGTCCACCGGTATGCATTTCCTTCGTCACCCAGCCCGACACGGTCGCGAAGCTTTCCTTCGTGTCGGCGTTGACCGCCGGCGCGGCCTTGTCGGTCGCTGCTACCGCGTTGACCGCAAAGGCGGCCAGAAGCAGCCAGGCGGCCGATACATTCTTTTTCATTTCAGGACTCTCCAGCAGATGCATTGCATCGGGTTTTGGTGGAAATTTCGGCCGCAAGAAGGCGGCCGGCAGGCAAAACCTAGCCGAAGGACGAGCCGTCGTCAACGACTTCCTTCGTACATTGCACATCGTATTTCACGACCCGGCGACGTATCGGCTGGAGACAGCCGGTGCCGCCGATCCGGCGGTGTGTCAGGCCCGACGAGGGACGCGCTTGGGCTTGCGCTTGCCGACGACCGCGCGCTGCCGCACGCCGCCGGCGACGTGCTCGATGATCGCGCCGGCGACGTCCACACCGGTCGCGGCCTCGATGCCTTCGAGGCCCGGCGACGAATTGACCTCGAGCACCAGCGGCCCGCGGGTCGAGCGCAGCAGGTCGACGCCGGCGACGCCGAGTCCCATCACGCGGGCCGCATGGAGCGCGATCTCCGTTTCCTGCGGCGGTCAAGATGACCGGGGTCGCCGTGCCGCCGCGATGCAGGTTCGAGCGAAAATCGCCTTCCGGCGCCTGACGCTGCATCGCGGCGACGACGTGGCCGCCGACGACGAAGCAGCGAATATCGGCGCCCTTCGCTTCGTTGATGAACTCCTGCACGAGGAAGTTCGCGTAGAGGCCGCGGAACGCCTCGATCATGCCTTGTGCCGACGAGCGCTTCTCGGCGAGCAGCACGCCCTGCCCCTGCGCGCCTTCGTTGAGCTTGATGACGTGCGGCGGATCGCCGAGCATTGTCAGAAGATCGGCCGTGTCGTCGGGGTTGTCGCCGAACACGGTCGTCGGCAAGGCCGATGCCGTCGCGCGCAAGGAGCTGCAGGCAGCGCAGCTTGTCGCGCGCGCGCAGGATCGCGTCGGCGCTGTTCGGCGTACTGATGCCCATCATCTCGAACTGGCGCACGACCGCCGTGCCGTAGAACGTGATCGAGGCGCCGATGCGCGGTATCACGACGCCGTAGTCCGCGCAGCGCCCTGCCCTTGTAGTGGATCTCGAACGCGCCGGCCGCGATGCGCATGTAGCAGCGCAGCGGATCGAGCACGCGCACGCTGTGCCCGCGCTTGCGCGCCGCTTCGACCAGACGCAGTGTCGAATAGAGCCGCGCGTTGCGGGAGAGGATCGCGATCTTCATGGCGGCGGCTTCATCGTGCGTTGCGTAATGGTTCGGGTTTCGGCGCGGTGTACGAAAGCGCCGTGTCGATGCGAAAACGGCCATCGAGCGCCGAGCGCCCGAGCAGCAGCGGAAACAGCATCGCCCGGCGGTCTGTCAGATTGATGTCGATCTCGAAGTGCCGGCCGGCGAGCACGATACCGGTACGAATGAACCAGCGCTCGCCGGTGTGGCCGCCCGAATCGGTGACGGGCCGGCGATCGACGACGGCGGCCTCGCAAGCCTGGGTCCGCTCGCTGCGCCTGCGCGGCCGGACCATGAAGCGTACATGCAGGCGCCCGTCGACCTCGAACGTCTCGACCGAGACGACCGACAGGCAGGACGTGCGCGCGCCCGTATCGAGCTTGGCCTTGATCGCGCCGATGCCGAGCGCAGGCAGCGCGAGCCACTCGCGCCAGCCGAGGATGAGCGGTTCCACGGGCTGCATTGGCCGTCAGGATCGCGAGGTATGATTCACGCCGGGAGTGGAGCGGGTGATGGGAATCGAACCCACGTTCGCAGCTTGGGAAGCTGCTGTCTTACCATTAGACGACACCCGCGTTGCGACAGCGTAGCGGCGCCTCTGCGGCTCCCGCAAGCTGTCCTGTAATCGATTGCACGGTCGATGAGTGACGCATTTGGCGCAATGCGCTGAATCGCCGCTGAGTACGCTTGTGAGAAGTCGCAAAGCAACCGTCCCGGAAGGCGGGCATTCAGCGCCTTTACGTTGTTATGGCGCCAGCCTGTCAGCCGCGGACGGAAGGACAGATTTCTGGGGCTTCCCCACCGTAGTCGCGAATGGCGTAGGCATAGGAGAGACAACCACATGTACACACCGCGTCGTTCCATCCGCAAGGCGATGCTCGCCGCGCTCGGATTGGCGCTTTTTGCGTCGACAATCCCGGTTTTCGCGCAAGATGCCGGGCCGCAGGATGATCCGCCGGATCGCGTCGCGCGCCTGAGCTACATGCGCGGCGACGTCAGCTTTCAGCCCGCCGGCGACGACAACTGGGTCCAAGCCAATCTCAACCGGCCGCTCGGCACCGGCGACAAGCTTTTCACCGATCAGAACTCGCGCGCCGAGATGGAAGTTGGCGCGGCCACCCTGCGCCTCGATGCGCAGTCGAACTTCGACATTCTGAATCTCAGTGACACCGTCGCGCAGACCGAGCTCACGCAGGGCACGATGAACCTGCACGTCCGCCGCGTGTTCGAGGGCCAGAGCTACGAAGTCGACACGCCGACGCTGGCGTTCGTCATCAACCAGCCCGGCGACTATCGCATCGACATCGCGCCCGACGGCACCTCGACGATGGTGACCGTGTTCAAGGGCGCCGGCGACGTGTATGGCCAGAACAATGCCAGCTACAGCGTCAATGCCGGCAACTCGTACCGCTTCCACGATGCCGGGCTCCAGGACTATGAAGTGCTCGACATCCCGGGCGGCGACGATTTCGACACGTGGGCCGATTCGCGCAATGGACGCTATGAGCACTCAACCTCGCGCCAGTACGTCTCCGAGGACGTGATCGGCTCGGCCGACCTCGACGAGTACGGCGGCTGGAACGACGTGCCCGAATACGGCCATGTCTGGTATCCGACACAGGTCGCCGCCGACTGGGCGCCGTACCGCGACGGTCATTGGGCATGGGTCGATCCGTGGGGCTGGACCTGGGTCGACAACGCGGCCTGGGGCTTTGCGCCGTCCCATTATGGCCGCTGGGTCTACGCGTCCGACCGCTGGGGCTGGTGCCCGGGTCCGGTCGCCGTGCGCCCGGTCTACGCGCCTGCGCTCGTTGCGTTCGTCGGCGGTGTCGGCTTCGGCGTCGGCATCGGCGTGAACACCGGTCCCGTCGGCTGGTTCCCGCTTGGACCGCGTGACGTCTACGTGCCGTGGTACCACGCCTCGCACGACTATTTCACGAACGTCAACGTCCGCAATACGACGATCATCAACAACACGAACATCACGAACGTCTACAACGACTACTCGCGTGGCCGTCCGCTGACGAACGTCAACTACGCGTATCGCCAGAACGTGGGCGCGGTCACTGCGGTACCGCGCGATGCGTTCGTCGGTGCGCGTCCGGTCAACGCCGCGCGCGTGCAGGTCAACGCCGCGCAGTTGCGCAACGCGAATGTCGCGACCCGTGTCGGCATCGCGCCGACCCGCGCGAGCTTCGTCGCCGCGAACGCGCAGCGCGCGCGTGCCATGCCGACCGCGCAAGCGGTGAACCGCAACGTCATCGCGCGCACCGCGCCGCCGCCGAAGCCGGCGTCGGTCGACACGCGCATCGCCGCGATCCAGAAGAACGGCTCGGAGCCGCTCGCGACGCGTCAGCTGCGTCAGATCGCGCCCGCGGCCGGTGCCGCAGGTGCAGCCGCCGTTGCCAATCGCGGCGGCAATCAGCGCGTGCAGGTCGTAGGCCAGAAGGGTGCGGGCAAGCCGCAGCCGCTGCCGGCGCGTGCGCCGGGTGCGCAGGTCAACCGCGTGCAGCCGGGCCAGGTCGGTAATGCGAACAATCCTGCGAACACCGGCAAGCCCGGCACGCTGCCGACACAGAACGGCCGCACGCTGCCGGCGCAGACGAATGCCGTGAACGGCAACAAGCCGCAGGACCGCACGGTGACGCATGGCAACGCGAACGATCGCGTCAGTGGGAACGAGGGCAAGGGCAATCCGAACGGCAACCCGAACGCGAACGGCCTGCCGTCGTCGCGCTTCGCGCCGCACACGGGTCCGCAGGGTCAGGCGCAGACTGTCAACCCGCGCACGACGACTGCGACGCCGCCGACCAAGACGCCCGGCAACCCGAACGCCACGCGCGACTTGAACGAGCGCAACGCGAACGGTCACGCGGTCCAGACTCCGCCGCAGACGGGCAACAACCAGGACCGCACCGTCCAGAGCCGGACCGTGCACAAGACGCCGACGGACACCAACGACCGTCCGCAGACCGTGCATCGCGCACCGCCGACGCAGACCAACGTGCAGAAGACGCCGCCGGTCTCGCAACAGGAGCGCACGATGGAGCACCACACGCCGCCGACGACGACGCAGCAGCGCACGATCGAGTCGCACCAGCAGACGCCGCGCGAGTACACGCCGCGCACGCAGCCGGTCGAGCACGCGCAGCCGCAGGTGCAGCGCGAGGTGCAGCACGCACCGCAGACGCAGGTACAGCACGCGCCGCAGCCGCAAGTGCAGCACGCGCCGCCGCCGGCGCAGCGTCAGGTGCCGCAGCGGGACCCCCGCACTCCGGCGGAGAAGAAGAAGGACCAGGACGAGGCCAACGGCCACCGCTGATGCAGTGTGACCGGCTGGAATCAGCGACGCCGCCTAGTGCGGCGTCGCTTTTTTGTGCGTCCCCGCGGCGCGACCGCTAGAATATTGCCATGAAGATCGTGCTCAACGGCCGCGAAGAGGACGTCGCGAGCAACGCGACGCTTGCCGACCTCGTCGCGTCGACCGGCCTCGCCGGAAAGCGCGTCGCGATCGAGGTCAACCGCGAGATCGTGCCGCGTGGCGACTACTCGGTGCGCCTTCTCGCCGCGGGTGATCGCGTCGAAGTCGTGCACGCGATCGGCGGCGGCTGACCGCTGCGTTTTTTGATCGAGGCGCCGCACTTCGCGGCCCTCGCCCGCCACTGGAAACACGATGAACGCGCTGCCCCAATCCGCGATGCCTGCTTCGATCGACGATCCGCTGACGATCGCGGGCCGCGTCTATCGCTCTCGCCTGCTGACCGGCACCGGCAAGTTCAAGGATCTCGCCGAAACACAGCGCGCGACCGAAGCCGCCGGCGCGGAGATCGTCACGGTCGCGATTCGCCGCACGAACATCGGCCAGAATCCCGGCGAGCCGAACCTGCTCGACGTGCTGCCGCTGTCGCGCTACACACTGCTGCCCAATACCGCCGGCTGCTACACGGCCGACGACGCCGTGCGCACGTGCAAGCTCGCGCGCGAGCTGCTCGACGGACACAAGCTCGTCAAGCTCGAAGTGCTCGGCGACGAGAAGACGTTGTTTCCCGATGTGGTGCAAACGCTGAAGGCCGCCGAGACGCTCGTCGCCGACGGCTTCGACGTCATGGTCTACACGTCGGACGATCCGATCCTCGCGCGGCGTCTCGAAGAGATCGGCTGCGTCGCGGTGATGCCGCTCGCAGCGCCGATCGGCTCGGGGCTCGGCATCCAGAATCGCTGGAACCTGCTCGAGATCGTCGAGAACGCAAAGGTGCCGGTGCTCGTCGACGCGGGCGTCGGCACCGCGTCCGACGCGTCGATCGCGATGGAGCTCGGCTGCGACGGCGTGCTGATGAACACGGCGATCGCCGGCGCGAAGGATCCGGTGCTGATGGCGCACGCGATGAAGCTCGCGGTCGAAGCCGGTCGCGCGGCGTTTCGCGCGGGCCGCATTCCGCGCAAGCGCTACGCATCGGCGTCGAGCCCGCTCGACGGACGCATCGTGTGATCGCGATGCACGATACGAAAGAGCCGGCAACGCACGAGCGCCGCATCCGGAGCTTCGTGCTGCGCCAAGGCCGCACGACGCCGGCGCAGCAGCGCGCGTTCGACGCGCACTGGTCGCGCTACGGGCTCGACTTCGCCGGCACGCCGCGCGATTTCGCCGCTGCGTTCGGCCGCAACGCGCCGCTCGTGCTCGAGATCGGCTTCGGCAACGGCGAGCAGCTCGCGCACGCAACGCTCGCCGAGCCCGACCGTGATTTCATCGGCGTCGAAGTGCACCGGCCCGGTGTCGGTCGCGCTGCTCAATGCGCTCGCGGCGCAGAACGTCGACAACGTGCGCATCTATCACCACGATGCGGTCGAGGTGGTGCAGCGCGAGATCGCCGACGCCGGATCGCTCGCCGAAGTGCGCATCTATTTCCCGGATCCGTGGCCGAAGAAGCGGCATCACAAGCGCCGCCTGATCCAACCCGAGTTCGTTGCGCTCGTCGCATCGCGTGTGATGCGCGGCGGCTGCTTGCATTTGGCGACCGACTGGGCGGACTATGCCGAGCATATGCAGAGCGTGCTCGACAACGCGCCGGACTGGCGCCGTCACGCGGAGCATGCGGCGCCCGCGTCGCGTCCGGCATGGCGCATCGACACCCACTTCGAACGGCGCGGCCAGAAGCTCGGCCATGGCGTCTGGGACCTCCTCTATGACCGGCTCTGACATGACTCGAGCTGAGCGGCGATGAGCGCTCCGCCAACGAACGACGGCCGATAACAAGAATCCGCCCCGATGGAATCCGGCCTGCCTCTGACCCCCAGCATGGCGCTCGTTTTCGGGCTGCTGGCGTTCACCGTGGTCATGCTGGTGCTCGAGTGGATCCGCGGCGATCTACTGGCCCTCCTCGTCATCGTCGTGATCGGCGTGACGCGCCTCATCCCGGTCGAGCAGCTCTTCGAAGGCTTCGCCGGCAACGCGGTCATCTCGCTGATCGCGGTCATGATCATGGGCGCGGGGCTCGACCGCACCGGCATGCTGAGCAAGGCGGCGTCGGTGATCCTCCGGCTCGCCGGCGGCATCGAGGAGCGCGTGCAGCTCTTCGTCAATGCACTCGCCGGCAGTCTCTCGGCCGTGATCCAGAGTCAGGCGCTCGCGACGCTGCTCGTGCCGGTCGTCTCCCGCGTCAGTGCGCGCACCGGCTTGCCGCTGAAGCAGCTCCTGCTGCCGATGGCGTGCATGATCCTCTGCGGCACGAACGTCACGATGATCTCGAACTCGCCGCTGATCCTGCTCAACGATCTCATCGCGAGCGCGAACCGCAACCTTCCGCCGGGCGCGCAGACGATCCAGCAGTTCTCGCTGTTCTCGATCGCGCCGGTCGGCATTCCGCTTTTGCTGGTCGGCCTCGGCTATTTCGCCGTGTTCACGCGAAAGCTCCTGCCGACCGAGGAGGACCGCCAGAAGGTCACGCCCGGCCGCACCGAAACCTACTTCGCCGAAACCTACGGCATCGACGGCGAGGTCATCGAGCTCACCGTGACGGCCGAGAGCCCGCTCGTCGGCATGAGCGTCGGCGAAGCGGAGCAGCTCCGCGGCGCACCGCTGATCCTCGCGCTCAAGAACGGCAACGAAGCGCGGCTCGGGCCGCCGGTCGATCAGATGATCTGGGTCGGCAGCGTGCTCGGCGTGCTCGGCAAGCGCGAGAATGTCGGCGAGTTCGCGAATAACCAGCTCTGCACGACCTCGCCGCGGCTTCGCAACTTCGCCGACATGTTCAATCCGTCGCGCGCCGGTATTTCCGAGGTCGTCATTCCACCGAACTCGAAATGGGTGAAGAAAGACGTCGGCGAGCTGCGCCTGCGCAAGACCTACGGCATCTCAGTGCTCGCGGTGAACCGCGGCGAGCAGGTGTTCCGCGAGGACGTGCGCAAGGTGGCGCTCCGCCAGGGCGACACGCTGGTGCTGCACAGCTTCTGGCGCGATCTCGCGCGCGCGGCCGAGTCGCACGATTTCGTCGTCGTCACCGACTATCCGAAAGACGAGCAGCGTCCCGCGAAGATCTGGTGGGCCGCGACGTTCTTCGCGCTCGCGATGGGGCTCGGCCTCTTCACGGACATCAAGCTCTCGATCGCGATGCTGGTCGGCGCGGTCGGCATGCTGCTTTCCGGCGTGTTGAACATGGACGAAGCCTACGGCGCGATCAACTGGAAGACGATCTTCACGCTCGCCTGCCTGATCCCGCTCGGCTGGGCGATGGATTCGACCGGCGCCGCCGCGTGGATCGCACAGGAAGTGCTGCGCTATCTCGGCGCGTGGCCGCAGTGGGGACTGCAGGCCGTCATCGCGATCCTTGCGCTGCTCTTCGCGCAGGTTGTTTCGAATGTCGGCGCGACCGTGATGATGGTGCCGATGGCGATCAACGTAGCGCTTGCGTCGGGTGGAAATCCTGCGGTGTACGCGTTGCTCGTGGCGATTTCGACGTCGAATACGTTTGTGATGCCGAGTGCGAATCCGGTGATTCTCATTGTTGCGGGGCCTGGTGGGTATCGCTCGCGGGATTTTTTGCGGGTTGGGTTGCCGTTGACGATTGTGTTGTTGGTGACGACGTTCATCGCGCTGAATCTTGTGTTCGGCCGCTGACGGCGGCGTCATCGCGGCGCGATCCTTGTTCTTCGGCGTTGTCGCGAAGACCGACTCACGTCCGTGTGTGGTTTGTCGGCCATCCATGGCCGCCAGTTACTTTCTTTTGCTTGCCCAAAAGAAAGTAACCAAAGAAAACGGCACCCTCGGATTCGCGCCGCTCGCGGAGCGAGCGGTTCGCTACGGGCGGACGGGTTCGGCCCACAGGCCATCCCTGGCCTGTTGTCCGAATCGGCGCGATCCCTCGCGCCGCCCGCGTGCGGGGCACGCGGCTGTTCCGTCCACCCTCCGCCGCTGCTCAGAGGGAACCCGAAGAGCAAAGCGAAAGAAAGAAAAGAAACCGACGTGTCGCATATATCCGGTGCTTCTGCGGCAGGGACTGCCGCGCTCTGCTCTTCCCGGGTTCCCTCTCGGCCGCGGCAAGGACTCGGAGGAAAAGCCGCGAAGCGGTGGCCGGCAGGATGCGCGGCCACTTCGACGAGAGCACACGGATGTGCTCCCGGCGAAGCCCTCCGAGTCCTTGCGTAGTCACGCGGGCATGGATGCCCGCGCGACCGCGACCGCGAGGGTGCCTTTTTCTTTGGTTACTTTCTTTTGGGCAAGCAAAAGAAAGTAACTGGCCGCCATGGATGGCCGACGAAACACACACGGACGTGAGTCGGTTATCGCGACAACGCCCAACGACAAACCCAACACCATCCCCACCCAACCCTCCCCTTGAAGAGGAGGGCTAAAGAGCCTCCCCTTGAAGGGGAGCGCTAAAGCCGGATCCCGGCATCCGCCGAAACGACGAACTAGCGCAACCACACTCCCCCATCAACAACGTCAATCGGCATGGCCACGAGCCCACTCCGACACGGCCCACCAAGACACGCACCCGAATCCACCGCAAACGTCGCCCCATGCACAGCGCAAACGATGCGCGCATCGCTAACGAGAAACTGCCCCGGCGCATAATCGAGATTGCGTCCCGCATGCGGGCACTCGTTGTGATACGCGAACACGCGCTCGCCAAGGCGCAGCAGAATCAGGTCGAAGCCACCGGTCGACGAGGGCACGTGCACGCCGATCGCGTTGCCGTCCGGAATGTCCGCGACGCGGCATAGCGCGCCGCGCGGGGCGTCGCCGGCGCCGGGATCGCTTCCGGCACTTGCACCGGATTCCTCTGAGCCCAAGATATGTGCCGATGCTCCGCTTCGTCGCGGCGCATTCTGGCACACGGAGATTCCGTTCATGTTCGGCTTTCGCTTTCATTCGCGCGCGCAGCATCCGCTGGTGCGCTTGCTCGCGCTCGTCGTCGGCGCCGCTGTGCTGCTCGTCGTGCTCGCGTTCGGGTTTTTCGCCGCGGTCGCACTCGCGATCGGCGGCGCGGTCGTCGTGCTGATCAATGCGTTGCGCACGCCGCAGCGCGCGACGCCCGGCGCCGCTCCGGCCGCGCAGACGCCGCCCGGCGTGATCGAAGGCGAGTTCAAGGTCGTTCGCGAGACGCCGGCGCACCGCTGAAGAGTGGCCCTACGGTCTGCATGACGAGCGGGCCTATGGCAGTGCCAAAGTAGCGCCTACCCTGCAGTCTCGCCGGCGCTGTGTCCGGCGGCCTTCCGCATTGGACGCACCATGGACGATTCGACCACCTGCGAGACCGTCGCCGTGACGACGACGCCCGAACCGTTGTTCGGCCCGCGCGTGCTCGTGCCGCTCGCGCTGATCTCGCTCTATTTCGTCTGGGGCTCGACGTACCTCGCGATCCGCGTCGCGCTCGAAAGCTACCCGCCGTTCCTGATGGCCGGCACGCGATTCCTGATCGCGGGCGGCACGCTGTATGCGTTCCTGCGCTGGCGCGGCATGCCGGCGCCGACGCGCGCGCAATGGATCAACTCCGCGATCACCGGCACGCTGCTGCTCGGCATGGGCAACGGGCTCGTCTGCTATGCCGAGCAGAGCGTCGCATCGGGCCTCGCCGCGGTCGCGGTCGCCGCGATGCCGCTGTTCGCTGCGGTATTCGGCGGCCTCTATGGACAGTGGCCGCACCGGATGGAATGGCTCGGCCTCGCGGTCGGCTTCGCCGGTGTCGTGCTGCTCAATCTCGGCGGCAGCATGACCGGCGCGCCGCTCGGCGCGATTGCGCTGCTCATCGCGGCGATGTCGTGGGCGTTCGGCTCGGTCTGGAGCCGCCGCCGCAACATGCCACCCGCCGCGATGAACACGGCCGCGCAGATGCTCACCGGCGGCACCGTGCTGTTCGTCGGCGCGCTGCTGTTCGGCGAACGCTATCCGGCGATGCCGTCGATGGCGTCGACGCTTGCGCTCGGCTATCTCGCGGCCGCGGGATCGCTGATCGGATTTACCGCGTACCTCTACCTGCTCAACACGGTGCGACCGGCGCTCGCGACGAGCTATGCGTATGTGAATCCGCCGGTCGCGGTGCTGGTCGGCGTGATGTTCGCCGGCGAGGCGATCCATGCGTTCGATGTCGTCGCGATGATCGTGATCCTCGGCGGCGTCGGTCTCATTGCGCTCGCGCGCGAGAAGGTCGCATAGCCGCAGCGCGCTCGCGCGCAGAGCATTTTCGAAGGCCACGTGCGGATGCCGGAGCCGGCAGGGAGGACTCTACCGACTCCGGCGATCGGTCAGCGCTGCTCAGCCTCCCAGCAGGAACGCGATGAACGCCCAGATCGAAGGCCCGGGCGGCCACGCCGCAGGATGATTCACGGCGGCGGCAGCGAGCGCGGGCATTGAGGCCAGCGCTGCGATGGCGACAAGCGCAATCTTGTTCTTCATGTGTCGGACTCCTGTTCAAGACGAATGCTGAGCGAGAGCGCCGTCGAGGCCGCTCTCGCTCATGTCTTACGACTTCGTCTTGCCGAACAGGACACGTTCGACGCGAGCGCAACGTTCAACACCTTCGCGCGAGCGACGCCATCACGCTTGCGCGCAATCGATCACAACTCGCGCAGCGCCGTCGTCACCGGCAGTCGCGCCGCACGCATCGCCGGGAACAGCCCGCCGATGAAGCCGATCGCGAGCGCCCATTTCAGCCCGGTCCACAGCAGCTCCGGCGACACCTTGAACTCGAAGACGACCTGGCTGAAGTTCTGCCCGAGCGTCGACACGGTGTAGCCGTTGAAGATCAGCCACGCGACGAACGCGCCGAGCAGTCCGCCGATCAGCGCCAGCAGCATCGTCTCGAGCATCACCGCCACCACCACCGGCAGGCCGCGGAAGCCGATCGCGCGCAACGTCGCGATCTCGCGCGCGCGCGCCGCGACGGCGGCGAACATCGTGTTGAGCGCGCCGAACATCGCGCCGATGGCCATGATGACGCCGATGACGATGCCCATGACCTTGATCACGCGCGTCAGGCCCTCGGACTGCTTGCTGAAGTAGTCGCGCGTCGTCTTCGCGTCGACCTTGAGCCGCGGATTGGCCTCGAGCCGGCCTTGAGCTGATCGAGCGCGTCGGGCGACGTCAGCCGCACGGTCACCGACTGGCGACTGCTGCCGCGCGGTATGTCGCCGACGACGACCTCGCGTCGCCCCAGATCTCCGACTCGTGCGCGTCGCCCGATGCGAACACGCCGGCGATCGTCCACTGCTGGTTGCCGAGGTGGATCGTCGTGCCGGGCTCGAGCCCGGCGAATTGCGCGCCGCGCCCTGGCCGACGATCAGCTCGCGCAGGCCCGGCGTGAACTCTTGCCGCTCGATGATCTTCACTTGCGGCCGCACCGCCCACGCCTGCTCGCCGACGCCGCGCATCTGCACGTTGCCTTCGGTCGCGTCGGCCTTCTTCGGCAGGTTGGCGACGACGACGAGCTCGGGCGATGCGATCGGCTCGCCCTGCGCATCCTTGGGCGATGCCGGCCAGCTGCTCGATCGAGCGACGCTCGTCGCGCTCGATGCCGGACGACACCTCCGCTGCGATCCGCCGCGCATGACGATCGCGGTGTCGGTGCCGCCGGTCTGCGCAGCGTCTGGCGGAAGCCCTCGCCCATCGCCAGCAGTCGCGACCAGCACGCCGACGACGCCGGCGATGCCGACGACGATGACGGCCGACGCACCGAGCCGCTGCGGTAGTGTGCGATGCCGACGTTGGTGACCGACCAGGCCTGGCGACCCGTGCGCGTGAGCGCCAGCCAGAGCGCGAGCAGCACGACCAGCGCGATCAGCGCCGGCCACGGCAGAGATCAGCACGAAGATCGCAATCGCGAGCACCACGATCATCAGAAGGTTCGTGAGGAATTTCATGGCGATCTCCTCAGCGTCCGGCCAGCGCGTCGACGATGTTCAGGCGCATGGCGCGCAGCGCCGGCAGCACGCCGACGACGAGCCCGATGCCGAGCATCAGCGCGATGCCGAGCGACCACGTCGGCGCCGACGGCGGGAGGTTCATCTTGCCGCCGCTGCCCGCGCTGATGACCGGCATCAGCAGCTGCGCGAGCAGCAAGCCGAGCACGCCGCCGAGCACGAGCAGCAGCATCGACTCGGCCAGCACCATCCCCAGCACGCTGCGGTTGGAGAAGCCGATCGTCTTCAGCACCGCCAGCTCCGGAATGCGCTCGCGCACCGCCTGCATCATCGTGTTGCCGGTGAGCAGCAGCAGCGTGAAGAACACCGCCCCCATGATCGCGCCGACGATCAGGCCGATGTCGGCGAGCTGCTTGACGAACGCGAGGTTGAACGCCTGCTCGGTCTGCGTTTGCGTTTCGTGGTCGGAGTTGGCCGAGAGCGCGTCGATCGCCTTGGCGACGTGTCGGCCTGGTTCGGACGTTGACCCGCGCGACGTACCAGCCGACCGTGCCCGTTGCGGACGTGCGGCCTCGTCGAAGTACTTCCAGTGGAACAGCAGCTGGTGGTCGAGCGCCGCGCTGCTTCTCCTCGGCGGCCTTGAAGATGCCGACGATGTCGAAGGTCCAGTTGTTGCTGCTCGCCTTGTTCGGGAAGATCGTGACTGCAGCGGGATCTTGTCGCCGACCTTCCAGTTGAGCGCTTCGCGAGCCGCCTCGCCGACGAGCGCGCCGGTGCGCGTTTCGTCGAAGGCCTTGCGCTGGTCGGGCGGCACCACGACCTCGGGATAGAGGTCGAGATAGTTCGGACGCGACCGCGAAGCTGGAACAGACTTCTGGTTGTGCGGGTCCTGGTAGGCGCCGCCGAACCAGTTCGCGTAGGTGACGTCCTTGACGCCCGGCACCCGCTGGATGCGCGCGAGCGAGGCTCTGCGGCAGCGACTGGATGAACGAGAGCGCGAGCTCCGATGAGCCGGCTGACGCCCGCCGGCGCTCGGCCGGCCGCGTTGAACGCGGCGCGCACGGCGTCGAGCATGCCGAACAGCAGGAAGGCGGCGATGATCGACACCAGCGTCAGGATCGTGCGCGTCTTGCGGCGGAACAGCGACGCCCAGATGAGGTGAAGGTATTTCATCCTCGCTAGCTTTCCCTTCTCCCGCTTGCGGGAGAAGGTGCCGAAGGCGGATGAGGGCACTCTGCGACGTCGAACCGACGTGCCCTCACCTCCTCTCCCGCAGCGGGAGAGGGAAGCACCTCGCCCTTACACGGTCGCCGTCTGCTCGACCAGCGTGCCCTTGTCGAGGTGCAGCGTGTGGTGGCGTACTCGGCCGCCTTCGGATCGTGCGTGACCATCACGATCGTCTTGCCGTGGTCGCGGTTGAGCTGCTGCAGCAGACCCAGCACGTCCTCGGCCGACTGGCGGTCGAGGTCGCCGGTGGGCTCGTCGCAGACCAGCAGCGTCGGGTCGGAGACGATCGCGCGCGCGATCGCGACGCGCTGCTGCTGGCCGCCGGAGAGCTCGGTCGGCTTGTGCGCTGGCGCGGTCGGCGAGGCCGACGAGCTGCAGCGCGATACCGGCGCGCTTCTTGCGCTCGCGCGGCCGAGAGCTTGGTCAGCAGCAGCGGCAGCTCGACGTTCTTCTGCGCCGACAGCATCGGCATCAGGTTGTAGAACTGGAACACGAAGCCGACCTTCGCGGCGCGCCACTTCGCGAGCGCGCCGCGCCGAGCTGGTCGATGCGCTGGCCGCCGACCGTCGATGCTGCCGCCGGTGGGCGAGTCGAGCCCGCCGATCAGGTTGAGCAGCGTCGTCTTGCCCGAGCCCGACGGGCCCATCAGCGCGAGGAAGTCGCCCTTCTCGACGTCGAGGTCGATGTGGTGCAGCACCTCGACCTTCTGCTTGCCGCGCTCGTAGACCTTGGTGAGGTCGCGGATTTCGATCAGCTGTGCCATGCGCTCTCTCCGTTGAATGTGCTTGTCAGCCTGCTCCTGCACTGCGCGGAGCAGGGGGACGGCTACTTCTCGATCGTGACGCGCGCGCCGTCGGCCAGCGTCGGCCGGCGGCGTCGCGCACGACGCGCATCGCCGGCGCCGACGCCCTCGCGAGACGAAGTTCATCGCCCATCGTGCTGGCCCGGCGTGACCGCGCGCTGACGCGCCTTGTCGCCGTCGACGACGAAGACCACGCTCTTGCCGTCGCGCTGCACGATCGCCTGCGCCGGCACCAGCACGCCCTTCGGCGGCGGCGGCGCAGGCTGTCCAGCGGCCGCGCTCGGCGCTTCCCGAGGAAGGACACGCGCACGCCCATGTCGGGCACGATGCGCGCGTCCTTCTGCTCGAGCGCGACGCGCACCTTGACCGTCGCCTTGCCGCGGTCGGCGGCCGGAATGATCGCGATCACGTGCGCCGGGAATCTTCCAGTCGGGATAGGCATCGAGCACGGCCTCGACCGGCATGCTCGGGCTCGACCCGGCCGATGTAGGCCTCGTTGACGTCGACGTCGATCTCGAGCGAATCCATGTCGACGATGGTGCCGACGCCGGTGCGCGTGAAGCCGCCGCCGGCCGAGAGCGGCGAGACGATCTCGCCGACCTGCGCGGCCTTCGCGGTGACGACGCCGGCGAACGGCGCGCGCACCGTGGTGTAGTCGAGATTCACCTTCGCGCCCTGCACGCTGCGCTTGCGCGAGCTCGACCTGCGGCGGCGCGCGTCGAGCTGCGCGGTCTGCATTTCGACTGCGTGCGCGCCTGCTCGGCGGCCTGCTCCGAAACGAGCATGCGTCCGACCGAGATCCTCGGCGCGCGAGTCGGCCGGCCTGCGCCAGCTGCGCCTGGAACTGCCCGATCTGCGCCTGCGCCGCGCGCTGCTGCGCCTCGGCCTGCGCAAGCGCGGCGCGCAGCGCGCTGTCCTCGAGCCGCGCGAGGACCTGGCCCTCTTCGACGCGCTCGCCTTCCTCGATCAGCACCTTCGTCAGCGTGCCGGTGATCTGCGTCGAGACGGTCGCCTGGCGGCGCGCGGTGACGTAGCCGGTGGCCTGCAGCACCGCCAGCGGGCCCGATCCATTGCCCGCCGGCGCGACCGCGGTCGCGGCCTCGACCTCGAACGTCTTGCCGCCGGCAAACCACCACCAGCCGCCGGCCGCAAGCGCAACCAGCACGACGAGCGCGACGACGACGCCGATCCAGACGCGCGATCCGCGCGACGTCGAGCGTTCTTCGCCGCGGTCGATGCGCAGCTGCTGCAGAAGGTCGGCTTTTTCCACTGTGCGGCATTCCCGGGCGCGCGAGGGGCGACAAGTCTGCCATAGAGTCCCGAGATCGCCGCAACGCAACAAGGCGAAGCGGTCACTTGGCGCTCCTGACAATTGTCATGGCCGCGCCCGTGGCGGGTTCCGCTTGCTTTTTACGAAATTCCTGGCCGAGGCCCGGCGGCTGCGTCGGCGAGCTGATGGAGGGATCCGCATGAAAGTCGTGTCGCTGGTCGTCGCCGTGTTCGTTTTTGCACTCGCGCATGCAGGCCACGCGGCCGGCGCGCGCGCGAAGAGTCTCGTGCTCGATCCGCTGAAGCTCGCGTTCGCGGGCTATCTCGGCGGCAATACGGACGACCAGGCGTTCAGCGTCGCCGTCGATGCAGCAGGCAACCTCTGGATCGCGGGATCGACCGAGTCGGCGAACTTCCCGATCGTCAATGCGCTGCAGTCGAAGAGCGGCGGCGCGACGGATGCCTTCGTCGCCGAAATCGCCGCCGACGGAACGACGCTCAAATACGCGACTTATCTTGGCGGCAGCGGTCTCGATGTCGCCACCGGCATCGCGCTCGATGCAAGCGGCAGCGTCTATGTCACCGGATTCACCAATTCGAGCGACTTTCCGGTCACGAAAGGCGTGTTGCAGACGCAGCTGCGCGGCACGCTGTTCGATGCGTTCGTCGCGAAGATCTCGCCATCGGGCGCGCTCGTCTACTCGACCTATCTCGGCGGGCACTTTGTCGACGCCGCGAATGCGATCGCGGTCGATGCGGCCGGCGACGCATATGTCACCGGCTACACATGCTCGTACGATTTTCCGACGAAAAACGCGTTCCAGCCGTTCCTCGATGGCGGCCCGCCGGGCTGCTTCAGCGGCCAGGACGCGTTCATCGCGAAGCTCAGCAACGATGCGACGACGCTCGTCTATTCGACGTTCTTCGGCGGATCGGACAAGGACGAGGCGAAATCGATCGCGCTCGACGCGCAAGGACGCGCTGCGATCGCCGGATACACGATGTCGAACGATCTCCCGACCGCAGGCTTCGCACTGACCGGCTACGGCGGCGGACGCGACGCGTTCGTCGCACGTATCGGCGGCGGCGGCGCGCTCGAATACGCGAGCTATTTCGGCGGCACCGGCGATGACACTGCAATGGGTGTCGGCATCGGCCCGTCCGGCGATCTCTACGTCGCCGGGTACACCGCGTCGACCGATCTTCCGACGGCGAACGCATTTCAGCCGCAGCTTGCGGGCCCCGAAGACGGATTCGCGATGCGCGTTGCGATCACCGCGACGAGCGCGCAACTCGTCTACGCGACGTTCTTCGGCGGCGGCGATGCCGATCGCCTGCACGCGATCGCGGTCGATGCCGGCGGCAGCGCCTATGCAACCGGTTACACCGAATCGCTCGACTTCCCGACGTTCGCGCCGTTCCAGGCGATGCCCGGCGGCGGCACGCGCGATGCCGTCGTGGTGCGTTTCAACGCGAACGGCGCGCCGGCGTTCTCGACTTACCTCGGCGGCGCGGACGACGACATCGGCTGGGGCCTCGCCATCGTAAAGGGTCCCTCGATCTACGTCGCAGGCGAAACGCTTTCGACCGATCTCGGCACGGCCGGCGCGTTCGAGCCGAACGCGCAAGGCGCATCGGACGGCTTCGCCGCGCGGATCGCTCCGTCACACGGCATCGACGCACGCGAGCGGCGTTGACGTCGCGTCGCGAGCGGTGTCGAATCGCCGCATGGCGCCCGCCACACCGGCCGGTTATTCCGGCAAACCGATCTGGCAGAAGCTCGGCATCGCGCGCGAGACACGCGTGCTCGTGCGCACCGCGCCGGCGGATTACGCGACGATCGTCGGCCTTCGCGCGAGCGAGCTCACGTTCGCCGCGCCGCGCGGAGCGTTCGATCTTGCCCACGTGTTCGCAACTTCGGCGAAGACGCTCGACACTGAAATCAACGCGCTCGCGAAAAGACTGCCCGCGACCGGCGTCATCTGGGTCTCGTGGCCGAAGAAATCCGCGAAGGTCGCAACCGATATCACCGAGGACACCGTGCGCAAGATCGCGCTGCCGCTCGGCCTCGTCGATGTAAAGGTCTGCGCGATCGACGCGGTCTGGTCGGGCCTGAAGCTCGTCTGGCGCCGCGACCGCCGCGACGGCAAGAGCTGAACGCGCCGCGCTGCTATCCTCCGCGCACATTCCCGGAGCGGAATCCGTCATGTCGTACGTGTTCGACGCGCCGCGCGTCCCGAGCCTCACTGTCACCGGCACGCAAGTTCGCTTTCCGGTGCATCGCATCTATTGCATCGGCCGTAACTATGCCGAGCACGCGAAGGAGATGGGCGCGGTGCCGGATCGCGCGCAGCCGGTCTTCTTCATGAAGCCGAACGACGCGATCGTCGCGGATGGCGGCGACGTCGCGTATCCGTCGGCGACGTCGGATCTTCATCACGAAGTCGAGATGGTCGTCGCGCTCGCGTCGGGCGGGCGCGACATCCCGGTGGAACGCGCGCAGGAGCATGTGTTCGGCTACGGCGTCGGGCTCGATCTCACGCGCCGCGACCTGCAGGCCACGGCAAAGGCGAAAAGCCTGCCTTGGGATTCGTCGAAAGCGTTCGACGGATCGGCGCCCGTTTCAGCGCTGCGCCGCGCGGCCGAGATCCGCCATCCGCGCACGGCGCGGCTGACGCTTTCGGTCAACGGCGAGCTTCGCCAGCGCGCCGACATCGCCGACATGCTGTTCACGGTGCCCGAGATCATCCACGAGCTTTCGCGGCTCTGGACGCTCGCCGCAGGGGATCTCATCTTTACCGGCACGCCGTCCGGCGTCGCGGCGCTCCAGCGCGGCGATCGCCTGCGCGCGGAGCTCGAAGGCATCGCCGAGCTCGACGCGCGCATCCGCTAGTATCATTGACGGGTCCGCTCACCGGCGCCGCACCTGACGATGATCGCGATGCGCCCCGCCACCTTGCACCGCCTACGCCTCGCGTGGCTCCTCGTCGCGCTGGCCGGTGCCGCCAGCGCGCAATCGATCGACGATGCCGGCATTCGCGCAGCGCGTGTCCGCAGCGATTTCGCGCCCGGCGTCGGCACGTCCGCCGCGCCGCTGACGCTCACATACGATGAGCCGGCGCCGGAAGGTTGTCTCTTCAGCGCGGCGGACTCGTTCGCCGCCTGTCCGGGGCGCGCAGGGCTTCCGAATCTCCCGAACGGCCAGCCGGTCTGGGCCGGCGGCGTGCAGACGCGTGAAGCGTGCGGCGGCTCGACGACGCGAACCGGCGATACGTGGGTCGGCTGCGTCGCCTATAACTCGAGCCCGTATTTCGCGTTGAACAATCCTGCATCGCAGTACTGGGTCGTGATCGCGAACGACGAGCCGAGCTTAGATCACTGCAACTCGGGCCCGCCCGGCCTCTCGCATCCGATCGCGAGCGCGACCGCGACGCCGGGTCCGCTGTACGGCTTCGACGTCGTGTCGAGCGGCGGCTCCCCAGAGAAGCATCTTCGCATCACGCTCGCGCTCGGCAACAAGAACTTCTACTGCAACGACACCGGCCAGTACCAGTACACGATTCCGTTCCTTTCGGTCGGCGCACAAAATGGCCGCGGCAACACGCGGCCGGTCGCGACGATCTCGCGCGGCGGCTCGCCGCGCGGCACGCTCGTGTTCGACGCCGGGATCAGCAGCCTCGTGCCGCTCGGCTGCCGCAACGGCACCGGTACCATCTGCAATTCGAGCTCGCTCGGCATCCACGCCGGCATCTACGGCATCGCAACCTGGGGCGGCGTGCCGCACATGCTGTTCGTCGATTTCTACGGCCTCGGCGTGCAGGACTACTCGATGTACGCGCCGGGCGAAGCGAAATGGAACTGGCCGATCGAGGACAGCTTCTACTACCCCGGCGCCGAGATCATCACATTCGTAGCGGGCACGCAGCTCTCGACGTATTGCGGGTTCGATCTTTCGCGCTATACGACCGATCTCGCGCAGCACCACTACGCGGTCGACTTCGGCCGGCTCTTCGCGTGCGCGAACAGCCTCGGCCTCGTCTCGCCGCCGATGCCGGCCGGCGACATCGCGCTCGACGGCATCCACTGGTATATCGAAGGCGTCGCGACGCTCGGCGCGCTCGGCAATGAGATCTCACACGCCGAGACCGCGATTTTCGTGCAAGGATTCGACTAGGGGAACCGCCGGCGCGCGGGGCGCCGCCACTCAACGAGGAGAACAGCATGGGCATGCTCTCGGAGTTCAAGGCATTTGCGATGCGCGGCAACGTGATCGATCTCGCGGTCGGCGTCGTCATCGGCGCTGCGTTCGGCAAGATCGTTTCCTCACTCGTCGACCAGATCATCATGCCGCCGATCGGCCTCCTGATCGGCGGCGTCGATTTCTCGGCGTACAAGTGGATCCTCAAAGCGGCGGGACCGGACGGCAAGGGCGAAGTCGCGCTCCAGTTCGGCGCGTTCTTCAACACGCTCATCCAGTTCGCGATCGTCGCGCTCGCGATCTTCCTCGTCGTCAAGCTCATGAACCGACTCATCAGGAAGGAAGAAGCCGCGCCGGCGGCGCCGCCGGCCGACGTCGTGCTGCTGACCGAGATCCGCGACATCCTGAAGAGTCGCGCCTGAGCCATCGGCGATTGCGGATCGCGTTTGCGCAGGAGCGGTCAAGGCCGCTCCTGCAGTTCTCGCCAGAGCCATTACCTTTTCCACAGCGCCGGTACGCGCCGAGTCTGCGATCATCGCGCCCTTTCGCGCGGAGATCGCCCATGGTTCGCACGCTGTCGCTCGTTCTCGCCCTGGCCGCCGCCGGCAGTGCACAGGCTGCCGACAAGCCGACGCGCATTCCCGATGCCGCGCTGAAGACTGCGAGCGAGCTCCGCGAGAGCGCACTCAAGGACCAGGCCGCGTGGGATTTCGTCGAAGGCCTCACCACCGAGATCGGCCCGCGGCTCGCTGCGAGCGAGAATGACGCGAAGGCGCGCGAATGGGTCGCCGCGCGCTTCAAGGCGCTCGGTTTCGACAAGGTCTGGACGGAACCCGTCACGTATCCGAAGTGGGTGCGCCGCGGCGAGCACGCCGAGATCACGGCGCCGTATCCGCACACGCTCGCGCTGCTCGCGCTCGGCAACTCGCCGGGCACGCCGGCCGGCGGCATCAATGCCGAGGTCGTCGGCTTCGACACGCTCGACGCGCTGAAGGCCGCGTCCAACGAAAGCGTGCGCGGCAAGATCGTCTACGTCGGCCCGCGCATGCACGCCGCGAAAGACGGCCACGACTACGGGATCGGCTCGAACGTGCGCACACACGGCCCCGCGCTCGCCTCGCAAAAAGGCGCCACCGCGTTCCTGCTGCGCTCGGCCGGCACCGACGACAACCGCCTGCCGCACACCGGCGTCACCGATTTCACCGGCGCAACGCCGATCCCGGCCGCCGCGCTTTCGAGTCCCGATGCCGATCTCCTCGAGCACGTGCTGAAGCGCGGCAAGCCGACGACGATCAAGCTCGCGCTCGACTGCGGCATCGAAGGCACCTACGCCGGTGCCAACGTGATCGGCGAGATCACCGGCCGCGGCAAGCCGAACGAATATTTCGTCATGGGCGGCCATCTCGATTCGTGGGACCCGGGCACGGGCGCGATCGACGATGGCGCCGGCATCGCGATCGCCGTCGGCGCCGCGCATGCGATCAAGGCGCTGCCGCAGCGTCCGCAGCGCAGTATCCGCGTCGTCGCGTTCGCGAACGAGGAAGCTGGCCTCTTCGGCGGCAATGCGTACGCGCAGGCGCACGCGAAGGACATCGCCAAAGCGGTGCTCGGCAGCGAATCGGACCTCGGTGCGGATCGCATCTGGAAAATAACCGCGAGCGTGAAGCCGTCCGCGCGCGACGCGATCGGCCAGATCGCCGAAGCGATCAAGCCGCTCGGCGTCGAGTACGACGCGAACGCGCAGGGCCACGGCGGCTCCGATCTCTCGGCCGTGCACGCCGTCGGCATGGCGTCCGTGTCGCTGCACCAGGACGCGACGCGCTACTTCGACTGGCACCACACGGCGAACGACACGCTCGACAAGATCGATCCGGCGCAGCTCAGCCAGAATGTCGCGGTGTACGCGGTCGTCGCCTATCTCGCGGCGCAAGCCGACGGCGATTTCGGCTCCGCTACGGGCGCATTCGCGGCCGACAAGGGCGAATGATACGGCGCGTCGCTACGCACCGGCGAAGTTGATGCCGAGCGCATAGCAGGCCGACATCAGCGCGAGCAACGCGGCGCTCGCGGTCCAGAGCGCGAGCTCGACGTAGCGGTTCTGCGTCCACGCGCCGAGCGCGATCGCGAATGGGAAGAGCCCGATCGCGTAGCGCGCGCCGGACATCACGGTCGCGGTGCCGAGCGGCGCCGCGAGTCCTAGCGCGAGGAACGCGGCGCACGCGAGCCGGCGCTTCCACGCCAGCCACACCGCGGCGACGATGCCGGCGAGCATCGCGGCGCCGTTGAGCCAGCGGAAGTTCCAGCCTTCGATGATCCAGTCCCAGCGCCGGATCGCCCATTCGATCGCTTCGAACGTCGGATGCGCCGGCCGCGCGAACGCGCCCTGGATGTGCACGAACGCGAGCGCATCGCCGGTGACGGCGTGGAGATGCGCGGCGAATCCCGCGAACGCGAGCGGCGCGAGCAGAAGTGCGAGCCACGTTGCACGCGGCACTCGATCGCGCGCTTGCCAGAGCAGGATCGCGAGCGCGGCGAGCAGGAAGAGTCCGTTCAATCGCGTGATCGAGGCGAGCGCGGCGAGCACGCCGGCGAGCCACCAGCGCTCGCGCAGCGCTGCGAGGAAGCACGATGCGCTCAATAGCAGGAACAGCGATTCGGTCCACGGCAGCGCGAAGAAATAGCTGACCGGAAACAGCGCGAGCGCGAGCACGGCGCGATCGGCCGTCGGCGGCGCGAAGTCGAGTGCGAGCGTCACGCGGTGCACGACGATCAGCGCGATCAGAAAGCAGAGGTTCGCAAGTGCAATGCCGGTCAGTGCGAACTCGCCGGTCACCGTCGACGCCGCGCGCCAGACCAGCGGCTGCAGCGGAAAGAACGCCCAGTTGTGCTGCGCGCTGGCGTCGAATGGGCCCGCGTCGTAGCCGTGCTCGGCGATCGTCGCGTACCAGCTCGCGTCGTAGAAGCGCACGAGGCCGCCGAGCGAATCACCGAAGCCGGGCGCGGTCAGCACGAGCTTTGGCTCCCACCAGTTCGGCTCGGGTTCCGCCGACGGCGTCGGGTATTGCAGCACCGCGAACCAGACCGCGAAGATGATCGTGCGCGAGAGTACGAACGCGAACGCGACGATCGACAGCGTGCGCGCAAGCGGCGGCGGGGCGATGCGGGGAACGACCGGCTTCGGTGCGGTGCGTCGCTCTCCGGGGAGAGAAAAATCGGCGTCGACGTGCGCCGGATCGTTGGCGACGCTCATGCGCGCGTCGTGCGCGCGTGACGCTGGCGCCAGTATTCGCCGAGCACGACCGCGACGCTCGCGGCGACATTGAGGCTCTCGATCGCGCCGCTGCCCGGAATCGTGATGCGCAGGTCCGCCGATTCGATCAGCGCGCTGCTCATGCCCTCGCCTTCCGCACCGAATGCAAGTACGAGGCGCGGCGGCAGCACCGCATCGTAGAGCGGCTCGCCATTGCGCGGCACCGTCGCTGCGAGCAGGTAGCCATTCGCGCGCAGCACGTCACGCGCATGCGAGTCCGCACGCGCGATCGGCACGACTTCGGCTGCGCCTTCGGCAACGCGGGCGGCAGCGCCGGAAACGTCGAGCGACGACTGCTCGGGAACCACCACGCCGCCGACGCCGAAATGCGCCGCGCTGCGCAGCAGCGCGCCGAGGTTGTGCGGATTGCCGACACCGTCGAGCCAGAGCAGCAGCGATGCGTCCGGCGCTCTCGGCTGCCCGGCGAGCAATTCGCCGAGCTCGAGCGGCGGCGCGCGCAGCATCTCGAAGCAGACGCCTTCGTGATGACGCGAGCTCGTGAGCTTGTCGAGATCGGCATCCTCGACGACGCGATAGCCGAGCCGGTGCTTCACGCACCACGCGAGGACCGGCTTCAGCACCGGGATGCGCGCTTCGGTCAGGTAGACCTTGCGCAGCGCCTCGGGACGTTTCGCGAATGCGGCGCGGCACGCGTTGAGTCCGTAAAGGCGGATCTCGCGCGACGAATCGTCACCGCGTGACTTCGGGGCGTCGCGCGCCGAGCGCTCGATGTACGCGGCTGCGCGCTCGTTGTCGTCGCGCGGACGTGGTGCGCGTTCGCGCTCGTCGTGAGCATGCGGCGCGCGCGCCCGCGACCATGGCGATTCGCGGTCAGTGGAAGAATCGGAAGGACGCCCGGGCTTTCGCATGCGCGCATGCTACACGACGCGCACACGCGAACCGGTGACGGCGATCAGTGGTCGGCGACGACCGCGGGCGCCGCGCGGCTCTTGACCGGCTTCAGCAGCAGCAGGAGCGGAATCGCGGCTGCGGTCATGACCATCATGAGCCAGAAATCGTTGAGAAACGCGATGCCCGACGCCTGGCGCGTGACTTCGCCGTTGAGCGCGGCGAGTCCGGTCGTCGCGTTCTGGCCGATCATCTGCGCCATCTGCTGCGCGTTATCGCCGTAAGGCGTGAGGCGCGATGCGATTTCAGCGTGGTTGATCTGCGTGTTGCGCGACAGCAGCGTCATCACGATCGAGATGCCGACGCTGGAGCCAATGTTGCGCATCAAGCTGAAGATGCCGGCGGCTTCGGTGCGTTGTGACGTCGGCAGCGTCGAATACGCGACCGTCGAGATCGGCACGAACACGAGGCCGAGGCCGAGGCCCTGGATCACGCCGCTCGTGACGATGAGGTGCTCCGGCACGTCGAGGCTGAAGTGCATCATCTGCCAGAGCGAATAGCAGGTCAGCGTCATGCCGATCGCGGCGAGCACGCGCGCATCGGCGCCGCGCGCCATGCAGCCGGCCGACGAGCATCATCGCGATCAGCGTGCCGATGCCGCGCGGGGCGAGCAGGATGCCGGTCGTGACGACCGGATAGTTCATGAGGTTCTGCAGGAACGGCGGCAGCAGCGCCATCGTCGCGAACAGCACGACGCCGAGCACGAAGATGAAGACGTTGCTCGCGAGGAAGTTGCGATCCTTGAAGAGGCCGAGGTCGAGGAACGAGCGCTCGCGCGTCTTCCAGTGCACGGCATAGAGATAGAAGCCGAGGAACGCGAGCGCGGCCTCGATCTGGATTTCGGTCGAGCCCAACCAGTCCTTCTGCTCGCCGCGGTCGAGGCAGAGCTGCAGCGCGCCGATGCCGATCGCGAGGAATGCGAAGCCGCGCCAGTCGAAGCGCGACGTGCGCGTCTCGTCGGTCGGGAGGCTCGCGGCGACGCCGAACAGCGCCAGTGCGCCGACCGGCACGTTGATCAGGAACACCCAGTGCCAGCTGTAGTTGTCGGTCAGCCAGCCGCCAAGCGGCGGGCCGAGGATCGGCCCGACCATCACGCCCATGCCCCACAGCGCCATCGCGGCACCATGCTTCTCGCGCGGGTAGACGTCGAGCAGCGTCGACTGCGACAGCGGTACGAGCGCGGCGCCGAAGAGGCCTTGCAGCAGACGGAACGCGACCATCTCGCCGATGCTCGTCGCGATGCCGCACAACACCGATGCGAACGTGAATCCGGCGATCGCGATGAGCAGCAGGCGGCGGCGGCCCATGACGGAGGCAAGCCAGCCCGTCGCGGGCGTCGCGATCGCGGCCGCGACGATGTAGGAGGTCAGCACCCACGAGATCTGGTCCTGCGTCGCCGACAGCGAGCCCTGCATGTTCGGCAGCGCGACATTGGCGATCGTCGTGTCGAGCGCCTGCATCAGCGTCGCGAGCATGACCGATACGACCAGAAGGCCGCGGTTGGCGACTTCGCGATGGGTGGGGATCGTCTGGCTCATAGTCGTTCTGTTACCTCGCCCGCTTCGCGGGAGAGGTCGCGCCATCAGGCGCGGGTGAGGGCGATCTTGCGAGGCGCTGCCAGCGTGCCCTCATCCGCCTGCCGGCACCTTCTCCCGCACGCGGGAGAAGGGAAAGCGATCAGCGCAGCGCGTCGCCGAGATTGCTCGCGTGACGCGTAAACGCCTTGCGCGGAATGCGTTGCGCGATTTCGCGGTAGACGTGCCACACGGCGCCGGTCTCGTCACTCGAGAATGCGGCGTCGGCTCTGTTTGCACGTGCGACGGCGAAATCGGATTGCGGCGCCTGCCAGGCAAAAGTGGCGGATTCGGCGAGGTTGTCGTCCCTAAACATGGTTCTGTCTCACTCTGATCATGGACCGCGCGACGTTCGGGAACGGCGCGCGATCGGTTTCATTTCATCGACGCTTGCGCGACGCTCGCAGCGGGCTCTACACCGCCCTGCCAGCGTCCGAGGATCGAGTTCTGCTTGCCGGTGTCGATCTCGACGACCGCGCTCATGCCGGCGCGAAGGATCATGCCGTCGTGGTTCGCTTCTTCGATCGCGAGGCGCACCGGAATGCGCTGCACGATCTTGACCCAGTTGCCCGTCGCGTTCTGCGCCGGCAGCACCGAGAACTCGGCGCCCGATGCAGGACTGATCGAGGCGACGCGCGCCTGCCACTTCTTGCCGGGGAACGTGTCGACTTCGATCGTCGCGTTCTGGCCGGCGGCGACGTGCGTCAGGTCGGTTTCCTTGTAGTTCGCATCGACCCAGAGCGTCGTCGCGACGAGCGGCATCGCGGCCTGGCCCATCGTCAGGAAATCGCCGGGCTGCAGCGTCGTCTTGCCGATCACGCCGTCCATCGGCGCGCGCACGGTCGCGTGCTCGAGATCGAGCTTCGCCTGCGCGAGCTGCGCGAGCGCGAGCTTGTAGCCGGCGAGTTGTTCGTCCGGCGTCTGCGGCAAGCCGCCGAGCAGGTTCTGCGCTTTCGAAAGCGCGGCGTTGTTCGAGTCCTGCTTCGCGCGCGCGGCGGCGAGGTTGTTCGCGGCATCATCGAGCGCCTGCTGCGCGACGAGGCCACGGCCGCGCAATTCCTGCATGCGCTGGAACTGCTGGTCCTTGTACTTGAGGTCAGCCGCCGACGAGCGGATGTCGGCTTCGGCCGAGTGATAGCCGCTGCGCGCCGCGTCGAGCAGGCTCTGCACCGATTCGACCTGCGCCTGCATGCGCGCCGCTGCGATCTGCAGCGGTTCCGCATCGATGCGGAACAGCACATCGCCCTTCTTGACGGGCTGGTTCTCGCGCACGTCGACTTCGACGACGCGACCCGAGACCTGCGGCGCGATCGTGACGCGATCGGCCTGCACGTAGGCGTTGTCGGTCGACGCGAAGCGACCCGACGTGATGTACATGTAGCCCGCGATCGCGAGCACGAGCGCCGGGCCGCCCACCCACATGCAGCGTGCGCGTCCAGCTCCGCTTCTTCGCGGGTTGAGTCGTTGCGGCGTCCTGCACAACCGGTTGCTTGTCCGTCATGACACTTTCCTTTCTTCTTCCGGTGACCCATCGAGCGTCGCCAGGTTTTCCTTGATCCGGTTCAGCACGCTGAGCAGCGTGTCGAGATCGTCGCGTTCGATGCCGCGCAGCGCGTCGTCGCGCAATTCGCCGGCGATCACATCCATCTCGTCCACGATCGCGAGCGCTTTCGGCGTCAGGTACAGGCGCCAGCGGCGGCGATCGGCGGGATCGGCGCGGCGCTCGACAAAGCCGGTCTTCTCGAGCCGGTCGATCACGCGGCCCACCGGAATGGCTTCCATGTCGAGGTGCTCGGCGAGCTCGCTCTGGCTGAGGCCTTCGTGGCGGCTCGTGACCTTGAGCGCGCGCCATTGCGCACGCGTGAGCTCGAAGCCGCGTGGCGCGCCGATCGAAGTGCTTGCGGATCTGCCGCGTGACGTCGTGCAGCGTGTAGAAGAGCGTGTTGTCGGGTGACTGGTTCATGGCTGACGCAGATATTATGTCCTAGGCAGTATAATTTCAATACCCCAGAGTTCAGTTGGGTTAGATTTTCGTTGAGAGGGTGGAGTTGGCAGGTCATTCGACGGGTTTTTGTCGTAGAATCATCGGCTTGGAGCCGCCGATGCCGATCGAAGTCATCCAGGCCGATATCACGACACTCGCGCTCGACGCGATCGTCAACGCGGCGAACGAGTCGCTGCTGGGCGGCGGCGGCGTCGATGGCGCGATCCACCGCGCGGCCGGGCCGGCGCTTCTGGCGGCCTGTCGTGCAATTCCGGAGGTGTCGCCGGGTGTTCGCTGCCCGACCGGCGAAGCACGCATCACGCCGGGATTTCGCCTGCCGGCCATGCACGTGATCCACACGGTCGGGCCGGTCTGGCGCGGCGGCTCGCACGGCGAGCCCGAGCAGCTTGCGAGCTGTTACCGGCGATCGCTCGGGCTGGCGGCCGACAACGCGATCGAGAGCATCGCGTTTCCGGCGATCAGCTGCGGCGTCTATGGCTATCCGGTCGACCGGGCCGTCGCGATTGCCGTGCGCGAAGTGCGCAGCTGGATCGATCGCGGCGCCGAACCGGCGCGCATCGTGTTCTGCTGCTTCGGCGCCGATATCGAGTTGGCGTATCGGCGTGAGCTCGCGAGCACCATTCCCACCCGCCTCTCCCCTTGAAGGGGAGGGCTAAAGCGACGATAGTCGATCGCGTTACGCACCCGCCCTTCCCCTGACGCGGGAGACAAGCCATGTTGATCCGTACCTCGAGTCGCCGCAGGCGCGGCGCACGAATATCGCTTCCGCTTTCGATCGTTGCCGCGTGCGCGCTCGCGTTCGGCATCGCCTTCGCCGCAGATGTCGTCTCGCCCGACAAGGCCGAGTTCGGCGGCCAGTGCGCCGAAGGGCTCGCCGAAGGCAAGCACGTCATGACCGACTGCTCGGTCAACTGGAAGGACAAGGACGGCAAGACGTATTGCTTCTCGAACGACGCCGCCAAGGCCGCGTTCCTGAAGAATCCCGCCGAATCGCTCGACCGCGCGCGCACATTCATCGCCGCGAGCAATGTCGAGACGACCGAAAAGGCGATGGAGAACTTCGATTCGACCGACGCCGAGAAGCTCGTCGACGGCATGATCAAGTCGCAGGTCGCGGCGAACGACACTCTCTTTCCGATCGAAGACGAGCTCAACGGCGAGCATCTGAAACTCGCCTACGATGGCATCGACTTCACGCGCACGCTCGCGGGCTACGGCTTCTTCCCGGACGTGAAGTTTCACGATCCGAAAGACGCGCAGAAGAAATACCTGATCGATTTCTGGGTCGTGCCGAAATCCGGCGCGCTGACGATCGCCGAGACGCGCATCTACCAGTCGCCGCAGCAGGTCGACGGGCAATGGCGATCGGTCGCGCGCCAGCCGGTGCCGTGGTGGTGGATTCCTGCGAGCGAGCATCCCGGCAAGATGGCCGAAAAACGCGGCTGGGAAGTCATGTCGGCCGTCGAGGAAAACGCGCTGAAAGGTGTCGGCAGCGACGGCACCTACAAGCTCAAGGACGACAAGACCGGGCAGACGCTCGATCTCAAGTTCATCAACGCGCACCAGCCGGTGCGCAAGCTCGACAACGGCGAATACTTCGCCTGCACCGATTTCCGCGCGGCGGGCACGAAGGACCAGATCTACGACGTCGACTTCTGGGTGAAAGAGCAGGACGGCAAGATGGTCGTCGACCAGGTGCGCGTGCACAAGGTGCCCGAGTTGAAGAACGGACAATGGGTGCAGGTGCCGCGCTACAGCTTCAAGGATCTCGGCAATTCGAACGTCGTTCCGCCGTAGCAGCCTTCCCTTCTCCCGCGCGCGGGAGACGGTGCCGAAGGCGGATGAGGGCTTTCTTTCCCCTACTCCCCTCACCCGCGCCTTGGGCGCGGCCTCTCCCGCAAGCGGGAGAGGCGACAGCCGGTCTCCAATAATCCCGAGACTATTGCGAGCAAGGACTCAACCATGATCTACGACAGCATCCTCGACACCATCGGCAACACGCCGATCGTCAAGCTGCACCGCCTGCCGCCGAAGCACGTCGACATCTACGTCAAGGTCGAATCGTTCAATCCGGGCGGCTCAGTCAAGGATCGTCTCGCGATCGCGATCATTCTCGATGCGGAGCAGAAGGGATTGCTGAAACCCGGCGACACGGTCGTCGAGGCAACGTCCGGGAACACCGGCGTCGCGCTCGCGATGGTCTGCGCCGCGCGCGGCTATCGCTTCGTCGCGCTGATGGCCGATTCGTTCTCAATCGAACGGCGCAAGCTGATGCGCGCGTACGGCGCAAAGTTGATCCTGACGCCAGCCGCCGAACGCGGTAGCGGCATGGTGCGCCGCGCGGAAGAGCTTGCGAAGAAGCACGGCTGGTTTCTCGCGCGGCAGTTCCAGAATCCGGCGAACCCCGCGTATCACCGCAGCACGACTGCCGCCGAAATCCTGCGCGACTTCGCAGGCAGGCGGCTCGACTATTTCGTCACCGGCTGGGGCACCGGCGGCACGCTGACCGGCGTCGCCGACATGCTGCGCGTCGCGCGGCCGGAAGTGAAAGTCATCGCGACCGAGCCTGCCGAAGCATCGCTCCTGACCGGTGCCGAGTGGAAGCCGCACAAGATCCAGGGCTGGACGCCGGACTTCGTGCCCGAAGTCCTCGACCGCAAAGCGGCGAGCGAAATCGACGCGGTGAACGAAGTGCTGGCGCGCGACACCGCCCGGCGTCTCGCAACGGAGGAAGGCCTGTTCGTCGGCATCTCGGCTGGCGGCACGGTCGCGGCGGCGCTTCGCGTTGCGGAGAAAGCGCCGAAAGGTTCGGTGATTCTCGCGATGCTGCCGGACACCGGCGAACGCTATCTTTCCACGTTCCTGTTCGAAGGCGTGCCGGACGGCTCCGACGACGAGTGGCTTGCAGCGCAGGGTTAGAGTCTTAATCATCGTCGACTACCGCCACGGCCAGTTCAGCGATATCGCATCGATGAAATCCTGATCGCTTCGCTCGCTGCAACTCAGCGCGACCGCAAGCGACTGGTGGCGTGCTTGTGCAAGAAACGAAAACGGGCGCCGAAGCGCCCGTCCACGCGAACGCTCGAACGTCTCGCGATCAGGCCACTTTTTTCCACTGCCCGAGCGCCGCAAGCCCGTTGTCCTTCGCACGCAGCGCAACCGTCTTCTGCGCCTCGGTGAAGTTCGCCTGCATGTCTTTGCCCCACAGCTTCAGCGCCGCCTGCTGCATCGCGCGGCCGTACGAGAACGAGAGCGGCCACGGATGCGGGCCCATCTGGTTCATCGCGTTGAGATGCGCGGTCGCCTGCTCGTCGGACTGGCCGCCTGAGAGGAACACGATGCCCGGCATCGACGCCGGCACGGCTGCCTTGAGACAGCGGATCGTCGCGTCGGCGACCTCATCGACACTCGCCTGCTCGGCGCATTCCTTGCCGGAGATGACCATGCTCGCCTTCAGGATGGAGCCCTCGAGCATGATGTTGTGCTCGTACATGGCGCCGAACAGCGAGCGCAGCGTCGCTTCGGTGACTTCGTAGCTGACTTCGAGATCGTGGTTGCCGTCCATCAGCACTTCGGGTTCGACCATCGGCACGATGCCGGCTTCCTGGCAAAGCGCCGCGTAACGCGCGAGCGCGTGCGAGTTTGCCTCGATGCACGTACCGCTCGGCGTGTCCTCGCCGATCGTGATCACCGCGCGCCACTTGGCGAACTTCGCGCCGAGGCGCGCGTATTCGTTGAGGCGGTCGCGAAGGCCGTCGAGACCTTCAGTGACGAGCTCGCCCGGAAAACCGGCGAGCGGCTGCGGACCCTTGTCGACCTTGATGCCCGGCAGGATGCCGGCGTCGAGCATCAGCCTCGTGAACGGTACGCCGGCTTTCGTCGACTGGCGGATCGTCTCGTCGTAAAGGATCGCGCCCGAGATGTGCTCGTTGAGCTTGGGCGTCGTCAGCAGCATCTCGCGATACGCGCGGCGGTTCTCTTCGGTGTTCGGCACGCCGACCATGTCGAAACGCTTCTTGATCGTCGAGTTCGACTCGTCGATCGCGATGATTCCCTTGCCCGGCGCGACCATCGCCTGGGCAATGCTTTCAAGCTCTTCGATGCTCATTCCGGGCTCCGCTGCTGTAACGCAAGAAGAAGTGGCGCAAAAAGAAAAAGCGCACCGCGGCCGCGCCAGCGCGACCGGGCAGTAATTTTCAGGGTGCGGGATTATAGGCCGTTTCGCCGGCCATTGCCGGGCTGGACACTGAACCCCGCCGTCGCGTCAAGACGGCGTCGAAATGGCCGAAAAAGCGATTCCGCGATCAGCGGTCCTTCCAGTCGATCTTGTCGATCTGGCACTGCTTCATGACCGCGGTCCGCGCCGCGGGATCGCTCGGCAGGTTGAACGGGAAGATGAGCCAGCTGAAGACGCGGTCCTTGCCGGCGTTGTGTGCGGTCGCCTCGAAACGGAGGCCCGCCGCGACGCTTTTCGCGACCTTGCCGAGATCGCCTTCCGGCACCACGCGCTGCACCTTGATCGTGCTGGTCGTCCCGTTCTTCTCGACGACGAACGACACCGTCGCGCAGCCCGGCTCATTCATGTTGCGGCCGTAATTGGGCACGTCGGCGTTGACCGACGTGTTCGTCATGACCCAGTACTTGTCGAGCTGCTCGGACGCGATCACCTTCGGCGGCGTCTGGTCCATCTGGGCGGAGGCGACCGAGGTCAGGAGAACACCAAGAGCGATGACTGCGACGCGCGACATCGGGAAGCCCTCTTCGCTGGATGCGCCGAGTCTACCGCGCGCTGCGCGTCATAGATCGCCGAGCCCTTCCGCGATGCCATCCTTGCCAACCTTGAGCAGCCGGAGCGTATTCGTCCCGCCGAGCTTGCCGGTGTGATCGCCGGTCGTCACGATGACGCGATCGTCTTCGGCGAGCGCGCCAATCTCGAACAGCCGCCGGATCGCCTCACGCGACGCCTGCCCCGGGCTCACGCCCTTCGGATCGAACTCGACCGGATTGACGTCGCGGAACAGCAGCATGCGCCGCCGCGCGGCCGCGACGCGCGAAAGTCCGTAGATCGGCACCGTCGAGCGGAAGCGCGAAAGCCACTGCGCCGTCGCGCCCGATTCGGTCAACGCGATGATCGCGCGCACGCCGACCTGCCCGGCAAGGAACATCGCGGCGCGCGCGATCGCCTGATCGGTGCGATCGAGCCGGTGCGCCTCGGGCGACAAGTCCTCGATCGGCACGAACTGCCGCTCGGCGCCGAGGCAGACCCGACGCATCGCGGCGACGGCCTTGTCCGGATGCTTTCCGGCCGCCGTTTCCTGCGACAGCATGACCGCGTCGGTGCCGTCGATGACCGCGTTCGCGACGTCGAGCACTTCGGCACGCGTCGGGATCGGCGCTTCGACCATCGACTGCATCATCTGCGTTGCCGTGATCACGACGCGATTGCACTTCAATGCTTCGCGGATGATCTTCTTCTGCAGGCCGGGCAGTTCCGCGTCGCCGATCTCGACGCCGAGATCGCCGCGCGCAACCATCACGGCGTCCGACGCCTCGACGATCGCGGTCAGGTTGTCGATCGCCTCGGCGCGTTCGATCTTCGCGACAAGCGCCGCCGTTCCGCCGGCCGCTTTGAGCAACGCGCGCGCCTGCTCGATGTCGTCGGCCGTCTTCACGAAAGAAACAGCGAGATAATCGGCTTCGAGCTCAGCGGTCAGCACGATATCCGCGCGATCCTTGTCCGACAGCGCCGCGACCGTGAGCCCGCCGCCGAGCCGGTTGATGCCCTTGCGATCGGAAAGCCGCCCGCCGCCCAGCACGACGCAACGGACGAGCTGATCCGCCGCGTCGACGACTTCGAGCGAGATGAGCCCGTCATCGAGCAGCAGCACGTCGCCGGGATTCACGTCGCGCCAGAGATCGTGGTAGCTGACGCCAACGCGCGTCGCGTCGCCGGGCGCCGCGTTTTCGCGGCAATCGAGCGTGAACGGCTGCTTCGGCTCGAGTTGCACCGGGCCGCCGCCGAAGCGCTCGATGCGGATCTTCGGACCCTGCAGGTCGGCGAGGATCGCGGTTTCGCGGCCGAGCCGCTTCGCCGCGGCGCGCACGTCGGCCGCGCGCTTGCGATGGTCGTCCGGCACGCCGTGCGAGAGATTGAGGCGAACGATATCGACGCCTTCGACGAGCAGCTGGTCGAGCATGCCGGGCGCGTCGGTTGCGGGGCCTAGCGTCGCGATGATCTTCGTGCGGCGGAGCTGCAATTCCATCGTGCGAGTCCTATCCGGTAAGCCGGTAAACTTAGCACAGGGCCGGGAACCGACTCATGACCGATCTGTCGAAAAATGGTCGGACGCTGCCGCTGCAGGGCTCGCCTCGCAGGGCGCTGGCATGGCTCGTCGTGCTCGCGTTCGGCGTGCCGGGCGTGATCGTCGCGCTCGTGCTCGGTTCCGCCTGGAAGGAAGGCGCACCGGCGGCGCCGCTGCTCGCCGCGGGCATCTTCATCCTCGTCGTATCGGCGGTCGCGACGCTCTGGATCGTGCGCATGACGCGGCGTATCACCGTGACGCTCGACGACGACACGCTGACGGTCGTCACTGGCGTCGCGACGCAGGAGTTCCCGCTGTCGACGCTCCGCGCGAACGGCGTGCGCATCCTCGATCTCGCAGCGCATCCCGAACTGAAGCCCGTCCTGCGCACGTGGGGCATCGGCTTGCCGGGGCTCGCATCGGGCTGGTTCCGCCTGCGCAACGGCGGGAAGGCGCTTTGCGTGCTGAGCGGCCGCGAACGCGTGACGGTGCTCAGGACCGACGACGGCACCTGGGTGATGCTGTCGCTTGCCGATACGTCGGCGCTTCGAAGCGCGATCGACTAGGCGAGCAGCGGCCCAAGATCGGCCGGGTGCGCGGCGATTGCATGCGCGCCTGCGTCGCGCAATTCCTCGATGCTGCCGAATCCCCACGCGACGCCGAGCCCGCGCACGTCGTTCGCGCGCGCGCCTTCGATGTCGAAATTCCGATCGCCGATCATCGTCGTGTGCTCGGCTCGCGCGCCGAAATCACTGAGCGCGTCGGCGATCATCTCCGCTTTCGAGCGGTGCGAGTGCCGGTCCGACGGCCCGTAGACGCGCGCGAACGCGCCGCCGAACGGAAAGTGATCGACGATGAGCCGCGCCTGCGACTCGGGTTTGGTCGTGACGACCGCGAGCGCATCGCCGCGTCCGGCGAGCGATGCGATCAGCCCCGGAATGCCTTCGTAGATCGCGTGCTCGGTCCAGCCGACGTCCTCGAAGCGGTCGCGATAGTGATCGATCGCCGCGACGATGCGCGCCTCGTCGTCGCCGAGCACGCTCGGAAACGTCTGGCGGAATGGCGGCCCGATCCACGTGCGCAGCACTTCGCGCGCCGGCAGTGGCGCGCCGATGCGCTCGAACGCGTGCGCGAGGCACGCGGTGATGCCGGGCTCCGAATCGATCAGTGTGCCGTCGAGATCGAACAGCACGAGCCGCTTCGACGCAACGGTCATCCGCGCGCCTCGAGCGCCGCGACGGCCGGCAGCGTCCTGCCTTCGAGAAACTCGAGGAATGCGCCGCCACCGGTCGAGATGTACGAGATTTGATCCTCGACGCCGTATTTTTCGATCGCGGCGAGCGTATCGCCGCCGCCGGCGATCGAGAACGCGCCCGAATCGGCGATCGCGTGCGCGAGTGTCTTCGTGCCGTTGCCGAACGCGTCGAACTCGAACACGCCGACCGGACCGTTCCAGACGACGGTGCCCGCCTTCGCGATCAACGCCGCGTACCGCTTGGCCGTTTCGGGTCCGATGTCGAGGATCATGTCGCTGTCGGTGACGTCCTCGACGCGCTTGACGGTCGCCGGCGCGTCCGCCTTGAACTCGGACGCGACGACGACATCGGTCGGCACCGGCACTTCGGCGCCGCGCGCCTTCGCCGCGGCGCCGATCTTCTTCGCGGTGTCGATCAGGTCGTTCTCGACGAGCGACTTGCCAACCTTGTGCCCGGCCGCCGCGATGAACGTGTTCGCGATGCCGCCGCCGACGATCAGCTGATCGACCTTGCCGACGAGGTTCTCGAGCAGCGTCAGCTTCGTCGACACCTTGGAACCTGCCACGATCGCGAGCAACGGACGCGCCGGCTTGTCGAGCGCCTTCGCAAGCGCATCGAGCTCGGCCATCAGCAGCGGCCCGCCGCACGCGACTTTGGCGAAGCGGATCGCGCCGTGCGTCGACGCCTGCGCGCGATGCGCGGTGCCGAAGGCGTCCATGACGAACACGTCGCAGAGCGCGGCGTATTTCTTCGAGAGCGCCTCATCGTCCTTGCCCTCGCCGACGTTCATGCGGCAGTTTTCGAGCAGCACGAGCTGGCCGGGTTTCACGTCGACGCCGTCGATCCAGTCGCGGATCAGCGGCACGTCGCGGCCGAGCAATTCGCCGACGCGCTTCGCAACCGGCGCGAGCGAATCCTCCTCGGTCCATTGCCCTTCCTTGGGCCGGCCGAGGTGCGAAGTCACCATGACGGCGGCGCCTTTTTCGAGTGCGAGCTTCATCGTCGGAATCGCCGCGGCGATGCGCGTTTCGCTCGTGATGCGGCCATTGTCGATCGGCACGTTGAGATCCTCGCGGATCAGCACGCGCTGGCCCTTCAGATCGAGATCGCTCATGCGCCGGATCGACATGGAAAGCACCGAATCGTGGGAGGAACGCCAATTATGACGGCTGGCGCTCGGCCGACCAAACCTCTGGTCACCGTGATCGGCGCCGAGTGGCTCCTCTGCGTGCGCGGCACCGGCGCTACCATGCGCTTGGACACGAGGAACCGACATGAGCGAGCACACCGCGACCGTCCGCTGGCAACGCAATGCCGACGCCGATTTCGTCCGCAACCGTTATTCGCGTGCGCACGAATGGCGCTTTGACGGCGGCGCCGTCGTACCGGCCTCGGCGTCGCCGTCGGTCGTGCGCGTGCCGCTCTCGGATCCGGCCGGCGTCGATCCCGAGGAAGCGTTCGTCGCGGCGGTGTCGAGTTGCCACATGCTGTGGTTCCTCTCGATTGCGGCCGCGAAAGGCTACGTCGTGGATCGCTACGAAGACGAAGCCGTCGGCACGATGGGCAAGAATGCGGACGGCAAGGAATGGGTGGCCGATGTGGTGCTGCGGCCGCGCATCGCGTTCGGCGGCGACAAGCAGCCCGACGCCGCCGCGCTCGAAGCGCTGCACCACGAAGCGCACGCCGAGTGCTTCATCGCGAACTCGGTGAAGAGCGCGATCCGCGTCGAGCCGCGCGCATGACCAGCGATTTCGCGTTCGCGTGGCGCGACGCGCTCGCGCGGCTGCCAACGGCCGACAACAAGCGCTTCACGGTCGTCTTCGAGCACGGCACGCTCGCGCTCGAGCTCTACGCTCCGCGCGGCAATGATCCGCAGAAGCCGCACACGCGCGACGAGCTCTATGTCGTCGTCGCCGGTCGCGGCGCGTTCGTCTGCGAGGGTGAACGAAAGGCGTTCGGATGCGGCGACGCGCTGTTCGTGCCGGCCGGCGCAGTGCACCGCTTCGAAGATTTCAGCGACGATCTCGCGGTCTGGGTGATGTTCTACGGCGCCGAAGGCGGCGAAGCGGCATCGGGCGCCTGACCCATCTGCGGCGCCTGCCCACGCAATTCGGCGCCGCGCATCAGGAGTCCGATGCAATAGGTCATGTAGTAGCCGATCACGATGCCGAGCAGCGCGACCGTCAGCGGGCTCGACTGGTACATCGCGAACGGATTGCCGGTTTCGGCTTTCGAAGCCTCGAATGTCGGATAGAGCACGACGAAGCGATAGGCGAGGCGGCTCAGCAGCAGCGCCGCAAGCACGATGCCGATGTAGCCGCTCGGCGTATAGAAGATGCCGGCGGGCGTGACCTCGAAGCGCGTCAGGCGAATGCCGAAATACGCGAGCGCAGCGCCGAGCGCGGCGCCGCCAAGCACCGCCGCGGTGAAGTTCGGCGAACGGAGACCGCTCAATGCGAAGAGCAGCGCGACGATCGCGAGCGCGACGACGCGCGCCTTGAGCCGACCTGGCTGCAGCGCTTGACGGCCGAACAGGCGCCGGAATCGCCGGTACAGCAGGAATGCGAACAGCGCCGCGAACACGGCGAGCACGTAGGGATTGTGATTCATCATCGATCGAGCACCCTCGTTCGGCGCGGGGACTCTACAACGGAAGCGCGACCGCGCACGTCATCGCGTCGTAAAGACCGTTGCGTCAGCCGCGACGCCCGCCGGACAGCGCAACGGCCGCGAGATACCAGCCGAGCATGACGCCGGCGATCGCGCCGCAGAACTCGAACACGACGCGCGTGCCGAGGAACGCGGGGTCGTAGATGTCGCCGAGCGTGCGCTCGATCACGAACGGCGATTCGAGCCGGATGATGCTGAGGTGGAAGAGGTCCCATGCGTCGACGCCGGCCGCGATGAAGAGGGTCGCGACGAATGCGATGCCGATCTCGGTGCCCTGCTTCCAGCCGACGCGCCTGCCGAGGTGATGGCAGAGGGCACAGAGCAGCGCGCCGATCGCAAGCGCGATCGCGCCGGCCTCGAGCGCTCCGGCGGTGCCGGACGACAGCCACGAAAAACCCATCCGCGATGCCCGCTTCCGGTTCGAGCAACCACTCTAGCAGGGCGCCGCCGCGGCGCGGCCGAGCGCGCTTGTGCGTTCCCGCGCGGCGGAAAGTGCCAAAGATTGGCACTTGTGACCGGCCTCACAGACCGGTCCGATGCGGTTTTACACTTGTTCCACCTGTGGCATGCACCTTGCTTTCACAGTCCAACCCCCGCACCGCGGACCGGATTCCCTTCCATGCTGATCGCCACCGACATTTTGACCGACGTCGCGGACCTGAAGCGTCCCGCCGACGCGCTGATCGAATGGCGCCAGCGCTACGAGGGCGTCCTGATGGTCGCGTACCTCGACGGCCGCGCGGTCGCCGGCGTCTCGGGTCCGTGGCCGGTGAACCAGTTCGCATTGACCTGGTGGGACCGGCCGATGCCGGCGCGCCAGCTCGAGCTGTTCGACTCGCTCGCGGCCGCCCAGCGCCGCGTCGAGGAATGGGCGTGGCGCATGCGCACCATCGGCGTCATCGACCGGCCTCCAGCCAACGATTCGCTGCCGCCCGAAGCGATGGTCTCGATCGCGCCGCGCAAGCAAGCCTCCTTATTTGATCGCCTTCGCGACGCGCTTGCCGGCACGCCGGCGCCGAAGCGCGCTTCGCTGCCGCGCGAGCGCATCGAGGCGATGCGCTATCCGCCGCTCAACGACGACGACCTGCGCGACATCCACTTCGGCGCGATCGAATAACGACGCGCTCGTTTCGCGTCACGTGCCCTCGAAGCCGTCCGCGAAGATTTCATCGACCGGGAACTCGTAGGCGCCGATGTCGTAGCCCGCGCCTTGCGGACGGCCGTGCCCTTCGATGTCGAGGTTCGGCGCGAGATCGCCGCTGCCCGCATCGATCGCAGCCGCGCCCGGTATCAGATGCAGGTCGAACGGCGGTGCAACGAACAACGCGCCGGCATCGGCGTATTCGATGTTGTGATCGTCGGTGATGTTGTTGCCGGATAGCTCGAAGTCCTGCGCGAGATTGTTGCGCACGACGACGTTGTCGCTCGGCGTGCCGTTCTTGTGGTCGGTCACCATGATCCACGGCGGGCCCGGCTGCCCGTCGATGTTGTCGATGACGCTGTTGTTGACGATGCGCGAATCGCGCATGCCGTAGAAGCTGATGCCGTGCCAGTGGTCGGTGATGACGACGTTGTTCTCGACGATCCACTGATCGAAGAAGCCGTCGAAGCAGCCGATGCCCTGCATCGAGTTGCGCAGCGGATCGGTCGGGTCGGTCGAATTGATGAAGAGGTTGCCGCGGAGGACCACGCCCGTGACCTGGCCCGTGCCGACTTGTCCATCGGCACCGACGGACCAGCTCTGGAAACCGTCGTCGTGGTTCGCGTCGAAGTCGTCGCCGATCTTGTCGTTCATGACCGTGTTGGATTCGAACACGTCGTAGTCGCCGAGCCCGCGCATGCCGTCGGCCGAGAAGCCGTCGATGACGTTGCGCCGGATGCTCGCGTTCGCGCCGTCGACACTGATGCCGAAGCGGACATTGCGCAGCGTGTTGTCGTGCACGCTGATCCGCGCCGCGCCGACGTAGACGCCGCTCGACGCGAGATTGACCCATTCGTCCGGACCCCACGCCGATGCATCGTCGACGCTGAAGAGCGCGCTGTCGCCGAGCTCGATGTCCCAGGCAGGCCCGAAATAGTTGTGATCGCTGATTTCGACCATGTCGATCGAATCGAGCGTTGTCGCATACGACGGGCTGATCGAGAGCCCGCGCACGATCCAGTTCTGCGCGGCCTGGACGCGAAGGCTGCGCACCTGCGGCGCCTGTCCCGCCTCGGCGGCGATCGTGATCGGCGCCGTGTTGTAGGCATGCTCGATGACGAGATCGCCGTGATAGCCGCTGCGGAGCCAGATCGTGTCGCCCGCGCGCACCGGCGCACCCGCGTTGACCGTGACGAGCTGCATGCCGTCCTGGTACGGATAATCGGGCCAGTCCTGCGTCTCGATCAGGCCGTCGTCGAACAGCGCCTGCAGCGAGCGCCACGGATTCGTCGCGCTGCCGTCGCCGGCGTCGCTGCCGTTCACGGGGTCGATGTAGAAGTCGTCTGCATGTGCGGCGAACGCGGCGCCGAGCAGCAGGATCAGGGCGAGAGCACGTGCGGTTTTCATGCGGCGATCTCAGCACGCACGTCCGCGGAACGCAGTGACGCGCGTCTCGCTCGCCGCGCCGTTATTCGAAGCCGTCGGCGAAAATGACGTCGTCCGGGCCGAGATCGAGCCGGTAGACGACGCCGTTGAACGAGGCATCGTAGCCCGCGCACCAGACCGTCGAGCCGACGCTCGCGCACGCGTCCATCTCGTTCCCGGCGCTGTCGAGATCGAGCGTCCACGTCGCGCCGCCGTCGCCGCTGTAGTAGATGCCGCCGGCGCCGGAATAGATGTTGCCGCCCGCAGCCCAGCCCGTGTCGGGCGAGACGAACAGGATTTCGCGGATCGGCCAAGGGGTTTCGAGCGTGCGATCGCTCCACGTCGCGCCGCCGTCGGTCGTGCGATGCAGCCAGCCGTCGACGTTCGGCGAGATCTCGCCGCCGCCGACCCAGCCGTAGGTGTCGTCGAGGAAGAACGTCGGGCCGTCGAATACCGAATCGACCGGCGGTCCGCACGTCCACGCAGCGCCGCCATTCGTGCTGTCGCAGTACGTGATGCCCGACGTGCGTGCGTGCCCGTTCGCGAGCAGGCTGAACTGGTTACCGAACCAGCCGCCCGACGGATCGACGACGAGCGATGTCCAGTCTTGCGCCGCCGCGCCGCCGTCGGTGGTGAAATGCGCGGCGTTCGCGGCATCGAAGTTGACGAGATCGACGACGAGCGCGTTCAACGGATCGGCGAAGCGCACGCGCATCGACCAGCCGCGTGCCGTAAGCACGATGTCGTCGGACCACGTCGCGCCGCCGTCGTGACTCCAGCGCACGATGCCGCTGCCGGCCTGGTTGTCGAAACCTGAGATCACGACGTTTTCTTCGTCGAGCGCATCGACGCCGTACCAGTAGTACGGGAAGCCGAGATTCATGATGCGGGTCCAGTGCACGCCGCCGTCGCTCGTCTTCCAGACTTGTCCGAGCTCGGCCGCCGCGTAACCGACCGACGCGCTAGGAAACGCGATGTCGTGCACGACCGCACCGGGCAACGTCTGCTGCAGCTGCCACGCGTGCATCGTGCCGCGCGCGATCGGCGTTGGCGACAACGCGCGCAACGCCGGGCGCTCCGCGGCGAGCTCGCGCCCTGCGCCCTGCACTGGAATGCGCGCCGCGACGTGCCGCGTCGTCTCCGCTGCGGAAGCAACGCCGGCGAACGTCACTGCGATCAGAAAGGCGACCTTGAGCATGCCTCGTCCTCCGCGCATCACGATGCCGCGCGCGACTCGCGACGCCGGCTGCGCACGTATGTCGATGTCGTCGAGCCGTCGCCGATCTTGCGCTTCTCGATCTCGAACAGATCGCTCGCTGCGACGAGCTCGCTGAGCTTGCGATAGCCGTAGTTGCGCGCGTCGAACTCGGGCGCCTGCTTCGCGATCGTGCTGCCGAGCGTGCCGAGCTGCGTCCAGCCGGAATCGTCGGACGCTGCCTCGGCTGCATTGCGCAGCAACGCGACGAGCCGGCGATCCTGCTTCAGCTGCGCGATCGTGCGCGGCTTCAGCGCGCCGCCGTCCTCGTCGTCTTTCGCCGCGAGCAGGATCTCTGTGTAGATGAACTTGTCGCACGCCGACACGAACGGTGCCGGCGTCTTCTTCTCGCCGAAGCCGTAGACGACGAGCCCGGCTTCGCGGATACGCGCCGCGAGCCGCGTGAAATCGCTGTCGCTCGAGACGATGCAGAAGCCGCCGAGACGGCCCGTGTAGAGCAGATCCATCGCGTCGATGATGAGCGCGGAGTCGGTCGCGTTCTTGCCGGTCGTGTAGCGGAACTGCTGGATCGGCTGGATCGCGTGCGTCAGCAGCGTCTCCTTCCAGCCCTTGAGCTGCGGGCCGGTCCAGTCGCCGTAGATGCGCTTGACGGTCGCGGTGCCGTACTTCGCGATCTCGGCAAGGAGGCCGTCGACAACGGCGGGCTGCGCGTTGTCGGCGTCGATCAGCACCGCGAGCGTCGTCGAGGCGGAGGCCATCGTGAAATCCTTTTGTGGCTGGATCGTAGACTACTCCACGCAGGAGAGCCCTGCCCTCACCCTACCCTCTCCCGCAAGCGGGTGAGGGGAAAGCAGCGTCGGGATTCGGCATCCGCCGGAACGACAAGCCTCAAACGCGAGCGCGCGAGCGCGGCGTCAGTGAGTTGCAGATCGAGCTGATGGCGGCCATGTCGGCCGGCTTCACGAGATGATGGTCGAAGCCCGCTTCCGCGGTACGGCGGCGATCTTCCGCGTGTCCCCAGCCCGTCACCGCGACGAGCGTCAGCTGCGCTCCCGTCGTGGCGCGCAGCCCGCGCGCGACGTCGTAACCCGATAGGCCCGGCATGCCGATATCGAGGAACACGATGTCCGGATCGAACGAAGCGACCGTTGCATTCGTCTGCCGCGGATCGTAGATGCATTCGGTATCGTGGCCGAGCATCTGCAGCATCATCGCCATCGTGTCGGCCGAATCGTGGTTGTCGTCGACGATCAGCACGCGGCAGCGCACGTTCGCGGCCGAGTGCGCCGGCGCCGCCACCGTGACGCCGGCAGGAATCGGCTCCAGCGGCAGCACGACCGTGAAGCGGCTGCCCTGACCGAGCCCCTCGCTGTGCACAACGATGCGCCCGCCATGCAGCTCGACGATGCGCTTGACCAGCGTGAGGCCGATGCCGAGGCCGCCGCGCGAGCGTTCGACCGAGGTATCGACTTGCGCGAACGCTTCGAAGATTTCCTCGGTTTTCCCCGGCGCAAGGCCGATGCCGCTGTCGGTGACGGCGATCTCGATGTTGTGGCCGTCACTCGATGCGGCGAGCGCGATCGGCGAGCCGGTCGCCGAATATTTCGCGGCGTTGTTGAGAAGGTTCGAGAACACCTGCGAAAGGCGATCGTGGTCGGCGTAAAGCGTGGTCTCTTCGTTCGGCATCGACACATCGAGCACGTGCCGGTCGGCGAGCAGCAACGGCGTCGCCGTCTCGATCGCCGAGTCGAGCACCGCGCGGAGCGTCGTCGCGGTGCGCTGCACGGTCAGCTTGCCGCGGTTGATGCGCGCGATGTCGAGGAGATCATCGATGAGCCGCACGAGCAGCTTCAGCTGTCGCAACATCGCCTCGTGCAGCGGATCGACACGCTCGGCGAGCTGCAGCGCGTTCAGCGCGTTGCCGAGCGCGGCGAGCGGGTTGCGAAGCTCGTGCGCGAGCGTCGCGAGGAACTCGTCCTTGCGCCGGTTCACCTCGAGCAGGCGCAGCTCCGCGCTGACGCGCTCGGCGATCTGCGCCTGCAGCTCGTTATTGCGCGTGCCGAGCTCGTTGTTCGCAAGGCGCAGCGATTCGTTGAGACGCTGCAGCTCGCGCGCTTTTTCCTTGCGCAGCGCTTCGTTCGCCTGCTCGAGCCGCTGGTTCGCTAGCTGCAGGTCGCGGCGCTTGCGGTAGAGCTCGGCGAGCACGACGACTTTGCTGCGCAATATCTCCGGGATGATCGGCACCGTCACATAGTCGACCGCGCCGAGCTTGTAGCCGCGCATGCGGTCCATGTCGGAAACGTTGATTGCCGTCACGAAGATGATCGGCGTCTTTTCGAAGCGCGGATGCTGATGGATCATGCTCGCGGTCTCGAAGCCGTCCATGACGGGCATGTTGACGTCGAGCAGGATCAGCGCGCACTCGCGCTCCATCAGATGTCCGAGCGCCTCGGCGCCCGAGCTCGCTTCGATCAGGTTCTCCGCGAGCGGCGCGAGGATCGCCCGGTACGCGAGGAGACGCGCGGGCTGATCGTCGACAAGCAGGATGTCGACGGGATCGACCTGTGTGCTGGCAAGTCCGTCGGTCACCGGTGCAGCCATTGTCGCAGGACGCCGAGCAGCTGATCTGTGACGACCGGCTTGGCAAGGTAATCCGATGCGCCCGCTTCGAGGCATTTCTCGCGGTCGCCCTTCATCGCCTTCGCGGTCAGCGCAATGATCGGCAGTGCGCGCGAATCGGGTTTGGCGCGGATCGCGCGCATCGTGTCGTAGCCGTCCATACCGGGCATCATGATATCCATCAGCACGAGATCGATATCGCGATCGTCCGCTACTTTTTCGATCGCTTCCTGACCGGTCCCAGCCGTAACGACGCCCATGCCATGCCGCTCGAGCACGCTCGACAGCGCGAAGATGTTGCGCACGTCGTCGTCGACGACGAGCACGCGCTTGTTGCGTAGTGCCTCATCTGATTCGTGCAGGCGCTGCACCATCTTCTGCTTTGACGGCGGCAGATCGGCGATCACGCGGTGCAGGAACAGCGCGGTCTCGTCGAGCAGGCGCTCGGGCGATTCGACGCCCTTGATGATGACGCTCTTCGCCGCGCGGCGCAGGCGCTGATCCTCGTCGGCGGACAGATCCTTGCCCGTGAACACGACGATCGGAATCTGGCGCAGGCGTGCTTCCGCTTCGATGCGGTCGAGCAGCTCGAAGCCCGACATGTCCGGCAGGCGAAGGTCGAGCACGACGCAGTCGTAATCATTCGCAAGCAGCTTCTGCATCGCCTCGGCACCGCTCGAGGCGTCGTCGATCTCGATGTCGTCGTGGCGGATCAGCTCCTCGATCGACATGCGCTCGCGCTCGTCGTCCTCGACGATGAGGAGCCGCTTCGTACGCGGCAGCGTGTAAACGCGGATGCGCTCGAGCGCGTCGTTGATCGATTCGGACGTCGCCGGTTTGGCGAGATACGCGAACGCGCCGCGCTCGAGGCTGTGGTGGCGCTCCTCGTCGACCGTGACGATCTGCACCGGGATGTGGCGCGTGGTCGAATCCTGCTTCAGCTGCGAGAGCACGGCCCAGCCGAGCATGTCCGGCAGGTGGATGTCGAGCGAGATCGCGCTCGGCCGGTACTGCCGCGCGAACTGCAGCGCGTCGGTGCCACGCTGCGCGACGACGACGTTGAACCCGCGCGAGCGCGCGAGATCGCGGATCACGCTCGCGTAGCGCGCGTCGTCCTCGCAGACCAGCAGCGTCGGGCGCGCGGGATCGAGCGTCGCGCGATCGTCGGCGATGACTTCGAGCTGCACCGGCTGCGCCCCGTCGCCGGCGACCGCGCGCTGGTGGTGCTGCGCGGGAATCGGCGCGCGCGCCTCGGCCGCGACGTAGTTGAGCGGCAGGAACAGCGTGAACGTCGAGCCCTGCCCGACTGCGCTCTTGAGGCGCAGCTCGCCGCCGAGAAGGCCGGCGATTTCGCGGCTGATCGCGAGCCCGAGGCCGGTGCCGCCGTACTTGCGCGAGGTGCCGGCATCGGCCTGCTGGAACGCCTCGAACACGATGCGCTGCTTGTCGGGCGAAATGCCGATGCCGGTGTCGATGACTTCGAACGTGACGACCGTCGGCGCGTGATCGAGCACCGGATGGCCCGGCGTCCAGCCGCTCCGCGCGACATGCGCCAAAAGACGAACGCTGCCGCGCTCGGTGAACTTCATCGCGTTGGAGAGCAGGTTCTTCAGGATCTGCTGCAGGCGCTTCGGGTCGCTCGTCAGCGAGCGACCGATCTCGGCCGGGAAATCGATCAAGAACTCAAGCCCGCGGCGCTCAGCCTCATGGCGGAAGCCGCGCTCCATGTTTTCCTGCAGGTGCGAGAACTGGATCTCCTCGCTGTCGACCGTGACCGTGCCGGACTCGATCTTCGAAAGATCGAGAATGTCGCTGATGAGATGCAGAAGATCGGTGCCGGCCGCGTGGATCGTCTTCGCGAACTCGACCTGCCGTCCGGAAAGATTCGCCTCCGGATTCTCGGCGAGCTGCTGGCCGAGGATCAGGATCGAGTTCAGCGGCGTGCGCAGTTCGTGCGACATGTTCGCAAGGAACTCCGACTTGTAGCGCGACGTCAGCGCAAGCTCGGCGGCCTTTTCCTCGAGCGCGAGGCGCGCCTGCTCGATCTGCTGGTTCTTCGTCTCGACCTCGGCCTTCTGCTCGGCGAGAAGCGCGGCCTTGAGCGCGATTTCCTCGTTCGTCTGCTGCAGCTCCTTCTGCTGCGACTGCAATTCCGCCGCGAGCTGCTGCGACTGCGCGAGGAGGCTCTCGGTGCGCATCGAGGCTTCGATCGTATTGAGCACGAGGCCGATGGAACCCGATAGCTGTTCCAGGAACGCGCGCCGCGATGCCGTGAACTCGCTGAGCGAAGCGATTTCGATGACCGCCTTGACCTCGTTCTCGAACAGGACCGGCAGCACGATGACGCTGCGCGGCATCAGCCGCAGCAGGCCCGACTGGATCTGGCCGACGTCCGGCGAGATGTCGTCGATGAGGATCATCTGCGCTTGCGCTGCGCACTGGCCGATGAGCCCCTGTCCGAACTCGAGCGTCGCATCGGACGCACTGCCGAAGGGATCGGCGTAGCCGGCGAGCTTGCGCAGGCGCGGCCGCGTCTCGTTCTCGTCGGTCTCGACAACGTAGATGAGGCCCTGTTGCGCGTTGACGAGCGGCGCGAGCTCCGAGAGCAGCATGCTGCCGAGCGTGATCAGGTCGCGCTGGCCCTGCATCATGCCGGAGAACTTCGCGAGGTTCGTCTTCAGCCAGTCCTGCTCGCGCGAGGTTTCCGTCGTCGCGCGGAGCGTGTTGATCATCGCGTTGATGTTGTCTTTGAGGTCGGCGACCTCGCCGCGCACGTCGACCTGGATCGATCGCGTCAGGTCGCCCTGCGTCACCGCGGTCGCGACCTCGGCGATCGCGCGCACCTGCGTCGTCAGGTTCGCGGCGAGCTGATTCACGTTCGCGGTCAGGTCCTTCCAGATGCCGGCGGTGCCCGGCACGTTGGCCTGACCGCCGAGGCGGCCTTCGACGCCGACCTCGCGCGCGACCGTCGTCACCTGATCGGCGAAGATCGCGAGCGTCTCGGTCATGCCGTTGATCGTGTCGGCGAGCTCGGCGATCTCGCCCTTCGCTTCGACGGTCAGCTTCTTGTGCAAGTCGCCGGTCGCGACTGCGGTCACGACTTTCGCGATGCCGCGCACCTGCGTCGTCAGGTTCGACGCCATCGAGTTGACGTTGTCGGTCAGGTCCTTCCAGGTGCCCGCGACACCCGGCACGCGCGCCTGTCCGCCGAGCTTGCCTTCAGTGCCGACCTCGCGCGCGACGCGCGTGACTTCGGCCGCGAAGCCGTTCAGCTGATCGACCATCGTGTTCAGCGTGTCTTTTAGCTGCAGGATCTCGCCCTGCGCATCGACCGCGATCTTGCGCGAGAGATCGCCGCGCGCGACCGACGTCGCGACTTCGGCGATGTTGCGCACCTGCGTCGTCAGGTTCGTCGCCATCGAGTTGACGTTGTCGGTCAGGTCCTTCCACGTGCCCGCAACGCCGGGCACTTCGGCCTGACCACCGAGCTTGCCTTCGGTGCCGACTTCGCGCGCGACGCGCGTCACTTCCGCCGCGAAGCCGTTGAGCTGATCGACCATCGTGTTGATCGTGTTCTTGAGCTCGAGGATTTCGCCGCGCACGTCGACCGTGATCTTGCGCGAGAGATCGCCTTTCGCGACCGCGGTCGTGACCTCCGCGATGTTGCGCACCTGCGAGGTCAGGTTCGACGCCATCGAGTTGACGTTGTCGGTCAGGTCCTTCCACGTGCCCGCGACGCCGGGCACTTCGGCCTGGCCGCCGAGTTTTCCTTCGGTACCGACTTCGCGCGCGACGCGCGTCACTTCCGCCGCGAAGCCGTTGAGCTGATCCACCATCGTGTTGACGGTGTCCTTCAGCGCGAGGATTTCGCCGCGCACGTCGACCGTGACCTTGCGCGAAAGATCGCCCTTCGCGACCGCGGTCGTCACTTCCGCGATGTTGCGCACCTGCGACGTCAGGTTCGACGCCATCGCAGTTCACGGAGTCGGTGAGGTCCGACCACGTGCCCGCGACACCCGGCACGATGGCCTGACCGCCGAGACGTCCGTCCGTGCCGACCTCGCGCGCGACGCGCGTGACTTCGGCCGCGAACGAGTTCAGCTGGTCGACCATCGTGTTGATCGTGTTCTTGAGCTCAAGGATCTCGCCGCGCACGTCGACCGTGATCTTGCGCGAGAGATCGCCCTTCGCGACCGCGGTCGTGACTTCCGCGATGTTGCGCACCTGCGACGTCAGGTTCGACGCCATCGAGTTGACGTGGTCGGTCAGATCCTTCCACGTGCCCGCGACGTCCGGCACTTCGGCCTGGCCGCCGAGCTTGCCTTCCGTGCCGACCTCGCGCGCGACGCGCGTCACTTCGGCCGCGAAGCCGTTGAGCTGATCGACCATCGTGTTGATGGTGTCTTTCAGCGCGAGGATTTCGCCGCGCACGTCGACCGTGATCTTGCGCGAGAGATCGCCCTTCGCGACCGCGGTCGTCACTTCGGCGATGTTGCGCACCTGCGACGTCAGGTTCGACGCCATCGCGTTGACCGAGTCGGTCAGGTCCTTCCACGTGCCGGCGACGCCGGGCACGATCGCCTGGCCGCCGAGCTTTCCTTCGGTACCGACCTCGCGCGCGACGCGCGTCACTTCCGACGCGAAGCCGCGGAGCTGATCGACCATCGTGTTGATGGCCTCTTTCAGCTGCAGGATTTCGCCGCGCACGTCGACCGTGATCTTGCGCGAAAGATCGCCGTTCGCGACCGCGATCGTCACCTCGGCGATGTTGCGCATCTGCGCCGTCAGGTTCGACGCCATCTGGTTCACCGAATCGGTGAGCTCTTTCCAGACGCCGGACACGCCCTTCACTTTCGCCTGGCCGCCGAGCTTGCCCTCGGTGCCGACTTCGCGCGCGACGCGCGTCACCTCGGACGAGAACTCGGTCATCTGCTCGAGCATGCGATTGACCAGCGTCGCCGAGCGCAGGAACTCGCCTTGCAGCGGACGGCCGTCCGCCTCGAGCGGCACGGAACGCGTCAGATCGCCCTTCGCAACGCCCGCCATCGCATCGGTGATCGTCTCGACCGGCCGGATCAGATCGTCGATGAGGCTATTGACCGATCGTTCCATCTCGGCCCATGTGCCGCGCCGGTCGGCCGGCGGCAGACGCTGGCGCGTGCGGCCCTTGCGGCCGACCTGCTCGCCCGCACGGCTGAGGCCCTCGGCGAGCCGGCGGTTATGGTCCACGATCTCATTGAAGCTGTCTGCGAGCTTGCCCGCGATGCCATCCCAATGTCCGGGCAACGCGACCGAAAAGTCGCCGGCGCCGACCGCGCGCATCGCGCGCAGCAGCGCCTTCAAGGGCTCAATTTCGGAGCTCGACTTCGCGGCAGTCAGCGCGCGCAGTGACTTCGTCGACACGGCCACGGGGAAAACCTCTCTGGTCTTGCGATTCCACCTGTTGATGGAAAAAGCTACCACAAGGCCAAGACGGCGAGCGAGTCGGTCACGTGCGCACGCCGAGCGTTACAGCTGAGGCTGCTGCGACGCGAGGTACCAACGGTGCAGCTATTTTGGCGGTTGGACGGGCGTGTGCTGCGAATACCACGCGTGCCAGCGGCCGTCGGCGTAATAGAACACGTCGACCGACGTATCGCCGCTGGCCGAGTCGGTCACAACGGCCGCGTTGTCCCGCACGACGATCGTCGCCGGATGATCGGGCGGCTGCGGCGCCATCTTCTTCTCGGCGACCTTCTTCGCAAGCGCGATGATTTCGGCCTTCGGCCGCGCGTTGCCGGCGTGGCCAACCGATACGTACGCAGGATCAAGCAGCGTCTCGAGATAGGCTGCATCGCCGCCGAGGAACGCCTTCTGCCAGTGCGCCTCGACCGCGCGCACGCCTTCGACGCTGCGCTGGGTCTCCGGCGCATCCGCGGCAAATGCGGGACCGGCTGCGACGATCAGGCCAACCATCAAGCACGTCTTCGACATCGTTCAGGCTCCGGTGGATGAACGTCTGATGACCGCGCGGGCGGAACCGGGTTCCCGCGCGCTGCACGCCCTGCGACGACGCGAGCACGCCTCGCGCCGGCCGGAAGCCGTGATCGCACCGTCCGCTCATGCGCCGATAGCCGAAACGGAATGCTTTCGGCATGCATCTCAGGACATCGGGTGCGAGAGTCGTCCCATGCTCGAAAGGCCGCCATGCCGAACTTCGTGCTGATCGCCGTCGGCGTGCTCGTGCCGATCCTGGCATTGACGCTCGCGCTCGCCTGCGGGCGGGCGCGCGAGGCCGCGGACGAGACGTCCGCCGATATCAGCGGCGAGGGGCTGGCCGACGAAGCGCCGTTATGAGTCGCCTCCGAGGAGGCCATGACGGCGATGCCAGTCCTCGAGCGATTCCTTCGAGAACTTCTCGTAGTGCGGATCGTTCTTGCCGCGCCGCGGCTCGCACCAGGGCGCCTTGAACTTAAGGCAGATGTGCACGCGCTCGGGCGGTTTCGGCAACGGCGTGTCGATCGCCGACGCGAACGGATGCACGAGCTCGGGCCATTCGGGATCGTAAAGCCAGAGCGCCGAACCGCAGTGCTTGCAGAAGTGGCGCCGGCCCGTCGACGTGTAACGCTGGCCGTCCTCCTCGATCCGCGCGCGATAGACGCCGACGTGCTCGCGCCCGACCACTGCGAGTGTCTTCTTCCACGCGCCGAGATTGATCGCGTAACCGCCGCCACCCGCCGTCTTGCGGCAGATCGAGCAGTAGCAACGCTGATACGGCACCGGCGCGTACGCGTCGCACGAGAAACGCACGCGGCGGCAGTGGCACGAGCCTTCGATGTGCATGGCGATCTCCTTTCGATTCATTCGCGCGGCAGCTCGCGTGCGCCGATCACGCACGCGACGAGCGCGAGCGCCGCGAGCACGGCCGCGAGCGCGCGATGCGCGTTCGTCGCGCCGATCGCGCCCGTGATCAGGCCGACGCCGATGACCGGAAGCGCGTTCGCGCTATAGCAGACGAGCAGATAGCTCGAAACGAGCTCCGCGCGGCGATCTTCGGGCGCGATCGCATTGACGATGCCGAGGCTCGATCGGTACGCAAGGGCCATTGCCGCGCCGCCGACGATCGATGCCGCGACGACGAGCGCCATCGAGCGCAGCGCATCCGCGGCGAGCAGCAGCGCGAGCCCTGCCCAGACCAGCGCCGAAGCCGCGAACAGCGCCGGCCGATTCGCAAGCGAGCGCGTCGCCACGACGGTCACCGACGCCGACACGAAGAAAAGCGCGACGATGCCGCCGATCACTGCGACATCACTCTCGCCAAGCTGCCTGATCAGCAGCCCCGGCGCGAGCGCCGCGTAAAACCCGCCGAGCGCGAACGCGATGAATGCCATCGCGGCCGGCGCGATGAACTGCACGCGGATGCCGCTCGGCACGCCGATGCGCGGCTTCAGCGAGAGCGCGCGCATCGAACGGATCGGCTTCCCGATCGTCTCCGGCGCGCGCACGAGCATCGCGATGACGGCGGCGAGCACGCCGATGAAGCAGACGAACGAAAGCCGCAGCGGCCACGGCGCGAAACGCGCGAGCAGGCCCGCGCCGAGCGCGCCGAGCGCGAGCCCGGCGAGATTGCCGGCGCTCGCGAACGCTGCGGCGCGAGCGCGATCGCCGCTGCGGCTCGAGCTCGGCGATCCATGCCGTGATCGTGCCGGCGCCGAGCCCCGCGGCAAATCCGTTCAGCACGCGCGCCGGAAAGAGCCACGCCTCGCCGCTCGCGACGAGAAAGCACAGCGCGCTTACGATCGTGATCGCGAGCGCGATCAGTGCGACAGGCCGCCGCCCGATCTGGTCGGATAGGCGTCCGAAGAAGAACAGCACCGCGAGATTGCCGAGCACGTAGATCGCATAGATCTCGGTAACGCCGAGCTCGCTGAAGCCGAAGCGCCGCTCGTACAACGGGTAGAGCGGCGTCAGCAGCGTGCTGCCGACGTAGAGCGCGGCGATCCCGGCCGCCGCCATCCATAGCCAGCGTGCCGATCGGGTTGTCGCCGTTGCCTCGTGCACGCGCTGCATCAGGCGGGCGATTGCAGCGGTTGCGAGCCGAATCGCGCCTTAACCTGATCGCACCGCAACATGACAACGACGCGAGCGGCCTGTACATGGGATCGCCGAAGCCATCCGAAGTCCTCGACGTCAACGGAGAAACGCGATGTCCGATGTGAGCACGTTCTGGTCGAAATGGTCGCCGGCGCTACTCAGCGTCCTGCGCATCGTCGTCGCCTTCCTGTTCATGCAGCACGGCGCGATGAAGCTGTTCGGGTATCCGGGCGCGGGCGATCACAAGGTCGAGCTGATGTCGCTGATGGGGCTTGCGGGCGTGCTCGAGTTCTTCGGCGGCGCGTTGATCCTGCTCGGGCTCTTCACGCGGCCGGTCGCGTTCATCCTGTCGGGCGAGATGGCGTTCGCGTATTTCATGGCGCACGCGCCGCAAGGCTTCTGGACCGTGCAGAACGGCGGCGAAGCAGCGGTGTTCTACTGCTTCGTGTTCCTGTACTTCTCGGCCGCGGGCGCCGGGCCGTGGAGCCTCGATCGCGCAATGCGGAAAGTCTAGGCCGGCGCGGGACAGCGCAGGAGGCGTTGCATCCGCACGCTCCCGGATTGATGCAGATCAACGCGATGCGCGCCGCGCCCGCGCATGCTGGTCTTGCAGTTCGGATCGTGGACGGTTCGGCGCAGCCGAGTCATCCGGTCGGAGTCGCACCCTGATCCCGGCATCGCGAGGCATTCCATGCGCTGGAGAATCGGCCAGACGATTGGCCTGCTCGTCGCGGCATTGTCGGCGGCGACAATCGCCGACGCAGATACGGTCCTGTTCGATTTCGACAATGCGCCCTTGCACGCGCCGTTGCCGCTCGACATCACGGCTGGACCGCTGACTGCGCATCTCTCTGCGACGGGCGAAGGCTTCTCGATCCAGACCGCGGACGTGCTCGGCTTCACGCCGGCCGGGTTCTCGGGGTATGCGATCTATCCGAGCAGCGTCTTCGCGGCTGATTTGCTCGTCACGTTCTCCTCGCCCGTGCAGGGTGTCTCGATCCTCTACGCGCCGGAGGAGTACGCGTGTGACTCGTCGGCAACCATGCGCATCACCGCTTATCTCGGCGTCACGTTCGTCGGCACGGCGACAGCGACGGCGCCGGCGCCCGGCACCTGGCCGACGGGAACGCTCGCAATCGCGACCACGGCGCCGTTCGACAATGTCGTGATCCACTACGAATCACCGCCGCCGACCGGCGGCGACTGGCGGCCGGTCTTCATGGCCGACAACATGAACGTGACGACGAGCGACGTCCTGTTCGCAAACGGCTTCGACTGACGCGCCGGGCCGTGCCGCCTTCGCGCCGAACCCGACGGACGGCGCCTTCGACAAGGTGCTCGCCGCGCTAACGTGGGCGTCGTCGAAGCCCCGGAGATCTCCGATGCGCCGCCTCGCCGCTCTCGTTCCGCTCGTGTTGCTGCCGGTTCTCGCGAACGCCGACAACGCGCCCGCTGCGCTTGCGAAAGCCGATCCATGCGCCGCGAAGGAGTCGCATCAGTTCGATTTCTGGATCGGCGACTGGAACGTCGTCGATGCCGCAGGAAAGGTTGCAGGTTACAACCGCATCGAGCCGATCCTCGGCGGTTGCGCGCTCGCCGAGCACTGGGACGGCGCCGGCGGCGGGCACGGCACGAGCTACAACGCGTACGACGCGCGCACGAAGACGTGGCAGCAGTTCTGGGTCGACAAACAAGGCGGCGTGCTGCATCTCGAAGGCACGTTCGACGGCGAGCGCATGGTGCTGCGCTCGCCGAGGGCCGATGCGCACGTCGACCGGATCACGTGGACGCCGAACAAGGACGCGACCGTGCGTCAGCTTTGGGAGACGTCCGATGACAGCGGAAAGACCTGGACGACATCGTTCGACGGGCGCGACGAGCGCACGCGCTGAGCAAAAGAACGCCGGCCGCAAGGCGCGGCCGGCGGGGAATCGCGCGTAAGGTCAGCGCATGCCGCCGCTGGCGAGGAGGTGCTCGCCGGTGAGCCAGCCCGAGTCGTCGGATGCGAGGAAGCGCGCGATCGATCGCGATGTCGTTCGGCTGGCCGATGCGGCCGAGCGGCGACCTGCGCGACGAGCGCCTGTCTCGAAGTCGGAGCCGATGAAGCCGGCCGTGTGCGTGCCTTCGGTTTCGACCATGCCGGGGTTGATCGAGTTGACGCGGATCTTGCGCGGCCCGAGCTCCTTGGCGAGCACGCCGGTGATGGCGTCGACCGCGCCCTTGGTGCGCGGTGTAGACCGCGCTGTGCGGCGGCGTGAGCGGCGTGACGACCGAGCCGATGTTGATGATGCTGCCGCCTTCGCCGAGGTGCTTGACGGCCGCCTGCGTCGTGAGCAGCAGGCCGAGCACGTTGATGTTGAACTGCTTGTGGAAGTGCTCCTCGGTGATCGCCTCGATCGGCGCGAACTCGTAGACGCCGGAGTTGTTGACCAGGATGTCGAGGCGGCCGAAGCTTCTTGATCGCGGCGTCGACGATGCCCTTCGCTGTCGCCGCCTTCGAGACGTCGCCCTGCGACGGCGACGGCCTTGCCGCCGGCCTCGGCGATCTCGGCGACGACGCGTGTCGGCGCCCGCCTTGCTCGACGCGTAGTTGACGACGACCGACGCGCCCTCGGCGGCGAGCTGCTTGGCGATGGCGGCGCCGATGCCCTTCGACGCGCCGGTGACGACCGCGACCTTGCCGGTGAGCCTGCTCATGTCTGTCCTGTGGATTCGAGGCGGCGGAATCAGTTCGGGAGGCGGCCCGGCCATCGGTTCAATGGTTCACAATTTATGAACTATTGGACGAGATGTCAAGCCCTGTAGAATGGGGACATGAAGCCGCTGTTCCACCCGGCGATCGAGGACGTCACGGTCGAGGGGATCCTGCACGCCCTGTCCGACCCCACCCGCGTCACGATCTACGCGGCCATCGCGGGGCGTCGGGCTGCGACGTGCTCGGCCTGTCGCAAGCTGATCGACCGCGCATCCCGAAGTCGACGCTGTCGGTGCACTTCAAGGCGCTGCGCGAGTCGGGCTGATCCGCAGCGAACGGCAGGGCGTCGAGATGCGCAACACGTCGCGCTGCCCGGAAATCGAGCAGCGCTTTCCCGGGCTGATCCCGTCGATCATGAAGGCTTACGCGATCGAGAGCGGCGAGAAGCCGCGCACCACGAAGCGCAAGGCCGCGAAGAAGACGCGCCGCGGCTGAGCCCGTTCAGGGTTTCACTGCGCGCGCAACGACGTCGACGAGCATGCAGCCGGGGTGATCGGTTGCGAGGCGTTGCCTCAGCGCATCGTCAACGCTGGCTGCCGCAACCACGACGTAGCTCTCGCCGGCGACGATGCCCTCGCCGCCCGGCGGCGCGATCGCGTAGCACTTGCCGTGCTCGGATTGCACGAGCGTGAACGTCGACTGCCGGTCGCCGGCGGCGCCTTCCGCAACGACAGCGGCCGACACGATCCTGACTGTTTGCGGCGCGCCGGACGGAAGTTCATCGGCGATGCAGTCCGTGCTCGCGACCATCAACGACGCGCAGAGCGGAAATTCGCACAAGGATCGTCATCGGTTCTCCCTATACCGGTTGCAGCGGGGCATCGATGCTAACTCATACGCTTCAACAGGTAGTCACGCATGGGGATATCGTCACTGGAAGGCTGCTCGTCGTGGGCGCAGCGTGGCGCGGTCTGGATCGCGCTCGCGACCGTTTGCCTGCACGCGTCGCCGTCGGCCGCCGCGATACCGGACTCCGAACGCCAGGCCCTGATTGCGATCTATGAGGCAACCCACGGCGGCACGTGGGTGGCCAATACGAACTGGTGCGCGACGTCGCCGTGCCCGCTGGAAGCGCCGACGTTCGCGCCGCCCGGCAGCGAATGCTATTCGGGAACACCCGGCAGCGGCTGGTACGGCGTCGTTTGCGATCAAGAGCGGGCGCACGTCGTCGGCATCAATCTCAGCGCAAATCATCTGACCGGCTCGCTGCCGTCGATCGCGGCATTCGCGGCGCTTCAGGATTTCATGGTCAGCAACAACGAGCTCTCGGGCACGCTGCCCGATATCGATGCGCTGGCGGAGCTGCGCACGTTTGCAGCGTCGGCCAATCGCTTCAGCGGATCGATTCCGAGTCTCGCAGGCTTTTCCGCGCTCGAGGCCTTTCTCGTCTGCGACAACCAGCTGACCGGATCGCTCCCGAGCCTCGATGGGCTCGACGCGCTGACGTCATTCGATGCGGGCGGTAACGAGCTGACCGGCACGATTCCCGAGCTCACCGGTCACGTCGCGCTCGTCAACTTCGTCGTCGACCGCAATGCGCTGACCGGATCGATTCCCGATCTATCGGGGCTCGATGCGCTGGCCTATTTCTTCGCCGAGCAAAATCAACTGGAAGGTTCGATTCCGCCGCTGGCGGCGCTGACCGGGCTGCGACAGTTCTTCGTCTCCGGCAACATGCTGACCGGCACGATTCCAGAGCTGCCGCCCGGGCTGCTGCGAATCGACGTTGGCAACAATCGCCTGAGCGGCGCCGTGCCTCAGGCACCGTCGTCCTTGTGGGCGGACCTGTCGCGGCTATGCCCGAATCCGCTCGATCCCGCGTCCGACCGAAACGATGCGGACTGGAACGTCGCGACCGGGCACACGCCGTGGTGGGCCGATCCGGCGCCGGGTGCGGCATGCGACGATCTGCTGCGCGTGGGGTTCGAAGCGGAATAGCTGCGGGAGACGATCAAACCCTCACGGCGGGTCGACGCGAGGGTCGCCATCCCGGTGCTAATCTTGTCCCCAGGAATGGGGGATTCATGATGCGGTGGGTGCGGGCCGAACACGGCGCGTTTCGGGCGCTGCGGAGCGTCGTGTGGCTGGCAGTGGCGACCGCGTGGCTTCATGCGCCTTCGTCGACGGCGGCGATCCCGGATTCCGAGCGACAGGCGCTGATCGCGATTTACGAAGCGACGCACGGCGGCACGTGGGCGATCAATGACGACTGGTGCACGACCAACCCGTGCCCGCTGGAGTCGCCGACGTTCGCGCCGCCAGGCACCGAGTGCTACACGGGCACACCCGGGGACGGCTGGTACGGCGTCCAGTGCAACCGCGACAAGACGCATGTCGTTGGCATCAATCTCAGCGCGAACCATCTAATGGGATCGCTGCCGCCGCTGGCATCGCTGACCGCGCTCGAATCGTTCGATGTCGCCAACAACGAGCTCGCCGGCACGCTGCCGGACCTCGACACGCTCGTGTCGCTGCAGTCGTTTTCGGTATCCGCCAATCATTTCAGCGGCTCGATTCCGGGCCTCGCAAGCCTCACGACGCTCGAAGCGTTTCTCGCGAGCGACAACCAGCTGACGGGCGCGATTCCGAGCCTCGACGGACTCGATGCGCTCCGCGCTTTCGACGTGCGCGCGAATCAGCTGAGCGGCTCGATTCCCGAATTGCGCGATCACCACGCGCTGGTCAACTTCAACGTGCTCGGCAATGCGCTCACGGGATCGATTCCCGATCTTTCAGGGCTCGATTCGCTGAAATATTTCTACGTGAATCGCAATCACCTCAGCGGATCGATACCACCGCTCGCGGCGCTGTCCGCGCTGCGCATGTTCTTCGTGTCCGAGAACATGCTCACCGGCGCGATCCCCGAGCTCCCGTCCGGCGTGCTGCAGGTCTACTTCGGGAACAATCGGCTCAGTGGTCCCGTGCCCGCGGCGCCGGCGTCGTTGTGGGCGAACCAGTCGCACCTCTGCCCGAATCCGCTCGATGTTTCGCCGGGCGGGAATGACGCGGGCTGGAACGTGGCGACGGGGCATACGCCGTGGTGGGCTGATCCGTCAGCCGGTGTGACTTGCGACGATTTGTTTGGAGCAGGGTTCGACGCGCATTAGCGTCGCGTGAGCCGGATTCCCATGTGACGCCCTGCGCGATTTTCGCCGTTTCGCAGCGACGCGTGTTTCCTCTAGACTTTCGACGTCGCTCAATCGCGACACGGGGAATGACAGCCCCTACACGAAGCAACACGCGCGTTCTTCGGCTTGCCGCAGACGTTGCGTTTGCGCACTCGCGCCGGTCTGCGGCGAGTCGCGCGGGGAAGCTCTTCGGAGCTTGCCGGTTGCTTCGTGCCGGTCTGTCACCTCGCGCGGCTCGTCACCTCCGCGGTTGACTTTGGTGACTTCTCGAGGAGTCGCCGATGGCACGCAAGACGTCGCCCGCATCGAACAGCGTCAATCCCGCAACAGGCCTGCCCTGGCGCATCCGCGCGCCGCGCGAGACGCGTGTCGTCTCGTCATCGATGCAGCAATCCGGTCAACGCGTTGCGAAACGCAGCGTTCCGCAAATTCGACTGAGAGGCGCGTGGCTTGAACGTGTCGGCTTCGTGCGCGGCGCACGCTTTCTCGTGCTCGTCGAACCGGGCCAGATCCTTCTGGCAATCATCACTTCTCCATAGGGGCGTAGGCCCACCCCAATGCGAGGCCTATCCGAATTTCGCACGACAACCGTCCCGATCCGGCGTCGGGTGCGCCTTGCGAAGACTTGTTTCGGCGGGGTTCGACGCGCATTAGCGAATGCGCTTACGCGACTATCGAACGCTCTTGACCATCTCGATGTCGCGCTTGAGCATCTGGTTCACCAGATCGGTGACCTCGACGCCTTTGGATTTGGCGCGCTCGGCGAGATAACGCTGGACCTTGCGGTCAAGGTACACGGGGGTACGCAGCGCCGCATTCGTCCGGAAGAACTTGCCGCGTTCTGCTTGAGAGAAATCGTATTCGCGTTTCATCTGGAGGTCTTGTATTGCGCCCTTTCGCGCGCAGTGGCCGCCCTGGCGGAGATGATGCGGACCCGTGCTTCGTCGCGCGAAACGTCTTCCCACGTGTGGACGACGACAATCAGCTTACCACCGCTCTCGACGCCGAGTGTGACCCAGCGGTCGTCGGCGGCACTATGGACGGCGTCGTGCATCGTCAAATGATCGCGATCGGCAAAAACCGTCGCGGCATTCTCGAAACTGACGCCGTGCTTGGATCGGTTCGTTTGAGCCTTCCGTGGGTCCCACTCGAATTGGATATCGAACGAGGACGCCACGAATCACCTCAATCATCTTGCTCGGCAGCAGCGAGTCGGCGTCTATTGCTCACCCACACTTCGAATACCCGCAATTCAAGCACGTAGCACACCCATCCATCAGGATCACCGCGCTCGTGCTGCACTTGCTGCACATCGTCGCGCCGGGCGGGAACGCGCTCGATTCCGTCGATTCCTTGCGGGCCGATTCACCGCCGGGGCCGGCCATGTCGCTCGAGAACACCGGCTCTGCGGCCGGCGCTTCGGTCACGTCACGGTTTTTTTTTAGACGTGACTCGTAGGCCGCGCGCTTCTCCGCGATCAGCACGCGCTGCTCGGGCGACATCTCGGGATCGTGCAGCAACCCGATCGCCTTCATGTGCGTCTCGATCACGGCGCCGAGCTCGGCGACGATGCTCGGCATATAGACGCCGCCGGCCTTGAAGTAGCCGCCGCGCGGATCGAACACGGCCTTCAGCTCCTCGACGAGGAACGTGACGTCGCCGCCCTTGCGGAACACCGCGCTCATGATGCGCGTCAGGGCCACGATCCACTGGAAGTGGTCCATGTTCTTGGAGTTGACGAAGATCTCGAACGGACGGCGGAGCTCATATTCCGTGTCCTGGTTCAGCACGATGTCGTTGATCGTCACGTACAGCGCATGCTCGAACAGCGGGCTCTTGATCTTGTAGGTCGCGCCGATCAGCGTGTCGGGACGCTCGACCTTCTCGTGCATCTGGATCACTTCGGCCGTGACGACCGCGGGCGCGCTCATCGGCGCTTCCTCGGCGGGGACGAGCTTGGTCTTCTCTTCCGGCTTCAGGACGCTGTAGCCCTTGATCTTCTTGCCGATCTTCATGGCCATGGTGTTCTTCGAACTCCTTCGAATCTTTTCGAGCGTGGCAAATGACGTGCCGTCGCTCCACATCTCTAGATGCGGTGCGTTGGCGTTGGACGCAAGCGGTGGATCACTGCAAGTCGATCACGTCGGGCCGATCACGCAGGGCTGATCATTTCCGACGAACGGTTTTCTTGGCGGTGCGCTTTCGCGCGACTTTCTTCGTCGCCTTCCTGACGGCCTTCTTGGCGGCCTTCTTCGCCGGCGACTTCTTCTTCGCGGCCTTCTTGCGGGCGGTGGCTTTTTCCGCGGCGCTCTTGTGCGCCATGTCGGCGCGATGCGCGCGTTCGTAGGTCTGGATGTCCTTGAACGTGCCGTCGGCAGCGCGCACGGCATAGAGCTTCTTGCCGCCGGTCGAGTACATCGTGGTGCGTCTGATCGCCATGATTGTCTCCCGCGCGGCGATCAGGGTGTTTCACCGCCGACCGGCGCCGCGGCCGGCCGGCGGTGATTCCTACTATTTCCTGCGACGCGTGGCCTTCTTCGCCTTGCGCGCGACCTTCTTGACGCTGCGCTTCACGGCGCCCTTCTTCGCGGCAGCCTTGCGCGCGACCTTCTTCGCGCCACGCTTCATCGCGCCCTTCTTGGCCGCGACCTTGCGCGAACCCTTCTTCGCAGCCTTCTTGACGGCTTTCTTCGCGGCCTTGGCCTTCCTGACGACTTTCTTCGCTGCCTTCTTCGCCGCCTTCTTCACAGCTGCCTTCTTCGCAGCTGCCTTCTTCACGGCCGGCTTCTTCGTCACGGCGCTCTTCGCCTTCGCGACAACGGTGCGCACGGTGCGCGCGGCCTGCTTGCGCGCCTTCGCCGCCTTCTTGGCGACCTTCTGTGCGGTGTTCGCGACGGCGGCCTTCGCATCCGATGCGGCGCTGCCGACCGACGAGGCGACGGCGCTCGCGGCATCGGCAACTGCGCCGCCGATCTGCGCCGCGCCTTCCTTCATGTTGTCGAACGAGTCGCCGAAACTGCCTTGGTTCTGCATGGTAGGTTCCCCTCTCCGGTTTATCTGGACTGGACGTGAGAGATCGCTATACGACTTCGATGGCTGCAGACCGGCCGCATGTGCGTCGGCGGCATACCACGGCGCTAAGCATACTCAGAATTTGCCGTAGTAGCCTTCTTTGAGCGCATCGAACAGGTTCGCGGCGGTGTGCGTCTCGCCGTCGTATTCGATCTCTTCGTTGCCCTTCGCCTCGACCACCGATCCGTCTTCGAGCTCGAAGCGGTAGGTCGTGTTCTCCAGATCGTGCTCCTTGACCAGGACGCCCTGGAAAGCGGCCGGATTGAAGCGGAACGTCGTGCAGCCCTTGAGGCCCTGCCGATGGGCGTAAACGTAAATGTCCTTGAAGTCCTCGTAGGGGTAATCCGTCGGCACGTTCGCGGTCTTGGAGATCGACGAATCGACCCATTTCTGCGACGCGGCCTGGATGTCGACGTGCTCGGCCGGGCTGATGTCGTCGGCCGAGACGAAGTAATCGGGGAGCTTCTCTTCGACCTCGTTCGAGAACGGCATCGCCTTGCCGTTGATGAGCTCGCGATACGCCAGGAGCTCGTAGCTGAATACCTCGACCTTCTCCTTGGTCTTGCGGCCTTCGCGCAGCACGTTGCGGCTGTAGTGGTGCGCGAACGAAGGCTCGATGCCGTTCGAGGCGTTGTTCGCAAGCGACAGCGAAATCGTGCCGGTCGGCGCGATCGAGCTGTGGTGCGTGAAGCGCGCGCCGGTCTCGGCGAGATCGGCGACGAGCTCAGGCGCAACTTCAGCAACACGCTGCATGTAGCGGCTGTACTTCGCGTGCAGCACGCGGCCCGGGATCTTGCCGCCGACCTTGTAGCCGTCCTTGACCATCTCGGGGCGCTTGCGCAGCATCTCGCCGGTGACCTCGAACTCCTGCGTCATGATCGGCGCCGGGCCCTTTTCCTTGGCGAGCGAGAGCGCGACCTCCCAGCCGGCGAGCGCCATCTCGCGCGAAACGCTTTCGGTGAACTCGCACGCATCGGCGGCGCCGTAGCGCATCTTCAGCATGGTGATCGTCGAGCCGAGACCGAGGAAGCCCATGCCGTGACGGCGCTTGGAAGTGATCTCGGCGCGCTGCTGCGCGAGCGGGAGGCCATTGATCTCGACGACGTTGTCGAGCATGCGCGTGAAGACGCGGACGACCTCGCGGTACTCGTCCCAGTCGAAGCGCGCCTTCGGGCCGAACGGATCGCGCACGAAGGTCGTCAGGTTCACTGAGCCCAGCAGGCACGAGCCGTACGGCGGCAAGGGTTGTTCGCCGCACGGGTTGGTCGCGCGGATGTTCTCGCACCACCAGTTGTTGTTCATCTCGTTGACGCGGTCGATCAGGATGAACCCGGGCTCGGCGTAGTCGTACGTCGAGACCATGATCATGTCCCAGAGGTGCCGCGCGCGGATGTGGCCGTAGATCTTGCACGCGACGAGGCCGTCGTCGCGCACGATGTAGTTGCGGTGCGCGGACCATTCGCGCCAGACGACTTTTTCGGCGTCGGCGAGATCGACCTCGTCCTTTTCCTTGACATGAATCGGAAAAACAAGCGGCCAGTCGCTATCCGTTTCTACCGCGTCCATGAACCCGTCGGTGATCAGCAACGACAGGTTGAACTGGCGCAAGCGCCCGTCCTCGCGTTTGGCGCGGATGAATTCCTTGACGTCCGGGTGGCTCACGTCGAACGTGCCCATCTGCGCCCCGCGGCGGCCGCCGGCCGAGGACACCGTGAAGCACATCTTGTCGTAGATATCCATGAACGACAGCGGGCCCGACGTGTATGCACCCGCACCCGACACGTACGCGCCTCGCGGCCGTAGTGTTGAGAACTCGTAACCGATGCCGCAGCCGGCCTTCAACGTCAGGCCCGCCTCGTGCACCTTGTCCAGAATATTGTCCATCGAGTCGTCGATCGTGCCCGACACGGTGCAGTTGATCGTCGACGTCTTCGGCTTGTGCTCCTGCGCGCCGGCATTGGACGTGATGCGGCCGGCCGGGATCGCCCCGCGGCGCAGCGCCCAGAGGAAACGCTCGTTCCAGTATTTCTGCTTCTCGGGCGTCGTCTCGACTTCCGAGAGCGCCTTGGCGACGCGCTGGTAGGTGTGATCGATCGTCGCGTCGACCGGCTCGCCCTGCTTCGTCTTCAGGCGGTACTTCTTGTCCCAGATGTCGTACGAAGCGGGCTGCAGCGGAATCTCCGCCGCGCCACGTGCAATCTGCTCAAGGCGCACTGTGCTCATGTTTTTTTCTAGCCTCCCGCCGCGGCGTCCATCCAGGTTCCGCGTCTCGCTGTAGCCCTCGTCCTTTCGACCGCTTTTCACGGAAAAAAGGGCACCCCGCGCCGTCCGGCGAACCGGTCTCCGACGCAACGTTTCAACTGATGTTTAGCCTCATCGCGGGTCTTCAACCGCGCCGGAGCGCATGGGTGGGACCGTCCCCCAATTGCAATGACGACCCCAAGGGATTGGTCAAAGCCTAACCACCAAACACAACATCTTGTGGATGTCGTGGGCGTGTAACCTACGCCCGATCGAAGCCGATGTAAAGCGGCCTGATGTAACAGTTCGCGAACGCCGCGGCAGCGCTTGAAAGGACCTGCGGAGCCCGCAAGGATTTTGCGCGCGCCTGGCGAAACGACGACGCATTTTTGCGGTCTCAACGCCCGCGCGATGTCTCGATCTCCCCTCTGCGACAGGATCCTCCGCATGCGTTTTTTCAGCCGCTTCCGCGTTCGCTCTTCCATGATGCTCGCCTCGATGCTCGCGCTCGCGAGTCTCATCCCGTGCGCCAGTGCGGCGATGCCGCCCGCGATCGACGGCGAGCCGCTGCCCTCGCTCGCGCCGATGCTCGAGCGCGTGACGCCAGCCGTCGTCAACATCAACTCGAAGACACGCGTGCGCGTGCAGAACCCCTTCTTCGACGATCCGATGTTCCGCCGCTTCTTCGGCATGCCGAACGGATCGCGCGAGCAGGTGCAGCAGTCGCTTGGCTCCGGTGTCGTCGTCGACGCGGCGAAGGGCTACGTGCTGACCAACAACCACGTCGTCGAAGGCGCCGACGATGTCTCGGTGACCGTCGCCGACGGCCGCACGGTCAAGGCGAAGGTGCTCGGCACCGATCCCGACTCCGACATCGCCGTGCTGCAGATCCCGGCCGAGAAGTTGACCGCGCTTACGATCGCCGATTCATCGAAGCTGCGCGTCGGCGATTTCGTCGTGGCCGTCGGCGAGCCGTTCGGCCTCGGCCAGACCGTGACGCAAGGCATCGTCTCCGCGCTCGGCCGCATGGGCATCGGCGGCTCGGGCGTGCAGAACTTCATCCAGACCGACGCTTCGATCAACCCCGGTAACTCGGGCGGCCCGCTGGTGAACCTGCGCGGTGAGCTGGTCGGCATCAATTCGATGATCTTCTCGCCATCGGGCGGCAACGTCGGCATCGGCTTCGCGATTCCGTCGAACCTCGCGATGGACGTCATGCGCCAGCTGATCCAGTTCGGCGAGGTCAAGCGCGGCGCGCTCGGCGTCGATACGCAGGACGTCACGCCCGAGCTCGCGCACATGCTCGGCCTCACCGACGTCACGCGCGGCGCGGTCGTGACGCGCGTCCGCGCCGGCTCGCCCGCGGAAACGGCCGGCATCAAGCCCGGCGACGTCATCGTTTCGCTCGGCGGCAAGCTCGTCGCGAGCGATCAGGAGCTGCACAACCTCGAAGGCCTCGGCTCGGCCGGCGCCGCGGTGCAAGTCGGCATCCTCCGCGAAGGGAAACCCGTGACGCTCAACGCATCGCTCAAGGTGCAGGAGCTCCACACCGCGAAAGGCGACGCACTCGATGCGCGTCTAACAGGTGCGACGTTCGTCGATTCGAGCGAGAGCCTGCGCCGGCGCGGCATCACGGGTGTCACCGTCGCGCGCATCGCCGAGTCGAGCAAGGCGTTCACGAGCGGTCTTCGCGGCGGTGACGTGATCGTCGCCGTCAACCAGCGCGACATCGACAACGCCGCCGATTTCGAGCGCATCATCGGCACCACGCCGCGCCAGCTCGTCTTCACGGTCGTGCGCGGCGACAGCGCTTTTTTCCTGCGCGTGCAGTAACGCCGCCATCGCCACCCCGGGACACGCAGCGAACGCTGTCACACTGCCGTCATTCCCGCGAAAGCGGGAATCCATTTTGCTTCGGAAAACCCTCGATGGATTCCCGCTTTCGCGGGAATGACGGCATCGGGTAGCCCGTGCGCAGACTGCCATGCTCGTCCGCGCAACGACGGCGTTCGCGTGCTAAGGTTGCGCCGGTTTTTTCGACCCGCCGGCTCGTCATGTTCAAGCGTTCAACCCTCGCCGTTCAGCTCCTTTCCCTCGCGCTTTTCCTCGGCACCGTCGCGACCGCTTCGGCCGCCGAAGATGAATTGCTCTGGCGCGGCGACCACGCGACCGGCCGCACGATCATGGATGAGCTCGCGAAGGAATACGCGAAGGAAAAGAAGGGCAAGATCACGTTGCAGCCGTTCTCGACGGTGTCGGGCCTCGACGCGGTCGCGCAAGGCACGGCCGACATCGCCGGCAGCGCGCGCCCGAAATACACCAAGCGTCCCGAGGAAGCCGGCATCAACTTCGTGCCGGTCGCGCTCGACGCGGCCGTGCTGATCGCATATCCGAAGAACCCGGTGCAATCGCTGACGTTGCACCAGGTCTTCGATCTCTATTACGGCCGCATCACGAACTGGAGCGCGGTCGGCGGCGAGCCGAAGGACGTCAACCTCTACGGCATCGCAGCGCCGCTCGACGGCGTCGAGTTCAGCGTGCGCGATCTCGTGTTCCGCAACGGCGACCAGCGCGTCGCGATCCCGCGCCTCTATCTCAATACGACCAAGCTCGAGGAAGGCGTCGCGATCGACCCGGCCGGCATCGGCCTCTCGACGCTCGCCAGCATCCACGACAACAAGGGCGTCAAGGCGCTGGCGATCGAAGGCATCAGCGCGACTTCGGCCACGATCACCGACGGCAGCTATCCGCTCTACATCACGCTCTATCTCGCAGCGAAGGCCGACTCGCCCAAGCAACCCGCGATCGACCGCTTCATCGCGTTCCTGAGCTCGGACACCGCGAAGACGATCCTGCGCAAGCACGGCCTCGTGCCGTACAGCGACGCGACCGACGCGATCGCGCGCAACGCGACGCGCACGGCGTTCATCGACGCGCATCTCAACCGCGAGCCGACGACGGCCGCAGCCGCGGTCGCTTCCCTGACGCCGGCACCGGCCGCCGCGGCCGTGCCGCCGCCGACGCCGGTCTCGGCGCCGCGCGCAGTGCTCGAATCGAAGTCGCGCGTCGCGCCGACGGCCGAGAGCACCGAGGCCGCCCGCCAGAATCTCGCGCGCGCCGAGGCCGCGAAACAGGAAAAGAAGGAAGCCGACGCCGCGGCCGCCGCGAAGAGCGAGAAAGAGGTCGCTACCGCGAAGACCGAACCCGCGACGAGCGCCGAGCCGAAGCCCGCCGTGAAGAGCGAGCCGAAGCCGCCCGCGAAGAAGAAGGCCGCCGTCGCGAAGACCGACAAGCCCGCCAAGAAGCAAGAGCCGAAGGCCAGCTTCGGCAACGTCGACGCCGCCGCGAAGACCGCCGAGAAGCCTGCTTCGTTCGGCGACGTCAACGCCGGCGCGAAGTCGTCGACCGATCCCGCGAAGAACTGACAGCCGCGGCGCCGCGAACGACGTGCGCATCCTCGCGATTTCGCTCGACCTCGACGACACGCTCTGGCCGGTTGAACCCGCGATCCGCAATGCGGAGCTACAGCTCGATGCGTGGCTGCGCGCCGAACATCCGCAAGTCGCCGCGAAGTTTCCGGTCGCCGGAATGCGCGCGCTCCGCGACGCGATCGAACGTGAGCGGCCCGATCTCGCGCACGATTTCACCGCGCAGCGGCTTCTGACGATCGAACGCGCGTTCGCCGCGTGCGGCATCGGCGACGCGCACGTAGCCGACGCGTTCGAGGTCTACTACGCCGGTCGCAACGCGGTCGAATGCTATGCCGACGCGCTGCCGGCGCTCACGGCGCTCTGCGCGCGCATGCCGATCATCAGCCTCTCGAACGGCAACGCCGATCTCGAGCGGATTGGCCTGCGCCAGCATTTCCGCCATTGCATCAGCGCGCGCGAAGTCGGCTACGCGAAACCGCACGCGCGCATCTTCGAGGCCGCCTGCGACACGCTCGGCGTCGCGCCGGCGCACGTGCTGCACGTCGGCGACGATCCGCATCTCGATGTCGGCGGCGCGCGCGACGCCGGCCTTCGTACCGGATGGTTGAACCGCGGCGGCGCCGCGTGGTCCCATGGGCCTTCGCCCGATCTCACGATCGCCGATCTGAACGAGCTCGCTGCCTGGATACTCGCCCGCGCCGCCTGAAGCGCCAAGGCGGGCCAAAGGTGGCGTGTCGAACGGATGAACAGGATGTTCTGATCGTTCGATTCGGAATTACTAGCCGGAGACACGACGGATGCACGCATGGGTCGATGCCGCGGACGCGAATGCCGCGACGCCGCTGCTCGCAGTGGACAAGGAGAATCTCGATTCGGTCTGCGCGCTCTTCGGTCCCGAAGTGCGGCGCTGGTGCGCGGCGCACGCGTTCGCCGGCGAGCCCGGCCGTTTCGTGCTCGTGCCCGGCAAGGACGGCGCGCCGGCCGCGGTGCTCGCCGGTTGCGACAAGCGCGATGCGCTGTACGGACTCTCGTCGCTGCCGCTGCGTCTTCCGGAAGCCGACTACGCGCTCGATCCGCGCGGCCTTGCTCTGGACGAGAGCGACATCGCGCTCGGCTGGGCGCTCGGCAGCTATCAGTTCACGCGTTATCGCAAGGCGACGCGCAAGGCCGCGCGTCTTGCGATCAGCGCCGCGACCATCGAGGCGGTGACGCCTATCGTCGAAGCGACATTTCGCGTCCGCGATCTCGTCAACACGCCGACCGAGGACATGGGCCCGGTCGAGCTCGCCGGCGAAGTGCGCGATCTCGCCGGGCGCTTCGGCGCGAGCTATCGCGAATGGGTCGGCGACGACTTGCTCGCATCGAACTTCCCGACGATCCACGCCGTCGGCCGCGCAAGCCATCGCGCGCCGCGTCTCGCTGAGCTGACGTACGGCGCCGCCGACGCGCCGCATCTCGTGCTGATCGGCAAGGGCGTCTGTTTCGACACCGGCGGTCTCGACATCAAGCCCGCCGACGGCATGCGCTGGATGAAGAAGGACATGGGCGGCGCTGCGCACGCGATCGCGCTCGCCGAGCTCGTGCTGCACGCGAAGCTGCCGGTGCGGCTCACGTTGCTCGTGCCGGCTGTCGAGAATGCGATTGGCGGCAATGCGTATCGTCCGGGCGAAGTCATCAAGACACGGGGCGGGCTAACGGTCGAAGTCGACAACACCGACGCCGAAGGCCGGCTCGTGCTGTGCGATGCGCTCGCGTATGCCGCCGAGCAGAAGCCCGATCTGATTCTCGACTTCGCGACGCTGACGGGCGCCGCGCGCGTTGCGCTCGGGCCGGAATTGCCGGCGCTATTCGCGAATCGCGACGATATCGCCGACGCTTTGCTCGCCGCAGCGCGCGAGACGCGCGATCCGATCTGGCGGTTGCCGTTGTGGCGGCCGTATCTCGCGATGCTCGATTCGTACATCGCCGATTTCACGAACGCCGGTGGCTCGCGCCACGCGGGCGCGATCACGGCGGCGCTGTACCTCGAGCGCTTCGTCGCCGAGACGCAGGCGTGGTGTCATCTCGATGTGTATTCGTGGAACGATGGCGAGAAGCCGGGCCGCCCGCGCGGCGGCGAGGCACAAGGATTGCGTGCGTATCTCGAATTCCTGAAGCAGCGCTACCCATAGGCGCTCCATCAGACGAGGCGAGAAGAAGCTAACGGTTGTAGGCGCAACGTCGACATCACGCATTGCGCTGTCGCTTGTCGATTGCTGAAGCTCATTCATCGCCCGCCTGCAACGCCTGCAGCCAGTCATGGGCGAATTGCAATCGGGTGCCGGCACGATCAACCTCGTTTTGCGCATTGTGGAATTCGGTGAGATTGTTCGAATAGATCTGTTCGATCAGGTCGTACCCGATTGTCGAGGCGTCGGCTGCATCCATATCGGCAGCAGCATCCGTCACTTGATCCAGCCGCCTGTCGCGCATACTCGTAGCGCTTTCGTACCGCTTCAATGCTTCTTTGTATTGCTGCAGCGCCTCGTCGATCATCTTTGCGCGCTGGGCACGCTTTTGGGCAAGCCATTCCATTACGTTGTTGTCATCGTCATCCGTGCTCATCCCATCCGGCGTGAGCCTTGCGATGACTCCATCGACGCCCTCGTCGATGACGACGCCAATCTTGCCGAGGAACTTGACCAGAGCCCGTGCGGCCAATGCCTGCGACACCGCATTGCGCGCGATCCGCGCGTCGCTCAGTTGCTTTGGTGATTTCGCGGCTTCGGCGGCGTTCGTAGGCGCGCCCGCCGATGCGCATTTGCTGCCACAGCCCAGACGCACGGCGAAGTCGGCCGCTTTTCGCGTCAGAAGCCCGTCGGTGTTCTTCGGCGTTTTTCCACGTGCCGTTGGATTGGCGCCAATGACCTTGCCGTTGCGGATCGGGTAACCCCAGTTGTCTTCCTCTCGATTGCCCCGCTGGCTGTTGAGCCTTCGCGGCAGGATCGGTGTGCCGTCGGCGGTGCGGATCTTCGTGCCATCCGGCAGGGCGCGGCCGGTCTTCACATCGATCTCGTGCTGCTGCTGCGCGAGCTTTTTCAAATCCTGGATGAACGCTAGTGAGCCGTTGATGGCGCTGGCGGCCGCGGTGATGGAGTCACTCCCGAGGCCTGAACCACCGTCGTTGCACACAGTTACCGTCGTCACTGTCTTGCCGACGTCGCCGGACGTTGTAGTGCTCGAACAATCGAACCCACTCGGATCGGTAAAGTTGAGCGGACTGTTGTGACGTAGCTATACGCATTCCAGCTCTGACTGAACGCCGCGTTGCCGACGATCGGATCGGCGCTGAGGAAGCGCCCGAGCGCGGGATCGTACAGGCGGCCTTGCATGTTGACGAGCGCGAGATCGTCGTCGTGCGTCTGGCTCGTAAACCCGCCGCTCAGGAGACTTTGGAACAGCGTCAGGTTCTTCAGCGGCGTGCCGTCGGGGTTGCTGCGCAGGCCCCAGCTGTCGAAGTAGTCCTGCTCGCGCGCCGTGCCGTTCCTGTCGACGATCACATCGGTGCTGCCGAGCCCATCGGTCAGCGGATAGGCGACATCGCTCGTGCCGGGCTGCGTCGGGTTCGCCGCTTCCGTGTAGGTCACGTCGGCGACCACCTCGTCGCTGCCGATCACGTGGAACACGTGCTGGACGGTCTGACCGGTCGCGTGCTTTTCATAGAGACCGGCGAACGTCGTGGTCGTGCCGTCGGGGCCGCTCTTCTTGACGCGCGCACCGTCGGCGCCGTAGCGGAACGTCCAGACCTGTCCGTCCTCGGTCACGCTCGACGGCAGATCGAACGCGGTCCACTTCAACAGGCGATGCGGATCCTGCTGCAGACCGTCCGAGCGCGTCGTAGTGGTATTTCTGCGCCTGCGGCGGCGCATTCGGGTTCGCAGGATCGCTGACATCGCGCTCGGTCAGCGCATACGGCTGCTGGCCGTTGCTGCCGTAGCCGCGGTGCTCGATGAGCTGGCCGTTGCGCAGCGAGTCGATGCGGTTGCCGACGCTGTCGTAGGTCTCGTCCGTGCTGACCGAGAACGGCAGGCCATTCTGCACCGGCATGCCGTTGCGCGTCGTGTGGATCAGGCGATGCAGGGCGTCGTGATCGAACGTCTCGTCGATCTGTACCGTCTCATCGCTCGTGATGCGCTGCATGACGAGACCCTCGGCGTCGTAGTTGTAACTGACGTTGAGCCGGTTCGCGCCGGCGTGCTCGGCGCTGATCGTCCAGAGGCGCCCCATCAGCGGATCGTAGTCGCGGTGATCGCTGATCGCGCCACCGCCGGCCCCTTGATCGAGGCCGCGCACCGCATCGGTCAGCGCGAGATCGGCGTTGCGTGCCGTGATCTGCTGCCAGACGACGCCCGGCTGACCGGGCGTCGCATCGCTCACCGTCGTCAGGTACCCATAGCCGTTGTAGGCGTAGCCGACACGCAGGCGCGCCGACTGGCCCGGCGCCTGCGGATAGTCGATGCTCGCCAGGCGCCCGGTCTGCGCGTCGTAGCCCAGATCAAGGCTCAACGTGTGCAGCGTCTCGTCGGTCTGATCGAGGCCGATCGTGCGACCGAGACTGTCGTAGCGGTATTCGGTCTTGATCTGATCCGGGCTCATCGCGCGGGCGAGCCGGCCGATGCCGTTCGTCGCGACGTCCCAGGTGTAGGTCGTAAGGCCGTCCGCTGTCGTCCTCGTCACGAGGCGGCCGAGATCGTCGTAGGTTTCGGTCTCGATGTCGCCGGTGGCGACGATGCACGGTTTGCTTGGATTCGCCAAAGCCGTTGTAGGTGACCTGTCGTCGTGCCGGTGCTCGGATCGTCCTGCTGCACCGGTCGCCGCGTCGATCGTACTGCGTCGTCGTCGCGTGGCCCTGATCGTCGAGCACGGTGTCGATCGGGCCCTGCGCGTTCGCGCCGTACTGGTACGTCGTCTTCACGTCTTGCGCGAGGCAGACGCCGCAACCCGGCGCCGGCGGCAGCTGCGATCCGCTCGTGATCAGGCGGCCATCGACGTCGTAGAGCTGATAGCTGTAGTGACCGGCAGGATCGGTGTGCTCGCGTTTCGAGCAGGCTGTAGACCGACGTGGCCTTGCTGCCGTCCGGGTACGTCGTCGCGACGGCGCGACCGAGACTGTCGTACGCGTGCATCGTCCATGCGCTCGGCGCTCCCGCGGTCGGCCGCGATACCGCGCTCTGCCGCCCGAGGACATCATAGGTCGCGAACGTGTTGACGAGCTGCCCGTCGAAGCCGGCGAAGCTCGTGCGCAACGCCGCACCGCGCGCATCGAACGTCTTGAACACCTGCTGCAAGCCGCTCGTCGCGGTGGCCTGAAGACCGTTCATGCCGCCGAACGCGTCCGGGCGGCCCGCATACGTCACGCCGATCGGGAGCTCGCCATCGGTCTGCGTGGCGACCGGTCGCCCGTGCGCGTCGTAGGTGCGCACCGTCTCGACGCCGTTTACGTCCATCATCGCGATCGGTAAACCGTAGGCCGGCTGCGTCAGCAGCCACGCCGCCGGCCGGCAATCGCTGGCGCATTGCGGATTGATCGTGCTCGACCCAGGCTGCGCTCGCAAAGAGGTGTTCCTCGGGCGCACCCGGCCACGCCGTTCGCGTAGGCGATGTGCCGCGTGCGCGCGGGCTCGCCGGCGACCGTCGGTGGTCGACCCGGTCAGCAGAGCCGTAGTCGTCGTAGGTCAGCGTCGTCGTCGATTGCAGGCTCGGGTCCGGGCTCGTCGGCTCGACCGAGATCGTGTCGAGCTGCGCCCTTGCTCGTGTACGTGTAATCGGTCGTCCGCCAGACCGGCACGGCGTTCTTCGGCGCCCTCGAGCGTCATCACCGATTGCTCGCTGACGAGACCGAGGTGCCAGTTGACCGTGTCGTTGACGGTCGGCGTCTGCACGTCGGTCTTGAGGCCCTTGGCCGTGTGCGCGACCGTATCGGTCGACGTTGCCGTAATCGTCGATCGTGTAGGTCGTGTCGACGTGGATCGGCGGGTTCGCGGGCTCGGCGTAACCTGACACGTGCAAGTGATCGGGACCCTGCCCCGACCACGACAACGCGACCGGCTCCTCCCATTCGCTCGCCTGCGACCGACTGCGGCAGCACCGCATGCTTCGCGCCGCCGTTGAGCGTGCGCAGCTCGTACGTCGTATGTCGTCTTCGTCAGGCGCGCCGGCGCGCTGGCCGGTTGACCTGTCCCGGGGCCAGGATCGGCTGCGCGACCGTCACCGTCGCCGGCACGCCGACGCCCGGGTAGAACTTGCCGCTCGCGTCCGGAGTGCGCAGGTCAAACGTCGTGATCGTCTCGACCGGGTGCTCGGGCGCGGTGTCGAAGCTGCGCACCTCGGTGAACCCGAAGAAGCCGAGGCCTTGCACGTTTACGATCGGATCGCGGTACGACCATTCGATCGTGTGGCCGAGCGCCAGCGGATCGGCGTTGATGCCGAGATCGGTCACGCCGGCGCGCGAAGTCACCGAACGCACGACGCGCAAGACCACTCTTCGGACAGCTCAGCGGATACGTGCACTGATAGCTGTCGTCGACCTCCGGACGATCGGACCACTCGCTTGCGTACGCGATCGACAGCGCCGGCCACGCGGTCGCTTCGTCGGTGACCGCGATCAGCTCATCGCCCCACTGCGGCGTCTGCTGCAACACTTCGAACCCGCCGGCGGGATCGTTGCCGCCGACGTGGCGGATGATGTCGATCGCGCCGTCGCCGTTCGTGTCGGCGAGCGTTGCGAGGTTCCAGCCGGCGGCGAGACCCGGCGTCTTGGCGTCGCCGCCGGCGGACGAGGTACGTCTCGATCGGCACGGCCTGCAGCAGCGACCTGTGCGCCCGGGATCAACTGCCGATCGCGTCCAGCACGAGCTATGGCTTCGTCGTTCTCCAGCCGATCCGGATAGAACTTGATCGGCCGCAGCGTGTTGTCCACCCAGTACTTGACGTCGTCGCGCGTGCCGGCCTTGCCCATCGGCAGATCGAGCTCGACGAACGTGCCGTCGCCGTTCGACAGCAGGAAGACGATCTGCGGTGCCGGCTGCTGGTTCGCGTCCGTGTGATCGTTGTTGAAGATCACGACATCCATGCGGCCGTCGTTGTTGACGTCGGTCACGTGGATGCCGGGATCGGCAAAACGCGTCGGCGATGTTCTGCGCGACGTCCGGATGCACGTCGACTGGCACGCGTCATGCACGTGGCTGTCGGCGTAAAAGCCCTTGCCCGGTGTTCCAGAAGATCTGACCCACCAGCTGACCCGGCCGCGCTCGGATCGGAGCGCGTCAGCCGCAACAGGTCCTCCGTGCCGTCGCCGTTGAAGTCGCCGAACTCGCGGTAGCCGTCCATCGGGTCCGAACGCGTCGCTCGGCATGTGCACGCTGTCGGGCACTGAGGGCGCCCCATTGGCCGTCGTCGTCGATGCAGCGAGGTCTTCATCGCTTCGCTCGTCAGCTCGGCGCGTCCGTCGCCGTCGAGGTCGGTCACGACGCCCGGACTCGCTTCGTTCTTGTCGTACTGCATCGGCGGACCGAACGCGCCCGGCTTGCCGGTCTCGTTCAGCGCCACCTGCCAGGCCGGCGACATATTCCCAACTGCGCTGGGTCGTTCGGATTGTTCGAATCGACCCAATCGCCCGTGTTGTACGGCCACGCCCGATCCGGCAGACCATCGCCGTTGAGGTCGGCGAAGGTCGGGAACTCGTTCGGCAGATAGAAGTTGTACGTGCCCGTCGGTGATCGCCAAGCAGCGTGCACGGCGTCGCATCGTATGCACGAAGCCCGACGCCGTCCATTTCAGGTCGGCAAAGCTGCAGTCGTAGAGTCGGAGGCAGGTTCGGATCCGCATTCATTCGTGTGCACCGAGATTGTCGATCGCGGCCACCAGCTCGGCTTTGCCGTCGCCGTCGAGATCGACGCGGTCGCCTCATCGAGTCGCACGTGGCCATAGTTCGCCGTGGCGAGCGGCTCCTCATCGCGCGCCAGGCTCAGGCCCTGACTCAACGGCAGGATCTGGCCGCTCGCATCGCGCTGCGATAGCCACAGACTATGGCTGCCGCCAAGGAACTTGCCGGTCGGCAGCAGATGGTCGTATGGCGGTCGGCGTAGTGGATCTCCTCCCAGAGCATGCCCGATGCCCGGCCCGAACAGAAGATCGCTCGCGCCATCGCCATTCAGATCGAGCAGCTGCATCGCCGGCACTTCTCCGTCCGGTGCAGCGGTGCCGGATCGAAGTCGTAGCTCGTGATCGGCGCCGAGACCAGCGGCTGGCTCTGGAACAACACGCCGTTCGTGCCCGGCGAGTAGCTGAACTCTTTGGCCCACAGACACCCGCCCGCCGCCTCGCAACGCTGCACCGACTGCAACAGACTGCGCTGGCTGCCGCTCATGGTGTAGGCCAGGTTGTATTGCCACACCAGCGCCGTCGCCGTCGGGTTCGGCGCGTACATGCGCAGCGTCTTCAGGCGCACGCTGTGCCGGCGCTGCACGCCGGCGAGCCAGCTCGTCGTCGCATCGGGCCGGTTCTCGTATTCGAACGCGACGTACCGCTGCGGCAGATCCTGCAGCCCGTGCGTCGGCACGCCGTTGCTGAGGTTCGCCGTGTAGAAGATCTTCGACGGCACGCTTTCGGTCCAGTAGTCGCTCGCGTTCGCACCGCCCGGTCCCGCCGTGTCCTGGTACTCGTACGTGATCGTGTTGCCGCTCGCATCCGCTTCGGACACGAGGCGCCATTCCGACGCGCACCGCGCCGTGCGCGAACACCTGCATTGTCGTTGTCGAACGTGACCTGCTGCGCCTCGATCGGCGCATACGTGCGCACGCGACCATCGCCGAGCTCGACGGTGAATTGCTCCGGACCCGCCGGATCGAGCGCCTGTGCGCTCGTCGAGTGCACGCGCACGAACGTGTCGGCCTCGGTACGGTATTCGGCGCCGTTGCCGCCGTACGGCGTTGCGTTGACGCCGACGAGTTCCTGCCCGTCCAGATAAAAACGATCGCGCACGCTGAAGTCGACACCGTCCGTTTCGCCATCGCGCGCCCACACGCGCCCGCCGCGCGTGATCGTCGAGAAGCCCGTCACCGACCAGCCCACGCCCGCGATGCCGTTGCCGGTGCCGCTCGCGTACGTCAGCGATAGCGAGGGCGCCATGCCGGCGCGGCCCGGCGGTACGGCGACCGGCAGCGTGAACGAGAGCTCGCCCTTGGGCGTCACCTCCCACGACGATGGCAGGTAGCCGTCCGAGGATGCCGCGACGATCGGTTGCGCCGGGATCGAGAACGGGTGCGGTGGTATGGGCGCGCCCGGCAGATCGGCCATCGCACCGGCGAGCACGCCGCTCACGTTCGCCGGCACCGTCGATTGCGCCGGTGTCGCGCCGCTGAGGATCGTTACCGCGACGGCAAGCGACGCGCAGGCAATACGGGTTCCATTGTGCAGCCCTCGGCAGAAGGAGGCGCGATCGTGATCTCCGCGACGTGCGTTGCAATCACCCGTTTGGGGTATGCGGCGCAGCCACGCAGCTGTCCGCTTCGACAGCCAATACCGTATCTATGGCGGATTCATCGGGTGAAGCACGAACGTGCAGAACGCACGCCGAAGCTCGCCCGTGCGCAGTCAGGACGTGATCTGGTGAACCTATCGGGGAGCGCGCACGACGAAGCCGCCGACAGCCTCGTGCAGAGGATCGCCGAGGCGGGCTCGATCGGCATCGAAGCGATCAATGCGCTCTGCACCGGCATCGCGATTCTGGACACGCACGGCCATGTGCTGCTCGCAAACGCGATGGCCGACGCGCCTGTTCGCGCAATGCGCCGTATTCAAGTCGTCGATGCCGCTCCCGCTGCTGCTTCGCCATGCGCCATCGAACGACGCGCTGCGCAAGGCGATCGCGTGCGCCGGCCGCGCGAGCTCGGCGCTGCAGCTACGCGACGCCGAAGCGCGAGCCGTCGTCAGCGCCGTCGTGCTGCCGTTGCCGCCGTCGCCGCGGTGGAACGCGCTGGCGCAGGCCCGTCGTGCTGCTCGCGATGGACGAGTTGACTCGTTCGCACGCGATTCCCGATCGCTGGTTGTCGCAGATGTTCGGGCTGACGCGCACGGAAGCGTCGGTAACAAACTGGCTCGTCTCCGGGCGGTCGATCGACGAATACGCGCAGCACCGCGGCGTCAGCCTCGAAACGGCGCGCTCTCAGCTGAAAGCCGTGCTCGCGAAGACCGGCATGTCGCGACAGGCGCAGCTCGTCGCGGCGCTCGCGCGTTTGCCGGTCGAATACGCGCCTACGTGAGTCAGTCCGGCGTGTCGTCGCCGGAACTGCTTCGCAGCGCCTCGATGTCGGCATCCGCGCGCGGATTCACAACGACCGCGAGGTGCGCGTGCCGCCCATCGCCGTTGCCAAAAATCGTCTCGATGTCGGCGCGCTGACCCGGCACGGCCTTGAGCTGCGGCGACGCTTTCGCATAGGCCTCGCCCTTGGCGATCTCGTCGAGCGCGATGCCGACCGGGATCACATTCACGCGGCGCACGACGGCCGGCGCATCGACAAGGATGCGAAAGCGCCATGCGTGCTCGTCCGGATTGCCGATCATGACCTCGGCTTCCTCGCCGAACGCGACGATCGCGCTCGGCGCCGCGACGTGTTTGCCGTCGATGCTGAAGTCGATCGCGACTTCGCAATAGCGCGCGATCGGCGGATCGGCGTGAACGGTCGTTGCGAAGATCGCGAGCGCGCTCGCGACGAGGACCGGTGCGCAAAATCGACGGTGGATGAGCATTTCGGTTCTCCGTGCGCGTCGCGATGACAGAGTCTCATCCGGCGACGGAAGTTCGGCAACCGACGCAAGAAAAAAGGCCCGGCGTTGGCCGGGCCTTCGATCGGTGCTTTACGGACGCTTCGGCTTCAGTCGACCTCGGCCGGCATCACGACACCGCGCGGCAGCACGCGAGAAGCGAGCTTCGTGTCGGTGCGGATCAGCGAGATCTCGTCGGCGAGGATGTGTGCGGCTTCGTCGAGCACGACGTCGCGCTTGTCCTTCGCCGCCTGCTCGCGCTTGATGTCGGTCTGGATGCCGCGCTCGTCCGGCTGCAGGCCATCGTCGTCGGACGCGCCGCCGTTCTCGGCCGTCGCGTTCGGCTGCTGCGTCGTCGCCTTCTGATTGTCGGTCTTCGTGTCCTGCATGATTTTCTGCTGCGTCTTGCGGGCGGGGTCGGCCGACGGCGTCGCGCTCGCGCTCTCGCGCGCCTTGCGCTTGGCCTCTTCCTCGTCGCGCTGCTTCTTGCGCGCGTCCTCGTTGAGCGAGACGGTCTTCTCGGCGCGCATCGCGCGTGCATCGGCGATCTCGGCGGCGAAGTTCTGCCATTCAAGGTTCGTCTTGATGCGCGTGTCGTGGCGCTCGACGAGCATCGGCACGATGGGCTTGAGATCGGCCGCGGGCTGATAATGCGCGGGCGCGATCGACGTCCACGGCAGCGCATTGTCGTAGCTCGATTCGCCGAACTCGGTCGCGTCGACGGTCAGCGGAAAGCTGATGTCGGGCGTCACGCCGCGTAGCTGCGTCGAGCCGCCGTTGACACGGAAGAACTGCGCGATCGTCATCTTGACTTCGCCGTACTCGGGCTTCTCGTTGTGCGCGACTTCGTCGAGATCGACGAGGTTCTGCACGGTGCCCTTGCCGAACGTCGGCTCGCCGATGATGACGCCGCGGCCGTAATCCTGGATCGCGGCGGCGAAGATCTCCGACGCCGACGCCGACGCGCGATTGACGAGCACCGCGAGCGGGCCATCCCACGCCATGCCGGGATGCGGATCTTCTTCTTCCTCGACCTGGCCGGTGGCGTTGCGCACCTGCACGACCGGGCCCTTGTCGATGAAGAGGCCGGTGAGATCGGTCGCTTCGGCCAGCGAACCGCCGCCGTTGTTGCGCAGATCAACGATCACGCCGTCGACCTTTTCCTTCTTGAGCTCGCCGAGCAGCTTCTCGACGTCGCGCGTCGCGCTCTTGTAGTCGGCGTCGCCGCGGCGGCGCGCGTCGAAATCCTGATAGAACGTCGGCAGCGAGATCACGCCGATGTGGCGCGTGTGATCGCCGGCCTTCACCTCGATCACCGATTTTTTCGCGGCCTGCTCTTCGATGCTGACCTTCTTGCGCGTCAGCGCAATCGTCATGTGCTTGCCGTCGGGACCGGCATCGGCGGGCAGTACTTCGAGGCGGACGACCGTGTCCTTCGTGCCGCGGATCTTCTCGACGACGTCGTCAAGACGCCAGCCGACGACGTCGACGATCGGGCCGTGATCGCCCTGGCCGACGCCGACGACGCGGTCGCCGACCTTGACCTTGCCGGAAAGCGCAGCCGGACCGCCCGGTACGATCTCGCGGATCGCGGTGTAGTCCTCGTCACGCTGCAGCACCGCGCCGATGCCTTCGAGCGAGAGCTTCATCGCGATGTCGAAGTTCTCCGATGCGCGCGGGCCGAGGTAATTCGTGTGCGGTTCGATCGACATCGCATACGCGTTCATGAACGTCTGGAACACGTCTTCGCTGTTGAGCTGCTTCACGCGATCGAGATAGTTGCCGTAGCGCTTGTCGAGCGTGTCGCGGATGTCCTTGTCGGCCTTGCCGGCGAGCTTCAGGCGCAGCCAGTCGTTCTTGATGCGCTTGCGCCAGAGATCGTCGAGCTCGGTTTCGCTCTTCGCCCACGGCGTCTTCTCGCGATCGAACTGGTAGGTCTCTTCGGTCGCGAAGTCGAAGCCTTTCGGCAGCAGGCCCCGCGCGTAGGTCACGCGCTCGGCGACGCGCTGCTCGTAGAGATTGAAGATCGCGAACGGCGCCGAGAGGTCCTGATCGTAGATCGCATCGTCGAGCTTGGTCTTGTACTCGCTGAAGCGGTCGATGTCCGTCTGCGTGAAGAACAGCCGATCGCTGTCGAGCGAATCGAGATAGCGCTTGAAGACCTGCGCCGACATCGCATCGTCGAGCGGCATCGGCTTGTAGTGGAACTTGGTCAGGAAGCGCGTCGCCCAGACCGCAGCCTCGCCATCGGTCGGCGCCGGCTTCAAGAGCGGCGTTCCGGCAGGCGGGTTCGACGGCGCGGTCGCGTACGCATATCCGGCGCCGACCAGGGCCGTCAGGGTCAGGGACAACAGCAACTTCCGCATCACACTCTCCAGGAACAACGACCCGAAAATGAAGACCAATCCAGAATGCAAACCGATTCAACGCGCCACGCCGCCTACCGGAGCTGAACCGTCAGGCGACGTTTACAAAACCTGCTGCATGCGCCATCTGGTCCGCGTGGTACGAAGAGCGCACCAGCGGCCCGGAAGCGACGTGCTGGAAACCGAGGCGATAGCCCAGCTCCTCCAGCTTCCCGAACTCCTCCGGAGTCCAGTAGCGGATGACCGGGTGGTGATGGGGCGTCGGCTGCAGGTACTGGCCGATCGTAACCATATCGACCGCGTGGTTGCGTAAATCGTTCAACGCTTCCTCGACCTGTCCGAACGTCTCGCCGAGTCCGAGCATGATGCCGGACTTGGTCGGGATTTCCGGGTGCTGCGCCTTGAATTGCGCAAGGAGATCGAGCGACCAGTCGTAGTCGGCGCCCGGGCGCACTTCGCGATACAGCGCGCGCACGGTCTCGAGGTTGTGGTTGAAGACGTCCGGCGGATCGCCGGCGAGCGCTTCGAGCGCGCGTTCCATGCGGCCTTTGCCGCGGAAATCGGGCGTCAGGATCTCGATGCGGATCGTCGGATTTTCGAAGCGGACGGCCTTGATGCAGGCGGCGAAATGCGCAGCACCGCCATCGCGCAGATCATCGCGATCGACCGATGTGATGACGACGTATTTGCAGCGCCATGTCGCGGATCGTGCCGGCGAGATGCGCGGGCTCGAGCGGATCGGGCGCATTCGGGCGGCCGTGCGCGACGTCGCAGAACGAGCAGCGGCGCGTGCAGACCTCGCCGAGGACCATGAAAGTCGCGGTGCCCTTGCCGAAGCATTCGTGGATGTTCGGGCAGGATGCTTCTTCGCAGACCGTGACGAGCCGGTTCTCGCGCAGTTTCGCCTTGAGCTTCGCAACCGCGTTGCCGGGCGGGATGCGCACGCGGATCCACGACGGCTTGCGCAGCACCGGCGCATCGGCGAAGTTCGCGCGGTTGCGCGCGATCTTGTCCTCGCCAAGTTCCTTCGCGGGCGAATCGACGACGGTGAGAGGAATCGCCTTGATCAAATCGGAAGTTACGCGGTCAGTCATGCCGGCTGGGCGGCGCGCGCGGCGTCGCCGGATTCGGTGCGGGGATGGTTTGCGGCGGGGACTGCTTCAAGCCCGAACTGGCGGGCCAATTCGCCGATCAGGACCGCTTCCACCGCGGCGAGCGATCCCGGTCCGCCCAAGTCTAGCACCTGGGTGACCGCCAAGCCCTGATAACCGCAGGGATTTATGCGGTGAAAAGGCTCCAGATCCATGTTGACGTTGAAGGCAAGGCCATGAAACGTGCAGCCGCGGCGGACCCGAAGCCCGAGGGCCGCAACCTTCGCATCGGCCACATAGACGCCCGGCGCGCCGTCGCGGCGGGCCGCGACGATGTTCCAGTGCCCGAGCGTATCGATGATCGCCTGCTCGATCCGGTGGACGAGCTCGCGCACGCCGATGCCGAGCCGGCGAAGGTCCAAGAGCGGATACGCGACGATCTGACCGGGCCCGTGATAGGTCACCTGCCCGCCGCGATCGACCGGCACGACCGGGATGTCGCCGGGCACGAGCACATGCTCCCAGCGGCCGGCCTGGCCGAGCGTGAAGACGGGATCGTGCTCGACCATCCAGAGCTCATCGGCGGTGTCGGGGCCGCGCGCGTCGGTGAACGCCTGCATCGCGCGCCAGACCGGTTCGTACGGCTGGCGGCCAAGCTGCTTGATCAGGAGCCGGGATTGGGGATTCGGGATTGGGGATTCGTAGTGCACGCTAGCGTCCTGTTTTTTCCGAATCTCCAATTCCGAATCCCGGCTCTTACAGCGTCCAGCGAATGCCGTCGCTCGCGCGGAGCGCCACGTGCGCCGCGTCGTAATGCTCACGATCGGGACACGTGAAGCTGACCGACACCGCGAGGTAATTCCCTTCGCGCGAAGGCCGCACGCGCTGGCTGCCCGCGAGCACGCTGACGCCGACGCTCTCGACGATCTCGGGCACGCGACGCTCGAGATCGGCGTCGGCGCGGCCCATCGCGGTGATTTCGAAAACGCCCGGAAACTGGAAACCCTGTCCCGGCTGTTCGGCCTTGAGTTCGTCTAGATCCTTCACGGTGTACCTTGCTTCTGCTCCCCCGGCTTCTGATCGGCACTCTCGATCGCTGTCGACGTGGCGGGGCCGGCATCGCCCTTGAACCACATCCAGGCGCCATCGGAAAGACGCTTGAAGAAACCGCCTTCGGGCCCATCGGCGAGCGCGACCAGCGGCTCCTCGATCAATGTCTTGCCGTCGAGCGAGACTTTCAAGGTTCCGACTTTCTGGCCCTTCTGGAACGGCGCGACGAGCCGCGCCGGCAGGTCGAGCGCCGCCTTGAGATCGCCGTAGCGTCCGCGCGGCATCGTGACGACGACTTCGTTTGCGACGCCGAGCGGCAACGTCGGCGTGCCGCCTTTCCACAGCTCAGGATTCGCGAGCGGCTTGTTCGCGGCGAACAGGCGATGCGACTCGAAGAAACGGAACCCGTAATTCAGCAGCTCCTGATTGTCGTCGGCGCGCTGCTTCTCGCTCGGCGCGCCCATGACGACCGCGATCAGGCGCTGATCACCGCGCAGCGCCGACGTCGCAAGACAAAAGCCCGCCTCGCTCGTATGGCCCGTCTTGATGCCGTCGACGGTGGAATCGCGCCACAGCAGCGTGTTGCGGTTGTGCTGCATGATGCCGTTCCACTCGAAATCCTTGATCGCATAGATCTTGTATTCGTCGGGATAGTCGCGGATCAGCGCGCGCGACATCAGCGCGACATCGCGCGCCGTCGTGTAGTGCTCGGGATTCGGCAGGCCGCTCGCGTCCACGTAATGCGTGCCTTTCATGCCGAGCTGCTGCGCGTACTGATTCATCAGCTGCGCGAACGTCTCTTCGGATCCGGCGGTGTGCTCGGCGAGCGCGATCGCGGCATCGTTGCCGGACTGGATGATCATTCCGTAGAGAAGATCCTTCAGCGACACCTCGCTGTTGAGCTGCAGGAAGCTCGTCGAGCCGTCGGTGCCGGCGCCGCCGGAACGCCACGCCTTCTCGCTGATCATGACCTTGTCGTCGAGATGGATCTTGCCGTGCGCGAGCTCGGCCGAGACGACGTACGACGTCATCACCTTCGTGATCGACGCCGGCGCGACGCGCGCGTCCTCGTTGCCGCCGAGCAGGATCTGGCCGCTCGCATAGTCCATCAGCACCCAGCTCTTCGCGTCGATCTGCGGCGGCGGCGGTGTCGGACCGGGGCCGTTCGGCGTGGCGTTCGGCTTCGGCACCGCCTGTGGCGTCGGCAGGTTCGGATTCGACGCCGCCGGTGCGGGCGCGCTCTGTGCAGGCGCGGTGTCGGCCGTGCTCTGCGCGGGCTGCGCCTGATGAGCCGCGGCGTGCGCGTGCTTCTTGGCGGCGTGGGCCGGCAACGCGGTGAGTGCGAGGGCGAGCAATAGATACGGCAGCTTCATCTCGAAAAATTGGTCCTGCAGGGTGAAAGGAGGGATTGTCGCCGCTTCAGCGCTCGATCGCCACGCGCGGCGACGCCGAAGCCGAGCCGTTCGATGCGCGGCGTCAGCGCATCGGCGGCTGCGACGTCGGCGAGCGGCCCGATGCGCACGCGGTGCACGGTGCGTCCGTTCACGTCGGCGGCCTCGACATCGACCTGGTCGATGCCGCCCTTTCGCGCTGCGCTCGCGACGCGGTCGGCATTCGCGCGATCGCCGAATGCGCCGAGTTGAAGATAGATACGCGCCGATGCGGCCTCTGCGGTGACCGTTTTGGGCAACGGCGCGGGCGTCGCGTCCGGATGCGCCGGATCGATCGAGCGCACCTCGACGAGCCCGGTGCCCTTCGGCCAGATGCCGATACGGACCGCCGCAGCGTACGAGAGATCGATCAGCCGGTTCTCGTGGAACGGCCCGCGATCGTTGATGCGCACGACGACGCTCTTGCCGTTGTCGAGGTTCGTCACGCGCGCGTAGGTCGGCAGCGGCAGCGTCTTGTGCGCGCCCGAGAACTGGTACATGTCGTACGGCTCGAGCGAGGACGTCATGTAGCCGTGGAACTTGTTGCCGTACCACGACGCGATGCCGCGCTCGACGTAACCGCGCGAATCGGTCACGACGTGATAGTCCTTGCCGAGCACGCTGTAGTTCGGATTGTTGCCGTAGCGCGCGCGCGGCTCGGCTTTCGGCGTCGGCTCGACGAGCTTCGCGACATCGACTGCCGGCTGCGCGGGGCCGCCGTCGTGCTCGTCGCGATAGCGCTCGGCCTGCGGGCGCGAGGTTTCCGGAGCGCCGCTGCCGTGACTGCTGGCGCGCGACGACGGCGGCGTCGACGTGTCCTGTCGCGGCTTGTGGCTCGCGCATCCGGCGAGGATCGCAAGTGCGCACGCGATCGCGAACCGCCTCATTGCGCCGGTTCCACGGCGGCCGCCGCCGGTACCTCGACGACACCGCCCGCGATCTGCTGCGACAGCTGCCAGACCGCCATCGAGTAGAGCGGGCTCTTGTTGTAGCGCGTGATCACGTAGAAGTTCTTGAACGTCAGCCAGTACTCGGGGCCGCGGTCGCCATCGAGCGTGAGCAGCGTCGATGGCGTGTCGGCCTCGACATGCGAAAGCGGCGCGTAACCCCACGCCTCCATCTGCTGCACGGGATAGACAGGCTCGATGCCATCAGGTTTCAGCTCGCGCGCGTCGGGCGCCGGTTGCGCGCGTACCGTGACGGGCTGATCGGTGACCCAGCCGTGCGCGGCGAAATAGTTTGCGACACTCGCCGTGATGTCCGGCAGCGAGCTCCAGAGGTCGATGCGGCCGTCGCCATCCTCGTCCTTCGCCCACTGCGCGATGCTGGTCGGCATGAACTGGCCCCAGCCCATTGCGCCGGCGTACGAGCCCTTGAGCTCGTCGATCGGGTACGCGAGGTGCTTGTCGCCGAGCAGGAACAATTGCTTCAGCTCGCCGCGGAAGAACGCTGCGCGCGGCGGATAGTGGAACGCGAGCGTCGAGAGCGCGTCGATGACGCGGTACTTGCCGGTGATGCGCCCGTAATTCGTCTCGATGCCGATGATCGCGACGATGACCTCGGGCGGCACGCCGTATTCCTTGCCGACCTTCTCGAGCAGCGCGCGGTTCGCGATGTAGAACGCGACGCCGTCGTCGACGCGCTTGTCGGTCAGGAACAGCGGGTGGTAGTCCTTCCACGGCTTCGACTCGGCGGGCTTGCCCATCGCATCGAGGATGCTCTGCTGGAGCTTGGCGCCGGCGAGTGTCGCGAGCACTTTCTTTTCGGACGGCCCGCCGTCCTTGGCGACTTCGGCCGCGAACGCGCGCTCGTCGGGACCGAGCGTCAGCGGCGGCGCCGCGCCTTTGGCGAAAGTGAAACCGGGGATGCAGCCGAGAAGGCCGAGCAGGAGCAGTGCTGACTGAACGCGCGATGCGCGGGGCCTTTCGAGCATGGCTCGTAATGTAACATCGCGACTCGGTCGGCGGGCGACGGAATGACCGGCGAAACGGACATCGGATCGGGCCATGAACGCGGCGCTGGGGACGATCGCGCCCGCGAGCGGCTGCGCGACACGCTCGTCGCGGTCGCCGGTGGCGACCGGGCCGCGTTCGAGACGCTTTACAAGCTGACTGCGGCGAAACTTTTCGGCGTCTGCCTACGTATCTTGGGCAAACAGGGCGACGCCGAAGACGTGCTGCAGGAAACCTACACGACGGTCTGGCACAAGGCCGGACTCTACGACCCCGAACGCGCGAGCCCGATCACATGGCTCGTCATGATCGCGCGCAACAAGGCGATCGATCGCGCCCGCTCGGACGGCAGCGAGCCGACCACGGCGCCGATCGAGCTCGCCGCCGAAATCGGCGATGGCGGTGCGGGGCCTGCGGCGCAGGCCGAAGCGGCCGATAGCGGGCGGCGCCTCGCGCACTGTCTCGAAATGCTCGAGGCGCGCCAGCGCGCGTTGATCCGCATCGCGTTCTTCGAAGGCGCGACCTACGAGAATCTGGCAACGCGGAGCCAAAGCGCCGATCGGCACGGTCAAGAGCTGGATCCGGCGCGGACTGATCAAGCTGAAGGCATGCCTCGAACGATGAGCGGATCCGACGACATCGCCGCGACACCGCCCGACCGCAGCGTCCTCGCGGCCGAGTACGTGCTCGGCGTGCTCGATGCCGCGCAACGCCGCGAGGCCGAGATGCGGATCGCGCGCGAGCCGCAGTTTGCGCGCGAGGTCGCGGCGTGGCAGATCCATCTCGCGCCGCTCGCCGGTGAGATCGAGCCGGTCGAAGCGCCACGCTATGTCTGGCGGCGAATCGATGCCGCGCTGTTCGAACCGAAGCGTCGCGGCTGGTTCGACGACGTCGTGTTCTGGCGCTGGCTGAGTGCGGGCGCCGGAGCCGTCGCGGCTGCCGCACTCGTGTTCGCGCTCGTGACCTCGCGCCCGCCGACGGCACCGGCGGTCGTCGCGCCGATGGTCGCGGCGATCAATCTCGACGACGGCAGACCTGCGTTCCTCGCGACGATCGATCTCTCGCGCGGAACGATGCTCGTGCTGCCGGTTTCCGCCGTGATCCCGGCCGACAAGGCCGCCGAGCTCTGGCTGATTCCGCCCGGCGACAAGCCGCACTCGCTCGGCGTCGTCGACGTGTCGCATCCGGTGTCGGTGACGATTCCGCCGGCGCTGCGCAATGCGGTGACGCTGAAAGCGGCGATGGCGATCTCGGTCGAGCCGCCCGGCGGATCGCCGACCGGACAGCCGACCGGGCCGGTGATCGCGAAGGGCGGAATCTCGTCGATCTGACGCGCGCTAGAACGGCATCAGCTTGAGATCGAGCGAACGCTCGATCAGCCAGCCGCCCGAAAAGAGCGCGATCGACGGCCGACGCCGTCGTCATGCCGACTCGCGGATAGAGCCGCGTGTCGCGCACGAGATAGACGAGCGGCACCAGCAGCAGCACGAGCACGAGCTGACCGATCTCGACGCCGACGTTGAAGCCGAACAGCGAAAGCGCGAGCGCCGACGGCGGCAGGTCCAGATCGGCGAGCACGCTCGCGAACCCGAAGCCGTGCAGCAGGCCGAACGCGAACGCGACCTGCCAGCGGCGGCGCGGCAGGATCGGCCAGACGTTGTCGAGCGCCGTCAGCAGCACCGAAAGCGCGATCAGCGACTCGACGAGCCGCGACGGCAGCGAGACGACCGACAGTGTCGCGAGCGACAGCGTGATCGAATGCGCGACGGTGAACGCCGTCACCGTGCCGGCGACGCTGCGCAAAACGCGCGGAAAGCTGGCGACGGGTTCCCAGGAACGTCCACGCCGGACCAGCACCGACGGCAAGAGCAGCGCGATGAGGAACAGGAGGTGATCGAAGCCGGTGGCGATGTGCTCGATGCCGTCGCCGACGAAACCGCGGAGCTGCGCGAACGCCGACAGATTGCCGATCGCGAACGACTGGCGGCGTCGTGATTCGGCGAAGACAGCGCCGACGACCGCCGCACCGCCGTTGTCGAGCTTCAGGAGACCGCGGTGCTGCGCGTCGATGTCGAACAGCAGCCCGTACTCGACATCGAGCGCATCGATGCGCGCCGCGCACGTGCCGCGCAGCGTCAGCACGAGATAGCCGCCGTCGCTGTGCCGGTCGACCTCGTGATCGGTGATTCCGAGCGGACAGCGCGCGCCGCTCGACGAGAGCGACAGCCGCGACGCGGCGTAATCGTCGATCTCGTTCGTTCGGCGGCGCAGCTCGCCCCAGTCGACGCGGCCGTCGCTGTTGCGGTCGAGATCGAACACGGCGTCGAGGTCGCGGACCGCGATGTCCCAGCGACCGTCGATCGCCGCATCGTCGACGCGCAGCGTCAGGTAGCTGTCACTCGGCTTGTGCGCAAGCGCGCTCGCCGAGAACACGAGCAGCGAGGAATGCCAGCGACTGCACGCGCGATCATCGTTCCGTCTCCATGCTTGCCTGCCGCGCGAGCACGGCGAGGCGTTCGTCTTCGAGGTGCGTCGCAGCGATCCAGTCGACGACGTCGCGCGCCGCCGCAGGCTGGTGCGCTGCGAGCGCCGCCTCGAGCACGATGCGCGCATCGAGCGGCTCCTTCTGCACGCGCCAGTCGTCGAGCGCGAGCGCGAGCGCTGCGTCGGGCTTGTCGAGAATCTCGAGCGTGTAGCGCGCTTCTTCGCGCAGATGCACGCGATCGCCGCGCGCGCGCAATGCGGCGAAACGCTCGTTCGAGATGCATCGGCGTCGCGCGAGGCGTCGGGTGCGCGCGAGCGCACGGCGGCCTGCACGCGCCGCAGCAGCAGGATGTCGACCGGCGTGTCGCCGGGAATCATCGCGAGCACCTCGGCTTCGCGGTGCGCGTCGAGCAGGAAGTCGGCGTAGACGGCGATCGTGTAGACATCGCGCGGATCGAGCGCGCGGCTCGCGCGATAGAGCCGCTCGGCGTCGGCCGGACGGCCGAGCCGTTCGGCGAGCTCGGCCTGCAGCGTCGTCGCCCAGGTCGCGAGCGTCGCGTCCGGGCCGCGCGTCCTGGGCGATTCGGCATGCAGGCGGTCGAGCGCGTCGTAGGCATCGGCAGCGCGTCCGCTGACGCCATCGACCGACGCCTTGCAGGTCGACGCGATCGCGGCGCCGCGATGTCTGCGACCCGCCGGCAACTCTCGCCGGCGCCGGCGAGATCGCCGGTCACCTGCTGCACGGTCGCGAGCGTCAGCCACGCCTGCGCGTTCGCGGGCTCGCGCTCGAGCGCGCGATCGAGATCGGCGCGCGCGATCGTCGAAGACGTGCCTGCTCTGCTCGATCGTCGCGCGCAGCACGAGCACCGGCACCGGCGGCTCGGGCGCATTCCACCACGGCGCCAGCGCCGCCTCGGCGCGGCCGAGCGGCCGCGGATCCGATTCGATCCGCGCTCGCGCGACGTATAGCGATGCGAGCCTGAGCGCGAGATCGATGTTTTCGGGATCGCGCGCGACCGCGGCACGCAACGCGCGCGTCGCGCGATCACCTGCCGAACCCGCACCCGCCGGCAAGGTCTCGACGATGTCGTTGTCGCTCGCCGGACGGTACGGCGTCGCGCCGACGAGCGGCGCGCACAACGCGAGCATCACGGTGACGCATCGCGCGACGAATCGGCTGGCATGCATCGGACGTCCTCGAAAAAGGGCGCCGCCGTTCTTGCGGAACGGCGGCGCGATCGCTTCACATCGGGTTCGGCGGCAACCCGTTCTGGCCGTTCGGCGAGCCCGGCAGCGGCGTCGTCAGGTACGGAAACGCCGCGTCGAACTGGCTGTCCTCGACGAGCGCGCCGTCGGTGTATGGCAGGCTTGCGCTCGCCGGCTTGCCCGGTCCCGGCGGCAACAGCGTGCCCATCGCGACGCGCAGCTCGATGTCGACGACGTCGTCGCCCGGACGGCGGCCGTTCGGGAAACCGGCCGGATCGCAGCCGGGATTGCCGAGCGTCAGCGCGCCATCGACGAAGCAGTCGAGCGCGCCGAGGCTGTTCTGGCTGCCCTTCGCCGTTGCCGGCAACGCGGTGTTGAGGCGCAGCATCTCGGACGGCACGATGTTCGTGCGGCTGGTTGACGCCGGCAACGCCGGTCAGGAACGCGGCGACGAGATCGACGCGCGGAAACACGGTCGGCGCCTGCACGCCGTCGGCGCCGAACAGGATCTCGAGCAGCGCCGGCAGCGTCGGGTTCGTCACGTACGTCGCGAACTGGCCGTCGTCTTCGGGCTTGCTCGCGTTGAAGCGGTCCTTGTCCTTGAGGCCGATGACGATCTCGTTGACCAGCGGCATGCCGAGCCGCGAGACCTGCTGCGCGCCGCCGGCTCTGGACCGCGCGTCCTGCCCGTTTCCGTCGTCGTGATTGGACTGTCGATGCGGTCGTCCAGACGCCGATGACCGGCTCGTTGCCCTGCGTGACGCAGGCGATCGGCACTTCGAGCGCGAGCGAGGTGATGTTCTTGTCCGCGGTCGAGCTCGACGATCCGGAACGGCTGCCGATCACGCGCTCGACCGGAATATTGACGAGGTCGAAGATCTCGCCGAGGTCGACCGCGAAGCCGTCCTTGCGCTGGCCGACGAAGACGCGGCCCGTCTGCGCGCAGCCCGGGATGTTGACGTTGTACATGGTCGAGGCCGCATAAGCCGCGTAATCCGGGATCGACTTGAGACCGATGTTGTCGATCGGCTTGACGAACGTATGCGTGCCGTCGGCGGCGTTCGTCAGATAACGCGGGTTCGCGTTGGCGTTCGGGCCTTTCACGAGCTCGACCGTGTAGGTCTCGGTATCGTTCAGCGCACCGGTGTTGCCGGCGCCGGCGGGCCCGGCATTGCGAAGCGGAATCGCGACCTCGCTGCCGCCGACGTCGAGCGCGATGTCCCGGCGCTGGTACTGGAAGCGGAAGCGGTAGGTGATGTTCGCGCGCGCGTCGCCGTCGGTGTCGATCCTGATGTCGTAGATGCCGTCGGTGTCCATCGTGAAATAGTTCGGGCCGCCGTACGAATCCTGCAGCGGCACGTAGTTCGCGATGAACGTGACGTAGTTCGAGCGTCCGGGCTCGTAGCTCCTGAACGCGTAGAGATCGGTGCCGTCGAGCTTCGGCATCTGCGTGATCGCCGGTGCCTCGCGGTGGCTCGAAGCGACTGCGGCGGCCGGAACGACGGCGAGCGCCGCCACGAGCGCGCCGAGAAGAGCGCGCCGTCGCAGGCGAGCCGGTTGATTGCGTTTCATGACGTCCTCCTCGTACAGGGTTTGCGCCGACAGGGGTCGTCGCGGAAACGAGATACGAGGCGCCCGGGCGGGCGGATGCAGCGAGGCGGGAAAATAGTTTCGGGCGTGAACCGGCGTGTCCACACCCTGCCCTCTCTCGGGAGAGAAAAAATGCGGCTAGGCGATGACGAGCTTCTTGTGCGCGTGGATCGACATCAGCACGCCGAAGCCGGCGAGCAGCGACACCGCCGACGTGCCGCCGTAGCTCACCAGCGGCAGCGGCACGCCGACGACGGGCAGGAGCCCGGTGATCATGCCGCCGTTGACAATCACGTAGACGAACAGCGCCATGCTGATCGCGCCGGAGAGCAGCCGCGAGTACGTATCTTTCGCGTTCGCCGCGATCCACAGGCACCGCGCGATGATGAACGCGTACAGCGTGAGCAGCATCAGCACGCCGGCGAGACCCCATTCCTCGGCGAACACCGAGAAAATGAAATCGGTCGTGTGCTCCGGCAGGAACTCGAGCCGCGACTGCGTGCCGTGATGCCAGCCCTTGCCCCACAGACCCCCGGAGCCGACGGCGATCTGCGACTGGATGATGTGCCACCCGTTGCCGAGCGGATCGGCCTCGGGATCGAGCAGCGTCAGCACGCGGTTCTTCTGGTAGTCGTGCAGAAAATGCCAGCCAACCGGGATCGCCGCCGCGACCGCGCCGAGCAGGATCCCGATGCGCCACCACGCCAGACCCGACAGAAACACACCGAACGCGCCGCTCGCGGCAATCAACAGCGCCGTGCCGAGATCGGGCTGCTCGGCGATGAGCCCGACCGGAATCACGATCAGGAGGCCGACCGCCGCGAGCGTGATCCATCCCGGCGGCAGCGGCCGCCCGTTGAGATACCACGCGACCATCATCGGCATCGTCAGCTTCAGGAGCTCCGACGGCTGGAAGCGCACGACGCCGAGATCGAGCCAGCGATGCGCGCCGCGTCCTTCGCCGAGCAGGGCGACCGCGACGAGCAGCATCACGCTACCGACGTAGAGCCACGGCGTCCAGTTGCGCAGCGTCAGCGGCTCGACGCGCGCGATCAGCAGCATGAGGAAGAGGCCGAGCACGAAGCGGAGCGCTTGCGCGATCACGGTGCCGCGATCGAGATCGCTCGCGCTGTACAGCGTGACGAGCCCGACCGCCATCAGCGCGAGGAGGCCAGAAAGCAGCGGCACATCGAAGCGCGGCTTCCTGATTACCGAGACGACACGGTAGCGAACCTGCGCGATCAGGTCGTCCAACATCAGTGGAGTTCCATCAGTGCGTTCCCGCCGGCGGAGCGGCTGCAACGCTCGCCGGATTGCCGCGCTGCGCCTCGCGCTCCTGATCGCCCGGCAGCCATGTATCGAGGATCTTGCGCGCGATCGGCGCCGCGTCGTGCGCGCCGCTCCGGCCCGCTTCGAGCGCGACTGCAATCGCGATGCGCGCGTCGTCAGCCGGCGTGAACGCCTCGAACAGCACGCGGTGGCGCTCGATCGGGCTGTCGTTGATGCTCGTCCATTCCTCGGTCGTGCGCGAGAAGCGCTCGGCCGTGCCGGTCTTGCCGGCGATCTGGTACGGGAAGTTGTTGTTGATGCCGCGCCCGGTGCCGCTGTTGACGACTTCGACCATGCCCTTCTGCACCCAGCCCCAATCGGCCGGGTTCTTGATCATGTTCGGCTTCGCGGGCGGCGGATCGACGAGTTTGCGCTTCGAATCGATGCCCGACTGCACAGCGCGAAGCAGATGCAACGAAGGCGGCGTGCCTCTCGCCCCGATCGTCGCGACGGCTTGCGCGAGCTGCAGCGGCGTAACGACCCAGTAGCCTTGTCCGATGCCCGCGATGACCGTTTCGCCCGGATAGAACGGCTGGTTGAAGCGCGCGCGCTTCCATTCCTCGGACGGCAGCACGCCGGCGCTCTCGCCGACGAGATCAATGCCCGTCGGCTTGCCGAAGCCGAGCTTCGCCATGAACGTCGACAGGCGGGTGATGCCCATGTCGTACGCGAGCGAGTAGAAATACGTGTTCACCGACTGCGCGATCGCCTGCACGAGATCGACGCGGCCGTGGCCGCCGCGCTTGTCGTCGCGATAGCCGCGCGACTGGCCCGGGATGAAGAACTCGCCGACCGAAAGCACGGTGTCTTCAGGTTTGCGAAGGCCGAGCTCGAGACCGCCCAAGGCCATGAACGGCTTCACCGTCGAGCCCGGCGTATAGCCGCCGCGGAGCGCGCGATCGAGCAGCGGCTTGTCCGGATCCTCGAGCAGCGCGGTGTAGTCGGCGCTCGCAATGCCATTGACGAATGCGTTCGGGTCGAAGCTCGGCACGCTGACCATCGCGAGCACTTCGCCGTTGCGCGGATCGATCGCAATCGCGGCGCCAGCGCGGCCTTCGAACGCGGCCTCGGCCGCTTCCTGCAGGTGTGCGTCGATCGTGAGGTAGATGTTCTCGCCCGGCTTCGGATCGACGTGACCGAGCGGCTCGCCGATCGGCCGGTGATCCGCGTTGACCTCGATCTTCTCGTAGCCCGGCTCGCCGTGCAGGCGGCTTTCGTAGAACTTCTCGATGCCGGTCTTGCCGACGTGCGTCGTGCCGGCGTACTGGCCCTTGTCGAGGCGCGTGAGATCGTTCTCGTCGATGCGGCCGACGTAGCCGACGACGTGCGCGAACTCGTTGCCGAGCGGATACGCGCGGGTCAGGTATGGGACGACGTCGACGCCCGGAAACGCCCAGCGGTTGACCGCGAAGCGCGCGATCTCTTCTTCGGAAAGCTTCAGCCGCAGCGGAATGCCGAGATACGCGCGCTTGCTCCGGCGCAGCGCGTTGAAGCGCGTGATGTCGTCGTCGGTCAGCGGCACCACCTCGCGAAGACGCTCGAACATCTTCGTCATGTCCTTGACCTGCTCCGGGATCACTTCGAGCCGGAACGCGGCGACGTTGTCCGCGAGCAGCACGCCGTTGCGGTCGTAGATCAATCCGCGGCCCGGCGCGAGCGGGCGCGTGACGATGCGGTTCGAATCGGAGCGGAGCGCGAACTCGTCGTGCCGCGCGATCTGCAGGTGCGCGAAGCGGACTCCGATGCCGATCAGGCACGCGACGATGATCAGGAATCCGGCGAGCGCGCGCCCGCGGAACACGAACGCCTCGTGGCGCGTGTCCTTGAGCGGTTTCAGGATGCTCGCCATCGCGCGGATCTCAGGAGTCGCCGACGCGAAGCCGCCCGCGCAGATCGTCCAGCACGAGGAACACGAACGGCCAGAGGATCATGCCGACGAGCGGCGACAGCCAGAACACCGACGCCGGCATCGAATCGCCGGCAAAGCCGCGGATCATCATGACGACGATGCGATCATTGAGCAGCAGCGCGAACACCGCGAGCGCCTGCTGCCACATCGGGAAGAACCGGAGCCGCGCGCGAAAGCGCAGCACGATGAAGATCATGATGACGAGCCGGAGCGCCTGCTCGCCGAGGAGCTGTCCCGCGAGCAGATCGCCCGCGAGCCCGATCAGAAACGCGAAGCCGAGGCCGATGCGCTCGGGCGTCTCGATCGCCCAGTAGACGAGCACAAGCCCGACCCAGTAAGGCTTCAGCGGCAACAGCCCCTGCGGCAGCGGCATCAGCTGGAGCAGGAATGCCATCGCGATGCTGCCGGCGAAAAGCCACGTGCGGGCGCGGCTACGGTTCACTGCGGCTCCCCGGGTTTCGCCACCGTCTTTGACGCAGGCGCGGGTCCCGCGAGATCGCGTGGCGGTCCGATCTCTTCGATCGGCGCCGGCGCCCCATAAGGCTGCGGCTGATCGCGCAACAACAGCACGTCGCCGCTGCGATCGAGCGCCGCGGCCGGCCGCGCCTGCGCGGCGGCGAAGAGACTCGACGCATCCGTTGAGATCACGAGGATCTCGCCGACCGGAAATCCCGCCGGAAACCGCCCGCCGAGACCCGACGTCACCAGCCGGTCGCCAACCTGTACGTCCGCGCTGATCGGTATGTTCGGAAGCTCGAGCCGATCGATCGCACCGGTGCCGTACGCGATCGTGCGAAGGCCCGATCGCTCGACCATGACCGGAATCGCGTGCGTCGGATCGGTGATCAGCATGACGATCGACGTGTTGCCGAGCACCTCGATGACCTGGCCCATGATGCCGTGCGCATCGATGACCGGCTGGCCGATCGTGACGCCCTGGTTGGCGCCGACGTTCAGCACGACGCGCGGCCGGAACGGATCGAGATCGACGTCGATCAGCCGCGCGAGCTGCACCGAGAGGCCGAGGCTCGTCTGTGCGTCGAGCAGGTCCTTGAGGCGGGCGTTCTGCGCGACGAGCGCATCGAGCCGGTTCAGGCGCGCCTGCGCGAGCAGCAGCGCGTCGCGAAGCTCGCGGTTCTCCTTCGCGAGCGTGTCCTGCGAGACGACCGCAGTCCGCGTCGCGCGCGCGACATCGGCCGGCAGCGCCGCGATGCGGTAGACGGGCTCGACGAGCACGCCGGTCAGCCGGCGCATGTCCTCGAGATAGCCGGCGCGGTGATCGACGACCATCAGCGTCGCGGCGAGCGCAAGGTACGCGATGAGGCGCAGGGTCGACGCCGTGCCTTCGGCGAACAGGGTGGCGGTGTCGTTGCGGGCGATGGCCACGGTACTAAGCGTCGATCCTGAATCTCGTCATTCCCGCGAAAGCGGGAATCCATTCTGCGCTTTCTCGCCCTGAAAAATGGATTACTCGCTGCGCTCGCCCTTCGGGCCGTCCTTTGGACGTTCGGCGCGCTTCGCGCTTGTCCCGCTTCCGCGGGAATGACGCCGACACCTACTCCGGCGCGAAGAAATCGCTGCCGTGCTGATCGATCAGCTCGAGCGCACGCCCGCCGCCACGCGCGACGCACGTGAGCGGATCATCGGCGACGTGGACGTGGAGGCCCGTCTCCTCCGAGATCAGCCGGTCGAGATCGCGCAGCAGCGCGCCGCCGCCCGTCAGCACGATGCCGCGCTCGGCGACGTCCGAGCAGAGCTCGGGCGGCGTCTGCTCGAGCGCGCTCTTGACCGCGCTGACGATGCCGGACAGCGCTTCGTGCAGCGCTTCGAGGATCTCGTTCGAGTTGACCGTGAACATCCGCGGCACGCCCTCGGCGAGGTTGCGGCCGGAGACTTCCATCTCGCGCACGTCGGACTGCGGGTAGGCGCAGCCGATTTCCATCTTGATGCGCTCGGCGGTCGATTCGCCGATCAGCGTGCCGTGGTTGCGGCGAACGTAGTTGATGATCGCCTCATCGAAACGGTCGCCGCCGATGCGCACCGACTGCGAATAGACGATGCCGTTCAACGAGATCACTGCGACTTCCGAGGTGCCGCCGCCGACGTCAAGCACCATCGAGCCACGCGCCTCGTGGACCGGAATGCCGGCACCGATCGCGGCCGCCATTGGCTCCTCGATCAGGTACACGTCGCGCGCGCCGGCCGACTCGGCCGATTCCTTGATCGCGCGGCGCTCGACCTGCGTCGAGCCGCACGGCACGCAGACCAGCACGCGCGGGCTCGGCCGGAACAGTCGCGAGCGGTGCACCTTCTTGATGAACTGCTTGAGCATTTCCTCGGTCATCGTGAAGTCGGCGATGACGCCGTCCTTCATCGGCCGGATCGTGACGATGTTGCCGGGCGTGCGGCCGAGCATGCGCTTGGCGTCGCCGCCGACGGCTGCGACCGAGCGCGGGCCGCCGGGACCGCGATCCTGGCGGATCGCCACAACGGAGGGTTCGTTCAAGACGATGCCCTGCCCGCGGACGTAGATCAGCGTATTGGCAGTGCCGAGATCGATCGAGAGATCGTTGGAGAAGAGTCCGCGTAAACCTTTGAACATCTGCGGCGCGAGCCTTTTTTTATGGGTCTTCGAGAAAAGCGCGCCAGTCTAGTCACGTAAACTTCAGTGGGCAAGGAGAAATGCGTTAAAAATGCCTGCGCCGACACGGTTTTTTCTGCGAGAATCGCGCGCCGCCGGGACGGCCCGGCATCCCTTTTCCACGGACCGACGCATGTCTGCACTGATCTGCGGCTCGCTGGCCTACGACACGATCATGGTGTTCCAGGACCAGTTCAAGAATCACATCCTGCCCGACAAGGTGCACGTCCTGAACGTGTCGTTCCTCGTGCCGCGCATGCGCCGCGAGTTCGGCGGCTGCGCCGGCAACATCGCCTACAACCTCAAGCTGCTCGGCACCGATCCGCTGCCGATGGCGACCGTCGGCCAGGATTTCGCGCCGTACCGCGAGCACTTCACGCGCAACGGCATCCGGCTCGATTGCGTGAAGGAGCTGTCCGACCTCTACACGGCGCAGGCGTTCATCACGACCGATCTCGACGACAACCAGATCACCGCGTTCCATCCGGGCGCGATGATGCGCTCGTTCGAGAATCACGTGCGCGACGTCAAGGAGGCGACGTTCGGCATCGTCGCGCCGGACGGCCGCGACGCGATGCTGCAGCACGTCGACGAGTTCGCGGCGCGCGGCGTTCCCTTCATCTTCGATCCCGGCCAGGCGATGCCGCTCTTCTCGGGCGACGAGTTCCGCTCGTTCATCGACAGGGCCGACTACGTCACCGTGAACGACTACGAGTCGATGCTGCTGCAACGGAACACCGGCTGGTCGGCCGAGGAGATCACCGCGCGCGTCAAGGCATACATCGTGACGCGCGGGCCGAAGGGCTCGCTGATCCACACGACGAAGGAGACGCACGACATCCCGCCGGCGCACGAACGCCGCGTCTCCGATCCGACCGGCTGCGGCGATGCGTATCGCGCCGGCCTCATCTTCTCGATCATGCGCGGCATGGACTGGCCGACCGTCGGCCGCGTCGCCTCGCTGATGGGCGCGCTCAAGGTCGAGCATCCCGGCACGCAGAACCAGCGCTTCACGTACGATGAGTTCGCCGACCAGTTCAAGCAGCAGTTCGGCTATGCCCTGGATTGAATGCGGGCTTGATTGAATCGGAATCGATTGACGACGAGGAGACCGGCATGACGCGACCGATCCGCACGCTACTCGCAGCCGCGGTGCTGCTTTCCGGCGCGACGCTGCAGGCCTGCGCGGCCTCGGGTCCGTACGTCGAGCTCAACGGCCACCGCTACACGATCGAGATCGCGGCCGATAACGCCTCGCGCGAGCATGGCCTCATGGATCGCACCGAGATGGCCGCCGATCACGGCATGCTGTTCGTCTTCGACGACGACGCGCCACGCGCGTTCTGGATGAAGAACACGAAAATCCCGCTCGACATGCTGTTCTTCGACGGCGACAAAAAGCTCGTCAGCATCCAGCACGACGTGCAGCCGTGCGTCAGCGATCCCTGCCCCGGATATTCGAGCGGCGCGCCGGCGCGCTACGTGCTCGAGCTCAACGCGGGCGAATCGGCGAAGCTTGGGTTGACGTCGGGCGATCCGATCGCGATTCATCGTTGACCGCGGCCCGCTCGGTCCAGACGCCGTCGCGCAACACGAGCGCGCCGCGCAGCTCGTGCGCGCAGGTGAGGCCGTAGCGATACGGCACGAGCACGCCCGCGTCGGCATCGACGCTTCTGTCCTCGACCGGAACGAAAACACGCATGTGGGACTCCGCTGGTTGACTGGCTCTCAGTCAAGCAGCGGACGATGCAGCGGTGGCGTCATCGGAGTGACCGAATCGGGACGCGAAGTGGCGCCGCGATGGCGGCGTCTCAGATCTCGACCATCTCGAAGTCGCTCTTCGTCACGCCGCAGTCGGGACACGTCCACGTCTCCGGGACGTCCTCCCAGCGCGTGCCCGGCGCGATGCCGTCGTCCGGCCAGCCGTCGGCCTCGCTGTAGATGAAGCCGCAGACGACGCACATGAATGTGCGGTAGGGAACGCCGTCGGTTGCGGCGGCAAGCGCTTGTGCCATTGCGTGATGCGACGAGGGATCGAGGCGGCAATTGTCGCAGCCGCGCGCCGCCGATCCAAGTCACCGCCGTCGATAGGGCCGCTGTCGAAAGCCGATCAGTCCCCGAAACTGCTCGCAAAAATGCGCTCGTTCCAGGCAACGCCCGCGCGCAGGAAGCTGCCGCGCCCGGTCGGCCAGAGCGTCCGCGCTTCGCGCGTGCCGGGGAGGTCGTAGACGACGACGCCGGCATCGACGGTCTGGATCACCGCTTCGAGCTCGCCATCGCCGTCGATGTCGGCGAGCGTCGGCGCCGCGAGGCCGCCGCTCCAGGTGCCGTCGCGCGGCGCCGGCAGGTCGACCGCGAAGAGCTGATGACCTTGCGCATCGAGCACGTAGAGCCTGCCCGCTTCGCCGTTGTCGTTCTCACCCCAGCTCGTGAACAGCACTTCGGGCGAGCCATCGCCGTCGAGATCGGCGACGACCGGCTCCGACGCGAAGTGAAACCCGCTGCCCGGAATCACGAACGGCCATGCGCCGTGCTCGGTCTTGTCGAGCCACCACGCGTGCAGCTTGCCGTCGTAGCTCGGCAGCAGGATTTCCTGCCGCCCATCGCGATCGAGATCGGCGACGACCGCGTTCGCGGCGATGTTCTGGATCACGTTGTAGTCTTCCGACAGCGGCGCGCCGCTCGCGCCCTGCGCCGGAATCACGGTCCAGTCGTAACCCGACGCGGCCCAGCGCGTGCGGTCGCTCTTGAGGAGCCAGACGTCGTAGTAGAGATCGGTATAAGGATCGGTGCTGCAGTCGTAGACGTTGCCCGGCAGCACGAGCTCGGGCACGCGATCACCGTCGACGTCCGCGATCGCCGGCGCCGAGCTCGCGAAGTTCGGCCGCCGTTCGGTGTCGCAGTTCGTGTAGCCGCGAAGATCGGCGGCCTGATCGACGTTGACGCCGACTTCGGCCCAGAACTTCGCGCCCGATCCGCCGCTGCTCGTGCCGTACATCGCGTTCGCGCGGATCTCGTTACCGCTGCGATCGAGCGTCGTCACGTAGTGCGTGTCGGTCGGCGCATAGATCTCGGGATAGCCATCGCCGTCCATGTCGGCGATCGCGAGGTTCTCGTTGTACATGCCGGCGCCGTAGCCGGGATCGGACGTGCGGCGCGCGGGCCAGCCGGCGCGGATCGCGCCGTTCGGCGCGATCGCGTTGATCTGGTTCGACGACACGCTTGCCGCATCGCCGACGACGACGGCGAGCTTGCCGTCGCGATCGAGATCGGCGAGCGCGAGCGAACGCACTTCGCCGCCGGCGAACGGCGTGACCGGCCAGCCGCTTCGCACGCTTCCATCGAGGTTGTAGACCGTGACGCTCGGACCGCTGCGGCCGACGACGATCGCCGGACGGCCGTCGTGGTTCAGATCGCCGATCGCGATGCCGGGCCAGACGCGATCGGCGCTCGCGCCGCGCCAGAGCAGCGTGCCGTCAGTCCCCTTCAGCGCGACGATGTCGTAGGAACCCGAAACGACGTCGAGCGTGCCGTCACCGTCGATGTCGACGACGGCCGGCGAGCTGTACCAGCCGGTCTGGCACCATGACGTGAAGCAACCGCCGTACGCCCACTTCAGTACGGGCGCCTGCACGGCGGCGTGCGCGACGTGGCTCGCGAAGACGAACACGAGCGATGCAAAAAGACGTTTCACGAATATCCGGTCGGCGGCGGCACGGAATGCCATTGTCGACAGCGGATGCGATCGCGACCGCGACCCTCACGTTAAACTCAAGCAAATTCCCGGCGAATCGAGATGGCGCACCCGCTGCTGACCCGCGACGGCCTCTATGCGATCACGGACGGACCGCGCGACGACCTCGTCGCCGCGTGCGAAGCCGCGATCGACGGCGGCGCCGTGCTGCTGCAATACCGCGACAAGACCGCTGACGCCGCGCGCCGCCTCGCCGAGGCGCGTGCGCTCGCCGATCTCTGCGCGCGCCGTCGCGTGGCGCTGATCGTCAACGACGACGTCGAGCTCGCGCTCGCGAGCGGTGCGATGGGCGTGCATCTGGGCGAGGACGACGCGGACATCGCGAGCGCACGCGCGAAGCTCGGGCCGTGCGCGATCGTCGGCGTGTCGTGCTACGACTCGCCCGAACGCGCGCGCGTGCTCGCGGCCGAAGGCGCGGACTACCTCGCGTTCGGCGCGTTCTATGCGTCCCCGACCAAGCCGAACGCGCGCACGGCGACGCCGGCGCTGCTGCGCGACGCGAAAGCGCTCGGCGTGCCGCTCGTCGCGATCGGCGGGCTCACGGCCGCGAACGCCGCGCCGCTGATCGAAGCCGGCGCAAACTATCTCGCGGTAATTTCGGCCGTGTTCGGCGCGCGCGACGTGCGCGCCGCGGCGCGGTCTTTTGCCGCGCTGTTCGATGACGCGAGTTCATAAGACAATAGCCCCATGACCACTAACCACGAGCTCTTCCAGCGTGCCCTCGAACGCATGCCCGGCGGCGTCAACTCGCCCGTGCGCGCGTTCAAATCGGTCGGCGGCGAACCGTTCTTCACCGCGCGCGCCGACGGGGCGTATCTCTTCGACGTCGAAGGCAAGCGCTACATCGACTACGTCGGCTCGTGGGGCCCGATGGTCGTCGGCCACAACCATCCGCACGTGCGCGCCGCGGTGATGCGCGCGATCGCAGGACGGCCTCTCGTTCGGCACGCCCTGCCCCGCCGAAGTCACGATGGCCGAGACGATCGCGCAGGCTCGTGCCGTCCATCGACATGGTGCGCATGGTGAACTCCGGCACCGAAGCGACGATGTCGGCGATCCGCCTCGCGCGCGGCTACACGGGCCGCACGCGCATCGTGAAGTTCGAAGGCTGCTATCACGGTCACGGCGATTCGTTCCTCGTCAAAGCGGGCTCCGGCGCGCTGACGTTCGGCATGCCGACCTCGCCCGGCGTGCCGAAGGCGCTCGCCGATCTCACGCTGACGATTCCGTACAACGATCTCGACGCCGCGAAAAAACTGTTCGCCGAAGCCGGCGAGGAAATCGCCGCGCTGATCATCGAGCCGATCGCCGGCAACATGAACCTGCATTTTGCCGCGCGACGGCTATCTCGCCGCGCTCCGCGATCTGTGCACGCGGCACGGCGCGCTTCTGATCTTCGACGAAGTCATGACCGGATTTCGCGTCGCGCTCGGCGGCGCGCAAGCGCTCTACGGCATCACGCCAGACCTCACGACGTTCGGCAAGATCATCGGCGGCGGCATGCCGGTCGGTGCGTATGGCGGACGGCGCGAGATCATGCAGAAGATTTCGCCGGCCGGGCCGATCTACCAGGCCGGCACGCTCAGCGGCAATCCGGTGGCGATGGCAGCGGGCCTTGCGATGCTCGAGCTGATCCAGGTTCCCGGTTTTTACGAAGAGCTCGATCGACGTACGCGCCTGCTGACCGATACATTCACGGCAGCCGCCGTCGAAGCCGGCGTCACGATGACGACGAACCGCGTCTGCGGCATGTTCGGCCTCTTCTTCACCGACGAGAAAGTCGAGAGCTACGCGCAGGCCACGCAGTGCGACGTCGCGCTCTTCAACCGCTTCTTCCACGGGATGCTGAAGCGTGGCGTCTATCTCGCGCCGTCGGCGTTCGAGGCCGGATTCGTCTCGATCGCGCACACCGAGGAAATCATCGCCGCGACGCTCGAAGCGGCGCGCGGCGCGTTCGCCGAGGCGCGCGCAAGCTAGGTGAGCAAAACCCCTCAGGCGCGCGTGGACAGTGCGCATCGCGCGGCGTATGTTCGGCTCATGTCGCGATCGATTCGATGTCTTGCACTCGGCGCGCTTGCCGCGCTCGGCGGCGCGAACGCATTCGCCGCCGATTCGACGGCCGGCGGCGCGTGGAGTCTTTTACGCGCGCACTACTACGCGAATCGCGAGTTCGGCGAAGTCGACGAAGGCTTCATGCACGTCGAAGCGCCCACCAGCACGCCCGATCCCGCGGCGACGCCGGTCTCGCTGCACTTCGGCGATGCTGCGCGCGGCAAGATCAAGCAGCTCAGACTTTTCATCGACAACAACCCGTCGCCGGTCGTCGCGACGCTCGATGTCGGCGCGAATCAGCCGATCTCCGAGATCGATTTCCGCGTCCGCGTCGATCGCGCGACGGCGGTGCGCGCCGTCGCCGAAACGACCGACGGCAAGCTCGAGATGCGCAGTGCCTGGGTTCGCGCCGAGGGCGGCTGCTCGGCTCCGCCGGCGGCTTCGGGCGAAGGCAAGGTCGGCGACGTGCGCTTCCGCTCGGCGGACGAAGGCAAAGCGCTGCAGATCGGCATTCGCCATCCGAACTATTCGGGATTCCAGATCGATCCGAAGACCGGCGATCCGATTCCGCCGCACTACGTCGCGCACGTGACGCTGACCGCGGGCGGCAAGCCGCTCGTCGAGATCGAGAGCGGCATCTCGATCAGCGAGAACCCGACATTCCGCATCGTCAGCGACGCGCCGATCGCGACGCCGGTAACGCTCGAAGCGAGCGATTCGAAGGACGCGCATTTCAGCGCGACGTGGAACGGCGCCGCGGACCGCGCGGTCGCGACGATCGGGACGCATTGATGCGAGCGCGCGTCGCGTGCGCGCTTGCGCTCGCGTCGTCAGCCGCGACTGCAGCGCCGCTCGAAGTCCGCGAAGTCGCGCACGGCGTGTTCGTGCACGAGGGCGCGACGCTCGCGCTCGATGCGCCGGGCCACGATGACATCGCGAACATCGGCTTCGTCGTCGGGCAGCGCTGCGTAGCGGTTGTCGACACCGGCGGCTCCGTGCGCATCGGACGCGCGCTGCGCGAATCGGTCGTCGCGCATACGAAGCTGCCGGTCTGCTACGTGATCAACACGCACGTGCATGTCGATCACGTGCTCGGCAACGCGGCATTTAAGGCCGACAAGCCGGCGTTCGTCGGCAGCGCGGCGCTTGGCGCCGCGATCGACGCGAGCCGGCAATTATTTTGTCGAGCACTATCCGGATGATTTCGACGCGCCAGCGTCGGGAGATCAGGTTATCGGGCCCGACACGACCGTCGCGACGACGCGCGATATCGATCTCGGTGGCCGAACGCTGACGTTGCGCGCTTTTCCGAAAGCGCACACGGATAGCGACATGACCGTGCCGTCAACGATCTGAGCGTGCTGTGGACCGGCGATCTCCTTTTCGTCGGACGTGTGCCGGCACTCGACGGCAGCGCGAAAGGCTGGCTCGCGGCGATCGACGAAATCGGTAAGACGCATCCGAAAATCGTCGTGCCGGGTCACGGTCCGGTCTCGCACGATCTCGCGGCCGCGCTCGCACCCGAGCGGCGCTATCTCCAGGTGCTAATCGAGGGCGTGCGCAAGGAAATCGCCGACGGAAAACCCATAGACGACGCCACCGCGCACGTCGGCGAGTCGGAGAAATCGAACTGGCAACTCTTCGATACCGCGAACGCGCACAACGTCTCGCTCGTATATCGCGAGCTCGAATGGGAATAGCGTGAAGCGCCGCGCGTTCATCCGGCTCGCGGCGCTCGGCGCGGCTGCGATCGCGGCGCCGGTCGTGCGCGCCGCGAACGCTCGCATCGTGATCGTCGGCGGCGGTTTCGGCGGCTCCGCGTGCGCGCTGCTGCTGAAACACGCCGATCCGTCGCTCGACGTGACGCTCGTCGATCCCGACGCGCGCTACGTGACGTGCCCGATGAGCAACGAAGTGATCGTCGGCGCGCGCACGATCGATTCGCTGACGCTGGCGCGCGAGGGCGTGCGACGCGCGGGCGTGCGCTTCGTGCGAGCGCGCGCGGGTGCGCTCGACGCGGACACGCGATCGATCCGCCTCGACGACGGCACGCGGCTTGCGTACGACCGCTGCGTCGTCGCGCCGGGCATCCGTTTTCTGTGGGGCACGCCGGAAGGCTACGACGCAGCCGCGGCCGAAGCGATGCCGCACGCGTGGGAAGCCGGCACGCAGACGACGCGGCTCGCGAATCAATTGCGCGCGATGCAAGACGGCGGCGTGTTCGCGATCAGCGTGCCGGCGGGTCTGATGCGTTGTCCGCCGGGCCCGTACGAACGCGCGAGCCTCGTCGCCGAATATCTTACGCGACATAAGCCGCGCTCGAAGGTGCTGATCTTCGACGCGAACAATCGCTTCCCGCGCCAGGCGACTTTCACGACGGCGTGGGATGCGCTCTATCGCGGCCGCATCGAATGGATTTCAGTCACCGAAGGCGGCGGCGTCGAACGTGTCGACGTGCGCACGAACACGCTGCACACGTCGAGCGGCGCGCATCGCGTCGCGCTCGCGAACGTGATTCCACCGCAGGCGCCGGGGCAATTTGCGCTCGATGCGGGTCTCGCGAGCGGGCACGGCTGGTGTCCGGTCGATCCGGCGACGTTCGCGTCGACGCTGGTTCCGAACGTGCACGTGATCGGCGACGCGTGCATCGCCGATGCGATGCCGAAAGCGGCGTCGTCGGCGCTGAGCCAGGCGCGGCAATGCGCGGCGGCGATCGTCGCGAATCTTGCGGGACGCGAACCGCCGGCGCCGGCGCTCGACAGCGTCTGCTACAGCGCGCTCGCGCTCGATCGTGCGCTTGCGATCCGGCTGCGCTTCCATCTCGCGAACGGCCGCATCGAAGCGGAACAGAGCGCAGCCGATGCTGCGGCGACGCCATCTGCCGCCGAGCGCGAGTCCGCCGATGCGTGGTATCGATCGATCCGGACGGCGGCATTTGCCGCCTGAGCAGGCTCATCATTGAGCCGGATCGACTGTCGGCAGGACTTTACACATAGAGAGGTTTACTATCTCCGTGAGCCGGGCAGGATGGACGCCACCGTCACCGTGACGGATCGCGAAGGAGGCTCCGATGAAACCCATGAAGCTGTTGGTCGGCGCGTGTGCGCTGACGCTTGCCGCGGCGGTCGCAACGCCGCTCACGACGCCGGTCGCATTTGCGGCGCCGGCCGCCGACGCTGCTGCGCCGGCCTCGCCGAAGCTGCACGCGACGATGCGTGAGCTCTGGCAGGGCCATGCCCAGACGACGCGCGAGTACGCAATGGCCGTCAAGGCCGGCGATGCCGCAGCCGAGAAAGAAAGCGACCGATGCCGTCGTCGCCAACGCGAAGAAGATCGCCGATGCGGTCGGCAGTTTTTACGGCGATGCCGCCGGCAAGAAAACGCTCGAGCTGCTCGCCGGCCACTGGGGCGGCGTCAAAGCGCTGACCGATGCGCAGAAGAACCGGCGATACCGCCGGCGTGACGAAGGCGATGCAGGATCTGTCCTCGAACGCCGACGACATTGCCAAGTTTTTGTCGGGCGCGAACCCGAACCTGCCCGAGAGCGCGGTCAAGGGTCTGTTCGTCGCGCACGCGGGCCATCATCAGAGTGCTCACCGGCGAGATCATGAAGGGCGACACGGCCGCGGCCGACAAGACCTGGTCCGCGATGCAGGCGCACATGAACACGATCGCCGACGCGCTGTCCGACGGCATCGCAAAGCAGTTCCCGGCGAAAGCCACCTGAGGTCGATCGCTTGAAGCCTGCGGGCGCACTTCGTCAGCTGGGGCCGACGCAACAGAAACTGTTGCGGCGGCTCCTCGTCTCGCCCGAGGGCGCGACGGTCGAGGCGCTGTGCGAGGCGCTGCATGTGACGCACAACGCGGTCAGGCAACACCTGACCGCGTTGATCGCATCGGGCTACATCGAGCGCGGCAGTGCATTGCCGAGCGGCGGACGGCCGCAGGCGCGCTATGTGTTGCTGCCGGCGGGTCGCGATCTTTTTCCGCGCAACTACGGGCTCGTCGCGACGAGCGTGCTCGAACGTCTCTACGCGACGGCCGGCAAGGCCGGCGTGCAGGCAATGCTCGGCGACATCGGACGCGAGCTCGGCGCCGCGGCAGCCGAACGAATCTCGATGGTCGGCGACGACGACGCGGCACGCGCGCTCGCCGATCAGCTCGACGCGCTCGGCTACGAAGCGCAGGCCGTCAAGCGCGACGGCGAGATGCAGGTCGAGGCGTACAACTGCGTGTTCCACGCGCTCGCGAAAGCGCATCCGGACGTCTGCCGTTTCGATCTCGCGTTCATGGAGGCGGCGACCGGACGCTCGGTCCATCACCTCGAATGCCTCGTGCGCGGCGGACACGCGTGCCGCTTCCGGCTCGGCACGCGCGACAAAAGCGGTTCCTGACGACTACCAGACGCCGGTATTCGGCATCGATTTCCACGGCTCCTTCGGCGGCAGCGACTCGCCCTTCTGCAACAGCTCGATCGAAATCAGATCGGGCGAACGCACGAACGCCATGTGCCCGTCGCGTGGCGGACGGTTGATCGTGACGCCCATCTTCGAAAGGCGCTCGCACGTCGCGTAGATGTCGTCGACGCGGAATGCGAGATGGCCGAAGTTGCGCGCGGAGCCGTAGTCTTCGTTCGAACCCCAGTTGTGCGTGAGCTCGATTTCCGATTCGGGACTGTCCGGCGCCGACAGGAACACGAGCGTGTACTTGCCGGCTTCGTTGTTCATGCGCCGCGCTTCGCGGAGGCCGAGGCCTTCGCAGAAAAACTTCAGCGTCGCGTCGAGATCATGGACGCGGATCATCGTGTGCAGGTATTTCATCGTTCGACTCCCGGTGTCACGCGCGCTGGAAACGCGGCACATGGTGCATCAGGCTCGCGAGCCGCTGCAGCGGATCGGTCATCTGCAACAGCGCCTGACGCTCCGGTGGCGCGAGCGGCAGCGCTTCGGCGAGACGGAAGCCGACCCAGCTCGCGTTGTCGTAGCACGCACGCTCGGCCTTCGCGAACGGACCGCCGGATTTTTCGATCAAGCGCTCGAGGATCGTCGCCAGCAGACTGTGCTCGGGCGGCACCGGGACGACGGGCTCGTCGGGCCAGAAGCGCACTTCGCCATGCACGAGGCCGTTGTCGCGCACGCGCGTCGACGTGACCTGAAAACGCGCGCCGCCTTCGGCTGCGATGCCGAGGAGGCCATCGGGCAGCGTGTAGAAATCGGTGATCTGCGCAACCGTGCCGACCGCCGCCGGCAGCGCGGGATCGCCCGCTTCGCGGCCTTGCAGAATCAGACAGACGCCGAACCCGGAGCCGCGACGCGTGCAATCGCGCACGAGATCTAGATAGCGCTGCTCGAAGATGCGCAGCGCGAGCGGCCCGCCGGGGAACAGCACGCAGGACAGCGGAAACAGCGGAAGATCGGTCAGCGCCACCAAGGCCAGTGTAGACCCGACAACGGCAGGTGCCTACCGTCGCGGCTCAGGACGTCGCGCTACCGAGCGCGGCGACGAAACGGCGCGGCGCGCCTTCGAAGCCGCCATTCGACATGAAGACGACGTGGTCGCCCGCGTGCGCTTCGGCGCGCAACACCGCGATCAGCGAATCGACCGTCGGCGCAGTCTTGCCGCGCCCGCCGAGCGCACCGACGACGCGGTCCGCATCCCACGGCAGCTCCGCGCGTTTCAGGAACACGACCGAATCGGCATCGGCGAGCGAGGGCGCGAGCTCGTCCGCATGCGCGCCCATGCGCATCGAGTTCGAGCGCGGCTCCATGCCGACGAGGATGCGCGCGCTGCCGACGCGTGCGCGAAGGCCGGCGAGCGTCGTCGCGATCGCGGTCGGGTGGTGCGCGAAATCGTCATAGACGCGCACGCCGGCGACGTCGCCGACGAGCTCCATGCGACGTGCGACGCTGGTGAACGTCGCGAGCGACGGCAGTGCGGCCGCGACGTCGACGCCGGCCGCGTGCGCGGCGACGAGTGCGGCGAGCGCATTCATGACGTTGTGGCGTCCGGTGAGATTCCAGCGCGCCGTGCCGATCTCGCGACCGAGATGCGAGACGACGAATGCCGATCCGTCCGCCGCGACGAGCCGCGCGCGCCAGTCGCCGGCGTCGATGCCGAATGTCTCGACCGGCGTCCACGCACCCATCGCGAGCACTTCGGCGAGGCGCGCGTCTTCGGCGTTGACGACGAGCGCACCGTTCCGCGGCACCGTGCGCACGAGGTGGTGGAATTGGCGCTGGATCGCGGCGACATCGGGAAAGATGTCGGCGTGGTCGTATTCGAGGTTGTTGAGGATCGCGATCGTCGGGCGGTAGTGCACGAACTTCGAGCGCTTGTCGAAGAACGCGGTGTCGTATTCGTCGGCTTCGATGACGAAATCCGGGATTCGCGATTCGGGATTCGGGATTCGCGGCGCATCGCTGCCCAGGCGCGCCGAGATGCCGAAGTTCGCCGGCACGCCGCCGACGAGAAAGCCCGGATCGCGACCCTGTGCCTCGAGGATCCACGCGAGCAGCGAGGTTGTCGTCGTCTTGCCGTGCGTGCCGGCGACTGCGAGCACGCGCAGGCCCGCGAGCACGTTTTCGCCGAGCCACTGCGGACCCGACACGTAACGCAGGCGCGCATCGAGCATCGCCTCGATCATCGCATTGCCGCGCGAGAGCGCATTGCCGACGACGACGACAT
>CAWGBQ010000008.1:0-1079299 GCA_963820885.1 uncultured Gammaproteobacteria bacterium
GCCGGGAGCACATCCGTGTGCTCTCGTCGAAGTGGCCGGCATCCTGCCGGCCACCGCTTTGCGGCTTTTCCTCCGAGTCCTTGCCGCGGCCGAGAGGGAACCCGGAAGAGCAGAGCGCGGCAGTCCCTGCCGCAGAAGCACCGGGTATATCCGACACATCGGTTTCTTTTTCTCCTTCTCGCTTTGCCCTTCGGGTCCCCTCTGAGTAGCGGCGGAGGGGGGACGGAAAAGCCGCGTGCCCCGCACGCGGGCGGCGCGATGGATCGCGCCGATTTCGACAACGGGCCATGGATGGCCTGTGGGCGAAACCCGTCCACCCGCAGCGAACCGCTCGCTCCGCGAGCGGCGCGAATCCGAGGGTGCCTTTTTCTTTGGTTACTTTCTTTTGGGCAAGCAAAAGAAAGTAACTGGCGGCCATGGATGGCCGACATAACACACACGGACGTGAGTCGGTCCTCGCGACAACGCTGAAACCAACACACAACACCATCCCCACCCAGCCCTCCCCTTGAAGGGGGCTAAAGAATCCCCTCGAACGGGAAAGCTAGAGGCACAAATCACCTCGGCAAATACGAAGCCCCACCCAACTGCGCCGCCTGCCTCTCGATCCACCCCGCCCGCTCCGCGACATACGCCGACGGCGGATTCGCGCGATACCTCCGCGGATTCGGCAACACCGCCGCAAGCAACGCCGATTCACGCGACCCAAGCTGCGCCGGTGCCTTGTGGAAAAAGCGATCGCTCGCCGCAGCCGCGCCATAAACACCATCGCCGAACTCGGCGATATTGAGATAAACCTCGAGGATCCGCCGCTTCGGCCACATCAGCTCGATCAGCACCGTGAAATACGCTTCGAGCCCCTTGCGCACGAAGCTGCGCCCGTTCCACAGAAAAAGATTCTTCGCGACCTGCTGGCTGATCGTGCTCGCGCCGCGCAGGCGATCGCCGTCCTCGGCGTCGGCGAGCGCGTCCTGGATCGCCTGGACGTCGAAGCCGTGGTGAAACGGAAACTTCTGATCCTCCGCCGCGACGAGCGCGATCGGCAGCTGCTTCGACACCTGATCCCACGGCGTCCATCGATAGCTCAACGCGAAGCCGCGCTCGCCGTGCGTGAGCGCGACGATGCGCCGCTCGATCATGAACGCGCTCGTCACCGGATGGACGAAACGGAGGATCGCGACGGCGCAAACGCCGAGCACGATCCATGCGGCGATCGCGAGCACGATCCAGCGCACGAGACGCCGGAAAAGCGATCGGCGTGGTTTCGGTTTGCCGGCTCCGAACAAAAAACGGATCTCCAAAACGACACCGGCGCGGGGGTCCGCGCCGGTGCGTTGAAGCTTAACTGCTCGTTGCGATCACTGGCACCCGCATCAATTGCACATGTAGTTGCCGCCGTCGGTGGCGTTTCCGCCGTTGATGATCGGACCGCCGTCGAAGCCGTCGGCGAAGATCACGTCTCCCGTACCCTGGATGCGGACGCTGTCGAGCAGGAAGCCGAGGAAGTTCGCCGCGGGATCCGACGAGAAGCGCCAGCGGATCGTGACGGACTGGCCGGCGTACGCGCCGAGGTCCGTCGCGAACGGCTTGAAGATCGCGGTCGCTGTGCCGTTGCCGGGATCGGCGTCCGAGCTCGCAGTCGACACGCCGCTGAACGCGCCGTGCGCTGCGTCGTAGCCGCACGCATTGGCCGGCGGATCGCCGGTCTGCGCGAACGAAGTCGGATAACCGCCATTGGGCGGAAGGTCGGTCCAGTTCGCGCCGCCGTCAGTCGAGATTTCCTGCACGACGCCATCCCACTGGAACTCGAGGTCGTAGCGTGCCTGGAAGCTCAGTTCCGCCGTAGCCGGAATCGTCAGCGGCGGCATGGTCACTGTCGCGCAGGTGAGATCCGGGTAGTTCTGCCCGTCGCCGGCGCTGCGGTAGCTGAACGTTCCATCCGCGGCGTCGGTGTTCGTGATGCGCCACGGCGACTCGAGCGAGAGATAGGTGTGCGTGTCGACGTCGTCGAGGAACGTCGCGGGATTCGGACCGTCGGATCCGGCCGGCGTCGTGTTGAGGATCTTCGACGGTGGCGCAGTGTTGCCAAGGCTGTCGGTCGCGACGACCTGATAGTAGTAAGGCGTGCCGTCCGTGACGCCGGCATCGCTGTACGACGCGGTTGCGAGATTGCTCGCCAGCGTCTGCGGATTGCCGAAGTACGGATCGGTATCGCGCTGCACCGTGTACGTGACGCTCGATGCATCCGGGCATGCCGCAGCGGCAGCGGTCCAGTTGAGATCGACGCTGCACGTCGCGTTGAACGCATCGGCCGCGAGCGACTGGCCGTCGAACGCCGGCGCAAGCGTGCAGGTGTCCTGCGAGACGACGTCGACGCAACCGGAGACGTCGCCTTCGACGTCGTTCTGCACGCCGCGCACCTTGTACGCGTAGCTGAAGCCGCCCTGCGTACGGTCGTCGTCGATCGGCGACACGTCGGCGTTGCCGACGAGACGGAAGTCGCCGGCGTTCGCGGTCGCGCAGGTGCCGTTCGCGCGATAAAGCTGAAAGTCCTGCGCGCCGGCCGCGCCGGTGAAGCCGATCGAGACGCCGGACGTGTCGTTGCCGGCGACGCTGACGCCGGTCGGCGCCGGGAACGGCGTCGGATCGGGCATGCCGAACGCGGCGGACACTGCGAGCGCGTAACCCTGGCGGTTCGACTGATCGCTGCCATCGCCCGGCACGTTCGTGCCCTTGACGCGGATCGTGTAGCTGCCGGCGACCGGTGCCGTGAAGCGCACCATCTCGACGGTGTTCGTGTCGTCGGCCGTGCCACCGGTCGTCGAGACGCCGCCCGCGAAGTGGTTGCCGAGGTACGTCGCGCTGTTCGGATCGACGACTTCGAGATCGAGATCGTTGACGAGCGTCGACGCCGCGCCGAGCGCGGCGGCGGGATCGAACCAGGTCAGCGTCGCGCGGAACTCGATGCCGGCGCCGACGTTTGCGATCACGTACTCGTTGACATCGCCGGTCTCGAGGCCGGCTGCGTTGGTGCGCTCGAAGATGCGCATGCGGCGGCTGTCATCGCCATTCACCATCGTGTTCTTGAACCAGAGGCTGCCGTCGAGCCACTCGCGGCCCCAGCCGGAATTGTTGTTCGGCCAGTTCGTCATCGGGTTCGTGCCATTCAACAGCACGGCCTTCATGACATCGCCGCTCGGGTTGTACGTGTCGGCGGCGTTCGCGTCGCCGCGCGGATACCAGCCGTCGGCGAAGTACTGCCGCGCAAGTACTGCATTGCCGGTGACGGTCGGCGCCGCCATCGACGTGCCGGACAGCGTCGCAGTCAGCGGCGCCTGCGGCGTCGTGTTGACGTTCGTCGAGCCACGCGCGGATACCGTGTTGCTGCCGGGCGCGGTGATGTCGGGCTTCGTGCGGCCGTCGGCGGTCGGGCCGCGGCTCGAGAAGCCGGCGACCGTGAGCGAGCCACCGTGGCCGAGCGCGCCAACCGTCAGCGCGTTCTTCGCGTTGCCGGGCGATCCGGTCGTGTGGCCCTGCGGGCCGTCGTTGCCGGCCGACATCACGACGAGGATGTCCTCGAGCCGGTGCGTCGCGATGTCGAGGTTGACGTCGTCGCCGTTGTACGTGCCCTGCGTCGGCGCGCCCCAGCTGTTGTTGTGCAGGCGCGCGCCGCCGTTGTACGACTGCTCGATCGTGCCTTGGAAGTCGAGCACGGTCACCGACGTCGACGCATCGGCGCCGATGTCCTGGAACAAAAGCTGCGCGTTCGGCGCCATGCCGTCGGCGAGCTCGTGATTCGCGGCGATCGGCGTCGAGGCGAGATAGGTGTTCGCGCCGAACACACCCGACGCATCGCCGACCAGCGTGCCGGTCGTGTGCGTGCCGTGGAACACGCCGGCGTCGTACGGCGCCGAGCCCGGCTGCACCCAATAGCCGAGGATCTTGCTGTCGGGATAGAGGATGCCGACATCGGGCAGCGGCGGCGCCGGATCGTCGGCGAGCGTGATCTCGACATGGTCGCCCGAGCCCTTGTTGAGCGTCGTGAACCACGCGGCGTTCGGCGTCGTGCCGGAATCGGCGATGCCGGCGATCTGGCCGGAGCCGAAGATGCCGTGATCCCAGATCGGCGTCGGACCGCAGACCGGACCCGAGCCCGGGCAGTCGGTCGTCGCGTTGCCCTGGATCGCGCCGATCGCGCCGGAGTTGTGATAGACGGGCTGCACGAACGGCTCGACGAACGAGACGCCGTCAATCGAGCTCGCCGAGCGCACGAGATGATCGAACGCCGGCATCGCGACCGACGCGCGCACGTATTGCGGCGCGTCCGCGCGCTCGCTTTGCGCTGTGATGCGAACGCCGGGCACGAGCTTCGTGACTGCGGCCGCAAGCTGCGCTGCCGTGACGCCACGGAATGCGTGGATGCGGATTTCGTAGCTGCCGTCGGCCTGGCGCGCGCTGTCGCGATTCGTCCAGAGCTCCGGCGCGACCTTCATGCCGGGCTGCACGGCACCGGCCCAGCGCACGGCGGGATCGCTGCGGAGCTCATCGAGCCCCAAGCCCGAGAGCTTCACGTAGTACGCGTTGTTGGGCACGTAGCCGAGGAACTCGATGCCGCGCTTCGCGAGCGCCTTGCGATCGATGCTACGGCCCGGCTGGAACTGCACGATCGCGTACGACGAAGCGTTCCCCAACGCTGCGTTCGACGCGGAGAAATCGAGTGATTGCGCGGCCGGATCGTAGATGCCGGCGCGCAGGATCAAGAGGCTCGAGTTCGAACGCGCGGCCTCGATCGCAGCGGGCGACGGCATCGAAGCGGTGACGCGGTTGGCGGCGACGGCGGGTCCCGCGAGCGCGATGGCGAGTGCCGCGGCCAGCGCGGTACGCGAAGGCAAGATGTGCATGGCGTTGTTCCCCAGGTGTGAGACGACACCCGGTGCCGGTCGCGGCACCGGACTATCGAGTATCGACCTCGCGCCGGTCGCGAACAACTGTCTGAAGGCACAGGTCTGTGTGCGCCTGAGCGACCAATCGGGCCGCAATTCAGGGCATTTTTTACGACACGTCCGTCGCGAGGCGGAGATTTACGAAGCCTGTCGTGTTTTCGCTACATGCAGCAACGAAAACGGCGCGGAGATCCGCGCCGTTTCGTTTTTCTTAACGCTTCGCGATTACTGGCAGACGTAGTCGCCACCATCGATCACGTGGCCGAACTTCAGCGCGCCGCCGTCGAAGCCGTCCGCGAAGATCGGATCGACGATCGTCGTCTGGCCGGCGATGCTGACCTCGTCGAGCCAGAAGCCCGAGAACTCCGCGCCGCCGTCGGACGTGAAGCGCCAGCGGATGCGCACCGATTGACCCGCGTACGCGCCGAGATCGGAACCGAATGCGAGGAACACCGCCGGCGTCGTGCCGTTGCCGGGATCGGCCGGGTTCGCGACGGTGCTGACGCCGTTGAACGCGCCCTGGGTCGCCGGGAAATTGCAGCCGTTGCCTTGCGTCTGCGAGAAGTCGCTCGGATAGCCACCGTCGGGCGGCAGGTCGTTCCACGTCGCGCCGCTGTCGGTCGAGATTTCGGTGACGATGCCGTCCCACTGGAACTCGACGTCGTACTGCGCCTTGTAGCTCAGCGTCGCGTCGGCCGGCAGCGTCAGCTCCGGCGTCTCGACGCTCGCGCATGCGCCCGCGAGGTAGGTCTGGTTGTCGCCGGCGTTGTGGTAGCTGAACGCGCCGTTCGTCGCGGCGGTGTTCGTGATCTGCCACGGCGCTTCCATCGACATGTAGGCATGCGTGTCGACGTCGTCGAGGTACGTCGCGGGATCGGGGCCGTCGGAGCCTGCAGGCGTCGCGTTCGCGACGCGCGAGACCGGCGCCGCATTGCCGAGCGAATCGGCTGCGATGACCTCGTAGTAGTACGGCGTGCCGTTGACGACATCGGTGTCGGTGTAGCCCGGCGCCGTCAGGTTCGACGCGACCGTCTGCGGATTGCTGAAATACGGATCGGTGTCGCGCACGACCGAGTAGCTGACGTTCGGCGCGGATGGGCAGCTCGATTGTGCAGCGGCCCACGTGACATCGACGCTGCAGCTCGAGTGATTGCCATCGGCGGCGATCGACGCCGTGTCGAACACCGGCAGCAGATTGCACGTGTCCTGCGAGGTCACGTCGACGCAGGCCGAGACATCGCCTTCGACGTCGTTCTCGACGCCACGCACTTTGTACGCGTAGCTGTAGCCGCCTTCAGTGCGATCGTCGACGAGCGGGCTCGCCGCACCGGCGCCGACGAGATGGAAATCGCCGGAGAGCGCCGTCGCGCAGGTGCCGTCGGCGCGATACAGCTGGAACGATTGCGCACCGGTCGCGGCCGTGAACCCGACCGAGACGCCGCTCGTGTCGTTGCTCGCGACCGAAAGGCCGGTCGGCGCGGGGAACGCTGCGGGATCCGGCATCGCGAATGCGCCCGAAACCGCGAGCGCGTAGCCCTGACGATCCGCGCCCGACGTGCCGTCGCCGGGAACGTCGGTTCCCTTGACGCGGAACGTGTAGGTGCCAGCGACGGGCGTCGTCAGGCGTACTTGCTCGACGGTGTCCTTCGCATCAGCCGAGCCGCCGGGCGTCGATACGCCACCCGAGAAGTGGTTGCCGAGATACACGGTCGAATCCGGACCGACGACTTCGAGATCGAGATTGTTGATCAGTGTCGATGCCGAGCCCGGTGCGGCCGGAAGATCGAACCATGTCAGCGTTGCACGAAGCTCGACGCCGGCGCCGACGTTGGCGATCGTGTATTCGTTGACGTCGCTGGTCTCGAGGCCCGCGCTGTTCGGGCGCTCGAAGAGACGCAGGCGCCGCGAATCATCGCCGTTCGCCATCGTCGCCTTGAACCAGAGATTGCCGTCTAGCCATTCGCGGCCCCAGCCGGTGCCGGTGCTCGGCCAGCTCGTCGAGTTCAACGGATTCGTGCCGTTGAGCAGCACGGCCTTCAGCATGACGCCGGTCGGCTCGAGCTTGTCGGCCGCGTCCGCTTCGCCGCGCGGATACCAGCCGTCGGCGAAGAACTGGCGCATCAGCAGCGTGTTGCCGGCGATCGTCGGCGTCGCCATCGACGTGCCGGAATCGGACATCGTCAGCGGCGCCGTCGGCGTGTTGTTGACGTTGGTGCCGAACTTCGCAGAGATCGTGCTCGTGCCCGGCGCGGAAATGTCGGGCTTCAGACGCCCGTCGGCGGTCGGGCCCGAGTTCGAGAAGCTTGCCTTCGTCGTGCTGCCGGCGTGGCCGAGCGCGGCGACCGTCACCGAGTTCTTCGAGTTGCCGGGCGAGCCGGTCGCCATCGGGCCGGCCTGATCGTTGCCGGCCGCGATGACGACGAGCTGGTTCTCGTGCTTGCGCGTCGCGGTGTCGACGTTCGCGTCGTCGGAGGTGTACTGGCCCGACGTGCCGGCGCCCCAGCTGTCGCTGTGGATGCGCGCGCCACCGGCGTACGACTGCGCGAGCGTGCCTTCGAAGTCGATGATGATGACTGCGCGCGGGTCGTCGGGGCCGATGTCCTGGAACAGGAGCTGCGCGTTCGGCGCCATGCCGTCGGCGAGCTCGTGGTTCGCGGCGGTCGGCGTCGAGGCGAGATACGTCGTCGCGCCGAACGTGCCGGCCGCGTCGCCGACGATCGTGCCGGTCGTGTGCGTGCCGTGGCCCGACGTGTAGTCGTAGTTGGTCGGGCCGCCCGGCTGCAGCCAGTAGGCGAGGATCTTGTTGTCCGGATGCAGCGTGCCGATGTTCGGCAGCACCGGCGGCGGATCGTCGGTGAACGTGATTTCCTCGTGCGGACCGGCGCCCTTGTCGAGCGTCGTGAACCACGCGGCGTTCGGCGTCGTGCCCGAGTCGGCGATGCCGGCGATCTGGCCCGAGCCGAAGAGGCCGTGATCCCAGATCGGCGTCGGGCCGCACGGCACGCCGCTGCCACCGCACGCGGCGGTCGAGTTGCCCTGGATCGCGCCGATCGCACCGGAGTTCATCGTGTGCGTCGGATACCACGGCGAGACGAATGCGACGCCGTCGATGCCGGTCGCGACGCGGATCAGCGTGTCGAGGCTCGCGCGATCGACGGCCGCGCGCACGTACGGCGCGGCGTCGCGACGAATGCTCGTCTGCGTGATCGTCACGCCGGGCACGCGCTTTTCGATCGTCGCGGCGATCTCGGCCGACGCGACGCCGGCGAAGCCTTCGATCATGAGCTCATAACGGCCGTCCTCGCGCTTGGCCGGCGAGCTTTCGCGCACAGCGGTCCACAGCGTTGGATCGAGCTTGAACGCAGGATCGACGCGCCCGGCCCAGCGCACCGACGGATCGCGTGCGATCGAGTCGAGCGTCTCGCGCCCAAGGCGCACGTAATACGCGTGATTCGGCACGTAGCCGAGGAACGTGACGCCGCGCGCCTCGAGTGCCTTGCGCGCATCGGCGAGGCGGCCCGGATTGAACTGCACGAGCGCGTAATCCGTAAGCGACGACGGCGCCGCGGCACCGATCGCATGGACGTCGAGCCGCTGGCTCGCCGGATCGAGGATGCCGGCGCGCAGGATGATCGTCGAGGGATTCGCGCGCGCTGCGTCGATCGCATCGGGCGAAGGCTTGGCCGCGAGGACCGCGCCGGCAGCGGCGGCGTCAGTGAACTGGACGCCAAGGGCGAGGGCGAGCGCCGCGGCAAGCGCGGTGCGAGTGTGCACGTGCATTTGATCTCCCCGAAATAGTCATGGTTTGCGGACGGACAACCGCCAAAGTATGCAAGCCGCTCTTCGGTCCGTAACCCGACTATAGACGGGGGAAATCGGCGTTTACCTCGATCCCGGGTCGGATTGGCGAATCCGCCTGCTGGTTTGCCGATGAGGTCGTTACGGCTTGGAAAGATCGACGAGCACGCGCCACGCGCCGTCCTGCCAGCGCCAGATGCGGTAGTACGTGCCGCACGCGGCGCAGTTCGCATCGCCGCCGATCGTGTAGCCGAGATCGCCGCTCGATGCGACGTCGAGCGCGTGCCGCGGGCCGCTGCCGATACGCGGTGCATCGTGTGCGAGGAGATCGCGCGCTTCACTTCCCGTCGCGGGCGCGTGACCGCGACGCAGCACGCGAAGATCGGCGTGTGCAGTACGTTGCCAGAGCGCGGCCTTGTCGCCCGACTCGCCGCCGAGCGCGTTGCGCAGAGCGTCATCGCTTTTTTCGAGTGCCGCGCGCCGGTTTGCGGCGTCGATGCCCGCGAGCGGCTTCGACCGTGCATCGCCGCGCACGAGGATGTCCACGTCGCCGGTGGGCTTCGCGAGCGCCGGGTGGCTGATGCCGCCGTCGACCTGCACGCGCCAGATGCCGTCGTCGCCGCGCTTCCACACGGTCAGAAAATGGCCGTGCACGAGGCCATCGGTGCCGGCTGCGTGCGCGCTCCACGGGCCGCTCGTGAAACCCATGTCGCCGCTCGCCGAGACGCCGACGGTGTCGGGACCCCATTCGAGCGGCGCGCCGTCATCGGCATCGCGCGCAAGCGCATCGAGCGCGGGCACCGGGTACGGGCGGAACAGCCACGAGCCCGCGTCGAAATGCGCGAGGAACGCGAGGCGCACGCCATAGCGTCGCGAGTCGGCGGAAAACGCATTCTCGGCGGCGACGATCGGCGCCGACATCGGATCGGGCGCGGCGGCCGTCAGCAGCGCGGCGAGGACAAAGGGAATCGGCATCGGGTTCTGGCGATCGTTCGGGAGCGCGCATTCAAGCAGACTCACGCGATCGCGCGATTGCGAGCCGACGCGCTCCGGCGCGCGCGCAAAACCGCGCGGCGCAAAGCCGCGATGACACGAACGGAAATCGCGATGCCTAGGCCGTCGCGCCGAGCCAGCGGCCGGCGGGTTGCGGTTCGCCGAAGAAGAAACCCTGGCCGATCTCGCAGCCCATGCGCAGCAGCTGCTCGCGCTGCATCTCGTTCTCGATGCCTTCGGCGATGACCTGCATGCCGAGCGAGCCGGCGAGCGCGAGGATCGCGCGCACGACGGCGTTCGAGCCGCTCGAGCTCGATGCGGTGAGCTCGGCGACGAACGAGCGGTCGATCTTGAGCGCCTGCAGCGGGAACTGGTGCAGGTACGACAGCGACGAATAACCGGTGCCGAAATCGTCGAGCGCGATCGAGACGCCGGCCGTGCGCAGTTTCTGCAGCGTGCGCTTGACGAGCGCCGGGTTGTCGAGCAGCACGCGCTCGGTCACTTCGACGCGGATCGTCTGCGGCGAAACCTGGTGCGATTCGAAAAGATCGAGCAGACGCCCCGCGAGGTCGGCCGAATGGAAATGCCGGCCCGAGAGGTTGATGCCGACGAAGCCGCCGCTTGCCGACTGCGTGTTTGCGGTCAGCGCGCCGGCGACCTTGCAGACGCGCTCGAAGATCAGCCAGTCGATCTGCTCGCTGATGCCGCTTTCCTCGGCGACCGTGAGGAAGCTGTCCGGCGTCAGCAGTCCGCGCTGCGGATGGCGCCAGCGCAGCAGCGCTTCGTAGCCGACGACCGTGCCTTCGTCGAGGCGCTGGATCGGCTGGAAGAACGGCTCGAACTCCTGGCGCGTGACCGCGCGGCGCAGATCACCCTCGAGCTCGAGCAGGTGCAGCGCGTCCTGGTGCAGCGTCTCGTCGAACAGCGCGAAGCGGTGCCGGCCTTCGGCCTTCGCGCGATACATCGCGACGTCGGCATCGCGCAGAAGATCCTCGGCCTTGCGATAGCGCGGCGCCGCGACCGCGATGCCGATCGACGCCGACGTGAACACTTCCTTGTTCGCAAGGCGGATCGGCGCGTTGAGCACGTCGATGAGCCGCTGCGCGGACAGCGTCGCGTCCTCGTCGTTCTCGATGTCGGTCAAGAGCACGGCGAACTCGTCGCCGCCGAGGCGCGCGACGAGATCGCGTGGCTCCAGGCAGTCGGCGATGCGGCGGCCGACTTCTTCGAGCAGCTCGTCGCCGAGCAGATGGCCGACCGAATCGTTGATGACCTTGAAGCGGTCGAGATCGAGGAACAGCACCGCGAACAGCCGGCGCGGATCGCGCGTGTAGCGCGCGAGTGCGCCCGCGAGGCGATCGAGCAGCAGCGCGCGGTTCGGCAGGCCCGTGAGCGCGTCGTGCAAGGTTTCGTGCTTGAGCTGGCGCTCGATGCGCTCGCGGCGCTCGATCTCGCCGCGAAGCTCGCGGTTCGCGGCCGCGAGCTCGGCCGTGCGCTCGGCGACGCGTTGCTCGAGCTCGGCGTACGCGTGCTTGAGCGATTCGGCGTTGCGCTTGCGCTCGAGCGCGTTCGCGATGTGGTACGACACGAACGTCAGCAATTCCTGATCGCGCAGCGTGTAGCGGTGATCGTCCGCGTAGCTCTGCACGACGAGCACGCCGACCGTGCGCTCGACGCAGATCAGCGGCACGCCGAGCCAGCACGACGACAGCGTGCCGTACGAAACGACCTCGCCGGTTTTCTGCAGACGGCCGATGTCGTCGCGATCGGCGAGGAGCGCGGTGCCGGTGCGCAGCACGTACTCGGTCAAACCCTTGCCGAGCTCGCGCGGCCGGCGCAGCGGATCGAACTCGTCGACCGAATACGGAAACTGCAATTCGTGCGCGTTGTCGGCGAGCAGCGAGATGTAGAAGTTGCGCGCGTAGAGCAGCGATCCGACAACGCGGTGCACGGCCTCGTAGAACTCATCGAGACTGTCGGTCGTGTTCGCAAGCTCGGCGATGCGGAACAGCGCGGCCTGCAGGTGCTCGCCGCGCTGGCGCTCGATGACCTGCTGCTGCAGCACGACGTTCGCTTCGCGGAGCGCATCGGTGCGCTCGGCGACGTGACGCTCCAGATCGGTCAGCGTCTGCTTGTGCTCGAGCGCGGTGAGGATGTGCTGGGCGACGTAAGCGAGGAGGGCGCGGTCTTCCTCGCCGAAGCGCGCCGATTCGGTGTAGCTCTGCACGACGATGCCGCCGACGACTTCGCTGCCGCGCACGAGCGGCACGCCGAGCCAGTCGACGCACTCGGGGCCGAACGCGGCGAGCGGTTCGCCGATGTGCTTTTCGAGCTCGGCCGGTGTGCCCATCAGCGCGCGGCCGCGGCGGATCAGGTGCCAGGTAAGACTGCCGCGCATCTCGGCCATCGGCGTCGACGCATCGGACGGAACATCGGCGTCGGCGACGTCGACGAAATAGGCGAAGCGGATGCCGTCGTTCGAGCGGTCGTAGAGAACGAGATAGAAGTTCTCGGCATACATGAGGCTGCCGACGATCTCGTGCATCGCGCGGAGCACGTCGGGCATTTCGCGATCGCTGTTGGCCTGGTCGGCGATTGCGTAGAGCGCGCGCTGCAATCGCTCGGCTTGCTCGAGGCGCGTGACCGAACGCTGCAGCATCTCGACTTCGAGCACGGCTTCGAGCCGCGAGGTGATCTGGCGGCCGGCGGCTTCCATGCGCGCGAGGCGGCCGTTGCGGCTCGGCATCTTCGCGGCGAAATCGCAGCAGAGGATCGCGCGCGGTGCGGCGTCGGGCCGCGTGCGGAGCGGCGTCGCGACCTGCATGACGCCATCGGGCAATTCGGCGACCGATACTTCGGCGCCGCGCGTCAGCGCCTGGCGGACTGCGGGCGGGTATTCGCCCTCGCCCTGGCCTTCCTCGGCGGCGCCGGGCCAATAGAGCCGGCAGCGGAGCGCGGAGAGCAGCGCCGGAAGCTCGCGCGCGACGGCATTTTCGAGCTGTGCGATGCTGGAGGCGCGCAAAAGCGCGCAATAGAGCGCCTCTGCGGGCGTGCCGACCGCAGCAGGTGCATCTTCGCGTCCCGGAGGACGCGAAGCGGCGGCTTCGCTCTGGATTGCTCGCACTCTCGGCGGACCCCTCGGCTGGTTCGTGCGGGCCACGCTAGTCTATCGCGGAGCACGGCAGCGGCGGCCCCCTCCAGGGCCGTATTCCGGACGCTTTTGTCATCCGGGCAAGGATCAACTTTGGCACACTCGGACCCCTGCGGACGTGACCCGCGTCGCTGTTAGTTTTCCGTAAACCGGAGTAAGATCGGTGCCGTAATTCGACCCGGTTTCACGGAACTACGCGGCGGCCCGGCGATCCCATATCCGAGCTGCCCGGAATGCTCCCGACGACCGGCTCATTTTTCACTGCGCAGATCCGCCACGAAACGATGCTTTCGCGTTCCGCCATCGCACTTTTCGGCCTCGCGCTGTCGCTCGCCGCGACGGCCCAGGATCCGGCTGCGCTCGCGGTCGGGTCGGGCACGGTCGAGACGGCGCTGGTCGAGCAGCTTCTCGCGCTCGACGACGGCTCGCAGCAGCAGCCGTGGGCGCTGGCCGGTTCGAGTTCGATCGAAGCGAACTCGATCGTGCCGATCTGGTCGGGCTCGGACGGACACCTGCTCGCGATCCTCGCGGTGCCTGGCCAGTGGGGTTCGCCGATGATCGCCGGCACGATGGCGCAGGCGGGTCCGGCAAGCTGGTATCTGCTCGGCGCGAATACGCTCGATCCGAGCGGCCTGCGCTGGCAGTCGAAAAACGGTTTCCACGTCGACGCGCTGCTCGGCCAGACGCAGAGCATGCTGCCTGCGCTGTGCGGTCTCGGTTGCGATTCGAGGCCGAGCGCCGTCACCGGCTCGCTCGGTCTGGGCTGGATGTCGCCCGAAGGCGGCCTCGATCTCACGTACGGACTTTCGTGGTTGCAGACGCGCGATGCGGTGCAGCCGTGGCAGGGCATCGGTGCCGGCGCGGGCGTTCCGGTCGTGACGCTGCCGGACGCGCTGAGTGCGGGCCTGCAATCACAGACGTCGCTGTTCGCACGCGGCCGCTGGCGCTTCGATGAAGGCACCGCGCTCGATATCGGCGCGAGCTACGGAAAGGCCAACACGCTTTCGTACGGCACGCTCGGCACCACGCTGCCCGGCATCGACATCGATCAGCTTTCGCTGAGTCTCGGTGTCGACGCGGGCTCGCTGCGCGGCGCAATCGTCGGACACGTCCTGCACAGCGACGATCCGATGCTCATTGGCAAAAAGTGGACGGCGCTAGATCTCGGCGTGTCGTGGCGCACGCCGTGGCGCGGTGAGATCAGTGTCGGTGCGCAGAATCTCTGGAGCGCGCCGCTCGATGCCGCGCCGCGTGATGTCGATCCGTCGCAGGCGCGCACTCCGTACATCCAGTACCGCCAGGATTTGTGACTTTTGCGATCCGTCCGGGATCGCATCGAGTGGCGTGCTGAACGAGTCACCGAGGTCTTTTTCCCTCGGACTCCAGCAGTGGCCATCCAGGGCCGCGGTTTTCATGAACCGCACCCTTCGTCGAGACGCTTTCTGATCCGTCCGGCGAATTATTTTTCCGTGATGTAACGCGTTTCTTCGCAGCCCCTCCGGCATCGCGGGCGGCTCCGGAGGCGTTTTGCATCCGCTGCGCAAGTTTTTGATATTTATTGCGATTTCGGCGATCTGAGCAGGTTTGTTAAGCCATTGCTCAGGGATTCCCATGTCGTAAGAAAGTTGTTAGTATCCGCCGCTGCCGAGGGTTTTAGGTAGGCCGTCTTGGCCAATCCCCAGGAAGGGGAAGCACATGTCCCGAACTGTGACGCAACTCTGACGTTGGAGAGTGTAATGAGGCTATCGAGCAACGAGCTTTTCAAAGCCGTGCGCTTTGCGTTGTACGCAGGCGCATCGGCGGTGGTCGGCTACGCTGCCCCTGCTCTTGCGCAAGACGCGCAGGACCAGAGCAATCAGCAGCTGGAAACCATCACCGTGACGGGTTCGAACATCCGTCGCGTCGACATCGAAACGTCGAACCCGGTCATCACGATTGATCGCGCCGCGATCCAGAAGACTGGCAAGCTGACACTGGGCGATCTCGTTCAGCAGCTGCCGGCGGTCACCGGCCCGAACATCAACCCGCAGGTCAACAACTCCGGCGGTACCGGTGCTTCGTCGATTGGCCTTCGCGGCCTCGGCTCGGCGCGTACGCTGGTGCTGATCAACGGCCATCGTTACCTTTCGGGCGATCCGAACGCCATTCCGGCGAACATGGTCGAGCGCATCGAAGTCCTGACGGACGGTGCCTCGTCGGTGTACGGCTCGGATGCGGTCGCGGGCGTCGTCAACTTCATCCTGCGTTCGGATTACCAGGGCGCCGAGTTCTCGACGAACTACGGCATCTCGGACAAGGACGACGGCCAGAGCAAGGGTTATCAGTTCACGTTTGGTCAGAGCTCGGATAAGGGCTCGATCATGGCGGGCATCAGCTACAACAAGATCGACCAGGTGCTGGCCGGCCACCGCGATTTCTCGAAGAACTCCGTCTCGCTGTACGGCAACACGGCCTCCGCGCCGTCGGCAACATCGGCGGTTCGACTTCATCGCCGTTCGGCCACGTGCAGACGCCTGACGCGTTCCGTAACATCTATCCGTGCGCATTCCTGGCGCGCAATCCGGGTGCAAGCGGCCTCAACGTCGCGACGGACTACCACTGCTACGTCAACAACGGCTCAGCGGCGAACTCCGAGCGACAAGTACAACTTCGCGACCGTCAACCTGATCATGACGCCGCAGGAACGTACGGGTCTCTTCCTCAACGGCAACTACAAGCTGACCGACAACGTCGAGGCGTACCTCTCGGTCATGCACAACAAGACGTCGTCGGCCTTCCAGCTGGCGCCGGATCCGCTGACCACGGGCGGCGGCCTCGTCATCTCGGCCGACAGCTACTACAACCCGTTCGGCATCGAGTATCGCAAGGGCCAGGGCAACTTCGGCACGCGTCTCGTCACGGTCGGCAACCGCCGCGGCGCGTTCGGCAACAACACCGACCAGGTGTCGACCGGCTTCAAGGGCTCGTTCGGCGTCTGGAACGACCAGCAGTGGAACTGGGAAGTCGGCATGGACTACGGCCATGTCAGCGATCTCGACCGAGACCACCGGTCTTCCGAACCTGACCAAGCTGAATCAGGAAACGGGTCCCTCGTTCCTCGGCGACGATGGCATTGTCCATTGCGGCACGGCCGACGCGCCGATCAGCGGCTGCACGCCGATCAACATCTTCAACCTCAACGATCCGAACACGATCACGGGCCTGCGTCTGTCGCCGTCCCGGCGAGCAACCGGTTCTTCACGCAGGAAAAGGTGTGGCGTGGCGACATCAACGGCGGCCTGTTCGAACTGCCCGCCGGCACGATGCAGCTCGCGGTCGGTGCGTCGTACCGCAAGGAATACACGCACTCGATCGTCGACACGTCGCTGCAGATCAACCCGGCGACCGGCATCTGCGTGCTGGGCAGCCAGTGCGGCTCGTCGTTGCAGGGCGGTTACAACGTCAAGGAAGTCTACGCGGAACTGTTCGTCCCGATCCTCAAGGACATTCCGTTCGTCCACGCGTTGAACCTGACGATCGGCGACCGCTACTCGAAGTACAACAACTTCGGCAACACGAACAACAGCAAGATCGCGCTCGAGTGGCGTCCGATCGAAGACCTGCTGCTGCGCGGCACGGTCTCCGAAGTGTTCCGTGCGCCGACGGTTGCGAACCTGTTCGGCGGCGCGGCGAGCGATGCGCCGAAGCTCTCGAACGATCCGTGCGATCACTACACGGGCAACCCGCCGAATCCGGCGTGCGCGAACGTGCCGACGGACGGCAGCTTCGTCAACAGCGACGTCGCTTCGGGCCTGCAGAGCTCGGGCATCGCGTCGGGCTCGCAAGTTCGCCGGCTTCCCGCTCGGACCGGAGTTCGGCAAGTCGTTCGACTGGGGCATCGTCTATGACCCGCACTTCATCGACGGCCTGTCGGTCAGCGCCGACTACTGGCGCCTTTACCTCAACAACACGATCACGGCGGTCGGCGCGCAGAGCGTGCTCGACCAGTGCTCGGCCGGTCAGCTCGAACTATTGCCCGCTGATCCATCGCTTCCCGAGCGGCATCGCTCAGGGCCAGATCGACTTCATCAACGAGCCGACCGGCAACCTCGGTCGCGTCGATGTGAAGGGTCTCGACTTCGCGGCGAACTATCGTCTGCCGGAGTTCTCGTTCGGCCGCTTCAGCCTCGGCTTGAACGCGACCTACCTCGAGAAGTACGACATCGCGACCGCGCCGGGCACGACTGGCAACGCGGTGTTCCACTACGCCGGTCATTTCATGACGTTCGGCTCCGCGGCCGGCGCCAACTGCCCCGGTGCGGGCGGTGGCGTGTGCTTGTTCCCGCGCTGGCGCGCACAGTCGTCGGTCAACTGGCAGCTGGGTCCGTTCGACGCTTCGTGGCGCATGCGCTACGTCGGTGGCTTCAAGATGGGTTCGCCGTCGCCGTCGCAGGACGTCTTCCCGGCCGGCACGTGCTACTACGGCGATTACTGCACGCTGCACAACCTGGTCTACAACTTCGGCGCGACGACGTACCACGACATCCAGTTCGGTTACAACCTGGAAGCGTGGAACACCCGCTTCGACATCGGCGTGAACAACCTCGGCGACAAGCAGCCGCCGTTCCTGTATGCGAACAACACGCTGAACGCGAACACCGATCCGAGCGACTTCGACCTGATGGGCCGTTACTACTGGGGCCGCGTCACCGTCAAGTTCTAAGACCGGTTTTTCTGTACTCTTGCGGGCCGCACGGATTACCGTGCGGCCCGTTTTTTTTGGGTGATCGTTTTTCCGAAAGAACCTTTGTCCGCCTCACCGATGACGATGTCGAATCCCCTCGAAGCGATCGGAGCCGCCGCACGCGGCGGCAACTTCCCGCTGACCGAACAACTCTGTCGCACGGCGCTCAAGGACGCGCCCGAACGCGAGGACCTTCTGTTCTTCCTCGCGCTAGCGCTGCAGTTCCAGCGCAAGACCGCCGAAGCCGTCGACACGTACGGTGCGCTGACGCGGCTCGCGCCCACGAACAGCACGCACTGGGCGAACTACGGAACCGTGCTCCGCGAAGTCGGCCGGAGCGACGAAGCCGAGCGCGCCTACGTCGAAGCGATCCGTCTCGACCCGCGCAATCCCGGACCGCATCTCAATCTCGGTCTTCTACTGATGCAGCGGCACGACTTCCTCGCCGCGCGCGAGAAGCTCCTCGACGCGGTCGATGCCGATCCGAATCTCCCCGTCGCGCGCATACACGCTGCGGTTGCATGCTCGCATTGCCAGGATTTCGACCGCGCGGAAACACTCCTCAAGCCCTGGCGACAGTGGATGCCGCTCAATGATCCGGGGCTGCAGATCGATCTTTCGGACGCGCTGCTCCTGCTGAGCGACGGTCCGGCCTCGCAGCTGCTGCTCGAGGATCTCGTCCGCACCGCGCCCGGCAATCTCCAGGCGCGCACGCGCCTCGCGAGCGTGTACGAGCGCATGAACCGCATCGACGACGCCGACAAGGTGCTCGACGACAGCGTCGCCGCGGGGCTCGTCGACGACGACGACGCGCAGCGCGCGGTCGACCATGTGCGCGCCTCGATCGCCTTGCGCCGCAAGGACTACGCGCGCGCACGCGCGATCCTCGAAAGCTCGGGGCCGCGCCAGGCCGAAGACGCACCGTATTATTTTCACCTCGGCGCAATCTACGACAAGCTCGGCGAGACCGATCTGGCGATGGACGCGCTCAAGACCGCGCACGCGATCAAGGTCGAGCAGATCCGGCTGATCGCGCCCGAGCATTTCGCGCCTGATGCGCCGCCCGCGCCGATCTCGGTGCCGAACGTAACCGCCGAGGACTATCGCGCGTGGCCCGCGTTCGCCGCGCCCGATGCGCGCAACTCGCCGGTCTTCATCGTCGGCTTCCCGCGCTCGGGCACGACGCTGCTGGAGCAAATGCTCGACGCGCATCCGGGCCTGCAGTCGATGGACGAAAACCCGTTCTTCAACCGGCTCGCCGAGACGCTGAAGCGGCACGATTCGCGGATCCTCGGCAGCCTCGACGTGCTGCGCCAGTTCGATGTCGACGAGCTCCGCAAGCAGTACCTCGTGATGGTCTCCGAGAAGATCCGGCGCCGCTGGGACGCGCAGCTCGTCGACAAGAACCCGCTCAACATGCTGTGGCTGCCGTTCATTCACCGGCTCTATCCGAACGCGAACTACATTCTCGCGATCCGGCATCCGTGCGACGTGCTGCTGAGCTGCTACATGCAGAACTTCCGCGCGAGCATCCTGCTGGTCGCGAGCGCGACGCTCGAGCGGCTCGCGCACGCCTACGTTTCGGTCTTCGATGTGCTGGCTGAAGCACGTCGACGTGTTCCATCCGCGCGTGTTCGTCTCGCGCTACGAGGATGTCGTCGCGGACGCGGCATTGCAGACGAAGCGGCTCGCCGAGTTCCTCGAGATCGACGATGCCTCGCCGATGCTCGGATTCGACAAGCACGCGCGCGACAAGGGCTACATCGGCACGCCGAGCTACAGCCAGGTCATCGAGCCGGTCAACACGAAAGGCCTCAATCGCTGGGTCAAGTACCGGCCGTATTTCGAGAAGGCGCTGCCGATCCTGGAGCCCATGCTCGAACGCTGGGGCTATTCAGCGAATCCGTAGTTGGCGAATCCGTAAGCGCTAGAGCCCTTCGAGCGCCTTCTGGAGCGGCGCGAGCTGCTTCTCGTAGCGCATCCATTCCTTGATTGCGCGCGCGTGGATCGGCTCGCGCACCTGCGCGGTCGAAAGCGTCGCGACGGCCGACTCGTTCGCGGTGAGGTCGACACAGGCCGGGTCCCACGGCAGGTCGCAGAAATCGAGCACGCGGCGCATCGTCGGCTCGGGATCGCGCACGAGATCCGCGTAGACCACGTCGAGAATCCGGCCCGGCATCGCCGCGTGCCAGTGATCCATGACGCGGCGGTACTCGCGATAGTGCGAGGCGAGCGCATCGAGATCGTAGATGTGCGCGAACGCGTCGGCGAACATGACGCGGAAGTTCGAGAAGCAGACATCCATCGGATCGCGCACGAGGTGCACGATCTTCGCCTGCGGCATCGATTTCGCGATCAGGCCGGCGACCATCCAGTTGCGCGGCAGCTTGTCCGTGAACCAGCGCTTGCCGTGCGCGCGCCATTGCGTCTGGTCGAGATAGCGCCGGCCAAGGCCGGCGTAGTCGATCGTGTTGAGGCGATCGAGCACGGTCTCGTCGAGCGTCGCCTGGTGATCGGCGGCCCAGCGCATCTGCAGCGCGAAGTCGTCGAGCTCGCCGGCGAGCGTAACGTCCGGATGATTGCCGAGCAGGCGATCGACGACCGTCGTGCCCGAGCGCGGCATGCCGATGATGAAGACCGGCTGCGGGCCCAGGTGCTGGACATCCGCAGGCTTCAGGAACTCCGGCGTCGCGATTTCGGTCAGGCGCTCGAACAGCCGGCGCGAAGCGGCCGGATCGTGCGAGTGCCGCGCGTACATGATTGCGTTCGCATGCGCGAGCGCGTCCCATGCCTCGTCGTAGCGGCCGAGATCTTCGAGCTCCTTGTAGCGTGCGAACTCGATCGCCGCGCACGCCTCGCTGTCCTGCGGCACGGTCTTGATGCGCCGCGCGAGATCGTCGAGATGATTGCGCTCGGGCGTCTGCTTGCGCAGGCGCGCGAGCTCGAGCGTCGCGCGCGCGGGCGCGTTCGGCATGCGAAGGCACGTGTCGAGCTCGGCCTCGGCCTCCTTCATGCGGCCGTTGAAGACGAGCTGCATCGCGCGCGAGAAGCGGAAATCGGGGCCGTCGGCACCGAGGTTCTTCGCGCGATCCATCATCTTCAGCGCTTCGGAATGCTCGGCGAGCTTGTTGCGGAAGCTCGCCACGCGCGCGAGCGCCGCGATTTCGCGAGAGCGCTGAAATGCAGGGTGCTCGAGCGCCTTTCGCGCCGCGACGGTCTCGCCGAACTGCAGCAGCGCGGCGACGACGTCGGCGATCAGCAGCTCGTCGTCCGGCAGCATCTTCGCCGCGTCGAGCGCGTGCCGCGCCGCGTCGCGGACGCGATCCTCGTCCCGGGCGATGCCGGCGAGGATCAGGTGCACGTCGACGTTCTGCGGCGCTTCCTGCGCGAGCGATTCGAGCGTCACGCGCGCGGCGGCGATCTGGTTCTCGTTGAGGTAGCGCTCGGCTCTCTTCCAGAGCCGGTCTGCACGTTCGGTCATGGGATTGTGTTGTCTCGGACGTCATTCCCGCGGAAGCGGGAATCCATCTTCGCGGCGCAATGGATGGCCGCTTGCGCGGGCATGACGTTGGTCGTGTGGATTTCTAGGCCGAATTGTACCTTGCGAGCGCCGCCCGCAGCGGATCGAGCAGCGCACCGTAGCGCGCCGCGCGCGCCGTGTCGCGGCGCAGCGGCTCGCGCACTTGCATCGCGCTCGGCGAGCGCACGTCGCGCTCGGTGCGGTGGAACTCGAGGCAGGCGGCTTCGAACGGCAGCGCGCAGTGCGCGAGGAGGCGCCGGATGTGGGCCTCGGGATCGGCGAGGAGCTCCTCGTAGACGCTCTCGAACACGTGCGTGTGATGCTGCGCGAGCGCGAGCTTCAGGGTGCGGTCGAAGTCGTGCCAGTACGCGGCGAGATCGTCGAACGTGCGCTGATATTCGTTGTTGTAGAGGAACTGGCGGTAGCACGAAAAGCAGGTCTCGAGCGGATCGCGCCGGACGCCGATCACGCGCGCGCCGGGCAGCATCGCGCGGATCGCGCCGATCGAGTGCCAGTTGTTCGGGAGCTTGTCGGTGAAGACCGGGCGGCGGCGCGTCCAGTGCGATGTGCGCTCGAGGTAGCGGTGGCCGAGGCGCTCCCAGTCCGTGGGTTCCATGTCGCCGACCCAGAGCGGAAACGCGCGGCCGCGGCGGCGCGATTCCTCGCCGAGCACGAGCGGCAGGTCCGGCAGCTCGCCGGCGCCTTCGACCTCGGAGTGCGAGGCGAGAATCTGCTCGATCAGCGTCGAACCCGAACGCGGCAGGCTCACGATGAATATCACGCTCGCGCCGAGCGGCTCGGCGGCGCCGCGCGGCGGCGGCGTGAACGCGGCGTGGATCGCGGCGATGCTCTGGGCGAATCCGCTCGCGTTCCAGGTCTTGCGCCTGCGTGCGAGCGCGTTCGCGCGCGCGAGCGCATCGAGCGATTCGGCGTAGCGGTGATGGTCGTCGAGCGCCTTGGCGAGCGCGAAGCCCATCGCGATCTTGTCGTCATCGCTCGCACGCCGATCGCCGAGCGCGGCGCGAATGCGATCGATGTCGGCCGCTTCGAACTTCGTCGTCTTGATATCGGCGAGGCCCCACCACGCCATGCCGGCGTACGGCTGCGCCGCGATGATGCGCCGGTATTCGGCCGCCGATTCCTGCGCGTGGTTGCCGACGCGCAGCATGTCGGCGAGCAGCGCGCGCGCGGCAACGTGATCGGGCGCGAGCCGCACGGCTTCCTTCAGTGCGACGACCGCTTCGTCGTGACGCACGCAGCGCGTCAGCAGCACGCCGAGGTTGTACCAGGCGATCGCGAGGTTCGGCTGCAGCTCGCAGCAACGGCGCAGCGCCGCGATCGCATCGTCGTATTCGCCGGCTTCGGCGAGCACGGTGCCGAGCGTGTTCTGGTAGAGCGCATCGTCGGGTCGCTGCGCGACCGCGCGGTGCATCGCATCGATCGCTTCACGCGTGCGGCCGCGCAGGCTCTCGATGCCGGCGAGAAGGCGCAGCACTTCGGGCTGCTCTGGAAAGCGCGAGACGACGCCGGCGAGCTGGTTCTGCGCTTCGTCGAGTCGGCCCGCTTCGAGCGCCTGCGCGGTCGCGACGACGCGCTGGATCGCGGGCATGTCGAGGCCGTTGAGGCGCGAGCCGGGAGGGATCGTCGGGTTCATCGGACGGGCGTAGATCGTGGAGCCACGAGTCTACGGATTTTCGCCTCGTCCGCTCGCGGGAGAGGCCGCGCCGGAGGCGCGGGTGAGGGAAGGCGTCGCGAGCGTGCGCTCAGCCGGCGCTTTCGCGCCACCTTCTCCCGCGCAGCAGGAGAAGGGAAAAGAACTAGTAGTTGTTCGTGTCGAATGCTTCGGGCATCGGCGAATCGGCGCCTTCCGCGAGACGGATCTTGAGCGCAAGGCCGTCGCGCGAGTCGGCGTGATTGAGCGCCTCTTCGAGCTCGATCTTGCCTTCCTTGTAGAGCGCGTAGAGCGACTGGTCGAAGGTCTGCATGCCTTCCTGCAGGCTGCGATCCATCGCTTCCTTGACCTCGTGGATCTGTCCGCGGCGCAGGAGATCACGGATGTGCGGCGTGTTGATCAGCACTTCGACCGCGGGCAGGCGATGGCCGTCCTTGCCCATGACGAGACGCTGGCTGACGACCGCTTTCAGGTTCAGCGCGACGTTCATCAGAATGTTCTTGTGCGCCGACTCCGGGAAGAAGTTGAGAATGCGCTCGATCGTCTGGTCGGCGTTGTTCGAGTGCAGCGTCGCAAGACACAAGTGACCGGTTTCGGAGAACGAGATCGCGGCCTCCATCGTGTCGGAATCGCGGATCTCGCCGATCAGGATCACGTCGGGCGCTTCGCGCATCGCGTTCTTCAGCGCCTCGTGATAACTGTGCGTGTCGAGACCGACTTCGCGCTGGTTCACAACCGACTTCTTGTGCCGGTAGAGATATTCGATCGGATCCTCGATCGTCAGAATGTGGCCCGACACGTTCGCGTTGCGATGATCGATCATCGATGCGAGCGTCGTCGACTTGCCCGAGCCGGTCGCGCCGACGAGCAGCACGAGACCGCGCTTCTCCATGATGATCGTCTTGAACAGCACCGGCAGGCGCAGCTGCTCGATCGTCGGGATCTCGCTCTTGATCGCGCGGATCACCATGCCGACTTCGCCGCGCTGCTTGAAGACGTTGATGCGGAAGCGGCCCGCGTCCTTGACCGCGATCGCCATGTTGAGCTCAAGCGTCCGCTCGAACTGGGGCACCTGGCCCTCGTCCATCAGCGAGTAGGCGATCTTCTTGACCATGCCGCCGGGGAGCCCGGTGTTGCCGAGCGGATAGAGCTTGCCTTCGACCTTGATGTTCACCGGCGCGCCCGTCGTCAGGAACATGTCCGACGCGCCCTTCTCAGTCATCAGCTTCAGGAAATACCCGATATCCATCGGTCCCTCGTCTTCGTCGAATTAACCGAACGCTCCGGCGCCGTCCGTTGTCTCAACGGGCGGCAGCCGCACCGCGGCTTGGTCGCCGCGCTACTCGTGTCGAGAGCTCCCCCAATGCGAGCTTCGTCCTGGACATTGCCAAAGCGGCTCGTGGGTTTCCACAATACCGCCAGACAAGATGGCTCGACCCCTTTCGTCCGGACCGCAGCTTTATGACATCAAGCGCCGCAAAAATCCATGTCGGATTCCCGATTCTGACGATCGCGATGATGGCCGTCGTGCTCGCAGCCTGCGGGCCGACCAAACCGCCGTCCGACGACCTCGGCATCGCCTCGCGGAATCTCGCAGCAGCGCGCTCCGCGGGCGCTGCGACCTACGCGCCGCAGGAGCTCCGCGCAGCCGAGCAGGGCCTCGCCGCGGCGAACGCGGCCGTCGCCAAGCACGACTACGATGAGGCGACCGTGCTGGCCGAGGAATCGTCGGTCAACAGCGAGCTCGCCGCGGCGAAGTCGCGGCTCGGCAAGGCGCGCGAGGCGAACGACAACCTGCGCCGCCAGAACGCCGATCTGCAGCACGAAGCGGCGCGCCATGCCGAAGGAGCGTCGCAGCCATGAGCGCACGTCTCGCCTTCATCTTCGCCGTCGTCGTCTTTACATCCGCGACGGTTTCGCAGCGCGCCGTCGCGCGCGACACCGAATACCAGCGCCTCTCCGACAGCTTCGCGGTGCTCTCGGCCGATCCGAAGCTCGGCACGCTCGCGCCGGTCCAGATGGACCGCGCGCGCGCGGCACTCGCCGCACTCAAGGAAGGCGGACGTGGCGATCGTCCGCATCTCGCATACGTCGCCGAGCGGCGCATCGAGATCGCGCGCCTGACCGCCGAGGCCGTCGCGTCCGAGAGCGAGCGCGTGACGCTGCAGCAGGACAACGACCGGCTGCAGCTCGAAGCCGCGCGCCGCGACGCGGCGCAGGCACGGCGCGAGCTCGAGCAGCAGCGGCTGCAGTCGCAGATCCGCGCCGAGGAAGCCGAACGCCTCGCGCGCGAAGCCGAAACCGCGCGCGCCGAGAACGAGCAGTCGACGCAGGCTGCCGAGGCCGCGCGCGCCGAAGCCGCGCAGGCGCGGCGCATCGCCGACGCGCAGGCGAAGGCGGCCGCGCTTGCGCGCAAGGAAGCCGAGCTGGCGGGCGGCGGCGCGTCGAGCACGCCGCCGCCGAAGGCCGCACCGGCGAAGCGCCGCATGGCGCTGGCCGATTCGAGCTTCGTCGCGGGCCAGTCGACGCTCTCGGATTCGGGCAACGCGCGGATTGGCGCCGCGGTCGACTTCATCAACGCGGCGCCAGGCGCCCGGGTTCACATCGAGGCGACTGCGGCGGGCGACCGCTCGCTCGCGACGGCTCGCGCGCAGACGATCCGCGATGCGCTGATCGGTGCCGGCGTCGCTGCGAACCGGATCGAGGCGGTCGGGTCGGCCGGGAAGGGCAAGTCGGGGCAGGTCGAAATCCGGCTCGAAGGCGTGGACTAGCGCCGGCTGCTCGGGCCGGTTCCGATGCCGATTTTTCGGCACTTTTTTGACGTCCCGAGCCGCGGAAAACGGCGGTCCGACGCGGTTTTCACGGCCGACTACGAGGCTCTTCGTTGTGACGCGTCCATGCGGCGTCAGGTGAACGCGCAACATCGGCAACTTACTGATTTTTAACGCGAATGGAGCGCTGCTGCAACCGCATTACAAATCGTGCGGGCATGTTTCTTGCGCGGTTGCCAAGCCCTGGCCAGGGGAGTAGCGTCTATCTCCCAAGTGGTCCGGCTCGCCCGATATCACCTGGGGCGAGAAACCCTTAGCCCATGAGTGCAGCACAAGCGACCGAGGATGCAAACGCCTCAGTTCCTTAAGAGCCCATGTGCACGCGGACGTTCATGGCAGTGGCGTCGCGCGTCCGGTTCACGAACTTTTCTGTCGCGCTGGACCCTTGGTCAGGCGGCTCTCTCTCGAGCCATCGCGCAATCCCGTCATCGTAGTCCCGCAGCCGGTGGTGCGACGCCGTCGCACCACCGCGCCCGCGGTTCACTGCAATAGGAGGTCAGCTGATGTTCGAACAGAACGAAAAAGAAGTTGAAGCGTTGATGCAGAACAACACCGAGTTCCGCATGCTGTATCAACGCCACAAGGAACTCGACAGCAAAGTGCGCGACGCGGAACTCGGCGTCCTCCCGATCGACGACGTCACGCTGCACAACATGAAGAAAGAGAAGTTGCGCGCCAAGGACATCTTGACCTCGATGTGGGAACACTCGAGACCGGCTGCACACTGAGCCCCCGGCTGCAAACCCAGCACCGAAGGGACTGACTTCGCGTTTCCCGGGCGCCGCGCCGCGACGGCAGCGGCGCCCGTTGCCGCTCGGTTATCATTCGCAGGTAGTGTCGCCACGGTCCTTCTGAGGGACTTGGCCTGCGCGCGCAGGTCCGGCGTTGACCTCGGAGCCTGCATGACGATCGCAAAGAGCGTGCTCGAACTCATCGGCGCGACGCCGATGGTGAAAGCGCAGCGGCTCGACGCCGGCCGTTGCGAGCTCTTCCTGAAACTCGAAAGCGCCAATCCCGGCGGATCGATCAAGGACCGCATCGGCCTTTCGATGATCGAAGGCGCCGAGCGCGCCGGCAAGATCAAGCCCGGCGCGACGCTCGTCGAAGGCACCGCCGGCAACACGGGTCTCGGGCTCGCGCTCGTCGCACAGGCCAAGGGATATCGCCTCATTCTCGTCGTGCCCGACAAGATGAGCCGCGAGAAGATCTTCAACCTGAAGGCGATGGGCGCGGAGGTCGTGCTGACGCGCTCGGACGTCGCGAAAGGGCATCCCGATTACTACCAGGATCTCGCCGAGCGCATCGCGCGTGAGACGCCGAATGCGTATTTCATCAACCAGTTCGGCAATCCCGACAATCCGCTCGCGCACGAGACGACGACCGGGCCCGAGATCTTCGAGCAGATGGACGGCCGCGTCGACGCGATCGTCTTCGGCTGCGGATCGTCCGGCACAATGACCGGGCTCTCGCGCTATTTCGCGCGCGTTTCGCCGGCGACCGAGTTCATCCTCGCTGATCCGGTCGGCTCGATCCTCGCGCAATACATCAACGAAGGCACGCTCTCGACGAAATCGGCGAGCTGGATGGTCGAAGGCATCGGCGAGGATTTCCTGCCGACGATCAGCGATTTCTCGCGCGTGAAGAAGGCCTACGCGATCAGCGACAAGGAAAGCTTCCTCACCGCGCGCGAATTGCTCGCCAGGGAAGGCGTGCTCGGCGGCTCGTCGACCGGCACGCTCGTCGCGGCCGCGCTGAAATACTGCGCCGAGCAGACCGCGCCGAAGCGCGTCGTCACATTCGTCTGCGACACCGGAAACAAGTACCTCTCGAAGATGTACAACGACTACTGGATGCTCGATAACGGCTTCCTCGAGCGCGAGCACCTTGGTGACCTCCGCGACCTGATCCTGCGTCCGTACCAGCGCCGCGACACCGTCGTCGTCGCACCCGGCGATCTCTTGATCACCGCGTACAACCGCATGAAGCTTTACGATGTGTCGCAGCTGCCGGTCATGGACGGCGACCACATCGTCGGCATCGTCGACGAGTCGGACGTGCTGCTGCACGTGTATCTCGACGAAGCGCGCTTCCGCGATCCGGTGTCGACGGCGATGGTGTCAAAGCTGCAGGTGCTCGATGTGAAGGCGCCGATCAAATCGCTGCTGCCGGTGTTCGACGTCGGGCATGTGGCGATCGTGATGGATGGGGAGAAGTTTCTTGGGCTGATTACGCGGATCGATCTTTTGAACTATTTGCGCCGCAGGGCGGGTTGAAACCTCAGTGAGCACCGAAAAGACGACGCGCGAGGCCGTCACGTGGGCATATCGCCTCCTGCTCAACCGCGAGCCCGAGAGTGAAGACGTCATCGCCGAGCACATCTCGGGCGCGCCGGAGATCTCGCGTTTGCGCGAAGTCTTCATCGGCAGTGGCGAGTTTCGTGCGCGTGCGCCGGCCGCCCTTAAACTCGTCCTGAGCGGCGAAGAGCCCGCGCGCACGGTGGAAACGAGCGGCGATCCGGTCTTGCTGCGCCGCCTCTTTGATCACGTGAACGAGTCGTGGCACCACCTTGGCGAGACCGATCCTTATTGGTCAGTACTCACGTCGCCGCAATATCGAGGTCAGCCGTCGCAGGAAGACATCGCACGGTTCTTTGCGACCGGCGCCGGCGACGTGAAGCGCCTGCAGGCGACGCTCGCGCGCCTCGGTGTCGCACTCGACGGCAACGGCACGTGCATCGAATACGGTTGCGGTCTCGGACGCGTCACCCGCCACCTCGCGCCGCACTTCGCGCGCACGATCGGTGTAGACATCTCGGCAGCGCACCTGCAGCTCGCCCGTGAGCTTGCCGAAGCCGACGGCATCCGCGGCATCGAGTGGATGCACCTCGACACGATCGATCGCCTGTCGTTGTTGCCACGGGCCGATTTCATCTACAGCATGATCGTGCTGCAGCACAATCCGCCGCCGGTGATAGAACGGATTCTGCTCGCGTTCGCGCGCCTGCTGAAACCGGACGGCATCGCGTATTTTCAGGTGCCGACGTATCGCGTCGACTACGAGTTCCGTCTCGCCGACTATCTGCGCGATCAGATCGGCCGCAAGGAAATGGAGATGCACGCGTTTCCGCAAGCGCGCGTCTTCGAGATCTTCGCCGAAGCCGGCGCGGTTCCGCTCAGCGTCGTCGAGGATGGCGCAACCGGAAACCGCCGTGGCGAGCGTTCCAATACGTTCGTGTTTCAGAGGCGCCGCACCGCATGAACGCGGCCGTGCGTACCGGACGATGAAGAGCTCGCTGGACGCGACGCCGGAGGATCTGCGCTGCGCGTACCGGCTCCTCTTGGGACGCGAACCTGATCCGGACGGATTTGCATTCCTCAAAAAGCAAATCGAGAGGAGTAATGCGAAAGCCTCCGATGTTGCTGCGATGTTCCTGGCTTCGCCCGAGTTCAAGCGCAGGCAGACGCAAACACCGCCGCTGGAGGAGATCGATTTCGATGGGCTCAAGCTGTTTCCCTGGCGCGGAGACAGCTTGATCGGCGACTTGATCAAGGCGACGGGAGAATACGAATCGCACATGCTGTCGCTGTTCGTCGAGAGTGTGCCGGTCGGCGGAACGGTTCTCGACATCGGCGCCAATATCGGCGTTTACACGCTGACCGCAGCGCGCAAGGCCGGTCATCGCGGTCGTGTTTTCAGCGTGGAACCGGTCCCTAACAACGTGCAGTCCCTTTGTGCCGGCATCGTCGGAAACGGCTTTCGCAACGTAAGTATCTTGCCGGTGGCGGCATCCGCGGCCGCCGGTGTCGTAGCGATGCTGCGGACCGCGAACTCGTCAAACGGCATCGTCGATACGCACGTCGACCGCGACGTCGCCGAAAGTTACGTGCCGTCGCAGCGGATTGACTTCCTGCTGGCGGGTCTCGATTCTCTCGATGTCGTCAAGATCGACATCGAGGGGCACGAGCCGGTCGCTTGGCCCGGGATCGAATCGCTCGTGCGCAAGCACAAGCCGATCGTGTTCACGGAGTTCAACCCGTCCGCGATCCGCAACCATTCGCGTGTGCTCCCGGAACAATACCTGGAGGCGTTGTTCGGCGTTGCGCGCGAGGTCGTCGCCTTGCATTCCGACGGACGGCGCGTCGCGTGCGCCAGTCCGGGTCGGATTATGGATGCATGGCGCGAGGAAAACCGTCACGATTCGAGTGACGTCAGACACATCGACTTGCTCGTCAATGCACGTGGCCGCTGACGGACGATGCGCAGGGCGCACCGGAAGATCGGCCGCCGTGTGAGCGCGATCGTAACGCTAAACCCGTTGAGCTAGAACACGCATGCCAACATGATCACTTGGTCCCTTTCAAGACATCGAAGAAGCGAAAAATGAAACGCGAATCCAATAGACTCTCGCTGGGCACCCGCGCGATCCACGCAGGCCAGCATCCCGACCCGTCGACCGGTGCGATCATGACGCCGATCTACGCGACCTCGACCTACGTGCAGAAAAGCCCGGGCGTCCATCAGGGCTACGAATACTCGCGCACGCAGAATCCGACGCGCATCGCCTACGAGCAATGCGTCGCCGATCTCGAAGGCGGCACGGCCGGTTTCGCGTTCGCATCGGGCATGGCGACGACTGCGACGATCCTCGACCTGCTCGACTCGGGCAGCCACGTCATCGCGATGGATGATCTCTATGGCGGCAGCTATCGCCTGTTCGAGCGCGTGCGCAGGCGCAGCGCCGGCCTCGATTTCACGTTCCTCGATCTTGCCGACCTCGATGCCGTCAAGGCTGCGGTGAAGCCGAACACGCGCATGATCTGGGCCGAGACGCCGACGAATCCGATGCTGAAGCTCGTCGATCTCGGCAAGCTCGGCGCGTTCGCGAAGAAGCGCGGGCTGATCCTCGTCGTCGACAACACGTTCTGCTCGCCTATGCTGCAGCGCCCGCTCGAATATGGCGCGAACATCGTCGTGCATTCGGCGACAAAATATCTCAATGGACATTCCGATATGGTCGGCGGCGTCGCGATTGTCGGCGACGACAAGGCGCTCGCCGAGAAGATGGCATTTCTGCAGAACTCGGTTGGCGCGATCGCCGGGCCGTTTGATGCGTTCCTCGCGATGCGCGGCCTCAAGACGCTGCACCTTCGCATGCACGCGCATTGCGCGAACGCAGTCGATCTCGCGCAATGGCTCGAGAAGCATCCGGCCGTCGAGCGCGTGATCTATCCCGGTCTCAAGTCGCATCCGCAGCATGCGCTCGCGAAGCGGCAGATGGATGGTCCGGGCGGCATCATCTCGATCGAGGTGAAAGGCGGCCTTCGCAAGGCTCGGCGCGTGCTCGAGCGGTGCCATCTCTTCGCGCTTGCGGAATCGCTGGGTGGCGTCGAGAGCCTCATCGAGCATCCGGCGATCATGACGCACGCGTCGGTGCCTCCGGCGAATCGCAAGCGGCTCGGCATCAGCGATGCGCTGATCCGGCTTTCGGTCGGCGTCGAGGACGTCGAGGACCTCCGCGACGAGCTCGCACGAGCGCTGGCCTGATTTGTCCGCCAATATGGAAGAAACAGCGCAAGACCGCGCCGCCGCGCCGGACGTCACGACGCGAATCGCGCTATGGGTGATTTGCGCGGCGGCTTCCGCGCTCTTCGTCTATGCCGCGATCCATTATCTACTTCGGGCCCGCTTTCGCGCTCCATTTCAGCTCGGACTCAGCCGTGCCGGTGCTGCTCGCGAACGAGATCCTGCGCACGGGACATTGGCTGCCCGCAACCTGGTATTTCGCCAACGACGAGATCTGGACGCTGTCACCTCACGTTTTCGTGCTGCCGTTCGTGGCGGCATTGGGCGTTTCGACGCTTGCGCTGAAGCTCGGCAACCTGCTTTGCCTCGGCATCATGATCATGTTGCTCGCAACGCCATTGCATCGCGTTACGCGATCGTGGGCGTACTCGATCCTCGTCGCGGCAGGGGTGTTCGCGGCATTTTCGACGTCTGAGCAGCTCACCGTTTACGGGCAGACCGCGTACGGCTGGTTTTGCGCGCAGTTCGCGATCCTGATCTATCTCGCACTCCGGATGCAGGACGAATCGACGTCGGCTTCGCAAGTGTCTTCAGGTCCCCGGCCATGGCCGATTGCGTTCTATGCATTGGTTATCCTCAATCTCTCGATCGACAATCCGCTGCGCACTGCGGTGTACTGGGTCGCGCCTGTGATCGCCGTCGCGCTCGTGTTTCCGCTCGCGAAGACGCGTGCGCGTGCACTGGCCGTGTGGACTGTCGTCGCGTTCGTTGCTGGTTTTACGCTGCACCGGGCGATTTCCGGACACATCCTCGCGCAGACGGGATTGACGGGGCGCGCCCTGCAACCGGTCGGCGATTGGGGGGCGAGCCTCGCGATCATTAGTCGCAGCGCACCAAGACTTATCGGGGATACATGGCCGTGGGACACGACGCCGTTCGACGTGCTCGGCGGCATCCGCTACGTCTTTGTCGCGATTGCCATCCTCGTCGTATTGTGGGCGCCCGCTGGCGACGGGCCCGGCAATGCCGAATGCCGCTTCTTCGCGCGTGTGTCCGGCGCGATGCTGCTCGCCGTGCTCGTCGTATTGATGGTGAGCCACCTCGCGGTCGACGCGGGCTCCGCCCGCTACCTCGTGCCGCCGGCGCTGCTCTGTCTCGCCGCTTTGATGGCGATCCTGCGGTGCAGGTTCAGCGCGAACACCTACGCCATCGCCACGATCGCCGCGCTCTTCGTGCTTGCGTTCTGCGGCGGCGCCGCCATCGTCATTTCGAGTCAGGGTCCGATCGCATTCGATCGCGATTGCGATGCGCCGAGCAGCGTTTGCCGGCTCGCGAGCGGGCTTGTGAAGAACGGCGTCAGCCACGGCTATACGACGTACTGGAAGGGCAACGTGACGACCGTCGCTTCGAAGGGCGCAATCACCGCGTGCGGCGTGGTGCTCGCTCCTCACCTCGCACCGTTTCGATGGCTCGTTTCGAAGGACTGCTTCGACCCGCCGCCGAGTGATCACTATTTCCTCGCGCTCACGCAGACGGAAATTGCGTCGGTTGGCCGCCCCTTTCTGGTTTCGGAAGCGGGCGCGCCGGATCAGGTCGTCGCCGCCGACGAGTACGAGATATGGATCTACACGACTGCGAACTCGAAGACCGATTGGCTGCGGCGGTAGCTAGACCGCGAGTTCGATCCCGACCTTTGGCCTAGGCCGCTTCTACTGATGAATCGGCGTCGGATCGCGCGCGCGGACGTAGCCACGGCCAACGCGCGTCTTTCAGCCGCAGCGCTGGCTTCTCGACGAAGAACCAGGACAACGCCGCGATCGCGAGCGCGATCGGCGTCGCGATCGCGAACAGCAGAAGCGGATCGCCGATCCCTTTCATCACGAGGATCTGCTGGACCGGGAAGGCGTACAGGTATGTTCCGTATGAGAGGTCGACATCGCCCGGTATTTCCGGCAGCCGCGGCACGTAGCAGAACCACAGCACGAAGTAGCCGATCGCGAGCCACGTCAACGGCATCACGTGCGATCCGTACCGTGACACGATGCATGCCGCGAGGACCAGCAGCATGAGACCACTCGACACGGGTACGTAACGGCGCAGCAGGCAAGCGATGCATCCAGCGCCGAAGAATCCCGCTTGTACGTACTCGATCGGTACTGATCGGCCAAGATACGCCGGCATGGCCACGAGATAGGCGAACACGCAGACGATGCCGATGCTCGCGAGCCACGGCACGCGAAAAACGCGCAGCACGCCGAGACCTGCGACGCACAGATACATCGTCGCCTCGACCGGCAGCGTCCAGAGCGAGCCGTTCACCCAATGCGGTACCGGCACGTGCTCGAAAACGCCTGGCAGGAACGGTCGGAGTTGGAGCGCCACATTGCCGAGGAAATATCGGAGCGGCGTCCCGTACGCGTCGCCATCGACGAAATACGCGTGCAGCGGCAACGTTGTGACGAGTGGCCCGATCACGAACGCAGTCACCGCAATGCAGACGGCGAGTGCGGGCCATATGCGCAGGAAACGCGCGCGCAGAAAACGGAACAGATCGGGTCTGCGCAGCCACGACAACGTGATCAGGAGGCCGCTGATCGTGAAGAAGAAGTTGACGCCGGTGATATGCGTAACGATGCCGGGAAAGAGGTAGTGCAGCGGCTCGTGCGAGCCGACTTCGCCGCCGAGGACGCCGAAGCTGTGCCCGAAAATCACCATCACGGCGGCAAGGATGCGGAGCTGCAACACGTTGTCGCGACCGCTGTCGATGCAAGCCTCGAGCGAACGACCGACGACGAATCGCCTCACGCGGTCGCCCCACTCGCTTACCGACGCGGGCTCCCGACCCTGCGATTCCCTCATCCCACTTCTCCCGGCGCGCTCAGGTCTTCCTGACGACCTCGACGGCACGCATTCACATGCAGCGTATTGTACTTCGCCTAGCAACGACAAACCGCTTTCAGCCCAGACGCGCTGGACGATCGTGTTGTGCGTCTGCGTCGCGATCTCGAACCGTCGCGCGCCCATCGCGGCGAAGTGCTCCAGCATCCGGTGCAGCATGCCGCGGTAGACGCCTCGGCCGCGCGCGGCGGGCAGCACGCCGTTGAGCACGCCGATCGCCGTGCCGTCGGCGTCGATCCGGTAGCACGAGAAGCCTGCGAGCTCGCCGTCGCGCTCGACGAGCCACGCGGCCGAGCCGTCGTCGGCCTCGACATGGCGCGCGGCCCATTCGGCATAACCGTCGAGGATCTTGTCGCGCGCGAACAATGGATTCGCGTGGTAGTGGCTTTCGTAGTCGACGAAGATTGCGCGGGCCATGCGCTCGAGCAATGCGGCATCGTCGCGGGTCGCAGGCCGCAGCGCGATCGACGGATCGGGCGGCGCGATGCGCGTACGCGTCGAGCTCCGTGCCGTAGACGACCTGCGTATCGGCGACGATCGGCGCGAATCCGTGCCGCGCCAGCGCGTCGGCGCTGCCGATCGCCGACGCCGGCAGACGCAGGATCGCGACGTCGATGCGCTCGCGCTCGATCTCGCCGGCGATGCGGTCCGCATCGATCGCATCGACCGACGCGCGGAACACGCGAAGCCCGAACCGAGCGCTCTCGAGCGGCGAAAAGCGCAGGATCTCGCCGCCCGCGTCCGTCACAGGTTCAGGCGCTCGCGCACGATGAAATGCGGCCGCGACTTGACGCTCTCGAACACGCGTCCGACGTAGAGGCCGATGATGCCCATGCAGAACAGCATGACGCCGGCGAGAAGCCACATCGATGCGATGAGGCTCGTGTAACCCGCGACGGTCACGTCGCCGTGCAGGTAGCGATACAGGCTGAACGCGGTCATCGCGAGCGCGATCAGCGAGATCACGATGCCGGCTGTCGCGACGAGCCGGAGCGGCTTGTCCGAGTACGAGAGCATGATGTCGAGCGCGAGCTTCAGCGAGTTTGCGCAGCGTGTACGAGCTTCCGCCGTTGCCGCGCGCGTCGTGCTGCACCGGCATCGAGGTGCGCTTGAATCCGGTCCAGCGCACCATGACCGGGAAGAAGCGCGCGCGATCGCCCATGCTGCGCACGGCGTCGATGACTGCGCGGCTGTAGATGCCGAAGTTTGCGGTGCGGTAGTCATAGTCGGCGCCGCTGAGCCAGTTGAGCAGCGCAATGAACGCACGCGACGAGGTGCGCTTGAACCAGCCGTCCTGTCGCACTTCGCGCTCGGCGAAGACGATGTCGTAACCCTTCTTGCGCCTTCGCGTAGAGCGAGACGATTTCCTCGGGACGATCCTGCAGGTCGCAATCCATGACGACGACCCAGCGGCCGCGCGCGTGCTCGAGCCCGGCCGCGATCGCGGTGTGCTGGCCGAAATTGCGCGACAGCGCGACGGCCTTGATGCGCGGATCGGCGGCGGCGAGCTCGCGCATGACCGGCCATGCGCCGTCGGGGCTCGCATCGTCGACGAGGATGATCTCGTAGCTCGCGCCGGTCGCCGTGAGCGTCGTGCCGATTCGCCCGCACAATGCGCGCAGGCAATCCGCGCAGCAGTAGACCGGACTCACGATCGAGATGTCGGGCACGTCGCTCATGCGAAGAACGTCTCCACGGCTTCGATGACGCGCGCCTGCTCGAGGTCGGGCAGCCAGAGCGGCAGGCGCACGAGACCCTCGCTCGTCCGGTCGGTGACGGCGAGGCTGCCGGATGCGCGGCCGTACTTGCGGCCGGCCGGTGCGCTGTGCAGCGGCACGTAGTGGAAAACGGGATGGATGTCGTTGGACTTCAGCGACGCGATGAATCGCGTGCGCGCATCGAGATCGTCGAGCAGCAGGTAGTACATGTGCGCGTTGTGGCTGCAATGCGCGGGCACGATCGGCCGGCGCAGGCGTCCGGCGGCTTCGAGCGCGCGCGAAGGCCTCGTGGTAGCGGTTCCAGAGCGCGAGGCGGCGCGCGGTGATCGCGTCGGCCTCCTCGAGCTGCGCGCCAAGGAACGCCGCGATGATCTCGCTCGGCAGATACGACGAGCCGACGTCGACCCAGGTGTACTTGTCGACCTGGCCGCGGAAGAACTGCGCTGCGGTTCGTGCCCTTCTCGCGGATGATCTCGGCGCGCTCGACGAAGCGCGCGTCGTTGACGAGCAGCGCGCCGCCTTCGCCGCAGATGACGTTCTTGGTCTCGTGGAAGCTGAGCGCGCCGAGCTCGCCGATCGCGCCGAGCGGCCGGCCGCGGTAGGTCGCGAGGACGCCCTGCGCGGCGTCCTCGACGACCAGCAATGCCGTGGCGTGCCGCGATCGCCATGATCGCGTCCATCTCGCAGCCGACGCCGGCGTAGTGCACGACGCAGATCGCGCGCGTGCGCGGCGTGATCGCGGCCTCGATCAGGCGCTCGTCGATGTTGAGCGTGTCGGCGCGGATGTCGACGAACACCGGCACCGCGCCGCGCAGCACGAACGCGTTGGCCGTCGAGACGAACGTGAACGACGGCATGATGACTTCGTCGCCGGGCTCGAGGTCGAGCAGCAGCGCGGCCATCTCGAGCGCCGCCGTGCACGAATGCGTCAGCAGCGCGCGCTTGCGCACCAGTCGTGCGCTCGAGCCACGCATGGCAGCGCTTCGTGAAGGCGCCGTCGCCCGCAAGATGCCCGTTCGCGTGCGCCTCGGCGATGTACGCGAGCTCGCGGCCGGTCATGTACGGTCGATTGAACGGAATTCCGTTTCGGCTCATCAGGGGATTTCGCGAAAGCGGCGCGCGCGAAGTGTACACAAAGCGGACGCGACGATGGCGTCGATCCGTTGCGCGGTTGCGGTCAGGATCGCACGACGACGATCAGGCCCGCGACGACGAGCAGCGTGCCGATGGCGCGTCCCGCATTGACGGGCTCGCCGAACACGAACGCGCCGGCGAAGAGGATCACGAGGAACGTGATGCCCGTGAACGGAAACGCGTACGTGAGATCGAGCCGGCCGAGCGTCAGCATCCACATGACGCCGGCGAGGAACGTCGACAGGAATGCTGCCCAGACCCACGGCATTGCGAGCAGATGCAGAACGAACTGCACGCGATCCGCGTCGGGCGCGAGCGCGCCGGCGCCGCCGACGCGCCAGCGGATGATCAGCTGGCTCGCGACAGAGAAGACGATATAGAGCAGGAGATACGCGTGTCGATGCCACCAGGTCATGGAGCGCTCCGGGATTGCGAAGGGTCACCGGCGCGGCGCAACGCGATCGCGCCGGCTGCGAAAAGCAGCGTATCGCCGAGGAACGTGATGATGCGGAAGAGTCCGATCAGCAGCAGCGCGTGGCTTTCACCGAGCGCGCCGCCGGCGAGCGCGACGAACGCGGCTTCGCGCACGCCGAGTCCGCCGGGCGCGCCGATGACGACGAAGCCAGCCGCCCAGCTCGCGGCGCTGGCGGCGACCAGCATTGCGAACGAATCGATCGTGAAGCCGAGCGCGTGCGCGAGGGCGTCCAGAAGAGTTGCGGCGATGATGAAGAACGTCACGCAGCAGGCGAGGCAGAGCACGAGTGTGCCGGTCGGCGGCAGCGCGGGAACGTGGAAGCGTTCGAGAAACCGACGGCGTCGCGCGAAATGAAGGGCGGCGCCGAGAAACACGAGCAACAGGACGAGCAGCGCGATTGCGAGGCGCGGATCGAGTATCGAAAGACCGCGAAGCTGGCGTGTGTCGGTTAGCAGTGTGAGGCAGAGCGCGGCGATCAGCAGCAGCGCCGCTTCGAGGATCGATGCGAGGCCGAGGCCCGCGTGCGAGAGTCCGTAGCGGCGGCTCCACGCATGGCGTAGCGCATAGTGCGCAACGTTGCCCGGCAAGTACTTGCCGTACTGCGCGACGGCGTAAGTGGCCATGATCGGGCGTGCCGGTGGACGTGAGGCCGCCAGCGCCGCAGTCAGGAGCCACCACGCGAGTGCGAGCAGCGAGAGCCCAAGCGCATATCCGACCGCAGAGCCGCCGATTGCAAGCATCAGGTGAGATCGCGCGATCGGCGCGCGAGCGAGTAGGTCGAGCGCGCCGCTCTCGATGAAGCGCAGGCCTACCCACGCGACCGCGACGGCCGAGGCCGCCAGTCCGACGAGGCGTACGATGGAGCGGACGTTCATTCCCACGCGGACGTGTGCTCCCGTCGGTCGCGTGCGATCACGTGCGTATCTTCTCGATCAGTGTCGTCTCGGACGGATAGGGCAACGCAGGCGCCCAGCCGCCGTAACGCGTCAGACGACCTCCGGCGGCTTCGAGCGCCGCCTGGTAGCGACGCCGCCTGGAATTGTCGAAGACGACGAGACCGCCCACATCGAGGCAATCCCACGCACGCCTCAGGCACGCGTCGCGGGCGCGGCCGTCGATGATGATCAGATCGTACCGGGCAGCGCCGGCAGCGATCGAGTCGACGTAGGCCGAAAAATCGCAGTCCTCGTAGCCGCGTCGACCCGAAACGGCCCGATGCCTGCCGTTCGCGCGAACGGGCTCGATGACACGCAGCTCGACGTTCGGCAGCGCGAGCATCGGCGTTGCGATCTTCGCGAAACCTGCATCGTGCTCGACGGAGACGACCACTGCCGCGCGCCGCGCGAGCCAGACCGTGCTCGCGCCACTGCCGTATTCGAAGACGCGCACCTGACCATTGCGCGCGGCGATCCAGCGCTCGACCGCGTCTATCGCCCGGAACGTCCACCAAGGTACGTCCAAGCGCGCGAGCGCCGCCGCATCGTGGATTGCGAACTGGCTGCCGAACCAGAACGCGAACGAGCCGCGCGGTGCCCGTTCGAGCCGGGGGAGTATGTCGAGCGCTCGCAACGGCACTGCGAGTCCACGCATCGTTGCAACGTAGGCCCGCTCAAGCACTTTTGTCTCCGGTATCAGCGCAAGTACCTGCGCGCGTCGTGCCGAACATCGAATTACTCCACCCTGAGACTGGCGATGTCGACACCGAGACGGCGTTCATCCATGCCGAGCCCGGTGTGCTGCGGCACGAACGTCGTGGATTCGATGTCGAGCTTCAGGGGCGCCGACGACTCGATCGACTCCAGCGCGAACACGAATCGCGCCCCATCGCTTTCGAGGAGCGGCAACACCTCGCCGTTGGCGCGCACGCGCAGATCGATTCCTTCGTAGTCGCGCCGATAGCCGCGCATCGTGATGACGAGCCGATGCCACGTTCCGTCCGGCAATGACAGATCGTCTATCGATGCGGACCCCTTCGTCCAAATGCGGCCCGGAAAGAAGCCGCTGCAGCAGCCTTCGGGCAAATCGGCGAGCTGAACGCCCTTCGCGAGCGCATCAGGCGGGAGAATGTTCCGGCCAAGACGCGACAAGGTCAGATTCTGCACGTCCAGTACTTGCACGCGCGGGATCGTCACCGCCCACGCCATCGCGTGCTGTTCGAAGCGGATGTGCGTATCGAACTCGAACGGCGCAGGCACGTCGTCGGTTCCGCTCAGCAGCAGCAGGTTGTTCATGCCCGCGCGCCGCAGATCCTGCACGATGTCGTAGATCTGGCCCCACCTGTGCATGCTGTACACCTGCTTGCCGAACCAGAACCGCAACGGTGTGACGAAGCGGTGCGCATTGACTATGCTCGTCTCGTCTACAAGCAGGACGGACGCGCCGTCGAGTCGGTTCGCGATTCTCGCCAGCGAGGCTTCCCCGTCCGTGCCTTCGCGAGTGCCGATCAGCGGCAGCATGAACCATAGGAACCAAGCGATCGTGATGACCGCTGCTCCCGTGATCCACGGCCGCCGAGCGGGCAGCGACCACCAGTCCGTACAGCGCACGATCACTAGGAGCAGTGCGAACGGTACGACCTCGCTCAGGAGGTACCGTCCATAGTAGTACTGCAGCGGGAGGAACCACTGCAGCAGCGCCGAGTACGCAAGCATCGCGAGGACCATGACGGTCAGCAGAAAGCGCGGTATCGAGTTCCCCGTTCTCCACAGCGCGACGAAGAGGAGGACGACGATCGCAGGGCCGAGGTACTCGCCCGTCAAGAGGAGCGCGCTGCTCTCGACGGCGGCGGGTCCGCCGTGCGACATGCGCCATGTGACGTCATACCAGTCGTTGCCACGATAGTAGTCGGTAAAAGCAAGAAGGCCTACTCGAACGGCGCCCAATGCAACAACAACGAGCAGGATCGCGGGATTCCATCGCTGGGCAAGATTCCATGCCCGTTCGAGTTCAGTGCGCGCGCTCTCTCGAAAACGTCCGCGAAGAAACAGAAACGGAACGGCGCCGACGATCGCGGCAGCTGCCGAGAGCCACGGCACGAAGGGGAGCAACCGCTCGCCAAAATGCATCGTGTAAATCGAAACCGAATACGGGCGCGACCAGATGAGCCCGTAAATGACCGACGCGACATAGCACGCGAAGAGCGCCAGCCAGAAACGCCCCCACATTTTGCGGCGGGGGGCGTCGTCCACGAAGACCTGGCAAGCAAGTGCGCCGGCATAGACGAAGGGCAGGTAGACGAACCCGGAAATTCGCGTGAGGAACAGCGTCGCGAATGCCATTCCGGCTAGCAGCAGCCAGCGAGGTTCGCCTTGCTCGTTGCCTTCGCTTTGATAGCGAAGCATGCCGTACGCGCCCATCAGCGCGAACGCCAGCGTCGGCATCTCCGAGACCGGGGATTTCGAGAAAAATACGTGCAGCGGAACGAGGGCGAGGGCCGCAGCATACGTGATGCCGGCGCGCCAGTTTCCCGTGAGTCTTTCCGCGACGAGTGCCGCAAAGAAGATCGACAGCAATCCGAAGAAGATCTGGGACAAGCCCATCAGCTGCAGCCCGAAAATGCCGCCGAAGATCGCGAGCCAGAGCGGGTGCACGTGGTAGAACTGGAAGTCATACTGCCCGCGGTGCGTGGGATCGGGATAGACGCCGGGTTGCATCCCGTTGTTCTCGTAGAACCGCTGCACGGCTTCGGACGACACCAGGCGCTCGACGAGATCGTCCGAAACGTCCAGCGTGCCCTTGTCGACGAAGTGCGCTGCGATTGACATGTAGACGCCGTGGTCCTGCCCGCCCTGGATGTGCAGGCCCGGCGGCCACCGGAGCAGCAGCGCGAACAGCAACACGAGCAGCAGGCAGACTCGCGATGTGCCGGTCCAGCGAGTCGGCACGCCGGTGGTGCTCGCGAAACCGCGAATGAGCCAGAGCGCGGCGCCGACGCCGAGCGCGACGGCAAGCTCGGCACTGAACACGCCGAACACGAGCAGGACGACGCCGACGAGGCTGATTGCCGGCACCGTAGCTAGGAATAGCAAAGCGACTCTTTCTACATGCAACCCGTTCGTCGTGGCTGGCGCTGCCACGGCGGTCGAAGTTGGCGGGATATCGGTATTCAACGTCTTCGTGTTCTTCTTCTCGTGAATTGGCGTTGGATAACGTGTTCGCTAGTGCTGGAGATCCGGCAGGTTCCGAAACTCGTCCAGCGCTGCAGGATTCGCCAGCGCATCGGTGTTCTTGACCGCAAGCCCATTGATCGTATCGCGCACCGCGATCTCGGTAATCTTGCCCGAGATCGTCCGCGGAATGTCCGATACCTGGATGATTTTCGCCGGAACGTGCCGCGGCGTCGTGTTTTCGCGGATCTGCTTCCTGATGCGCTCGCGGAGCGGATCGTCGAGCGCGACTCCGTCGCGCAGGCGCACGAACAGGATCACGCGCTCGTCGTTCTCCCAATGCTGGCCGACCGCGATCGATTCCAGCACGCCGTCGACCTGCTCGACCTGTCGGTAGATCTCGGCCGTGCCGATGCGCACGCCGCCGGGATTCAGCGTCGCGTCCGAGCGGCCGTAGATGATCACGGTTTCGCGCTCGGTCAAGAGCGCGTGGTCGCCATGGCACCAGATGCCGGGAATGCGCGAGAAGTACGCTTTCTTGTATTTCTCGCCGTCGGGATCGTTCCAGAAGAACACCGGCATCGACGGAAACGGTGCCGCGCACGCGAGCTCGCCTTTCTCGTCGTATACGGGCTCGCCGGCGTCGTTCAGGACTTCGACCTCCATGCCGAGCCCGCGGCACTGCAACTCGCCGCGATAGACCGGCAGCAAGGGATTGCCGAGCGCGAAGCACGAGATGATGTCGGTGCCGCCGGAGATCGACGCGAGCAGCACGCGCTCCTTGACGTCGCGGTAGACGTAGTCGTAGCTCTCGGGCGCGAGCGGCGAGCCGGTCGAGAGAATCGTCTTCAGCTGCTGGAGCTTGTGCGTCTCGCGCGGCTTGATGCCGGCCTTCTCGATCGCGCTGATCCACTTCGCGCTCGTGCCGAACACGGTGATGCCGACTTCGTCGGCGAGATCCCAGAGCCCGTTGCCGTCCGGATGGAACGGCGAGCCGTCGTAGAGCACCAGCGTCGCACCGGCCGCGAGGCCGGACACGAACCAGTTCCACATCATCCAGCCGCAGGTCGTGTAGTAGAAGAGGCGATCTTCGCGCTTGATATCGGTGTGCAGCACGAGCTCTTTCAGATGCTGGATCAGCGTGCCGCCGGCGCCGTGCACGATGCACTTCGGCACGCCTGTCGTGCCGGACGAATACATGATGTAGAGAGGATGATCGAACGGCAGCATCTCGAACTGGAGCGGATGCTCGCCCGTGCCGGCGAAATCGGGCCACGACACCGCGTTCCTAAGCCCGTCGAGCTTCAGCGCATCGCCGGAGTAGGGCACGACAACGAGCTTCTCGATGCTCGGAATCTTCTCGAGGACGCCGCGGATCTTCTCGAGGCAATCGAAGCGCTTGCCGCCGTAGCCGTACTTGTCGGCCGTAAACAGCACTTTCGGCGCGATCTGGCCGAAGCGGTCGACGACGCCGCTGATGCCGAAATCGGGCGAGCACGACGACCACGTCGCGCCGAGCGAGGTTGCCGCGAGCATCGCGATGATCGTCTCGGGCAGGTTCGGCATGAAGCCCGCGACGCGATCGCCGGCGCCGACGCCGCTTTCCTTCAGCGCATGCGCGATGCGGCCGACTTCTGCGTGGAGCTCGGCATAGGTGATCTCGCGCTTGTGGCCCCATTCATTGCGAAAAATGAGCGCCGTGCGCTCGTCCTTGTGGCGCAGGAGGTTTTGCGCGAAGTTGAGCTTGACGTTGGGGAAAAAGCGCGCGCCCGGCATCTTGCCGGGATCGACGAGCACCGGTTCGAAATCGCCCGAGGCGCGGATGCCGCAGAACTCCCAGACGAGCGGCCAGAACTTTTCCGGATGCCGCACCGAGAAATCGTAGAGCGGAGCGTAGCGGCGGATGTCCTCGTTGCCGATGGTCTCGCGCACGAAGCGCATGAAGCGGCTCATGTTCGCCCGATCGATGCGTTCCGTGCTCGGTTCCCAGATCGGCTTGTTCATGTGCGGGGCGGTCCTCGGGACTTCCGTATCCGGCGGCAGGCGCGCCGTGCGAGCGGCGCGTGCCGAATTATAAGGGCTCGCCGCGACCCGGCCAGCATTTCGCGTGCCGAAAAAAAAAGAACGCCGGCGCGAGGCCGGCGTTCGTGTCCTTCGTTGCGATCGGCTCAAGCGATCAAGAGATCCTTTTCCTTCTTGCCCGACGCGAGCGCGGCCGAATACCAGCGCGGACGCTTGCCGCGACCGGTCCAGGTCTGGCTCGGATCGATCGGGTTGCGGTACTTCGGCTTGACCTTGCGGCGCACGCCGCGACGCGCACCCGCACCGCTGAACACGTCCTCGATGGCAAATCCTTCGGCCTTGACCATCGCGCTGATCTTCGCGCGGAGCTGCGTCGCCTTTTCGTGGGCGAGTTCGTCCTGGCGCGCTTTCGCGCGCTGGATCAGATCGGAGAGCTGAGCATGGCTCAGATTGCGAATATTGATTGCCATTGCAGGTGTTGCCTCGTTCCGTGGGGTGGAATGCCTGAAAAAGCGAGCAGGCGAATATAAGGATGAAATAATCGCACAAGGTGTCGCCGATGCGGAGTTTGTGTCGCGCGTCACTGAAAATGCCGGCAAGATGACCAGGACCGTCGATTCGGTCGCGCTTGCCAGACCTGTGCGCTGCTATTAAGGTCGCGCGGGAAAAATCGGCGCATGGGTGGTCGCGCGCGATATTCCGCCGTGGATCGAGGCGGAACAGGAGTTGCCGTGGGATTGCTGGAAGAGCTCGAACAGCAGGCACAGATGCGGAGCGCCGCAGGCGACGACTCGCATCGCCGCAAGACCGAGCGCAGCACGGCGTATCGCGAAAAGCTCGAGCCCGCGCTCGATGCATTGCATGCGTTCCTGACCGAGCTCAGCCAGAAGCTCTGTTCGCTGAAGCCGCGCACGGCGCTGCGCTATGCGGTGCCGGGTTACGGCGATGTCGTCGGCTATGTCGAGCATGATTACCGGCTTCGCGACGACAAGCAGCCGTCGTCGCGCGAAGTCGTGCTCGAGTTCGATTGCGCGATCGCGAGCGACGAGTCGCCGGTCGTCGATGTCGATGGTGCGAGCCGCGTGCGCGCGCTCGGCGGGTTCTTCCAGCGCCATCGCATCGGCGGCATGACGCAGCCACGCAAGGACGCCGCAGGTGAGCTCGTCGGCGCGACGTTCCGCGCGAAAGGCCGCATCCCGGTTTCCGCGAGCTTCCAGGCAGACGCCGAAAACGGCGTGCTGCGCATGAGCTTCAGCCACTTCGACGGATTCGACACGATCGTCAAGACCATCGCGGCCGAGCAGGTCGACGAGTCGCTGTACGACCAGATCGGCCGCTTCATCGTGCGCGAGCAGAACTCGCTGCTGCGCGAGGATCTGCCGGAGGCCTACCGCAAGCACCTGCGCAGCAAAGTGCAGCAGCTCGAGATCAAGCGGCGCTGGGAAAACAAGATCAGCGACACGCGCGAGCATGAGCTCGCCGAATTGCGCCGTACGTACACGGCAGCAGGAAAGCTCGGCGGCTTGTTCGGGCGCATGCGCAGCTTCGGCCGCATTGGCGGCGCGATCGGGCAGCTGCGCAATTTATTTCCGAAAAAGAAAAAACCCTACTGAGTCAGCGTGGCGATCAGCTCCGCGCGCGACATCGCCCGATTTTCCGATTCGTTGCGCCGGCGATATTCGAACGTGCCGGCGCTGAGCCCGCGCTCGCTGACAACGACGCGGTGCGGAATGCCGATCAGCTCCATGTCCGCGAACATCGGGCCCGGACGCAGGCCGCGGTCGTCGAGCAGCACATCCACACCGGCCTCTGAAAGCTCCGCGTAGAGCTTTTCCGATTCCTCGCGCACGGCTGCGTTCTGGTGCGCTGCGATCGGGCAGATCGCGACCTGCCACGGCGCCATCGGTTCCGGCCAGACGATGCCGGCCGCGTCATTGTTCTGCTCGATCGCCGCCGCAACGATGCGGCTGACGCCGATGCCGTAGCAGCCCATCTGCATGACGACGGTCTTGCCGGCGTCGTCGAGCACGCTCGCGCCCATCGCCTGGGCGTATTTCTGGCCGAGCTGGAACACGTGGCCGACCTCGATGCCGCGCGCGATTTTCAATGTGCCGCGACCGTCCGGCGACGGATCGCCTTCGACGATCTTGCGGATGTCGGCGATGCGCGTGACGCGCGCGTCGCGATCCCAGTTCGCGCCGCGATAGTGCGTGCCGTCCTGGTTGCCGCCGCAGACGAAATCGGCGAGCACGGCGGCGCTGCGGTCGACGATGATCGGAACCGAATCCGGCAAACCGACCGGGCCGAGCGAGCCCGGACGCGCGCCGGTGATTTTCAGGATTTCCGCTTCGTCCGCGAGCACCGATTCACCGGCCAGCTCGTCGAGCTTCGCGGCCTTGACCTCGTTGATCTCGTGATCGCCGCGCACGCACAGCGCGACGAGGCCATCGCGGCCGCGCACGACGATCGTCTTGACGCACTGCTTCGGGTCGACCTTGAGGAACGCCGAGACTTCATCGATTGTCTTCTGCGTCGGCGTCGCGACGCGTTCGAGCGCAGCGGCCGGCGTTGGGCGCTGCACTGACGGCGCGACCGCCTCTGCCATTTCGATGTTCGCGGCGTAGTCGGAATCGGTCGAATACGCGATCGCATCTTCGCCGGAATCGGCTAGAACCTGGAACTCGTGCGATGCGTTGCCGCCGATCGCACCGGTGTCGGCCTGCACGGCGCGGAACTTCAGATCGAGCCGCGTGAAGATGCGCGCGTACGCGTCGTACATATTGCGGTATTCGGTGTCGAGCGAGGCCGCGTCGATATGGAACGAGTACGCGTCCTTCATCAGGAACTCGCGCGCGCGCATGATGCCGAAGCGCGGGCGGATCTCGTCGCGGAACTTGGTCTGGATCTGATAAAAGTTGACCGGGAGCTGCTTGTAGCTCTTGAGCTCATTGCGCGCGAAGTCGGTGATGACTTCCTCGTGCGTCGGGCCGTAGCAGTACCACGCGTCCTTGCGGTCCTTGATCTTGAGGAGCTGGCCGCCGAACTTCTCCCAGCGGCCGGTCTCGTCCCAGAGCTCCTTCGGCTGCACCGACGGCATCAGGAGCTCGATCGCGCCGGCCCGGTTCATCTCCTCGCGCACGACCGCCTCGACCTTGCGCAGCACGCGAAGGCCGAGCGGGCTCCACGTGTAGATGCCCGCCGCGAGCTTGCGCAGCATGCCGGCGCGGATCATGAGCTGGTGGCTCGCGATCTCGGCGTCGGCCGGCACTTCCTTGATGGTCGCGAGGTGGAAACGCGAAAGACGCATGGGCGCTCGATCCGTTCGGGGGCCGCGGATTCTAGCAGCAGGGTCGCGAGCGTCTGCTCGAATGCGGTGCGCGTCGCTGGCAGGGCGCTTAGTGTTTCGGCGACGCGTCCGGGACGACGTTCGTGTTCGGGTCGTAGCGGACCGTCTCGTACGGCCGATCCGTCGGCGGCGCGTCGGTCACGTGCAGCCGGCCCTTGTCGTCGCGCCATTTGTAGAGCGACGGACCGAGCTTCGGCGACGCAGGCACCGAGCGCGCGAGCCACGCCGGCATCGAGGCGGGCGCGAAATACCACCACGCGGCAATGGCCGCGACGAGCGCAACGAGCGTCGTGAAATAGACCGAGGCGCGGCCGTGCGCGCCGTGGCGGGTGCAAAGGCGCATCGCGGCGCGCCTTCGCTTACTTGCAGTAGAACGAGACCTGATCCTGCGCCTTGTCGACCGCCTGCTTGCGGCCCGAGTCGTCGAGCACGGCCGTCTTGCCGTCGTCGCCCGGCGGCGCCGAGACCTGGAACTGACTTTGCAGCAGAGCAAGGTTCGATTTCGCGAGCTGGCACTGCTTGGCGCGGTTCTCGGGACTGTCGACAAGCGGCTTCGCCGATGCAGTGGCGCCCGGCGGCGCCGGCTCGGGCGGCTTGGGCTCCTGCGTCGGCGCGACCTCCGTCGCGGGCTGCACGCCGGTATCGGTCGTCAGCTGCGAGCGCACCTTGATCTTCTGTGCGCTGATGCTCGGCGGCGGCGGCGAATCGGAGAAATGCTTGGTGCCGTTCGCGTCGATCCACGAATAGACCTGCGCGGCAGATGCGGTCGCGCCGGCGGCCAGCAGCACCAGCAGGAGCAGACGGGGTTTCATGGTCTTCCTCCGCATACGCGGTACGGCGCTCGGGGCTGCGCCTTTGGCTTGGGCGCACTGGATATCACCCCCAGCGGCAGTAGACAAGGAAAATCGCCACAAAACAGCGATCAGGTACACTCTTCTCACGCCTTTTCACAGCGGATTCACCGGCATGGACCCGTCTCCCGCCAGCGAGCGCAAACCGCCGCGCGGCATTTATCTCTTGCCGAACCTGTTCACGACCGGTGCGATGTTCGCCGGCTTCTACGCGATCGTCGCCGCGATCGGCGGCCGCTACGTCACGGCCGCGATCGCGGTGTTCGTCGCTGGCATCCTCGACGGCCTCGACGGACGCGTCGCGCGGCTGACCGGAACGCAGAGCGAGTTCGGCGTCCAGTACGACTCGCTCTCGGACATGGTCAGCTTCGGCCTCGCGCCGGCGCTCGTGCTCTACACGTGGTCGCTCGCATCGCTGAAGGAGTACGGCTCGGCCTGGGGCAAGATCGGCTGGGCCGCCGCGTTCATCTACGCCGCGTGCGCGGCGCTGCGGCTCGCGCGGTTCAATACGCAGGTCGGTGTCGCCGACAAGCGCTACTTCCAGGGTCTGGCGAGTCCCGCGGCAGCGGGCTCTGCATGTCGTTCGTCTGGACCGTCGAGGACTTCGGCTACAACGGTTTCGACGTGCAGTACGTCACGCCGTTCATCGCGGTCATCGGCGGCCTGCTGATGGTCAGCCGCGTCCGCTATTTCAGCTTCAAGGCGTGGCCGAAATCGGATCGCGTGCCGTTCATCTGGATTCCGGCCGTCGTGCTCGTGATCGTCGCACTCGCGATCAACACCGTCGCTCGTGCTGTTCGGCATCGCGGTGCTGTACGTGATCTCGGGTCCGGTCATGACGCTGATCGGCCGCGTGCGCCATCGTGGGCGCCGCGCGTCGCGCAGCGCCGAGCGCAGGGAGACATGAGCCTCGCGCGCCGCGCCGCGCGTCCGCCTGCCGCGGCCCAGCACGCGGACGCGATGCGCACGCTGGCGTTTCTCGCCGATCTCTCGCAGGCGTTCGCGGTGTCGCTCGATCTCCGCAAGACGCTGCCCGAGGCGCTGAACCGCGTCGCCGACTTCATGCAGGCCGAAGGCGCGTCGCTGTTCCTGCTCGAACCGTCCTCGCGCGTGCTCGAATGCCGCATCTGCGTCGGCCCGGTCGACATGACCGGCGTGCGTCTCGCGATCGGGCAGGGCGTCGTCGGGCTCGCCGTGTCCGAGAACGCGACGCAGCTCGTCACCGATGCCGCGAACGATCCGCGCGTCACGGCGCGTCGACGACGAAGGCAGCGGATTCGTGACGAAGAGCCTCCTTTGCGCGCCGCTCGCGACAGCCGCGGGACCGATCGGCGCGATCGAGCTCGTCAACCGCCGCGACGGCGCGCCGTTCAGCGCCGAGGATGCCGAAATGCTGCGCCTGATCGCAGCGCCGACTGCGCTCGCGATCAACAACGCGCGCATGGCGAACGAGCTCGTCGAGCAGCAGCGCATGAAGCGCGAGTTCGATCTCGCGCGGAAATTGCAGAAATCGCTGCTGCCGAAGCGGCGGCGCGGCTTGTTCCCGGTGCTTGGCGTGAATCTGCCGGCGCACGAGATTTCTGGCGATTTCTACGATTACTTCGAGCTCGCCGACGGCCGCATCGGGTTCGTCGTCGGCGACATTTCCGGCAAGGGCCTCGACGCGGCGCTCCTGATGGTCCGCGCCGCGAGCCTTTTGCGCTGGGCCGGCAAGGACGGTGTCGCGCCGGACGCGTGGCTCGCGCGCGCGAACGACGAGCTTTGCGAGACGACGCACGACGGCCGCTTCGTCTGCGCGCTCGTCGGCTATTACGATCGCGAAGGCAACTCGGTGCAGTTCGCCGGCGCGGGCTTTCCGCCGGTGCTGACCTACAAGCGCGGCGCATTTTCCGAATACGGCGCGGGCGGTCCGCCGCTCGGCATCATGGCCGGCATTGCGTACGAGCAGCACGAGATCGCGTTGAACGGCGGCGCACTCTATGCGTTTTCCGACGGCGCGACCGACGTGCGCACTGCCGACGGCAGCCGTCTGGGCAGCGCCGGCGTGCGCGAGCTGATCGCGCGTCACGCGACGCTCTCGCCCGACGCGCGGCTGCGCGGCCTCTTGTCCGACCTCAAGCACCTGCAAGCTCGTCGACGACACGACGCTGCTGCTCATCGAGAAGCCGCGCGCGCACGACGCGCAGGTGCTGCTCGAGCATCACATGCCGGCGAAGGCCGAGTACCTTCGCGACGTGCGCGAACGCGCTGCGCAAGCTTCTCGATCAGCTGGGCATCGAGCCCGCGCTCCGCGACCGGCTCGTGCTGGCGGTCGACGAGGCGTGCACGAACATCATCCGCCACGCGTACGGCGCCGACGGCCACGGCGGCATCGGGCTGCGCGTCAATCGCGCGGACGATGTGCTGAGCTTCGAGCTGACCGACGATGCGCCCTGCGTCGATCCGAAGCGCATGAAGCCCAAGCCGCTCGGCGAATGCCGTGCGGGCGGGCTCGGCATCGCGCTGATCGATACGGTCATGGACACGTGGCATGTTGAACCCGCATCGTCGAAGTGCGGCAACCGGCTGATCCTGCGCAAGCGGATCGAGGACAAGGGGTTCCAGTGATGAGCGGCATCGAGAGCGAAAACTTCGACGGCGCGATCCTGATCCGCCTCAGCGGCGAGGTCGATCTGTCCTGGTCGCAGCAGGTGCGGCATGCGGTGCTCGCTGCACTTGAATCGAACACGATCGTCGGCGTCGAGCTTTCGCAGGTGAGTTACATCGATTCGTCCGGCATCGCGGCGCTCGTCGAAGGCTTTCAGACCGCGCGGGCACGCGGCAGCCGCTTCGCGCTCGTCTCGGTCAGCGACGCCGTGCGTGCCGTGCTCGAGCTCGCACGTCTCGACCGCGTGTTCCTGATCGTCGCCGATCGCACGGCGATGCTGGGCTGAGCGTGCCGTCGATCACGCGCCCGCTGGCAAGCCTCGGCCGCGCGAGCCTCGACGCGGTGAGCGGCATCGGCTACGCCGCGATGCTGCTCGTCGATGCGCTGCGCCTCAGCGCGTTCGGCTGGCGCGAAGGGCAGCCGGTCCGCCTCAACTCGATCATGCGCCAGATGCGCGAAATCGGCGCCGACGCGCTGCCGATCGTCGCGCTGCTCTCGCTCGTGATCGGGCTCATGCTCGGCATCCAGTTCATCGCGGCGCTGCAGGAGTTCGGCGCGCAGTCGCAGGTCGTGCTCGCGGTTGCGAAATCGGTTACGCGCGAGTTCGGCGCGCTGATCACGGCGATCCTCGTCGCGGGACGATCGGGTTCCGCGCTCGCGGCGCGCATCGGCTCGATGACGGTGTCGCAGGAAGTCGATGCGCTCGCGGTCATGGGCATTGAGCCGGTCCGCTATCTCGTCGCGCCGGCGCTGATCGCGATGCTCGTGATGCTTCCCGCGCTGACGATCTTCGCCAACGCGATCGCGATCTTCGGCGCTGCGCGTCTACAGCGCGCCGGCGCTCAACGTGACGCCGACCGCCTACATCCTGCAGACGCTTTCGCTGCTCGCGCCGGGCGATCATCTGGCAGGGCGCTCGCGAAGAGCGTCGTGTTCGCGGTGCTGATCACGCTGATCGGCGTCAGCACCGGGTTTTCGGTGACCGGCGGCGCCGAAGGCGTCGGCCGCGCGACGACGCGCTCGGTCGTGCTGTCGATCTGCTGGATTATCGTCGCGGACATGGTGTTTTCGTTCTTCCTCAACCGATAATCGTGCAGATCCCGACGCCACAGCAGCTTCTGTTTTGGCGCATCCATTTCGCGCTCGCCATCGTGTGCGCTGTCGCGAGCTTTCGTCGGATTGGCATCGCTTCCTTCCGACTTCGCGGTCGCCGGGAAGACGAGTCCGACGCCGGGAGCTTTCGTCATGATGATCGGGTTGGCGCTTCCGTTCTTCCTCGGTCCGCTGATTGCGGAAGCGGGGTACGTCTTTCAGAAAGCGTACCTGCGGCCTTTCGTCTGGCGCCCACTCCTGTGGCTGTGGGTGCTGCTGTTGATCGTCAGTGCGGTGACGTTGCGCATGTTCATGGCGATGCCCCACACGGCGGTGCCGACTTCGGACAGGTTGCTCAGCCTCGCGTCCTGGACGATAGGGCTCATGCAGCTGATCCCGATGTGGCGGTACGCCTATCGAAGCGGTCATCTCTGGATGCCCGTGACCGCATGAACGCCACCGCGCCACTGATCGAAGTCGAAAACCTCGAAGCCTGGTACGGCCGTCGTCGCGTGCTGCACGGCATCGATTTCGTCGTTCATCCGGGCGAAATCCGCGTGATCATGGGCGGATCGGGCTCCGGCAAGTCGACGCTGCTGCGCCATCTGCTCGGCCTGCAGCGACCGGTCGGCGGCTCGGTGAAGCTGCTCGGCGTCGATCTTCGCACCGCGAGCGAGCGCGAGATGCTCGACCTGCATCGTCGCATCGGCGTCTCGTTCCAGGGCGGCGCGCTGCTGACCTCGCTGACGGTCGGCGAGAATGTCGCGCTGCCGCTGCGCGAGCACACGACGCTCGATCCCTCGACGATCCGCATCATGAGCCGGCTCAAGCTCGAAGTCGTCAACCTCGGCGGTTTTCAGGACCTGATGCCGAGCCAGCTCTCGGGCGGCATGGTCAAGCGCGCGGCGCTCGCGCGGGCGATCGCGATGGATCCGAAGCTGCTTTTCTTCGACGAGCCGTCTGCCGGCCTCGATCCAGTCGTTTCGGCCGAGCTCGACGAGCTGATCCTTCGCCTTCGCGATGCGCTTCGCATGACGATCGTCGTCGTCACGCACGAGCTCGAAAGCGCGTTCAAGATCGCCGATACGATCACCGTGCTCGATGCGGGCGAAATCCTGATGACCGGCCCGGTCGCGGCCGTGCGGGCGGCCGACAACGAACGCATCCAGGACCTTCTGAACCGGCGGCCGCGCGAGATCCACGTCGACGCCGATGCGTACCTGAAACGCCTCACCGAAGAAGAGGCCTGATAGAGTCGGCTCCGGGGGAGGATTCGTGAGACGCGATACCGTCAATTACACGCTCGTCGGCACCGTCGTTCTCGCGGCAATCGTGCTGCTGCTGGTCGGCCTCGCGCTGATCACGGGCCGAAGCGGCGCGACGACCGGCTACGTCGTGCATTACCGCAACGTGACCGGGCTTCGTTACGGTGCGCCGATCTTCTATCAGGGCTATCGCATCGGCCAGGTCGGCGGCGTCACGCCCGAGCGCACGGCCGACGGCACGCGCTACAAGGTCGCACTCGACATCCGCCGCGACTGGCCGATTCCGAAGGACAGCCCGGCGCAGTTGCAGTCGACAGGGCTTCTCGCCGACGTCTCGGTCGGCATCCGCGAAGGTGCGAGCAAGGAGATGCTCGCGCCGGGCGGCGAGCTTCGCGGCGTCGAAGGCGCGGACATCTTCGCGGCGTTGAACGAGCTCGCGGGCCAGATCACCGAGCTGACGCGCAACCAGATCGCGCCGCTGATCCAGACGCTGACGACGCGCGTCGATTCGATTACCGGCGCGATCGACCAGAAGACGCCGGAGATCCTCGAGCAGACGCACGTGCTGCTCGATCGGCTGAACGTCGCGTCCAATTCGCTCAACGACGTGCTGAAGCCCGAGAACCGCGCCGAGATCTCGAAGACGCTGAGCGAGGCCTCCAAGCTCAGCACCGAATTGCGCAAGACGCGCGAGACGCTCGATCAGGCGCTCGGCGAGATCGCCGCGATCGCGAAGGAGAACCGGCCGGATCTTCGTTCGTCGGTGCAGGATCTTTCGAGCGTGCTCGAAGCGCTGTCGGCGCGCATGGACGTCATCACGCACCATCTCGAATCGTCGAGCCGCAATCTCGACGAGTTCAGCCGCGAGATCCGCTCGCATCCGAATCGCCTGATCATCGCGCCGAAGGCCGACAAGGTCGAGGAAGGTCCGCAATGAATGCGCGCTCGATCGTTCATGCCGTCTGCGCGTTGATCGCGACCGTCGCGCTCGCAGCGTGCAGCGCGCCGACGGTGCCCGATTTCACGTACTACCGCCTGCCGCGGCCCGAGCCGCTCGAAATGGCGCCGAAGCCGCTATTCGGCGATGTCGTCGTCGACGTGTTCGCGGCCGACGGTCTCTACGGCGATCAGGCGCTGATTTACGCGACCGATCCCGGTGCGCAGGAATTGCGCCAGTACCACTATCAGCTCTGGACCGATCCGCCGACGCGCGTGCTGCAGCGGCGCGTCATCGAGCAGCTGCGAAAGACGAATATCGCGGGCGAGATCACCGACGAGCTGCCGGCGAGCCATCCGGCGATCCGCATCTCAGGCCAGATCCTGCGTTTTGATCGCGCGCCGAACGAAGCGGGTGGTTTCACCGCGACGGTCGCGCTGAAGCTTCGCGCCGACGACGAAACCGGCACTCCGATGCTCGACGAGTACTATCGCGCCGAACGCCCGGCCGCCGACGCGACGATGCGCGCGACGGTTGATGCGTACGGCGCGGCGCTCGATCAGGTATTCGCCGCGTTCTATGCGGACCTGCGCAAGAAAGGTGAGGCGCATGCGGGATGACGCGAGCCGCGCGCGGCTCGAGGAAATGGGTTTCGAGATTTATGTGCCGCGTGCTTTGCGAGACGCTGCTATCGCGCGCCCGACATCGTCACCGCGCGCGCGCGTCGTGCTGATCGCTCGCGCCGAGAGCACGTCCGCGCGTGCGTTGCTTGCGCAGGTCGCGCGTGCGCTCGCGTTCGCGCGCGTCGAGGCGTCGATCGCGGCTGATGCAGCGCGGATCGGCGATGCGGCGGGGCTCGTCGTGTTCGGCGAGTCGCTGGCGCGCGAGGTCGGCGCCGCGGTGCCGGTCGAGCGGCAGAAATCGATCGCCCGGGTCGGCGTCGGCCAGCCCGCCGAAATCGCGGGCAACGTTGCGGCGAAGAGGGCGCTCTGGAGCGAGCTTCGGCGTCTCGCACGCGCGCTCGCGAAGACCCGAGCCGTCGGCGGTTGACATGAGCGGCCGCGCGCGGCATATCGGGCAAGCCGGCGCCGGCGAAGCGGCGGGTTTCTAGGCCTGGATTCAGCAGGGAAGATCGTGGTCGCCATCCTCAAGGAACCGTTTCCGAACTTCCGTCCGATGCGCACGGAAGATCTCGAGAGCGTCGCAGCGATCGAGATGGCCGCGTACCCGTTCCCGTGGACGCACGGCATCTTCAATGATTGCCTTCGCGCCGGATACGACTGCTGGGTGCTCGCGCGGCCGGCGGAGGTCATCGGCTACGGCATTCTTTCGTGCGCGGCGCGCGAGGCGCACATCCTCAATGTCTGCGTCGCGCCGGGCGAGCAGCGCCGCGGCTACGGGAAACGCATCGTCCTGCGTCTTCTCGATCTCGCGCGCTGGCACCACGCCGAACGCGTGTTCCTCGAAGTGAGGCCGTCGAATCCGCGCGCGATCGCCTTGTACGAATCGATGGGCTTCAACGAGATCGGCCGGCGGCCGAACTACTATCCCGCCAGGCGCGGACGCGAGGATGCCGTGGTGATGGCGATGGAGATGCTCGACGCCTAGCTCAATCCTCGGAGCGGCTCATCCCTTCGCGATCGCGCTCGTAGTGATGCGCGAGCGGAAACGGCGGCAGCCAGGACTCGCGGCGGATCGTCCATAGCTCGTAGGTCGGCGTCAGCTGATCGGGTGCATCGAGCGAACCGAGATGCACGTTGATTTCATCCGCGCTGCGCGAGAAAACCGGCGAGCCGCACTCTGGGCAGAAGAACCGCCCGGCGTAATCGCGCATCTCGCCTTCGATCGTCACCGCATCCGCTGGGAATATCGCGGACGCGTGAAACAGCGCGCCGTGATGCTTGCGGCAGTCGAGGCAGTGGCAGATGCCGACGCGGTAGGGTCGGCCTGACGCCACGAATCGAAGGTTGCCGCAGAGGCAACCGCCGGTAAATCGGTCCATGCTGCCTCCTCAGAGCGCGCCGAGCTTTCCGAGCTGATCGCGCATTCCGCCAATCAACGTCGTGTGCTCGGAAAGCCGCTGCTTTTCCTGATCGACGACCGCGGCCGGCGTGTTCGGTCCGAAGCGGCCGAGCTTTGCGTTCGACTTCTCGATCTCGCCTTCGAGCCGCGTGATTTCGCGCGCGAGGCGCGCCTTTTCGGCGTCGATGTCGATCAGGCCTGCGAGCGGAATCAGGAGCTTCATCTCGCCGACGATCGCGGCCGCCGCGGCCGGTTCCGCTTCGCCGGCGTCGAGCCAGCGCTGCGATTCGGCGCGCGCGAGGAACGCGATCTGATCGGCGAACTTCGTGGCGCGCGCGCGATCGCTCGCGTTGCCGGCGGCAAACAGCAGCGGAATCGCGCGGCTCGGCGCGATGTTCATTTCGCTGCGGATTCGGCGGATCTGCGTCAGCACGGCCTTCAGCCATTCGATCTCGGCTTCGGCTGCGCTGTCGGACGGCAAGTCCGCCGCGCGCGGATACGCCGCAGTCGAAATCGTCTCGCCGCCGATGCCGAGCTTCGGTGCAACTTCGTGCCAGATCTCTTCGGTCACGAACGGAATGATCGGATGCAGCGCGCGCAGCAGCGTTTCGAGCACGACCAGTAGCGTGCGTCTCGTCGAATCAGCCGCGGCCGCGTCGCTGCCGTTCAATGCCGGCTTCGAGAGCTCGACGAACCAGTCGCAGAACTCGTTCCACGTGAACTCGTAGAGCGCCTGCGCGAGCAGGTCGAACCGATAGGTCGTGAAATGCGCTTCGACTTCGGCGAGCGTGCGGCCGAGTCGCGTCAGGATCCAGCGCTCGGCCTCGGTCTTCGGCGCGAGCGGACCGGCCGGCGCGGCGAAGCCCTCGGTGTTCATCAGCACGAAGCGCGCCGCGTTCCAGAGCTTGTTGCAGAAGTTCTTGTAGCCCTCCGCGCGCTTGAGGTCGAAGTTGATCGTCGCGCCCGTACGTCGCGAGCGCCGCGAACGTGAAGCGCAGCGCATCGGCGCCGACCGGCGGGATGCCGTCCGGGATATTCCTTGCGAATGCGCTTTCTCGACCTTCTCGCGCATCTGCGGCATCAGCAGCGATGCGGTCGATTTCTTCACGCAGCGACTCGAGGTCGATGCCGTCGATCAGGTCGAGCGGATCGATGGTGTTGCCCTTCGACTTCGACATCTTCTGGCCTTCGGCGTCGCGCACGATGCGCGTTGATGTAGACCTCGCGGAACGGCACGCGCCGGTGAAGTGCAGGGTCATCATGATCATGCGCGCGACCCAGAAGAAGATGATGTCGAAGCCGGTGACGAGCACGCTCGACGGCACGAAGACGTCGAAGTCGTTCCACTCGGCTGCGCGATCGGCGTTTCGTCCGGCCAGCCGAGCGTCGAGAACGGCCACAGCGCCGACGAGAACCACGTGTCGAGCACGTCCGTCGTCCTGGCGCAGCTGTCCGACGGGCTTCGTTTCGCGAGTGGGCACGCGCGTCGGCTTCGTCGTCGCCGACGAAGATGTTGCCGGCTTCGTCGTACCACGCCGGGATGCGATGGCCCCACCAGAGCTGGCGGCTGATGCACCAGTCCTGGATGTTCTCCATCCACTGGTTGTAGGTCGTTGATCCAGTTCTCGGGCACGAACTTCACGTCGCCGCGCGCACCGCATTCAATGCCGGTTCGGTGATCGCCTTCTTCCGCCGGGGCCGGCTTGCCGTCGACGCGCGTCTCGATCTGTCACGAACCACTGGTCGGTCAGCATCGGCTCGATGACCGCGTCGGTGCGCTCGCCGACGCGGCACCTGCAGCTTGTGCTTCTTGGTCTCGACGAGGAGGCCGTCGGCTTCGAGATCGGCGAGCACGGCTTTGCGCGCCACGAAGCGATCCAGGCCGCGATACTTTTCGGGCGCGTTCGTCGTTGATCTTCGCGTCGAGCGTGAAGATGTCGATCGCGCGGGCCAAGCTTGTGGCGCTGCGCCGATCTGCGTAGTCGTTGAAGTCGTGCGCGGGCGTGATCTTGACCGCGCCGGTGCCGAACTCGCGATCGACGTAGTCGTCGGCGATGACCGGAATCTCGCGATCGGTCAGCGGCAGCTTCACGCGTCTTGCCGACGAGCGTGCGCGTAGCGCTCGTCGTCCGGATGCACCGCGACCGCGGCGTCGCCGAGCATCGTCTCGGGGCGCGTCGTCGCGACGACGAGCGCGCTTCGCCGCCGTCGGCCAGCGGGATAGCGAGATCGACCACAGCGAGCCGTCCTCTTCCTCGTTGTCGACTTCGAGGTCGGAGATCGCGGTCTTCAGCACCGGATCCCAGTTGACCAGGCGCTTGCCGCGATAGATGAGGCCCTCCTCGATACAGGCGCACGAAGACTTCGGCGCACGGCGGCGGACGAGACCTTCGTCCATCGTGAAGCGCTCGCGCGACCAGTCGCACCGAGGCGCCGAGCCGGCGCATCTGCGTTCGTGATGGTCGCGCCGGACTCTTCCTTCCACTCCCAGACGCGCTTCGACGAACTTCGTCGCGGCCGAGATCGTGGCGCGACTTGCCTTCGCGCGGCGAGCTGGCGCTCGACCACCATCTGCGTCGCGATGCCGGCGTGGTCGGTGCCCGGCTGCCACAGCGTCGTTGAAGCCGCGCATGCGGTGGTAGCGGATCAGCGCGTCCATGATCGTCTGCTGGAACGCGTGGCCCATGTGCAGCGTGCCGGTCACGTTCGGCGGCGGCAGCAGGATGCAGTACGGATCGCCGTTGCCGGCGGGCGCGAAAGTAGCCGTGCGATTCCCAGTGCGGCGTACCAGCTTGGATTCGATGGCGCGGGGTTCGAAGCTTTTTTCCATGGGGATCGCGAGAGCTACATATCGAATTTGGTGACGTCGAAGCCGCGGCGCTTGTACTCCGCCCAACGCACGCGCGAGCCTTCGCGCTCGGCGTGATCGGCGGCGACGACTTCGAGCACGCGCTCGTACGAGCCCGGCGCGCACTCGTCGCGAAGGTTGACGACGAGCGGCCGATCGGCCGTCGAAACGCCCGGCGGCGCGATGACGACCGCGGTGATCTCGTCGTCGGCGTCGCCGGCGAGCTGGTGCGGGATGAACGAATCGTCGTCGAACTCCCAGAGTTTCTCGTCGAGCGCTTCGGCCTGCTCGGGCGAGCGCGGCGAGGATCAGCGTCGGCTGCTCGGCGGCGTACGCCTTCTTGACGAGCTCGCAGACGAGCAGCAGCGGATCATCGCGAAAGCGCGGCTTGTCGATGAGATAGAAGTCGGCGCGCGTCATCGTCTCAACCCGGCGGCGGCATCGTGCCGGAGAAGTACATCATTGCGGCGGCGCCGATCGCGGATGTCATCGCGCACGCGAGCACGATCGCGAAGAAGCTCGCGATCGCCGGCAGCCTGCGTCCCGCCGGTCGCGTCTTGTAGAGGTAGTACGGCACGAAAATAATCGCGGCCATGACAATGCCGATGTTGAGCCACATCGGCCGGTGGATGTCGAGCTCGGCCGAATCGAGCGTCAGCCAGCGGAAGCCGATGATCAGCATCGCGAGGCTGCCGACGAACGTGAGCCCGCTCGAGGTCTGCAGCTGCAGCGCCGCGTCGACGATGCCGCAGGACGAGCGACGCGCCGATCAGCGTCGTCAGCGCGATCTGCTTCTGCCTGCGATAGTCCGGCGCCTCTTTCGTCACGCGCAGCGATCGATCAGGTATTGCGAGAGCAGCGGCACCGGACGTCCGGTCGCGAGCCCTTGCGGCCTTCTTCCCACGCCGTGCCCGCGATGTCGAGGTGCGCCCAGCGCGTGCCTTCGGTGAAGCGCGACAGGAAGCAGCCGGCGGTGATCGCGCCGGCGTACTTGCCGCCGATGTTGGCGACGTCGGCGAAGCCCGACTCGAGCTGCTCTGGTAGTCGTCCCACAGCGGCAGGCGCCAGGCGCGATCGCAGCGTCGTCGTCGCCGGCGGCGAGCAGCTCGTCGGCGAGCGCGTCGTCCTTGCGTCATCAGGCCCGATGGCGTACTTGCCGAGCGCGACGACGCAGGCGCCGGTCAGCGTGGCGACGTCGATGATCGACCTGCGGCTCGAACTTCTGCACGTAGGTCAGCGCGTCGCAGAGGATCAGGCGGCCTTCGGCGTCGGTGTTGAGCACTTCGATCGGTCTGGCCCGGACATCGTCGTGACGACGTCGCTCGGCCGGTAGCGCGTTGCCGTCGGGCATGTTCTCGACGGCCGGCACGATGCAGACGAGGTTGAGCGGCGAGCTTCAGCTCGACCGCGGCGACGAACGCGCCGAGCACGCCGGCGCGCGCCGCACATGTCGAACTTCATCTCCTCCATGCCGGCGCCGGGCTTGAGCGAGATGCCGCCGGTGTCGAACGTGATGCCCTTGCCGACGAGCGCGTAGGGCTTGTCGTCGCTGCCGCCGTTCCACTGCAGCACGATCAGCTTCGGCGGCGTTCGCCGAACCCTGCGCGACCCGAGCAGCGAGCCCATGCCGAGCTTCTCCATGTGCGTCGCGGTCGAGCACTTCGCAGCGTGACGCCGGCATGCTCGTCGGCGAGTTTCTGCGCCTGCTCGGCGATGTAGGCCGGAGTTGCAGATGTTCGGCGGCAGGTTGCCGAGCTCGCGCGCGAAGCGCACGCCTTCGGCGATCGCGGCGGCTTCAGTGAGCGCGCGCTGCGTCTTCGGTCGTGCGCGGCCGAGACGAACGCGAGCGATTCGAGCTACGGCGGTCTTCGACTTTTCGCGCGGCTTGAACGTCGCCGTGTAGCGGTAGGCCTGCGCGTCGGCTCGCGAGCGCGGCGCGTGCGGAGCTTCCACGCGGCGTCCTTGCCGGGTACGTCGACCTCGGTCAGGTACGACACGGCGCCGTCGATCGGCAGTCGACTTGAGCGCGCGCGCCGCTTCGCGTGACAGCGCGATAAAGCGCGCCGCATCGAACTTCTTCGGCTCGCCGAGGCCGACCAGCACGCACGCGCGGCGCCACGATGTTCGGCACGCCGAACAGCGGCGGCGACGCTGCCGGCCTTGCCGTTCGCGTCGCTCGCTTCGAGCAGGCGCTTCGAGGCGCCGCCGCGAACGCTCGTCGATGCGCAACGCGGCAGGCGGTCAGCGAGCGGTCTTCGAAGACGCCGACGACGATCGAGGGGACGCGGCGGCGTCCGGCGCGTCGGCGGCGAGACTGAACTTGCAGGGTCATGTTTGCGTTCCAGCAGACATCGGAAGAGCGTCGCCGGCGCAGGTAGACTCCGGGATCGGCTACACTCAACGGAAAGATGAACGCCGCGCACGATTTTCACGGCAAACCCCGGCACCCGCGCGAAAACCGGCCCTGAGTTTACTGCAACATTCGGTTACCTGCGCTGCGCATCGTCGACCGCTATCTCGCTGCGCGAGCTGCTGGTCGAGCTTCCTCGCGGCGACCGTCATCCTGCTCCTGATCGCGTCGGCGCGGCCGTCGCCGACCTGCTCGCCAAGATCGCGCGCGGCCGCATTCCGGCGGATCTGCTCTTTACGTTGATCGGCCTGCGCACGCGTCGACGCGCTGACCGTGCTGTGCCGCTGGCGGTGTTCCTCGGCGTGCAGCTCGCGTACGGACGGCTGTACCGCGAGAGCGAGATGGCCGTGTTGCAGTCGTCGGGCCTGCGGTCATCGCGGCGTCGCTACGGCCGCTCGCGCTGCTTGGCCGTGCCGCTGATGATCGCGCATCGCGACGATTTCGTTCTGGCTCGCGCCGGCCGCGGTGCGCCAGTCGCAGACGCTGCTCGAGGAGGCAAACCGCTCGCTGATCATCGCGGGCCTCGAGCCGGGCCGCTTCGTCGAGCTGCCGAACAACGACGGCGTCATGTACGTCGGCGAAGAGACGCGCGACGGCACGCAAGTTCAAGAAGATGTTCGTCGACGAAGCGAGCGCGTCGAGGGACGCCGAAGGCAAGGACAAGCGGCAAGACCAAGCATCAACGTCATCACCGCGACGACGGCGAGCTCTATCACGACGCCAACGGCGTCGGGACGCTATCTCGGACTCAACGACGGGTTCCGCGTCGAAGGCGTGCTCGGCCAGGACAACTACCGGCTGATGCGCTACGCGCGCAACGACATCAAGCTGACCGACAACGAGAACGACGACAACGACACGGCTTCGGTCAAGCGCGCGGCGCCGACGCGCGTCCTTCTGGCAAGCACCGACGATCCAGTGCAGCGCGCCGAGCTCCACTGGCGGCTGGCGGCGCCGCTGTCGGTGTTCGTGCTGATGCTGCTGGCGCTGCCGCTGTCCAAGTCGAGCCCGCGCGAGCCGCGCTATGCCCGATTGCTCGATCGCGGTGCTGGCGTGGTGGGTATTCAACACGGGGCTCGGGCTCGGGCGCTCGTGGATCAGCCAGGGCAAGCTCGCGCCGGTGTTCGGGTTCTGGTGGGTGTACCTGCCGACGATCGCGATGGCGGTCTGGCTGATCTGGAAGAGTCAGCGCATGCCGCGCGTCAATCGGGGTGCCATCTGATGCGCATGCCGAATCTGGCGGTGAAACGGGTAGATCGCCTCGTTGCGATCGCCGTGCTGTCGTCGGTCGGGCTTACCTGGCTCACGATCGTCGGCTTCGACGCGTTCCGAATCTTCATCGGCGAGCTCAACGACGTCGGCACGAACCAGTACACGCTGACGAAGGCGATCGCATACGTGCTGCTGACGGTGCCGCGACGCTGCTACGAGATGTTCAGCTACTCGGCGCTGATCGGCGGGTTGCTCGGGCTCGGCGGCCTTGCCGCCAGCGGCGAGCTGACCGCGTTGCGCGCAGCGGGACTTTCGAAGTTCCGCATCTGCGCGTCGGTCGTGCTTGCGTTGACGACGCTGACGGTGCTCGTCACGGTCATCGGCGAGACGATCGGGCCGTACGGCGAGCAGAAGGCGCAGGCGCTGCAGCTTGCGGCGAAATCGAAGGACGTCGCGCTCGCGAAGGGCGGCACGCTCTGGGCGCGTGATGGCGACACGGTCATCAATGCGCGGCGCGGCCATGCGCGCGGGAGGAACGTCGAGCTTTCCGGCGTGCGCGTGTTCGAGTTCGACGCGGAAGGGCGCCTGACGTCGCTCGCGCTCGCCGAGCGCGCGCTGCACGCGACGGGCACATGGACGCTCTACAACGTGCGCCGCACGAACTTCAACGTCGACAGCGCGACGAGCAAGATCGAGGCCGAGGAGCATTGGGAATCGGGACTCGATCCGGCGCTGCTTTCGCTCAGCATCGTGCAGGCGCAGTACATGACGATGCGCGATCTCTCGCGGAACATCTTCTATCTCGAGCGCAACAAGCAGGACGCGTCGACGTTCCGGCAAGCGTACTGGGAGCGGCTGTTCTATCCGGTCAGCGTGCTCGCGCTGTCGTTCTGCGCGGTGCCGTTCGCGTTCGGCACGCTGCGCAGCGGCGGCCTCGCGAAGCGGCTCTTCATCGGCATGGTGCTCGCGCTGTGCTTCTACTTCGCGCAGCGCGCGATCGTGAACATGGGTGCCGTGTATGGCGTGCATCCGGCGGTCGCGAACCTGATTCCGCCGATCCTGCTGGCCGTTCTGGCCTTCGTGTATTTCCGCCGGCACGCTTAGGGATCGCGCTGGCGGGAAGGGCCTCGATTTCCGTATTCCGACAATGGCGCGCCCATGAACGGCGCGACTGTGGCCGAGATTGCCTTCAGGGAGGATGTGGACTAGACTTAGTCTAGTCTTACTGTTATGACATTCATGACCACACTGAACATCCATGCGGCGAAGACGCACTTCTCGCGGCTGATCGAAGACGTCGCCGCAGGGCGAGGAAGTCGTCATCGCGAAGGCCGGCAAGCCGGTCGCGCGGCTCGTACCGATCGGCAAGGCGCGGCAAGCGGACGCTCGGCGTCTTGAAGGGTCGGCTGCACGTACCGCGCAATTTCGATGCGCCGCTGCCCGACGAAGTGATCGCGGCGTTCGAAGGGCGCTGATGCGCCTGTTGCTCGACACGCACATTCTCCTCTGGTCACTCGCCGATCCGCGACGCCTGCCCGGATCCGCCAGAGACGCGATCGAAGCGGGCGACAATGAAATGCTCTTCTCGGCTGCGAGCATCTGGGAAGTCGCGATCAAGTCGCAGCTTCTGCGCGCCGATTTTGGCGTCGATGCCGCGACCATCATCGACGCGGCGCGCGAGACGCGCTTCACCGAGCTTGCGGTCAGCGCCGAGCACGCCGCTGCGGTCGCTGCGTTGCCGCACCATCATAAGGATCCGTTCGATCGCCTCCTGATCGCTCAGGCGTTGACCGAACCTGCGCGACTCATCACGGCCGACAAGGCACTCGCCGCGTACTCGAGCGATCTCGTCTGGTTGCTCGCCTAGCGTGAGTTACTTCTGCAGGCGCACCAGCACGCTCTGCGCGGCAAGATCGTGCCAGCCGCGCTTGCGGCGATCGAAGAGGCACCAGAAAAACCCGACGCCGAGCGCGAGCAGCGAAACGCATGCGACCGCGAACCGCACGATCGCGCGCGGCCATCCCGAGCGCATTGCCGTCGGCATCGACGATGCGCAGCCGCCACGCGCGCATGCCGATCGTCTGCCCGCCGCGCGCCCACGAAATCACGAAATACGCCGCCGTCACCACGAACAGCAGAGCGCGCAGACCCACCCGCCAGGCGAGCGACGGATGCGCGAGATCGACCTCGCCGTGCACGACGAGCAGCGCAATTCCGGCCGTCAGCATCCAGAGCGCGGCGAGCGGAAACAGGTCGTAGATTCCGGCGGCAATACGCAGCCAGAGCGAAGCGGGCGTCGAAGACATCGAGGCGGCATCCGGTGACGCCGGTTAGCGTCACGGTTTAGGCTTGCGCGCGCAAGCACCCGACGACAACACATGCCGAAGACCGCCGCCCGCTCGACGCGCGTTTCGCCTCGACCGATCGATGCCACGATCGGGGCCGACGATCGCGCGCTGATCGATGCGTTTCTCGAACGCACGTGGTCCGAGCTCGGCCTCGCCGACAACACGCTCGCAAGCTACCGTCTCGATCTCGAATCGTTTGCGCGCTGGCTCGGCGCGCACACAAGCTCGCTTGCGCGCTGCGATCGCGAAGCGCTGTTCCGCTATCTCGGCGAACGCGGCGCAAAAGGCGGCGTGAGCGGCAAGGGCTACAAGGCGCGCTCGAACGCGCGGCTGCTTTCGACGCTGCGCCACTTCTATCGCTCGATGGTTCGCGACGGCAAGCTCGCGAGCGATCCGACGCTGCTGCTCGACGCGCCGAAGCTCCCGCGCAGCCTCCCGAAGGCGCTCGGCGAATCGGAGATCGAAAGCCTGCTCCGCGCGCCGCCGGACACGCCGCTCGGTCTTCGCGATCGCGCGATGCTCGAGCTCATGTATGCATCGGGCCTGCGCGTCAGCGAGCTCGTCGGCATCACGGCGGCGCAGGTGAATCTTCGTCAGGGCGTGCTGCGCATCGTCGGCAAGGGCAACAAGGAACGGCTCGTTCCGCTCGGCGACGAGGCCGCGCACTGGCTGACGCGCTACGTCGACGACGCGCGGCCGGCGCTGCTCAAGGGCGGCCGGAGCGACGCGCTCTTCGTCAGCAACCGCCGCGCCGCGATGACGCGCCAGATGTTCTGGACGCTGGTCAAGAAGCACGCGCTCGTGGCCGGCATCCCGGCCAAGCGCATCTCGCCGCACGTTCTGCGCCATTCTTTCGCGACGCACCTCCTGAACCACGGCGCGGACCTTCGCGCGCTGCAGCTGATGCTCGGCCACAGCTCGCTTTCGACGACGCAGATCTACACGCTCGTCGCGAAGGAGGGCCTGAAGCGCCTCCACGCGAAGCACCATCCGCGAGGCTGAACGAACCAACCCGCCTCGCGGAACTGCTTGTCGGGAAACGTTGTTTTCGTGCGTGGCTCGGCACTTGGGCGCGTTTTCGCTTTCGCCCGAGCGCACGCGCGTGCGAGAATCGAAGCCGTTCGGGAACCATCTTCCGCTGAAACCGGTCAACTCGCGGTCCTGCGACGGATCGTGGCGGCGTTGCAAGCCAGCCGGCCAAGCGCCGGTCGATGTCATGCCAGTCGATGTCCCGCCCATCGTCCTCGAGAGGTTCGCAATGCGTTTCGTCCTGTTCCCGTCCGGCCTGCTCCTGTCCGGCATGTTGCTGGTCGTCGGTGTTTCCGCCGCGACGCCGGAGGACACCGTCCGCCAGGCGATGTCGAACCTTGCGCCGAAGGTCAAGGTCGACGTCGTCCAGGAATCGGCGGTGCCGGGCTTCTACGAAGCGATCGTCGGCGGCGAGTTCCTCTACGTCACGAAGGACGGCAAGTACGTCATCGACGGCAACGCGTACGACGTCGCGCACCGCGTGGATCTCACGGCGAGTGCACGCGCGCACGCGCGCAGGGACGCGCTCGCGAAGATCGGTCCGGAGAAGCGCATCGTGTTCGCGCCGCCGGCGCCGCTTGCGGCGAAGCACACGGTGACCGTGTTCACCGACGTCGACTGCCCGTTCTGCCGCCGCTTCCACCAGCAGATCGCCGAGTACAACGCGAAGGGCATCGCGGTCGACTATCTTTTCTATCCGCTGTCGATCCATCCGGGCGCCGACAAGAAGGCCGAGGCCGTCTGGTGCTCGAAGGATCGTCCAAACTCGTTCACGGCCGCGATGGCCGGCAAGGATCCCGGCAAGGCGACCTGCCCGAATCCGGTCGGCGAGCTGACCGAGCTCGCGAAGTCGCTCGGCATCGGCGGTACGCCGACCGTGCTCGCCGACGACGGCACGCAGATCGCCTCGCAGATTGCGATGTCTCCCGATCGCCTCGCGGCCGAGCTCGACCGGCTCGCCGAGAAGAACGTCGCACAGAATTGATCGAACCATCCGTGAAGAGTCCCGCAATGATGATCCGCTACTGCCTCCCGCTCGCCCTTGCCGCTGCCGCTCTTGCGCAGGCTGCCGAGAATCCGGAGGACGCCGCCGCGCGCGCCGTGCTGAAGCAAGTCGTGCCGCAGGCGAAGGTCGACACCATCGAACCCGCGCCGGTGCCGGGCTTCCGCCAGGCAATCATCGGTAGCCAGATGGTCTACATCAGCGACGACGGCCAGTACCTCCTGCAGGGCACGCTGTACGATGCCCCGGCGCGCAAGGACCTGACCGGCGCGCGCCTCGCGGTCGATCACAAGAAGAAGGTCGATGCGGTGCCGGTGTCGAAGCGCATCGTGTTCCCGGCTGAAGGCAAGGCGAAGTACAAGATCACGGTCTTCACCGATCTCGACTGCGGCTACTGCCGCAAGCTCCATTCGCAGATCGCGCAGTACAACAAGGAAGGCATCGAGGTCGATTACCTCTTCTTCCCGCGCTCGGGCATCAATTCGCCGTCGTACGACAAGGCCGTTTCGGTCTGGTGCGCGAAGGACCGCAACGGCGCATTCACCGCGGCGAAGGCCGGCAAGACGCCGACGCCGGCGAAGTGCGACAACCCGGTCGCCGACCAGTACAAGCTCGGCCAGCAGGTCGGCGTCGACGGCACGCCGACGATCTTCGCGCAGGACGGCAGCAAGATCGGCGGCTATCTCCCGCCGCCGGAGATGCTCGCGAAGCTCGAGAATCTCGGCAAGGCGACGCTCGCGGGAAATTGATCGCGCGTCGATCGTCCCCATAGGGTGGGCCTTGGCCCACCGCATCGCATCGTGACGGCTTGTCGGTGGGCTGAAGCCCACCCTATGGCTGTACAATAAAAGCTGTCACGACCGACCTCCGGCCATGATCGTCCTCGACGGACAGCCCGCGCTGTCCGCATTCCGCATCGACCGACTCAACAGCGAGCTGGCGCGCCACGCGCCCGGTTGCGTCATGCGCGCCGCGCACTTCGTCTATTTCGTCGACGCCGACAAGGCCACGCTCGACGTCGACAAACTCTGCGAAGTCATCGAAGCCGCGCCGGGCGGGCCCGACGCCGCCGCGCTCTGGATCGTGCCGCGGCTCGGCACGCGCTCGCCGTGGTCGAGCAAGGCGACCGACATCCTGCAAGGCTGCGGCTTTCCGGTGCGTCGCATCGAGCGCGGCGTTGCGTTCGATCTCGACGGCACGCCGGCGCACGGCAGCGCGGAATGGCAAGCGGTCGCGCGCGCGCTGCACGATCCGATGACGCAATCGGTCGTCGATTCACTCGCACATATCGATACGCTGTTCGACACCGGCGCGCCCGCGCCGCTCGAGCGCGTCGCGCTCGCCGGCGATGCCGTGAAGGCGCTCGACGCCGCGAACGCGCGGCTCGGCCTCGCGCTCGCGCCGGACGAGATCGCCTATCTCGCCGAAAACTACGCCGACGCTCGGCCGCGATCCGTCCGACGCCGAGCTGATGATGTTCGCGCAGGCGAACTCCGAGCACTGCCGGCACAAGGTGTTCAACGCCGACTTCACGATCGACGGCGTCAAGCAGGCGAAGTCGCTGTTCGCGATGATCCGCAACACGCACGCGCTGTCGCCCGCGCACACGCTGTCGGCGTACCACGACAACGCGGCCGTCATCGAAGGCTCGGGCGCGCAGCGGTTCTTCGCGCAGCCGGATACCGATGAATACTCGGCGCATCGCGAAGACGTGCCGTTCGCGATCAAGGTCGAGACGCACAACCATCCGACCGCGATCTCGCCGTTTCCGGGCGCGTCGACCGGCGCGGGCGGCGAGATCCGCGACGAAGGCGCGACCGGCCGCGGCGGCAAGCCGAAAGCCGGGCTCACCGGTTTCTCGGTCTCGCACCTTCGCATTCCCGACGTGCCGCGGCCGTGGGAGAAACATCGCCCGCTGCCGCCGCGCTTCGCGACCGCGTTCGAGATCATGCGCGACGGCCCGATCGGCGCCGCGTCGTTCAACAACGAGTTCGGGCGTCCCGCGCTCGGCGGTTATTTCCGCACGTTCGAGATCGAGACGAGCGAGCCCGGCGTTCGCCGCGGCTACGACAAGCCGATCATGATTGCGGGCGGTCTTGCGAACCTGCGCAAGCCCGATGTCGAGAAGAAGACGCTCGCCGACGGCGATGCGGTCATCGTGCTCGGCGGCCCTGCGATGCTGATCGGCCTTGGCGGTGGCGCGGCGTCGTCGATGGCGGCAGGCTCGAGCTCCGAAGCGCTCGACTTCGCATCGGTGCAGCGCGACAACCCCGAGATGCAGCGCCGCTGCCAGCAGGTCATCGACGCGTGCTGGGCGCGCGGTGCGCAAAATCCGATCGTGTCGGTGCACGACGTCGGTGCGGGCGGACTCTCGAACGCGATTCCGGAAATCCTCAACGATTCGAACGTCGGCGGCCGCATCGAGCTTCGCAAGATTCCGAGCGACGATCCGCATCTCTCGCCGATGCAGATCTGGTGCAACGAATCGCAGGAACGCTATGTGCTCGGCGTGCGCGACGCCGATCTTGCGCTGTTCGAATCGCTCTGCGTGCGCGAGCGTTGTCCGTTCGCAGTCGTCGGGCGCGCGACCGCCGAGCGCCGTCTGATCGTCGAGGACTCGCGGGCGTCGAAGGCCGATGCAACCGTCATCGATCTTCCGCTCGACGTGCTGTTCGGCAAGCCGCCGCGCATGCAGCGCGACGCGAAGCACGTCGCCAAGCGCGTCGATCTCGTCGCCGACATCGCCGGCATCTCGCTCGACGAGGCGATCGCGCGCGTGCTGCGCATGCCGTCGGTCGGCAGCAAGTCGTTCCTGATCACGATCGGCGATCGCACGGTCGGCGGGCTCTGCTCGCGCGATCCGATGGTCGGGCGGTGGCAGGTGCCGGTCGCCGACTGCGCGGTCACGCTCAACGATTTCGAAGGCTATGCCGGCGAAGCGATGGCGATGGGCGAGCGCACGCCGCTCGCGCTGATCGATCCGGCTGCGTCGGCACGCATGGCCGTCGGCGAGGCGCTGACGAATCTCGCGGCCGCCGACGTCAGGCTCGATGAAGTGCGCCTCTCGGCGAACTGGATGGCCGCGGTCGGGTCATCCGGGCGAGGACGCAGCGCTCTACGACGCCGTGCACGCGGTCGGCATGGAGCTTTGTCCCGCGCTCGGCATCTCGATTCCGGTCGGCAAGGATTCGCTGTCGATGCAGACGCGGTGGACTGACGCGTCGTCGTCCGCGACCGAGCAAAAAACCGTCGCGCCGGTCTCGCTGATTGTCTCGGCGTTCGCGCGCACGCGCGACGTGCGTCAGGCGCTGACGCCCGAGATCGTGCACGACCAGGGCGAGACCGAGCTCTGGCTCATCGATCTCGCCGCCGGCAACGCGCGCCTCGGCGGCTCGACGCTGCTCCAGGCGTTCAATCGCGGCGGCGGTCTCGCGCCCGATCTCGACGACGCCGAACGCTTCAAGCGTTTCTTCGCTGCGATCCAGGCGCTGAACGCGAAGGGCTTGCTGCTCGCCTATCACGACCGCGCCGACGGCGGTGCGATCGTCTCGCTGATCGAGATGGCGTTCGCGGGCCATTGCGGCCTCGACATCAAGCTCGACGACTGGGCCGAGCGCACGCTCTGCGATCTCTTCAACGAGGAGCTCGGCGCGATCGTGCAGATCCGAACCGCCGATCGCGACGCGGTGCGCGCGGTGTTCGCCGAACACGGCCTCGACAAGCTCGTACACGATGTCGCGCGCCCGACGCGCCGCATGCGCTTCAGGCTCGAGATCGGCGGCGAGACGCGCACCGAGTGGGAATGGGCCGACCTGATGGAGGTCTGGTCCGAGACGAGCTACGCGATGCAGCGCCTTCGCGACAATCCGGCCTGCGCCGACACCGAGATCGACTGGCGCTGCGAGATCGACGATCCCGGCATCACGCCGAAGCTGACGTTCGATCCGGCCGAGGATGTCGCGGCGCCGTACATCGCGAAAGGCGCGCGGCCGCGTGTCGCGATCCTGCGCGATCAGGGCGTCAACGGACAGGTCGAGATGGCGGCCGCGTTCACGCGCGCCGGGTTCGATGCCATCGACGTGCACATGACCGATCTGCAGGCCGGCCGCAAGAAGCTCGCCGATTTTGCAGGCTTCGCAGCGTGCGGCGGCTTCAGTTACGGCGATGTGCTCGGCGCGGGCCGCGGCTGGGCGGCGTCGATCCTTTACAACGATGCGCTGCGCGAAGCGTTCGCGCGCTTCCTCGCCGACGAGAACAAGTTCGCGCTCGGCGTCTGCAACGGCTGCCAGATGCTCGCCGCGCTGAAGGACATCGTGCCGGGCGCGACGCACTGGCCGCGTTTCGTGCGCAATGCGAGCGAGCAGTACGAAGCGCGGCTCGTCACGCTCGAAGTGCTCGATTCGCCGTCGATCTTTTTCCGGGACATGGCGGGCTCGCGCATTCCGGTCGCGGTCGCGCACGGCGAAGGCCGCACCGAGTTCGCGCGCGCGGACGACGTGCACGACGCGCTCGCCTGCGTGCGCTTCGTCGACAACCACGGCCATGCGACCGAGCGTTTTCCGCTCAACTCGAACGGCTCGGCCGATGGCCAGGCCGGCTTCACGGCGGCGAGCGGGCGCGTGACGATCCTGATGCCGCATCCCGAACGCGTGACGCGCAGCGTGCAGATGAGCTGGCGCCCGCGCGACTGGGGTGAGGATTCGCCGTGGATGCGCATGTTCCGGAACGCGCGCGTCTGGGTCGGATGAAACTGTCGCCGGTCCATGAGTTCGCGCTCAAGGCCGCACTCTGGCTTCCGCTGAGTTTTGTCGTCTGGTTCGGCCTCGCGCCGCTCTGGGTGCTGCCGCCGACCGTGCTCGCGCGCAAGGTACTGCTCGGGTTGTGGCCGGGTCTGTTCACCGCGCTCGCACAGGGCGGCGATCTGCTCGATGCGTCGGGCCGCGTCGTCGCGCATGCCGGCTATCTGCTGACGTTGACGACGTCGATCATCGTCCACGTGCCGGCGAGCGCCGGCAGCGCGGGTGGCGTCGGCGTGCTCGAGCCGACGCTGAATCCGATGATCTACGCGTACTCGCTGCCGCTATTCTGCGGTCTTGCGATGGCGACGCCGCTGAGCGGACGCCGCCGCCTCTTCGAGCTCGCGGTCGCGTTCATCGTCATCTGGCTGGCACAGGCGTTCGGCATCGTCGCCGAGAGCCTCAAGTTCGTCGCGATCGAGGCGGGCGCCGAGGGCGCGGCGGCGACGGCGAAGGCGGGGCTCTCGCCGAGCGCAATCGCGCTGGCTTACCAGTTCGGCTATCTGATTCTGCCGGCGGTCGTCCCGGCAGCGCTCTGGATAGGGCTCAACCGCTCGTTCATCGAGCGGCTGGTCCGCCGCGACGGGGAACCCGGGAGCCAAACGGCGGTCTGAATTGCGCCGGGCGAGGCGATTTCGACGCCCCACGAGGCGGGCGTCCCAGCTAGCAAAGGACAGGATCGGCGGTGCCGCAGCTTGCGGTGCGGCCGCTTCGAGCGCGCCCGGGCATCGGGTGTGGAACAATTCATGGCTGGCGCAAGCCTCCGTCGCGTTACCTTCACTGCGTTACCTTCAAAAGCGAAACCTCAGGACTTTCATGGCAGCCGTTGCTCCCATCACCACCGCGCCGCCGCCTGCCGCCGACGGCAGCCTCGACGATCGCATCTGCCAGTTCCTGGTCGCGAAGGGTCATCTCAAGGAGACCGACCTCGTTCGCGGCCGGCGCCTGCATCACGAAGACCCGACGTCGGGCAGCCTTGTCTCGCTGCTGACGCGGCTCGGCCTCGTGTCCGAGCGCGAGATGGCCGAGGCCGTGTCCGAGCTCTTGTCGCTGCCGCTGCTTTCGGCCAAGGAGTTTCCGGATACGCCGCCCGCGAACGTACAGACGTCGGTGCGCTTCCTGAAGCACCACCACATCTGTCCGATCGGCGAGAGCGAGACCGACGTGACGCTGCTCGTCGCCGATCCCGCCGACCGCTTTCCGATGCATGCGCTCGAGCTCGCGACCGGCCGCAAGGTCAAGCTCAACATCGGCATGCGCAGCGAGATCGACGATCTGATCGAGCGCTACTACGGCTCGGGCCGTTCGGCGATGGGCACGATCGTCGAGAACCTTTCGGACGAAGCGACGCGCAGCGAAGACGACATCGAGCATCTGCGCGATCTCGCGTCGGAAGCGCCGGTCATTCGCCTGGTGAACCTCATCATCCAGCGCGCGGTCGAGCAGCGCGCATCCGATATCCACATCGAGCCGTTCGAGAATCGCCTCAAGGTGCGCTACCGCGTCGACGGTGTGCTGCACGAAGTCGAATCGCCACCGGCGGCGTCGACGGCAGCAGTCATCTCGCGCGTCAAGATCATGGCGAAGCTCAACATCGCCGAGCGCCGCCTGCCGCAGGACGGCCGCATCATGATCCGCGTGCAGGGCAAGGAGCTCGACCTGCGCGTCTCGACCATGCCGACCGCGCACGGCGAGTCGGTCGTCATGCGTATCCTCGACCGCGAAGCGATCGTGTTCGATTTCCACACGCTCGGCTTCACCGACGAGTTCCTCTCGAAGTTCATCAACGTGCTCGAGCTTCCGCACGGGATCCTGCTGGTCACGGGCCCGACCGGTTCGGGCAAGACGACGACGCTCTATACCGCGCTCTCGAAGCTCAACACGCCGGACGTCAAGATCATCACGGTCGAGGATCCGGTCGAATACCAGATCGAAGGCATCAACCAGATCCAGGCGAAGCCGCAGATCGGCCTCGACTTCTCGCACGCGCTGCGCTCGATCGTGCGTCAGGATCCGGACATCATCATGATCGGCGAAATGCGCGATCTCGAAACCGCGCGCATCGCGATCCAGTCGGCGCTGACCGGTCACCTGGTCTTGTCGACACTGCACACGAACAATGCAGCCGGCGCGATTACGCGCATGCTCGACATGGGCGTGGAGGATTACCTGCTCACGTCGACGGTCAACGGCGTGCTCGCGCAGCGCCTCGTGCGAAGGCTCGACCTGCCGGCGGCGCAGCGCTATGAGGCGATCCCCGAAGTGGTCCGCGAGTACGAGCTCGAGCGCTTCACGAGCGAGCGTCCGGTCAAGCTCTACAAGCCGGGCTCGACGACGCTGAACCCGACCGGCTATTTCGGACGCACGACGATCATGGAGTTCCTCGTCATGACCGACAATTTGCGCCGCATGATCATGCAGCACGCCGGCATGGGCGATCTCGAGGACGCGGCGTGCAAGGAAGGCATGCGCACGATGTTCCAGGATGGCCTCGTGAAGGCGCTGCAAGGGCAGACGACAATCGAGGAAGTGCTGCGCGTGACGTCGTCGGACAACTGAGGCAGGCCTCATGACGTTGTTTTATTACAAGGCGGTCACGGCTGCCGGCGAAACGCTCGACGGCCAGATGGACGTCGGCACGCCCGACGAGGTCATCGGCAAGCTGCAGGATGCAGGCAGCATCCCGCTCGAAGTGCGCGAGGCCGACGGCGGCGATCCGCGCGGTCTCTTCGCGGCGATCTTCAAGCGCGCGACGCTGGGTGACGCGCAGATCCTGCAGTTCACGCAGATGCTGGCGACGCTGCTCGGCGCGGGTCAGCCGCTCGACCGCGCGTTGCAGATCCTGCTCGACCTGCCCGAAAGCGTGAAGGCCAGGCGCATGCTCGAGCGCGTGCGCGATCAGGTGCGCGGCGGCACGCCGTTGTCGGACGCGCTCGAGGCCGAGCACGGCAGCTTTTCCAAGCTCTACGTCAACATGGTGCGTGCCGGCGAAACCGGCGGCTCGCTCGACAACACGCTGGCGCGCCTCGGCGATTATCTCGAGCGGAGCCGCGCGCTCAAGTCGAGTGTCGTCAACGCAATGATCTACCCAGCATTCCTCGTCGGCATGGTGCTGGTCTCGCTGATGATCCTGCTCGTCTACGTCGTGCCGCAGTTCGCGCCGATGTTCGCCGACATGAACATCGAGATGCCGCTGATCACGAAGATCGTGCTCGCGGTCGGCTCGACGCTGCAGAGCTTCTGGTGGCTCATCATCGCCGGCATCGTGCTCGGCCTTGGCTGGTTCCGCCGGCAGATGGCCGATCCGGAGGCGCGCCTTCGCATGGATGCGCGCTTCCTCAAGATGCGCCTCGTCGGCGACGTGACGCGCAAGGTCGAGACCGCACGTCTGACGCGCACGCTCGGCACGCTGCTGAAGAACGGCGTGCCGCTTCTGAATGGCCTCGCGACCGCAGGCAAAGTCATGACGAACACCGTGCTCCAGCAGGCGGTCGAGCAGGCGGCGGAGGAAGTGAAGACCGGCGGCGGCCTCGGCTATGCGCTTTCGCAGTCGAAGCAGTTTCCGAAGCTCGCGTTGCAGATGATCAGCGTCGGCGAGGAATCGGGCGAGCTCGATTCGATGCTGATGAAGGTCGCCGACACGTTCGACGTCGAGGTCAAGAACACGCTCGATCGCCTGCTCGCCGCGCTGGTGCCGGCGACGACGATCATCATGACGGTCGTCGTCGCGATGATCATGCTCGCGATCGTGCTGCCGATCATGAACATCGCAGGCGCGGTGCATTGAAACCGGGATTCGGGATTCGGAGAGAACGAGGACAACAATGAACATGACTTCGCAACGTCGGACCGTGCGGCTTCAGCGCGCGGCGGGCTTCAGCCTGATCGAGATGCTCGCGGTGATCGTGCTGATCGGCATCGTCGCCGGCATCGTCGTGCAGGCGGTCGGCAAGAACGTCGACAAGGGCAAGTGGGGCTCGGGCAAGGCGGCGGTCGCGCGTCTCGCCGGCGAAGTCGAATCGTATTCGCTCGACAACGGCGGTCCGCCCGCGCGTCTCGAGGATCTCATCGCGAAGCCCGGCAACGCGTCGAACTGGCAGGGTCCGTATGGAAAGGAATCCGATCTCAAGGATCCGTTCGGAGGTCAGTTCCAGTACAAGGCGCCCGGCGAGCACGGCGACTTCGACATCATCTTCTTCGGCAAGGATCACCAGGCCGGCGGTGACGGCGTGAATGCGGACTGGGGCAACTGGCAGTAGTTGAAAATGGGATTCGTGATTCGGGATTCGGGATTCGCCGGAACGCGACACGCGGATGCGAGCCGCGCGCTGTGCCCGTGCGCTTCGGATTCCGCGCGCGTGCGGCATGCATCCCGAATCCCCCGTTCCGAATCCCGGCTTTCCAGAGGCTTCACGCTGATCGAGCTGATGGCCGTGATCCTGCTGCTCGCGATCGCGCTCACGGCCGTGACGTTCTCGTTCTCCAAGAGCCTCAAGAGCGCGCGCATCACGGCCGCGAGCCGCGATCTCGTCGCGGCGCTTCGCTACACGCGCGGGCAGGCGATCGTGAAAGGCCAGCAGGAAGTGCTGCTGCTCAATCTCGACGACAACTCGTACACCGCGCCCGGCAAGGGCGCGCACAAGCTGCCGGACGACATGCACATGCTGCTGACGACGGCCGAGCAGGAGGTCACCGGCGGAAACGCGGGCGGCATCCGTTTCTTCGCCGACGGCAGCTCGACCGGAGGCCACATCTCGGTACTGCAGGACCGGCGCGAGTGGCGTATCAACGTCGCCTGGCTGACCGGCGAGATTTCGCTCGACGAACATCCGCAATAACGAACTTCGCGTGCGGACCGGAGTCCAGATCGTCGTCATGAGCAAACTCGTCGCACATCGTACGCGCGCATTCGTCGCACCTTCGCGGCAGGCTGGCTTCAGCCTGATCGAGATGGTCGCGGCGTTTCTCGTGTTCGCGATCGGCGTCGGCATCCTGATGCAGGTCCTCGCGACGTCGATGCACAGCGCACGCTCATCGAGCGAATACACGATGGCTGCGCTCTGGGCGCAGTCCAAGCTCGACGTCGTCGGTGTCGGCGCGCCGATCGAGGAAGGCAGCTGGAACGGACGCTTCGACGACGACTACAGCTGGCAGCTCGAAGTGCATCAGGTCGATCCAACCAGCGTCGAACCGCCGCCGCAGCCCGCGGCCGGCAGCAACTCGATCGCGAACCCGGGCCTGCAGCAGCGCATGACGACCAGCGCGGGCAACGCCGGCGCGATCCAGGTTGCGCCGTTCGACATCTACCAGCTCGATCTCACCGTGTTCTGGGGCGGCCGCTACGGCTCGTCGCAGAAGAGCGCGCATTTCTCGACGCTGCGCGCGATGAATCCCGATCCGACCACGCAGCAGGGTCTCGGCGTTCCGGGTCAGGCCGGCCGTCCGGGCGGAGCGATCAAGCGATGACGCCGCGCCTGCCATCGCGTGGCGCGCGCGGCTTCACGCTGCTCGAGGTCATGCTCGCGATCGTGCTGCTCGCGCTCCTGCTCGCCGGCACGTGGGGCGCGATCCGCACGGCCGTGCACGCGATGCACTCGGGCGAGAACGCGATCGACCGCACGAATCGCCTGCGCGTCGCCGAAGAGTTCATGCGCCGCCAGATCAGCCGCATCCTGCCGCTCGCGTTCGGGCAGGACGACAGCACCGGCACGAACTTCGTGTTCGAAGGCTCGGGCGATTCGATGCGCTTCGTTGCGCCGATGCCGGGTTATCTCTCGAAAGGCGGCCCGTACGTGCAGACGCTGCGCCTCGTCGGCGGCCACGGCGGCGGCAAGGCGCTCGAGTTCAGCGATGCGATGCTCAACGGCTTCGATCTCGCCGAGGCGAAGACGCCGATGGAACCCGTCGTGCTGCTCGATCAGATCCAGGACGGCAAGTTCGAATACCGCACGCTCGACGATCAGGGCGATCTCACCGACTGGTCTAGCGAGTGGGACGATGCGAGCGTGACGCCGGTCATGGTACGCATCGTCATCACGATGCGGCCCGACGCACGCGTCGTCTTTCCGGACATGGAGATTCCGCTGATGCTCGATGTCGGCGCGTCGCATGCGATGGGCCGGCCGGGATCGATGTTGAATCCGCGCGGCATGGGCGGCCTGCGCCGGCGTCCGATCGGAGGTGGTCCGTGAGTCGCGCGCGTCGTCGCGGTTTCGCAGCGCACGCGCGCTCGCGCGGCATCGCGTTCGTGCTCGTGCTGTGGGTGATCGCGATGCTGACGATCCTGCTCGGCAGTTTTTCGCTGATTGCGCGCACCGAGAATCTGCAGGCGCGTCATCTCTTCGACACGACGCAGGCGCGCTACGCGGCCGAAGCGGGCCTCAATCTCGCCGTCTACGAATTGCGCAAGCAAGATCCCGCCGAACGCTGGGTCGGCGATGGTCGTCCGTATCGCTTCGGCTACGGCGATGCCGAGATCGAAGTGTCGATCACCGACGACTCCGGCAAGATCGACATCAACGCGGCGGCGAACAATCCGGATCTGCTGACCAACCTCTTCGTCACGCGCGGCGTGCCTATCGACAAGGCGCAGGCACTGTCCGATGCGATCCAGGACTGGATCGATCCTGACGACACGACGCGCCCGAACGGCGCCGAGATCGCGCAGTACAAGGCGGCCGGGCTTTCGTACGGTCCGAAGAACGCGCCGTTCGACACCGTGTCCGAGCTCCAGCAGGTGCTCGGCATGACCTACGATCTCTACGAGAAGATCGAGCCCGGCATCACGATCTATTCCGGGCGCAGCAGCCCGACCGCCGCGTTCGCGAATCCGATCGCGCTGCAGGCGCTGTATCCGGATGCATCGCCGGAGCAGATTCAGCAGTTCATGCAGGAAATGCAATCGCAGCAGCCGGGGACGCAAGGCCAGCCCGTCATCGCGCCGGATGGGACGCCTGTCGTGGCAGGCGGCGGCGGGCTCACGTATAGTGTCAAATCCCGTGCCAAGTTGCCGAACGGTGCGAGCACGGTTCTCGATGCAACCATCCGCATGGGCGGGGTCAGCACGGCCGGACGGCCGTTCGTGATTCTGCGCTGGCGCGATGGGGAAACTTCCTAAGTCCCGTGAATCCCGTTCTCGAAAAACAACTGACGCGTCTCAAGACACGTCTGGCAAAGACGCCGCTGCCGGGCTTTTTCCGCTGGTGGGGGAGTCAGCTCGTCGCGTGCCTGCCGGCGCGCTGGCGCGGGCTGGTCGAGGAGCGTTCGCAATCGCTGCTGATCGATCTTCGCCAGGACGAAGTCATCATCTGGCGCGAGCACGCCGATCACACGAACGAGTACGCGCGCATCGCGCGCACGCTTGCGCCCGATGCGCAGAGTGCCGAGTTCCAGCGCCTGCGCAACGCGATCGACGATCCCGGCGTGCGCACCGTGCTGTGCATTCCGGCCGAGCGCGTGCTGCAGCGAAACCTGACGCTGCCGGCGGCGGCCGAAGAGAACATCCGTCAGGTGCTCGCGTTCGAGATGGACCGGCAGACGCCATTCAAGGCCGACCAGATCTATTTCGACAGCCGCGTGACCGGACGCGATGCGAGCGGACGTAATCTCCTCGTCGAGCTCGTGCTGTTGCCGCGCGCGCAGCTCGATCAGGAGCTCTCGACGTTGACGACGGGCGCGTCCTCGCTCGACGGCGTCGATGCGTGGCGCGGCGAGCCGGGCGGTGCAAGGCGACAGATCAATCTGCTGCCGGCCGAGCGCCGTGCGCGTCACCGCGACATGCGCCTGCCGCTGAACCTTGGTCTCGCGGCGCTCGTCGTGGTGCTGCTCGTCGTCAACATGGATGAGTCGCTGACGAATCGTGAGGCGGCCGTCGAGTCGATGCGCGCGGAAGTGGACAAATCCAATACCGAGGCGCGGCAGGTCGCGGCGCTGCGCAAGACGCTCGCGGATTCGATCGCGGGCGCGAACTTCCTCTCCGACAAGAAGCGCAACAGTCCGCTGACCGACGCGCTGCTCGATGACCTGACACGGCGCCTGCCCGAAGACACCTATCTCGAGCGTCTGCAGATCGAGAGTGGCCAGGTGCAGTTGCAAGGCCAGTCGAAGGAAGCCGCGAAGCTGATCGCGGCGTTGTCGAACTCGATGTGCCTTGGCGATCCGCGATTGCAGGGCCAGATCCAGCCCGATCCGCGCACCGGCAAGGAGCGCTTCCAGATTACGGCCGATCTCAAGGCGTGCAACACCGCGCCCGACACGAAGGCGCTGCCCGGCATCGGTGCAGGCGAGCCGAAGGCGACGGCCGATGCACCGCTCAAGAGCGATGCGATCAAGTCCGGTGCGACCAAGTCGGACACGATCAAGGCCGACGCGGGCAAGAAGGACGCGCCCGCCAAGGAGCCGAAGAAAGAAGCGCCGAAGAAGGACATGCCGAAGAAGGGCGCGACGACGATGATCGCGCCGTCGATCGGGCAGCAGCGCTTTTGCATCGCTCGCGGCAGACAAGGAGGCCGGCCGTGGCAACCGCTGCTAGGTTCAAGCCGAAGGACGGACGCTTCCTCGCGGTCGTGATCCTGCTGATCGTGCTGCTGGTGATTTATCTGGTGGCGATCCATTGGTGGTTCGTCGCGCCGCAGCTCCAGTTCCGTGCCGACATGCAAGATCTTCGCGACCAGCAGCTGCACTTCCGTCAGGCGGCGGCGCAGCGGCCCGAGATCGAGAAGCGCCTCGCCGCGATCCACGAGAAAGAGCAAAGCAACCAGGCGTTCCTGACCGATACCGATCAGAACGCGGCGTCGGCGTGGTTGATCCAGCGTCTGAATCAGGCGATCGCCGATCACGCGAAGGACGAGAAGCGTTGCTCGTCGAACGGACAACAGCAGTACACCGGTGGCGAGGATGAGCTCTACAAGCACGTGACGGTGCAGGCGCGTTTGCGCTGCGATCTCGAACCGCTCGCGGCGATCCTCTATGACCTCGAGAACGGCAAGCCGTATCTCTTCGTCGATCAGTTGATGATCTACAAGCAGCAGACGTATCAGCCGCCGGGGAGCAAGGTCGCCTCGAGCCCGCTCGACGTGCGCTTCAATCTCACGGGTTACCTGCGCCAGGCCGGCAAGGCGCCGCCGGCGCAGACCGGCAAGTCGGCGCCTTCGCAAAAGGGTGCGAAGTGAACGTTCGCATCGCACGGTTGTCGACAACAGTGCTGGCGGGAGCGTGCGGCTTCCTGCTGTTCACGGTGTTGCTGCAATACGCGGGCGTCGGCCGCGGCTATCGCTGGGCCGCTGACGATCCGTCGAGCGAACCGACGCTGCCCGGCGGCGCGGCCGACGAAAAACCGCTGAAGCTGCCGCCCGCGAACGCGTTCGCCGAAGTCGAGATGCATCCGCTCTTCAACGAGGATCGCAAGCCCACGCCGCTCGACGCGAGCGAAGGCGACGATGCGTCCGCGCCGCAGAGCCCGCTCAACATCACGCTGACTGGCATCGTCTCGACGTCGTCGGTCAAGATCGCAATGGTGCAGGACAAGGCGCGGAACCAGTCCATTGCACTCAAGGTCGGAATGCCGCTGGAAGGCGATCAGGCGAGCTGGACGCTCATCGAGGTCAAGCCGCGCAGCGTCGTGTTCAAATCCGCGGCGAACGAGCGGACCGAAGTCGAGCTCGAAACGTCGGTCGCGCAGCCGACGAGGGCGCCGGCGCCGCGAACGGCGCGCACCGGAACGACGCCGAACAAGGCCAGCGGCAACGCGGCGAAGGACAACAAGAAGGGCGATTCGGGGGACCTCGCCAAGCGCATCGAGGATCGCCGCCGCCAGATGCGCGAAGATGCGGAAAAGCTGCACGGTCAAAACGGCAAGGCTCCGCCGCCACAGAAACCCGAGCCGCCGCCCAAGAAGTGACGGAGTGAGACACGTGCCATCAAGATTGATCACACCGCTGATCGCGTGCGCGCTGGTGCTACTGGCCGGCTGCGCGTCGACGCCTGAGCATCACGATCAGGCCAACAGCGACATCCTGACGCCGGACACGATCCTGAAGCCGGTCGCGCCGGTCGAGTCGGGCAATCCCAACACCGGCATCTCGCTCTCGTCGCAGGCGCTGACGAACCAGGAGCCGCCCAAGCCCGAGCTGCAGGTCGGCACCGCCAAGTTCTTCACGAAGGTGCCGGGCGGCAAGCCCGCGCCGAGCGGCGAGGCGGACGTCGTCTTCAATTTCGAGAATCAGCCGGTACAGGCCGTCATCAAGGCCGTGCTCGGCGATCTTTTGCAGGAGAACTACACGATCGCGTCGAACGTCGGCGGCAACGTGACGTTCTCGACTGCAAAGCCGATCCACCGCTCCGAAGCGCTGTCGGTGCTCGAGACGCTGCTCGCCGCGAACGGCATCAGCCTCGTGCACGAGAGCAACCGCTATTCGGTCGTGCTGACGAAGGACGCGATTCCGGGACGGCTCTCGCCGTCGACGCTGCCGGCTGCGACTGCGAAGGGCTACGAGCTGCGCATTTTCCCGCTGCAGTACATCTCGCCGAGCGAGATGGCGAAGCTCCTGAAGCCGTACGCGAAACCCGAAGCGTTCATCAACATCGATCCGAACCGCAGCTTGCTCGTGATGTCGGGCACGGCGTCGGAACTGCAGAACTACCAGCAGACGATCGAGATGTTCGACGTCGACTGGCTGAAGGGCATGTCGGTCGGCGTCTACACGATGCAGCACGTCGACGTGACGAAGCTGCTGCCTGATCTGGACAAGATCTTCGGCACCGAAGGCGAATCGCCGCTCGCCGGCATGTTCCGTTTCATGCCGATCGAGCAGACCAACTCGGTCGTCGTGATCACGCCGCAGCCGGAATACCTGAAATCCGCGGAAGAGTGGCTGTATCGACTCGATCGCGGCGGCGCCGAGAACGCGACGCAGCTCTACGTCTACAACGTCAAGAACTTGAAGGCGCCCGATCTTGGCGACTATCTCAGCCAGATCTTCATCGGCACGACGAGCTCGTCGCGTTCGAAGACGGTCGGCAGCGTCGCACCGGGCCTGCGTCCGACGACGCTCGGCACGCGCGGCGGTGGCGGCTCGAGCTCGCTCAGCAACAGCAGCAGCAACAACTCGACGATGAGCTACTCGAACTCGCTGCGTCCGCAGTCGGCGGGCGAGAAGAATACGCCGGCGACCGGTGCGGCCGGCGCAGCGGGTGCGGCGGGCGCAGCGGGCCAGGGCGCCAAGGAAACGGACATCCGCATCTCGGCGATCGAGGAAAACAACCAGCTGATGATCCAGGCGACGCCGATCGAGTGGTCGCGCATCGACGCTGCGATCAAGAAGCTCGACGTAATTCCGCTGCAGGTGCAGATCGAGGCGCGCATTCTCGAGGTCTCGCTGCACGGCGATCTCAACTACGGCGTGCAGTGGTACCTCACGGGTCTGATCGGCACTCCGACCGGATCGGCGCAGGAGAATGGCCGGTATCCGTACGCGTATCCGCCGGGCCGGGCCGTCGTTCACGGGCAACTCGCACGATCGCCATCGCCGCTCGCTCGGCGCGACGCCGGCAGCACCAAGTCCAACCGCCGACGGCGGCTTCTTCTATTCGTTCCTCAACAAGAACTTCGAGGTCGCGATCAACGCGCTCGAGACGAGCGGCCAGGCGAAGTCGCTCGCCGCGCCGTCGCTGCTCGTCGCGAACAATCAGGAAGCGCAGATCAACGTCGGCACGCAGATTCCCGTCGTGCAGACCTATTACAACGGCCTCACCACGGTCATCGGCACGAACGGCACGACCTCGACCTCGGCGCACGACGGGCTCAGTGCAGTACCTCAACACCGGCGTCACGCTCGACGTGAAGCCGCGCGTCAATCCGGGTGGCCTCGTCTATCTCGACATCCAGCAGGAAGTCTCCAATCCGGGCGCGCCTGCCGTAGCGGGCGCGCAATCCGCCGATCAACCAGCGCCTGATCCAGACGCAGGTCGCCGTGCAGAGCGGCGAGACGCTGCTGCTCGGCGGTCTGATCCAGGACAATCAGACGACGGGCAACCAGCGGCCTTCCGCTGATCAGCAAGGTGCCGTTCCTGCGCAATCTTTTCGGCCAGACGCAGAACCACAAGGACCGCACCGAGCTCATCGTGCTGATCACGCCGCGCGTCATCAGCAACAGCGACGAAGCGCGCCAGGTCACGATCGAATACACGCGCCAGTTCCAGTCGCTCGCGCCGATGCACAGTGAGATGCAGGGCGCAGCACCTGCGCCGCCGCCGCCACCACCGCCGCCGGCCGTCACCGAACCCCTCAAGCCCGAGGAGGGCACGCCGAATGGCCATTGATCGCATGCGGCTTGCCGCGCTCGCCGCGTTGCTCGTTGCGCTCGCGGGCTGCAACACGAACAAGGATCCGGCGGCTGACGTGGAGAAGCGCGCGACGGAGCGCTGGAATTTCCTGATCGCGCACCAGGCCGAAAAAGCGTACGACTATCTGTCGCCCGGCACGCGCGAAACACAGACGCGCGAAAGCTATGCGAAATCGATGAACTCGCGGCCGGTGCAATGGACCCAGGCAAAGTTCAATCACAAGGAGTGTGATGCTGATCGCTGCAAGGTGTACATCGATGTGAGCTACTCTGTAGCCATGCCCGGAGCGGGCGCGATCGGCAAAGCGATCGAGTCAACGAGCACGCAGACAGAGACTTGGGTGCGTGTGAAGGACGACTGGTACTTTCTTCCCAAGTAATTGTTTTCGCAGCCGGAAATAGGGCTGGAAGGCGGGGATTGCACGCCCCTTTCCTTTGCCTTAACATGGCGGCGCTGTTGCCTAACCTAACCCTGCCAAGGTGGGGCTCCGTTTGCGTTTCGGAGTGAGGTCGGCGGTAAAGCAAAAAGCCCTGTGGTCAAATTAGGAGTGTTGTGATGAAGAGAAACAGCTTGACGACTGCCGTCGTCGCCGGTATCGCCGGCGTCGCTGGCTTCGCGGGCCTGGCGAATGCCGTCGACCTGAATCCCGATGGTCTCGGCCAGGTTCTCATCTATCCCTACTACACCGTCAACAAGAGCCAGGACTCGCTGTTCACCGTGGTCAACACCACGGGAATCGGCAAGGCGGTGAAGGTTCGCTTCCTCGAAGGCTACAACAGCCGTGAAGTCCTCGACTTCAACCTGTTCCTGTCGCCGCACGACGTGTGGACGGCTCGCGTTAGCCAGACTGCCGACGCTGCTGATGGCGGTGGCGGTGCGGTGTTCACGACCGACAAGAGCTGCACGTCGCCGACGATCGTCCGCCGGAAGGTCAGCCGTTCGTCACGGCCGGCTTCGACGGTTCGGGCGCTGATCCGGACACGGGCGTTCAGATCCCGGCCGACGGCGGCCCGACGGACCTCACGCGTACGCGTGAAGGCTACCTCGAGCTGATCACGATGGGTGACATCCCGGCCGGCTCCCCGCTGGCTAGCGATATCACGCACGTCCTCAATGGTCAGCCGGACGGCGGCACGCCGCCGGATTGCTCGCAGGGCACGCTCGACGCGGACGCTCCGGTGTCCGTCGTTGCACCGACCTCGGGTGGTCTGTTCGGTTCGGGCGCCATCGTCAACGTCGGCGAAGGTACGTTCTTCTCGTACAACGCCGATGCGATCGACGGCTTCACCGAAATCGCGCTGTACCACGGCACCGAGTCGCTGCAGCCGTCGCTGCAGGACGCGAACAACCCGTCGCTCGTCACGACCGGTATCGCGCGTGCGTTCGTGTTCATCAATGGTCAGCTGCTCACGGCCGACTACGCCTTCGGCGTCGACGCCGTGTCCGCGGTCCTGATGTCCGACACGCTCTACAACGAGTTCTTCGTCAATCCGGACTTCGGCGCGAACACCGACTGGGTCGTCATGTTCCCGACCAAGCGCTTCTACGTCGATGACACGCTGTACTCGCGTGCTCCGGCCGATCCGTTCGTCGAGGCATTCCACTCGCCGGGCGAGTCGAACGTCACCGTCGGCATCAACCTGTACGATCGCGAAGAAGGTCACACGACCCGCACGGGTGGCTTCTCGCCGCCGGTCGGTACGCGTCCGTCCTCGCTGCCGTACGAAGTCAACGTCATCAGCTTCCTGACCACCACGGCCGTTGGCGATCCGTCGGGCGTGTTCGGTTCGCTGCTGCGTCCGAACGTCCCGCCGTATGGCACGGATGGCTGGATGGCCCTCGACCTGTTCTCGGGCGATGGCGGCCATATCCTGCCGGGCGGCGTGGAATCGGACGGCGTCACGGCCGTGACGATGAACGGTCTGCCGGCGACGGGCTTCATGGCGTACAACGTTATCAACACCCAGGCCCAGCCGGGCCTGCTCGCGAACTACGGTGGTCTGTTCCGTCACCGTGCGAGCCGCTCCTGCATGAACGGCGGCACGGCGCCCTGCTCCTAAGGCGCACTGTTGTTTGCTGAACGAAAGAGGGGGCCTCACGGCCCCCTCTTTTTTTGCGTCATGCGTCGCCAAACGAAAGGTTGCCCCGGCAGGCGCTATGGCTTCGGCGCGCATTGAACGTTACAATCGCGCGTGTTTTTAGAAGTAATTGATGGAAAACGAATTATGTCAGTGCACTTCGGTCGGTTGGTTGGTTCGCTCTTCTGCGTCTTCTCCGTTGCATCCATCTCTACGGCAAGTGCTCAAGTCACGCTGCATCTGACGACGCCGCAGCAGACCACGTGCACTGTCACCACTGACGCCAATGGCCTCAGCCTCGTGCCCGGCACGACGGACCTGCAGGCGACCGGCGTGACGTTCTCGGGTCCCGCGTGCAGCGGCGTCCCGGCACCGACTCCCGCAAACTTCGCGCTCAATGCGCCTGCGACGGTCAACACCGGCTCCGCGTTCTCGGTGAGCTGGAACGTGACTGGCGCAACCGCGTGCGCAGGCTCCGCGACGCTGGCTGGCAATCCGACCACGCTCGCCGGCTGGACCGACTCCACGTCGGCCACGCCCCCGCGTTCGGTGACGGCGCCGGTCGACGGCACCTACGTTCTGAGCCTCGTCTGCTCGAACACGGGCGGCTCCGTCACGAGCACGCCTGCGACCGTCGTTGCGAGCACGGGCGGCGGCAATGACAACTGCGTCAATCCGGCGAACCGCCAGACTTCGAGCAACGTCGCGTACGTGCCAAGCGCGGGTACTCGCCCGAACGTCGATCTGACATCGTGGGACGCCATCTGGGGTCACTCGACTTCGACCGATACGACCGTCTCCTGGCCGGGCCGTCATGACTCGCAGCCGTCGATCCTCCAGTTCGACCGCACCAAGTACATTGCGGCGAAAGTCGTCGTGCCCGTCGGTCAAGGTCCCTCGTACGGCTGGATCGTGCATACCGAGTACAACTACGGACTCGATCTGACCACGTCGATCAGCACGACCTGTGGCGACTTCAACCCGGTGAATCCGCTTTGCAAGACCGTCGCGACGAGTGGCATGAACCTCACGCCATGGCGTGTGGCCGGCACCAACTTCTGTCCGTTGTTGCCCGGCACGACGTACTACTTCAACATCGAGGCGACGAATCCGGCGCAGGGAACCACGACGTGCGCAGCGTCCTCGCCGACGTGCGTGATCGGTACCTCGAACAACTTCAGTCCGTAACACACAACGCATCCGCGCCGCCCGCGAGCGGCGTGGATTCTGATCCGCGGATCGGCCGGCTTTCCGGCCGATTTGCTTTTCGAAACCCGGAGATCGTTTCAACATGTCGTCCACAAGGCGAACCCTTGGCCTTTGCCTGCTGCTCGGTATTTCCGCCGCAACGCTGAGCCACGCGCAGTCCAAAGATGCTTCGACGAGCACCGGCGCGCCGAGCACGGTTGTCGCCAAGCAGGGCGATGCGATCGTGACGCTCGCCGACATCGACGCGTTCGCGGTGCGCATCCCCATCAAGGAACGCCCGGGCTTCTTCGACAATCCGCAGCGCCTCGAGAACCTGATCCTGCAGCTCCTTTCGCAGAAGCAGCTCGCCGCCGAAGCACGCAAGGCCAATCTCGACCAGACGCCCGCCGTGCGCAGCCAGATCGACATGGCAACCGACGAAGTGCTCTCGCGCGTGCGCACGGAAAATCTCAAGGCCAGCGTCAAGGTGCCGGACTTCGAGGCGCGTGCGAAAGAGGAATACGTCGGTCACAAGGACGTGTACGTCGTCCCCGGCGATCTCACCGTGCAGCACATCCTGATTTCGACCAAGTCGCGCGACGACAAGGACGCGAAGGCGCTGGCCGAAACCGTCGCGAAGGAAGCGAAGGCGCATCCGGACCAGTTCGAAGCGCTCGTCGACAAGTATTCGGAAGACGAAAGCAAGGCGAGCAACAAGGGCGTCATGAAAGGCGTCTCGAAGACGGGCTTCGTTGCTTCGTTCGTCGATGCGTCGAAAGCGCTCAAGAAGCCGGGCGACATTTCGGCGCCGGTCAAGACGAAGTACGGCTATCACATCATCAAGCTCGTCTCGCGCGCGCCGGACCAGCAGCAGACGTTCGCGCAGGTGCACGACCGCATCGTCGAGCGCCTCAAGGCCGACTTCGTCGACAAGACCGTGCAGAAGCACATCGACGAGCTCCGCAACGAGCACATCGACGCGAACGAGACGCTCGTCGCATCGCTGCGCTCTCGCTACGGCACGGTGACGCCGCCCGATTCGACGACGGTGCTCGACAACGCGGGCAGCGTCACCACGCAGCCCTGAGCCCTCGCGCGGCGCCGCCGGCGCCGCACCGCGGTTCTCCCGGGCTTTTCCGCTAGAATCGCCGGCGGCGAATCTTCGCTGCCGCACCCGCCCTCGATGCCATTCGCCTCGTTGACGCTGCGCTTCATCGACCGCGAGCTGCGCAACCGGTTTGCGGGAAGCTTCACTGGCGGTCTTTGGGCGCTGATCGCGCCGCTGATCCAGCTCGCGGTCTACTCATTCGTGTTCGTGCACATCCTGCCCGCGCGCATTCCCGGCGCCGATGCGCCCGGCTACGTGCCGTTCCTCTTCGCCGCGCTCTGGCCGTGGAACGCGCTTGCCGAATCGCTCGTGCGCTCGACGACCGTCATCCAGGAGAACGCCGCGCTGATCGGCAAGATCGCGCTGCCGCGCGAAGTGCTCGTGATCGCGAGCGCGAGCGCGAGCTTCATCGTCAATTTCGCCGGATTCGTCGCGATCGTCCTCGTGCTCGCGTTCACCGGCAACGACGTCCATCTCGCCGGGCTCGCGCCGGCCGTCGCGCTGTACGTCCTGCTGTTCGCGCTGTCGCTCGGACTTTCGCTCGCGTTCTCGGCAATCCAGGTGTTCGTGCGCGATCTCGCGCAGGCGCTGGGACAAATCCTGATGATCCTGATGTTCTGCGCGCCGATCTTCTACGACCGCATGCTCGTCTCCGAGCGCTTTCGCGCGTGGCTCGATCTCAATCCGTTCACGTTCTACGCCGACGCGTTTCGCGTCGCGCTGCTCCACCATGGCGATGTCGATGCGAAGCACATTGCGATCGCCGTCGCGACGGCCGCGATCGTGCTGCTGATCGGCCATCGCATCTTCAAGCGGCTCGATCCGCATTTCGAGGATTTCCTGTGAGCGCGCCGCTCGTCGAAGCGCGCGGCCTCGGCAAGGCGTATCCGAAGGTCCATCGAAACGCGGACCGCCTGCGCGCACTCGCGCGCCTCCTGTTCGGCGCCAACAGCGGCGAACGCCACGAGGTGCTGCGCGATGTCACGCTGAATGTCGCGCCCGGCGAATCGCTCGGCCTGATCGGCGAGAACGGCGCCGGCAAATCGACGCTGCTGAAGCTCATCACCGGCGTCCTCACGCCCTCGAGCGGCAGCGTGCAGGTCAACGGCCGGATCGGTGCGCTGCTCGAGCTCGGCGCCGGCTTCCATCCCGAATATACGGGCCGCGACAACATCGCGATGTCCGCCGCTCTGTACGGGCTCTCCGGCGCGGACCTTCGCGCGCGCGTGCCCGAGATCATCGCGTTCGCCGACATCGGCGACTACATCGACGAGCCGGTCAAGCACTACTCGTCGGGCATGGTCGTGCGCCTCGGCTTCGCGGTGATCGCGTCGCTGAAGCCCGACCTGCTCGTCACCGACGAAGTGCTCGCCGTCGGCGACGAATCGTTCCAGAAGAAGTGCGTGCGCTGGATCGAGGATTATCTCGGCAGCGGCGGCACGCTGATCCTCGTCTCGCACAGCATGTACCACGTGCAGAAACTCTGCCGTCACGCATGTTGGCTCCGCGACGGCAAGGTCGAGCAGTACGGCGACGTCTTCGACGTTACGCAGGCCTATCTCGCTTATCACGAGCGCAAGTCCGCGCCGGTGACCGAACGCACCGAGATTGCGCACGCCGGCTACGAGTTCAGCGTGCTCGGCGTCGCGTTGAACGGTGTCGAGGCCGAGACGCCGCTGCTGCTCGAGTTCGGCGCGACACTGCGCGTCGCGATGCGCATCCGCTCGCGCGACGGCCGCGTGCCGAGCGTCGCGCTCGGCATCGTGCGCGCCGACGGCACGCCGGTGTACGGCGTCGGCAGCGACATGGACGGCGTTGCGCTCGAGTCCGCCGGCAACGGCGAATACGTCGGCGAGGTCGAGTTCCCGGATCTCGCGCTGCTGCCCGGCTCCTACGCGGTTCGCGTGCATCCGCTCGACCCGGAGGGCGTCAGGCTCTTCGACACGGTCGAGCGCGCGGTCGTCGTGCGCGGAGCCTCGCGCGAGTTCGGGCTCGTCCGGCTCGGCCATCGCTGGCTGACGGGCAGGGCGCCCGACCGCTAGGCGCGCTGCCCGCATCGCGGAACCGTGCGAAAATAGCCCTCTTTTCCGAAGCCGACCTTTCGATGGCCGACACCGACGCGCCCGCATTGCCATTCACCGGCGAGCGATTCACGCCCGAATGCGTGCGCGAAATCTGGTACGAGCACTGGCATCGCTACCTCTTCGCGTGGCGCATCGCGCAAGGCAAGCGCGTGCTCGACGCCGCGTGCGGCGAAGGCTACGGCAGCGCGCTGCTCGCGCGCACCGCGGCGAGCGTGCTCGGCCTCGACATCGACGCCAGGTCGATCGCGCACGCGCGCGAGCGCTACGGCTCGCGCGAGAACCTCCGTTACGACGTCGGCAATGCGACCGAGCTCGATGTCGCGCCCGGCAGCTACGACCTCGTCGTCTCGTTCGAGACGCTCGAGCACGTCGAGGCGCAGGAGCGCATGCTCGAAGGTTTCGCGCGCGCGCTGACCGACGATGGCGTGCTCGTCGTCTCGTCGCCGGACAAGCACACGTACAGCGAAGTCGCGGGATTCCGCAACGAGTTCCACACGCGCGAGCTTTATCGCGACGAGCTGCTCGCGATGCTGAAGCCGCATTTTCCGCAGGTGCGCCTCTACGGGCAGAAGCTTCTGTTCCAGTCCGCGATCTGGTCGCAGGACGGCAGCGGCGGTGCGTGCGAGGCCTGGACGGGCTCCGCGCAACCGGGCGGCACGATCGTCGGCAACCTCGATTACGCGCCGCTCTACTACATCGCGGTCTGCGCGAAGCGCGAGCTGCCGCAGCGCATGCAGGCGCTGTCGCTGTTCGGCGACCGCGAAGAATCCGTCTATGCGCACTACAATCACGAAGTCCGCAAGAACATGACGGCCGGCGAGCGCATCGCGGAGCTCGAGCGCGAGCTCGAGACGCTGCGCGGCGCAGAGCCGCACGACACATCCGGTTCCTCGAATACGGCCGACGATTCCACCGCGCCCGAGCGGCGCGACTGGCGCTTCTGGCGCCACAAGCCTGACGCATGAGCACAGAACTCAACTACCAGATCAACTACGGGACGATGAACGTGACTCCCGCGCCCGCGCGGACCGACGCGTCCGCGCCGCTGTTCGCGTCCGAGGACGGCGTCGTCGCGTCGCTCTCGAACAGCGAGTGCATCTTCCAGATGCGCCGCAACGGCGACACGCACGTGATGACGTACCAGGTGCTGCAGGCGCTCGACCAGTGCCGCGAGTTCCGGACGTTCGACGAGCACATCGCGCGCATCCAGACGACGATCTCCGGATTGCAGACGCAGCGCGAGAACGTGCAGCGCGTGCTGCAGAGCCTCGTCGATCGCGGGCTCCTCGTTTCCGACCGTGCGTTCCTCGACCGGCTCGCGGCGGCGCCGCCGTCCGCGCCGGCGCCCACGCCGCGCGCGGTGTTCATCCGCGCGTGCAATCGTCCGGCCGAGCTCGAACGGCTGCTGCGATCGCTCGCCGACTACGAGCGCCGCTTCCGCGCGTCGCGCCGCTATGTGCTGCTCGACGACTCGACGAACGTCGCGGCGGCGAACCGCCACCGCGATCTGTTGCGCGAGTTCGCGCGCTCGACCGGCTGCGTGCTGACCTATCTCGGCACGGCCGAGCAGTCGCGGCTCGTCGAGCGCCTCGCCAAAGCGGTGCCGCAGAGCGCGAAGACGCTGCCGTCCGTGCTGCTGCGATCGGACGCGCAGCGCGATTTCGGCGGCGGCCGCACGTGGAATCTCGCGCTGCTGCTCGCGGCCGGATCGCGGCTCGTGCTGCTCGATGACGACAACAGCCTGCCGCTCCGGCGGCCCGAGGGCCAGCGCGACGGCATCAATCCCGATCCGTCGGCGCCGGCGTACACGCAGTTCTACCGCAACGCCGAGAATGCGTTCGGCGCGGGCGACGAAGTCGGCGACGATCCGTTCGAGCTGCACCTCGACGTGCTCGGCCGGCCGTTCGGCGCGCTGATCGGCGAGCCGCGCTACGCGATCGAGCGCACGGCGCTGCGGGGCCTCAGTCTTGGTCGGCTGGATCATCTGCGCGCCGGCGCGAAGGTCATCGCGACGCTGCAGGGCGCGTATGGCAGCTCGCGCAGCGAATCGAGCGCATGGATGTATCACCTCGGCGGCGAAAGCCGTGACGAGCTCTGGAAGGATCGCGAGGGTTACCTGCGCAACGTCGAGGGCGGCAGCCTCTGGTACGGCCATCGCCAGGCGCGCGTGACGACCGCGGGCACGTTCACGCCGTTCACGCTCGACAACGAATCGATGCTGCCGTGCACGAATCCGCTCGGCCGCGGCGAGGATGCGCTGTTCGCGCAGGTCGCGTGGCTCTGCCATCCCGACTCGCTCGTCGTGGAGCTGCCGGTCGCGATCGGCCATCTGCAGGAAGGTACGCGCAAGCGTTCCGAGCTGACGCGCTCGGCACCGCCGCCGCGTTTCAACTATTTCGTTGCCGATTTCGTGCAGCGCCAGCTCAACGAGTTTCTCGCCGAGGATCCCGGGCAGCGCCTCAGCCTTCTCGCGGACAATCTGCGCGACATCGCGGGCGCGAGCGAGACGCGGCGCCTGCGCGTGCTGCGCGAATATCTCGCGTACGTGCGCGCCGATGCGATCGAGCGGCTGCAGCATCAGTTCGAGAGCGTGCCCAACGCGCCGGTCTACTGGCAGGCCGATGTGCGCTCGATCATCGAGGCGAACGGCCGTGCGCTGACCGCGAGGCAGCCGCCGCGGCTCGGCGGCTGGCCCGAGGATCTCGACGAAGCAGGCTGCGCGCGCATGCTGCGCGATGAGGTCACGCGCCTTGCCGACGCGTACGCGGCGTGGCCAGCCGTCTGGCAGCACGCGCGCGAGCAGGGCGAGCGTCTGCTCGGCACGCTCTGAGCGCAGCGCTGACCAGCGTCGTCGTCGTCGCTGCCGACAGCGGATCGCTGCTCCTGCAATGCGTCGATCGCGTGCTCGCTTCGAGCGCGCCGATCGAGATCGTCGTCGTCGACAACGCGTCGATAGATGGATTTCCCGCACAAGCGGCATCGGCGCACGCGAGCGATGCGCGATTTCGGTTGATCGCCAATGCCGACAATCGCGGCTTCGGACCCGCGTGCAACCAGGGCGCCGCGGCCGCGAGCGGCGACGCGCTGCTGTTCCTCAATCCGGATTGCCTGATCGAACCTGACACGATCGCCGCGTTGCGTGCGGTCGCGGATGCCGATCGATCGATCGGCCTCGTCGGCACCGACGTGCGCACGCCCGAAGGCACGCCGGCACGCGGCAACCGTCGGCGCGATCCGACGCTGCGCCGCGCGTTCATGGCGATGAGCGGTCTTTCGCGTTTCGAGTCGCGCTCACCGGCGCTCGCCGGCGTCGAGATGCCGGACGCAGTCGCGGCAACCGGCGTCGAGCGCGTCGATGCCGTCTCCGGCGCGTGCATGTTCGTGCCGCGCGCCGTGTTCGATGCGGTCGGCGGCTTCGACGAAGCGTATTTCCTGCACGTCGAGGATCTTGACCTGTGCCGCCGCATCCGCGACGCCGGCTACGCCGTTGCGATCGCCAACGATGTGCGCGTTGTGCACGCGCAAGGCAGCTCGAGCCGTCACCGGCGCGTGTTCGTCGCCGCTCACAAGCGGCGCGGCATGTGGCGTTACTTCACGAAGTACGATCGAAGTGCGCAGAACCCGCTGCTGCGCGCGATCGTCTGGACGGGTCTGTGGGCGCGTTTCGCGCTGTCGGCGACGGCGGCGTCGTGGCCGCCGTCGCGCAATAGAGAACGCTGATCGAGCGAAGCCTGGTTACTGGTAGACCGCGTTCGCGGTGCCGATCGCGCATACGTCGGCATTGTGCGAGCACGTCGGGCTCTGCTCGTTCGGATCGGTCATCTTGAGGTTGAGGTAGTAGTCGGTGTTCGGCCGCAGACGGCAGAACGCGCCCGTGTTGGTGCGCCAAGGCACCATCGGCTGGCCGCTCAGCGACTGGACGAAGCAGGCCTGCGCGCCCGGGCTGAAATCGCCGCACTCGGTGCTGATCGCGGCCGTGAGGTTGTGGCCGTAGTTGTAGTCGGTGTGCGTGATCCAGCCGAGCCATGTCAGCGGCGCACCCTGCGGCACGTAGAAGTGCGCGGCGATGTACGTCGTCTTGCCGAAATCGGCGATCACGGGCGCTGAGTTCGCGCGGCCGGGCCACGGCGTGGTCGTGTCGTACGGGCTCGCGTGGCCCCAGATGTTTTCCCACTCGGTGAGCTCGACGTGGTACCGCAAGTCGCCCGAGTTGTTGTCGCCGACGTAGCCGATGTCGCTGTAGAGCTGACGACCGGCGGGGCAGGTGGAGTTCTGTTCGAAATCCGCGTGGAACAACGGATCGTAGACGCCTGGCGCCGCAGCGGCCAGGACCAGCAAGGCTGCGCTTAACATTTTGTGTAGCTCCGACGAGGAGGAAGGCTTAAAAAATGGCCTTTCGAAAAAACAGTGGCTGCACGGAGACCCCTCGGCCGGGGCTTATCGTTTTATGCCGTGCGCCGCGATTTAGGACGGAATCCTTCCCGCCGTCATTATCGATGGACCGGGATTCAGAAAGCATTAATCGTTCCATCAAAGAAGCGTTGCGCCGCCGCTGAAAAGAAAATCAACATTTCATCAGCGCTGGGCACGCACGGGACTCGACGGCGTCTCGCTCGTCGTGCGCGGTGCTCGATGGAACAACCCTTCCGGACCGGAACATAGCACGCGTTGCGCGCGCGATGGAGCGCAATTCGCAAAAGCGACTTGACGACTTTTGCGAAATGGCCTAGCAGTTTTACCGATTGATGCGAGCCGAAAGGACTAACTGAATGACGCGTGCTTGCTCGCGTCAAGAATCCGGCACGAATATCCGGCGCGCGAGACAGATTCTCGGCACGCGATTATCGAAATGAAAATCGGAAAATAAATGCGGCGGCCGCGGCGTTCAGGAATGGCCGCCGCATCGACCGAGCCGAGCGCTAAGGCGTATTGATCGCGTTCGCCGTGCCGATGACGCACGAGTTTGTATCGCACCCGTTGGCCGTGACGTTCGGATCGCGGAGCTCCAGGTTCAGGTAATAGTCGGTGCCCGGCACGAGGTTGCAGAAATTACCCGTCCTCGTGCGCCACGGCACGATCAGCTGTCCGCTGGTTCCGAGCGTGTAGCAGGCCTGCGCCGGTGGGCTGAAATCGCCGCAACCCGTGCTGATCGCCGCGGTCACGTCGGCGCCGTACTCGTATTCCGTATGGATGATCCAGCCGTACCACGTCGTCGGCGTGCCCGGCGGCACCTCGAAATGCGCCGCGATGTAGGTCGTCCTGCCGAAATCGAGGAATACTGGCGAGGCGTTCGAGCGACCGGGCCACGGCACGACATCATCGAGCGCCGTGGCATGGCCCCAGATGTTCGCCCACTCGGTTACGTCGACGTTGTAGCGGTTGCGCAGGCTGTTGTCGCCGATGTACGAGAAGTCGGCGAGCGTCTGCCGGCCCGCGGGACACCCGCTCAACGACGCATCGTCGAAGCCATCCTGGAAGATCGTGTCGGTCCCGGCCGGCGTCATCGCCAGCACGAAGAGGGCAGCAGTCAGCATGTTGAGGCACTCCGCGAGTAGGAAGGCATTACGTTGCCTTCGCGATGAACGGCGGCTGTGCGCAGCCCTTAGGCCAGGCTCGACGGGTTCGCCCGCGCGCCAGGGTCTCAGTCGGCGGGAACGTTCATCGCTTCCCGGCGCGGAGTATGTGAGGCGACGGGTTCAGAAAAGATGAAGCGTCGCAGCGACCGCCCCGTTCAGGCTGCGGCCGCCGCGCAGGCAGCGTTACTTGCTCACGGCTAGTTGAAATTGTTGGCCGTGCCGATCGCGCACGAGGGCGCCGCTGGCGCGCATGTGGGGCTCACCTGATCCGGGTCGGTGATCTTCAGGTTGAGGAAGTAGTCCGTGTCCGGCGTCAACAGACAAAAGCCGCCGCTGCTGGCGATGCGCCATGGGACGAGGTTCTGGCCGCTGACGGTTTCGTTGTGGCACACGCTGCTCGGCGGATTGAAGTCGCCACAATCACTGCTGATCGCGGCCGTCAGGTCCTTGCCGTAGTTGTACTCGGTGTGCGTGAGCCAGCCGAAGCGATTCTGCGGGCTGTCGATCGGCACATGGAATCGCAGGGACATGTACGTGGACTCGCCGAAATTGAGGATGATCGGCATCGAAACGGCCAGACCAGGCCACGGTATCGGGGGATCGAAAATGTTCGAACGCCCCCAGACGTTGTCCCATTGCGTCACGTCGACGTTCGTCAACGTGAATCCACCCAGCGAGATGTTGGCGCGCGTCTGTCGGCCCGCCGGGCACAGGTCGGCGTCGAAACCGTCCCGGAAGATCGGATCGGTCACGCCCGGCGTCATTGCCAGTATCAACAAGGCAGCACTTAGCATTTTGTGTACTCCGCGAGAAATGAAGGCACATAGGCGCCTTCGGAAGAACGGCAGCTGCGCGGAGGACCCCTAGCCCAGGGCTCGTCGGAAACGGCCCGCGCGCCACGGTTTCAATGGGATTTCTGTCCCTTCCCGGCGCGGAGTATGCGGCCGAGCCTGCTTGGAAGCTACAAGCGCGTGCGTGCCTATCGCGCTCTCGCGTGGAGCGACGGCTGCCTTTCCGGCAGCCGTCGTTCGATTCGCGCTCTCAGCCTATGGCTCGGAGAAGTTGTTCGACAGGCCGACCGCGCACGATGGCGCGTCCGGATTGCATGTGGTGGTCCAACCGTCCGGATTGGTGATCTTGACGTTGAAGAAATAGTCCGCGCCTGTTGCCAAAGGACAGAAGTTGGCGCCGCCCACGCGCCACGGCGTGAGATTCATGCCGCTCGTTGCGACGGTCTTGCAAAGCGGATTCGCCGGATTGAAGTCGCCGCAATCCGTGCTGAACGATGTCGTCAGGTCCGCGCCGTAGTCGTACTCGGTGTGCACGATCCAGCCGTAGCCGTTCGGCAGGTCGGAAGGCACGTGCAAATGCATTGCGATGTAGGTGGTCTTGCCGAAGTTCATGATCGTCGGACTGACACGCAGGCCGGGAAACGGCGTGGTGCCGCCGATGTCGCACGAATAACCGAAGACATCGCTCCACTCGGTGACGTCCGCGCCGAAATGGACGCAATCCCCGAATAGCGATGTCGGCGACCGTCTGACGGCCCGATGGACATCCTTCCGGATCGTCGAAGCCGCTACCGAAAATCGGATCGGCAAGACCCGGTGTCATAGCCAGGATCAACAAGGCTGCACTTGTCATTTTGTTTGCTCCGCGAGAAATGAAGGCACATGGATGGCCTTCTGAAAAGCGGCAGCTGCGCGGAGGACCCCTAAGCCAGGGCTCGTCGGAAACGGCCCGCGTGCTGCGGATTCTGCGGGATTTTTTAGCTCCCTTCCCGGCGCCGAGTGTGCGCTCCGCATTGTTCAGATTTTATAAAACGGAGCGTGCGGCCGGAGGACTTTACCTATATCGATTGATGCCGTCGCGGAGCTCAACGGCGGCGGTGCGCGCGGCGTCGGCGAAGTCGGGGCCGCTACCCGCGTAGAGGATCGCCCGCGAGGAGCTGATGACGAGCCCGGTGCGATCCTTCGTCGCGCCGTTCCGCACGACGGCCTCGACGTCGCCGCCTTGCGCGCCGACGCCCGGCACGAGCAGCGGCATTTCGCCGACGATCGCGCGCACGTCGGCGAGCTCGCCCGGATACGTAGCGCCCGTGACGAGCATGCAGTTGCCGTTCGCGTTCCATTCTCGCGCTGCCGTCGCCGCGACGTGCTGGTAGAGCTTCTTTCCGCCGACGTCGAGATCCTGCAGGTCCCGTGCGCCCGCGTTCGAGGTGCGGCAGAGGATCACGACGCCCTTGTCGGCGCGCGAGAGGAACGGTTCGAGCGAATCGCGGCCGAGATACGGGTTCACGGTGACCGCATCTGCGCCGTAGCGGTCGAACGCTTCGGCGGCGTAGAACGCGGCCGTGCTGCCGACGTCGCCGCGCTTCGCGTCGAGGATGACCGGTACGCCGGGATGCTTGCCGTGGATGTGCGCGATCAGCCGCTGCAGCGCATCCTCGGCGCTGCGCGCCGCGAAGTGCGCGAACTGCGGCTTGAAGCAGCACGCGACGTCGGCCGTCGCGTCGACGATCGCGCGGCAGAACTCGAAGATCGCGTCGGGCGTTTCACGAAGGTGTTGCGGGAAACGCGACGGCTCGGGATCGAGCCCGATGCAGACGAGCGATTTGTTCCGATGCCAGGCTTGCCTTAGCGTTTCGATGAAGGTCATGGCGTTCCTTCTTTTCCTTCTCCTGCTCGCGGGAGAAGGTGCCGGAAGCGGACGAGGGCAATCTTGCGATGGCGAACCACGCTGGCCCTCACCCTAGCCCTCTCCCGCAAGCGGGAGAGGGGATAAAACATCACGCAAGTTTCTTGTAGCGAATCCGATGCGGCTGCGAAGCCTCCTCGCCGAGGCGTCGCTTCTTGTCGTCTTCGTACTCGCGGTAATTGCCCTGGAAGAACTCGACATGCGAGTCACCCTCGAACGCGAGGATGTGCGTCGCGATGCGATCGAGGAACCAGCGGTCGTGCGAGATCACCATCGCGCAGCCCGGGAACTCGAGCAGCGCCTCTTCGAGCGCGCGTAGCGTTTCGACGTCGAGATCGTTCGACGGCTCGTCGAGCAGCAACACGTTGCCGCCCTGCATCAGCGTCTTCGCAAGATGCAGGCGCCCGCGCTCGCCGCCCGAGAGCTGGCCGACGATCTTCTGCTGATCGGCGCCCTTGAAGTTGAAGCGGCCGATGTAGCCGCGCGACGGCGTCTGGTACTTGCCGACCGTGATCATGTCCGCGCCGCCGGAGATTTCCTGCCAGACGGTCTTCGCGCTGTTCAACGAATCGCGCGACTGGTCGACATAGGCGAGCTTGACGGTCTTGCCCATGACGATCTCGCCGCTGTCCGGCTTCTCGACACCGGTGATCAGCTTGAAGAACGTCGATTTGCCGGCGCCGTTCGGGCCGATGATGCCGACGATCGCGCCTTGCGGAACCTTGAAGCTGAGATCGTCGATCAGCATGCGATCGCCGAACGATTTCGACACGTTCTTGAACTCGACGACGAGATCGCCGAGCCGCTCGCCCGGTGGAATATAGATTTCGTTGGTCTCGTTGCGCTGTTGGTACTCGACCGAGTTCAGTTCCTCGAAGCGCTTCAGGCGCGCCTTGCCCTTGGACTGACGACCCTTGGAGCCTTGACGCACCCACTCGAGCTCGCGCTGCAGCGACTTGCGGCGCGCCTTCTCGCCGGATTCTTCCTGCTGCAGGCGCGCGTCCTTCTGTTCCAGCCACGACGAATAGTTGCCTTTCCACGGAATGCCGCGGCCGCGATCGAGCTCGAGGATCCACTCGGCCGCGTTGTCGAGGAAGTAGCGATCGTGCGTGACCGCGACGACCGTGCCGGGAAAGTTCGCGAGAAAGTTCTCGAGCCACTCGACCGATTCGGCATCGAGATGGTTCGTCGGCTCGTCGAGCAGCAGCATGTCGGGCTTCGAGAGCAAGAGGCGGCAGAGCGCGACGCGGCGCTTCTCGCCGCCCGAAAGATTGCCGATCTTCGCGTCCCACGGCGGCAGGCGGAGTGCATCGGCCGCGATCTCGAGCGTGCGCTCCAGCGTGTGCGCATCACTCGTCGCGAGGATCGCCTCGAGGCGCTGCTGCTCGGCGGCGAGCTTGTCGAAATCGGCGCCTTCCTCGGCATAGGCCGCATAGACGGCATCGAGCCGGGCCTGCGCTTCGAAGATTTCGCCGACGCCTTCCTCGACCGCCTGGCGCACGGTCTTTTCCGGATCGAGCTGCGGTTCCTGCGGTAAAAAGCCGATCTTGATGTCGGGCTGCGGGCGCGCCTCGCCGTTAAAGTCCGTGTCGACGCCGGCCATGATGCGCAGCACGGTCGACTTGCCCGATCCGTTGAGGCCGAGCAGCCCGATCTTCGCGCCGGGGAAAAACGACAGCGAGATGTCCTTGATGATCTCGCGCTTCGGGGGCACGACCTTGCTGACCCCGATCATGGTGTAGATGTACTGCATGAGGACTCCATAGGTCCCGGTCGGATCGTCCGGCCGGGCAGGGCGCGCGCTCGGACCGGTGCGCCATCAAGCGACCGGGCCCATGCACGCCGGGAAACGGCGAATTATCGCCGAAGCGGCGGCCCGGTGTCATGCCGCTGGACCCCATGCCGCGCCGTCTCGCTATCATCCGGCGATGACGCCGACGACCGACCTCCTGCGCAGCGCGCTCGCTCGACACGGCGCCGGCGCGCTGGCTGAGGCGGCGGCGCTCTATCGCGAGGTCCTCATGCAGGATCCCGAGCACGTCGACGCGCTGCAGATGCTCGGCACGATCGAGCATCAGCTCGGCCGCTCCGAAGATGCGCTCGCGCTCTTCGAACGCGCGCTCGCGATTCGGCCCGCGCACGCGGGCGTGCTCGCGAACCGCGCTGCCGTCGAGCTCGACCGCGGCGAGCCCGCGCGCGCTGCCGCCGATGCACAGGCGGCGCTCGTGGCAGACCCGACGCGATTCAGTGCGCGGCTGAATCTCGGGCTCGCGCTTGATCGGCTCGAGCGCACGACAGAAGCGGCGCGTGCATTCCGCCTCGCGAGCCTGCAGCGGCCGGACCATGCCGCCGCGTTGCTGCGCTGGCTGCGCGCCGCCGGGCAGGCACGCCAGCCGGCCGGCGTTGCCGAACGAATGCGGCGGCCGCTGCCGCAGTTGTCGGCCGACAAAAGCCTCGCGCTCGAAGCGGCCGCGGCGCTTGAAGACGGCGGTCAGACCGGCCCCGCGCTCGTGCTGCTGAACCGGCTGCGCGTTGAATCGCCCAACGATGCGCAAACCGCGACGCGCATCGAGACCGCGCTTCGCTACGCCAGCGCCTGTGCGCTCGAAGCGCAGCGCCGCAGCGGCGATGCGATCGCGATTGCGGACGAAATGCTCACGGCGATGCCGCGTCATCGCGGCGCGCGCCTGTTGCGCGCCGAGCTCCTGCTCGAACGCGGCGACATCGAGGCGGCGCTCGCCGATCATGCCGCGCTCGCCGAGGCGCATCCGCGCGATCCGGTCGCCGCGAGCTCGCACCTGATCGCGCTCCAGCACGCGCCGGATGTGAGCGCCGATGCGATCGCGTCGGCGCATCGCGACTGGGCGCGCCGTCACGCCGAGCCAGTCGCGTCGCGTCCGCCGCTGCGCGGCGCGAGTGATGCACCGCTTCGCATCGGCTGGCTGTCGCCGCGCTTTTCGGCCGGCGTCGTCGGTACATTCTTCGCGGCCGAGTTCGAAGCGCTCGATCGCAAGCGTCTGAGGCATTTCGTCTACGACGACGGCAGCATCGAGGACGCGATCAACGCGCGCTTCCGCGCCGCCGCCGACGGCTACCGGCGCATCGACACGCTCGACGACGACGAGCTCGCCGAGAGCATCCGCGACGATGGCATCGACGTGCTCGTCGACCTCGCCGGCCACAGCCCCGGCAATCGGCTTCGCGTTCTCTCCGCGCGGCCGGCGCCGGTGCAGGCGACCTGGCTCGACTACTTCCACTCGACCGGGTCGGCCGCGATCGATTTCTTCATCACCGATGCGCACACGAGCCCGGCATCGACCGCGCATCGCTTCAGCGAGCGGCTCGTCCATCTCGCATCCGGAAGGCTGTGCTATGCGCCGAACGTCGCGCTGCCTGCGCCGGTATCGCGCGCGGGCGCCATCCGCTTCGGCTGTTTCAATCGCGTCGCGAAGATCAACGACGCGGTGCTCGCCGCATGGGCCGCGATTCTCGGCGCGTGTCCCGGCAGCGTGCTGCGCCTGAAGGCCAACGCGTTCGACGATGCGCAAGCGCGCGCGCACTTTCTCGCACGCGCCGCGCGGCACGGCATCGACGCGGACCGTCTCGAGCTCGCCGGCTACGGCACGCACGCCGGCGCGCTTGCGGCGTGGGCGGACATCGACATCGCGCTCGATCCGTTCCCGTTCTCCGGATGCGCGACGAGTTGCGATGCGCTCGTGATGGGCGTGCCGGTCGTGACGCTCGAAGGCGAAACGCCCGTCGGCCGGCAGACCGCGAGCCTCCTCGCGGCCATTGGCCGCGACGAGTGGATCGCCCGCGATCGCGACGGCTACGTGCGCATCGCATCGATGCTCGCGTCGGATGCCGCGGCGCTTCGCCGCGGGCGCGCCGAACTGGCCGTGCTCGCACGCGAGGCCTTCGGCGATGTGCCTCGGCATGCGCGCGTGCTGTCGGCTGCGCTCCGGGCGATCTGGGACGCGACGCTGCGCGGCGAAGCAGGCCCGGAGCCTCTCCGCGTCGAAGCCTGAGCCGCCGAAAACCGCGCCAGAATGCGGCAAAACCGGCGGGAGGCGTCGGAAAACGGTAACATTCGGACCCGCCTCCATTCGATGATCCCGCATGTTCCCGAGCACGCTTCGCATCCGCGGTTTCGACGACGAGCTGGCCGACGCGATCGACGCCGAGCGCCGCCGCCAGGAAGATCACGTCGAGCTGATCGCGTCGGAAAACTACGCGAGCCCGCGCGTGCTCGAAGCCCAAGGCTCGGTGCTGACGAACAAGTACGCCGAAGGCTATCCCGGCAAGCGTTACTACGGCGGCTGCGAATACGTCGATATCGCCGAGCGCCTCGCGATCGAGCGCGTCAAGGAATTGTTCGGAGCCGGCTACGCGAACGTGCAGCCGCACTCGGGCTCGCAGGCGAACCAGGCCGTCTACTTCGCGCTGCTGAAACCGGGCGACACGATCCTCGGCATGTCGCTCGCGCATGGCGGACACCTGACGCACGGCGCGAAGGTCAACATCTCGGGCAAGCTCTTCAACGCCGTGCAGTACGGCGTCGACGCGAACGGCTTCATCGACTACGACGAAGTCGAGCGCCTCGCGCACGAGCACAAGCCGAAGATGCTCGTCGGCGGATTTCAGCGCGTACTCGCAGATCGTCGACTGGGAACGCATGCGCGCAATCGCGAAAGCGGTCGGCGCGTATTTCTTCGTCGACATGGCGCATGTCGCCGGACTCGTCGCGGCTGGCGTTTATCCGAATCCCGTGCCGCACGCCGACGTCGTCACGTCGACAACGCACAAGACGCTGCGCGGTCCGCGCGGCGGCATCGTCGTCGCGAAGGGCGGCGATGAGGATCTCGAAAAGAAACTGCAGAGCATCGTATTCCCCGGCATCCAGGGCGGCCCGCTGATGCACGTGATCGCCGCGAAGGCGGTCGCGTTCAAGGAAGCGCTGGAACCTTCCTTCAAGACGTACCAGCAGCAGGTCGTGAAGAATGCGAAGGCGATGGCGAAGACGCTGATCGCGCGCGATTACAAGGTCGTCTCCGGCGGCACCGAGAATCATCTGTTCCTCGTCGACCTGATCGGCCGCGACGTGACCGGCAAGGACGCCGAAGCCGCGCTCGGCAACGCGCACATCACGGTCAACAAGAACGCGGTGCCGAACGATCCGCGCTCGCCGTTCGTGACTTCGGGTTTGCGTCTCGGCACGCCGGCCGTTACGACGCGCGGCTACGGCGAGAAGGAATGCGTCGAGCTCGCCGGACTGGATCTGCGATGTGCTCGACAAGCCCGGCGACGCGGCGGTGATCGAGAGCGTGCGCGGAAAAGTCACGGCGCAATGCAAGGCGTTTCCGGTTTATGGCTGAGCCTTCGCCGTTCGCGGCCGATTGAATGCATTGTCCTTTCTGCCAGCACGACGACACACGCGTCATCGACTCGCGCGTCTCCGATGACGGCACGACGATCCGACGCCGTCGCGAGTGTCCGAACTGCAGTGAGCGCTTCAACACGTTCGAGACGGCCGAAATCAAGCTGCCGGCGGTGATCAAGAGCGACGATCGGCGCGAGGCGTTCGACGAGCACAAGCTGCGCGTCGGCTTCGAGCGCGCGCTGCAGAAGCGACCGGTGTCGAGCGAGCAGGTCGACGCGGCCGTGCGCTCGGTGGTCGAGGACTTGCGCCGCAGCGGCGAGCGCGAAGTGCCGTCGATGCGGATCGGCGAGCTCGTCATGCGCGAGCTCAAGAAGCTCGACCAGGTCGCATACATCCGTTTCGCGTCGGTCTATCGCAGCTTCCAGGACGTGCAGGAGTTCCGCGAGGAGATCGAGCGGCTGCAGCGCGATCTGCCGGCGATCGAAGGCTTGCAGCTTTCGCTGCTGCAGGCGGAAACCGAGAAGCCGCGCAAGTAGGGCGGCGCACGGTTCCTCATCGCCGTCATTCCCGCGAACGCGGGAAATCCATGGTGCTTTTCGTAACGCAACACAGAAATGGATTCCCGCTTTCGCGGGAATGACGAACCGGACGAAATGATCCCCGCAACGTTCTCCGCCACCGACGAGCGAATGATGGCCCGCGCGCTCGCGCTGGCCGAGCGCGGTCTTTTCACGACGCAACCGAATCCGCGCGTTGGCTGCGTGATCGCGCACGGCGACACGATCGTCGGCGAAGGCTGGCACGTGCGCGCCGGCGAGCCGCATGCCGAGCCGATCGCGCTGCGCGCAGCAGGCGTTCGCGCGCGCGGTGCGACCGCGTACGTAACGCTCGAACCATGCGCGCACCACGGCCGCACGCCGCCGTGCGCCGATGCGCTGATCGAAGCCGGCGTCGCACGCGTCATCGCCGCCACATCGGACCCGAATCCGAAAGCCGTCGGCGGTCTCGCACGGCTTCACGCGGCTGGAATCGAAGTCGCCATCGGGCTGATGCAGGATGAAGCGCGCGCGCTCAACGCGGGCTTTTTCTCACGCATCGAGCGCGGCCGGCCGTGGGTGCGCGTCAAGATCGCAGCGAGCCTCGACGGCCGCACCGCGCTCGCGAACGGCGAATCGAAGTGGATCACGAGCGCCGCCGCGCGCGACGACGTGCAGCGCTGGCGCGCGCGAAGCTCGGCGATCCTGACCGGCATCGGCACCGAGCTCGCCGACGATCCGCGCCTGACCGTCCGGCTGGACGTCGATCACGTCGCGCCGCTTCGTGTGATTCTCGATGCGAACGCTGCGCACGCCGGCGCGATCGCGGGTGCTCGACGGCGCGGCGCCGACATTGATCGTCCACGGACGCGACGCGAAGCCGATCGGACCACCGCTTCGCGCGCGTCGATCTTCTGCGGCATCGCCGCCGAAAACGGCCGCCTCGATCTCGCCGCCGTGCTCGCCGAGCTCGCGCGCCGCGAAGTCAACGAGCTGCAGGTCGAAGCCGGCCCGATCCTGAGCGGCGCGTTCCTCGCGGCCGGCCTCGCCGACGAGCTTTTGCTCTATCTCGCGCCGAGGCTGCTCGGCGACACCGCGCAGCCGATGGCGCGCCTGCCGGCCTTGCCCGCGCTCGCCGACGCCGCCACGATGACGCTGGTTGAACAATCGACCTGCGGCCCTGATCTCCGGCTGCGACTCCTCACGGGAAGCCCCGATGTTCACCGGCATCGTTGAAACCACCGGCCGCATCGTCCGCACCGAGCCGCGCGGCGGCGACGTGCGCCTCGTCGTCGACGCCGGGACGCTCGGTCTCGATGATGTCGCCATCGGCGACAGCATCGCGGTCTCCGGCGTCTGTCTGACCGTGATCGCGATCGAAGGCAACGCGTTCGTCGTCGACGTCTCGAACGAAACGCTGTCGCGCACGTCGCTCGGCGCGCTCGGCAACGGCGCGCGCGTCAATCTCGAAAAGGCGCTGCGTCTGGCCGATCGCCTCGGCGGTCATCTGATGGCGGGCCACGTCGACGGCCTCGGCCGCGTCGTCGCGATCGAGCCCGATGCGCGCTCGCAGCGCTGGACGTTCGAATTGCCAGCCGAGCTTGCGCGCTACGCGGCGCCGAAAGGCTCGATCGCAATCGACGGCGTCAGCCTCACGGTCAACGAAGTCGACGGGCGCCGCTTCGGCGTGAACCTGATTCCGCACACGGTCGAAGTCACGACGTTCGGCGACCGCAAGGTCGGCGATGCGGTCAACATCGAAGTCGATCTCGTCGCGCGCTATGTCGAACGCCTTTTCGCCGATCGCGAGGTGCACCCATGAGCTTCGCGACGGTTCCTGAAATCCTCGAAGAAATCCGCGCGGGCCGCATGGTCGTCATCGTCGACGACGAGGACCGCGAGAACGAAGGCGACCTGATCATGGCCGCCGAGAAAGTGCGGCCCGAGGACGTCAACTTCATGGTGCGCGAAGGCCGCGGCCTCGTCTGCCTGCCGCTGACGCAGGCGCATTGCCGGCAGCTCGGTTTGAAACCGATGGTCGATCGCAACACGTCGCCGCACCACACGAACTTCACCGTCGTCGATCGAAGCGGCGGCCGGCGTCACGACCGGCATCTCCGCGTACGACCGCGCGCACACGATCCGCACGGCCGCAGCGCCCAACGCGCGGCCCGACGACATCGTGCAGCCCGGCCACATCTTCCCGCTCGCTGCGCAGCCGGGCGGCGTGCTCGCGCGCGCGGGCCACACCGAAGCCGCCGTCGATCTCGCCGCGCTTGCGGGCCTCGCGCCGGCTGGCGTGCTCGTCGAGATCCTGAGCGACGACGGCACGATGGCGCGCCGTCCCGAGCTCGAAGCATTCGCCGCGAAGCACGGCCTCAGGATCGGCACGATCGCAGACCTGATCCGCTACCGCCTCGAAACCGAGAAGACCGTCGAGCGCGTGCATGAAGGCGACGTCGATACCGAGTTCGGCCGCTTTCGTCTCGTCGGATATCCGCGACCGGCTGCAGAAGGCGCTGCACTTCGCGCTCGTGCGCGGCCGCGTCGACGACGGCCCGCCGGTGCTGACGCGCGTCCACGTGCGCAACACGCTGTCCGACGTGCTGCACCTCGAGCGCAGCGATCTCGGCCTCACGGTGACCGCGGCGTTGCGCCGCATCGCCGATGAAGGCCGCGGCGTCGTTGTCGTGCTCGCAGGCGACGAGACGCCCGAAGCGCTGATCGAGCGCCTGACGAGCGGGCGCTCCGAGGAGCAGACCTCGCCGCAGTGGCGCCAGCTCGGCCTCGGCGCGCAGATCCTGGCCGATCTCGGCGTGCAAGCGCCTGCGCGTGCTCGGCACGCCGCGGCGGCTGGTGGGCCTGCGCGGATTCGGGCTCGAAGTCGAAGGACACGAAGAGCCGCAGGGATAACCCGCGCGCTCCGCTAGACTACGCGCATGCCCGAACGCACCGGCGCACTCCGCCCCGTCCGCAACGCGCGCTACGCGATCATCGCGAGCCGCTGGAACCCGCGCATCGTCGATGCGCTGGTCGGCGGCGCCGTGCGCGCGCTCGGCGAGCACGGCGTCGCCACCGCGTCGATCGACATCGTGCGCGTGCCGGGCGCGTGGGAGATTCCGCTCGCAGCCGCGCGCATCGCAGCGGCCGCGCAGCACGTCGCGATCGTCGCGCTCGGCTGCGTCGTCCGCGGCGACACGCGCCACTACGAGCACGTCGCCGACGGCTGCGCGAACGGCCTCATGCGCGTCGCGCTCGACTTCCGCATTCCGGTGCTGAACGGCGTGCTCGCGGTCGAGATGCACGCCGACGCCGAGGCGCGCGCCGGCGGCAAGCACGGCAACAAGGGCGAGGACGTCGCGCTCGCGGCGCTCGAAATGGCCGATCTCATGGTTCAATGGGCCGATGAGTGATTTCCCGTGAGTGATTTCCCGAAATCGGCTATCGACCCCGCCGCGCGCTCGCGTGCGCGCCGCCGCGCGCTGCAGGCCGTCTACGCGTGGCAGATGAGCGGCAATCCGATTGCGCGCGTCATCGACGAGTTCCGCCACGAGCAGGACATGGAAATCGCCGACGTCGAGTACTTCGAGGATCTCGTGCGCGGCGTCGACACGCACTGCGCCGAGCTCGATGCCGCGCTCGCGCCGCACCTCGACCGCGAGATCGACCGCGTCGATCCGATCGAGCGCGCGGCGCTGCGCATCGGCGCGTACGAGCTGCGCCATCGCATCGACGTGCCGTATCGCGTCGTCATCAACGAAGCCGTCGAAGTCGCCAAGCGCTTCGGCACCGAGTACGGGCACACGTACGTCAACGGCGTGCTCGACAAGCTCGTGGCCGAGTGGCGCACGGCCGAGTTCGAAGCGGGCCGCGCTTGAGCCCGTGGAATTCGATCTGATCGAGTTCGATCTGATCGAGATGGTGCGCGCGCGCTGCGCGTCGGCGCGCGCGGACGTGCGCATCGGCATCGGCGACGATGGCGCCGTACTCGCGCCGCCGGCCGATCACGAGCTCGTCGCCACCACCGACACGCTCGTCGAGCACGTGCATTTTCCGATCGCGACGCGGCCCGAGGACATCGGCTGGAAGTCGCTCGCAGTGAACCTTTCCGATCTCGCCGCAATGGGCGCGACGCCGGCGTGGGCGCTGCTCGCGCTGACGCTGCCATCGCCCGATCGCGATTTCGTCGAGCGGTTCGCCGACGGTTTCGCCGAGCTCGCCGCGCAGCATGGCGTCGCGCTCGTCGGCGGCGACACGACATCCGGACCGCTGACGATCACGGTCAGCGCGTTCGGCTTCGTGCCGCCGGGAGCAGGCGCTGCTGCGAAGCGGCGCGCGTGCCGGCGACCTCGTGTTCGTGACCGGCACGCTCGGCGACGCGGCAGCGGGCCTGCGCTTTCCGTTCGAGGGTCTGTTCCAGAACTCGGCATCGTCTGACGCATGCGACGTGCTGCGCGCGCGCCTCGATCGCCCGACACCGCGCATCGCAGCGGGCCTGATCCTGCGCGAGCGCGCATCGTCGTGCATCGACGTTTCCGACGGTCTGCTCGCCGATCTCGGGCACGTCGCGCACGCGAGCAGTGTCGGCATCGACGTCGCCGCGCTCGCGCTGCCGGCGTCGCCCGCGCTGCTGCAGGCGTTCGGCGCGCCGGAGCGTCTCACGTTGCAGGCGACCGGCGGCGACGATTACGAGCTCGCATTCACGCTCGCGCCGAAGGACGAGATGATCGTGCTGCGCGATCTCGCGAAGGCCGGCTGCGGCGCGACGCGCATCGGCCGCGTCGTCGCGGGCACCGGCGCCGTGCGCGTGCTCGATGCGCAAGGCGGCGAGATCGCGATGAAGCGCCGCGGCTGGGAGCACTTTTCATGACGCTCGACGCGGACCAGCGCCGCGCGATCTTCGCGCATCCGGCCGGATGGATCGCGAGCGGATTCGGATCAGGTTTAAGCCCGTTCGCGTCAGGCACGGCCGGCTCGGCGGCTGCGCTGATTCCGTGGCTCGCGTTGCGCGAGCTCGCCTGGCCGCTCTATCTCGGCGCCGTCGCGATCGCGTTCGCGATTGGCGTCTGGGCATCCGGCGTCGTGCATCGCGAAGCTCCGCATCGAGGATCCCGGCGTCGTCGTCTGGGATGAGTTCGTCGGCCAGTGGATCACGCTGCTGCCTCTAGTCGTCGCGCCGCGCGGCTGGCCTTGGATCGTCGTCGGCTTCGTGCTGTTCCGCGTCTTCGACGTCTGGAAGCCGTGGCCGGCGTCGTGGGCCGACCGTTCGGTCAAAGGCGGTTTCGGCGCGATGCTCGACGACGTGATCGCCGGCGCGTACGCAGCGCTCGTACTCGCGCTCGCGCTGCGATTCGCGCCGACCTGATCGGTCTACCGTGGCGGCGAGGTTATGATCGTCGCGCAGCTCGTCGACGAGCCGCTACACGACGCCGTCGCGCGATTCGCGAAAACGCCGCTGTAATTGGCGAGCAACCCCGGCTGCGCGTTCGTGTTGATCACGTTGTACGCCATGAATCCGGTGACTGGGAGGCCGAGCAGCGTGACCGCGTTGCCGTCGGCGTCGGTGCCGTCCGGCAGTTGCTGGATTCCGCCGGTGTCGACGAGATTCATGACGATATCGCCGGTCGTGCTTGCGCCGAGCGGGATCGAAAAGGACATAACCGTCGAGCCGAACACGGCCGGGCCCAGGCCCACGACATTTACCGCGTACGGGAAGCTCGGTATTGGCGCGACCGGCGGACAGAGCTGGCAGGCCACGATTGGCGTGACTTCGCCTTCCTCGCGATCGTAGACCGTGCCGCCGACGAACGTGTCGGAACGGCCGTTCTGGAACAGCGCGCCGAACGGCGGAACGACGGTCTGCGCGAGCGCCGGATCGGTATAGAAAGCGCGGGTCGGCAGCGTCACGACCCAGTCGGTCGCGGCGCCGAACGACGGATCGGCGAAGTATTCGTTGTAGATCGCATCGGCCATGAACACCGCGCTGACCGCGTCGATCGGAAACTGCGTAGTCGACGTCGAGCGGCCGGTCGCCGACGAGGACGCTCGCGCGGATCAGCGGTGCCGAGACGGCAGTGTTCGCGGCGTCGAGCGTGCCGGCGAAGGCGCGAGCGACACGTCGGTGAATCCGGTCAGCGCGTCCGGCGTGTAGCCGAAGAACGTGCCTTGGCCGACGTTGACGATCGCGACGGAGCCGAACAGAGTCGCCGTTGGAGCGACGGTCGGCGCGGCGGTTAGCAGTATGCCGGCATCGCAGACCGGCGCGCCGCCGCCCGGTTGCCCGGTCTGGACATGCGTGATCGTCTGGTCGAGCGCGTCGCCCGGCGTCGTGTCGCCGACCGCGATCAGTTCAATGTAACCCTCTCGCGTGCGCGCGGGCGTCTGCGGGCCGGAGTCGAGCGTGCCGAGGTCGTAGCTGGCATAGTCGGACGTGTCGAACTGCTGACCCGTGGACGGAATCGGCGAGTTCGTGCAGCTGTGGTCGGAGGTTCGGATCAGCGCGACGCCATCAGCGGTCGTCTGCGTGATCGCCGCCGTCCAGACGTCGTGCGGCGAGAGAAACAGGTCGAACTCAAGCACGCTGCGCGCGTTGTAGCTTTCGTGAAACCGCACATGGACCATCTTGCCGGCATCGCCGGCATTGCCGACCGAAAGCAGCGTGTCCTGATTGTTGTTGACCGTGTAGTACGGAAAGATCAGGACCTGGCCAAGGCCGCGCGGATTCAGGCTGACGGCGTCGGCTGGCGCCATTGTGAACAACGCAATAAATGCCGCGAATGCGATCGCGACTGTCGCAAGGCTTGCACGCATCTCGTCACTCCCGTTCATGGCCCGAAGTCTTCGCTTCGGTGGGCTTCTTGTAGGTCGCAGAGTACCCCGGCGCGACTCTACTCTTCCACATGTGGCATCGCCATCGTCGGCGCGACGGCTACATCTGCGGCAGCAGCTTGCCGGGATTGAGGATGCCGTCCGGATCGAACTCGGCCTTGATGCGCCGCATCAGCGCAAGCGCGTTCGCGTCGACCGCGAGCGACATGAAATCGCGCTTCGCGAGGCCGATGCCGTGCTCGCCCGAGAGCGTGCCGTCGAGCCGGATCACGGCTGCAAACACTTCGCGCAGGCACTCGTCCGCGCGTGCGAGCTCACCGTCGTCGCGCGGCAACAGATTCACGTGCACGTTGCCGTTGCCGGCGTGACCGAAGCAGACGATCGGCAGCGCGTAACGCTGCGAAAGCTCGCGCATCGCGGCGACGAGCTCGGGAATGCGCGAGACCGGCACGACGACGTCTTCATTGATCTTCTTCGGCGAGAGCGTGCGAAGCGCAGGCGACAGCGCGCGGCGCGCGGCCCAGAGCGTCGCGACTTCCTCGGCCGTCGCGGCGGCCGCGAGATCGATCAGGCCTTCGCCGCGCGCGGCGGCGCGAGATCGCTTCGGTCGCAGCGCCGAGCGCGCTTTCGTCGCCGTCGGCTTCGATCAGCAGCATTGCGCCGGCATCGGGCACCGCGTCGCCGCCGCGCGCGCGTGCGAGCTTCAGCGATTCGGCATCGAGGAACTCGAGCGCACGACGGCGTCGCCGGCTGCGCCATGATGCGCGCAACGGCTGCGGCGGCGGCTTCGATGTTCGTATACATCGCGCGCAGCGTGCGCGTCGCGCGTGGCAGCGGCGTCAACTTCAGCGTCGCTTCGGTGACGATCGCGAGCGTGCCTTCCGAGCCGATCAGGAGGCGCGTCAGGTCATAGCCGGCCGCGCCCTTCGTCGTCGGCGTGCCGCAGCGGAAATCCTCGCCGGTGCCGGCGACCGCGCGGAGCGCGAGCACGTTGTCGCGCGTCGCGCCGTATTTCACCGCACGCGGGCCGCCTGCGTTGCAGGCGAGGTTGCCGCCGATCGTGCAGTACGGCGCCGAGGTCGGATCGGGCGGCCAGAACAGCCCGTGCGGGCGTAGTGCGGATCTGCAGATCGGCGTTCAGCACACCGGGCTCGACGACCGCGAGCCGGTTCGCCGGATCGATCGCGACGATGCGATTCATGCGCTCGAACGACGCGACGACGCCGCCTTCGATCGGTACGCTCGCGCCGGTCGTGTTCGTGCCGCGGCCGCGCGCAACGAGCGGCGTGCGGTGCGCGCGGCATGCGCGGACGAGCGCGACGACTTGCGCGTGCGTCGACGGGAACACCACGGCGTCGGGCATCGCCTCGCGGCGCGAGTTGTCGTAGCCGTAGACCGCGCGGACGGCAACGTCGGTTTCGAGCGCGCTTTGAAACGTGGCGCGGAGCGCGTCGACAAAATCGGCTGGCAGCGTCATCGTGGCGCGATTGTTGGACGTGTTGTCGTCCGACGCAAATCGCCGCCGCTTTTCCCCTCTCCCGCTTGCGGGAGAGGGTAGGGTGAGGGCGCTCTTGGTTCGCCGTTTCAAGCTTGCCCTCATCCGCCTGCCGGCACCTTCTCCCGCAAGCGGGAGAAGGGAATCAGTCCGTGTACTCGAACACCTTCACGACCTTCTCGACACCGTCGACGTCGCGCGAGACCTCGACGGCCGCATCGGCCTCTTCATGGCTGACCATGCCCATGAGATAGACGACGCGATGCGCCGTCGTCACGTTGACGCGGAACGGATCGAATCCTTCGATGCTCGTGATGTCGAGCAGCGCGGTCTTGACGCGCGCAGTCAAGCCGCTGTCGGCACGGCGCGTCCAGAAATCCTGCGGCTCGGTCACGTCGAGCTCGTTGACGACGCGCTTGGTGCCTTCGATAGCCGCTGACGATCTTCTCGGCGCGCGCCTTGAGCTCGGGCGTGCGCACCTCGCCGATCAGGAGGATCACGCCGTTGTAGACGATGATCGTCACGTTGTTCTTGAGCGTCAGCTCCTTGTCCTTGTTGATCGCGTCGTGCACGGCGAGATCGATGCGCTTGTCATCGAAATACGTGCTGGTGTCGCGGCGGTCGTGCGCGGCGCCGCCGGCGAGCGCGGCGCCGCCTACGACGGCAGCCGCGCAGCCGCCGAGCAGCGGCGCGAGAACGAGGACGAATGCGAGTGCGTGCTTGCGTGACATGGAACCTCTCAACAGGCTTCGAATGCGTTTTGCCGCCAATCGATCGATGATGCGCCTTCGCCGCCGCCGATCGCGAGCACGTCGAAACGGCACGCGGCGCCGGCGAGGCGCGGATGTCCGGCGAGAAACGCGCTCGCCGCGCGCACGAGCTTCGCGCGCTTGGCGGCACTCACGGAATCGACGCCGTCGCCGAATCGGCTGACGCTGCGATAGCGCACTTCGACGAAGACGACGACGTCGCGCTCGCGCATGACGAGATCGAGCTCGCCGTAGCGGCAATGGTAGTTGCGTGCGATCAGCGCGAGGCCGGCGCGTTCGAGATGCGCGAGCGCGATGTCCTCGTAGCGCGCACCGGTCCGCGCGGTCGGCTGGTTGCGGTGCGCGTCAGCGGCATGCGCTCCGCACGATCATTGCGTCGCCGGCATCGCGGCGAGCGCGCCGTCGATCGGATGCGCGACGCCCTGGTCGAAGCGCGCCCAGCCGATCAGCCGGTGCACGCGGCCGAAGCTGTCGGCCGTGAGATCGCCGGTCGCGCCGGAAAGATACGCATCGGGATGCGTCAGCAGCCAGCCGAGATACGGCAAGCAGGGCGTACGCGTCCATGCCGAACGCGAAGAGCCGCGCGCCGACGCCGTTCGCGCTCGCGATCTGGCGGCCGACGACGGCGCGATCCGGCCGGCCCGGCACGGGGCCGAACAGCCACGGCGCATCGCAGAATTCGACGCCGTCGAGGTCGCGATCGAGGCCGGCGTTCGCATCGCCGCCGTAGACGTGCGATGTCGCGAACACCGGCGCGGAAACCGCGGCGATCTTGAGCTGCGGCAGCAGGAGACGCGCCTGCTGCGGACGCATGCTGATGAAGACGCCGGAGTCGGCAGGATCGCCGAGGCCTTCGCCGATTGCTGGATCGCGGCCTTGAAATTGACTTCGTTCTCGCGCAGCTGCGTCGCGCCGACGATCTGGCCGCCGCTCGCCTCGAACTGCGCGCGGAACGCGAGCGCGGCGCGCTGCGCCCAGTCCGTATCGGCCGTGATCACGGCCGCGCGCGTGATGCCGCGTTCGTGCATGTGCTCGGCGACCTGCGCGCCCTCGGCATCGGGCAGCAGGCCGAACTCGGCGCTGCCGGGTGGCGGCACTTCGCCGGTGTCGGGGTGATTCAGCGCGAGCACGGGTGCCGTCAGTGTCTGGTGGAACAGCTCGCCGACCGCTTCGCGCTGCAGCGGGCCGACGATGTGATCGGCGCCGTCGGCGACAGCCTGCTTGTACGCGGCGACTGCATCGGCCGGCGTCTTGCCCGAGTCGTAGATGCGCACGTCGGGCCGCGTGGTGTCGTCGGCCGCGAAATAGGCCGCGAGAAAGCCGTCGCGGATCGACTGCGATACCGCGGCGAGCGAGCCGAGCGGCAGCAGCAGCGCGACGTGCTTGGGCGCTATGTAGCCTTCGGTCGTGCCGCCCTGGCCGGGCTGCACGGTGCCGACCGGCCGATTCGGGCGCGGCATCGTGCGCGCGAGCGCGATGCCGTTCGAGCGCAGCGCCTGCTCGATCCAGGGACGCAGCGGATCGTCGGGGCGCAGCGTTTCGGCACGCGTCTTCAACGCATCGGGGCCGAGCGCGGTGAGCGTGTCGACGATTTCCTTGCGGTTCGCGTCGCGGTCGGGACCTTCGAGATAGCGATCGAGCTCGGCGCGCGTGCGCGCGGCCGCGTAGCGATCGCCGACGCCGACTTCGGCGCGCGCCCGCAGTTCCAGCGCACGTGCGCGCAGGCTCGGCGAAAGATCGGCGACCGGCATCGTCAGCAGCGCCTGCGCCTTCGCCGGATCGTCGTGCTTCAGCGCGATTTCGGCGTCGAGGACATCGAGGCGGATCTGCTCCGAACCATGCAGGCGGCGCCGCTTGACGTCACCGAGCGTGCGCGCGGCGCCGTCGAGATCGCCGGCTTCGCGCTGCGCTTCGGCTTCGCGAAGACGGTAGTGCGCTGAGGTGTCGCCGCCGCTCGAATCGGCCAGCGTGCCGAACGCCGCAGCGGCCTGATCCATGTCGCCCTGCTTGAAAAGCTGCTCGGCGCGGGTCGCATCGGCGGACGGCGTTTCGTCCTCGTCCTCGGGCATCGTGACGCACGCGGCAAGCGCGAGCGCGAGCAGCGCAGTCGCGGCAAGACGTCCTTGTCGAAACGCTGCGTGCACGACGCATTCTCCACGACCTATCCCAGGCTCAATGATAGCGGATCGCCGCACCGGCGCCGTGCGCCGGACGCGCATCCGCTATGCTCGTTCAGACGAATGGAGGACGACATGGCCGCGGGCCGGCTCTGGGTCATCGCGACGCCGATCGGCAATCTCGACGATCTCTCGCCGCGCGCGGCCGAGGTGCTGCGCACGGTCGCGCTCGTCGCGGCCGAGGACACGCGCCACAGCGCGCCGCTGCTCGCGCGTGTCGGCAGCAGCGCGAAGACGATCGCGCTGCACGAGCACAACGAACGCGAGCAGAGCGCGCGCATCGTCGAGACGATTCTCGCCGGCAACGATGTCGCGCTGATTTCCGACGCGGGCACGCCGCTGTCAGCGATCCGGGCTACCGGCTCGTGCGCGCGGTGCGCGAAGCCGGCGGCGTCGTGTCGCCGGTGCCGGGGCCGTGCGCGGCGATCGCGGCGCTGTCGGTCGCGGGCTTGCCGAGCGATCGCTTCGTGTTCGAAGGGTTTTTGCCGGCAAAATCGAGCGCGCGGCGCGAGCGCATGCAGGCGCTTTCGAGCGAAGCGCGCACGCTGATCTTCTACGAATCGAGTCATCGCATCGTCGAATCGCTCGCCGATGCGATCGCGGTTTTCGGCGCTTCGCGCGAGGCCGTGCTCGCGCGCGAGCTGACCAAGCTGTTCGAGACCGTGATCGCCGGAACGCTCGCCGAGATCGCCGGACATGTCGACGCCGATCCGAACCAGCAGCGCGGCGAGTTCGTGCTGCTGATCGCGGGTGCTTCCGGGGCCGATGCCGACGCGCAGCTCGCCGAAGGCCGGCGCGTCTTCGCGCTCCTGCGCGAGGAATTGCCGCCAGCGAAGGCCGCAAAGCTCGCCGCCTCGATCAGCGGCGCGCCGCGCAAGGCGCTGTATCATGCCGAGTGATCGCGTGGCTTGACCTTGCGAGGTTCGCGATGAACGAATTGCTGCGCGATGCCGCGATGCGTGCGGCGTCGTATCTCGAAGGCCTCGATGCGCGCAAGGTCGCGCCGGATCCCGATGCGGTTGCGCGGCTCGATGCGCTCGACACACCGCTGCCCGGCCGAAGGCTGCGATCCGGCGCGCGTGATCGCGCATCTCGATCGCTTCGGCTCGCCGGCGACGATGGCGATGGCCGGCCCGCGCTTCTTCGGCTTCGTGATCGGCGGCGCGTTGCCGGTGACGCTCGCGGCGAACTGGCTCGCGCGGCGCGTGGGATCAGAACTCGGCGTTCTACAACGTCGACGCCGGCGACGTCGCGGCTCGAGCAGATCGCGCTGCGCTGGCTCGTCGAGCTGCTCGGGCTTGCCGCGCGAAACCGGCGGCGCGTTCGTGACCGGCGCGACGGTCGCGAACTTCACCGCGCTCGCCGCGGCGCGGCACGCCGTGCTCGAGCGCGCCGGCTGGAACGTCGAGGCGGACGGATTGTTCGGCGCGCCGCCGATCACGGTGTCGTCGGCGAGGAAGTGCATCCGAGCCTCGTCAAATCGCTCGGCCTGCTCGGTCTCGGACGCAACCGCGTCGTGCGCGTGCCGGTCGACGGACAAGGCCGCATGCGCGCCGATGCGTTGCCGCGCATCGCGACGGCCGACGATCGTCTGCACGCAGGCCGGCAACGTGAACACCGGCGCGTTCGATCCGATCGGCGAGATCTGCGAGCGCGTCGACGGCAGCGGCGCGTGGGTGCACGTCGATGGCGCGTTCGGCTTGTGGGCGCGCGGCGTCGCCAGAGCTCGCAGCGCTCGATGCGCGGCATCGAGCGCGCCGATTCGTGGGCGACCGATGCGCACAAGTGGCTCAACGTGCCGTACGACTGCGGCCTCGCGTTCGTGCGCGATGCCGACGCGCTGCGCGCGGCGATGGCGATCACGGCCGACTATCTGCCGACGCGAGTCGCCGTTCCGCAATCCCGCCGACTACACGCCGGAATTGTCGCGCCGCGCGCGCGGCGTCGAAGTCTGGGCCGCGTTGCGCTCGCTCGGCCGCGACGGCGTCGCCGAGCTGATCGAGCGCAATTGCCGCCAGGCGCGCCGTTTCGCCGAAGGCTTGCGCGCGGCCGGCTATCGCGATCCTCAACGAGGTCGTGCTGAATCAGGTGCTGGTCGCGTTCGGCGACGCCGCGACGACGCAGCGCGTGATCGCCGCGATCCAGGACGACGGCACGTGCTGGTGCGGCGGCACGGTCTGGCAGGGCGAGACGGCGATGCGGATCAGCGTGTCGTCGTGGGCGACGACCGACGACGACGTCGAGAAAAGCATCGCTGCGATGCTGCGCGTCGCGAAAGCCGCAGGCGCAACGCCGTCGCGGTAAGATGGCGGCGGAGCAGGCCAGGCAGCCGCGTCGCACACCATGCGCCGAGGAAAGTCCGGGCTCCATAGGGCAGGGTGCCAGGTAACGCCTGGGCGGCGTGAGCCGACGGAAAGTGCAACAGAAAGCGAACCGCCGAACGGCATCGCAAGATGTGCGTGGTAAGGGTGAAAAGGTGCGGTAAGAGCGCACCGCGCGCGGGGCCAACGCCGCGTGGCACGGCAAACCCCACCTGGAGCAAGACCAAATAGGGGAGTCATGACGCGGCCCGCGTCGCTCCCGGGTAGGTTGCTTGAGCCTTGCGGCGACGCAAGGCCTAGAGGAATGGCTGCTCACGACAGAACCCGGCTTATCGGCTGGCTCCAACGCTCGAAGGAAGAACGGCACCTCGCGTGCCGTTTTTTCTTTGCGCATCTTGCCTCGCGCCGAACGGCAGGTCGCAACATCTCGAAGTACACTCGGGATCGTAGTGCGGTCGCTCATTGAACAGCTTCGGAGAACGATCATGAGTCGTCTTCCGCAATTCGTATTTGTATTTCTTGCGCTCGCGAGCAGCGCGGCATCGGCGGTCAGCCTGAATGGGCGAGGCCTCGGCCAGGTCTTGATCTATCCCTACTACACGGTCAACAACGGGCAAGACACGCTGCTGTCGGTCGGCAACGAAACGGACGTCGGAAAAGCCGTCGTCGTACGCGTGCTGGAAGCGTACAACGGCCGCGAGGTGCTCTCGTTCGATCTCTTCCTGTCCCCGCACGACATCTGGACTGCATCGATCAGTCAGGTCTCCGACGACGGCGCTGGCGCCATGAAGACCAGCGACAAGAGTTGTACTGATCCTGCGTTTCCCGCTGCCGCGTCGGTGCCGCTGGAAACGATCGGCTTCGATGGATCCGGGTCGGCGCCTGCCGACGAGGGCCCGCAGACGGCGACGCGGACGCGCGAGGGTTCGATCGAGGTGATTCAGTTGGGCGATATCGATCCCATGAGCGAGCTCGCGACCGCCACGACGCACGTGCTCAACGGACAGCCCGACGGCGGCGTCGCGCCGTGCGGCATCACCGCTGCGATCGTGGGCCCGGGCATCATCGCGCCGACTGGTGGATTATTCGGCTCGGCGTCGATCGTGAACGTCGGCGAAGGTACATTCTTTGCGTACAACGCCAATGCACTGCAAGGCTTCAGCGATCGCGCGCTCTACTCGTCCTCGGCTCCGCCGACGCTTCAGGACGCCAATTCGAGCGAATTGCCCACCGGCGCGATGGCCTACGTGTTCGACGCAAACGGTCGTCCACTCGCGCTGAGCTATGAGCTCGGGGTGGATGCCGTCAGCGCAGTTTTCATGGCGGATTCGATCCAGAACGAGTACGTCGTCGGCGGCGGGGTCGGTGCGAACACGGACTGGGTCGTTACGTTCCCGACGAAGCGCTTTTACGTCGATGACAACCTGTACTCGCGTGCTCCGGCCGAGCCGTTCGTCGAGGCTTTCCATGCACCCGGCGAGTCGAACGTCACCGTGCCTCCCGCTATTCACGACCGCGAGGAAGGCAGGTCCACCTATTTCGACCCGCCATGCGACATTTGTCCGGGTGTTCCGCCACCGCTCCTGGCGTATGAGGTCAACGTAGTTTCCTTTCAAAGCACGCAAGGTTCAGTCTCGGGCGTGTTCGGCTCGAAACTGACCTCTCTCGACATCCCGCCGTTTGGCGACGGATATGCCGCGCTCGATCTCGCATCGGGTGACGGCAGCCACGCGTTGTTGGGCGGAGTCGACGGCCAAGGCGCGCCGGTCTTGCTACGAGGACTGCCGGTCACGGGCTTCATGGCTTACAACATCATTAATACCAATGCGCAACCCGGCATGCTGGCGAACTACGGTGGCGCTTTTGCGCATCGAACGACCTTCTCGTGTGTTGGCGGGCAAGGTTGTTCGACCGCGCCTTCGGGCCATTAGCCATGCGGGCGATCGACAACCCGGGAGATCGATTCATGAGCCGGCGCCTTCTGCAGCTTGCCGTCGTGTGCCTCGCGTCCGCATCGAGCATCGCATCGGCCGTCGCGCTGAATCCGCACGGCATCGGCCAGGTGCTGATTTATCCGTATTACACGGTCAACGCGGGGCAGGACACGCTGTTCACGCTGGTCAATACGGCGGACACCGCGAAAGTCGTGCGCGTGAGGTTCCTCGAGGGCTACAACGGGCGCACGGTTTTCGCGACGTACGTGTTTCTTTCAGCGCACGATGTATGGACCGCCGCGATCACGCAGGTTGCCGACGACGACGGCGCAAAAATCACGACGGCCGATGCGAGCTGCACTTTTCCGGCGCTACCGACGCGCACGGCGCCGTTCACGAGCGACGACTACACGGGGGCGAACGACGATACGGGCCCGACGTCGATCACGCGCACGCGCGAAGGCTCGATCGAAGTCATCGAGGCCGGCGACATCGCGCCGGGCAGCGCCGCCGAAACCGCGATCACGCACGTGCAGAACGGGACGCCGGGCGGCGGCGTGCCGCCTTGCACGTTCGCGACGGGCGCTGGCGCACAGCCGATCGATCTCGCCGATCTCGCGGCGCCGACAGGTGGGTTGTACGGCTCGGGCGCGATCGTCAACGTCGTGCAGGGCACGTTCTTCGCGTATGACGCGACCGCGCTCGTCGGCTTCACCGACGAAGTGCCGGTCGACGATCTCACCGACGCGACGCAGCCCTCGCTCGATCAGGCGCATTCGAGCGAATCGCCGGCGACGGCGCGTGCGTACTGTGCCGATCGACGGCGTCGGCAACGATTGCGGTCGACTACGACGACGGCATCGATGCCGTCAGCGCGGCCGTGATGTCCGACTCGATCTCGAACGAGTTCCTGACCGATGCTTCGCTCGGTGCGAATACCGATTGGATCGTGACCCTGCCGACGAAGCGCTTTTACGTCGACGCCGAGCGGTATCCGCGTGCGCCGGCCGATCCGTTCGTCGAAATATTTCATGCCCCCGGTGAATCGCGATTCACGATCGTCGTTGTCGCCTACGATCGCGAGGAGCGCGAATCGGCGCAGCGGACGGAAGGATGCGGATTCCTGTGCCCGGGCTTTACGCCGCCCGATTTCCCGTACGAGGTCAACACGTTCGGGTTTCTCGCCGATGGCACGCCGCAGGGAGCGCCGAGCGGCGTGGTCGGCTCGCGGCTTAGCGTGTTCTATCAGAATCCGGCTGCAGGGCTGCCACGCGGAGACGCGGGCTGGGTCGTCATGGATCTGTCTTCGGGGGACGGGGGCCACATCCTTCCCGGCGGCACTTTATCGACCGGTCAGAATGTCTCGATCAGTGGCTTGCCGGTGGTCGGATTCATGGTCTACAACGTCGTCAACGCGAATGCGCAGCCCGGCGTGCTTGGCAACTATGGCGGCGTGTTCGCGCATCGTGGGGCGCTGACGTGTCACGACATCGCTGGCCTGCCGTGTCCGACGGTCGTGAACTAACTGTCGCATGATGGATTTGTTGCATTTAGGTCTTTGTATCTTTTAGAACGAAGCATCACGAACCGCTTTCAGGCTGCATTCGCCGCTTGCGCCGTTTGCCACGCCGCGCCCTGCATGGACTGAGCGACACCCCGGCCAAAGTAGCCAGGGACGCCTGTGGTCAAACCTTGATCGGACCATCGCCTCGACCGTCTTCTGACGGCTCGAAAACCGTGCCTCGCAACCCGTTTTCGCGCCGGAATTTTCCTTGACAGCCCGATAGTTGCGCCCTAAGGTGGGCGCAAGTGGGTTTTCGTGGTTTTTCGTGGGCATGTTCCAGGGTGAAACCGCAGTCACGCTCGACGACAAGGGACGGATCGCGATTCCGGCCGCCCATCGGGAGCTCGTGGCCAAGGGCTGGCAATCGCCTCGTCGTGACCTACAACCCGTTCGAAAACGGCTGCCTCTGGATTTTCCCCGACAAGGAGTGGGAGCGGGTGCGGGACGAGGTCACGGCATTGCCGACCGTCAAGGCCGTGCACCGCAGCCTCCAGATGAAGCTGGTTGGTGCGGCGGCGCATGTCGAGCCCGACGGCAACGGACGAATCCTATTGCCGGCAAGCCAGCGCGCAGCGGCCGGTATCGAGAAGCGCGCGGTTCTATTCGGCATGGGCAACAAGTTCGAGCTTTGGGGCGAACAGGCGCACCTCGCCAAGATCCGCCAGACGATCGGTGAGGCTGAGATCACGGAGGACATGCTCGAGCTCAAGTTGTGATGCGGCGCAACAAGAACGAGGAAACGGCGCGGTCGCACGTGCCGGTGTTGCTGGCGGAGACCTTGGAGGGGCTTCGCGTGTGGTCGCAGGGAATCTATCTCGACGGAACCTACGGGCGCGGCGGACATGCGCGCGCGGTGCTGGCGAGGCTCGGCCCGAAAGGCCGCCTGCTGGTGATGGACCGCGATCCGGATGCGATCGCGGATGCGCACAGGGAGCTCGGTCAAGACCCGCGCGTCGCCATCCGGCACGCGACCTTCGCCGAACTTTCCGAATGGGATGAGACGAAAAGCGGCCTGGATGGCGTGCTGTTCGATCTCGGCGTTTCGTCGCCGCAGCTGGACGAGCCCTCACGCGGGTTCAGCTTTCAGGCCGACGGACCGCTCGACATGCGGATGGATCCGACGCGAGGAGCAAGCGCGTCGGACTGGCTGGCCGGGGCCGGCGAGGCGGAGATAGCCGATGTGTTGTGGCAGCTGGGCGAGGAGAGGATGAGCCGACGCATCGCGCGCGCCATCGTATCGGCGAGGGCAGCGGCCCCGCTGAAAACGACCCGCCAGCTCGCCGACCTCGTCGCCAAGACCATCGGTCACCGCGAGCGCAACAAGCATCCGGCGACGCGGACGTTCCAGGCGCTGCGCATCTTCGTCAACGACGAGCTCGGTCAACTCGAGCGCGGGCTTGAAGCCGCGATGTCGTGCCTGAAGCCCGGCGGGCGTCTCGCGGTCATCAGCTTTCACTCGCTCGAAGATCGCGCGGTCAAGCAGTTCATCCGTGGCGAGGAAGCGCCGCGCGTTCGCCGCGGCTTGCCGCGGCCAGAAGCCGCGCCGTCGCCGCTCGTCGCGGTCGGCAAGGCGATCTTCGCGGGCGAATCCGAAGTCGACGCGAATCCGCGCGCACGCAGCGCAGTTCTCCGCGTCGCGGAGCGACGTGATGATGAGGGCAGCGCATGAGCCTGCGCGTCGTCATCGCGATGCTGATCCTTCTCGGCGCCGTCGTCGCGAGCGCGATCGGCGTCGTCTATTCGATCCAGCAAAGCCGCGAGAGCTTCGTCGAGCTGACCCGGCTCGGCAACGAGCGCGACGATCTCAACTTCGAGTTCGGTCGCCTCGAGCTCGAACAGGCGACCTGGGCCGAGAACAACCGCATCGAGCAGATCGCGCGCGGCCGGCTCGGCATGGTCCCGCCGAATCCGGCCGAAACCGTGGTGCTCCGTCGATGAGGCGCGTGAAGCCGGCCAACATCCGCGCGCGGCTCTACATCGTCGCGATGGTGCTTGCGCTCTCGTCGAGCGCGCTGATCGTGCGCGCCGTTGATCTCCAGGTCGTGCGCAAGGATTTTTATCAGGAGCAGGGCGACCAACGTTATCTGCGCGACATTCCGATCCCGGTTTCGCGCGGCACGATCTTCGATCGCAACGGCGAGCCGCTCGCGGTGTCGACGCCGGTCGAGTCGATCTGGGCGAATCCGACCGATGTGCTGAGCGCGTCCGATCGGCTGCCCGAGCTTGCGAAGGCGCTCGGGCTCGACGAGGAAGATCTCAAGCAGAAGCTCGTGCAGCGCTCGGACAAGGAGTTCGTCTACCTCAAGCGCCACCTGAATCCGGATGACGCGAAGGCGATCGTCGATCTCGGCATCCCGGGCGTCGCGAGCGAGCGCGAGTTCCGCCGCTATTACCCGAGCGGCGAGGTCATGGCGCACGTGCTCGGCTTCACGAACATCGACGATCGCGGCCAGGAAGGTCTTGAGCTCGCTTTCGACGACTGGCTTGCCGGCAAGCCGGGCATGAAGCGCGTGATCCGCGATCTGCACGGACAGGTCGTCGAGAACGTCGAGCTCTTGCGCGAGGCGCAGCCGGGCCGCGATCTGACGCTCTCGATCGACCGGCGCATCCAGTACCTCGCGTATCGCGAGCTGCTAGCCGGATTGCAGGAGCACCACGCGACGTCGGGCTCGATGGTCATCATCGACGTGCCGACCGGCGAAGTGCTCGCGATGGTCAACGCGCCGTCGTTCAACCCGAACGCGCGCAACGGCGTCGATCCGTCGTTCCGCCGCAACCGCGCGGTCACCGACGTCGTCGAGCCCGGCTCGACGATCAAGGCATTCACGATCTCGGCCGCGCTCGAAAGCGGCAAGTGGAAGCCGCATTCGCCGGTCGACACGACGCCCGGCACGTTCACGCTCGCCGATGGCCGCGTGATCCGCGACGTGCACAACAAGGGCATGCTCGACGTGACCGGCGTGATCACGCATTCGTCGAACGTCGGCGCGGCGAAGATCGGGCTCACGCTGACGCGCGATCATATGTACGACGTCGATCACCGCTTCGGCTTCGGCGAGGTGAGCGGCTCCGGATTTCCTGGCGAATCGCCGGGCTTGCTGCCGGCGGCGAAGAGCTGGGGCCCGGTCGAGCAGGCGACGATCTCGTACGGCTACGGCCTCAATGTGACGCCGCTGCAACTCGTGAACGCGTATACGGCGATTGCGAACAACGGTCGCCTGCGCTCGCCGACGTTCGTCAAGGGCGCGCAGAACCCCGACACGGCCGTCATCGATCCCGACATCGCGGCGAACATCCGCAAGATGCTCGAGACGGTCGTGACGCCGGAAGGCTCGGGCCTCAAGGCCGCGATCACGAACTACCGCGTCGCCGGCAAGACCGGCACGTCGCGCGCGGCGTCGGGCGGCGGCTACGACAACCGCCACATCTCGCTCTTCGTCGGCATGGTGCCGGCGTCGAATCCGCGACTCGCCGCCGTCGTCGTGATCCACGATCCGCAGGGCGCGTACTACGGCGGGCTCGTTTCGGCGCCGGTGTTCAGCAAGGTCATGGACGGTGCGCTGCGCCTGCTCGATGTGCCGCCCGACAACGTCAAGAATTGGTACACAGGTTCGCCCCAAGGCGCGCCCACGCTAGACGTGAAAGTTCCGACCTCCGAGGAAAGCTTGGAGATGTCGAACTACGCCGAAGGTGTGCCGCCATGAAATCCCGTTCGATGAATCTTGCCGCGCTCGTCGCCGGCCACGCTCACGCTGATCCGAAGCAGAGCGGGTGGGGCGACATCGTCGTGCACGGCCTTGCGATCGACTCGCGCGAAGTGCGCGCGGGCGACGCATTCGTCGCGCTCGAAGGAACGCGCCAGCACGGCATCACGTTTGCCCCGATGGCGTTGGCGCGTGGCGCTGTGGCGATTCTAGCCGAGAGGCCCGAAGTAGCTGCAGCGTCCGCGCCCGCCGTTTTGCATCAGGAGATCGAGCTTCGCAAGCGCGAGCCCGCAGGCGGCCCGACGGTCTGGGTCGACGCGCTCGGCGAGAAGCTCGGTTCGATCGCGTCGCGCTTCTTCGGCGATCCGTCCGCGGCGATGACCGTCATTGGCGTCACCGGCACGAACGGCAAGACCTCGACCGTGCACCTGCTCGCGCAGGCGCTGCACCGCGCGGGTCACGCGGTCGCGACGATCGGCACGCTCGGCGCCGGCCTCGCCGGCGATGTCGCGGCCGGTGAGCGCACGACGCCCGATGCGATCGCAGTGCAAGGGTTGCTCGCGACGTTCCGCGACAAGGGCGCGACGCACGTCGCGATGGAAGTCTCCTCGCACGCGCTCGACCAGGGCCGCATCAACGCGGTCGCGTTCGACCTCGCTGTGTTCACGAACCTGACGCGCGATCATCTCGACTACCACGGCACGATGCAGGCGTACGGCCACGCGAAGGAACGCCTCTTCGCATGGCCCGGCCTCGACGCCGCGATCATCAACGTCGACGATCCATTCGGCCGCGCGCTTGCAATGCGTGCGCGCGAGGACCTCGCCGTCATTCGCTTCGGTATCGAGCGCGACGACGCGGATCTCGTCGCGAGCGCAATCACGACGGGCACGTCGGGTCTCGATTTTCATCTCAAGACTCCGTGGGGCGAGGGCGCCGTCACGACGCGCCTGCTCGGCCGCTTCAACGTGTCGAACCTGCTCGCGGTCGCCGCGTGCCTCGGCCGGCTTGGTGCCTCGTTCGACGCGATCCGCGATGCGCTTGCAGCGCTCGAGCCGGTCAGCGGCCGCATGAACCGGCTCGGCGGCGAGAACGCGCTGCCGCTCGTTGTCGTCGACTACGCGCACACGCCCGACGCGCTCGAGCAGGTGCTGACGAGCCTTCGCGCGCACGCGCACGGAACGCTGATCTGCGTGTTCGGCTGCGGCGGCGAACGCGACGCCGGCAAGCGCCCCGAGATGGGCCGCATCGCCGAAGTGCTGGCCGATCTCGTCATCGTGACCGACGACAATCCGCGCGGCGAAGACGGCGATGCGATCGTCCGCGAGATCGTCGGCGGGCTTCGAGAATCCCGAGCGCGTCACCGTCGAGCGCGACCGGCGCAAGGCGATCGCGCTCGCGATCCACGCGGCGCACGCGGGCGACATCGTGCTGATCGCAGGCAAAGGCCACGAGCCGTACCAGGAAATCGCCGGCATCCGCCATCCGTTCGACGACCTCGCGGTCGCGCGCGACGTGCTCGGAGCGATGGCATGAAGCTCAAGCTCTCCGATATCGCGCAATGGGTCGGCGGCCGGCTCGTCGGCAACGGCGAATCGATCGAAGGCGTCTCGACGGACACCCGCACGATCACGCCGGGCGCGCTGTTCGTCGCGCTGAAAGGCGAGCGCTACGACGCGCACGATTTCGTCGTGACCGCGCACGATCGCGGCGCGACCGCGGCACTCGTCGAGCGTGAAGTCGATGCGCACGTGCCGCAGATCGTCGTCACCGACACGCTTGCTGCGCTCGGCGAGCTCGCACGTGCCGTGCGCACGCAGCGCAACGCGCGCGTCGTCGGCATCACGGGCTCGAACGGCAAGACGACCGTGAAGACGCTGACCGCCGCGATCCTCTCGCGCCACGGCCGCACGCACGTCAATGTCGGCAATCTCAACAACGAGATTGGCGTGCCGCTGACGCTGCTCTCGATGTCCGAATCGACGCAGTACGCGGTGATCGAGATGGGTGCCGGCAAGCCCGGTGACATCGCGTATCTCGCGCGCATCGCGCGGCCCGACATCGGGCTCGTCAACAACGTCGCGCCGGCGCATCTGGAAAGGCTCGGCAGCGAGCGCGGTGTCGCCGAGACGAAAGGCGCGATCTATTCGTGGCTGCCGCCGAACGGTACCGCAATCATCAATGCGGACGATGCGTATGCCGGCTACTTCGCCGAGCTCGCGGCGCCGCGCCGCATCGTGCGCTTCGGCCTCGATGCGAAGGCCGATGTCACGGCCGACGTCGACGCGCGCAACGGCTTCACGCTGCAGACGCCGGCCGGCATGACGCAGATCACGCTCAGCCAATCGGGCCGCCACAACATCATGAACGCGCTCGCGGCCGCGTCGATCGCGATCGCGCTCGACGTGCCGCTCGCGACGATCCGCGCCGGCCTCGAAGCGGCGCCGGCTGTCGCAGGGCGTCTCGCCCGACGCCGGCACCCGTCGGGCGCCGTGCTGATCGACGACAGCTACAACGCGAATCCGGGCTCGTTCGCAGCCGCGATCGCGACGCTTGCGAACGAGCCCGGCGAAACGATTCTCGTCATGGGCGACATGGCCGAGCTCGGCGCCGACGCGGAACGGCTGCACGCGCACATCGGCGCGCTCGCGAAGGCGAGCGGCGTCCAGCATCTGCATGCGGTGGGTCGCTTGAGTCGCGCTGCGGCCGAAGCGTTCGGCTCGGGCGCTACGCATCACGCCGATCAGGCCGCGCTGATTGCTGCGCTCCGCGGCGAACTGCGCAACGGCGTCGTCGCATTGATCAAGGGTTCGCGCTCGTCGGCGATGGATCGCGTCGTCAGCGCGCTCATCGACGACGGCAACGGAGGCGAGCGCCATGCTGCTTGAGCTTGCCGACCTGCTGAAGGGCTACGTCAGCGGGTTTCACCTGTTCCAGTACCTGACGTTCCGCACGATCATGTCGACGCTGACTGCGCTCGCCGTGTCGTTGCTTGCGGGGCCGGCGATCATTCGCAAGCTCGCCGAGGTCAAGGCGGGTCAGGTGATCCGCAGCGACGGTCCACAGTCGCATCTGACGAAGGCCGGCACGCCGACGATGGGCGGCGCGCTGATTCTCGGCTCGATCGTCGCGGCGACGCTGCTCTGGGCCGATCTTCGCAACCGCTACGTGTGGCTCGTGCTGCTGACGATGCTCGCGTTCGGCGTGATCGGTTTCTACGACGACTACAAGAAGCTGATCCGCAAGGACAGCCGCGGCCTTGCGGCGCGCTGGAAGTATTTCTGGCAGTCGGTGTTTGGTCTCGGCGTCGCGTTTTTCCTCTACTTCACCGCCGACACGCCAGCCGCGACGACGCTCTATCTGCCGCTGATCAAGCAGGCGCAGTTTCCGCTGACGCCGCCGGCGGAGTGGGGATCGCTCGCGATCTGGATCGGCGGCGCGGTGTTCATCGCGATCACGTACTTCATCGTCGTCGGCTTCTCGAACGCGGTGAACCTGACCGACGGCCTCGACGGCCTTGCGATCATGCCGAGCGTGCTCGTCGCGACCGCGCTCGGCGTGTTCGCATACCTCGCCGGCAATAAGGTGTTCTCCGAATACCTCGGCATTCCGGCGATTCCGGGCGCGGGCGAGCTCGCGATCTTCTGCAGCGCGCTCGCGGGCGCGGGGCTCGGCTTCCTCTGGTTCAACACGTATCCCGCGCAGGTGTTCATGGGCGACATCGGCGCGCTAGCGATCGGCGCCGCGCTCGGCTGCATCGCGGTGATCGTGCGGCAGGAAATCGTGCTGCTGATCATGGGTGGCGTGTTCGTGATGGAGACGGCGTCGGTGATGCTGCAGGTGGCGAGCTTCAAGCTCACCGGCCGGCGCATCTTCCGCATGGCGCCGATCCACCATCACTTCGAGCTCAAGGGCTGGCCCGAGCCGCGCGTGATCGTGCGCTTCTGGATCATCAGCGTCGTGCTGGTGCTTATTGGTCTGGCTACGTTGAAGGTGCGCTGATGACGCTGCCTTCGATCGCCCTCACTCCACCGTCCGCTCCGCGGACGGTCCCCCTCTCTCCCGCTCCGCGGGCGAGAGGCGTTTGCGGGCAGCCTGCGGCTGCCGGTTTATGCCGAGGGCTGCGTTGACATGTTGATGTTCGGCCTCCACGACGAAGACTCACAAGCCACGCGACGCGGCGAGCCGAAAGGCCGCTACGATCTCGGCCTCATCCTCGCCGCCGCAGCGCTCGCGAGCGTGGGCGTCGTCATGGTCGCGTCGAGCTCGATCGCGGTCGCCGACGGTGCGCACGTCGGGCCGTTCTATTTCCTCGCGCGCCACCTCGTATTCCTTGGCTGCGGCGTCGTCGCGGCGATCGTGCTCGCGAAGATCGAGCTCGCCTGGATCGAGCGTCACGCGGTCACGTTCCTGATGCTCGGCGTCCTGCTGCTGCTGCTCGTGTTCGTGCCCGGCATCGGTTTTCGCGTCAACGGCGCGCGGCGCTGGATCCATCTCGGCATCTCTGGATTCCAGTCCGTCGAGGCCGTGAAGATCTGCATGATCGTCTACCTTGCGAGCTATCTCGTGCGCCATCGCGAGAAGGTGCAGGGCAGCTTCTTCGGCGTGATCAAGCCGCTCGGCGTCGCGCTGCTCGTCGCGGTGATGCTGCTCGCTCAGCCGGATTTCGGATCGGCGGCGCTGCTGCTCGCGGTCACGATCGGCATGGTCTGGCTCGGCGGCGCGCGGCTCTCGAATCTCGCCGCGCTCGGCTCGCTCGCGATTCCGGCGATCGCGTGGGCTGCCTTCAGCCAGGACTATCGCGTCAAGCGCCTGACATCGTTTCTCGATCCGTGGGCCGATCCATTCAAGGACGGCTTCCAGCTGACGCAGGCGCTGATCGCGATCGGCCGCGGCGAATGGCTCGGCGTCGGGCTCGGCAGCTCCGTGCAGAAACTTTTTTATCTGCCCGAAGCGCACACCGATTTCATTCTCGCCGTCATCGCCGAGGAGCTCGGCTTCGCCGGCATCGTGCTCGTCCTTGCGCTTTTCGGCTGGCTGATCGGGCGCGGCTTCCAGATCGGACTCCGCGCGGTCGAGCGCGGCCAGCGCTTCGCGGGCTACTGTGCGTTCGGCGTGTCGCTGATGATCGCGCTGCAGGCGCTCGTCTCGATCGGCGTCAATCTCGGCGTGCTGCCGACGAAAGGTCTGACGCTGCCGCTGATCAGCTCGGGCGGGTCCAGCGTCATGATGACGTGCGCCGCGATCGGATTGCTGGTCCGCGTCGGCTACGAAGTCGCGCGCGCAGAGAACGCCGCGCTGCAGGCCGTGCCGGAGCGCGTGCTCGCCGAGGTGCATCGATGAACGATGCGTCCGCGCGCGACGCATCCGGGCCGGTGCTGATCATGGCCGGCGGCACCGGCGGCCATATCTTCCCGGGCCTCGCCGTCGCCGAGGAATTGCGTCATCGCAAGACGCCGGTCGTCTGGCTCGGCGGCAGAGGCGGGCTCGAGCAGCAGCTGGTGCCGCAGCACAACCTTCGCCTTGAAACGCTGCCGATCTCCGGCGTGCGCGGCAAGGGCATCGTCGCGAAGCTGCTTGCGCCGTTCCGTCTTGCGATCGCTGTCGTCGCGGCGCGCGCGGTGCTGAAGCGTCTCGCGCCGCGCAGCGTGCTTTCGATGGGCGGCTATGCGGCCGCACCGGGCGGACTCGCCGCGCGGCTCGCGCGCATTCCGCTTGTCGTGCACGAGCAGAATCGGATTCCCGGCGTGACGAACACGCTGCTCGCGCGTTACGCGACGCGCATCCTGACCGGCTTCGCCGATTCGTTTCCGCAAGGCGAGTGGGTCGGCAATCCGGTGCGCGCGACGATCGCGGCACTGCCTGCGCCGTCGGCGCGATTCGCCGGTCGCGAAGGTCCGCTGAAGCTGCTCGTGCTCGGCGGCAGCCAGGGCGCGCAGAGCTTGAATGCGGCGCTGCCCGAAGTGCTGCGTCGTCGCGGCGCGCGGCTCGCCGTCGAAGTGCGCCATCAGTGCGGCGCAAGACATCTCGAGCACGCGCGCGCGGCGTACATGCGCGCGAACATCGAAGCGAACGTCGTGCCGTTCGAGGACGACATGGCCGGCGCGTACGCGTGGTGCGATCTCGTGATCTGCCGCTCTGGCGCGCTGACGCTCGCGGAGCTCGCCGCGGCCGGCGTGCCGGCAATCCTCGTGCCGTATCCGCACGCGGTCGACGATCACCAGACGCGAAACGCAGAGGCGATGGTCGCAGCCGGCGGCGCGCGGCTCGTCGCGGAAGGCGAGGATTTCGTCAAACGGCTCGGCGCTGCGTTCGAGGAAATCGGCGATCGCGCGAAGCTGCTGCGCATGGCGGAAGCGGCGCGCACGCTCGCGAAACCGCAGGCGCGGCCAGCGCATCGCGGATGTCTGTCTCGAGGTCGCCGCATGACGCCGGTCAGCCTCAAGCAGCACGGCGACATCATGCAGGACTTCCGGCGCGTGCATTTCGTCGGCATCGGCGGCGTCGGCATGAGCGGCATCGCCGAGGTGCTGTGCAACCTCGGCTATTCGGTTTCGGGTTCGGACAAGGCCGAGAACGCGAACACGCGCCGGCTCGCGAGCCTTGGTGCGCGCATCGATCGCGGCCACGATGCGAAGAACGTCGAGGACATCGATGTGCTCGTCGTGTCGAGCGCGATCAAGCCCGACAATCCCGAGATCGTCGCAGCGCGCGCGCGGCGCATTCCGGTCGTGCCGCGCGCCGAAATGCTCGGCGAGCTGATGCGTTTTCGCCGCGGCATCGCGGTCGCCGGCACGCACGGCAAGACGACGACGACGAGCCTGACCGCAAGCGTGCTCGCCGAAGCGGGCCTCGATCCGACGTTCGTGATCGGCGGCCAGCTCATCGCGGCCGGCGCGCATGCGCGGCTCGGCACCGGCGAATACCTCGTCGCCGAAGCGGACGAATCGGATGGCTCGTTCCTGCTGCTCTCGCCGGTCATCGCGATCGTCACCAACATCGACGCCGATCATCTGGAGAACTACGACGGCGATTTCGACCGCGTGCGCAAGGCGTTCGCCGATTTCCTGCACCGGCTGCCGTTCTACGGCATCGCCGTGCTCTGCATCGACGATCCGGAAGTCGGCGATCTCGCGCGCGAGACGCATCGCCGCGTGCTGACGTACGGGATCGCGCCAGCGGCCGACATGCGCGCGAGCGACATTCGCGCCGATGGCGCGCGCACGCGCTTCACGCTGCACTTTCCCGACAAGGGCCCGTCGTTCCCGGTGACGCTGAATCTTCCCGGCGCGCACAACGTGCTGAACGCGCTCGCCGCGTGCGCCGTCGGCTGGCAGCTCGGCGTCGAACCCGAGGCGATGCAGCGCGCGCTGGAGAAGTTCCAGGGCGTCGGCCGGCGCTTCCAGATCCGCGGCGAGATTGCGCTCGACAAGGGCAGCGCGATGCTGGTCGACGACTACGGCCATCATCCGCGCGAGCTCGCCGCCGTATTTGCGGCGGCGCGCAACGGCTGGCCGCAGAAGCGGCTCGTCGTCGCGTTCCAGCCGCATCGCTACACGCGCACGCGCGATCTGCTCGACGATTTCGCCAACGTGCTCGCCGAAGCAGACGTGCTCGTGCTGACCGAGGTTTATCCGGCTGGCGAAGCGCCGATCGCGAACGCGGACGGGCGTGCGCTCGCGCGCGCGGTGCGTGCGCGCGGCAAGGTTGATCCGGTGCTCGTCGAGCATCCGCGCGAACTCCGCGCCGCATTGCCGCCGGTCTTGCGCGACGGCGATCTGCTGCTGCTGCTCGGCGCCGGCGACATCGGCGCCGCGGCGAACGAGATCGCGGCAGGAAAACAACTCCGGAGCGCCGCATGACGTCTGCGCGCGCGAATCCCGAATCCAGAATCCCGAATCCCGGCCTCTTCGGCCGAGTCGCCGTCGTCATGGGCGGCCAGTCGGCCGAGCGCGAGGTGTCGCTCGATTCGGGTCGCAACGTGCTCGCGGCGCTGCGCGCGAAAGGCGTCGATGCGCACGCGGTCGACGGCATTCCGGCGCTGCTCGATGCGCTGCGTGCCGGACATTACGCGCGCGTCTTCAACATCCTGCACGGCCAGCACGGCGGCGGCGAAGACGGTGTGCTGCAGGGCGCGCTCGAATCGCTGCGCGTGCCATACACGGGTTCGGGCGTGCTCGGCTCAGCGCTCTCGATGGACAAGGTGCGCTCGAAGTGGGTCTGGATCGCGCAAGGCCTGCCGACGCCGCGCTTCGTGCCGCTCGCCAAGGGCGACGACGTGCACGCGGCCGCGGCGAAAGTCGGCTTGCCGGTGATCGTGAAGCCGTCGAGCGAAGGTTCGAGTGTCGGCATCACGCGTGTGTTCAAGGACAGCGATCTCGACGCGGCCGTCGAGCTTGCCGCGCGTTATCCCGGCGATCTCCTCGTTGAATCTTTGATCGAAGGCGACGAGCTCACGGTCGCGGTGCTCGGCCGGCAGGCGCTGCCGTCGATCCGCATCGTGCCGAAGGGCGCGTTCTACGACTACCACGCGAAGTACGTCGCCGAGGACACGCAGTACATCTGTCCCGGTCTCGACGGTGCGGCCGAGGATGAAATTCGCGCGCTCGCGCTCGCGGCTTTCGACGCGCTCGACTGCTCCGGCTGGGGCCGCGTCGATGTCATGCGCGATCGCGAGGGCCGCAACTGGCTGCTCGAAGCGAACACGGCGCCCGGCATGACGAGCCATTCGCTGGTGCCGAAATCGGCAAAGGCGATCGGCATCGATTTCGAGACGCTCTGCTGGCGCATTCTCGAATCGACCTTCGAGAAGGAAGCCGCATTCGCGAAGGAGGCCGCGCGATGAGAGGGAGTTTTCTCCTCAAGCTCATCGCGTGGGCGATCGCGATCACGCTCGTCGCGCTGCCGATCGTCGGCGTGCTGAACGGCTGGTTCGCGTCTGATCGCTGGCCCGTGACGAAGCTCGACGTGCACGCCGAGTTCAACCATGTCAGCGCTGAGCAGATCCGCGCGTCGGTTTCGCCGCATCTGGGCGAAGGATTTTTCGCGGTCAATCTCGCCGATGTGCGCGCGGCCGTCGCGAAGCTGCCGTGGATCGAGCACGCCGAGGCGCGCAAGCGCTGGCCCGATGTCATCGAGCTCACGGTCTACGAGCAGCAGCCGTACGCGCGCTGGGGCGACGACCGCCTGATCAACCGGCACGGCCAGGTGTTCAAGGTGTCGGGCACCGAAGGCCTGCAGGGTCTTCCGGAATTGTCGGGGCCGGACGACCGGCTCGACGAAGTCATCCAGTTCCATTCCGACTGCCTGAAGGAGTTTTCGGGCAGCGGCCTGATCGTGACCGCGGTGGCGCTGTCGCCGCGCGGCGGCTGGACGCTCCGGCTCGCGAGCGGCGCATCGATCGCGGTCGGCCGCGACCATCCGCGCGAACGGCTCGCACGTTTCCTCGATGCGTGGCCGAAGCTCGCTGCCGGCCGCTCGGACACGCCGGCCTATGTCGACCTGCGCTACGCGAACGGCTTCGCGGTGCGCTGGGGCGCGGGCTCGACGCCGGCGACGACACCGGCGAAGCCGCTCGCGGATTCCGGCGCGCGCATCCCGACTCCCGACTCCCGAATCCCGGCTTTCACCTCATGACGCGCAAGCCCGAAAAGAACCTCATCGTCGGCCTCGATGTCGGCACATCGAAAATCGTTTCGATCGTCGGCGAGCACGCGCCGGGCGAAGCGGTCGAGATCATCGGCATCGGCTCGCATCCGGCGCACGGCCTCAAGCGCGGTGTCGTCGTCGACATCGAATCGACCGTGCACTCGATCCAGCGCGCGATCGAGGAAGCCGAGCTCATGGCCGGCTGCCAGATCCGCTCGGTCTACGCATCGATCGCGGGCAGCCATATCAAGGATGAGAACTCGCACGGCACGGCGCCGATCCGCGAGCGCGAGGTCACGCTCGGCGATCTCGATCAGGTGCTGAACTCGGCGAAGGCGGTCGCGATTCCGGCTGACCGCAGCGTGCTCTACACCGAGCCGCAGGAATACATGATCGACGGGCAGGAAGGCATCCGCCATCCGGTCGGCATGTCGGGCGTGCGTCTCGAGGCGAACGTGCATCTCGTGACCGGCGCCGCGAGCGCGATCCAGAACATCACGAAGTGCATCAACCGCTGCGGGCTCGTCGTCGACGAATTGCTGCCGGCCGCGGTTGCATCGGCGCGCGCAGTGCTGACCGACGACGAACGCGAGCTGGGCGTTTGTCTCGTCGACATTGGCGCCGGCACGACCGACATCGCGATTTTCACGCAGGGCGCGCTGCGTCACACGACGTCGCTCGCGATCGGCGGCGATCAGGTCACGAGCGACATCGCGCACCTGATGCGCACGCCGACCGCGCACGCGGAGGAACTGAAGGTGCGCTACGCGTGCGCGCTCGCGCAGCTCGCGCACGCGGAAGAGACGATCCAGGTGCCGAGCGTCGGCGATCGGCCGCCGCGGCGGCTCGCGCGGCAGAACCTCGCCGAGGCCGTGCAGCCGCGCTACGAGGAAATCTTCGAGATGGTGCAGGCGGATCTGCGTCGCAGCGGACGCGAGGAGCTCGTGCGTGCCGGCATCGTGCTGACCGGCGGCGCGGCGCGCATGGAAGGTGCGCTTGATCTCGCCGAGGAGCTTTTCCACATGCCGGTGCGGCTCGGAACGCCGCAGCACGTGAGCGGTTTGTCCGACGTCGTCGCCAATCCGATCCATGCGACCGGCGTCGGCCTCTTGATTTACGGCAGTCGTCGCGAAGGTGCGCGCAGCGCGCCGTCGGGCGGCGTGTCGGCGGTGAGCGGGCTCTGGGGCCGGGTCGCGACCTGGTTCAAGGGCGAGTTTTAGCGCTTTCCCCCTCTCCCGTTTGCGGGAGAGGGTTGGGGTGAGGGCAGGCTTGCGAAGAGCTTCCCTCATCCGCCTTCGGCACCTTCTCCCGCAAGCGGGAGAAGGGAAAAAAGGGTTTCGGAACCTTCTCCGATGGTGGGAGAAGGGAAAGAAAAAACCGCGACGCACGGAGCGTGTCGCGGGCGACCGAAACGGTCGCAAGCGAAGCACGCCAGCTTCGCGGACGAAACCGGACCGGGATGGTCACGGCTTCGGGAACGACAAAAACCAGCAGTAAGCCAATTGCGGAGGATGGGAAAATGTTCGAACTGATCGAGAAGATGGCACCCAACGCGATCATCAAGGTGATCGGCGTCGGCGGCGGCGGCGGCAACGCGGTCAGCCACATGGTTCAGCACAACGTTGAAGGCGTCGATTTCGTCTGCGCGAATACCGATGCGCAGGCGCTGAAAAACTCGCGGCGCGAAGTTCACGCTCCAGCTCGGCGCAAACGTGACGAAGGGCCTCGGCGCCGGCGCGAATCCCGAGGTCGGCCGCCAGGCCGCGCTCGAGGATCGCGAGCGGATCGTCGAATTGCTGCAAGGCGCCGACATGGCGTTCATCACCTGCGGCATGGGCGGCGGCACCGGCACGGGCGCGGCGCCCGTCGTTGCGCAGCTCGCGAAGGAGATGGGCATCCTGACGGTCGCGGTCGTCACCAAGCCGTTTCCGTTCGAGGGCCGCCGGCGCATGCAGGTCGCGCTGAAGGGCATTGAAGACTTGGGCCAATACGTCGACTCGCTGATCACCGTGCCGAACGAGAAGCTACTCACCGTGCTCGGCCGCGACGTGACGCTGCTCTCGGCGTTCAAGCAGGCCAACGACGTGCTGCTCGGCGCGGTGCAGGGCATCGCGGACCTGATCACGCGTCCGGGCCTCATCAACGTCGACTTCGCCGACGTGCGCACCGTCATGAGCGAGATGGGCATGGCGATGATGGGCACCGGCACGGCACGCGGCGACGATCGCGCGGTGGCGGCGGCGGAAGCTGCGATCAACAACCCGCTGCTCGAGGACGTCAACCTCGCCGGCGCGTGCGGCATCCTCGTCAACGTCAGTGCGGGTCCGAACCTCACGATGCGCGAGTTCGATGACATCGGCCAGGTCATCCACGAGTTCGCGAGCGAGGATGCGACGGTCGTGGTCGGCACGGCGCTCGATCCCGAGCTCCAGGACGAAGTGCGCGTCACGGTCGTGGCGACGGGTCTCAACCGCGCGGCTGCGCGCCAGCCGATCCGCGAGCGCGATCGCGAGCCGGTGGCGGCGCCGCGTCCGCCGATGCGCGTGATCCGCAACGCGACGACCGGTGCGGTCGATTACGTCGACGTGCCCGAGCGCGCGCCGGCACGTGCGACGGCAGCCGAAGCGCGTCCGGCGGAAACGCCGAGCGACTATCTCGACATTCCGGCGTTTCTGCGCCGGCAGGCGGACTGATTAGCGAGGCAAGGCCCGCCTGATCCCATCCGGCCGGGCGCCGGCATTCGCCGATAGGTGATGCCGCGTCCGATCCGCTCCGCGCAGGTTGTCGTCTGCGCGGCCGGACCGCTCACCGCGTGGCGTCGCGGTGAGCGGGGCTTCGGCATCGGCGATCACGTGCGGAGCGAGCAGTAAAGATGAAGATGGAGTTGGATCGAGCTCGAAGCATCATCCCGGCGAACTTCACAGGTTCGATCGGAGTCGTTCTGTGTCGAGTCCGGAACGCATCCTCCCGAAAAATCTTTTTGACGATCCCAAGCAGACCGTTGCGCCAAAGTGACGGATTTTCACGTCCTGCTAACTCTTTAAAAACCCGAGAAAACCATCAAGTTTCCGTTAAGCGGGACCGCGCGAGACCGCTTATTTGCGTTGTTTTTACGCAACAAAACTGTCGGTTCCATACAGCATTTAACTTTCATCGATGGAATCGCTGTGCTAGCATCCCTCGCGTTTTGTCAGCTCCTGCCCCAGGGGTTACACCATAAAAATGATTAGACAACGCACGCTCAAGAACGTCATTCGGGCGACGGGCGTGGGTCTCCACACGGGTGAAAAGGTCTATATGACCTTGCGGCCCGCGGCAGTGGACACGGGTATCGTGTTCCGCCGCGTCGACTTGCCGCGTCCGGTCGAGATTCGCTCCTGTTGCGAAAATGTCGGCGATACGCGCCTCTCGACCACGCTCGTCACGGGCGAGGTGCGCATCGCGACGATCGAACATCTGCTCTCGGCGATGGCCGGTCTCGGCATCGACAACGCCTACGTCGATCTTTCCGCGCCGGAAGTGCCGATCATGGACGGCAGCGCAGGACCGTTCGTGTTCCTGCTGCAGTCGGCTGGCATCGAAGAGCAGTCGAAGGCCAAACGTTTTATCCGGATCAAGAAGTCGGTCACGGTACGTGATGGCGACAAATGGGCACGCTTCGAGCCGTTCGACGGGTTCAAGGTCGGCTTCTCGATCGACTTCAATCACCCGATGTTCACCAAGCGGACGTCGACGTCGGAGATCGATTTCTCTACTACGTCGTTCGTTAAAGAAGTCAGTCGCGCGCGCACGTTCGGTTTCATGCGCGACATCGAGATGCTCCGCGAGAAAAACCTCGCGCTCGGCGGCTCGATGGACAACGCGATCGTGTTGGACGATTATCGGGTGCTCAACGAAGACGGTTTGCGCTACGAGGACGAGTTCGTAAAGCACAAGATCCTTGATGCGATTGGTGATTTGTATCTCCTTGGACACAGCCTCATCGGGGCTTTCTACGGATACAAATCGGGTCACGAGTTGAACAACAAGCTGTTGCGGACACTGCTCGCCGAGGCGGGCGCATGGGAAGAGGTCAGCTTCGAGGACGAAAAAGAAGCACCGATCTCCTACGCGCACCCGGCACAGGCGGTGTAAAGGAAGGCTCTCGCTGGGGAGCCGTTGCGGGGAAAGAGGGCCGGCCCCGGCCCTACGTGGAATCATCCACGGCGAAGGACGCCAGGTGGAGATAGAGGGCCCTTAGTTCCGGGTCCGAGAGGGACTTTGCTGCTTTTCGCAGGTGATCTGCGGAAGCGGCTGAAAGCGGCTTCGGCTTCGCGCTCTCCGCGGGAACGGAGGGCAGAGGCGCCACTTTCACGGCGAAGCGTTCGACCACGTCGCCCAAAGCGACGCGGGCTTCCGCCATCAGCGCTGCCTGTTGCAGCCTGAGGCGGCTCGCCCAGGCCGGACTCGACGCCAGGAAGACAACTCGACCGCCGCTCACGTCCGCAAGCCTTGTCTCGCGTGCGAGCGCGTCGGTTAAAAGACGGCGCAACCGTCGATCCAAAACGTCCAGCGCGCGCGCACGATCCGCGAGCGCGCCAAGGGCGACGCACTCCGCGGCGGGCTTCGGGCCCGTGTGATGGGTGTCGGAACGGCGGCTACGCATGGCGAAAACCTGGCTTGGCCCTAAAACATGAACATCATTATCGTTGGGAATGCGCACGCGGTACCCACGCGCATCGATCTCGACTCAAGGCGCGGCCGCCTCATCGCGGTCGGCATCCTCGGCGGCGCCGCTCTCGCGCTGCTTTCGGCAGGCTTCGCGGCCGCCGTGTTCTTCACCGGTTCCACGACGCGCGATCTTCGCGAGATCACCGATCTTCGCGCGACGATCGTCTCGGAGCGCGACAAGCTCTCGAGCATCGACGCCGACTCACAGCGTAACCTCGACGCGCTCGCCCGCGAGCTCGGCCAGCTGCAGGCGCAGGCGACGCGGCTCAACGCGCTCGGCGACCGCCTGACCGAAGTCGGCAAGCTCGACGACGGCGAGTTCGACTTCAGCTCCGATCCCGCGATGGGTGGCCCCGAAGAGCCCGCCACCGGCTCGAACGCGGTGCTGCCGATCAACGCCGGCATCGACAACCTCCGCGCCGAGTTCGACCGCCAGGAAGCGCAGCTCGGCGTACTCGAAAACCTGCTGCTCGACCGCAAGGTCGACAACGCGCTGCTGCCGAGCGGCATGCCGGTCGCGCAGGGTTACATGGCTTCAGGTTTTGGCGAGCGCTCCGATCCGATCAACGGCCACGAGGCGACGCATCTCGGCCTCGACTTCGACGCACCGACCGGCACGCCGGTGCTCGCCGTCGCCGAAGGCGTCGTCAGCTTCGTCGGTGCGAAGCCGGGTTACGGCAACGTCGTCGAAATCGACCACGGCAACGGCTACATGACGCGTTACGCGCACAACTCGGCCATCGTCGCCGAGGCCGGCGCGCGCGTGCATGCGGGCGACACGATCGCCAAGGTCGGCTCGACCGGCCGCGCCACCGGCCCGCACTGTCATTTCGAGGTCTGGCTGAACGGCCGTCCGGTCAACCCGATGGCGTACGTGAAGTCCAAGCGCGCCTCGAAAGCCTGAGGCGGCGCGGCGGATTGCCCTGAACTCGATTGCCGCCGGGGCCCGGCGTCCGTTGCGCGCCCGGACGCTCTTGAAAGCCCCGCGCGCGGCTCAAACTCGCTAACTGACCGTTCCGCCGGTAAAATGTGCGGTCCGCTCCACGGGATTCGTTTCCGTGCGGGAACCGGCGCTCTCCATGGCCGGTCTTCCGAGCGTCCGACGGGCGAGCCCGTCCTCATCCCAATTCGAAGACGACCGATGTTGAACCGTTTCCTGACGAGCATTTTCGGCAGCCGCAACGAGCGCGTGCTGCGCCAGCTCGGCAAGATGGTGAACCAGATCAACGCGCTGGAGCCCGAGTACCAGGCTTTGAGCGACGAGGAGCTGCGCGCCAAGACCGATGCGTTCCGCGATCGGCTCAAGAATGGCGCAAAGCTCGAGAGCCTGTTGCCCGAAGCGTTCGCGGCCGTGCGCGAGGCATCGCAGCGCGTGCTCGGTCTTCGCCACTACGACGTGCAGCTGATCGGCGGCATGGTGCTGCACTCGGGCAAGATCGCCGAGATGCGCACCGGCGAGGGCAAGACGCTCGTGGCGACGCTGCCGGTGTACTTGAACGCGCTCGAAGGCAAGGGCGTCCACGTCGTCACGGTCAACGACTACCTCGCCAAGCGCGACGCCGCGTGGATGGGCAAGGTCTACAGCTTCCTCGGCATGACCGTCGGCGTCGTCTATCCCGGCATGGATCACGCCGACAAGCGCGGCGCGTACGCGGCCGACATCACGTACGGCACGAACAACGAGTTCGGCTTCGATTACCTGCGCGACAACATGGCGCTCTCGAAGGAGCAGCGCTACCAGCGCGGGCTCAATTACGCGATCGTCGACGAGGTCGATTCGATCCTGATCGACGAAGCGCGCACGCCGCTGATCATCTCGGGTCCGTCCGACGAATCGCCACAGCTTTACGTCAAGGTCAACCGCATCGTGCCGCGCATGACGCGGCAGGAAAAGGAAACGCTGCCCGGCGAGCCGCCGGCGCCCGGCGATTATTACGTCGACGAGAAGCAGAAGCAGGTGCACCTGTCCGAGGAGGGCATGGAGCACGCCGAGCAGCTGATGCGCGATGACGGCATCATCGGCGAGGACGAGGGTCTCTACGATTCGCAGCACATCTCGGTCGTGCATCACCTGAACGCTGCGCTTCGCGCGAACGCGATCTATCAGCGCGACGTCGACTACATCGTGCGCGACGGCGAAGTCATCATCGTCGACGAGTTCACCGGCCGCACGCTGCAGGGCCGGCGCTGGTCCGATGGCCTGCACCAGGCCGTCGAGGCGAAGGAAGGCGTGCCGATCCAGCGCGAAAACCAGACGCTCGCTTCGATCACGTTCCAGAACCTTTTCCGCATGTACAAGAAGCTGGCCGGCATGACCGGCACGGCCGACACGGAAGCGTACGAGTTCCAGCAGATCTACGGGCTCGAAGTGATCGTGATCCCGACGCATCGCTCAATGGTCCGCAAGGACGAAGCCGACGTCGTGTTCCTGAAGCAGAAGCCGAAGTTCGACGCGATCGTCGAGGACATCAAGGAAGCGTATGACCGCGGCCAGCCGGTGCTGGTCGGCACGGCGTCGATCGAAATGTCGGAGCTCCTGTCCGATCTCCTCAAGAAACACCACATTCCGCATGAAGTGCTGAACGCGAAACAGCACGAGCGCGAGGCGCACATCGTTGCGCAGGCGGGCCGGCCGAAGGCGATCACGATTGCGACGAACATGGCCGGCCGCGGCACCGACATCGTGCTCGGCGGCAGCCTCGACGCGGAGCTGAGCCATCTGCCGGAAGGCACATCCGACGCCGAGCGCGACGCGGTCAAGGCCGCATGGAAGGACCGCCACGAGGAAGTCATCAGCTACGGCGGCCTGCGCATCGTCGGCACCGAGCGCCATGAATCGCGGCGCATCGACAACCAGCTTCGTGGCCGTTCCGGCCGCCAGGGCGACCCGGGCTCGAGCCGCTTCTATCTCTCGCTCGAAGACAACCTGATCCGCATCTTCATGGGCGAAGGCGTCGCGCGCCTCATGCGCATGTTCGGCATGAAGGAAGAGGACGCGATCCAGGACCGCATGGTCTCCAAGCAGATCGAGAAGGCGCAGCGCAAAGTCGAAGCGCACAACTTCGACATCAGAAAGCACCTCCTCGAGTTCGACGACACCGCGAACGATCAGCGCAAGGTGATCTACCAGCAGCGTAACGAGCTGCTCGACAGCGAGAGCGTCGCCGAGACGATCGTCGATGTGCGCCGCGACGTCGTCGTCGAGATGGTGCGCCGCTTCGTGCCGCCCGATTCGGTCGACGAGCAGTGGGATCTTGCGGGCCTCGAGCGCGAGCTCGAGTCGGAGTTCGGCCTCAAGCTCGATCTCAAGTTCTGGCTCGAAGGCAAGCAGGATGTCGATTCGCAGGAAGTGCGCGAATACGTGCAGGAGAACGTCGAGCGTCTGTTCCGCGAAAAGGAAGCGATGGTCGGCTCCGAGGTCATGCGCGCGCTCGAGAAGCACGTGATGCTGTCGGTGCTCGACAACGCGTGGAAGGAACACCTGTCGAGCATGGATTACCTGCGCCAGGGCATTTACCTGCGCGGTTATGCGCAGAAGCAGCCGAAGCAGGAGTTCAAGCGCGAGGCATTCGAGCTCTTCGAGCTGATGCTCGAGCGCGTCAAGCACGAGATCATCCAGATGCTCGCGCGCGTGCGCATCCGCAGCGAAGACGAAGTGCAGGCGCTCGAGGAACAGCAGCAGCGCCAGGCGCAGGCGCGACAGCTCCAGTTCCAGCACGCCGAGGCTGGCGGCCTGCCGGCCGGCGAGCCGGAGCCGCAGCCCGAGCCGCGCGTGACGATTGCGCAGCAGACACCCATGCAGCGCGACGCGCCGAAGGTCGGCCGCAACGATCCGTGCCCGTGCGGATCGGGCAAGAAATACAAGCACTGCCACGGTCAGATCAGCTGATCGCTCAAACGTCATGCCCGCGAAAGCGGGCATCCATGGCCGGATACGATCCGGAACAAAATGGATTCCCGCTTCCGCGGGAATGACGGAGACGATATCGACATGAGCGCCCGGCCGATCCATGTCGTCGCCGGCGTGATCCGCGACGCCGCCGGTCGCGTCCTCGTCGCCGAACGTCCCGCCGGCAAGCACCTCGCCGGCTTCTGGGAGTTTCCGGGCGGCAAGAGCGATCCCGACGAGACCCCGCTCGATGCGTTGCGCCGCGAGCTCGCCGAAGAACTTGGCATCCACGTCGAATCGGCCGAGCCTCTGATCTCGGTGCCGTGGACGTATCCCGAAAAACAAATCGTGCTCGATGCGTGGATCGTCACCGCGTACGCGGGCGATGCGCACGCGCGCGAGCACAAGGCGTTGCGCTGGATCGATCCCGCCGATCTTGCAAAGTTGCCGATGCCACCGGCCGACGCGCCGATCGTGACGGCATTGCGACTGCCGGATCGCTATCTCATCACGCCGCCGCTCACGGCGAACGAGAGCGGCCTGCTGCTCGACGGCATCGAGCGCGCGTGCCGCGCCGGCATCCGGCTGATCCAGCTGCGCCAGCCGACGTGGCACGCGCGCGATATCGAATTGATCGCAGCGGATGCGCAAGCGATCTGTACTCGTCACGGCGCGTCGCTGCTCGTCAACGGCGATGTCGGGATTGCGATGCGCCAGAACATCGGCGTGCACGTTCCGGCGCGCATCGCGCGAATGCTCGATGCGCGGCCGCTCGCGACGGATCGCTGGTTCGCCGTCTCGTGCCACGACGAAGCCGAGCTCGCGCACGCCGCGCGCATCGGCGCGGACTTCGCGACGCTCGCGCCGGTCGCGCCGACGCCGAGCCATCCCGACGCGACACCGCTCGGCTGGCCGCGATTCGCCGACCTCGCCGCCGGCTCGCAGCTGCCGGTCTTCGCGCTCGGCGGGCTCGCCGTCTCCGACATCGCGATCGCGCGCCGCAACGGCGGGCAGGGCATCGCCGCGATCCGCGCGCTCTGGCCTTAGGCCGGGCCCGAGCCGGTCACCGTTTCAAAAGTGGGCCGGAGCCCACGCGATCGGTATCATCGCGATGCCCTCGGGGGAACGGCCGCCGCATGAAGCTCGTCATCCAGATTCCCTGCTACAACGAAGCGGCCTCGCTGCCGCTGACAATCGCGCATCTACCGCGCGAAGTGCCCGGTTGCGACACGGTCGAGTGGCTCGTCATTGACGACGGTTCCGACGACGACACCGCGGCGGTCGCCGAGCGGCTCGGCGTGGACCGCGTCGTGCGCCATCCAGTCAATCGCGGCCTCGCGGCGGCGTTCATGACCGGGCTCGAAACCGCGGTCGCCGAGGGCGCGGACATCATCGTCAACACCGACGCCGACAACCAGTACGACGCGCGCGACATCGAGACGCTCGTGCGCCCGATCATCGAGCACCGCGCCGAGATGGTCATCGGCGCGCGCCCGATCGGGGACACCGAGCACTTCTCCTGGCTCAAGAAACGACTGCAGGGTCTCGGCAGCGCGGTCGTGCGCGCCGCGAGCAACACGCACGTCGCCGACGCACCGAGCGGATTCCGCGCGTTCACGCGCGAAGCCGCGCAGCGGCTCAATGTGTTCAGCTCGTACACGTACACGCTCGAGACGATCATCCAGGCCGGCCACAGCAACATCCGCGTGCTTTCGGTGCCGATCCGCACGAATCCCGATCTGCGCCCGTCGCGATTGGTGAAAAGCATCGGTCGCTACGTGTGGCGCTCGTCGACGACGATCGTGCGCATCTTCGCGACGTACAAGCCGCTGACGTTCTTCTGGCTGATCGCGCTTTTCTTCCTGCTCGTCGGCGCGCTGTCGGGTGGATGGTATTTCGTCTACAAGCTGATGGGGCAGGGCGCGGGACACATTCAGTCGGCCGTGCTCGCGGCGGCGTCGGTCACGGTCGGTCTCATTCTCTTCATGCTCGGCTTTCTTGCCGATCTCTCGGCGGTGAACCGGCGCCTGCTGGAGCGCATCGACTGGCGGCTTCGCCGCATCGAGAACGCGCAGCCGAACGCCGAAGCTTCGGCCGAGCCGAACGCTGCTTCGAAGCGCGACCGCGCGGCCTGATGCGTCAGCGCCGCGTCGCGGCGAGCGCGGTGTACTTCCGGTGCAGCGCCACCACCTGCGCATCCAGCGCATCAGGCGTACCGCTGTTGTCGATCACATCGTCGGCCGCCGCCAGGCGCTGCTCGCGCGAAGCCTGCGCATCGATCATCGCTTCGGCGAGCGAAGGCGCCATGCGGTCGCGGGCGATCGCGCGCGCGAGCTGCAGCTCGCGCGGCAGGTCGACCACGACAACGCGATCGACCCAGTCGTAGCCGGCCGTCTCGACCAAAAGCGGAATCACGAGCAGCGCGTACGGCCCGTTCGCGGCGTCGGTGCGCACGAGCATCTCGGCGCGCACGCGCGGGTGCAAGATCGCCTCGAGCCGCCGCCGCGCTTCGGCGTCGCCGAAGATCAGCGCGCGCATCTCGGTACGTTCGAGCGATCCGTTCGCGTCGAGCATCTGCGCACCGAACGCGGCCGCGATCTCGGCGAGCGCCGCCGTGCCGGGTTGGACGAGCTCGCGCGCGACGACGTCGGCATCGATGACGCTCGCGCCCAGCGCCGCGAAGCGCCGCGCGGCCTCGGATTTTCCGCTCGCGATGCCGCCGGTCAGCGCAACGGTGAATGGATGCATCGCGTCAGTGCGACAGCGTGAAATACGCCTGATACAGCGCGCCGAGCGTGTCGCCGGCGAGGAACCAGACCCAGCCCGCAGCCGCGATGAACGGGCCGAACGGGATTGGCGTCGAGCGGTCCTGGCCGCGGAGCGCGAGCATGGTGCCGCCGACGATCGCGCCGATCAGCGAAGACAGGAGCACGATCGGCAGGAGGCTCATCGGCCCCATCCACGCGCCGAGCGCGCCGAGCAGCTTGAAGTCGCCGTAGCCCATGCCTTCCTTGCCGGTCGCGAGCTTGAAGAGCCAGTACACGGACCACAGGCTGAGATAGCCGATCGCGGCGCCGACGATCGCGCTCGTCGGCGTGACGAACATCGACACGAGCGAGAGCAGCAGACCGAGCCAGAGCAGCGGCAGCGTCAGCTGATCGGGGAGGAGCTGCGTGCGTGCGTCGATGCCGGCCGCGGCGATCAGCGTCCAGGTGAACGCGAGCCCGGCCGCGAGCGGCCAGCCGAAGCCGAGCTTCCACGCGATCGCGGCCGACGCGAGCGCGGTCAGGAGCTCGACGAGCGGGTACTGCCATGAGATGCGCACGCCGCAATAGCGGCAGCGTCCGCGGAGCGCGAGCCAGCTCGCGAGCGGAATGTTGTCGAGCGCCGAGAGCCTGTGCTTGCACGAAGGGCAGTGCGAACCGGTCTTGACGAGATCGGGCGGCGCGGCCTCGTCGACCTCTTCGTGGCCGAGGAGCTCGCGCGCCTGCGAGCGCCAGTCGTGCTCGAGCCTCTTCGGCAGGCGCAGGATCACGACGTTGAGGAAGCTTCCGATCAGGAGCCCGAGCAACCCGGTCAGCGCGATCAGCGGCCCCTGTTCGGTAGCCCAGGCGAAATCGGACACGCGCGGCGGTGCTTAGCCGACCACTGCGGCGAGCTTGAAGATCGGAAGATACATGCCGATCACCATGCCGCCGACGAGCACGCCGATGATGACCATGATGAACGGCTCGAGGAGGCTCGCCAGCGCGTCGACCGCGTTGTTGACCTCTTCCTCGAAGAAGTCGGCGATCTTGAACAGCATCTTGTCGAGCGCGCCGGCTTCTTCGCCGATCATGACCATCTGCACGACCATGTTCGGGAAGAGATTCGTCTGGCGCATCGCCAATTGCAGCTGGTGGCCGACCGAGACGTCCTCGCGGATGCGCTTGACCGCATCGTTGTAGACGACGCTGCCCGTCGCGTTCCCGACCGAATCGAGTGCCTCGACCAGCGGCACGCCCGCGCGGAACGTGACGCCGAGCGTGCGCGCGAAGCGCGCGATCGCCGACTGGCGCAGGATGGCGCCGACGACCGGCAGCTTCAGCAGCATGCGACCGACGAAGTGCTGCACCTTCTCCGAGCGCTTGTACAGCATGAGTAGGCCGAACACTGAGGCGCCGAAGATCAGCAGCAGCATCCACCAGTACGAAACCATGAACCGCGACGCACTGACGAGCATCTGCGTGAACGCGGGAAGGTCGGCGCCGAAGTTCTTGAACACCGATTCGAACTGCGGCACGACGAATATCAGGAGGATGCAGGAGACGAGAATCGCGACCGCGATGACGATCGCGGGGTAGTACATCGCCTTCTTGATCTTGCCCTTCAGCGTTTCGATGTTTTCCTTGTAGCTCGCGATCGTATCGAGCACGGTGTCGAGCACGCCGGCCGATTCGCCGGCCTTGACGAGGTTGACGTAGAGCTCGTCGAACTGGACCGGATACTTGCCGAGCGACTCGTGCAATGCCGAGCCGCCTTCGATGTTGGTCTTGATGTCCGTCAGCATGTCCTTCATGCGCGGATTCGTCTGGCCGCCGGCGACGATCTCGAAGCCCTGCACCATCGGAACGCCGGCGGACATCATCGTCGCGAGCTGGCGGCTGAAGACCGCGATGTCGCGGCCCTTGATCGTCTTGCCGGCCTTGCCGAACAGCGGTTTGCTCTTCGCCTTGACGACCTGTGGGTTGATCCCCTGCTGGCGCAGCGCTGCCTTGACCAGGCTCGCATTCTTCGAGACTGTCTCACCCTTGATCTTGACGCCGCGCTTGTCGATACCGACCCAGGTGAAGGTCTGCATCTGGCTGATCTGCGCGCGCGCCTTGCCGACATTCGGTTTGATGCCGGCTCGTGCTGCGGTGGCGGTAGCGGTAGCCATGAGTTCTAGTCCTTCGTGACCCGGTTGATTTCGGCCAGGCTGACCTGGCCGTTCCTCGCTTTCATGAGCGCGGAGGCGCGAAGGTCGCGGACGCCTTGCCTGCGCGCTTCCTCGGCAATCTGCAGCGCGCTGCCGCCCGAAAGGATGATCTTGGCGATCTCGTCCTTCAGCGGCATCACTTCGTAGATCCCTGTGCGGCCCTTATACCCTTCGTTGCAGCCGGAACAACCGACTGCGTCAAAAATCTGCATGCCGGCATCGATTTCGGCCTGCGTGAACCCCTCGCCGAGGAGTGCCGCGGCGGGCAGCGCCAGCGGCTTCTTGCAGTCGTGCAGGCGACGCGCAAGGCGCTGGGCGATCACGAGCGTCACCGAAGACGTGATGTTGTACGGCGCGATGCCCATGTTCATCAGGCGCGCGATCGTCTGCGAGGCGTCGTTCGTATGCAGCGTCGAGAGCACCATGTGACCGGTCTGCGCGGCCTTGATCGCGATCTCGGCGGTCTCGAGGTCGCGGATCTCGCCGACCATGATGACGTCCGGATCCTGACGCAGGAACGCGCGCAGCGCCGCGGCGAACGTCATGCCGCGCTTGACGTTCATCTGTACCTGGTTGATGCCCGGTACGCGGATTTCGACCGGATCCTCGACCGTCGAGATGTTGCGTCCTTCGGTGTTGAGGATGTTGAGCGCGGTGTAGAGCGAGACGGTCTTGCCCGATCCGGTCGGGCCGGTCACGAGCACCATGCCGTACGGCTTGTCGATCGCGTCGGTGAAGAGCTTCTTCTGGTCTTCCTCGTAGCCGAGCTTGTCGATGCCGAGGCGCGCTGCGGAGCCGTCGAGGATACGCAGTACGATCTTTTCGCCGAAAAGGGTGGGGCAGCTCGAGACGCGGAAGTCGATCGACTTCGTCTTCGAAAGATTGAGCTTGATGCGACCGTCCTGCGGCACGCGGCGCTCGGCGATGTCGAGCCCGCTCATGACTTTCAGGCGCGAGGAAATGCGCGCGTTGAGCTTGATCGGCGGCGAGGCCACCGCGCGCAGCATGCCGTCCATGCGGAATCGCACGCGGAAAGCCTGCTCGTACGGCTCGAAGTGGATGTCCGATGCGCCGCGCTTGATCGCGTCGACGAGCACCTTGTTGACGAACTTGACGACCGGCGCGTCGTCGTTGCCGGTCGCATCGTGACCCGTTGCTTCGCCTTCGTCGTCGACCGAGCCGAGATCGAGGTTCTCGAGGCCTTCGGCGTCGTCGAGGCCTTCGACGACGGTCGAGCTCGCGTTGAACGCCTGCTCGATCGCGCGATCGATCTGCTGCTCGTCGATCAGGATCGGCTCGATGATGTGGTTCGACTGGAACTTGATCTCGTCGAGCGCACGCAGGTTCGTCGGGTCGGAGACGCCGATGAAAAGGCGGTTGCCACGCTTGAAGAGCGGCAGTGCCTTGTGCTTCTGGATCAGGTCCTCGCGAACGAGGCGCAGCGGAATCTGCGTGAGATCGAGCGCCTCGACGTCGAAGAGCGGAATGCCGAACTCGGCCGACGACGCGAGCGCGACCTGGTTGCTCGCGACAAGACCGTTCTCGACGAGCCATGCGCCGAGCGGAATTTTTTGGCGCGCGGCATCGTCGGCGGCCTTGCGGGCTTCGCCTTCGCTGAGCGTGCCTTCGGCGACCAGTCGTCTCGCGATGCCGGTAATGCCCGCGAGCGGCGCTGGATTCATCTGCATCGCCATAGGAATTCTTCGTAACCCCCCGTAAACAGGACCGAATCTACCCTAAATGCATTGCCGAAAGAACAGTCCGAGGGCAGTATAGAGAGCCAGTGCACAGTTCCTTCACGATTTTCTCGGGACATCGTTGGGCAGGGGCATCGATGACCGGGAAAGCCAGGATTTCAGCTGCTGCGAGCGAACACCCGATCGCCTTGCCGCCTCGCCCGCGGCGCGACGCATGAAGTACGGTGCAAGTCGTACGCCAAGCGCGGCGTTCATTTACGTTCCTCGTCCGCATAGTGCGACGCGCCCCACGCTTCAGCGCTCCCTGACGAATGACGGCCATCCGGCTGGCCCCGGAACGCGAGCGCGCTCGGGCATCGCGACGGAATCCCGTCGCCCGGCGTGTTGCCGCGACTTGAAGGCGACGGCATGTTATTCAATTCGCTGACGTTCCTCGTCTTCTTTGTCGTCGTGTTTGCGCTGCACCGGGCCGCTCGGAGCTGGCAGGCGAAGAAGCTCGTGCTGCTGATCGGCAGCTACGTCTTCTACGCGGCGTGGAACCCGCTGTATGTCGTCATCCTGCTTTTTTCCACGACGCTCGACTGGTGGCTCGCGAGGCGCATCGATCGAAGTCCGCGATGACGACGCGGCGGCGCGCGCGCTGCTCGTCGTCAGCCTCGTCGCCAACCTTTGTCTGCTCGGGTTCTTCAAGTACGGCGACTTCCTGCTGACGAACACGCGCGACCTGCTCACGTGGTTCGGCATCGCGTACTCGCCTCCGCAGTGGAACGTCGTGCTGCCGATCGGCATTTCGTTCTACACGTTCGCGTCGCTGTCCTACACGATCGACGTCTATCGCCGGCAGATCCGCGCTGAATCGAGCTTTCTCGATTACGCGCTATTCGTGAGCTTCTTCCCGCATCTGGTCGCGGGCCCGATCGTGCGGGCGCGCATCCTGCTCCCGCAGATCGAAACGCCTCGTGTCGCGACGTCGTCGCAGCTTGGCTGGGGCCTCGCGCTCGTCGTGCTCGGCCTCACATGCAAGGTCATCCTCGCCGACAACGTGTTCGCGCCGGTCGTCGACGCCGTCTACCAATACCCCGCAGCCTACGGCATCGTCGACACCTGGACGGCCGTGCTGAGTTTTTCGGGGCAGATCTATTACGACTTCAGCGGCTATTCGCTCTGCGCGATCGGACTCGCACTGTGCTTCGGCTTTTCGTTCCCGGACAATTTCCGGTATCCCTATGCCGCGCGAGGTTTCGCCGATTTCTGGCGGCGCTGGCACATCACGCTTTCGAGCTGGCTGAGCGACTATCTCTACATCCCGCTCGGCGGAAACCGGAATGGCGCGGCAAGGACGTATCGCAATCTGTTCCTGACGATGCTGCTCGGCGGCCTCTGGCACGGCGCCTCATGGATGTTCGTGCTCTGGGGCGGCCTGCACGGCGTCTACCTCGCCGTCGAACGCCGCTTGCGCGGCTCAGCAGCGGAGCCGGACGCCTTGCGCGCGGCGCCGCTGCTGACGATGTTCACGTTCCTCGTCGTCACGCTGACCTGGATTCCGTTTCGCGCAGGAGATCCCGAGGTCGCGCAACTGATGCTCGAAGGGCTCTGGCGCAGCCCGGCGATGATCAGCCTCAATCCTTTGCCGTCGTACCTCGCGCTGTTCGCGATCGCCGCGACGTTCGGATGGCATTGCTACATGCGCGATTCCTCGCTCGAGGCCGTGGCGGAGAAACTCGGGTACGTGGGGCGTACGCTGATTCTGGCGGGATGCCTGATCGCGATGTACCTCTATTCGGGTGGTGACGAACGTGCCTTCATCTATTTCCAGTTCTGAGCGCATCGTTCCGGCGGGCAACTGGACGGGGCCTGTCGCCGCTGCGCTGCTCGTGCTCGCGCTTGCGGTAGCCCTGCTCGAAGTGCTGCTCGCGCGACGCGACATCCACCCGACCGCGAGCGATTCGAATTGGGCATGGGCCATGGAACGCGCGCGCGTCGATGGGCTCGGCGAGCGCGGCCTCGTGCTGCTCGGCTCGTCGCGCATGCTGCTCGACCCGGACCTTCGCACGCTCAGGGCAAACCACCGGCCTCGAGCCCGTCCAACTCGCGATCGACGGCAGCGCGTTCCTGCCGGTGCTCGAGGATCTCGCAGCGGACGACGCCTTCAGGGGAACCGTGCTGATCGGCTACGAAGACAACGTCGTCGCGTCGGCAGACGCCGACGCGCCCGCGATCGGATACGTCGATGCCTGGCGTCGTGAGGTCGATGCGCGCGGGCTCCCGACATTCGCGTCGATCGAAGGGCGGCTGACGTACCTACTGCACGCGAGCCTTCGAAGCTATGCGGACGGTTCCCGGCCGGGCACATCGGTGCGCATACGTGCGCTCGCCAGGGAATCGACCCCGCAATATCTCTTCACCCTCGCGCATCGCGAGCGCTTTGCGGACTACAACAGAGTGCCGATGCCCGGGTTCTATTTCACCCGCGTCCTCAAGGAGCTCAACGGGGGCATCCAGTTGCCTAGCGGCATGACCTGGGCCCAAGCCAATGTGGGAATCCGAAAGCGCATCGATTCGCTGCCGTCCTCGGATGATGCGTTCTTTCGCACTCGCATGCAGCACATCGCGGAGCTCGTCCGCGCGCTGAAGGCGCGCGGCGCGAAGGTCGTCTTCATCGAGCTCCCGGCGAGTGGCCTGATCCGTGCCATGGAGGACAAACGCTTTCCGAAGGAAGAGTTCTGGGATCGTCTCGCCGCGCAAGCCGGCGCGCCCGCGATGCGCACGCGCGACGATCCGACGCTTGCCGGCTTCAACTGCCCCGACGGATCGCACATCGACGTTCGCGACCGCGCCCGTTTCACCGCGTTGCTCGCGACGTCGCTACAACTCGGGCGTGCCGGGGCGAAGTAGGCGATGTATCGCGCCGCGCAGCAATTGCCGAACGCGTGACCGGTAGGCACTATAGATGTCGGCGCGCGAATTGCTCCGGGGGAGGCCATGCTCAGCATCATATTGCCGGCCAAGAATGAGGCTGCCGCGCTCGCCGAGCTCCTGCCGCGTTTGAGGCGCGCGCAGCCCGACGCCGAGATCATCGTCGTCGACGACGGCTCGACCGACGACACCGCCGGGCTCTGCGCGCGACACGCGGTGCGACGTCGTGCGCCAACCTTATTCGATGGGGAACGGCGCTGCGATCAAGCGTGGCGCGCGTGCCGCGCGAGGAGACACGCTGGTCTTCATGGACGCCGACGGCCAGCACGATCCGGCACTGATCGAGCGCTTGTTGCAGCGCCTGCAAGAAGGCTTCGATATGGTCGTCGGGGCACGCGACTGGGCCGGGCAGGCAGGCGTCGGCCGCGGCGTCGCCAACACTTTGTACAATTGGCTGGCGAGCCGGATGACGAGCTTTCCGGTTCTCGACCTGACCTCGGGGTTCCGTGCCGTCGACGCGGACAAGTTTCGCGAGTTCGTTCACCTGTTGCCGAACGGATTTTCGTATCCGACGACGATCACGATGGCGTTCTTCAGGAGCGCCTACGCGGTCGCGTACGAGCCCATTCCGGTCGCGCGGCGGATCGGCCGGAGCCATATCCGGCCGCTGCGCGACGGGATCCGGTTCCTGCTGATCATCTTCAAGATCGCGACGCTGTATTCGCCGCTCAAGCTGTTCGTACCGACGAGCGTCGTATTCTTTCTGCTGGGCGTGGCCTACTACCTGTACACGTTTGTCCTGATGCATCGACTGACGAACATGAGCGTGCTGCTCTTCAGCGCGTCCGTGATCATTTTCCTGATTGGCCTCATATCCGAGCAGATTACCGCGCTCATGTACCGTCAGGATTGAAGTCGTGTCTTCGGATTCGGGGCGGCCGGCATCCGCAGGCGCGCAGCCCTCCAGGAAGCTGCGCCTCCTTCTGATCACGCGCAACTTCCCGCCTCTTCTCGGCGGGATGGAAAAGTTCAACGAGCGTCTGTTCGCCGAGATGGCGCGAGAGTGCGACGTCGCGCTCTGCGGTCCCGCCGGCTGTGAGGAATATGCACCGTCAAATGCGATGGTTGCGTCCGTCCCGGGCGGTACTCTGCCGAAGTTCCTCATGCGGCTCGGGTTCGCCGCGATTCGCACTTCGCGCCGCTTCAGGCCCGACGTCGTGATCGCCGGCAGCGGGCTCACCGCTCCGATCGCGTGGCTGGCGGCGCGTTCGGTGCGCGCACGTTCCGCCGTGTTTCTGTATGGGCTCGATCTCGTGGTCAAGAGCCGGATCTATCAGTCTTTCTGGATGCCCGCGATCAGGGCGGCGGATCACTCCTTTCCGATCAGCGAGTTCACCAGGCGCGTTGCGATCGAGCGTGGGGTGCCTGTCCGCGGCATGCGTCTCATCACTCCGGGCGTGGACATGCCGGTGCTCGACGCCGGCGCGGCGGCCGAATTCCGCCGCGTTTCGGCCTGGAGGGCAGGCAGCTCATACTCGCGGTCGGACGATTGACCGCACGCAAGGGAGTCGTCGAGTTCATCGAGAACTCGCTTCCTGGCATCGCGCGCTCGCATCCGGACGTGGCGTTCGTCATCATCGGCGGCGAGCCGACCGACGCGCTCGCGGGCAACCGCGGCGGCGCGATGGCCAGGATCGAGAATGCAGCGAAGCGACATGGCGTCGAACGCAACGTGGTCGTGCTCGGCAAGTGTCCTGACGACGTCGTTGCGGCCGCCTATCAGGCGAGCCAGGTGCATGCGTTTCCGGTGATAGAAATACCGGGCGACGTCGAAGGATTCGGGATCGTCGCACTGGAGGCTGCCGCGAGCGGCATACCTACCGTCGCATTCCGGGTCGGCGGCGTCCCCGACGCCATCGGCGAGGGCATTTCGGGCGCGCTGCTCGCAGCGGGCGACTACGCAGGCATGTCAGCGGCGATCCTGCGATATCTGGACGGATCCGGCGAAGCCACATCAATGCGCGATTCCAGCATCGGATTTGCACGCCAGTTCGAATGGAAGGTCATTGGACGGAGGCTGATCGACGCGCTGCGCGCGCCGGTCGACTCCAGGGGCGTGTAGTGCACGTCGCGGAGAAGGCGTCGGCACGGAACAGGCTGCGTCTCCCGGATGCATTGAATGGATCGGACTAGTCGCGCAGGATCGCCCGAGGACGCTCGCAGATGTCTTTCAGTTTCTTCGATTCGCTCAGGTCGATGGATTATTTTCTATGTCAGATGACAACGAGCAATTTTCGCGCATCAAGCAATTCTACGATGACGAGTACTACGGTTCCTCGAATCATGACCATGAGTTGCCGTGGCACTACCGCGTCATCGCGAACAGGCTCGGTCCTCTCGAGGGTGCAAGGGTGCTCGATGTCGCGTGCGGCGTCGGCGACTGGCTGGCCCTGGTGCAATCGCGCGGCGCGGAAATTCACGGCATAGACATTTCGCAACGCGCAATCGATCGTTGCCGAGTGCGATTTCCCGGCGCGGACTTCCACCTCGGACCGGCCGAAACTCTTCCGTTCCCGGATGCGACGTTCGATCTGGTCACGTGCCTCGGCTCGCTGGAGCATTTCGTGCAGCCCGAAGAAGCGCTGCGCGAAATGCTCCGCGTGGCGACGCCGAATGCACAGATCCTGCTACTGGTGCCGAACGCGGGATTTCTGCCGCGTCGGCTGGGACTCTACGGCGGCACGCACCAGGTCAAGGTGCGCGAAGTGGTCCGTAGTCTGGACGAGTGGCGCGAACTCTTCTCTGCGGCTGGCCTCTCGATCGAGCGCAGGTGGCGCGACCTGCACGTGCTGTCGTGGAGCTGGATCGGTCTCGGCGGCTGGCGCGGCTGGGTGCCGCGCGCGCTTCAGGCCGTGATGTTGCCGGTCTGGCCGCTGGGCTGGCAATATCAGGTCTATCATCTGTGCCGTCGAACGGCGCCGTGACGCGCGCGATGTTGCGTCCATCCAAGCCGAGCTTCTCGACGGGCCCGACGTGAACCGAGAGTATCAGCACGGGTTTTCGCTGCAGCATCCCGAAGTCTTCGACGCTGAGTCGCGTACGCGAAAGGCGCAGGCGGCGCTGGCGGTGTTCAGGGAAATCTTCGGAACGAGGCTCGGAACACTCGTGCTTCTCAATGTCGGCGCCTCGTCCGGCGCCATGGATGCCGTGTTCGCCGAGGCATTCGCGAAGGTCGTCGGAATCGATATCGACGACAACGCCATCCGCTACGCGCAGCAGCAGTACGTTCGGGAGAATCTCCGCTTTCTGGTCGCCGACGCACTCGACATTCCGTTTCCGGCGTGTGCGTTCGATGTCGTCGTTTGTTCGCAGATCTACGAGCACGTTCCCGATCAACCGAAACTGTTCGCGGAGATCCACCGCGTGTTGCGGCCCGGCGGCATATGTTATTTCGCGGCGACGAATCGTCTCGTGCCCATCGAGCCGCACTATCGCCTGTGGTTTCTTTCCTGGTTGCCGCGCCCGCTGGCAGACAGGTACTTGCGGCTGCGCGGGCGTGGTGATCACTACTACGAACGAATGCTCGGCTTGACGAACCTTCGTCGCCTGACATCGGCGTTCCGGGTAGTCGACTATACGGAACCGATGCTGGCGAACCCGGAAGCCTACGCGCTCGATCACCTGGTCCGCGCGGGGACGCTCAAGCAGAAGATCTCGCGCTTCGTCGCTCGTCACCTCACGTGGATCTGCCCGGGATATATCTGGGTCCTGTACAAGGACTAGGCGCGCGTTGCATGCGCGCCCGCGTCCGGGACGGCCTCGAACCGGCCTGACACCCTATCGCCGAGCGACGATGAGGACACGTGCTGCGAAATGTCGGCCGAGACCTGGCAGCCGGCTCAGCGGATGCACTAGCCGCAGGACGTTGTAGTGCGGCAACGTCGTGGCGCTGACTTCCGAGAATCCAGCCCTCTCGAAAAACGCGGCATTCTGCGCCAGTGTCCGTACTGCAACATGCTGCGCGAACTGGCGTATGAGAATCCCGCGTTCCTTCATGCGCTCGATGAAGAAATCAAGGTTCGGCGTATGGCAGATGACTTGGCCCCCGGGCTTCAGCGCGGTGCGCAGCGATGACACGATCGCAGCCCATTCTGCATCCGGCACATGCTCGGAGATGTCCAGAGCGAACACCATATCGAACTCGCCAGGATGCCGGGCGGCGAACTCGGTGATCTCGGCAAGATGGAAGTAGCAGTTGACGCGGCCGGCGGCACGCGCCCGCTCTTGCGCTGCGCGAATGAAAGGCGCCGCAAAGTCCACGCCATGGTATTCACCGATACGGCCGTCGAGCTTTGTCAGCAAGGCGCCATGTCCGCAGCCGACGTCGAGCACCTTCGCGTCGGGCGGGATCGTTATGCACGCAAGGACCCGATCGACGCGGCTGCGTCCTTCCAGCGCCATGAACTCTTCGGCGTAGGAATCGTCGTGCAGTGCCTTGAGGTCTTCTGCCATTTCGGGCTCCGCGTCCTGCTTCTTGAGTTGCAAGCCTCTCGCCACTCCACTATATCCGTATCGGGTAAGGCCGGAAATCCGCTGCGGCATGTCGTCGGGACGGCCGGAGGACTCTGGAATCGCGAATGCCCCCTCGCCTGAAACGCGCACTGAATGCGTCGATCCTGATTGCCGGGCTGGCTTTTTGTGTCTTCGCACTGAAGCGCTTGCAGCAAGACTATCCGCAGCACGGATCGTTTTCCGTGGGCGGTGTTCTGTTGGCAGCAGGGTGCGCGATGGCCGCGCTTTCGGCTACCGCATTGGCCTGGCAACGCTACATGAGGGCGTTCCTCGGCGAACGCCTGCCGCTGGTCGAGGCGATGTATCAGATCTGCGTCATGCAGATCGGCAAGTACGTGCCGGTGATGATAGGTGGCTTCCTGGCGCGCATTTCCGCGAATGCCGGCAACCTGTCGGCCAAAGGGATCGTGATCGCGACCACGGTCGAGCAGATCGGCGCGATGGGTTCGGCGCTGGTGATCGGAATCGATTGCTATGCGCTTGCTCGCGTGCCGCTTGCTGCGCCCATCGTCATCGCAGCATCCGTGTCGATTGTCTGGCTCATCCCCTCGCTATGGGCGATTGCGCCGAGACTGTATACGCGGTTGCGTGGCTCGTTCGCCTCGAAATCGATCGCGCCGGCAAGCGGCCCCGAGCCTGCAATGCTGCGTCAGCCGCTCGCGTTCCAGTTCGCGCAGATGCTCGTCATGGCGGTATTCATCGGGACCGTCATCCTGCAGGTCGCGCCCGAGCTGTCGCTACGCTCATCGGCTCTGATGTCGGGCGCCTATCTGATTTCGATCGTCGCCGGCATCGCGGTCGTGTTCCTTCCCGGTGGCATCGGCGTTCGGGAAGGCGTGTTCGTATGGCTCGCGTCCGGCGAGGTCGCCACAACCGAGGCGTTGCGCCTTGCGCTCGCGATGCGCATCGCGATGTCCTTGCTGGATCTTGCGGCCGGCGCACTCTGCGTTCCGCTTCGCGTCGCGTCCGCGCGTGGCGAAGTGTCGCGTTCGTAGCTGCGACGCCTCCGACCCGCGCTTATTCGCCGGCTGGCACGCCTTCGGCGGATTCCGCTTTCGACAGGCGCTGTTCCAGGGTACGGATGGATGCATTGAGCGCTCCCAGTCGATTCATCGACTGAAGTCGCCTGATTTCCACCTTCGCGCCTTCGACATCCCGCATGTCGAGCAGGAAGTTGGCGAGGTTGATCCTGTATTGGGGATCGCGCGAGCCGTCGGCTGCATTGCGGGCAAGGCGCGTCGCCAGCCCCTGATCGTGCAGGCGGTTGAACGCGAAGATCGCATAGCTGTAGAGCACGCCGGGATCCGGCGGCGAATGGGTCAGCGCCGCAAGGTACGCATTGAGCACGTGCTTATCATCCAGCGCGCAACGACCTTGTCGCTGGCAGGCCGTCAACGACTTGATGGCCTCCGAATCCTCCACGGTCGGACGCGTGCGCAGCAACTTGGCGCGCATGCTTTCCCACCATGCATCCTCGATCCGCTTTTCCGTCCTCGATGCGGTCATGATCAGGGCGACTTCGGGAAGGATGCTCGCGCGCGGTGCGCGGGCTGCCAGCTCGAGGGCTTCGAGACCCCTGTCGACATACGGCGAGTCCTTGCGGTAATCGCTCAGCACGACATAGGTTCGGCCGAGCTCATAGGTTGCGCGAGGCGACTGCGGAATGCACGGCAGCTTCGGCGACGGCGAGTCGCAGCGGGTCGCTCCATTCGCGCGTGCGGAGCGCAAGCGCGAATGCGCATAGCGCGCAAACGCCGACGACGAGCACCTGGCGCGGCACTGCCATGGCGGCTGATGCGCGGCTCGGCAGCAGAAGATCGAACGCCGCGAGCAGGAGGCCGATCGACGCAAAGTAGTTGCGATGGTCGAAGACAAGCTCCAGCGGAAAGAACGACGCGGTCAGCGCATGCGCGGCAAAGAACCACAGGATCCCAAGCGCGACGATCGATCTGCGATTTCGAATGGCGAGCGCCGCGCCGATCAGCCCGATGTTCAGCACTATCGCCGGCGCCGTCGTCCACGGATCCCATAGATCCTTCGAGAACGGATAGTCGTCGTGGAAGAAGCTGAAGAACTTCGGCAGCGGGGCGAGAGTCCAGGTGATGTAGTCGAGGAGGACTCGCGGTTCGGTCAGCACGCGCTGTTGCAGCGTAAACGCCCGCTGCGCGTACGCATCCGGCGCAAGCGCGCGCGGCAGCATCCAGGCGAGCCCGAGGAGCCCGGCACGACGAGGAAGACGAGATAGAACGCGCGCAACTCGTCGCGACGGCGCCGCCACGCGAACAGCACGGTGGCTTCCAGGATCAGCGCGTAGAGCGGCAGCAGCGCCGCCGATTCCTTCGCAGCGATTCCCAGCAACGTGCAGGCCGGCACACCGATCCAGAGGCGCCACGCCGAGCCGCTGCGATCTGACTGCTGACGGATGCGTGCCTGCACGTAAAGCAGGAGTCCCAGCAGGACGAATGTCTGCGCCAGGCTCTCCATGCGCTGCACGATGAAAAGCACCGCCGTAAGATTGATCGGGTGCAGCAACCAGGCACCCGCGACGAGCAGCGCGAGCCACTCGTCGCGACGGGCATCCGCAGGCGCCCGGCGGGCGCCGTCGACTTGTCGCCGTACGATCAGCGAGCAGGAGCGCCAGCAGCAGGCCACCGTTGAGGAGGTGGATCGCGAGGTTCGTCGCCTTCATCGGCCACGGGTCAGGACCGGTGAAATAGAAGTTGGCGGCGAAACTCAGCGAGGCCAGCGGCCGCTGCAGGTCGCTGGCCGGCGAAGCCCACATCGCACTGATCCAGGCCGCGGGATCGAGCGTCGTCACGTGCAGCGGGTCGTTGTCGACGATGTTCGGGTAGTCGTCGAACTCGTAGTAGCCCGCGCAGGCCGGGCACATAGAGCGCAATCGTCAGCAGGAACAGCGCAGCGCAGCATGCGCGAAACCGCATCTTCGAGCGGGACGCGCCGGCGGAGATGTCCGCAAGCTCGCTCACGTTACTGCGCCGGCTGCATCACGTCGGGCGACGCTTTCGACTTCACGTCGTCGGTGAGAACGCCGCGCAGATGCGCGAGCTCTTGTCGCCAGTACCCGTCGTGCCACAGCAGCCACTGGTGGAATACCGGCATCGTCTTCCCGGGGTGCGCCGGCGGCTTCCAGACGCTTTCGAGGTGATCGAGGTGCGAGAGCGCCAGCGCGGGGAATCCGGCGCTGGCGAGCGTCGAGGCCTGCTGCAGCGCGGCGCCGGGACGCGGATCCGCGTCGAGCGCGGCATTGAAGAGCTCGAGGGCACGATCGGGTTCGCGCTCCATCAACGCAAGCCGCGCCTGAAGATTGATGATGTCCTGGCGCCGGCCATAGGTCCTCTGCACGCTCGCATTGGACGCCGCGGCGGACAGCAGCGTATCGACAGTCGCGAGAGTGAGCGCAGGGCACGTACCGTCGCGCGCCGCCGGCAACACCTTTTCGAACCATTCGAAGCCGAGGCGGCCGACGTCAGGCGTTTCACGAAGTGCATTCCGCGCCAGCTCGACATCGCGCGGACTCAGCGTGCGGGCTTCGCACTTGAGGCCGAGCAGGTTGAGCGCGATCTGGATGTCGTTCGGATGCTCGATCATCGCCCGCTCGAGGCGCGCGATGCCGGCCGCGTACTGGCCGCGCGCAGCCTCGGTCTGCGCGGCATACGCCTGCGCGCGCGGCGAGTGCGGATTTCTTGCGCCCCAGAGCAACGCCTGATCCTCCCTGTTGCCCCAGACATCCGCATTGAGGAAGGTCAGCGCGGCAAAGCCGAGCGGCAGCACGAACGTCAATGCGCGACGCACGATAAAGAGATCTGCACCGCTCGCCGATGCGATCCCGCCGGGCGCACGCCCAGCGCAGAGCCAGAGCGACAACGGCCAGAACATCAGGAGCGCCGGCACGTAATTGCGATGCTCGAAATAGAGCTCGAGCGGAATCGACGTCGACTCGAGCAACTGGCCCGCGAAGTAGAACAGCAGCGCAGCCGACCATGCCGGATAGCGCCGTCGACATGCGACGGCGAAGGCAAGAAGCAGCGCGATCGCCAAGATGCTCGGCAGCGTGCTCGACGGCGACAGCCAGCCGGTCGATGCCGCGAAGTCGTCGTTGAAGAGACCCGTGGAATAAGGGTGCGGTATCCACAGGAGCCGGAGGTAATCGACCAGCGCGCGCGGCTCGGTGAGGAGGCGCTGACCGATCGTCCAGGGCCGCTCGGCGATGATGCCATTGACGAAGCCCGAGTACGTCTCGTAGGCGAGATAGGCAAAAACCAGGACGCTCGGCACGATGAGCGCGCAAACGCGCGCCCATTTCATCGCTGCGTCCACGCATGTCGGTACTGCGGCTGCGCAGCAGGACCGCGTCGACGATCCAGGCCAGCACCGGAAGCAGCGCGCCGTTGGCCTTGCTCAGGAGCGCCGAGCAGCGTGCAGACCGCTATCGACGCGGCCGCCAGCACCACGCCCGCGCGGCGCCCACGCTTGGCGAGATCGTGGCCAGCCGCATATCCGAGGAGCCCCAGCAGAATGAACGTCGCTGGGAGCATCGCCTCGCGCTGGACGATGTAGAGCGTCGTCGATACGAGAAGCGGGTGCAACAGCCAGAGCGACATGCCGAGCACGGCGGCGCGCCGGCGCTGCGCGTCGTCTGTCGTCACGCAGCGGCCGAGCCTTGCGAGCAGCGCATACAGCAGGAGACCGTTGAAAAGATGCAGCAGCAGGTTCGTGCGCTTGAACGGGTGCGGATCCGCGGGCCAGTTGCGCGCGTCGGCCAGAAAGCTCAGCAACGCGAGCGGCCGTCCGGTCGGATCGGCCGATCCCGACGTGATGTAGTGCAGGAAGGTCGGCAGGTTGTCGACCGGGCCGAACGCGCCGAGCGCGGGCAGGTTTGCGAAGTCGTCGAAAAGGAAACCGCCCTTGAGGCCGGGATAGTAGGCGAGCCAGGCCAGCAACAGCACCGCGAAGATCGCGATCGCGATCGCGATCGCGATCTTCGCGGCCGTCTTCGCGGCAGGTTGCGCGGGCCCGTTCGGATATTCGATGCGGCCGTCCTGCGTCACCGCGGATCGCTCGCACGTTTGGGGCGCGCATCCGATGACCGCGTCTTCGAGTGCGTGGCTACGGCGAGCCGGTGCAGCCTGTCGAGACGCTCATCTGGCTGCTCATCGGGAACGCGCCGCGTGCGAGGAAGAGTGGGCGTCGCCTTCGACGTGCGGACGATCGGTGCGAACGCCTGCAGCGGGTTGGAGGATGGCGTCATGCTCTTCGATTCCCGCGGTCGGAGATGGCCTTGGCGCGTCGCGCGCGTGCCGATGATGACCGCAGAGCGGATTGCGCTCAACCGAAAGCCGACGGCGGCACAAAAAGAAAGGGCCGCTGTAAAGCGGCCCTTCCAGATCCGATGAAGAATCGTGCCGGGAATTAACGGCAGGACGTCGGGAGGTACTTGTTGTCGACCGGCGTCGTCGTGCCCGGAATGCAGTGCCACTCGATGCTGCCGCCGTGCGTGATCGACGAGAACGTGATGTCGTGAGCCTGAATCGCGGTGTTGGCGTTCGTGCTGTTGTACACGACATCGATCTGGCCCGGGGTCGTGCCGGCGTCAACCGAGAGCACGTACTTACCAGCGATGCTCGTGGAAAGCGCGAGGCCAGCCGACGTGTTCGAGGTCGGGAAAACGCCCTTGTTGCTGTAGAACTCTGCGATCGCAGTCTTCGCGCCGTCGGCGAGAACCGCGCCTTCCGACACCTGCGAACGGATCAGATAGTCCTGATACGCCGGCAGCGCAATGGCTGCCAGGATGGCGATGATCGCGACAACGATCATCAACTCGATCAGGGTGAAGCCCTGCATCTGCTTGACGTTCATTTGGAAACCCTCTTCTGTTGGTTTGACTGCTGACAAAGTAGAAAACGCCCCTTTTGGCTCCGGACGGCAAGCCTAAAGAGGCCGCTGAACCGAGGTGCGGATCCCCCCACCCGAAGTCAGGAGGGTAGGTGCAAGCTCCGTACCACCCGATATGACACCCAATTTCGGACACGAGTGTGAACTCGATAACGCTCTTGGTCCGACCGAACGCGACGGAAGGCTCAGGCGGGCAGCGCCTGTCAGGAAATGACGAACTTTGGCAGTTGTGAACTGGCGCGGCGGTGCGCGCCAGGCGGGTTTACCGGCAGGACGTCGGTAGGTATTTGCCCGAGAGCGTTGTGCTGCTGCACGACCACTCGATGCTGCCGCCGCGCGTAAACGGTGAGAGCAGCAGCGTCTGGCCGAGGATTGCCGCGTTCGCATCGCCGCCGTACGCAACCGTGATGATGCCGCCGGTCGCGTCGACGGAAGCGACGTACTTGCCGGGATGCTCGTGCTCAGCGGGCAGGCCGGCGGAGGCATTGTTCGGCGGCAGGCGACCCGTTTGCGAAACGAAATCCCATACGGCCGCGCGCGCGCCGGTCGCGAGGCTGACGCCTTCGGTCACCTGCGCGCGGACAAGGTAGTCCTGATACGCGGGCAGCGCGATCGCGGCAAGGATCGCGATGATCGCCACGACGATCATCAGCTCAATCAAAGTGAAAGCCTTTTTGTGCTTGTTTTGACATGACATGCCCCTGAATCCCCGATCAAGAGGCAGCAGGAACCATGCCAATTTGTATAGAAGGTGTCGAGATTCTCAGTTTATTCGATGCCGAGCTTTTCGAGCCGGTAGCGCAGCTGCCGCAGTGTCAGTCCGAGCTGCTTGGCGGCCGCCGTGCGATTCCAGCGCGTCGCCTCGAGCGCCTTCATGATCGCCGCGCGCTCGGTCTCGGCGACGGCAGCGGCGAGATCGCCGGAGAACTCATCGTCCATGCGCTCGGGCGCAGCGGAGCCCGGAAACGGCGTCGGCGACCGCGGTGGCGGCATGCTTGGGAAACTGCGCGCGGCCGCAGGCTCGGGTGAGTACGCGGGCTCGATGGCCTCCGCGGCGACGCCGGCGCGCGGCGCAAGGCGCAGGTCCTCGGCCGTGATGTTGCCGGCCTCGCACAGCGCGACGGCGCGCTCGAGCACGTTCTCGAGTTCGCGCACGTTGCCGGGGAAGTCGAAGGTAAGGAGCGCCTCCAGCGCGTCGGGCGCGAGCCGCGCGGGCGGTGCGCCGGTGCCTTGCGAAAGGCGCTCGAGCACGCGCGCGGCGAGCTTCGGAATGTCCTCGCGGCGCTCGCGCAGCGGCGGCACGCGCAGTTCGATCACGTTGATGCGGTAGAAAAGGTCCTGGCGGAACGAGCCGAGCTTCGACGAGCTGCGCGAGGTTCTTGTGCGTCGCCGACAGGATGCGCACGTCGACCGGCAGCTCCGCGCGCGCCGCCGATCGGGCGCACGGCTTTTTCCTGGATCACGCGCAGCAGCTTCACCTGCATGTGCATCGGCAGCTCGGCGACTTCGTCGAGGAACAGCGTGCCGCCGTTGCGCGGCCTGGAACAGGCCGTCCTTGTCGGCGTGCGCGCCGGTGAAGCTGCCCTTCTTGTGGCCGAAGAACTCGCTCTCCATCAGCTCGGACGGAATCGCGCCGCAGTTGACCGGCACGAACGGCGCGCCGGCGCGCGGGCCCTGCTCGTGGATCAGGCGCGCGACGAGCTCCTTGCCGACGCCGGATTCGCCGCTGATGTAGACCGGCGCCTGGCTGCGCGCGAGCTTGCTGATCGTCGCGCGCAGCTCCTGCATCGGCGCCGAGTCGCCGATCAGCTGCTGCTGCTCGCCGTCTGGCTCGGCTTCTTTTCCTCGGAGAGCTTGCAGCGCCGTCTGCACGAGCCGGCGCAGCACGCTGATGTCGACCGGCTTGGAGACGAAGTCGAACGCGCCGGCCTTCAGCGCGTTGACCGCCGCATCGACGTTGCCGTACGCGGTGATCATCGCGACCGGCGTTTCGGGATACTGCGAGGCGATCAGCTCGACGATTTCCTGGCCGGAGCCGTCGGGCAGGCGCATGTCGGTGAAGCACAGCGCGTAGTGGCGCTCGGCCAGCCGCTGGCGCGCCTCGGCGACGTTGCCGCGGTATCGACGACGCAGACCCATGCGGCCGAGCGTGAGCGTGAGCAGCTCGCGGATGTCGCGTTCGTCGTCGATGACCAGTGCGTATTGCTTGCTCATGCGGTGGCGAAATCAGGGGTTTGCTGCTGCAAGGTTAAAGCGTGGCGTGCGCCAACGCAAAGTATGGCACGGGGCATGCATTTCGCGGCGCGCATCAGGCCGATTGTGCGGCGATCCGGGCCGCGAGCAGCGCGCCAGCGCGGCGTCAACGTGATGCGGAAGCAGCTGCCGCCGCCCGCGACCGGGACGTATTCGAGCGTCGCCTGGTTCGCCTCGCGACATCTGCCGGGCGAGATACAGGCCGAGGCCGGTGCCGTATTCGTGCGTCGTGAAGAACGGTTCGAAGATCTGTCCCGCGACCTTCGGCGGAATGCCCGGCCCGCGGTCGATGACTTCGATCATCGGCGGCCCCTTGTCGGTCGCAAGGCGCGCCGCGACCGTGACGCGCGCCGGCTCGTTCGGCAGGCGACCGTAGCGCAGCGCGTTCTGCACGAGGTTCCACGCGACCTGCTGCAGGTGCTGCGGATCGACCATCGCTTCGATGCGGCGGTTCTGCGTCACGGCGCGCAGCTGATCGTCGCCGAGATCGTTCGACTGCTTGTAGTCCTCGACGAAGTGCGAGCACCCACGCGTCGAGGTCGACGCTCTCCGGCCGCGAGCGTTCGCGCCGCGAGAGCTGCAGGATGTTCTCGACGATCGTCGTTCACGCGCGTGCAGTGGTTGTTGATGATCTCGACCAGGCGCTTGTCGCTCGGGTTCGAGCTTCGGCGATTCGGCGAGCAGCTGCGCCGAGTAGCTGATCGCCGCGAGCGGATTGCGGATCTCGTGCGCGATCGACGCCGACAGACGGCCGAGCGAGGACAGCGTCAGCTCCTCGGCGCGGCGCGACAGCAGCGACGTGTCGTCGAGGAAGATCAGCACGTTCGCGTCGTCGTTCGGCGGCGAGGCGCGTGAAGCGCGGAATCACCTCGGGCACGTCGGCCGCGAGCGCGACGGCGGTCTGATCGGTCTTGCCGGAATGGCGCCAGTGGTAGAGGCGGCGCGACAGCTCCGGCGCGACGTGCCGAGCTCGCGCTGGTTCGGCGATCGGATTGCCGATCAGGTCCCAGGCGGCTTCGTTCGAGCGCTGGACGTGGTTGGCGTCGTCGACGAGCAGCACGCCGGTCTTCATGCGCGGATGATCAGTTCGTTGATCTGCGCGAGGTTGCCAGGTCGATGCCGCGCTGCTCGGCGAGCGCCTCGGTCTCGCGCATCTGGTTGCCGAGGAAGAAGCACAGCGCGGCGATCGCGAAGTAGCGCGACCGAGAGCAGGCCCGCTTCGGACAGGCTGACGCCGCTGACGTTGTCGATGAAGTTCGGCCGTACGAACGACTGGCGCGATGACGCCGATCGTCGCGAGCGCGGCGAAGAAGAACGGCGCGGCGCGGCGGCAGCAGCAGTGCGCCGGCGCCGACGTTGACGAGCAGCAGCATCGCGATGACGTTGTGTCCCGGAGCGCGATCGAGGATCAGCGAGGCCGTCGCGACGATGTCGAGCGACGAGGCCGACGCTGCATGCCGGTCGCGAGCTGCGCGCGCATGCGGTCGGTGCCGACGAGCATCGACAGCGCAACGAGCAGATACGCGAGCGCGACCAGCTGGCCGAGCGCCGGATGGGTCAGCCGGACCAGGTCGAACTGCGAGCGGGCTGAAGACGAGCGCCGCGTAGACGATCGCCTCGAGGCAGCGGAACAGATTGAAGAAATAGAGTTCGCGCCGGGTGATATCGCCGGGATCGGTCGTGCCCGCGCCCACCGTTCCGCGATCACGTAGGTCCCTCGCCTGGCGGCACTATAGCAGGTAGTTTCGAAAAATGTGACGTAGTCGACTGTTTTGCATGACTTCAGTTAGCGGAAAGCCGGTCGGCGCCGGAAAACCGGCTTCCGGCGACCGCCTTTCGGGCACTCGCCGCGAGGCATGCTGCGCCGTCGGACCGCAATGTTCCGTGATCGCGCGACCGTGTTTTGATTTCGCCACGCTTCCGCCGAGAATACGCGCCGCGCGGCCGCCCGACGGCGAGCCGCTTCCCGATCGGTGCGTCGTGGCGTGTCGTTTCCGCCGCTGCGAGCGCGTCCCCGTCTGAAGGTGCCCGCATGAATTTCCACGAATACCAGGCCAAGCAATTGTTCGCCGACTACGGCATCCCGGTGCCGGCCGGCAAGGTCGCCTCGACGCCGGAACAGGCGGTCGAGGCCGCGCAAGCGCTCGGCGGCGACGCAGTGGGTCGTCAAGGCGCAGATCCACGCCGGCGGCCGCGGCAAGGCCGGCGGCGTCAAGCTGGTGCAAGACGCTCGACGACGTGAAGGCCGCCGCGGCGGCGATGCTCGGCACGAAGCATGACGACCTACCAGTCCGGCGGCCGCGCGCTGCCGGTCAACGTGGTGCTGATCAGCGAAGCCAGCGACATCGCCAAGGAACTGTATCTTTCGGTACTCGTCGACCGCGCCACGCAAGGCGGTCGCGTTCATCGCCTCGGCGCGCGGCGGCGTCGACATCGAGCAGGTCGCGCGCGAGAATCCGGAAGACATCCACACGCTCGAAGTCGAACTTCGTGCAGGGCCTGCAGCCGTACCAGTGCCGCAAGCTCGCTTCGCGATGGGCCTGAACGCCAAGCAGGCCAACCAGCTGACCAAGATCATGCTCGGCCTGTACAAGCTGTTCAACGACAAGGATCTGTCGCTGGTCGAGCTCAATCCGCTGGCGATCGTGACGACCGGCGACCTGTCGCGCTCGACGGCAAGGTCAACTCGGACGACAACGCCGAGTTCCGCCAGCCGAAGCTCGCCGCGATGCGCGACGACTCGCAGGAAGATCACGACCGAGGCGGTCGCGGCGCAAGCACAACCTCAACTACGTCACGATGGACGGCAACATCGGCTGCATGGTCAACGGCGCCGGCCTGGCGATGGCGACGATGGACGTGATCAAGCTCGCCGGCGGCGAGCCGGCGAACTTCCTCGACGTCGGCGGCGGCGCGACCAAGGAGCGCGTCACCGAGGCGTTCAAGCTGATCCTGTCGTCGGACAAGGTGCGCGCGATCCTCGTCAACATCTTCGGCGGCATCGTGCGCTGCGACCTGATCGCCGAGGGCATCATCGCCGCGGTCAAGGAAGTCGGGCTCAAGATTCCGGTCGTCGTGCGCCTGCGAAGGCACGAACGTCGAGAAGGGCCGCGAACTGCTCGCCAACTCCGGGCTTGAAGATCACGCCGGCAGACGATCTCAACGACGCGGCGCAAGAAAGCCGTCGCGGCGGTAAGGAAGGCCGCGTACAAAGCGGTGGGCCGAGGCCCGCCCTAGCAATCCATAAGGTGGGCACTTGGCCCACCGAGCATTCAAAGGAGGCGCAATGAGCGTTCTGGTCAACAAGAACACGAAGGTCATCTGCCAGGGCTTCACCGGCCAGCAGGGCACGTTCCACTCCGAGCAGGCGCTCGATTACGGCACCAAGCTCGTCGGCGGCGTCACGCCGGGCAAGGGCGGCACCGCTGCACATCGGCTTGCCGGTGTTCAACACGGTGCAGGACGCGGTCGAACGACACCGGCGCCGACGCGTCGATGATCTTCGTGCCGCCGCCGTTCGCGGCCGACGCGATCCTGGAAGCGGCCGACGCCGGCATCCGCGTCATCGTCGCGATCACCGAAGGCATCCCGGTGCTCGACATGCTGCGCGTCAAGAACGTGCTGAAGAGATATCCGGAAACGCGTGCTGATCGGCCCGAACTGCCCCGGCATCATCACGCCGGGCGAATGCAAGATCGGCATCATGCCGGGCCACATCCACAAGCCCGGCAAGGTCGGCATCGTCTCGCGCTCGGGCACGCTGACCTACGAAGCCGTGTTCCAGACGACGAACGTCGGCCTCGGCCAATCGACCGTGCATCGGCATCGGCGGCGATCCGATCAACGGCCTGAACTTCATCGACTGCCTCAAGCTGTTCCAGGACGATGCGCAGACCGAAGGCATCATCATGGTCGGCGAGATCGGCGGCAGCGCCGAAGAAGAAGCGGCCGAGTTCATCAAGGAATACGTGACGAAGCCGGTCGTCGTCGTTCATCGCCGGGCGCCTCGGCGCCGGCGGGCAAGCGCATGGGCCACGCCGGCGCGATCATCTCCGGCGGCAAGGGCACGGCCGCCGCGAAGTTCGCCGCGCTCGAGAAGGCCGGCGTCACGACGGTGAAGTCGCCGGCCGATCTCGGCACGACGATCGCCGCGCGCATGAAGCACTGACCGCCGAACCTGAACGGCGCAGGCGTTTTCCTACGTAAAGATCCGCCGCATTCGCGCGACGGATGTCAGAGTTTTGCTGCTTTTCGCGTTTCTCCCGGATTAGCATAGTTGGGGACGCCGGCAAGGGCGTTGGGGGAGATGGGGAATGCGTCGTTTCATCGTCGCGCCGCTCGTTGCGGCGCTCACGGTCGCGTCTGCGGCGCCACCCTGGCCTGATCAGAACGACGGCACGCCGTCGGTCACGAATCCCTCGGTCCCGTTGTCGTATGTCGGCAACGATGCGAGCGTCTCGCTCGGCGTCAACGAGGATGGCCACAGCGAAGGCCAGCTGATGGGCGTCTTCGCGCGCAATAACGAGCGCGCCGCGGTCGGCCAGCTCTGGTGGGACCAGAGCGGCGCCGGCGGCTTTCAGGGCGACTTCAACTGGCTCTGGGGCATGGACGCGCTTTACGCCCGCGCGCATCCCGACGAGGCGACCGTCGCGCGGCTCAGCTTCGCGCTCGACCAGAACGGCGATCGCGACAGAAAAGCGACCGTCGGCTTCGGCATCGAGCGCCGCGCGTTCTCGGCTGAGGCGTACCTCGCCGGTGGCGTCAGCAGTGCGCGCCGCTCGGATACCTCGCTCGCGAACGCGCTGCAGACGATCAACGGCACCGACGACATCGGCGACTACACGCAGGTCCTCACGACGACCACCGAAAGCGTGTTCGACCGCAAACCCTACGGCACCGAAGTCGGCTTCCAGGCGAGCCATTTCTTCGAAGCGACGTCGACGCGCCTGCACGGCGGCTTCGGCTATCAGAGCGGCAGCGGCGGCGCGAGCGCGAACACGCTTTCGCTCGGCGTCGACACGCCGCTCGGCACGCGCGGCTGGGGCTTGTCGGGGCTCGCCGAGCACATCCAAAAACGCGGCAGCCTCGATCAGGACCAGAGCGACGATCGCGTCGCGTTCTACATTCGCTACGAGTTCGGCGCGCACGGCTCGTTCGTGCCGACCAGCCAGCTCGAAGATCCCGCGTGGATCTCGCGCTCGCTCGCTCGCCCGTCGAGCGCGCATCCGCGCAACGTCGAGTCGTATCGCACGCGCAAGACCGAGAACGTCACGACGACGCGGAGCCCGAAGAACTACACGAACCATTTCCCGATCGCGCAGAACGACAGCGCGAGCGTCGCCGACGGAAGCTCGGTCGCGATCCCGGTGCTGCAGAACGACAGCGATCCCGATGGCGACGCGCTGGCGATCGGCGCGGTGACGCAGCCCGCGCACGGCATCGCGGCGATCACCGGCACGACGATCGTCTACACGCCCGGCGCGAACTTCACCGGCACCGACACGTTCCGCTACACGATCGGCGACGGCAAGGGCGGCGTCGCGAGCGCGAACGTCGCGATCACGGTGTCGGGCGCGCCGAACCGCGCGCCGCAGGCCGTGCCCGACAACGCGACCACGACGTTCGGCCAGCGTGTCACGATCAACGTGCTCGCGAACGACAGCGATCCCGATGGCAACGCGCTGACGATCGCGAGCTTCACGCAGCCGGCGGCCGGCAGTGTCTCGATCAACGGCACGACGCTCGTGTTCACGCCGGCGCCGGGCTTCTCGGGCACCGCTCGCTTCACGTACACGATCGACGACGGCCACGGCGGCACGAGCTCGGCCGCCGTCACGGTCTTCGTCGCCGCGCAGCCGAACCGCCCGCCGGTCGCGGCGAACGACACCGCGACGACCGCGTTCGCGACGCCGGTAACGATCGCCGTGCTCGCGAACGACAGCGATCCCGACGGCAATCCGCTTTCCATCAGCGCCGTCACCGCGCCGGCGCACGGCACGGCAACGATCAGCGGCACGAGCATCGTCTACACGCCGGCGGTCGGCTACTCCGGCGTCGATGCGTTCAACTACACGATCAGCGACGGCCGCGGCGGCAGCGCGACGGCGAGCGTCACGGTCACGATCACGGCGCAACCGAATCGCCCGCCGGTCGCAGTCAACGACACCGCGACGACGGTCGCCGGCCAGCCGGTCACCGTCAACGTGCTCGCCAACGACAGCGATCCCGACGGCGACACGCTGACGATCGTCGGCGTCACGACGCCGGCGAACGGCACCGTCTCCGCGACCGCGACGAACGTCACCTACACGCCGGCGCCGCGCTTCACCGGCACCGATACGTTCACGTACACGATCGACGACGGCCGCGGCGGCACTGCGACCGCGACCGTCACGATCACCGTCAACGCCGCGCCGAACCGCCCGCCGGTCGCCGTCAACGACACGGCGGCGACGACCGGTGGTCCGGTCACGATCGACGTGCTGGCGAACGACAGCGATCCCGACGGCGATCCGCTGACCGTACAGAGCGTGACGACGCCGACGCTCGGCACCGCGGCGATCGTCAACAACCAGGTCGTATACACGCCGCCGGCGAGCGGCGCCGGCGGCACGGCGACGTTCAACTACACGATCAGCGATGGCCGCGGCGGCACCGCGACGGCGACGGTTACCGTCACGGTCGGACCGCCGCCGAACCGCCCGCCGGTCGCGGTCAACGACGCGGCGACGACGACATCGGGCCAGCCGGTCACGGTCAACGTCATCGCCAACGACAGCGATCCCGACGGCGATCCGCTGACCGTGCAGAGCGTGACCGCGCCGACGCTCGGCACCGCGCAGATCGTCGGCAATCAGGTGGTCTACACGCCGGCGGCCGGCGTGCTCGGCACCGACACGTTCAACTACACGATCAACGACGGCCGCGGCGGCACCGCGAGTGCGACCGTCACGATCACGATCACGGCGCCGGTCAACCGGCCGCCGGTCGCAGTCAACGACAACGCCGCGACCGCGGTGAGCACGCCCGTCCTGATCGACGTGCTCGCCAACGACAGCGATCCCGACGGCGATCCGCTGACGATCATCAGCGTGACGCAGCCGGCGAACGGCGCCGCGACGATCACGAACGGCGAAATCAACTACCAGCCGCAGCGCGGCTTCACCGGCACCGTAACGTTCCAGTACACGATCAGCGACGGTCGTGGCGGCACCGCGACCGCGACCGTCACCGTCGTCGTGGGCTGACGCGGCGCCGCTGCGCCGCGTCGGTTACCATTGCATTTCAGCCGGCGAAAACACATATCGGACCGGCGCCGCACTGACCGATCCGATCCATGCCGACCCTCCGTTTCGCGCTCGCCCAGATGGATTTTCCGGTGGGCGCCGTCGCGGCAAATGCCGCTCGCATGCGCACGCTGCTCGCCGAGGCGCGCGACGGCGGCGCGTCGCTGATTGCGTTTCCCGAGCTCGCAATCTGCGGCTATCCGCCCGAAGACCTGCTGCTGCGCCCGAGCTTCCTCGCCGCGTGCGCGCGCGAGATCGACGCGCTTGCCGCCGAAACGAACGGCATCGCGGCGTATGTCGGCCATCCGCACGCGCAAGGCGAGGTCTACAACGCCGGCAGCCTGCTGCGCGACGGCAAGGTCGAAGTCACGTATCACAAGCAGGCGCTGCCGAACTACACGGTGTTCGACGAGAAGCGCTATTTCCGCCCGGGACACGATGCGAAGGTCGTCGAGATCGACGGCGTGCGCGTCGGACTCCTCGTCTGCGAGGACATCTGGGAAGCGGAACCGGCCGCACGCGCGGCGCGCGCCGGCGCCGACATGCTGATGATCATCAACGCATCGCCGTTCGACATCCCGCAGGCTAAGACGCGCGAGGACCTGCTCGCGCACCGCGCGCGCGAGAACGACATCGCGATCGCCTACGTCAACGTCGTCGGCGGCCAAGACGATCTCCTTTTCGATGGCGGCGCGCTGCTCGTCGAGCGCGACGGCCGCATCGCCGCGCGCGCGCCGCAGTTCGTCGATGCGCTGCTGTTCGCCGAATACGACGCGACTACGCGCCGCTTCGCCACACGCGACTGGCCGACGATCGAGGACACCTCGGTCGAGGCGATCGTCTACGCGGGCATCGCGCGCGGCATCCGCGATTACGTCGACGAAGAACGGTTTTCCGCGCGTGCTGCTTGGCCTTTCGGGCGGCATCGATTCGGCGCTGACGCTTGCGCTAGCGGTCGATGCGCTCGGTGCCGAGCGCTGCACGGCGGTCATGATGCCGAGCCGTTACACGTCCGATCTCTCGGTCAGCGAAGCCGAATCGCAGGCGCGCACGCTCGGTGTCGACTACCACGTGCTGCCGATCGAGCAGCCGTTCGAGGCGTTCCGCGCGACGCTCGCGCCGGTATTCGCCGGAAAACGCGAGGACATCACCGAGGAAAACCTGCAGGCGCGCTGCCGCGGCGTTCTCCTCATGGCGCTCTCGAACAAGCTCGGCGGGCTCGTACTCTCGACCGGCAACAAGAGCGAGATGGCAGTTGGCTACGCAACGCTCTACGGCGACATGTGCGGCGGCTACGCGCCGCTGAAGGACGTCTACAAGACGCTCGTCTGGTCGCTCGCGCGCTGGCGCAACGCGTGCGAACGCGACGATGCCTGGGTCATTCCGCCGATCGTGATCGACCGGCCGCCCTCGGCCGAGCTTCGCAACAACCAGCTCGACCAGGATTCGCTGCCGCCGTACGACGTGCTCGATGCAATCCTCGAGCGCTTCGTCGATCGCGAGGAATCGCAGGCCGAGATCGTCGCGGCCGGCTTCGACGAAGCGACCGTACGCCGCGTCGCGCGGCTCGTGCTCGGCAGCGAGTACAAGCGCCGCCAGTCGGCGCCGGGCCCGAAGATCACCACGCGCGCGTTCGGGCGCAACCGGCGCTATCCGATCAGCTCCGGCTGGCGCTGATCTGTGCGCGTCCGAGCATGCGATCCGTCACGAGCGCAAGCGCGGCACCGGCCACCTGGCCGGCCCAGAATCCGGGAACGTGGACGAGGGCGATACCGGCGAAACTGTCGGTCATCGCGCGCGCAAGCGTCACCGCGGGATTCGCGAACGACGTCGACGCGGTGAACCAATAGGCGGCCGTGATGTAGCACGCGACGGTCCACGGGACCGAATCCGGCCGCTGCCGTGCGCCGCGGAGGACGATGATGACGAGGCCGAACGTCGCGATCGCTTCCGAGAACGCTTGCGCGAGGCCGCTGCGCGGCTTCGTCGACCATTCGATGATCGGCATTGCGAACATCGCGTGCGCGACCCACACGCCGGCGATCGCGCCAGCGAACTGCGCCGCGACGTAGGCGGGCACTTCGCGCCACGCATGATCGCCGCGGATCGCGAGCGCGAGCGTGACGACCGGGTTCATGTGCGCGCCGGAGATCGGCGCGAACGTGACGATCAGCGCTGCGAGCCCGCAGCCGGTCGCGAGCGAGTTTGCAAGCAGAGCGATCGCGACATTGCCGGCCGCAAGACGCTCGCCCATGACGCCGGAGCCGACGACGATCGCGAGAAGCAACGCCGTTGCAATGGATTCGGCGATCGCGCGCCGCGTGATGCTCATTGGCTGCCGATCTCGCGCACGCGTTCCTGCAGCGCGAGCTTGTCGAGCGATCCGATCGGAAGATTGGCGAAGAGCTCGATGCGCCGGCGCAGCGCAACGAACGCCCCGAAGAACGCGCGGCGCTTCTCGTCGTCGGTGCCCTGGACCGCCGCGGGATCGGGAACGCCCCAATGTGCCGTCATGGGCTGTCCCGGCCACACCGGACACGGCTCAGCCGCAGCCTGATCGCAGACCGTGAACACGAAATCGAGCGTCGGCGCACCCGGCTTCTCGAACTCATCCCACGACTTGCTGCGCAGGCCTTCCGTCGAGATGTGATTCTTGCGCAGAAGCTCGAGCGCCATCGCGTGCGGGTGCGTCTTCGGCATGCTTCCGGCGGAATAGGCACGGAACCGTGCGCCGCCGGTCGAAAGGTTGTTCGCGATGGCTTCGGCGAGAATCGAGCGCGCCGAATTGCCCGTGCAGAGGAACAGGATGTTGTAGGTCGGCAGAGACATCGCGCAGTTCCTTCCCGTGCGCGGCGCTCAGGCCGGCGCGCAGCACTTTGCCGGAGCGGTTTCCACGGTCTTCGGCGCGCAACAGGCGGACGCCGGCGCGGCCTCCGTCGAGTCCTTGCCGAACATCGGGATGTCGCCGAGCGTGTGGAACGTTTCCCACGCGACGCCTTGCGGATCCTCGATCCAGTACTTGTCCGACAGCGCGTAACAGCATTCGGCGGCCGGCTCGTCTTCGGCTGCGATCTCGGCAGAAGCCACCTGTCGACGCAGCGCCGCGAGCTCCTCGGCGGCATCGACCTGCAGGCCGAGGTGGTTGACGCCGGCCTTCTCGCCGCGCTTCGAAATCGCGAAGTTGATGCGTGGATCCTCGAGCATCCATTTCGCGTAGTCGTCCTTCTCGACCGTCGGCGCGGCGCTGAAGATCGTCGAATAGAAGCGGATGCTTGCCGCGAGATCGTTGACCGAAACGTGGACGTGGAAGCGTTTCATGCGGGAATCCTCCTGCGACGGGGCGAGGACTTCTTCGGTGCGCAGACAGGACCGCAAAGGTCCGGCTGGCCGCGGCAGCAGTTCTCGGTGAGATACGCGACGAGGCCGTTCATCGCGTCGAAGTTCGCGGTGTAGCGGACGAAACGGCCTTCCTGCCGGCCTGAAACGAGCTCCGCATGGCTCAGTTCCTTGAGATGGAACGAGAGCGTCGGAGCCGGAACGGCGAGCGCTTCGGCGATGGCGCCGACCTGCGCGCCGTCGGGGCCCGCCTCGACGAGATGTCGAAAGATCTCGAGCCGTGTCCGCTGCGAAAGCGCCGCGAGCGCGGCCAGCGCGTCATCCGTTTTCATAGTTCCATGATTATGGAAATATCGTGCGCCGTCAAGTGGCGGCATTCGCCGGCGCCTATTCGACCAGATCTCGAATCCCGACCCCGCGCGCGCGGCAATACGCGTCGTAGAGATCGCTCAGCGTCTGTGCCGTGTAGCGCTTCGTGACGTTGCCGTGCGCATCGAGATATTCGACCGCTCCCGTCACGACGACGAGTACGACGAGCGGCACATCGCCGACGACCTTCCACGAATCGACGTTGCCAGCCGGCTCGTAGACGTAGTCGCCGGGCCCGATGATCTCGCCGGTGTTGAGCTCCCGAGAGCCTTCGAGATTCAGCGCGTGCACTTCGCCCGTGTGGCGGTGCCGCGGAATCTCCTCGCCGGGATCGAGCCGTAGCAGCTCGACGAAGCCGCGATCGTCGCGCAGGAACCGCAGCGGCTTGAACGATTTGCCGGGAGAAAGCGGCACCCATGGCACCGTGCCGTGACCGATCGCGCGCGCGGGCAGGTACGACGTGAGGCCCATCGGATCGTTCGGGAATGCGATCAAGGTCATCATCGTTTTTTCCTCGAAGTTCAGGCAGCCGTTTCGGCGACGCGTCCGAACAGCACGCGCCGCTCTTCATCGCTCAGTGTGCGCTTGTTGTTGGAATACACGTCGACGACGCCGTCGTACGTCGCGCGCGTGCCGGGCCGGTCGCGCATCGTTTCGAACCAGCGCTTCAAGTCCGGAAAGTCTTCGAGCACCTGGCCGTGCGGCGCGTGCGGCACGATCCACGGATACGCAGCCATGTCGGCGATCGAAAAATCGTCGACGATGTATTCGCGTCCCGCGAGCCGGCGATCGAGCACGCCGTAGAGGCGGTGCACTTCGCGCGTGAAGCGATCGATCGCGTACGGCACCTTTTCCGGCGCAAACACGTTGAAGTGGCCGATCTGCCCGGCCATCGGGCCGAGGCCGCCGACCTGCCAGAAGAGCCACTGCATGACTTCGAGCCGCGCGCGTGCGCTCGTCGGGAGGAAGCGGCCGGTCTTCTCGGCGAGATAGATCAGGATCGCGCCGGACTCGAAGATCGGCAGCGGCTCGCCGCCGCCCGCTGGCGCGTAGTCGACGATCGCTGGAATCTTGCTGTTCGGCGAGATCCGCACGAACTCGGGTTTGTACTGCTCGCCGCGGCTGAGGCTCACCGGCACGATGCGGTGCGGCAGCTCAGCCTCCTCGAGAAAGAGCTTCACCTTGAGTCCGTTCGGCGTCGGCGAGAAAAAGAAATCGATCACTGGTTGCTCCGCGTTTGTAGTCGCCCACTGACACGCCGCTACGATAACGCGTAGAGTGGACCGCAACGAGGTCCAGAAACGACTATTTTTATGGATCCAGTTTTCGAGTTCCCGATCGTCCTGCCGGCGCGCGATTCGCGCGGTCTGCTGCGGGCGCTGCACGGGCAGCTGCGCGCGGCGATCCTCGACGGCCGTCTGAAGCCGGGCCTTCGCCTGCCTTCGACGCGAAAGCTGGCCGACGCCTACGCGTTGTCGCGCAACACGGCCGTCGCCGCGTACGACCTCTTGCTCGGTGAAGGTTACGTCGCTGCGCGGCGCGGTTCCGGCGTCTATGTCGCGAGCATGCTGCCGCGTCGCGCCGAGGCGACGCCGGCGCCGGTCGAAGCCGCCGACGAGCGCCGGCTCACGCCGCACTGGCGCGATCCGCCACCGACGTTCGTGCTGCCGCCGCAGCCGCCGCCGCGGTTCGACTTCGCGCTCGGCATTCCGGATGCGACGCTGTTCCCGTTCGCGATCTGGCGCCGACTCGCCTCGCGCGCGGTGCGTGCGATCGCGAAGACGCGCGCGACGTACGCGCCGCCGCGCGGACAGCCGGCGCTTCGCGAGAGCATTGCGAAGCACGTGTCGTTCGCGCGCGCGGTCGCCTGCGCGGCCGACGACATCGTCGTCACGTCCGGCGCGCAGCAGGCGTTCGACCTGATCGCGCGCATCCTCGTCACGCCGGGCCGCACGGTCGTCGCGGTCGAGGATCCGGGCTATCCGCCGTTCCGCACCGCATTCGCGGCGCACGGCGCGAAGCTCGTGCCGGTGCGCGTCGACGGCGAAGGGCTCGTCGTCGAGAAGATTGCCGCGCGAGGCACGCGTCATCTACGTGACGCCGTCGCATCAGTTCCCGCTCGGCTGCGCGATGTCGGCGCGCCGTCGCGCAGCGCTGCTCGATTTCGCCGCGACGAACGGCGCGGTCGTCGTCGAGGACGACTACGACGGCGAGTTCCGTTTCGGCGGCCGGCCGCTCGATGCGCTGCAGACGCTCGATCGCGCTGCGTGCGTGTTCTACGTCGGCACGTTCTCGAAGAGCCTGTTTCCTTCGATCCGGCTCGGCTACGTCGTCGCGCCGCCGTGGGCGCAGCGCGCGCTGATCGCGGCGAAGCGCGACGCGGACTGGCATTCGCCGGTCATCGAGCAGGACACGCTCGCCGCGTTCATCGCCGAAGGCCACATGGCGCGGCACGTGCGCCGCATGCGGGCGGTTTATGCCGCGCGGCGCGAGACGCTGCTGCGGCACCTGACCGACGCGTTCGGGCAATGGGTCGAGCCGATCCCGAGCATCGCGGGCCTGCATCTGTCGGCATTCGCGTCGCGATCGGCCGATGTGCCCGCGCTGATCGATCTTGCGCGACGGCACGACGTCGGCATGTTCGTGCTGCGCGGCCTCTACATCGGTACGCCGGCGCGGCACGGGTTCGCGTTCGGCTACGGCGCGATCGACGAGCGCGCGATCGGCGAAGCGTTCACGCGGCTCCGCAAGGCGTGGCCCGCGCGTGTCGGCGGCTAAAGCCCGAGGTCAGACAGGCCGGGATGATCGGCCGGACGCGCGCCCGCCGGCCAGCGATAGAGCCGTGCCGATTCGGCGATCGGAAGATCGTTGATGCTCGCATGGCGCTGGCGCATCAGGCCGTTCTCGTCGAACGCCCAGTTCTCGTTGCCGTACGAGCGGTACCACTGGCCAGAATCGTCGTGCCATTCGTACGCGAAGCGCACGGCGATGCGGTCGTCGGCGGTCGCCCAGAGCTCCTTGATCAGGCGGTATTCGAGCTCCTTCGCCCACTTGCGCGTGAGGAACGCGACGATCGCCTCGCGGCCCGAAATGAACTCCGCGCGATTGCGCCAGCGGCTGTCGAGCGTATACGCCTTCGACACGCGCTCGGGATCGCGCGAGTTCCACGCATCCTCGGCCGCGCGGACTTTCTGGATTGCGCTCTCGCGCGTGAACGGCGGAAACGGCGCGCGCTTTTCGGGTTCGGTGCTCATGGCTGACTCCGGCCGGTTACGATGCCGGCATGACGTTTCGCGGAACCCATCATGCCGAAGGTCTATGACCACGCGTATTTCGAGAAATGGTATCGCCATCCGCGCCACGCGGTGGGATCCAGGAACGAGCTCAAGCGCAAGGTCGCGCTTACCGTCGCGGTCGCCGAGTACTACCTCGGCCGCCCGGTCGAAAGCGTGCTCGACGTCGGCTGCGGCGAGGCGCCGTGGCGGGCGCCGCTCCGTCTGCTGCGGCCGCGCGTCGATTATCGCGGGCTCGACGCGAGCGAGTATGTCGTCAGGCGCTACGGCAAGAGCCGCAACATCGGGCTCGCGCGCTTCGGCGATCTCGCGACGCTGCGCCTCGACCGGCGCTTCGATCTCATCGTCTGCAGCGACGTGCTGCATTACCTGAAACCCGCCGAAATCCGCGCCGGCCTCGCCGGCATTTCGGACATGCTCGAAGGCGTCGCGTTCCTAGAGCTGTTCACAAGCCGCGACGATGTCGCGGGCGATCGCAAAGGCTACATCCCGCGCGCGCCGTCGTGGTACCTGCGCACGTTCGAGAATGCGGGTCTGATGCCGTGCGGATCGCATTGCTATCTCGGCTTTCGGCTGATGCGCGGCATCGCGGCGCTGGAGCTCGCCCGGCTGCCGGGTTGAGCGGGCAGAGCGTCACCGTCATCCGATAGAGTTGGCCGCTTCCATCACCCAGGCAGGGAGTTCGCAATGACCGAGCACGCGAAAGGCCCGTTCGACGTCAAGCTCGCGCCGGTGGCGCTCGCATTCGACGACAGCGACGACGGCGCCGCGCGCGGCCGCATGTCGCTCGACAAGCACTATCACGGCGATCTCGAGGCTGCGTCGAAAGGCGAGATGCTGACCGCGATGACCGGCACGCAGGGCTCGGCCGGCTACGTCGCGATCGAGAAAGTCGTCGGCACGCTCGGCGGGCGGCGCGGCACGTTCGTGCTGCAGCATTTCGCGACGATGACGCGCGGCGCGCCGCGGCTCGAGATCATCGTCGTGCCCGATTCCGGCACCGGTGAGCTCGCGGGGCTCAGCGGAAAAATGGGCATCGTGATCGCCGAGGGCGGCAAGCACTTCTACGACTTCGAATACGATTTTGACGGCGCGGCCTGAGGCGGCCGCTGCGGCGGCGGAGTAAAGTACGCGCATGAAAGCACGCACGTCCTTCGGCCAGCACACGCTGCCGCGCGAGTACTTCGTTTCCGACGACATGTTCCGCGCGGAGCGCGAGCGCGTTTTCTACAAGTCGTGGCTGCTCGTCGGGCACGTCTCGGCGCTCGACAAGCCCGGCGCGTATTTCCTGTTCGAGCTCGATCACGAAAGCGTGATCGTGCTGCGCGACGGCGCCGGCAACGTGCGCGCGTTCCACAACCATTGCCGCCATCGCGGCAGCCGCCTGTGCCGCGAGGCTTCGGGCACGCTCGGCGCGACGATCCAGTGCCCGTATCACGCGTGGACGTACGGCCTCGACGGCGCGCTTCGCGCGGTGCCGACGATGATGGACGTCGCAGAGTTCAAAACGGGCGACTATCCGCTGCATCCGGTCGCGCTCGAGATCTGGCAAGGCTTCGTTTTCATCAATCTCGCGCGCCAGCCGCAACCGTTCGCCGATGCGCTGCCTGCGCTGGTCGGCAAGTTCGCGCATCGCAAGGCCGACGAGCTCAAGGCCGCGCATCGCAAGGTCTATGAAATCGATGCGAACTGGAAGCTGATCTTCCACAACTTCAGCGAGTGCTATCACTGCCCGACGGTGCACCCGCAGCTCAACAAGCTGACGCCGTTCCGCAACAGCGAGAACGATCTCGACGAAGGCTCGGTACTCGGCGGCCCGATGTGGATGACGAATCCCGAAGGCAGCATGACGATCGGCGGCGCGCGTTGCGCCGCGCCGTTCGCGGCGCTGTCTGCCGAGGAGCGTGCGCGCGTCTATTACTACACGGTGTTTCCGAGCGGATTCATTTCGTTCCATCCGGACTACGTCATGCTGCACCGCGCGCTGCCGGTTTCGCGCGAGCACACGCGCGTCGTCTGCGAGTGGTTCTTCCATCCGGACGCGATCGCGGCGCCAGGTTTCGATCCGATGCCGGCCGTCGAGTTCTGGGACATCACGAACCGGCAGGACTGGGAGCTTTGCGAGAACGCGCACCGCGGCGTCGTTTCGAATGCGTGGGAGCCGGGGCCGTATTCGGAGCTTGAGAGTCAGCTCGCGGCGTTCGATCGGCATTACTTGCGGATCATGAATCCCGACCCGGCTGTGCTGAAGGCGCGCGGCTGACTGGATTTTCCCCTCTCCCGCAAGCGGGAGAGGGTAAAGGCGGGCGAGCGTGAAATGCCGCGACTCAGCGCGGCGCGTACGAATCGCGCAGCGTCACTGTCCTGTTGAACACCGGCTTTGCGCGCGAATGATCGTGCCGGTCAGCGACGAAATACCCGAGCCGCTCGAACTGCACGTTGCTCTCCGGCGTCGCGTCCGCAAGTGAAGGCTCGAGCCACGCGCTCACGATGCGCTTCGAATCGCGGTTCAAATGCTCGGCGTACGTCTTGCCGTCGCTCGTATCGTCGGGATCGGCCACCGTGAACAGCCGATCGTAAAGGCGTACCTCGGCCGCGATCGCGTGCTTGCCGCTGACCCAGTGAATCGTGCCTTTCACCTTGCGATCGGCGCCCGGCATGCCGTGGCGCGTCTCGAGATCGAGCGTGCAATGCACTTCCGCGACGGAATCATCGGGATTCTTGACGACGTCGACGCAACGCACGATGCCGACATTGCGAAGCCGCACCTCGCCGTTCGGCACGAGTCGATGGAATCCTTTCGGCGGAATCTCGGCGAAGTCGTCGCGCTCGATCCAGATCTCGCGCGACAGCGGCACGCGCCGCGAGCCGAGCTCGGCATTCTTCGGATGGTTCGCGAACTCGATCGTCTCGTCGTGCGCGGCGTCGAGGTTCGTGATGACGAGCTTCAGAGGATCGAGCACGGCCATGCGGCGCGGCGCGCTCGCATCGAGCACTTCGCGCACGCTCCCTTCGAGCACGCTGAACTCGATCACCGAGTTCTGCTTGGTAACGCCTGCGCGCTCCCAGAACGCGCGGATCGCGGCCGGCGGAAAGCCGCGGCGGCGGACGCCCGCCAGAGTCGGCATGCGCGGATCGTCCCAGCCGTCGACGAGGTTCTCGTTGACGAGCGCCATGAGCTTGCGCTTCGACATGACCGTGTAATCGAGATTGCCGCGCGCGAACTCGATCTGCTGCGGCCGGCTCGGCGTGCCGGCGAGGCCGGCCCGGCGCATCGGCTCGAGGAGCTCGGTGTGATTCTCGACATCGAGCTGATCGAGGAACCAGTCGTAGAGCGGCCGGTGATCCTCGAACTCGAGCGTGCAGAGCGAATGCGTGATGCCCTCGACCGCGTCCGACACGCAGTGCGCGTAGTCGTACATCGGGTAGATCTTCCACGTATCGCCGGTGTTCTGGTGCGTGAGCTTCCTGATCCGGTAGATCGTCGGATCGCGCATGTTGATGTTGCCGGACGCCATGTCGATCTTCGCGCGCAGCGTGCGCGCGCCGTCGTCGAACTCGCCAGCGCGCATGCGACGGAAAAGATCGAGATTCTCCTCGACGCTGCGGTCGCGATACGGCGAGTTCTGGCCGGGCTCGGTCAGCGTGCCGCGGGTCGCGCGCACTTCGTCGGCCGAGAGATCGCAGACGAACGCGTGGCCATCGCGCACGAGTTTTTCGGCGCAGAGGTAGAGCACCTCGAAGTAATCGGACGTGTGGCGCAGGTTGTTCCACTCGAAGCCGAGCCAGTTGACGTCGGCCTTGATCGCATCGACGTACTCCTGCTCTTCCTTCGCCGGATTCGTGTCGTCGAAGCGCAGGTCGCAATTGCCGGCGAACTCGCGCGCGAGACCGAAGTTGAGGCAGATCGATTTCGCGTGGCCGAGGTGCAGATAGCCGTTCGGCTCGGGCGGAAAGCGCGTCGCAACGTGGCCGTCGTGCTTTCCGGCGGCGCGGTCGTTGACGATGATCTGGCGGATGAAGTGGTTCTGTACGGGCTCGGTCATGCTGGCTGCGGCGCGCGGCGTGGCCGACGAGTGTAGCCGAGCAGTGAGGTCGGCTGCTTCGCAGCCTCGTGAAGAGTGAGGTCGGCCGCTGCGCGGCCTCGTCAGAAGCGCAGCTCTTCTAACGTTCTAACGCTCTTCTTCCACTGACTCTTGTCACGCTGCCGCTTCGCTCTTGCGCCCGCCGTGCAGCGGCCGCAGGCGCAAGCGTACCGGCCCGCGCACGTCGCCGATGTCGACGACGGATTCGTGCTGCAGGACTTCGATCGAGCCGGCTTCGGCCATCGCGGCGGCAACGGTGCGGACGGGACGCATGAGGTCCTGCCAGTGCGAGCCGATGCGCATCGCGAGCATCCGCGCCGCTTCGCTCGGACAGATGCTTCGGCCGGGACCGCGCGAGGTCAACAGCTCCAGCACGCATGAGCGAATGCGCTCGGCGAGTTCGTCGTCGGGCAACACCAGGGCCATTGTGGCCTCGTTCTGTATTGGGTTGGAGCGACACCCTGCACGGCCGGACATTTCGTCCCCCACCGCGCAGCCCTCCCGGGCGCCGCGACTATAGCGTTAGTCGGGTTTGCGTGCGACGGCCCATTCCGCTAGGTTCGGCTCGTGAAGATCATTTACAGAGCCGAAAACATCATCGACGCCAACCTCGTGAAGGCGGCGCTGACCGACGCCGGCATCCAGGCCTTCATCTCCGGCGAATACCTGACCGGCGGGATCGGGACGCTGCCGGCGCTCGATCTCGTGACCGTGATGGTCGCCGAGACCGATGTCGAGCGCGCCGCGCCGATCGCCGAGGGCATCGACGCGGAGCTTCGCCAGCGCCGCGGCGACGCGCCATCGCCCCGGATGAAACCGGCTCCGACCTGACCAGCCGAACCTGACGGCTGAGCCGGCCGCATCGCCTCTGCTAGGCTTGGCGCCGCCCGCGCGCCACGGCATCGAAGAGTCCGCCATGAAAACGCTCGTCCTGCTCGCATCGATCGCGCTGGCCCCGGCCGCGCTCGCCGACGAAAGCACGAGCACGACGCCGTACGCGACGCTGTATCAGGTCCTCTCGCCGGTCGCGAAGATCGCGACCTACGATCACCTCGTCGCGATCGAGCGCATCGAGAGCAAGGACCGGAGCATCCACCCCGAGACGATCAAGGTCGTCATCCACGCGAAGTCGGGCGCGATCGACGTGCCGGTCTCGACGAGCGGCGAAGTGAAGTTCCCGGTCACCGATGCGCTCCGCGCCGAGAATCCGCCCGTCGAGACGAACCAGCCGAAGGGCTCGCTCGCGCTCATCGTCAACGTCGCGCTCAAGATCGGCGGGTTGCGCGTGCCGTGGAACGAGATCGAAGCCGGCCTCGGCCAGGTCAAGCAGTTCTACGCCGAGACGCAAGGCTCGGCCGCGCCGGCGATCAACGGCGTCGAGGCGCACTTCGCCGGCGGCAAGGAAGCGATGCTGACGATCGAAGGCAAGAGCGAGCGCCTGCTGATGGCCGATCCCGGCGGCCGCATCATCGTCACGCGCGAGATGGCGAACGAAAATCCGGGCGCCGTGCTCGCGTTTTCGCGCGCGCCCGCGTTCGTAGTGCCTTATTCCGACGAGAAGAAATGACCGACAACGCTTCCGCCAGGCCGACGCTCGTGATCGGCAACAAGAATTATTCGTCGTGGTCGCTCCGGCCCTGGCTCGTGATGCGCCATCACGGCGTCGCGTTCGACGAGGTGCGCCTGCCGCTCGATACGCCGGAGTTCGCAAGCGATATCGCGCGCTGGTCGCCGAGCGGGCGCGTGCCGGTGCTGCACCGGGGCGATCTCGTCGTCTGGGATTCGCTCGCGATCTGCGAGTACGTCAACGAGACGTTCCTCGATGGTCGCGGCTGGCCGGCCGATGTCGAAACGCGTGCCGTCGCGCGTGCGGTCAGCGCGGAGATGCATTCCGGGTTCAAGGCGCTCCGCGACGCGCTGCCGCTGAACTGCCGCCGGCGCGTGGCTGCGACGTCGATTCCTGCCGAGGCGCGCGGCGACATCGAGCGCATCACGCGCATCTGGCGCGAATGCCGCGCGCGCTATTCGGCGCAAGGGCCTTATCTCTTCGGCAGATTCTCGATCGCGGACGCTATGTACGCGCCGGTCGTGTTGCGCTTTCGCTCGTACGTCGTGCCGCTCGGCGACGTCGAGCGCAAGTATTCGGAGACGATGCTCGCACTGCCGGCGCTCGGCGAATGGCTCGCTGCGGCCGAAGCCGAAGGCATGGCGCTGCCGAAGTACGACAAGATCGCCTGATGCATCAGGACGTCCCACGCCGCGCGCTGATCGAGATGATCCTCGGCGCCGCGGCGATCACCACGACGAGCCTGTTCGTCAAGGTCGCGCACGTCGGGCCGACGATGTCGGCGTTCTATCGCATGGCGTTCGGCGGCGCGATGCTGCTGATCGGTCTCGTTGTGCTCGGGCAATGGAAGCGCGTCAGGCTTTCCGAGATCGCGTGGCTGATGATTCCGGGCGTCGCGTTCGCGGCCGATCTCATGCTCTGGCATCGCAGCATCCTCTATGTCGGGCCGGGGCTCGCGACGCTGCTCGGCAATTTCCAGGTGTTCCTGATGGCGCTGGCCGGCTTCGTGATCTATCGCGAGCGGCTCGGCTGGCAATTCCTGTTCGGCGTCGCGATAGCGTTCGTCGGCTTGTATCTCCTCGTCGGACTCGACTGGACGCACGTGAGCGAGCAATACCATCTCGGTGTCGTGCTCGGCACCGCGACGGGCGTTGCGTATGCGATCTACATGCTGTCGACGCGGCACGCGCAGCGCGCCGGACACGTGCGGATCGCGCCCGCGCAGTTGCTTTGTGTGAGCTCGCTGCTCTGCGCGGGCATCCTCGCGATCGCCGCGGTCGTCGAAGGCGATTCGTTTGTGCTGCCGGACACGCAGACGTGGTCCGCGCTGCTCGGCCTCGGCTTTTTCGGTCAGGTGCTCGGCTGGGTTCTCCTGACGCGCGCGATGCCGCAGCTGCCGGCGTCCCTGATCGGATTGTTGCTGCTCCTGCAGCCGGCGCTGTCGTTCGTGTTCGACGTGATCCTGTTCGCGCGGCCGACGCGCGCGCTCGACTGGATCGGCGTCGGGCTCTCGCTCGCAGGCATCTTCGTCGGCTCGTACCGCCGGCCCGCGCCCGCGGCTGAACCCGCGGCGGAGAACGCATGAGTGTCGACCTCTTGCGCTACGTGCGCGATGTCGCCGACTTTCCGAAGCCCGGCGTCGTCTTCAAGGATCTGACGCCGCTGCTCGCCGACGCGCGCGCGTTCGCGGCGTCGATCGAGGCGCTCGTCGCACCGTTCACCGATGCGAAGATCGAGCGCGTCGTCGGCATCGAGGCGCGCGGCTTCATCTTCGGCGCCGCGGCCGCACATGCGCTCGGCGCCGGTTTCGTGCCGATGCGCAAGCCCTGCAAGCTACCGGCGAAGACGATCGGCGTCGACTACGCGCTCGAATACGGATCGGACCGGCTCGAAATCCACGCCGACGCGCTCGTCGAGGGCGAGCGCGTGCTTGTTGTCGACGATGTTCTCGCAACCGGCGGGACGCTCGCCGCTGCGGCGAATCTTTGCGAGCAGGCGGGCGCGAATGTTGTCGGTGCGGCGGTCGTCGCGGAGATCGCATTCCTCGATGGGCGTGCGCGCTGGAAGCGCGAAGCACGGCTGCATGCGGTGCTTCGCTTCTGATCGCTACTTCCGACTTGCACCTTTCCCCTCTCCCGCGCAGCGGGAGAGGGGAACAGCATTATGGATCGAAGCCGTCGGCAAAGATCGTATCGTCCGGCCCGGCCGCATTCAGCAATCGCGCGACGCCAAGATCGACGAGGAAGTCAGACGTCAGCTGCGCCCGCCCGCCGAGAATGATGCGCCCGTCGGGCTGCAGCGCCGCCGCCGAGGACTCGCTGTAAACCCCATCCGGCGGCGGCGCGAGATCGATCTGGACGATGCCGCCGGCTCCGAAATCCGGATCGAGCTGTCCGGCCGCGGTCGCGCGGATCGCGAGGAATTCCTCCTTGTCCGGGAACGCGGAATACGTCGCCGACACAACGAGCTTGCCGTCCGCCTGCACGAGCAGCGCGCTCGGATAGACGGACGACGCGGTCGGCTCGACGGCCGGGCGAAAGTAGCCCGGCGTCGCGGCGTCGCCGAACGCTTCGTCGGTCGAGCCGTCCGAACCGAGGCGGCCGACGATCAGCGGGTTCGAGCCGGTGTCGGAGACGTAGTAGTAGCCGGCCCACGCGATGCCGCCGTCCGACGTCGCGGCGATGCGCAGGATCGCGTTGATCATCGAGCTGTCGCTCGGATCGTGGAAAACGCGCGAGCCGCCGTCGCCGAATGCGGCGTCCGGAGCGCCGCCCGAGTCGAGCTTCGCGATTGCGTAGTCGGCGCCGAGACCGCTGCCGTAGACCTCGTACCGGCCGGCGACGATGACGCCGTCGTCGGCAGTGATCACGAGATCGGCGAGATAGCCCGAGTTGCCGGCGCCGTCCCACGCGAGCGATACCGTGCCGTTGTCGCCGAACGTCGAGTCAGGCGTGCCGTCGGCGTTGAAGCGCATGACGTTCGCCGTGTAGACGAATGTGCTGGTGTTGATCGACTCGCCGGCGACGACGATGCGGCCCTGGCTGTCGATGCCGACCGCGTGCGCGTAATAGAGCGGAATCAGCACGTAGCCCGCGCCGCCGGCGAACGTCATGTCGATGGCGCCGTTCTCGTCCATCTTGACGACGAAGCCCTTTTCGGCCGAGGTCACCTGCGAGATGCCGACCGCGACGAGCGAGCCGTCGTCGAAGCGCGCGAACGACTCGATGTTCTCCATGCGATGGTCCGAGACGAGCTGCGGCAGCGCGACGACGCCCGGGATCGAGCTGTTGCCGAAGCCCGTGTCGACGGTGCCGTCGGCGTTGAAGCGCGCAAGCATGCCGCGGTAGGTCTGCTCGAACGGGACCGTTGTCGGCGCGTCGAGGCTGCCGCCGAACAGGATCTTGCCGTCGGGCAGCACGATCGCCTTGTACGGTTGCAGTTCCTGCGCGTCGACGAGATCGGGCGTGATGTAGGCGATGCCGCCGGTGCCGAAGCTCGGGTCGAGATCGCCGTCGGCGGCGAAGCTTGCCGACGTGCCGATGGCCGCGGTGAGCGCAAGCAGGGCGACCACGGGGGTTTTCAAAGACAGCATGAACATCTCCACGACTGGATGGCGGCGTCGAGCATGCGGTCAGCGTGCCGGCAGTGCATGTTCGATTCGTTTGGACCGCATTCGATTGGCATCAAGACGCGTCAGGACGCCGTTTGTGCGGGATAGGGTGAGGATGATCGTCAACGCGTTGCGGCGATGGCGGCGAGCGGCGCCGGGATCTGGCGCTCGCCAGCGAGCGCGAGCGCGCGTGCGAGCGAGCTGCGCCATAGGCTCTCATCGCCGAGCGCGCGCTGGACGCGGAGCTGGACGAGCGCGCTCTCGAAATCGTGCGCAGCCCAGCCGGTCACGCGCTCGGCCGTCGCGCCCGCCGCGGAGAGATCGCCCGAGCCGATAAGCCACGCCGAATACGCGCCGGCTGCCTCGCGCGTGTCCATCGGAATCCGGAGCGCGTCGGCGTCGGCGAGCGCCTGCCGGTAGAGCGTCCCGGCCGCGGCGCCGCCACTGGCAGCGGCGACGTCGGCCGTCGCGAGCCGCGCGTAGAACCGGGCCGGCGGCGAGCTGTCGTCGTCGGCGAACGTCGAGAGTGCGCGCAGCGTCGCGTCGGCCGCGACGTGGTCGCCGGTCGCGAGCAGCGCGTGCACGCGCTCGCGGAACGTCCGCGCGCGTTCGCGCGCATCGTCGGCAACCGTCGACCGCTGCAGCGCGGCGTCGGCTTCGGCCGCGGCGAGCCGCGCGTCGCCGTGTGCGTCCGCGAGTCGCGCCGCGATCATGTGCGAGCGCGTGATCAGGCCGCGATCGTCGGCCTCTTCGGACGCGGCCAGTGTCGCATCGAGCGAGGCCGACGCCTCGCGCAGCCGTCCGGCCGCCGCGAGCACCTCGATGCGCGTCAGCTCGCCGTTTCGCTTGCGCGCGGGATCGGCGACCTTCGCGATCAGCTCGCGAAGACGCGGCTCGATGGCGAGCGCGGCATCGGGCTGCAGCAGCGCGAGATCGAGCTCAGCCGCGCCCATCCACGCGTTGAGCTCGGCCGCATTGACGCCGAACGTCGCGAAGCGCTCGGCCGCGCGCCGGAACGCGGGCTCGGCTTCGGCGAAGCGGTAGCGGTGCATGTCCATCGCGGCGAGATTCGAATCGAGCACGGCGAGCGCGAGCAGGTTGCCGGCGCTCTCGAATGCCGCGCGTGCCTCGGCGAAGTCGCGCAGCGCCGCGTCGAAATGGTTTTCGAGCCCGTTGATGTTCGCGCGGCCGTTCAGCGCCCTGCCGAGCGGATCGGGCGCGTGCGTCGTGCGCAGGAGCTCGATCGCCTCGTCGAAACGGCGGCGCGCGAGCGCCGGATCGTCGCGCATCGCCGCGATGACGCCGAGGTTGCTGATCGCGCGCGCGTGCACGACCGGATCCTGCTCGGCCGAAGCCATCTTCGCGACGGCCTCGAAGCCGGCCGCGGCCGAGTCGAAATCGCCGGCCTGGTAATCGATCTGCGCGAGCCGCAGGCGAAGCTCGGGCTGCGCGCGCTGCAGCGGCGTCGCGCTCGCAACGAGCGCGCGCGCCGTGTCGAGATTGTCGCTGAGCCGCGCCGCTTCGATTTCCTGCGAGAGCCGCGCGAGCGCGAGCGGATCGTCGTCGCCCGGCGCGACCGACACGACCGGCGTGTGGCCGAGCTGGCGCGCGAGATCGTCGGCTGCGCTACGCGCCGCGGCGAGCACGTCGGCCGATTCGCCCGTCGCGGAGAGCGGCGGATTGCGGCCGTGCGTCGTCTTCAGCGTCACGCGCCAGCGACCGTCGACCGATTCGGCGTGCGGCTCGATCACGAGCGTCGCGCCGGCCGCGCGCGCGAGCGTTTCGGGGCTCGCGTTGTCGGCGAGGCGGCCGGTCAGCGCGACGACGTTGTCGCTCGGGACGACCGCGAGGCCGGCTGCGCGAAGGCGCGCGCCGATCAGATCCATGAGGCCGAGCCGCACCCAGTCGTAGCCGCTGCCCGCGCTGACGGTGACCGGCAGCACGAGCGCGATCACGCCGTGCGCGTCGCCGCCTTGCGTCAGCGGCGGCGCGGTGCGCTGCTGGCGCTGCACGATTGCGATGAACACGATCGCGAGCACGATCACGACAGCGGCGACTGCAAACCTGAAGACGCGCCCGCGCGGCGGCGGCAGCGTCGCTGCGTCGTTGCGCTCGGCGATTGTCTCGGTCGACGCAGGGATTTCTTCGGCGGGCGCGGTCGTCGGCGCTTCGTCGACGATCTCGACCGGCGCGACCCAGTGGTAGCCGAAGCGGAACACCGTGCGGATCGCGTGCTGCTCCTTGCCGGTGTCGTCGAGCGCGCGTCGCGCCGCGAGCACGGTCTGGCCGAGCGTGCCGTCGCCGGTTTCGGTGCGGCCCCAGACGGCGGCGATCAGCTCGTCGCGGCCGACCGCGCGCTCGCGGTGCTCGAGCAGATACACGATGCAGTCGAACGCGCGCGGTGGCACGGCGACGGGCGCGTCGCCGCGCCAGAGCTCGCGGGTCGCGGGCACGATCCTGAAGTCACCGAAGCGGTAGGCGAGGGCCATCGCGGACAAGAACTCAGCGCGCGCGGCTTGGCGCGCGGATTCGCTTTGCGATGCGCAGCGATGCGGCGTCGGCAAGCGTCGGCGGTGCGCGGTCGTCCATGGGGTCCGGGCGGTGAAAAGGCCCGCAATTTTAATGCGTGCGCGGCGCCCGCGTCTCGCCGAGTCGCCGGCCGGGGCGGCCGGCGTCGCTCAGTCGAGGTCGGCGAGGAGCGCCTCGCGCACCGGCGCGTCGACCGTGACGCGCGCGGCGTAGTACGGATGCGCGACCGCGAACACGAGCGGCGCGCCCGCGCGGAGCGCCGCGACGAGCGCCGGCGGGAGCTCGAAGCGGAGGAAATGGACGGCCGATGTCTTCGTTTCGTTGCTGCGATCGAGGTCTTCGTCCGCGATCGCGCGGACGGGCGCTAGCGTCCCGACGACGAGCTCGACGATGTCCTCGATGCCGCGAAGCTTTTCGAGCTCGCGCTTGCGCTCGTCGACATCGTCGTACTCGATCAGCATCGTCGCCTTCAGGTTCGCGCCATCGGGGATCAGCGGGTTGTACGTGCCGAGCTCTTCGTCGATCGCGTCCGGCTCGAAGATGCGCTCGATGCGCAGCATTTCCTGCACCTGGTATTGCACGGTCGTGCGGTCTTCGAAGACCAGCCTCAGGTGCGGGCCGAGATGGACCGTGCGCGTCTTCTTGTGCGCAATGACCTTCGTGCGGAACGCATTGCGTTCGCGCGCGTACTCTTCGAGCTTCCAGAGATCGGTGTGCGTCAGTTTCTGCATGTGTCGCGAAATCCTTGCGCTTTTCCCTCTCCCGCTTGCGGGAGAGGGAAGGGTGAGGACAGGCGGAGTAGGGCGTTGAACCAACTTGCCCTCACCCCAGCCTCTCCCGCAAGCGGGAGAGGGGAAAAGAAACTCAGATTCCGTAGGCGTAGCGCAAGAGGCTGATCGGACTCTCGGCCGCGGGCTTGTCGCCCATGCCATGAGCGAGGTGCGATGCGGCCATCGGGCAGTCGCTCGCGAAGTGATCCGGCGCGGCCTGCTGGATGCGGCTCTCGACGGGCTTGGCGATCTTGCGTGCGTTCGCGTATGTCGCCGTCTTGACGCCGTACGTGCCGTCGTGGCCCGAGCAGCGTTCGATCGTCGTGACTTCGGTACCGGGCACGAGCGCGAGTACGTCGCGCGTCTTGGGTCCGATGTTCTGCACGCGTTGATGACACGGTGCGTGCCACGCGACTTTGCCGAGCACGTTCATGAATTGCGTCTTCAGGAGCTTCGCCTGATGTCGCTGCCACAGATACTCGAACGGATCGAAGATGTTGCGCTTGACGAGCTGAACGTCTTCGTCGTCAGGGAACATCAGTGGCAGTTCCTGGCGGAACATCAGCACGCACGATGGAATCGCGGCCGTGATGTCCCAGCCATCGCGCACGGCGGCCGCGAGCACCGGGATGTTCTTTTCCTTGTACTTCGCGACGCTGTCGAGATCGCCGAGCTCGAACTTCGGCATGCCGCAGCAGACTTCGCGCTCGATCAGCTTGACTGCGACGCCGTTGTGCTTGAACACCGCCGCGAGATCCTCGACCGATTGCGGATGCGAGCTGTTGCAATAGCACGTGACGAACAGCGCGACCTTGCCGCGCGTGCGCCCGGCCGGCGTCGCGCTTGATGCATCGTCATCGAGATTCCTGAGCCGGCGCCGCGCCGTGCGCGAATCGAACGTCGGCAGGCGCGCGTCGCGATGGATGCCGAGCGTCTTGTCGAGCAGTTTGCGCGCGGACTTCGAGCGGTTCGTCGCGTTGACGACATTCACGACGAGCGGAATCGTCGCGACCGCGCCGACCGTCGTCGTGTCCGAGAGGATCTTCGAGCCGAGCTTCGTCTCGCCGCGCCTGTTGGCAGCGGCCTTCGCGCGCAGCATCAGGTGCGGGAAGTCGACGTTCCACGGATGCGGCGGAACGTAAGGGCATTTCGTCTGGTAGCACAGATCGCAGAGATAGCACTGCTCGACGACTTTCGCGTAATCGGACTTCGCGACGCCGTCGACTTCCATCGTCGATGACTCGTCGACGAGATCGAACAGCGTCGGGAATGCGTGGCAGAGGCTGACGCAGCGGCGGCAGCCGTGACAGATGTCGAAGACGCGGTGCAGTTCCTTGTCGATCGCGTCCTGGTCGTAGAACTCGGGGTTTTTCCAGTCGAGCGCGTGGCGGGTCGGGGCGTCGAGACTGCCTTCGCGGAACGTCGGGGTTTCGGCCATTCGAGTCTCACGCTGCTTTTCCCCTCTCCCGCGCGCGGGAGAGGGGAGGGTGAGGGCGCACTTGAGTGGCGTTACAAGATCGCCCTCATCCGCCTTCGGCACGTTCATTCGCGCCATCCATGGCGCTCACCCTTCGGGCGGCTGCGCCGTGCAAAACGGCAATCCTGCCGTTTTGTCTCCCGCAAGCGGGAGAAGGGACAGCAAGATCAACCGCCGATTTCGCCGAGCGCTTTCGTGAAGCGGTTTGCGTGCGAGCGCTCTGCTTTCGCAAGCGTCTCGAACCAGTCCGCGATTTCCTCGAAGCCTTCCTCGCGCGCGGCCTTCGCCATGCCGGGATACATGTCGGTGTACTCGTGCGTCTCGCCTGCGATCGCGGTCTTCAGGTTCAAGTTCGTGTCGCCGAACGGAAGGCCGGTCGCGGGATCGCCGACGCTCTCGAGATATTCGAGATGGCCGTGCGCATGGCCGGTCTCGCCCTCGGCGGTCGAGCGGAACACGGCGGCGACATCGTTGTGGCCTTCGACGTCGGCCTTCTGGGCGAAATAGAGATAACGACGGTTCGCCTGCGACTCGCCGGCGAAAGCCGCCTTGAGATTCGCTTCGGTGCGCGATCCTTTCAGATTGCCCATGGTGTCACCTCGTGGCGTTTGGGGATGGAGCGAGCGCGGCGCAGCGCGCCGTATGAGCGGAGCGTAGCGCTCCCGCGTGGCCGTTAGAAATTGATAGAAACGATCGATTCGATCGACGGCGTCTATCGCCGCTCGGCCGCGGGCTTGCGCGGCTTCGCGTTGGCGTTCGCGCGCGGCCGACGCGACGTTGCCTCTTCGCCCGTCGCCGAGTGCGGATCGAGCAGCGCGCGCGACAACACGAAGAGCTCCGCGAGCCGCTTGAGGAACGGCGCCATCGCCGAGCTCTTGCGCCAGACCATCGCGATGCGGCGGCTCGGCGCGTGGCCGCGGAACTCGATGAGATGGATATCGTGCGAGTGCGCGACCGGCGGCTTCACGGCGAGCGTCGGCAGCAGCGTGACGCCCACGTTCGCGGCGACCATCTGGCGCAGTGTTTCGAGGCTCGTCGCGCGGAAGCCGGTCTTCTCGCCGGCGCCCGCGAGCTGGCAGACCTCGAGCGCCTGATCGCGCAGGCAATGGCCTTCTTCGAGCAGCAGCAAGCTCTGGTCGGCGAGATCGTCGAGCTTCAGTTGCTTGCGCGATGCGAGCGGATGATGCTCCGGCACGGCGAGAAGAAACGGTTCTTCGAACAGGAATTGCTGATGCAGCTGATCGTCGTGGATCGGCTGCGCAAGCACGCCTGCGTCGAGCCGGCCTTCGCGAAGCTGGCGCAGCACGGTCTCGGTTTTTTCTTCGACGAGCAGCAGTTCGAGCCGCGGAAAGCGCTCGCGGATCTTCGGCACGACGTGCGGCAAGAGATACGGCCCGAGCGTCGGGAAGATGCCGAGCCTGACGGTGCCCGATTCCGGATCCTTCGTGCGCCGCGCGATCTGGCGAATCTGCTCGACTTCGTTCAGCACTTCGCGCGCGCGTTGCGTGATCTCGCGCCCGACTTCGGTCAGCAGCACCTTGCGCGGCGTGCGCTCGACGAGCGCGACGCCGAGCTCTTCCTCGAGCTTCTTGATCTGCGTCGAGAGCGTCGGCTGGCTGACGAAGCTCGCCTGCGCGGCGCGGCCGAAATGCTTGTGTTCGGCGAGCGCAACCAGATATCGGAGGTCGCGAAGGTTCATCGTCGGTCCAATTGACGGCATCTATCGAAGCGATCTTAACAATCGATTTGAACGATGGGAAGGGCGCCCCTATCTTGTTGGGCGTAGGGCGATCCGCCCGACCCTTTCCCTCGTTTTCCCGTTCATTTCGCATAGGAGCGATCAATGCTGACCGTCGGCGACAAGTTTCCCGAGTTCAAGCTCAAGGCCACCGTCGGTATCGACAACCTCGATACCGCGTTCAAGGACATCGATAACGACACGTACAAAGGCAAGTGGACGCTCGTGTTCTTCTACCCGAAGGACTTCACGTTCGTGTGCCCGACCGAGATCAAGGGTTTCGGCGATCTCAACGCGCAGTTCAAGGATCGCGATTGCCAGGTGCTGGCCGCGTCCACCGATAGCGAGTTCGTGCACATGGCCTGGCGCAAGGATCACAAGGATCTTCGCAACCTGCCGTTCCCGATGCTCGCAGACACGGCGAAGCGCCTGACGACGGCGCTCGGAATCCTCGACGCCGAAGAGGGCGTCGCGAAGCGCGCAACGTTCCTCGTCGATCCAGACGGCATCATTCGTTTCGCGTACGTCACGGACGGCAGCGTCGGCCGCAATCCGCAGGAAGTGCTGCGCGTGCTCGATGCGCTGCAGACCGATGAGCTGTGCCCGTGCAACTGGACCAAGGGTGACGAGGTCCTGAAGGCCGCGTAACCCCGCTTTTCTCCCCACTCCCGCTTGCTTTGCCCCCTCTCCGCTAGCGGGAGAGGGCTGGGGTGAGGGCAGGACTTGCGAGGCGCCAGGTGTTGGAATTTTTGAGCGCCGTCCCCATAAACGGATCACGGCACTCGGGAGCGACGCAGCAGCGACGCTCCAAAGTTTGGACGGCATCGATCTCCTCCCCTCCCCTTCGATGTCGTCCCGGCCGGCGACCCCCGCAGTCGCCGGCCACCTTTGCTTCTGCGGCCCGTCCATGGGCCGCAAAGAGAAGACCGGCATCCATGCCGGGAATTTTATCAACAGCACGAAATAGGCCCGGTCTTACGAGACCGGGTCCTTCTTCGAGGAGTTTGCCGATATGAATCTCGAAACCATCAAGGCCCGCGTTCCGGACTACGCGAAGGACTTGCGCCTCAATCTCGATTCCGTGCTCGCCGAAACCGGCGCGCCGGGTCTTACGCAAAAGCAGATCGCGATCATCGCGCTCGCAAGCGCAATCGCTTCGCGCCACGAGCCGTTGACCGAAGCGATCGCCGTGCAGGCTGCGTCGGTGCTGAGCGCGCAGGAGCTCGACGCCGCGCGCGCCGCCGCCGCGATCATGGCGATGAACAACATCTACTACCGCTTCACGCATCTCGTCGACGAGCGCGAGTACGAGACGATGCGCGCGAGCCTGCGCATGAATGTGATGGCGAATCCGGGCTGCTCGAAGATCGATTTCGAGCTCGCGTCGCTCGCGGTTTCGGCGATCAACGGCTGCGGCAAGTGCGTCGATTCGCACGAGAAGACACTGAAGAAGCACGACGTGCCCGCACTCGCGATCCAGAGCGCGGCACGCATCGCGGCCGTGATCCACGCGGTCGCCGTCACGATCGAGCAGGCCACTGCAGCGGCACCGGCCCTCGCCGAAGCGGCCTGAACCAGACGTAGTTCTCAAAACCATTGGGCGCGCCGTGACCAACGCACGGCGCGCCCTTCTTTTTGCGCGCAAGACTGAATCGTCTTTTTACGGCGCGTATGACTAATCGGCCATGCCCGCTCGCGAGCGCTATGGTGTCCTGCGCCTCTTTTCGACGACGACACCGGCCCATGCGAACACTCCTCAACGCGGCGCTCGCCGCGTTCGCGCTGATCGCCTCGACGCAGTTCCAGGCGAAAGCGGCAGACGAAATCCCGACCGGCAAGCTCCCGGCCGACGCGGTCCCGCGCCACTATGCGCTCAAGTTCAAGATCGATCCGCGCGAGGATCGCTTCAGCGGCGAGACACGCATCCTGGTCAAGCTCGCCAAGCCTGCCGACCGCGTGTTCCTGCATGCGCAGAACATCGACATCGCGAAAGCGACCGTCACCGCGAACGCCGAGAAGCGCGACGCGAAGGCGATCGCGCATGCCGAAGCCGGCGTGCTCGAAGTGCAATTCGGCAAGACGCTCGCGGCCGGCGACATCGAGCTCGCGTTCGAGTACACGGCGCCGTTCAACGGCAAGCTCGAAGGGCTCTACAAGGTCAAGGTCGGCGACGATGCGTACGCGATCACGCAGATGGAGCCGATCAGCGCGCGCTGGGCGTTCCCCGGATTCGACGAGCCGCGCTTCAAGGTGCCATTCGATATCGAGCTGACCGTGCCGGCCGACGAAGTCGCTGTCGCGAACACGCGCCAGACCGCTGAGAAGAAATCGTCCGACGGCAAGTGGAAAACACTGACGTTCGCGACGACGAAGCCGCTGCCGACCTATCTCGTCGCGTTCGCGGTCGGTCCGTGGGACGTCGTCGATGCGCCGCCGATTCCGCCGAACGACATCCGCAAGAATCCGCTGCCGCTCCGCGGCATCGCGCCGCGCGGCAAGGGCAAGAAGCTCGCCTGGGTGCTCGGCGAGACGCCGGGCGTCATCAAGTTCTACGAGGACTACACGCACCAGCCGTATCCGTTCGACAAGCTCGATCTGCTCGGCGCGCCCGATTTCTCGGCTGGTGCGATGGAGAACGCGGGCCTGATCGTCTACCGCGATGCGCTGCTGCTGATCGACGACTCGACGCCGGCCGATCGCTATCGCGCCGTCTTCAACGTCAACGCGCACGAGATCGCGCACCAGTGGTACGGCGATCTCGTCACGGTGCCGTGGTGGGACGACATCTGGCTCAACGAAGCGTACGCGACCTGGGCGCAGCGCAAGGCAACGCTCGCGCTGAAACCCGAATACTTCGGCGACATGGAAGCGCTCGAAGCGCGCCTCAACACGATGAAGAACGACAGCCTCCTGACCGCGCGCAAGGTGCGCCAGCCGATCAACGGCCATGGCGACATCGAGACCGCGTTCGACGGCATCACCTACCAGAAAGGCGCGAGCGTGCTCGGCATGTTCGAATCGTGGGTCGGCGAGGACAGGTTCCGCGCCGGCATGCGCGAATACCTCGCGAGCCACGCGCTCGGCAGCGGCAACTCCGATGACCTCATCGTTTCGCTGACGAAAGCCGGCGGCAAGGGCGAGGCGTTCTCGACATCGATCAAGAGCTTCCTCGATCAGCCCGGCATTCCGCTCGTGCGCACCGAAGTCACGTGCAAGGATGGCAAGGCGTCGCTCGATCTTTCGCAGTCGCGCTATCTGCCGTTCGGCGTGCTCGGAGACGGCGCGCCGAAGTGGAGCGCGCCAATCTGCACGCGCTTCGGGCGTGGCGATCAGTCGAGCAACGAATGTTTTCTGCTCGACAAGGCCGAGCAGCGCTTCGATCTTTCCGGCGATTGCCCCGACTGGTATCTCCCGAACGCGCAGGCGCGCGGCTACTACCGCTTCGACATGGCGCCGGCCGATCTCGCCAAGCTCGGCACGGCGGTACCGCATCTCTCCGCGCCGGAGCAGGTCATCTACGCCGACGCGCTGACGAGCGCGTTCCACCGCGGCGATCTCGGCCCCGCCGCAGTGCTCGACGCGATGCCGGCACTCGCGAAATCAGACATGCCGCAGGTCGCGACGGCGCTGCTCGACACATTCGAATGGATCCGCGAGGAGCTCGCCGACGACCACGTGCGCGGCGTGCTCGATGCGTACGCGACGTCGATCTACGCGCCGCGCATGGCGCAGCTCGGCTATCACCGCCGCGCCGCCGATACGAGCACGACGATCGCGCTGCGTCAGCGCATCGCCGGATTCCTGGCGCTGATCGTGCGCGATCCGGGCGTGCGCAAGGAGCTCGCGGCGCAAGGCCGCGCCGCGCTCGGCCTCGACGGCAGCGGCACGATCGATCTCTCTCGCGCCGATCCCGATCTTCTGCGCACGATCCTGCGCGTCACGGTGCAGGAAGGCGGCGCACCGGCGTTCGACGCCGCGCAGAAGGCGTTCGCGGCCAACCGCGACACGAATCAGCGCTACGCGCTGCTCGCCGCCCTCGGCGCGACGCGCGATCCCGCGCTCGCCGAGAAGGCGCGCGATTTCGGCCTCGATCCGTCGGTACAGGTCGGCGAGCTCGCGAACATCTACGAAGCGAACGTCGACGAGCCCGAGAACCGCGCGGCGGCGTGGCAGTGGCTGCAGGCGCACTACGCGGCCTATCGCGAGCGCCTGCCGGCGTTCCGCGCCGGCTACATGCCGAAGACGTTCGCCGACGGCCGCTGCAGCGGCGCCGAGGCCGACGAGCTCTCCGCGTTCTTCGCGCCGCGCATCAAGGAGCTCGTCGGCGGCGACCGCGGCCTCGGGCAGACGCTCGAGACGATCCGCCAGTGCGCGTCGCTGCGCGAGCACGAGGGCCCGAAGGCGCTCGACGCGTGGGTCGAGACGCGCGAGACGCATGGCGCCTCTCCGAGGGCCGGCAGTCACTGACGGCGTTTCCCCTCTCCCGCGTGCGGGAGAGGGTAGGGTGACGGCAAGCGCATGAAGCGCTTTCACACGCTCGCCCTCACCCCAGCCCTCTCCCGCACGCGGGAGAGGGGGAAAAGAAAAAGCCTTGCTAAGATGGAACGACATCAGGCAGGCAAGGCACTGCGATGGACGAGCCCACTTCAGTCGCGGAAGCGTTCTCGCGCGTTCCCGAGCGCAACACCGGCGATGCGATCCTGCGCACGGCGCAGCAGCATCACGTCGCGCTGTCGAGCATGGCCGACACGAAGGCGAACATCATCATCACGGTGTCGTCGATCGTGCTGACGCTCTCGCTCGGGCGCATCGGCGATGCCGAGCTTCGGCCCGCCGTGCAGACGCTGGCGATCTTCACGCTGATCTCGCTCTTCTTCGCGATCCTCGCGGTGCTGCCGAAGCACCGTTCGGTCCGCGTCAGCGAAAGCTCATTCCCAGCCGATTTCAACCTGCTCTTCTTTGGCCATTTCGCCGATCTGTCGCGCGAGCAGTTCCTGCGCGAAGTCGCTGCGACGATGAAGCCCGACGGCTCCGTCTACAAGGCGATGGCGAACGATCTCTACTCGATCGGCTGGTACCTCGCGCACCGCAAGTACAAATACCTGCGCTACAGCTACATGTTCTTCCTCGCCGGCTTCGTGCTCGCGTGCGCCGAGCAGGCGTGGCGGTTGTTCGTGCACTGAACCCCGCAACGCCCGCGTCTGCGTTGCAGACGTTGGCGGATTCGCACTCGCGATTCCGTACCGCTCGAACACGCACGTCGTCTTCGCTACGAGGAATGTCCATGCGCGCATTGCTGGTTCGCGTCGTCGGGTTGTCCGCAATCCTGTCTGCCGTCTTCGCACACGCCGAGTCGCAGGTGCCGGCGACGCTCGAGGCGTGGCGGCCCTGGGTCATGCACGGCCAGGAGTTCCGCGCGTGCCCGCTGCTCGTCGGCAAGGAGGGCAAGGCCGCCGACGAATATCTCTGCGCCTGGCCCGGCGTGCTCGACATCCGCGCCGACGCGAACGGCGCCGCAATCGCGCAGCACTGGCGCGTCGAGGCCGAATCGTGGGTGCCGCTGCCCGGCAGCGACTACGAGTGGCCGCAGCAGGTCACCGTCGACGGCCAGCCGGCGCCGGTCGTTCTTCGCGAAGGCCCGGCGCTCCGGCTCGCGCCCGGCACGCACGATGTGCGCGGACGCTTCCAGTGGCACACGCGGCCCGAGACGCTGCATGTGCCCGCGGCTGTCGGCATCGTCGCGCTCGAAGTCGACGGCAAGGCCGTCGTGCCGGTGCAGCGGCGCGGCGACGAAGTGACGCTCGGTCGCGGCACGGGCTCGGCGCCCGAAGCCGACAATCTCGAAGTGCATGTCTATCGCAAGCTCGCCGACGGCATTCCGGCGATGCTGACGACCGAGATCCGGATTGGCGTCTCGGGTCAGGCGCGCGAAGAGGTGCTCGGGCCCGTGCTGCCAGCGGGCTTCGAGCCGCTGACGCTCACGGGCGAATGGCCCGCGCCGCATCGACGCCGACGGCAAGCTGCACGTGCAGGTCGACACCGGCGGCGCGACGATCACGCTCGAGGCGCGCGCGACAGCGCCGCTCGCGAAGGTCATCGCGCGCGTGCCCGAAGCGCCGTGGCCGAAGCAGGAAATCTGGAGCTACGAAGCGGCGCCTTCGCTGCGCGTCACGACAGTGACGAGCGCGCTGCAGGTCGATCCGCGGCAGGCCTACGCGCCGGACGCATGGCAGACCTTGCCGGCATTCGCGCTCGGCGATGGCGCCACGCTCGCGATCGACGAGCGCTCGCGCGGCCTCGCGCCCGACGAAAAGAACCGCCTGACGCTCGATCGCGAGATGTGGCTCGATTTCGCCGGCGACGGCTGGTTCGCACAGGACCGCATCGGCGGCGCGATGCTGCGTGGCTGGCGCTTCGAAGTCGCGCCGCCGTTCGCGCTCGAGCGCGCCGACGCCCCGAAAGCGACGAATCTCGGACAAATCGGTGAGCGGCTACTCGTCACGCGCGGCAGCACGTCCGGCGCGACTGGCGTCGAGTGGCGCACTCCGGCGGTCGATCTCTCGGCCGGCGTGCGCATCGCATCGGCAGCGTCGTCACTGCCGGTGACCGGATGGCAGGACAGCTTCGATCGCGTAACGACGCAACTGCATCTTCCGAGCGGCTACAAGCTGCTCGGCGCGCCGGGTGCGGACAGCGCGGCCGGCAGCTGGATCTCGCGGTGGACGCTGCTCGATGTGTTCCTCGCGGCGATCGTCGCGCTGCTCGCGTGGCGGCTCTTCGGCGCGATCGGCGGTGCGCTCGCTGTGGCGTATCTCGTGCTCGGCTATCAGGAATCGGGCGCGCCGCTGTGGACGCTGCTCGCGGCGCTCGCGCTCGGGCTCGTCGCGCGCGCGTTGCCGGCCGGGAAGCTCGCGACCGCGACGACATGGCTCGGTCGCGCGGCGCTCGTGCGTGCTCGCGCTCGTCGCGCTGCCGTTCGTTGCGGAGCAGTTGCGCTTCGCGCTGCATCCGCAGCTAGAGAACGGCGGCACGTGGTCGGCCGCGGGCGGCTTCGGCAACGGGGTGATGGTTCAACGCGCCGCGATGCGAAAAAGCAGGCGATCGAGAGTGATGAAATGGCTGCGGCGCAGATGGACGCGGCTCCGCCGCCAGCGAGCGCGCCGGCGGAACCGAAGGCGAAGGACAATGAATCGCTCAAGACGATCACGGTCACCGGCTCGAACATCCGCCGCGTCGACATCCTCGAGCACTACAACGCATCGACGATCGTGCAGACCGGCGCCGGCGAACCGCGCTGGAACGTCGGCGAGCACTATTTCCTGTCGTGGAGCGGCCCTGTGCTCGCCTCGCAGACCGTGCGCCTCGTCATCGCGCCGCCGTGGCTCGTGCGCATCCTGCGTGTCGCGCTCGTCGTGCTGCTCGCGGCGCTCGTCGTGCGCCTCGTGCGCGGACGGCCGATGTTCCGCGCCGCCGTGCCGGTCGTCGCGGCGATCGCTGCTGACGTCGCTCGTCATGAGCGCGCCGGCGCGTGCGCAGGCGTTTCCGCCGCAGGAGCTGCTCGACCAGTTGCACGCACAGCTCGTCGAGCCGCCGCCGTGCGCGCCGAGCTGCGCGAGCGTCGCGAAAGCCGATGTCACCGCGCGCGGCGACGAGATCCGGGTTGCGCTCGAAGCGCACGCGGCGTCGCGCGTTGCGTTTCCGGTGCCGGGCGACAGCGATGTGCTGGCGCTGCGCAGCGTCACGGTCGACGGCGTCGCGCAGGACGGGCTCGCGCGCAACGCCGGCACACTCGAAGTCGGGCTCGCGCGCGGCGTGCATCGCGTCGAGCTCGTCTACGCGGCGGTTGGCGACAAGGTTTCGCTGCGGTTTCCGCTACATGCCGAAGCGCATCGAGCTCGCCGTCGACGGCTGGCAATCGGGCGGCGGCATCGCCGACGATCGACTGCTGACCGAAACGCTCTCGCTCACGCGTACGCGTGAAAGCACCGGCACGACCGTCGCCGGCGGACAGCAGTTCGCGCCGTTCGTGCGCGTCACGCGCGACATCACGCTCGGCCTCGACTGGTCGGTGGTACACGCACGTGACGCGGCTCGCGCCGAGGGAGGGCGGCTTCACGGTGTCGGTGCCGGTGCTCGCTGGCGAGCACATCTCGACGCCGGGCATCAAGGTCGAGAACGGCCGCGTCGCTGCGGCGATGTCGGAGCAGGAAGGTCGGCATCGGCTGGGACGCGACGCTCGACAAGGGCGACACGCTGACGCTGACCGCGCCGGCGCTGACCGATCGCGCCGAGGTCTGGCGCATCACGGCGAATCCGGTGTGGCATGTCGAGGCGAGCGGGGTGCCGGTCAGCGTCGACGCGAGCACGGACACGACGGACTTCAAGCGCTTCGAGTTCGCGCCGCTGCCCGGCGAGACGCTGACGCTGCGGATCACGCGCCCAGAACCCGCCGAAGGATCCACGCGCGCGATCGACGCCGTGAATCTCGTGACGACTGCGGGACAGCGCGCGAGCGACAGCGTGCTCGGTCTTTCGATACGCGCGAGCCAGGGCGGCGAGCAGGCGATCACGCTGCCGGCCGACGCCGAAGTCATGAACGTCACGCGCGGCGGCGAAACACTGAACCTCCGGCCGATCGACGGCAAGCTGAGTCTTCCGATCGTGCCGGGTGCGCAGCAGTTCGCGATCCGCTTCCGCGAACCGGCGCCGGTGTCGCTCGTCGCGCGCACGCCGGCGGTCGCGCTGGGTCTGCCGGCTGCGAACGTCAACCTCGGCGTCGATTTGCCGGCCGATCGCTGGCTGCTCGCGACCGGCGGTCCGGCCGAAGGCCCCGCCGTGCTGTACTGGAGCGAGCTCGTCGTGATGCTGCTCGTCGCATACGCGCTCGCGCGCACGCGACGCACGCCATTGACGCTGACGCAATGGATCCTGCTCGGCATCGGCTTCTCGACGTTCTCGTGGATTGCGCTTGCGGTCGTCGTCGCGTGGCTGTTCGCGCTCGACTGGCGCGCGCGCGGTCCCGCGCCGGCGTCGCCAGTGTGGTTCGATCTTGCGCAGATCGCGCTCGTTGTGCTGACGCTCGTCGCGCTGGTCTGCCTCGCCGCGGCGATTCCGCAGGGCCTGCTCGGCGCGCCGGACATGCACATCGCCGGACACGGCTCGGTGCCGCAGAGCCTGCACTGGTTCGCCGACCGCAGCGCCGATGCGCTGCCGGAAGCGCGTGCGATCAGTGTGCCGCTCTGGGTCTACAAGGTCGCGATGCTCGCGTGGGCGCTCTGGCTCGCGAACGCGGTCATCGGCTGGCTGCGCTACGGCTTCGGCGCGTGGACGAAGGACGGCTACTGGCGTGCAGTGCGGCGCAAACCCGTCGTCGACGTGCCGCCTGCGACGGCACCGCCGGCGTGAATGTTCGCGATCTGCTCGCGATGGCGTCGCGGCGTATCGGCGGTGCCGATGCACGGCTCGATGCCGAGCTCCTGCTCGCGCACGCGCTCGGCACGCCGCGCGCACGGCTGTACGCGTGGCCCGAGCACGAGCCTGACGCAATGCAGCGCGCGGCATTCGAGCAACTCGTCGATGCGCGCGAACGCGGCGAGCCGATCGCGTACCTGACCGGTCGGCGCGAGTTCTGGTCGCTCGATCTTGCAGTGACGCCGGACGTGCTGATCCCGCGGCACGAGACGGAGCTGCTCGTCGAGCTCGCACTCGGGCGCATTCCGCGCGACCGCCCGGTTCGCGTCGCCGATCTCGGCACGGGCTCCGGCGCGATCGCGCTCGCGATCGCACGCGAGCGGCCGCTCGCGCACGTGACGGCGACCGATGCGAGCTTGAGCGCGCTCGATGTTGCGCGCGGCAACGCGGCGAGGCTCGGTATCGGCAACGTCGCGTTCGCGCTCGGCGACTGGTTCGCCGCGCTCGGCGACGCGCGCTTCGACATGATCGTCTCGAACCCGCCGTACATCGCCGCCGACGATGCACATCTCGCGCAAGGCGATCTCCGTTTCGAGCCTGCGGCGGCGCTCGCGTCCGGCGTGGACGGGCTCGACGCGATCTGCCGCATCATCGCCGGCGCGCCCGCACATCTCGCCGACCGAGGCGCGCTCCTGCTCGAGCACGGGTTCGATCAGTCCCGGCGCGTACGTGCACTGCTCGAAGCGGCCGGATTCGAGAATGTCGCGAGCGTCCGCGACAACGGCAGCCACGAGCGCGTTACGCTCGGCACGAAGCGCGGCTGAAGCACTCGTCCTATACTCGCTCGCAGCGGGAGCTTGGGGGAATGCCGTGCAGTCAGAGGTTGCCGTTGCGGCGGCTGCGACGTCGCGCGTGCGCTCGTCGAGCGTCTGGATCGGCTGGATTTTCGGCTTCGTTTTCGCGGCGCTGACGCTCGATCCGGCCTACGTCGTCGGCAAGGGTCCGTACTGGGACGCGTTGACCGGCGACGTCGCCAAGGGCGAGATCGGCTGGTTCTATTACGCGCGCGACGGCTGGCGTTTTCCGATCTTCGACATCGCGACGTATCACTATCCCGAAGGCGGCAACGTCATGCTGTCGGATAGCCTGCCGCTGCTCGCGCTGCCGGCGAAGGTGGTCTACAAGGCGACGTCGACGCCGGATCGGCGGCCGCCGATCTATATCGGGCTCTGGGTCGCGTTCTGTCTCGTGCTGCAGGCGGTCACCGCGTCGCGGCTGCTGCGTGTGCTCGGCGTCGAAGATCCGCTGTCGCACATCGCAGGCGTGGCGTTGTTCTGCTATCTGCCGATCGTGATGTTGCGCTTCGGTCAGGCCGGATTGATGGCGCAGGGCCTGATCGTCTATTCGCTCGAAAGCTACGTGCGCGCAAAGCGCAAAGGGCTCAGCCGACGCCAGTGGATCGCGCTTTGCCTGTTACCGCCGCTGACGCTGCTCGTGCACCCGTATCTGACGCTGATGTGCGGCGTCGTCATCGCTGCGACGATCCTCGATCAGTGGCGCGAGCGGCGCATCGACGTTCGCTTCGTGCTGGCGTGCTTCGGCTCGATGGCAGCGCTCGCGCTCGTGCTGATGCTGATCGGCGGTTTCTTCAGCGCGACGAAAGGTGGCTTCGACGACTACGGCCTCTATTCGCTGAACCTGCTGTCGCCGTGGATTCCGTTTCCGAACACGCTGGCGGGATCGCTGCTGCAGACGGGATTCCCGGTCATTCCGGGCACCAATCAGTGGGAGGGCGGCGCGTATCTCGGCGCTGGCATGCTGCTGCTCTGCGTGCTCGCGCTGCCGGCGCTCAAGCACTGGCGCGCGAACCTCCGTCGGCACGCGGTGCTGTTCGCGTTGCTCGTGCTCACGCTGATCTTCGCGGTCTCGCAGCGCGTCGGCTTCGGCACGCACGAGCTGACGCTGCCGATTCCGGATGTCCTGCTGCACGCGCTGTCGCAGTTCCGCGGCTCCGGGCGCTTCGTCTGGATCGCGGTGTATGCGCTGCTCGCGGCGACGATCGTCGCTGTCGTCGCACGACATGGCGCACGGCGCGCACGCATGATCCTCGTCGTCGCGGCCGTGCTCGAGATCGCGGACGTCTCGCCGATGCAGCGCGGCGTCAGACACGCAAGCGCGAACGCGGAGCCGCTTTCGATCAATCGCGCCGAATGGACGCGGCTCATCGAGGCGCACCAGCGCATCTTCGTGTACCCATCGTTCGAATGCGGCGGTCTCTTCGGCTGGGGCGTGCCGGGATCGAAGTTCCGCGGCGTCGAGATCGACTGGATCGCGGCCGAGCGCAACATCCCGACGAACAGCGCATACCTCGCGCGCTTCACGAAGAATTGCGAGCGCGAAACGGCCGACGCCGCGACGAACATCGGCGAGCACGGCGTGCTCCATCTCTACCGCAGCACCGAGGAAACCGGCGCGTTCCTGCACGCGCACGGCGCCGATCTCGGCCGTTGCGGCTATCTCGACGACGTCGTCGTCTGCTCGGCCGATATGGACCTCAGCACGCTCCACTGAGGCTCGCGGAGCCGCCGCGCGAACTGGGTCCGGTTCGCGTGTGACCGAGTTGGCAGTTGCCCTGTGCGCCGGCGCGCGTGCCTGCCGACAAGCGTGCCGCGGAATGTGGCGTTGCAAAGCGCGATGCTGTCTTCGCGGTCAGGCAGTGCGCATGGCGCTACGGACCGCTGGAGCCAAAAGCTCTCGTTTCAGCCCCGATGAAGCCGCGCGTGAGCGCCGCGTGCCGGGCAACAACCGGCGCACCCCGCTGCACGATGCAGCGGTCATGGACGAAGCCCTTGGAGGAGGGCACCGCCAGGAAGGCGGGAGACGTGGGGAGGAGCAGCCCCCGGTTCGCACCCCGAACCGGGGGCTTTTTTTTGGTCAGCTGACGCTGCGCAGGTTCGACGCCGGCATGAACGCGTCGAAGCGCGTGCGGATCGCGCGCTCGATCGAAGAGGCGTCGAGCCCGGCCTGCGCGAGCAGTTCTTCGCGGCTGCCGTGATCGAGGAATCCGTCGCCAAGCCCGAGCTGCACGATCGGCGAGGTGATGTTATGCGCCGCGAAGAGCTCCGCGACGGCGCTGCCGGCGCCGCCGGCGATCGCGTTGTCCTCGACGGTGACGAACGCCGCGTGCGACTGCGCAAGATCAAGCAGGAGAGTTTCGTCGAGCGGCTTGACGAAGCGCATGTTGACGAGCGTCGCATCGATCGCGTCGGCGACGCGCGTGCACGGCGCGACCATCGCGCCGAATGCGAGGATCGCGATGCCACGCCCGCGGCGGCGCACTTCGGCCTTGCCGATCGGGAGCGTCGACAGTTCCTTCTGCACCGCCGCGCCGGTGCCGCTGCCGCGCGGATAGCGCACGGCGGCGGGACCGGCGTGCAGGAAGCCGGTCGTCAGCATCTTGCGGCATTCGTTCTCGTCGGCCGGTGCCATGACGAGCATGTTCGGAATGCAGCGCAGGTACGAAAAATCGAAGCTGCCCGCATGCGTCGCGCCGTCGGGACCGACGACGCCGCCGCGATCGATCGCGAACGTGACGTCGAGGTTCTGCAGCGCGACATCGTGGATCAGCTGGTCGTAGCGCGCGCTGCAGGAACGTCGAGTAGATCGCGACGACGGGTTTCGCGCCTTCGCAGGCCATGCCGGCCGCGAGCGTCACCGCGTGCTGCTCGGCGATGCCGACGTCGAAGTAGCGTTCGGGAAATTCGCTTCGAGAAGCGCACGAGGCCCGAGCCTTCGCGCATCGCCGGCGTGATGCCGAAGAGGCGCGCGTCGGCCGCGGCCATGTCGCAGAGCCAGTCGCCGAAGATCTCGGTGTACGTCGGCTTCGCCGCGCCGCCTTTCTTGACGACGCCGGCTTCGGGATCGAACGGGCCGACCGCGTGGTATTCGATCTGCTCGCGCTCGGCCGGCGCGATAGCCCTTGCCCTTGGTCGTGATCACGTGCAGCAGCTGCGGGCCCTTGAGCTCCTTCAGCGTGCGCATCGTCGAGACGAGCAGCGGAATGTCGTGGCCGTCGATCGGGCCCGTGTAATGGAAACCGAATTCCTCGAACAGCGTCGACGGCACGAACATGCCCTTGGCGTGCTCTTCCCAGCGCTTGACGAAGCGCCAGAGGAAGCCGTCGCGCTTCATCATCTTCTTGCCGTGCTCGCGGATGCGATTCAGCGTGCGGCTCGCCATCAGGCGCGCGAGCATCTTCGTCAGCGCGCCGACGTTCTCGCTGATCGACATGTGGTTGTCGTTGAGGATCACGAGCATGTCGGGCTCGACGTCGCCGCCGTGGTTCAGCGCCTCGAACGCCATGCCGGCGGTCATCGCGCCGTCGCCGATGACCGCGACGACCTTGCGTCGTCGCCGCTTGCGCTGCGTTCGCGATCGCCATGCCGAGCGCGGCCGAGATCGACGTCGACGAATGACCGACGCCGAACGTGTCGTACTCGCTTTCGTCGCGCTTCGGGAACGGCGCGAGGCCGTTCTTCTTCTTGATCGTCGTGATGCGGTCGCGGCGGCCGGTCAGGATCTTGTGCGGATAGCACTGGTGGCCGACGTCCCAGACGAGGCGGTCGCGCGGCGTGTCGAAGAGCTAGTGCAGCGCGACCGTGAGCTCGACGACGCCAAGGCCGGCGCCGAAGTGGCCGCCCGAGCGTCGCGACCGACTCGATCAGGTAGGCGCGCAGCTCATGCGCGACGTCCTCGAGCTCCGTTTCCGGAACCTTGCGGAGGTCTTCGGGCGTTTCTATGTGCGCGAGGTGCGGATAGCGCTTCGGGTCGATCATCGGAGGGGCACGGCTTTCTGAGGACGTATTGTCCAACGCGCGCGCGGGCGCGGCAAGGAAGTTCGTGGCGTAAACGAGTCGATTCAATGGTTTGGCGCGGCGTTCCGAGTGGGTCGCGCCGTATACTTTCGGCCGGGAATCGCGAGGGGAGGGCGCGTCCGTGACCGAAGTCGAGCGCATGGTGCCGTCGATGGCCGGGACGGACTGGTCGGCGATCTTCACGTCGACGCTGATTCCGTTGACGGTCGCGGCCGGCTTCGTCTATTTCGCACTCGACCCGTCGCAAGCCGCCGACTGGGCGCGCGGACTCCTCGCGCTGATCCCGCTCGAGTATTTCCGCGCGTTCGTCTTCTACATCCTGAGTGATACGTACCGCGAATACCGCTCGCCGATGCAGGCCGTGCGCTTCTTCCTGGTGTCGCTCGCGATCTTGATCGTCATCGCGCTGGTGATCGAGCCTTTACGTGATCAAGGGCGACTGGTGGGCGTGGATCACGCAACCGGACGTATACCGCTCGATAGCGTTCGCGCTCGCGGTGATCGCGGCTGACGGCGTCATCGGCGTCTATTTCTTCCGCGGCGATCCGCAGCAGCTTTCGGCGCGGCTCGAGGCCGTCGCCGATGACGCGCGCGACTGGCTGCAACTCGCGGGGATCGAGCTCCCGATCGCGTTGGCCTTCCTATACGCCTTCCTGCTGTTCCTGCATGAAGCCGAGCACATGCTGCCGTGGCTGCCGTATCCGACGTCCGAGCTCATGATCTCGGCGGCGCTTTTCTACGCCGCGTTCTATTTCTTCGGCAAGGCGGTGTTGCTCGCGCACGCGAACACCGCCGCGTTCAACGAGACCGGCCGGCGCCTCTTCGGCGCCCCGTGGATCCAGTGGCTGATCTGGGAAAAGAACAAGGATCGTGTGCTCTCGGCGTCCAAGGAACGCGCTGCCGAGAAGCGCCGCCGCGCCGTGCTGACCGGCGAGGCGGAAGAAGCGGCGTGACGCCTCAGTGCGGCCGACGATTCTTCGGCAGATGGTTGACGAGGAACTCCATCTGGTCGGCCAGGATGTTGCGGTTCGAGAGGATCAGATGCTCGACCCAGCTCGGCCGGTACGGCACGGCGAGGAGTGGCATGTTCGCCTGCTGCGGCGTGCGGCCGCCCTTGCGGACGTTGCACGACCAGCATGCGGTGACGACGTTTACCCACTCGTCGCGGCCGCCTTTCGAAACAGGCATGACGTGATCGCGCGTCAGCTCGCCGCGATGGAAATGGTTGCCGCAGTAAAGGCACAGCATGCGATCGCGCGCGAAGAGGGCAACGTTCGTCAGCGCCGGTGCGGGATCGATCGCGGCTGGCCGTGCGTGGCCGGTCGAGGCGACGATCGGGTGCAGCGTCAGCGTCGACTGCTCGCCGGTCAGGCGGCTCATGCCGCCGTGGATCGTCAGGCACGGGCCGCCGAGCGGTCCAGGCCACCGCGCCGCGCACATACAAGCAGACCGCGTCCTGCCAGCTCATCCAGTCAAGGATGCGCCCGGTGGAGTCCAGGGACAGGACGCGGGTGCTATGGATGTCGCCGGAAGCTCGTACTTCCGAAAGCATGCTGACCTCCGTGGTTGGCAAGCAACCTCAGGCCAGGCATCCGGCCTCTTCGGCGCCGCCTTCGAGGCAGCGCAGCGGGCGAACCGGCATCCAGGCCGCAGGCGCGCCGCAGCATAGACCAAAAACTTTACCGTTGGAAAATCGGTTCAGCGGACGGCCTTGGCCATGCGTACGAGCTCGACGCCGTAGCCATGCCGCTCGTAAAGCGCGCGGGCGCGCGCGTTGGCCGGGAACACCGAGAGCGTGACGAAGCGGCAGCCTCGGTCTTTGGCGAACGTTTCGGCGAATGACAGGAGGCGGCTGCCGATGCCGCGGCCGTCGAGGCCGGGCGCGACTGCGATGTCGGAGATGTGGCAGTTCGGCGCGCCGGTGAAGAAGTCGATCGTCGACTGGACGTGCAGGAAGCCCGCCCGGGCGCCGTCGCCGGTTTCGGCGATGAAGAAGTGCGAGGTTTCGGGGCGGTCGTGCAGGTGGCGCTCGATGTCGCGGTAGACGCCGGTTGCGGTTTCGTCGTGGTCGCGCCACGGCGGGAGGTCGAACGCGACGAAGCGTTCGGCGAGGCCGAGGATGAAGGTGCGATCGGAGGGCTCGGCGGCGCGGATGTTTATGTGGGCTTGGTCGGTCATGCGGTGAAGGGTAAACGAACCGCCGACACCATCCCCACCCAACCCTCCCCTTGAAGGGGAGGGCTAAAGCGGGAGAATGCGGTCGGGGCTCAACCGACGAGAACAAAAAAATGGAAAGCTCGATGAGCACGTTGTCCGCGGGCCTTCTGCTCTTCCTGATCATGGATCCGCTCGGCAACATCCCGCTGTTCCTCAGCCTGCTGCGCAACGTCGATCCGAAGCGGCGCCAGCTGGTGCTCGTGCGCGAGCTCCTGATCGCGCTCGTCGTGCTGTTCGTGTTTCTTTTCGGCGGCACGTATCTCTTGCACGTGCTGCAGCTGAAGCAGGAGTCGGTCAGCATCGCGGGCGGCATCGTGCTGTTCCTGATCGGCGTGCGCATGGTGTTTCCGCCGAAGGAAGGCGGCGTCTTCGGCGGCGACGCGGACCGCGAGCCGTTCATCGTGCCGATGGCGATTCCGGGCATCGCGGGTCCGTCGGCCGTCGCTGCGGTGATGCTGCTCGCGAACAGCTATCCGGGACGCACGGTCGACTGGAGCGTCGCGCTTTCGCTCGCATGGCTCGCGACGGCGGTGATCCTGTTGTCGTCGACATACCTGTTCAAGTGTCTCGGCACGAGCGTGCTGGTCGCTGTCGAGCGGCTGATGGGCATGCTGCTCGTCGCGTTGTCGGTGCAGATGTTCCTCGATGGCGTGATGGCGTACGTCAAGCTTGCAATGTGAATCAAAAATTGCGCACAGGTTTCTGATGCGCACATTTCTCATATCGGTGTAACACAGGACCGCTAGCGTCTCCGGCGAATCGGGGAGATTCGCCGTGATCAGCGTCGAGCGCAGCTTCTACGAAAAATTTCCGCAGTTCGCCGAGGGCCGCGCGCGAAGCTTCGCGCAGCCGGTGGTGGAGCTTTTGCGCCGCGTCGCGTGCGAAGAGCGCATCAACGCGACGATCGCGGCGGCGGCACCGCTCTCGGGCTTCGGCTTCGTCGAGCGCGTGCTCGAGCAGTTCCATATCAGCTACAGCGTCGCGAATACCGATCGCGAGAACATCCCGGTCGACGGCCGCGTCGTCATCGTCGCGAATCATCCGCTCGGCGCGCTCGACGCGCTCGCGCTGATTGATCTCGTCGGCTCGGTGCGGCGCGACGTCAAGATCCTCGCGAACGACATCCTGATGCAGCTCGAGCCGCTCGCCTCGCTGCTGCTGCCGCTGCCGGTGTTCGGCGCGCGTAGCGCGCTCGGCGGCGCACGCGAGGCGTATCGCGCGCTCGAGCGCGATTCGGCACTGATCGTGTTTCCCGCCGGCGAGGTCTCGCGGATCCATCCGCTCGGCGTGCGCGACCAGGCCTGGTCGTCGGGCTTCGCGCGGCTCGCGCAGAAGACCGGCGCGCCGGTATTGCCGGTGCGGATCGCGGCGCAGAACTCGCCGGTGTTCTACGGCGTGTCGATGCTCGCCAAGCCGCTCGCGGCGCTGTTCCTCGCGCGCGAGATGTTCGGCGCTGCGAACACACGCATCGGTTTCAACATCGGCGAGCTCGTGCCGAGCAAGGCGCTCGCCGAGAGCGATCTCACGCCGGGACAGATCGCCGCGCAGATGCGCCGGCAGGTCTATCGGCTCGCGCGCCGGCGTCCGACCGTGTTTCCGACGTCGGCCGCGGTCGCGCATCCGGAATCGCCGATCGCGGTTCGCGGTGCGCTGAAGCGCGCCGAGCGTCTCGGCGAGACGCAGGACGGCAAGGCGATCCTCTTGCTCGATGCGGAGAAGGATTGCGCCGCGATGCGCGAGATCGGACGCCTTCGCGAGCTCGCGTTCCGGCGCGTCGGCGAAGGCACCGGTGCGCGTCGCGATCTCGACCGCTTCGATGGCCACTATCGCCATCTCGTGCTCTGGGACGACAGCGCGCTCGCGATCGTCGGCGCGTATCGCCTCGGCGAAGCCGCGACGATCCTTCGCGATCGCGGCACCGCCGGGCTCTATTCGTCGACGCTGTTCGAATACGCCGAGCCCGTGCCCGCGTTCCTGCATGAAGCCGTCGAGCTCGGACGCAGCTTCGTGCAACCGGCGTACTGGGGTTCGCGCAGTCTCGATTATCTCTGGCAGGGCATCGGCGCGTATCTCCGCGCGCGGCCGGACGTGCGCTATCTGTTCGGACCGGTGAGTCTCAGCGCCGCGCTGCCGGGTCCGGCGCGCGAATGGATCGCGCACTACCATCGTCATTACTTCAGCGACGGCGACGCGCTCGCGCGTGCGCGCAATCCATTTGTCATTTCGCGCGAGGTCGAGCGCGCGGCCGACGCCGAGTGGGCAGGGCGCACGCCGGCCGAGAGTCTTTCGCGCCTGCGCGAGCGATTGGGCGCGCTCGATGCACAGTTGCCGACGCTCTATCGCCAGTACGTCGACCTCTGCGAGCCCGAAGGCGTGCGTTTTCTCGACTTCGGCGTCGATCCGTCGTTCGGCGGCTGCGTCGACGGGCTCGTCAGGCTCGATATCCGGCATCTGCGAGCCATCAAGCGCGCGCGCTATCTGAAGGAACAGGTCGAGCGCGGCTGAGTTCGCCGGCGCCGAAAAAATCGCTGGCGGCGCCCGCTGTTACAAATCGGTCACTGGGCGAGGTTAAACTAAGGTTAAGAACCGGGCGGGTGGCTCGGGTTCTGGCAGGCCGGAAAACAGGGGGCCTGCGGGGTGTCATTCGAGCGTCGAACACGGTCGTTCCTGGACCAAAGGGAACGCGTGTCCGGCGTCTTTGCTTTTGCGTACTCACGACTGAGGTTGGGGCATGAACAAACAACTGCGGGTGCGGCTGTTGCCGTGGGTCATCGGGTCGCTGTTCGCCATGTCGTGCGCGTTTGCGCAGAACACGTCGTCGTCGTTGAGCGGCCGCATCGTCGACGCGGGCGGCAAGCCCGTCGCCGGCGCGAGTGTCGAGATCGTGCACGTGCCGTCGGGCACGTCGCGCACGGTGCTGACGGACGCCGAAGGCCGCTACTCGGTGCAGGGCCTTCGCGTCGGCGGTCCGTTCGACGTCAAGGCATCGGGTGACAACGGCGCGAACGCCGAGCAGGACGACGTGTTCCTGCAACTCGCCGAGGAAACGACACTCAACTTGAACCTGTCCGCGCCGAGCGGCGCGACGGAGCTCGCCGGCGTCACGGTCACTGCGGCCGCGCCGGGCGCGACGTTCCAGGCCGACAACAAGGGCCTCTCGTCGAACATCTCGCAGCGCGAGCTCAAGGTCATCCCGAATCCGAACCGCTCGATCCAGGACATCGCACGCACCGATCCGCACATCGTGCTGACCAACGTCGGCCGCGGCGAGATCTCGGCGCTCGGCCAGAACAGCCGCTACAACAACATCACGATCGATGCGGTGCCGACCAACGACTCATTCGGCCTCGAGGCGAATGGCCTCCCGGCGCTGAACCAGCCGCTCTCGTTCGACGCGATCGAGGAATACAACATCTCGACGATGAACTTCGACGTGACCAACAAGAAGTCGGTCGGCGCGAACGTCAATATCGTCACCAAGTCCGGCACGAACGATTTCCACGGCGACGTCTACTACGCGTACACGAACGCGGACGACCTGACGAGCGACGAGCCAACCGCCTTCAAGGGTTACGACGCCAAGAAAACTTATGGCGCTACGCTCGGCGGACCGATCATCAAGGACAAGCTGTTCTTCTTCCTCTCCTACGAGGAATCGAAGACGCTCGCGCCGGGCCCGGCGTTCGGCCCGATCGGCTCAGGTGCGTCGAACACCGTCAACATCAGCCAGGACGACATCAACCGCATCATCGGCGTCGCCGACAATTACGGCCTGACGCCGGGCACGCTCGGCGCGTCCGACGCGAACCAGGACAACAAGCTCTATCTCGCCAAGCTCGACTGGAACATCGCCGACGGCCACCGCGCCTCGTTCCGCTATAACGAGACGAAGAGCGACCAGCCGATCATCCAGACGTTCAACGCGACGACGCTGTCGCTGTCGAGCTACTCGTACGTGCAGCAGCGCGACCTCAAGAGCTACGTGCTGAACCTCTACGACGACTGGACCGACACGTTCTCGACCGAAGGCTCTTTCTCGTACGGCAAGTACGACGCGGTCTCGCACACGCTGGCCGATCAGCCGCAGATCCAGGTCTGCACGGATCCGTCGGGCTGCTCGTCGACGAACCCGTCGCTGTTCCTCGGCACCGACCAGTTCCGCCACTACAACGTGCTCGGCGTGAAGACCTACAACGGCTTCTTCGCCGGCAGCTGGTTCCTCGGCGACCACACGATCAAGGCCGGCGCCGACTTCCAGCGCGACTCGTATTTCAACCTGTTCGGCCGCACCGAGTTCGGCGCGTACCAGTTCGCGTCGATCGACGATTTCGAGAGCGGCAACTATTCGAGCTACCAGCTCTACCGTCCGACGAACGGCGACATCAACTCGATCGCGGCGCAGTGGCGTCTCGACCAGTGGGGCCTGTTCGTGCAGGACACGTGGCAGGCGACCTCGCAGCTCTCGATCCAGTACGGCGTGCGCTGGGACATTCCGGAAACGCCTGACAAGCCCGGCTTCAACCCGGCGTTCCAGCAGGCGTTCGGCTATTCGAACCAGGGCACGATCAACGGCAACAGCATCATCGAGCCGCGCGCGTCGTTCAATTACACGTTCGACACCGAGCTCAAGAGCCAGCTCCGCGGCGGCATGGGCGTGAGCGAAGGCGTGACGCCGGGCGTGTGGCTGTCGAATCCGTACTCGAACAACGGTCTCCTCGTGCAGACGTTCTCGGCGGGCTCGGGCTGCTGCTTCAATCCCGATCCGCACTCGCAGCAGCCGCCGAACACGGCGCCGAATCCGCAGCAGACGGTCGATACGGTCGATCACAACTTCCAGCTCCCGACGGTGCTGAAGATGACGATCGGCTACGACCACGAGCTGCCGTGGTGGGGCGTGATCGCGACGGCCGAATACGCGCACCTCGATACGATTCACGGCGTCTGGTATCAGGCGATCAATCTCGGTCCCGGCAACGGCACGCTGCCTGACGGTCGCATCAGCTACTGGGGCTCGACCGATCCGACGCTCTGGACCGGCTCGAATCCGAACCAGCCGACGGGCTACACGACGCTGCAGCGCACGGGTTCCAATCCCGCGTTCGGCGGCCAGTCGACGTTCCTGACGAACACCGGCAAGGGCGAAGGCAACTTCCTGACGCTGCAACTCGCGACGCCGTTCCACGACGAAGGATTCTCGGGCAGCGCCGCGATGACGCTCGGCCGCTCGACCGAAGTGAACCCCGGCACGTCGAGCCAGGCGTTCTCGAACTTCTCCGGCCGCGCCGCGTTCAACCCGAACGACAATATCGCGTATCGCTCGAACTACGACGTGAAAGGCCGCCTGCTCGGCGCGCTGACGTGGCAGCACCACTTCTGGGGCGATTACGCGTCGAGCATCTCGGCGTTCTACGATGGCCACTCGGGCCAGCCGTACAGCTTCGTCTACGGCAACGACGCGAACGGCGACGGCGTGTCGAACAACGATCTCTTCTTCGTGCCGCGTCCGGGCCAGGCGCAATTCGTCGCCGGCACGCCGCAGAGCGTGATCGACCAGTTCTACGCGTTCATCCGCAACAACGATTACCTGAAGAACCACCAAGGCGGTCCGGTCGGACAGAACGGCGCGACGTCGCCGTGGATCAACCAGATCAACCTCTCCTTCCGTCAGGAAATCCCGGGTTTCTTCGCCGGCAACAAGGGCGAGATCCGCTTCGACATACTCAACTTCGGCAACCTGCTCAACAAGGACTGGGGACAGATCTACGACGTGCCGTTCGGGACTGCGGGCGGTTTCTCGCGTCCGCTCGCGAACTTCCGCGGCATCGATCCTGCGACCGGTCAGTACATCTATGCGCTGCCGACGCGGAACGGAAACTACAACGCGCCGCAGTTCGTGAAGGAAGATGCGAACGCGCAATCGCGCTGGTCGATCCTCGTGACGGTGCGCTACACGTTCTGATCAGTCCTCTCCCCTCTCCCGCTTGCGGGAGAGGGGAGGGTGAGGGCAAGCCGAATCGCGCCCGAAATGCGCATCGGCGTACCATCGCGTTCCAATACCAATTTTTGGACCGCATGGACACCCCTCTGAAATGCCCGACGTTCAGCGCGCGCATCGCGCCGGTCGCGGGTCTGGACGTCTTGTCGCGACACGAAGTGGCGCGCCTGCGCGACGCGGGCGGCGGCGGCCTGCACGAGCTGCTGCGCCGCTGTGCGCTCGCCGTGCTGACACAGGGCAGCGCGACCGACGACGCGCGCCAGCTGCTCGAACGCTATCCCGATTTCGACCTCCAGATCCTGCAGCAGGATCGCGGCGTGAAGCTCGAGCTCAACAACGCGCCGGCCGAAGCGTTCGTCGAAGGACGCATCATCCGCGGCGTCAACGAGCTTTTATTCGCGGTCGTGCGCGACATCATCTACGTCGCGACGCAGATCGAGGCTGGCCGCTTCGATCTCTCCGATTCGCCCGGCATGACGCACGCGGTGTTCGAGATCCTGCGCAACGCGCGCGTCTTGCGCGCGAACGTCGATCCGAACCTCGTCGTCTGCTGGGGCGGCCACTCGATCTCGCGCGACGAGTACGAGTACACGAAGAAGGTCGGCTACGAGCTCGGCCTTCGTGCGTTCGACATCTGCACCGGCTGCGGACCCGGCGCAATGAAGGGCCCGATGAAGGGCGCGACGATCGCTCACGCGAAACAGCGGCGCACGCGGAACCGCTACATCGGCATCACCGAGCCCGGCATCATCGCGGCCGAGTCGCCGAACCCGATCGTCAACAACCTCGTGATCATGCCGGACATCGAGAAGCGGCTCGAGGCGTTCGTGCGCATCGCGCACGCGACGATTGTGTTCCCGGGCGGCGTCGGCACGGCTGAGGAAATCCTCTACCTGCTCGGCATCCTGCTGCATCCGGCCAACGACGGCGTGCCGTTTCCGCTGATCTTTACCGGCCCGGCCGAATCGAAGACGTACTTCGAGCAGATCGACAGGTTCCTGCGCCTCGCGCTCGGCGAAAAGGTCGCGCAGCGCTACCGCATCGTGGTCGGCAATCCGCGCGAAGTTGCGCATCAGGTGCGCAAGGGCATCGAACGCGTGCGCAGCCATCGCCTCGACAACAAGGATGCGTTCTTCTTCAACTGGGCGCTGCATGTCGAGCGCGAGTTCCAGGTGCCGTTCCTGCCGACGCATGAAGCGATGGCGGCGCTGAATCTCCATCGCGCGCAGGAACCGCATCGGTTCGCGGCGGATTTGCGGCGAGCGTTTTCGGGCATTGTCGCCGGCAACGTAAAGGAAGATGGGATGCGCGCGATCGAGCGGCACGGGCCGTTCTTGATCGATGGCGATCGTGATGTGATGCAGGCGCTTGATGCGTTGCTGTCGAGTTTTGTCGTGCAGCAGCGGATGAAGTTGCCGGGTAGTACGTATGTGCCGTGTTATCGGATTCGTGGGGCCTGATTTTTGTTTTTGGGCGTTTTCGCGATAACCGACCCCACGTCCTTGTGTGTTTCGTCCGCCATCCCTGGCGGCCGGTTACTTTCTTTTGCTTGCCCAAAAGAAAGTAACCAAAGAAAAAGGCACCCTCGCGGTCGCGGTTTGCCGGCATCCCTGCCGGCAAACTACGCGAGCAGGCTCCGGGGTCCGCTCACGGCACATCCCTGTGCCGAGATCGGACGCGCGCGCATCCTGCGCGCGCCCGCGTGCGGGGCACGCGGCTATTTCCTCCACCTGCTCGCCGCGGCCGAGAGGGAACCCGGGAAGAGCAGAGCGCGGCAGTCCCTGCCGCAGAAGCACCGGATATATGCGACATCGGTATATGCGACACGCCGGTTCTTTCGCTTTGCTCTTCGGGTTCCCTCTGAGTAGCGGCGGAGGGTGGACGGAACAGCCGCGTGCACCGCACGCGGGCGGCGCGAGGGATCGCGCCGATTCGGACAACAGGCCATGGATGGCCTGTGGGCCGAACCCGTCCGCCCGTAGCGAACCCTCGCCTAGGCGAGGGCGCGGATCCGAGGGTGTCGTTTTCTTTGGTTACTTTCTCTTGGGCAAGCAAGAGAAAGTGACTGGCGGCCATGGATGGCCGACGGAACCACACACGGACGTGAGTCGGTTGTCGCGAAGCCACCAACCCAACCAACCAAACCCTAACCCGAACGCAACGACGCAGCCCCCGCCGCCGCAACCGCAGCGCGTTCGGCCACGCGCACCTTCTGACCGACGGTGAGCCGTTCAGCGCCGCGCACGACAACCGTATCACCCGCCGAAAGCTCGCCGGTCACAGCGGTAAGCTCGCCATCGCTCGCGCCGGCTTTCACTTCAACACGCTCGGCCGTGTTGTCGGCCTTGATGCGCATCACATAACTCCCGTCCCCGCGCACGACGAGCGCATCGCGCGGCACCGCAAGCGTCTGCGCGACCTCGTGTTCCGGCAGCGCGACTTCGAGCGCGCTGCCGACCATCGGCGGATTTTCGGCGAGCGCAAGACGCAGCTCGAATTGCCGCGAACGCTCTTCGCCGACCGGCACGACCGCGCGCACGACCGCCTTGAACTCGTGATCGCCGATGCGCACCGGGAGCTTCATCCCGGGCTTGACGAGCGCGGCGAGCGCCAATGGCGCTTGCACTTTCACTTCGAGATTCGTCGTGTCGACGAGATGCGCGATCGACGCGCCGGTTGCGACGTACTCGCCGCGCGTCACCAGGCGCTCGCTGATGACGCCCGGAAACGGTGCGCGCACCTCGGTCTGCTGGAGATCGTAGGCCGCCGAGCGCACGCGCACTTCAACCTGGCGAAGCTGCGCGGTCAGCTGCAGCACCTGCGCGCGCGCTTCGTCGAGCTGGTTCGCGGCGATGCTGTTGCTCGATGCGAGCGTCTCGAGCCGCGTGCGCGTGTGTTCGGCGAGCTCGCGCTGCGCCTTGATGCGCTCGACTTCGGATTTCGCATCTTCGAGCTTGAGACGAATCGCCTCGTCCTCGAGCTTGGCGACGCGCTCGCCGCTCTTGAGCCGCGTGCCGACCTCGGCGACGTATTCGAGCCGGCCCGCGGCGCTCGTCGCGAGCTTCGCGTCGTCGCGGCTGACGACGCTGCCGGGTGCCCAGTGCCGCGGTGCGATGCGCGCGATGTCGGCCTTCGCGACCTCGACCGGCGTCGGCGGCGGCTCGGGTGCCTTCGCCTGCTGCGCTTGGGTCCTTGTCGCGAACAGCGGCGAGACCAGTGCCACGGCGAGTGCGATCGCGGCGGCGGACAACAGCTTGTTTCGCATCGTGTGCTCCATCTTGTTATTTCGCTTCAGGCCGCGCGAGCGACCGCGGCGTCTTCGCGCGACTCGTCGGTCAGCACTGCCTGCGACTTCGCTTTCGGCGTCGTGAGACGCATCAGGCTCGGCAGCAGCAGCAGCGAGAAGACCATGGCTGACGACGACACCGCCGACGTTGACCGCCGCAAGGCCGCGATAGATCACGCTGCCGGGTCCCGGATTGACGGCCATCGGCAGCGCGCCGAGCGCGCCGGTCAGCGTGCTGGCGAGAATCGCGCGCAGGCGCTGGTTCAGCGACATGCGGATCGCTTCGTCGAGCGAATGCCCGTTGTTCTGCGCATCGCGCGTGAGGTCGACGAGCAGGATCGCGTGGTTGACGACGACGCCGACCATCATGATGAAGCCGATCATCGACAGCAGATCCAGCGGCTGGAACGCGAACAGCGCCGAGCACGCGAAGGCCGAGCATGCCGCCGATCAGCGCGAGCGGCACGGTCAGCACGACGACGACCGCGTGGCGCAGCGAGCGGAACATCGCCGCCATCAGCAGGAACAGCACGAACAGCGCGAGGATGAAGTTCTTCGCCATCGTGCCGACGGTCCGGTCGAGGCGATCGGCGCTGCCGGCGAGGCGGATCGTGCCGTCGGGCGGCAGCTTCGCCTTCAACGCCGGCACGATGTCGTGGTCGATCGTCTCCAGCGCGTCCTCGAGCGCGAGCGTCTGCGGCGGATCCATCGTCAGCGTGACCGTGCGGCGATGATCGAGACGGCGGATCTGGGTCGGACCGACCGCGGTCTCGAGCTTGATCAGGTCGCCGATCGGCATGACCTGACCCGACGGCGTGACGACCGGCGTCTTCGCGATTTCTTCGGGCGTCTCGCGGCGATCGGCGCGCAGGATGATCGGCACGCGGCGCTGGCCGTCGAAATATTCACCGAGCCACGCGCCGTCACCGAGCGAGCGCACGATCGTGCCGACCGAGGCGCGATCCCAGCCGGCTTCGGCGATGCGGCGGTCGTCCGGCACCGCGTGCAGTTCGAGCGTCGTCTGGTCGGTCGTCGGAAACGCCTGCACGTTCGCGCCGGGGAATTTCGCTTCGAGCAGCTTGCGGCCTGCTTCGGCGACCTTGTACAACGTTTCGGCGTCGTCGCCCTGCAGATGGATCGCGACCGAGCGCGCCGAGCCGCCGAAGCCGCCGAACAGGTTGCCTTCTTCGCGAACACGCGCGTGTCCGGGAAACCGACCGTGATTTCGTCGCGCACGAGCTTCTCGAGATCGCCGATGCGCTTTTCGTCGACGACGCGCGCGCCGATCGTGCCGCCGCCCGGCCACAGCCAGATGTACCAGTTCTTCAGCGCGGGCTGCTTCTCGCCGTCCATGTACGGTTCATGCGCGCGAGGAGTCTTCGGCACGATCTCCGCGTTGACACTTCTCGGGGCTCATGCCGGGCGGGAAGTTGAAATACGCATCGATCGCCGCGCGCTTGACCGGCGGCAGGTAGTCCAGGCTGCGGCATGAAGTACAACGACAGCAGCAGCGGCAGCACGAGCAGGGCGAGCGACCCAGCCGAGTCTGCTTGGGCCGCGTGTCGGTCCAGCGCATGATCGTTCCGTCAGCGCCGGCCAGCCGTCGCCGTAACCGGACTTGAGCTTCTTCGCCTTGAGCCAGCCGCCGGCCGCGGCCGGCAGCACCGTGATCGCGACGATGATCGAGAGCGCGACCGCAATCGAGATCGTCAGCGCGAGGTCGGCGAAGATCTGGCCTTCGACGTCGTGCAGGAACACGACCGGCAGGAACACCGCGATCGTCGTGATCGTCGAGGCGATCAGCGCCCGACGACCTGCTTCGTGCCGTCTTCGCCGCTTCGAGCGGCGTCATGCCGCCTTCCTTCAGCCGCAGGATGTTGCCGGACACGACGATCGCGCCTTCGACGACCATGCCGACCGCGAACGCGAGACCGGCCAGCGAGATCACGTTGAGGCTGTGCCCGGAGATCGAGCGCGCCGAACGTCGCGAGCAGGCAGATCGGAATCGCGCTCGCGATCAGCAAGGTCGCGCGCCAGTCGCGCATGAACCACCAGACGCAGAAGCAGCGACAGCAGCGCGCCGACGATCAGGTTCTCGGTGAGCAGGTTCACCGCGCGATTGATGAACAGCGACGAATCGAACGACTTGCTCGATGCCGAGGCCCGTGCGCCTTCAGCGGGCCAGTCGCGCAATTCGGCGACGACCTTCTTGACCGCTCCAGCGTGCCGAGCACGTTCGCGCCCGGCGCGCGCAAAACGTCCAGGCCGATCGCCGGATTGCCGTTCTGGTAGGCGAAGAACTGCCGCTTCGGGTGGCTGCATCTCCACGGTCGCGACATCGCCGAGCTGGATCGGCTTGCCGTCGCGCCATGACAGCACGAGCTCGCCGAGATCCTCGGGCTTGTAGCGTCCGGTGTAGCGCAGTTCGTATTGCTGCCGGCCGACTTCGATCTGGCCGCCGGACACGTCGATCGGATCGCGACGCGCGCTCGCGATGTCCGGAATGCCGATGCCCATCGCGGCCGCCTTGGCCAAGTCGACCGTGATGCGCACGTCGTCCGGCGGACCGGCATTGACGATGACCATGCGACGCCGGGCACCGATTCGATGCGCGGCTTGATCGTGTTCTCGATGAAGTGGCGGTAGCTCTCGATCGGTCCGTGCGTGCCGGGCAGCAGCTGCACGAAGAACCACGAGCAGCGATTCGTTCGAATCGTCGCCGTTGCCGCCGCCGAGCTGGACGACCGGGCGGTCGGCGTCCTGCGGCATCGAGCGCACGCGGTTCATGCGGCCGATGACGTCGACCAGCGCGTTCTTCATGTCGGTGCCGATCGCGAACGTCAGGTTGATGAAGCTGCCGCCGGAGTTCGGCGTTGCCGTCGATTTCCTCGACGCCGGGCAGGCCCTGCAGCACCTGCTCCTGCGGTTCGAGCAGTTCGGACTCGACTTCCTCGGGCGAGGCCGCGCGCCAGTCGGTGAAGATCGAGATGTGCGGGCGATCGATGTCCGGGAACAGCTGCAGCGGCAGCTTCATCAGGCTCATCGCGCCGAAGAGACAGATCAGGGCGACCGTGACGGCCACCGCGATCGGATTACGGATGGAGGCGGCGATCAGTCGCATGGCGGCCCTCCCAAGGCCTTCTTCGGCTGGACGTTAGCGGTGCGTCGTAGCGATCGGATGCGGCAAGAGTCATGCGCGTTCCGCACGAAGCGGCCAAGCGAGCGGGCCCGACGCCGAACCGTGCGACGCTTGGGAATACGCTGGAATGATGGCGGCGAAAGGGCCGCCGTGTGACCGCGCCGGGACGCGTTGCATCTGTCGCATCTCGTTCGATGTCGATCGGACGCGAAAGGTTTGGACAGCGGGCTTCAGAGCGAGCCGAGCTTGCTCCGGAGTGCTGCGATCTCGGCGGCCGCTTCGCCACCGAAGCGCGCGTCGATCGCGTTCAGGATCGCCGACGCGCGTGCGCGATCGCCGGCCGCGATCGCCGCTTCGGCATCGGCGGTCTTCGCTGCGAGCGTGCGGTCGAGATCGGCGCGGCAGCCCGCGAGTTTGGCGGAATCGGCCGCGTTCGGCGCATCGAGCGCCTTCAGCGCGCGCTCGAGGCTGGCGGCGTCGGCGATCGCGTGTCCCGTGCGCGGCATCGTGACCGAGGCGACGTCGAACACGCACCAGTCGCGCAGCGATTCCCGGCTGACGAGATCGTTGTGCAGGTTCACTTCGTCGCGATCGCCGGTCAGGAACACGAGCCGTGTCGAATCCTGGAAACGCCTGACGAGATCGACCGGCGGCAGCGCGATGCCGTCGCCGCCGAGCGGATCGCTGCCGGCGTTGAGCAGCGCGCCGCGGAAGAGATCGGGATACGCGAGCGCGACGCGAAGCGCGACGCGCGATCCACCCGAGAGCCCACCGATGTACGTGCGGTCTGGATCGATCGTGTAGCGGCGGCGGATGTTCTCGTAGCCGAGGAGCGCAAGCGGGATGCGGCGGTCGAGCGTGTCGGCGTCGTTGCCGGAATGAGCGGCGCTGACGAAGATCATGCCGTGCCGGTCGAGCACGTGCGGCCAGTCCTTCGGCAGCGCGGCTTCGGGCCACGGCGGAATGAACACGAGCAGGCCATAGCCGTTCGGCGGCGGCTCGCCTTGCGGCACGTAGACGACGAAGCGTTCCTGCGCGAGATCGAGCGGTTCGGTGTTCGCATTCGCGAGCCGCGGTTTGATGCGCTCGAATGCGAGCGGCGTCAGCAGGCGCCGCGCGAGCTCGCTGCTGCTCGCCGCCGCGGCGTAGTCGCCGAACGTCACGTCCTTCATGAGGCCGTCGCCGGCCGCGATCGCCTGTGTCGCGGCTGCACCGGCAAGGCCGAGCGTCGCGAGCAGCGTGCGCCACGGCGACGGCGTCCGCGAAATCATTCGGTGAGTCTGCATGCGCGCAGCCAGCATAGGCGCGCGCGCGAGCCGCATGTTTCGTCCGGCACCGAAACGTCCTCGCTTCGGCGTGCGCCACAATCGCCTCATCTTTCGCGAGGCGCAACGTGACGACGACCCGGCGGGACTTCATCGAGAGCGTGGCGGCAACATCGCTCGCGCTCGGCGTCAGGTTCAGCGGCACCGCGCGCGCATCGGACCGGAGCCAGCGCATGACGATCACCTGCGTGATCCGCTACCAGATCGACCCGTACCAGCGCGACGCGTTTCGGGAATACGCCGAGAACTGGGGCCGCATCATTCCGCGCTGCGGCGGGCACCTGATCGGCTATTTCCTGCCGCACGAGGGCACGAACGACGTCGGTTGGGGCCTGATCGCGTTCGAGAGCCTCGCGGCTTACGAAGCGTACAAAGGCCGACTCAAGACCGACGCGGACGCGCGCGCGAACTTCGCCGCGGCGCAGTCGAAGCGTTTCATCGTGCGCGAGGAGCGCAACTTCGTCGAGGTCGTCGACGCGACGTTCGGCAAGCCTTCGACGCTACAATCGGCGGGATGAACACAAAACGGTCGACGCAGGCGGACAAGGGCCACGCATTTCGCGCGCTGCATGCGCGCGAGGGCGCGTTCATCATTCCGAATCCGTGGGATGTCGGCTCGGCGCGGATTCTTGCGCAGGCGGGGTTCGAGGCGCTCGCGACGACCAGTGCCGGATTCGCGTTCACGCTCGGCCGGCGCGACAACACGATCGCGCGCTACGCGATGCTCGATCACGTCGCGACGATCGCGGCCGCGACAGAGCTTCCGGTCAGCGCCGATCTCGAGAATGGCTACGCCGACACGCCCGAAGGCGTCGCGGAGACGTATGCGCTCGCGGCGACGACCGGCATCGTCGGCGCATCGATCGAGGATTCGACCGGCGATCCCGCGCATCCGTTGTTCGATATCGCGATCGCAGCCGAGCGCGTTCGCGCGGCGGTCGAGGCGGTTCGCGCGCTGCCGTTTCCGTTCACGCTGACGGCGCGGGCCGAGAACTTTCTCGTCGGCCAGCAAAGATCTCGCCGACGTGATCCGCCGGCTGCAGGCATATCAGGAAGCCGGCGCGGACGTGCTTTATGCGCCAGGGCTTGTCGAGCGCGACGACATCGCGGCGGTCGTGAAATCGGTCGACCGGCCGATCAACGTCGTCATGGGGCTGGCGGGCGCGCGCTTCAGCCTGGGTGAGCTGGGTGCGCTCGGTGTCAAGCGTGTCAGCGTCGGCAGTGCGCTTGCGCGCGCTTCGTTCGGCGCATTGATCGACGCGGCAAGAGAGATGCGCGAGCATGGCACGTTCGCCTTCGCCGATCACGCCGTTGCCTACCGCGAGCTCGGCGCGATGTTCGATGCGCCGGTGCCGAGCAGTCAGCGCAAATAGACAGCGCACGCTTCGGCGCTCGCGCTTCTCGACTCCCCGCCACGCACGACGAACGGCACGGGACATCGACCCGGCGGCACCGACACGATCCGCGACCGCCATTCAACGGAGCGTTCATCGTGTCGAAAGCAGGGAAGTGGTCCGTCGCGTTGTCGTTGCTCGTCGTCGCCGTGTCCGCGCACGCGGCCGAAAGCGATCGCTCGATCGTCGAGAGGCAGTCGCGCGAGTTTTCCGACGCCTCGGCCGCCGGCGACGGCAAGACGCTCGGCAACTACGTCGACGATCGCGTGATTTTCATGAACGAGACCGGTGAGATCGCCACGAAGAAGGACCTCGCAGAGAGCACGCCACCACCGGCTGGCGTCGTCAACCAGCTCGTGCAATCCGATGTCCGCATCGAGATGCATGGCGACACGGCCGTCACGAGCTTCACCGACAACCTGACCCAGCACGCGAACGGCGCCGTGCGCACGGCGAGCTTCCTCTCGACCGAGGTCTGGCAAAAGGAGGACGGCCGCTGGCTCCTGATCTCGAGCCAGACCATGACGAAGCCGAAGGAGCCCGCGGCGGCGACGCTGAAGCCGGCGGAGCTCGACGACTACGTCGGCACGTACAGCGCGAACGGTGTGACCGTGAAGATCGAGCGCAAGGACTTAGCGCTCGCAAGCTCGACGAACGGCGCCGAGGCGACGACGCTCGAAATGGAGGCGCGCGACGTCGCGTTCACGCCGGGGCAGCCTCGCCTGCGGCGCGTCTTCATCCGCGATGGCGGCAAGGTGACGGGGTTCCTGTCGATCCGCGAGTCGGGTGACGTGTTCTTCAAGCGCTCATAGGGTCAAGTCCCCTCTCCGGCTTGCGGGAGAGGGGGAACATCCGCAAGGCGCGAGAGGAATATTTCCTCAGTGCAACAAGCGCACCTTGTCCTTGTAGCTCCGCGAAAGCTTCAGCTGCTGTCCCGAATCGAGAATCAGGAAATACTCGCCGTTCAAATGCGAGCGCAGCTCGCGCACGCGCGCGACGTTGACGATCGTCGAGCGGTGGATGCGCTGGAACCGCCGCGGATCGAGCTTGCCTTCGAGCTCGCGCATCGTCGCGCGCAGCACGTGCGTATCCTGTCCCGTGTGCACGCACATGTAGTCGCCGGCGGCGTCGATCCAGAGGATGTCGTCCATCGGCACGCGCAGGATGCGTCCGGAATCCTTGATCGCGAGCCGGTCGTCGGCCGGACGTCCGCCGGCGCGGTCGGCGTCGGCGAGCGCTTCGTCCAGCGTTAAATCGGGCTTGCCCGACATCGTGCCGAGCAGGCGCAGGAGGCGCCCGCGATGCTCGTCGGCGTCGCGCGTCGAAAGCTCGTGGCGCACGCGGTCGAGCGCGGTGTCGAGCCGCGCGTCCTCGACCGGCTTCAGCAGATAGTCGAGCGCGTTCGCCTCGAACGCCTTCAGCGCGTACTGATCGTAGGCTGTGACAAACACGGTCAGCGGCATCTGCGCCGCGGGCACGGCCTTCAGGAGCTCGAAACCGTCGACGCCCGGCATCTGCACGTCGAGGAACATCAGATCGGGCTGGTGCTCGGAGATCGCGAAAAACGCTTCGCGCCCGTTGGCGGATTCGGCGACGATCTCGACGTCGGAATGGCGAGCGAGCCGGAGCGCGAGGCCGCGCCGGGCGAGGGGTTCGTCGTCAACGATTAGCGTACGCAGGGGCATCGGCTATGTCCTCGGCAGCGAGCCGCTCGAGCGGCAGGCGTAGCGTTACCAGAGTTCCGCGCGGTTCGCACGTGCGGATGGTAAAGCTCTGGCGATCGCCGTAGAGGACTAGGAGCCTTTCACGCGTGTTGGCGAGGCCGACGCCGTGGCCGCCGCCGCTCTTGGGGACATAATCCGCGCTGCCGGGGCCGTCGTCGCGGAGCGTGATCTCGAGCGCGCCCTCGTCCGTGTGCGCGACGAGCTCGATGCGGCCGCCTTCCTCGCGGCGCGAAACGGCGAACTTGATGGCATTTTCGATCAGCGGCTGCAGGATCAGGCTCGGCACGAGCGCGCTGCCGGCCTCGGGCGTCACCATGATCCCGACGCGCAGGCGATCGCCGAAGCGCACCTGCTCGATCATCAGATAGCGGCGCACCGATTCGATTTCCTGATCGAGCGTCACGCGCTGCTCGGGGTCGCTGTCGAGCGAATAGCGGAGAAAGCCGGACAACGCGCCGACCATGCCGTTCGCCTGGTCGCGGCGGCCGTCGAGCACGAGCGTCGAGATCGCGTTCAGCGTGTTGAAGAGGAAATGCGGATTCAGCTGGTAGCGCAGCATGCGCAGCTGCGCCTGGTGCGCCATCGCGGTCGCGTGCAGCGCCGTTTCCTTCTCGTGCTGGAGCTGGCGCGCGAGCTTGATGCCGACGTACCCGGCCGTCCATGCGAACAGCAGATACAGCGCGCCGAAGAAGTACGAGATGTAGCCGAGATAGCTCGGCGGCGGCTTGCAGTCGTCGCACATCGCGTAGAGCACGATCTTCCAGGTGTAGCCGTAGGCGGCCGACGTCACGAACAGCACGAGCCCGGCGGCCCAGAGGCGCTCGCTGAGCGGCTTGTTCCAGGTCGCCTCGATGACGGCGCGGATCATCAGCGTGAACACGACGCCGCACGCGAAGTCGATCAGGCAGACCTTGTAGTAGTCCATCGAGCGGCCGACGCCGATGCCGGCAAGAAACTGCTCGAAGGCGAACGCGGCCCAGACGAGCAGCTGCAGCGCGTAGAACTGGCGATTGGAGCGGGAAAGCAGCGGCTTCAAGGCGGCTTGCGGGTCGGCGGCGTGGCGGATCATGGTAAGCCGTTTCGCGCGGCCGTTCCCGGCGATCCGGCGTAAAGGTGCAACGACTGGTCCTGCGCCGAAACGTGTGCACTTTGGCGGATGACGCGCGGCGCGGGTCCGGTCACAATTCTTGACGCCCCGAACTCGAATCCGCCGACGCATGGACAAGGAACAGAAGCACACCGCAACCCACCTGATCAAAGCGGTCGTGATCCTGCAGCTCAAGGTGCTGCTCGGCGCGGCGCGCGATCTTGCGGTCGGCCCGGCCGCGATCGCCGCGGCGCTGGCCGATCTCGTGTTGTTGAACCAGCACAAGCCGCGTTTCTTCGCCATGATCCTCAAGTTCGGCGAGCAGAGCGATCGCTACATCGACGTCTGGTCCGGCGCCCGCGATCCCGAAGAAGATCCGCGCGAGAACGTCGATGCGCTGATCGCGCGCGTCGAAACGGTCGTGCGCGATCCCGAAGTCGGCGCTCGGCAGGCGCGCGTGCTGCGCCGCTGGGCCGAACGGCAGGCGGCGCGCGCGAAGCGGCGCGCGGCGGCCCAATTGACGGCGCGGCTCAGCGCGCCGAAGCCGCCACCGCCGCCGGCGCCATGACGGTACGTCCTCGGAGAACTGCGATGGGTCTGCGCGTTGCGTTGTTGCTGCTCGTGTTCGTCGCGTCGAACGCGCTCGCGTCCGAGGCGTTCTCGTGCCGGACGCTCACGCCGCACGATGCGGTCGCGACGCGCGAGACGACGCTCGCCGGCGTGCCCGCGATCGTGCGCGTGCCCGCGAAAATCACCAAAGCGCCGATCGTGCTCTGGCACGGCTTCGGTCCGCCCGCGAGCGAAGAGGCGCTGATGGAGGCGCTGCCGCTCGACGACGTGCCCGCGATCAAGGTGTATCTCGGCCTTCCGCTGTTCGGCAAGCGCGCCGAAGCGGGCGGCGTCGAGGCACTGAAAAAGCGCCAGGAAACCGATGTCGCGTTGCGCATCTTCGAGCCGGTCGTCGCCGGCGCCGCGAAGGAGCTGCCGGCCGTGCTCGAGGCGCTCCGCAACGACAACTGCGCGAAAACCGGCGAGCGGATTGGCCTGTTCGGCTTCTCGGCCGGCGGCGCGGCCGTGCTCTATGCACTCGCGGAGCGCGACGTGCCGATCGGCAGCGCCGTCGTGCTGAATGCCTCGACGGGTCTCAGCGCTTCGATCGCGGCGTACGAGCACGCGACCGCCAAGACGTACGCGTGGAGCGATGCCGCGCGCGATCTCGCGAAACGCACCGACGCGGCCGGCCGTGCGCGCGATATCGCGGCCGGCCATCCGCCGCCGGCGCTGCTGATCGTGCAGGGCGCGAACGATGCGACGCTGACGCCGGAGCTTGCGACGTCGCTACACGCTGCACTCGCGCCGTTGTATGCACCGCACGACAAGGACCGCGAGCAGCTGATGCTGCTCGACGGTCTCTCGCACAACGTGACCGATGCGGCGGGCATCGACGATCTTCGCCGCCGCATCGGCGGCTGGTTCAACCGGTATCTCGATCGCTCGTAGCGGTTGCGATCACGCCGGCCGCGCGGCCAGAAAACGGCTGTTGCGCAGCAGCGCTGCCGACACGAGCGAGACGAGCACGCCGACCGGGAAGATCTCGGCGAACGTCATCGGCATGCGGAACAGCGGATTCGCGTACTGCACCTTGAACGCGTCCATCTCGGCCGTGAGTTGCGCGATCGTCTCGGCGCTGGCGCCCGCGGCCTTCTTCTCGGCGATCAGCGTGTTCGCGTACGCGCTCGCGAAATCCATGTGCGTCAGCGCGAGCGAAAGCTCCCACGCGAGGGAATAGATGATGCCGGCGATGACGCTGATGCCGAGACCTAAGGCCAGCGCCGGCCAGAAGCCGATCACGCCGCCGAGCTCCGTGTCGCGGTAGCGCTTGATCGCGATGAACACCGCGCTCAGCGCGACGAGCATCGTCACATAGCCGAACACCATGCCCCAGGCGAGCGGGGCGTGGTCGTGCATCGTGACCATCATGAGGTTCATCGGAATCGCGACGACGAGGCCCGCGATCAGGCCGTACTTCAGGATGTTCCGCCACATCGGTATTGCCTCCGGTTTGGTCCGGCGTGATTTACGTCTTCCGGCCCGCATCCGGCAATCGCCCGAACGGGTGATTTCGGGCAAATCGCCTAAAAAATCCTTGCTCAGGGCACGATGCCGAGCTCGCGCGCCCGGTTGATCGCGTCGGTGCGGCGTTTCGCGTCGAGCTTTTCGAACAGTTTCGCGACATGCGTCTTGACCGTGTTCGGCGAGACATCGAGCGCGATCGCGATCTCCTTGTTCGAGCGGCCAGCCGCGAGCGCGTGCAGAACGGTCAGCTCGCGCGCGCTGATGCCGAGAGCAGCCTGCGCCTTCGGGTTGCCGTCGAACGTCGCGCGCGGGCGCGCGTGCAGCACGCGCGAGCCGATGATAGATACCGAGCGCGAGAAACGCCAGCGCGATCAGGAAGATGTAGATGTCGCCCGCGTGCGCGCGCGCGAAGCGCTGGTAGTCGAGCCATTGCAGCGCGAGCGTGCCGAGTGCGAGCAGCACGCCGTAGCCGAGAATCGGCTTCCACATCGCCCCGAGCGTTCCCCTGAAGCGCATCGCACGGCCCGTCCGCAGTCTTCCGGGCGGAGATTACCGCATCGAAACGGCCGCCTTCACGCGTGAGGGCGCATGCGGGCGTACATGTCCGCGAGCTGCTGCACGGCGGCTTCGGAAGCGGCGCGGTTCGGCGTCGTATCGGCGTTGTTGAAGTTGCCGGTGTCGGTGAGCACCTGGACGAGGATGCCGTCGCTTCGCGGCACGGTGCCGAGGTTGCCGAGGTAGAGGGCGTAGGTGACCTCAGGTTGAGGAATCAGCCGCGCGGTCTGGCCGCGCACGGGCACGATCGACTCGTCCTTCAACAACGCACGCGCGCCGTAGCCGGTCGCGTTGATCAGCGTGCGCTCGCGAAGCTTCATGAGATCGCGCGGCTCGTGGAACTCGCGCACCTCGATCGTGCCGCCGGCTTCGCGGAACTCGGCAAGCAACATGCGCGCGTAGGTCGCGATGTTGAACATCATCGTCGTGTAGCGGCGCGCGTACGCCTGCGGAAACGGATGCGCGCCGGGCGCGAGATCGACGCCGTGCGGCGTCAGATCGCGTACGCGCGCGTGGAAGTTCGGGTAGAGCGGCTCGTCGGGCACGATGGTGTTGGTCTGATCCCACGGCACGTCGGACAGGGAGTAGCCGTCGATCCATTCGATGGGCTTGCCCGGGAGGCCAAGCAGGCTCTGATACATGCGGAACGACGTGCGCGTCATTTCTTCCCAGCGATCGCCGAACGCATCGCCGTGTGCCGCGTCGCAGATGCGCGATTCGGGCGACCAGACGCCGGACGCGCGCATCGAGTAGACCTCGGGCGGCAGCTCCTTCGCGTAGATGCGCACCGAAAGCCCCGCGCGCTGCGCAAGGATCGCTGACGTGAGGCCGAGCGCACCGCAACCGATGACGCCGATCTCGCGCGCGCCGGTGTCGCGCGCGAGGCGCACGGCGAGCGTGCTCGATCCCCACGACAGCGACCAGCCCGCGCCGCCGTGGCCGTAGTTGTGCACGATCGTCTTGTGATCGAAGCGCTCGGCTTCGATGCGAGGACCGCTGCGCGGAACGGGCGCGTGCAGACGTAGACGCCGGTGATGCGGTCGACCGAGGCGCGGATCGGCGCGATTTCGGCGATGCCGGACGTAAGCCGCGCGACAGGCGGTGGCGGCGCCGATGCGGCGGCCGGAGCGCTCAGCGCGGGATTGCGCGCGCAGGCCGTGAGCGCGCCCGTCGATGCGGCAGCGAGCGCGAAACCGGACTGGCGCAGGAAGTGGCGGCGTTGCACGGCTCGTCTCCTCGATCGCACGCGGGCGGCGCCGGATTCTGACATTGCGTCGCGCGTCGCAGCCATGGAGCCGCGATGACGAAAACAGGCAATTTCGTGGCGGAGCGTTCGCAAGTTGACCGCTTGATTCAACTAATTATCGCATATACAATAATTATGACGAGCCATGATCCAACCAAAGGCCGCCGAATCTTCACAAACACGGCGTCGACCTGCCGGGTGTGGCAGCTTTCGACGGACCGATGGTGACGTACGAAGACGACGGCAATCACGGCGAGCAGCGACTCGTTAGCCTGGGTTGGGCACACGATCGTGTGGTCGTGCTGGTGTGGACCGATCGTGGGGATGGTGTGAGGCTCATTTCCTGTCGGGAGGCAAACCGTCGTGAGTGCCAAAACTACTTCAAAGCGTTCCCGCCACACTGATGTGCCGTACGACCCGAAGAACAAGAAGGAAGTGGATGCGTTCTGGAAGAACGGGATCAAGCACACCGGAATCGCGGAGCTTCGCGAAAAGCTCGCCAAGCGCGGCAGGCCGGCCAAGGCGCCGGAGGAGCGCAAGGAACAGATTGCGTTGCGCGTCGACAAGGACGTGCTCGATTGGTATCGCGCGCAGGGCGCCGGCTGGCAGACGCGTATGAATGCAGTGCTGAAGGCATATCGCGACGCGACGATCTAAATGTTCTTCAGTCGCACGGCACAAAGCGCGGCAAGCGATGCCCGATGCGATAGCAACTCGACGCAGAGTCCGCAACGGATTGCACGGATGCGCTGAATATGAGCGCGTGCATCTCTTGCTCATCGTCGGTTGTCGTCCGCAAGCCGCAATAGCAAAGATCGGCGGTTCGAGGTCGAACTCGCGCATTTGCGGCCTTTTACTCTAGACTCGTCGCGTCGCTCAATCGCGACACAGGGGCTTGGCGGCCCTCGTAAACCTACGCAACGCATCGGCAATTGCCGCAGGCGTCGCGTCGCGCATTCGCGCCCGTCTGCGGCGGATCGCGTGGGGGAGCCTTCGGGCTCGCCGGGTGGTTTACGCCGGTCCGCCAAGCCTCGCGCGATCCGTCACCTCGCTGGCTTTCGCCAAAACGGTGACTTCTGCAAAAGGAGACACCATGGCTCGCAATCCTAGCAACGTTTCCGTCGCGACGCCGCGCAAGCGCGCGAAGCGCACGCGCGTATCGATCCCCGAACCGTTCCAGGTCGTCACGTCGGCGACCGTCGCGCGCAAAGCCGCGAAGATCGAAGTCCCGATGCTCGTGCTCTACGGCGAGTGGCTGAAGGCGGCCGGCTTTCCGATCGGCGCGGCGGCCTATCTCACGGCCGATCGGCGCGGCGAGCTCGCGCTGAGTCGCGTCGGACTCGGGTTTCCGCGACGGCTTCGGATCCGCGCGACGCCGCGTTGAGCATTGCGTCGCGCAGCGGCGGAACCTCCGCTCCGCCGCGGTGGGCTGAAGCCCACCCTATGGAAACGCTTGATCAGGCTTCGGCGATCGCCGCGATCGAAATCTTCAGTCCCGGAATCTTCACCGGAAGCTTCGCGCCCTGACGCGCCGGCGGATTCGACGGAAACCAGCGAAGCCACTCTTCATTCATGCCGGCGAAGTCCTGCTCGTCGGCGAGGATCACCGTCGCGCTGACGATCCTGTCGAGCGAGCTGCCGGCGGCTTCGAGGATCGCGGCGATGTTCGTCAGGCATTGGCGCGTCTGCGTCTGGATCGTGTCGCCGACGATCTGGCCGGTCACGGGATCGTTCGGTGCCGTGCCGGAGACGAAGACGAGGCCGGCGGCCTTGACGGCCTGGCTGTAGGTCGCGGGTGGTTTCGCGGCATTGGGAGTGAATACGATCTGGCGAGGCATGACGTTTCCTTCGAGCGCCGTCCATGCGACGGCTCTTTTCGTTCAGGGCGTGAGGTCGAGTGCGTACCGAAGGCGGCGGATCGCGGCCACGTCGCTGCGCATCTCGCCCGTCTGCATGTCGACGAGCCGGTCCGGCTTGTAACGCATCGCTGACGCGAGGCTCCGTTTCGCCGACGCGTGAAATTCGTGCGCGCCCGTCGCTGTGCGCAGCCTCGCGATGTTGTCGGCGTCGACGCCCGCGCCGGGCATGACGGTGATGCGTTCGCCGGCCGCCGCGACGAGATCGCGAATCAATGCCGCGCCTTCGATCGCGGTCGCGCGCTGGCCCGACGTCAGCACGCGCTCGCAGCCCAGCGCGACGATTTCCTCGAGCGCGCGATAGGGATCGCGCGCAAGATCGAATGCGCGGTGAAACGTGACACCGAGCCTACGCGCGGCATCGATCAGGTCGCGGCATGCATCGCAGTGCGACGTTGCCGTCGGCGTCGAGCGCACCGATCACGACGCCGTCGCAGCCGAGCGCGCGCGCACGCTTCGATGTCGCGCGCGCATCGTTTCGAGCTCGAGATCGTTGTAGAGGAAATCGCCGGCGCGCGGGCGGATCAGCACGTAGAGCGGAATGCGCACACGCTCGCGCGCGATGCGCGATCGTCGCGTACGACGGCGTGAGCCCGCCTTCACCGAGGCTCGCGCAGAGCTCGACGCGATCAGCGCCGCCATCTTGCGCGGCGAGCGCCGAGGCGACCGAGTTCGCGGCGATTTCGAGCAGCGGCTTGCGCGAGGACATCGGCTAGTACGAGCTGTGCGCGGGAATCAGCGCATCCTGCTTCTTCGCATCGCACACCGCGTACGAGAAGCCTTTCTGGATCGCCCATGCGCCGACTTCACCGTGCTTGTCGATCGCGAGGAAGCCGACTTGCGTGTCCTTCGCGGCTCGGGCTGGCGCTTCAGGATGCGCTCGACGGCCTCGCGGCACGCGTCCTCGGGCGAATGGCCCTGCCGCATCAGCTCGACGACGAGAAAGCTGCCGCCGTTGCGGATGACTTCCTCGCCGACGCCGGTCGATGTCGCTCCGCCGACGTCGTTGTCGACGTACGAGCCCCGCGCCGATGATCGGGCTGTCGCCGACGCGGCCGTGCAGCTTCCACGCCATGCCGCTCGTCGTGCACGCGCCGGAGAGATTGCCGTTCGCATCGATCGCGAGCATGCCGATGCGTGTCGTGGTTCTTCGCGTCGCCGCGCATGCTGTTCGGGGGCGCTTCGTAGGTCTTCACTTCGCTGTTCGCAGCCGGCTTGTAGTTCGCGGACTTCAGCCATTCCTGCCACGCCTTGCGCGATTCCGGCGTCAGCAATTCTTCTTTCGGAAAACCCTGCTCGATCGCAAACTGCAGCGCGCCGTCGCCGACCAGCAGCACGTGCGGCGTTTTCTCCATGACGCGCCGCGCGACCGAGATCGGATGCGCGATGTGCTCGATCGCCGCGACGGCGCCGCAGTTGCCGTGCTCGTCCATGATGCTCGCGTCGAGCGTGACGTGGCCGTCGCGATCGGGATAGCCCGCGCGACCGACGCTGTGGTTGCGCAGATCCACCTCCGGCACGCGCGCGCCGGCCTCGACCGCGTCGAGCGCGCGGCCGTTCTTGGCGAGGACGGCCCATGCGGCCTGGTTCGCGGCGACGCCAAAGTCCCAGGTCGAGACGACGCGCGGGATGCCTGGATTGCTTTCGGCGCGCGCGGCGCGACTCGCGGCGAGGAGCAGCGATGCGCCGAGGATCGAGTCCTGCAGGAACTGGCGACGGTCCGTCATGGGTGGTCCTCGCGGGAGAAGCGCGAATAGGCCACCGTTGTCCGGCTTTCGTCAACTGCCGTGCGGCGCTAGAAGCGATGGACGAAGCCGACCTCGAACCCGCCAGGCAGCCAGCTCAGGATCAGCGGAGAGTCGCGACGCGCTGCCCAGATGCCGACGCCGGTACCGATGCCCCATCCGACGAGCACGTCGCTTTGCCAGTGCGCGTGCACCTTGATGCGTGCGATCGCGTCGTACGCCGGCAAGAGCTCAAGCGCATAGACGGCCGGATAGTCGCGGCCGTACGCATACACGAACGGCGTCACCGCGCCCGCGATCGCGGCGACTTCGCCGCTCGGGAAGCTTTCGTACTGGGTGCCCTTGAAGAACTCGTTCGGATTGTCGGTCTGCGACGGGCGCTTGCGCTGGAAGACCCACTTGCCGGCCTGCGCCGTCGCTGCCGACACCGCCATCGAATCGAACGAGCGCCAGAACGTGTCGCCGAGCTTGTCCTGATCGCCGAGCAACAGCGAGCCCCCGATCACGGTCACGATCGTCGCGTCGATCAGGAACTCCTGATTGCCGCGTGCCCAGATGCCGCTGTTGTCGTAGGGGACCGTGTGATCGATACCGAACGGGCCGCCGCCTGCGAGCACGATACGCGGCGCGGCGAGCAGTAACGCAGCGCCGATGAACGATGCGATGGCGTGATGCACGGCCGCTGCTCCCGACGACGCTTCGCGTTGCGTCGTCGAGCATAGGCCGCGTCGCTTAAGGCAGTCTTAAGATGCGATGCAAGTCGCAGCGCGCGAACAGGTCAGGGCGAATCGAAACCATTGCGGAACAGCGGTGTCCACCGCCGGCTGACGCACGAGCGCGAGGAACGTCCCGCCCGAAATCCCGCCGGCGCTACCTTCCGCGACGACCCCGATCAGCGCACCCGTCGTGCGATCGAAGCGACGCACGCGATTGCCCGAGAGCACGAGCAGCGTGCCGTCGTCGTCGATCGTCATGCCGGTCGGGCGGTTGAGGCCCGTGATCAGCGTGCGGACGTACGCGCCGGTCGTGGCGTTGAAACGGTAGATCGCGCCGCTGCCTTCGCCGCCGACGAGGATCGTCGCGCCTTCGTCGACGATGCCGCGCGTCTCGAAAAGCCCGCTCGTGCCCGACGGAACGAAAGCGGCGTCGACGGCGGACGTCGCGAGGTCGACGCGCGCGACGCTGCTCGAATCGTAGCCCGGCACGTAGAGCTTGCCGTCCGCGCTGACCATCGTGCCGTTGTCGGCGCCGAGGAGCCCACTGTCCGACGGCAGCACGGTGGCGATGATCGCGCCGGTCGAAGGATCGAGCTCGACGACGCGGCTCGTCCCGTAGACTCGCCGGCGTAGACCTCGCCGCCGGGACCGAACGCGACACCCGTCGGATCGAAATCGCGCAGTCGAACTGCGCGAACACGTCGACGAACGCGTAGCTCGCGTCGTGGCGATAGCGCTGGATCTGATCGTCGCCTTCGCTCACGACGTAGATGAGGTCGTCGGCCGGATTGACGCGCACGGCCTGCGCGCCGTGGATGTGGCCGGCGCTTTCGAGCTGGCGCAGGAACGCGCCGCTGCAGGCGTCGTAGATCGCGACGTTGTTCGAGAAATAGCCGCTGACGAAGAGATCGTTCGGGCAGGTGCCGCGCCGTGACCGTCGCACAGCCGACGAGCAGGACGGCGGCGAATGGTGCGATGAGGCGTTGCATGGGGCGGTCTCCTTGGCGAGCCGCCGCCACCGTGACGCCGGCGGCCGCGCGAGTCCTTCGCGTGCGCTCCGCGCGTTCTCCTTTTTTTCTCCTTTCGCGCCGGGACGGCTAGCATCCGCGCATGGACGATGCCTATCGCTTCCTCGAGTGGCGCTACGAGCCCGCGGTTCGCCGGCTCGTCGGACCGGCGGGCGAAACGCGCCTGAAGCCGCTCCAGGACCGGTTGCTGCGCTGCCTGCTCGACGCGCCCGGGCGCGTGCTCTCGCGCGAGCAGCTGATCGACGCGGTCTGGACGCGACGCGAAGTCAACGACGAAGTGCTGTCGCGCGCGGTCGCGGAGCTTCGCGCGCTGCTCGGCGACGATGCGCGTCATCCGCGATTCGTCGAGACGCTCTCGAAGGGCGGCTATCGGTGGATCGCGCCGGTTTCGCGCGATGCGGTCGCGCCGACGCACGCAGGTTTCGCGCCGACGCTGGATTGCGCCCGCTATCGCAGCCGCGCTCGCGTGCGTGGCATTCGTCGCCTGGGACTACGTTCGCAGAAGCGCGTGCCGGTGCCGACCAGGCGGCGCTCGCGGTCGGGTTGCTTTCGGCGCGTCCGCTTGCGGGCAGCGCGCAGCTCGAATACGACCCGCGCTTCGCCGGCGCAGGTCACGTCGTCTACGTGCGCGCGCAACGGGGCAGCCGCGCGGGCGAGCTTGTGCTGATCGATACGGCGAGTCTCGCCGAGCGCGTGCTGTGGTCATCGGATGCCGGCGTTGAGCGATCCCGCGCCCTCGCCGGACGGACGCGAAGTCGCGGCGCTTCGTCACGACAACGGCGGTTGCGAAGTGTGGAGTATCGCGCTCGTCGATCTTCGGCGCGCGCGGCTCGCCGCGTGCGCACCGGCCGGCGCCAGCGGGCTCGAATGGGCAGATGGCAGCGAAGCGCTGCTCTTCACCGGCGCCGCTGCGGATGCGAGCCACGCGCCGGGTCTCGTGCGCTTCGATCGAAGCACCGGCGCGGCGCGCGTGCTGACGACGCCCGAGATCGGCGAAGGCGCGCACATCAATCCGCGCATCTCGCGCGACGGCACGCGCCTCGTGTACGCGAGCATGCGCGAAGGCGAGGCGCAACTCTGGCAGACCGATTGGCCGCATCTCGCGCAGCGCCGCGCGCTGCTGACGCGTCCCGAGCCGCTCTACGGTCACGCGTTCGAGCCGGATGGCAACGGACTCTGGATCGCCGGCGATCTCACGCTGTACCGCGCGCTGCACCGGCTCGTGCCGGGCGGCGAGCCCGAGCTGATCGGCGGACGCGGCGCGATCTCGATCGATCTTGCGCCGAACGGCGCCGCGGTCTGGCCCGAAGCGAATTACGACGCCGACATCTGGCTCCGCGATCGCACCGATGCTCCGTGGACTGCTATCGCGCGCTCGAACTTCTACGAATCACAACCGGCGTTCTCGAACGACGGCGCGCGCATCGCGCTCGTCAGCAACCGCAACGGCGTCGAAGCGGTCTTCGTCTACAACCGCACGGACGGCAGCGTGCGATCGCTGCCGCTCGATGCGCGCCTGCGCTGGGTGAGGCCGAGCTGGTCGCTGCGCGACGACTCGCTGCTGCTGACTGCCTACGAAGCGCGCGACACGCGTCTCTACCGCTATCGCTTCGACGAAGCGGCGCCGCGGCTCGTCGAGCACGTAGACAAGGGCGCATTCGGCGGCGTCGAGCTCGCCGACCGTCTCCTCTACATGACCGGCAGCGGCACCGGACGCGGCACCTTGATGCAGATGCGCGACGGCGCAACAGTTGCAACCGACGTCGGCCTCGGCCCGGTCAGCGCGTTTCGCGCGTCGCGCGAGTGGCTCGTCTGGCGTCAGCAACGGTGCGGCGTCATTGCACGTTGCGCCGTGGCCCACGCTTCAGCCCGTGCGCGAAATCGCATCCGACGAGCGGCGAGGCGTTCGCGCTGGTCGGCAGCACGCTCTACTTCGTCGACGGCAACACGTTGCGCGTGATGGAGTTGCCTGGGGGCGAGCCGTCCGATGTCGCCGAGCAACGCGTGCCGAGCGGCAACGGGCCCGCGATCGCCGCGGCGGCCGACGGCGCGCTCGCGGTCGTCACGCTCATTTCGGTGAATATCGACCTGATGATCTCGGAGCCCGCGACCGCTGCCGCGAAGCGTTGAGGCGCGACGATCAGCCCGTCGCCGATCGCGCTGGCTGCAGCGATTCCTCGATCGCATCCGCGACGCGCCGCTGCTCGGCTTTCAGTTTCGCCGGCATCCGCGCGCCGAACGAATCGAGGTACGTCCCGATGTCCGCGACTTCCTCGCGCCAGTCCTTCGGATCGACGTCGAGCAGCGTATCGAGCGCGTGCTCGCCGAGTTTGAGGCCATCGGTGCGCAGATCGTGCTTGCCCGGCACGAGGCCGATCGGCGTCGCTTCCGCGTCCGCGGTGCCATCGCAGCGGCCGATGATCCATTCCAGCACGCGCAGGTTTTCGCCGTAGCCCGGCCAGAGGAACTTGCCGTCGGCGCCCTTGCGGAACCAGTTCACGTGGAAGATCTTCGGGAGCTTTGCGCCCGGCTTGTCGAACGAGAGCCAGTGCGCGAAATAGTCGGCGTAGTTGTAGCCGCAGAAGGGCTTCATCGCCATCGAATCGCGACGCAGCACGCCGACGGCGCCGGTCGCGGCCGCGGTCGTCTCCGAGCCCATCGATGCGCCGACGAGCACGCCATGTTTCCAGTCGCGCGCTTCGAACACGAGCGGTACGAGCGAAGGACGTCGCCCGCCGAAGATGATCGCCGAGATCGGAACGCCCCTGGCGTCTTCGGCGTGGTGAGACCAGCTCGGGCACTGCTTCGCCGAAACCGTGAAGCGCGAGTTCGGATGCGCGGCAGGACCAGTGCCCGCATCGTGCGGACGGCCCTGCCAATCGGTCACCGGCTTGCCGGGCAAACCTTCCCACCACGGCTGATTGTCGGCCGTGACGGCGACGTTCGTGAAGATCGCATCGTGCCGCGTCGTCGCGAGCGCATTTGGATTCGTCGCGCTGCTGGTGCCAGGCGCGACGCCGAAGTAGCCGGCTTCGGGATTGATCGCCCACAGGCGTCCGTCGGGACCCGGCGTCATCCAGCAGATGTCGTCGCCGACGGTCCAGACCTTCCAGCCTGCTTCGCGATAGCCTTCCGGCGGAATCAGCATCGCGAGATTGGTCTTGCCGCACGCGGACGGGAACGCCGCCGCGACGTAGTGCGTCTCGCCTTCGGGATTCTCGATGCCGACGATCAGCATGTGCTCGGCGAGCCAGCCTTCGGTGCGCGCCTGCCAGCTTGCGATGCGCAGCGCATGGCACTTCTTGCCGAGCAGCGCGTTGCCGCCGTAGCCGGAGCCGATCGACTTGATCGAGAGCTCCTCCGGGAAATGCATGATGAAGCGCTTGTTCGGATCGAGCTCGCCGATCGAATGCAGGCCTTTGACGAAAGTGCCTTCGCGCTCGATGCGTGCAAGCGCCGGCGCGCCCATGCGCGTCATGATGCGCATGTTCGCGACGACGTACGGCGAATCGGTGATCTCGACGCCGCAGCGCGAGATCGGCGAATCGATCGGGCCCATGCAGTACGGGATCACGTACATCGTGCGCCCGCGCATCGCAGCCAGCGAAGAGGGCATCGACTTTCGCGTGCGCCTCGGCCGGATCCATCCAGTTGTTGTTCGGGCCGGCGTCGTCCTTGTTCTTCGTGCAGACGAACGTCAGATGCTCGACGCGCGCGACGTCGGACGGATTCGAGCGATGCAGCCAGCAGTTCGGATGCGTCTCGTCGTTGAGCGCGATCAGCGTGCCGTCGCGCTCCATCGTCTCGATCAGCTTGCGATTTTCCTCGTCGGAACCGTCGCACCAGTGCACGGAATCCGGCTCAGTAAGTCGGGCGACCTCGTCGACCCACTGGTTCAACGCTTGGAGCTTGCTGGACATTGGCGGAGGGCGCGTCGGGTTGCGCCGCGGAAATAGGGACTGCGCCCGACGTTAGCGGCGGCCGGGGGTCATTGCAAGGCAGGCCGCCGCAACCGCGATGTATACGATTACGCCGGCACCAATGTTGCGATTACGTGATCGACGTACGCCTCGAAATCGTCATGACTGAGGCGCGGCAGGCCGAGCTGCAGCGTGAGCTGAAGGAAGCCCGTGTACGCGGAGTAGGCGAGGCGCGCGCGGTGCTCCGCGGGCTGCCGGTCGAGGCCGGCCTGACGATAGGCGAGCGCGAGCACTTCGAGACGCCGCTGCGACACGCGCGCCATGACGGGCCGCACGAGCGGATGATCGAGCGACTGCAACAGCGCCGCGTAGATCACGTGCGAGGGCATCTCGCCGCTGACGCGCCGGAACAGCTCGCGGAGGCGCTCGCGCGGGTCGGCGATCGCATCGAGCTGCGCTACGACAATGTCCTCGTCGCTCTTTTCCCAGCGCTCGAGCGCGGCCTTGATCAGCGCCTCGCGCGTCGCGAAGTGCCAGTAGAAGCTGCCCTTCGTGACGCCGAGCCTACGCGCGAGCGATTCGACCGCGACCGCACCAAGCCCGCTCTCGGCGAGCGTGGCGAGCGCGGCCTCTTCCCAGTCCCCGGCCGAGAGGCGACCCCTCGGTTCGAGCTTCGTCGCGGTTTCGGCCATCCGTCCAGTGTGCCGCAGCTACGCCTGTTTTTGTAGCATGTCGCGGATATTTACAATCCACTCAATGAGATAGAGTTCCATACGCATGCGTATTGATTTCGTCATGCCGGCGTTCCATACTCGGCCGTATGGCCTGCGTTGTCTCATTGCCGGTGGAATCGACGCGTCGCTTCAAGCGTCCGGATGGCGTCTCGCTTGCGATCGAGACGTTTGGCGCGGGCGGCACACCGATCCTCTTCGCGCACGGCTTCGGCCAGACGCGCCGGGCGTGGACGGCGACAGCCAACGCGCTCGCCGGGCGGTGCCATCGCGCCGTTACCTACGACGCACGCGGCCACGGCGACAGCGACTGGCGCGCCGGCGCAGCGTACACATGGGAACAAATGCGCGACGACCTCGCCACGATCGCGCGTGCGCAGCCGGCCCCGCCGGTGCTCGTCGGCGCGTCGATGGGCGGTCTCGTCGGTCTCGCCGCGGAGGGCGAATACGCGCCGCTGTTCCGCGCGCTGGTGCTCGTCGATGTGACGCCGCGCTGGGAACCACGCGGCGTCGACCGCATTCTCAATTTCATGCGCGCGCATCCTGATGGGTTCGAATCGCTCGACGCGGCTGCTGCGGCGATCGCGGCGTACCTGCCGCACCGTCGCGAGCAGAAGTCGCCCGATCGCCTGCGCGGCCTCCTCGCCGACCACGGCGATGGGCGCCTGCGCTGGCACTGGGATCCGCGCCTCATCGACGAGCTCGCTCGCGGCAGCGAGAGCTACCAGCCGCTGCTGCTCGACGCGGCGCGCCGCATCCGCATCCCGACGCTGCTGATCAGCGGCGGCGCGAGCGATGTCGTGTCGCATGACACGATCGACGAGTTCCTCGCGCTCGTCCCGCACGCGCGTCACGTTCGCGTAGCCGACGCAACGCATATGATCGTCGGCGACGACAACGCTGCATTCACGCGCCATGTCGCCGAGTTCCTCGGGGAGATCGAGGTTAGGGAGTCTTCGCAATGATTGCGTTCGTACCGTTCATCGCCGGCCTCGTCGTTTCACTCGCGGCCGCCTATTTCCGCATCGGACTTCGCATCTGGACGATCGCGGGCCTCGTCGCTATCTTCGCGGCCGGCTGGCTCGTGGAATCCTCGACGCTGGCGATCGCGATTCCGCTCGTCGTGTTCGCGCTGATCGCGATTCCGCTCAATGTGCCGGAGTTCCGGCGCAGGAAGCTCAGCGCGCCGGTGCTCGCGATCTTCCAGAAGGTCACGCCGAAGCTCTCGGCCACCGAGCAGATTGCGCTCGAAGCCGGCACGGTCGGTTTCGAAGGCGAGCTTTTCGCAGGAAAACCGGATTGGTCGAAGCTGCTCGCGCAGCCCAAGCCAACGCTCTCGGTCGAGGAGCAGGCTTTCCTGGACGGCCCGGTCGAAGAGCTCTGCCACATGATCGACGACTGGGAGATCACGCACGAGCGCGCCGATCTCACGCCCGAAACGTGGGATTTCCTCAAGAAGAAGAAGTTCTTCGGCATGATCATCCCGAAGGAGTACGGCGGCCTCGGCTTCTCGGCGCTCGCGCATTCGGCCGTGCTGCAGAAGATGGCCGGGATGTCGACGACGCTTTGCTCGACGGTCGCGGTGCCGAACTCGCTCGGGCCGGGCGAGCTCCTCGTCCACTACGGGACGAAGGAACAGAAGGATCACTATCTGCCGCGTCTCGCCGATGGCCGCGAAGTGCCGTGCTTCGCGCTGACCGGTCCTTACGCAGGCTCCGACGCGACGTCGATCCCCGACTACGGCATCGTCTGCAAGGGCGAATGGAACGGCGCGAACGTCGTCGGCGTGCGCCTGACGTTCGACAAGCGCTACATCACGCTCGCGCCGGTCGCGACGATCGTCGGACTCGCGTTCCGCATGTACGACCCGGACAAGATTCTCGGCGACGTCGAGGATCTCGGCATCACGCTCGCGCTGTTGCCGCGCGAGACGAAAGGCCTGGAGATCGGCCGCCGCCATTTCCCGCTCAACGTGCCGTTCCAGAACGGCCCCGTGCGCGGCAAGGATGTGTTCGTGCCGCTCTCGCAGCTGATCGGCGGACCGGACATGGCGGGACAGGGCTGGCGCATGCTCGTCGAATGCCTCTCGGTCGGCCGCGCGATCTCGTTGCCGTCGAACACGGCCGGCGGCATGCGCTCGGCGGTGTTCGCGACGGGCGCGTACGCACGCATCCGCAAGCAGTTCGGCATGCCGATCGGACGCTTCGAAGGCATCGAGGAAGCGCTCGCGCGCATCGGCGGCTACACGTACGCCGCAACTGCGCTCGCGCGCGCGACGGCGGCCGCGGTCGATCGCGGCGAAAAACCCGCGGTGCCTTCGGCGATCGCGAAATACCACACGACCGAGCTCGCGCGCGAAATCGCCAAGGACGCGATGGACGTGCACGGCGGCAAGGGCGTCATCCTCGGTCCATCGAACTGGATCGGCCGCGGCTGGCAAGGCGCGCCGATCGCGATCACGGTCGAAGGCGCGAACATCATGACGCGCAGCCTCATGATCTTCGGGCAGGGCGCGATCCGCTGCCATCCGTACGTGCTGAAGGAAATGCAGGCGCTGCGCATCGAGGACTATCGCGAGCGCACGAAAGTCTTCGACGCCGCGCTCTTCGGCCACATCGGCTTCGCGATCTCGAACGCGGTGCGCAGCTTCGTGCTCGGCCTCGCGTTCGGCCGCATCGGCCGCGTGCCGGGCGATGCGTACACGCGCCGCTACTACCGCAAGTTGAACCGCTACGCGGCGGCGCTCGCGCTCGTCGCGGACACGTCGATGCTCGTGCTCGGCGGCAAGCTCAAGTTCAAGGAAAAGCTTTCCGCGCGGCTCGGTGACGTGCTTTCGCAGCTCTACATCACGAGCGCGATGCTGAAGCGCTACGAGGACCAGGAACGTCCGGTTACCGATCAGCCGCTGCTCGCGTGGGCGTTCCACGAATCGGTCTGGCGCATGCAGATGGCGCTCGATGGCGTGCTGCGCAATTTCCCGGTGCGGCCGGTAGCCTGGCTCTTGCGCTTCATGGTGTTTCCGTTCGGGCGCCGCGAGGTGCCGCCGTCGGATCGCCTCGGCCGCCGCGTGGCTGCGCTGCTGACGGCGCCGAACGAAGCGCGCGATCGCCTGACCGAAGGCATCTACAAGACGCCGAACGCGAACAATCCGGTCGGGCGCATGAATGTGCTGCTGCCGGAAGTGATCGCGGCGGAGCCGGTCGAGCGGAAGTTTCTGAAGGCGGCAAAGGCCGGCGAGCTTTCAGGTTACGACTACGCATCGCAGCTTGCCGACGCGGAAGCGAAAGGCGTGATCAGCGCTGCGGAAGCGGCATTGCTGAAGCACGTCCGCGATGTGTCGTTCGAGTTCATCTCGGTAGACGATTTCGATTCGAGCGAGCTAATGGCCGGGCGGCACCCGCGTCCCGCGCTCCGTTCCGTCGCCTGAACCTTTTTTCCCCTCTCCCGCAAGCGGGAGAGGCGAACATCGGAACCACTCAGCCGAAGTTGGCGTCCGGCATGTCGAGCAGCGTCGACGCACCCGCGCGAATCGCCGCGGCATGCGTCCCGACGCGCGGCAGGATGCGCGTGAAGTAGAAGCGCGCCGTCTGCAGCTTCGCCTCGTGAAGCGCCGGCTTCGACGCCGCGACAACGACGCTCCGCGCCCAGAAATACGCGAGCGCGACGTAGCCGGAATAGAACAGATAGTCGTACGCCGCCGCGCCGATCTCGTCCGGATTCGTGCGAAGCGCGCTTCGCCGACATCCTCGGTCAGCGTCGCTCCATTCCTTGGCGACGACCGCCAGCGGACCGACGAATTCGCCGAGCGTCTCGTCGCTCGCGTGCTGCTCGCAGAACGCGCTGATTTCGAGCAGGAAGTGCTTCAAGCCGACGCCCTGGAAGCTGCAGCATCTTGCGGCCGAGCAGATCGAGCGCCTGGATCTGCGTCGTGCCTTCGTAGATCGTCGTGATGCGCGCGTCGCGCGCGAACTGCTCCATGCCGTGACTCGACGATGTAGCCGTGGCCGCCGAAGATCTGCAGCGCGTGGTACGTGCATTCGATCGCGCGTCTCGGTCAGCAGCGCCTTGACGATCGGTGTCAGGAACGAGACAGCTCGTCGGCGCGCTCGCGCTCGTCGGCGTCGGGCGAGCGCTCGAGGATGTCGACCTGCGTCGCGGCGTAGTAGCGCGAGCAGCGCGGCCGCCTTCGGCGAACGCCTTCTGCGTCAGCAGCATGCGGCGGATGTCGGGATGCACGATCAGCGGATCGGCCGGCTTGTCCGGAAACTTCGCGCCCGAGAGCGCGCGCATCTGCAGGCGCTCGCGCGCGTAGGCGAGCGAGTTCTGATACGCGCGCTCGATCAGCGCCGAGACCCTGCAGGCCGACCGCGAGGCGCGCGGTGTTCATCATCGTGAACATCGCATTGAGGCCCTTGTTCGGCTGGCCGATCAGCCAGCCTTCGGCGCCGTCGAAGTTCATCACGCAGGTCGACCGAGCGCCTTGATGCCCATCTTGTGCTCGATCGCGCCGCACGCGACGCGCGTTGCGCTCGCCGAGCTTGCCGTCGCGTGTCGACTTTGAACTTCGGCACGATGAACAGCGAGATGCCCTTGACGCCGGCCGGCGCATCCGGCAGGCGCGCGAGCACCAGGTGCACGATGTTCTCGGTGAGGTCGTGCTCGCCGGCGGTGATGAAGATCTTCGTGCCGCTGATCGCGATAGCTGCCGTCGCCGGCGGGTTCGGCCTTGGCCTTCAGCAGGCCGAGGTCGGTGCCGCAGTGCGGCTCGGTCAGGCACATCGTGCCGGTCCAGCGGCCTTCGACGATCGGCTTCAGGAACGCTTCGCGCTGCCATTCCTCGCCGTGCTGCTGCAGCGCTTCGGTCGCGCCGTGCGAGAGCAGCGGATAGTTGCCCCACGACGAGGTTCGCCGAGTCGAGCATTTCCTTGAGCGGCGCGCCGATCGATTCGCGGCAGGTCCTGGCCGCCGTACGCGTCCGGCGCGGTCAGCCCGCTCCAGCCGCCGTCGACGTACTTCTCGTAGGCTTCCTTGAATCCCGTCGGCGTCGTCACGCTCGCCGTCGCCTCGTCGAAGTGGCAGCCTTCCTCGTCGCCGACCTGCGTTCAGCGGCGCCAGCACCTGCTCGGTGAACTTCGCCGCTTCGTCGAGCACGGCATCGACGACGTCGCGCGTCGCGGTCTCGAATCCCGGCAACCGCTTGAACAGGCTCTCGACATCGAGCACGTCATAGAGCGCAAAGCGGATATCGGCGAGTGGCGCGGAATAGCGAGCCATGAAGCGTCAGCGCCAGGTGTTGGGCAGGCCCGGCGTCGGCGACAGCCGGCTCGACCGGTTGAACTTGAACTCGTCCTTCGGCTCGCGCGTCGTGATCGTGCCTTCGATCTTGTAGGCGATGTCGCCGGACGGCAGCGCCGCGCTCGCGGGCACGACGGTGTCGACGACGTCCGCGCTGTTCGCCGGAATGTCGAAATCGGTCCTGACGTCGATCGTGCCTACGTCGACGCCGGCGACGACGAGCGTGCCGTGGATCGACGAATACGTCATCGGCACCGTGCTGTAGTTCTGGATGCGCAGCGTCAGCTTCCACTGGCCGCCCGGCTGCGCGGATAGTTCCTGGATCGAGACCTGCGAGGGCGTGATGCGCCGGACCGGCCCGCTACCGCAGCCGGCGAGCAGCGTGACGACCGCGACGGCGGCGATGAGATGGCGGAGCGTCATGACGACCTCGTGCGGTCTTCGAGGAATGCGAAGCGTAGCCTAGCCGGTTCGCGGCAGGCGGCAAAGCGCGGCGCTCGCTCTCAGAATCTCACCGACTCGGCGGCGTGGCGCGCGGCGAAATCGTCGCGCGAAAGGCGGCCAGTGACTTCGCCGCCGGCGAGCAGGACGACCTCGTCCGCGAGCGCGGCGACTTCGTCGGCGTGGTGCGTTACGAGCAGCGTGAACACGCCGAGCTCGCGCTTCATCCGGCGCAGGTATTCCAGCACCTGCCGGCGCGCTTCGGCGTGGAGGCCGGTCAGCGGCTCGTCGAGCAACAGCGCACGCGGTTCTGCGAGCAGCGCGCGCCCGATCGCGACGCGCTGGCGCTCGCCGCCGGACAAGGTCGCCGGCGCGCGGCGCAGCATCGGTGCGAGATCGAGCAAGGCAATCACGGCGTCGAGATCGGCATGCGTGCCATCACGGCGCGAGCTCGCGCCATAGACGAGGTTCGCGCGCACGTCGAGGTGCGGGAACAGGCGGCCATCCTGAAACACGTAACCGATCCGCCGCTCGGCGGCCGGCACGTCGATGCGTGCCGCACTGTCGAACAGCACGCGATCATCGAGCACGATGCGGCCACGCTCCGGTTTCAGCAGGCCCGCGATCGCGTTCAGCACGCTCGTCTTGCCGGCGCCCGAATCGCCGAACAGCGCGAGCGTGCGCGCGTTCGAATCGAACGCGACGTCGAGCGCGAGATCGGCGAATGCGTGTTGCATCGAGAACGCGATCATCGCGAGCCGTGTCCGTTGCCGCGCCGGAGCATGCCGCCCGCGATCAGCGTCGCGGTCGCCGCGGCCGCGATCGCGACGAACAATGCGACGATCGAAAGCCGTTGCACGCCGGGCATGCCGCCCGGCACTGAGAGCAGCTCGTAGATCGCGATCGGCAGCGTGCGTGTCTCGCCCGGGAATGTTCGAGACGAAGCTGATCGTCGCGCCGAACTCGCCGAACGCGCGCGCGAACGCGAGCACGCAGCCGGCCGCGATGCCGCGCAGCGACAGCGGCAGCGTGATCGTCGCGAAGCGGCGCCACGCATGCGCGCCGAGCGTTTCGGCGGCGTCCTCGAGGCGGCGGTCGACGCTGTCGAACGCGACGCGGATCGAGAGCACGAGCAGCGGAAACCCCATCACCGCCGCCGCGATCACCGCGCCGGTCCAGCGGAATGCGAACACGATGCCGATCTGCGCAAGCGCATGCCCGAGCGGCGCGTTCCGCCCTAGCAGCGCGAGCAATGCATAGCCGGTCACGACCGGCGGCAGGATCAGCGGCAGGAACAGGATCGCTTCGATGAGCGTGCGGCCGAAGAATCGTTTGCGCGAAAGCACCCACGCGATCGCGAGCGCAACCGGCAGCGACAGCACGACGCTCAGCAACGCAACGCGCAGGCTGAGCTCCAGCGCGTCCAAGTCCTGCGGCGAGAGCCAGCTCGTCATCTAGTGTTTCGGCGGCGCGTCGAAACCATAGCGCGTGAAGATCGCCTGCGACGACGGCGCGCGCAAGAGCTCGAGCAGCTTGCGGGCCGCCGGCGTGTCGTGGTCGGTGACGATCGCGACCGGATAGACGATCGGTGCGTGCGACGCATCGGGGAACGTATCGACGACGCGCACGGCCGGCTCCGAGACCGCGTCGGAGCGGTAGACGACGCCGAGTGGCGCCTCACCCTTGGCGACGAAGTTCAGCGCAGCGCGCACGTTGTCGGCGGAGACGACGCGCGCCTGGATCGAGTCCCAGACGCCGAGCGAGGTCAGCGACGCTTTCGCGTATTTGCCGGCCGGCACGCTGTTCGGCTCGCCGAGGGCGATGTGGCCGTCCTTGCCGAGCGCGCCGGCGAGATCGAACTTCGGCGCGATCTTGAGCGCGACCTTGCTGTCCTTCGGCGCGACGAGCACGAGCGCGTTGCCGAGCATGTCGGCGCGCGTTTCCTTGATGATCCTGCCCTTCGAATCGGCCGTGTTCATCCAGTCCTGATCGGCCGAGATGAAAATCGCCGCGGGCGCGCCGGCTTCGATCTGGTGCTCGAGCTGCGAGCTTGCTGCGTAGCTCGCCTTGATCTCGCAGGCCTTTGCGGCGCAGACGGCTTTCGCGTCCGGCGTCGCGATGATCTCGTCGAGCGCGGGCTTGAGGCTCGCGGCCGCGAAGACGAGCAAATCGTCGGCGCTCGCGCGGAGCGGAAGAACGACGGTCGCGAGCGCGATGAAAGCCGCGAGCGCCGTGCGAAACCAGGCGCGATGGATCATGAGCTTCAATCTCCCCAGTTGACGGCGGCGCCGTGTCGGCGCGTGAATGACGCTCTCGCCCGTGTCCGCGGAACAGCCGATGAAAGCAAAAGACCTCGCACCGCTCGTTCGCCTGCGCGTCCGGCTGGGGCCGGGCGTCGATTTCGGGCCCGGCAAGGCCGATCTGCTCGAAGGCATCCGCGAGACGGGCTCGATCTCTGCCGCCGGCCGGCGCATGCGCATGAGCTACAAGCGCGCGTGGCAGCTCGTCGATGAGCTCAACGGTCTGTTCGATGCGCCGCTCGTCGCAGCCAGCAAGGGCGGCAGCGGCGGCGGCGGCGCGACGCTGACCAGGCGCGGCGCCGACGTGCTCACGCGCTACCGGCGCATGCACGCGGCGTGCGTCGCGACGATTGCGGGCGATCTCAGGTTCCTCTGCGAGCATCGGTCCTCGTCAGCCGATTGACCGAGGTCAAGGCGGATTCGTGATCGTTCCGATATAGTCTGACGGAAATAACGTCGCCTGTCGCGAAGGGAAGGAGTGGTTGATGCGATACGCAAAGCTTGCTGTCGGAATCGCCGCCGCTGCGCTCGCAGGCTCAGTCCACGCGTACGATCTCGAGGACTGGCCGACGCACTACACCTTCAGCGACGGCACCGACCTCGGCCTCGTGCTGGTCTATCGTTACGACGTCAACGATTTCAGCGATGACAGGAAGCCCGACGGCAGCGACGCATTCGAGGATTCCGCGACGAACCGCCGCAAAGAGCTCGGGCTCTCGCTGAAGAAGAAGGGCGTGTACGAAGCGATCGTCGACTACGAATACCAGGGCAAGACCTGGCTCGACACGAACGTGCGCTTCTATTCGAAACGCCTTCTTCGGCGAAGACTACGGCGCATTCCGCTTCGGCTATTCGAAGACGCCGTTCTCGTTCGAAGGCAACACCGCGACGAAAGCCGATTCGTTCCTCGAGCTCGCGCTGCCGTCGCAGGCGATGTTCGAAGGGCGGCGCACCGGCATCGACTGGCTGTTCGAGCGCCCGCAATACGTGATCAATGCCGGCTATTACTGGGGAGAGGACCTCCTCGGCGACAACGACGGCACCACGTATGGAGGTCGCGTCGCGTGGACGCCTATCAAGGCCGAAGGGAACGTGCTTCACCTCGGCGTCGCCGCGTCGCGCGAAGACCGCGACGCGACGACCGACGGCCGCGGTGTGCATCACGCGCCGAGCGTCACGATCTCGACGCCGCCGGAAACCGGTCTGACACCGGTGCGGCTCGTCTCGAGCGGTGCGCTGTCCGGCGGTGAGACCGTCGATCGCGCCGGGCCTCGAAGGGCTCTGGATCGCGGGTCCGTGGTCGCTGCAGGGCGAGTGGCTTCGCGAAGATGTTTCGCGCACCGGCGCGAACCCCGATTTCGGCGCGTCGGGCGCCTACATCTTCGGCAGCTGGGTGCTGACCGGCGAGAGCCGCCCGTATTCGGGCGGCAACACGAACAACATCAAGCCGAAGAATCCGTGGGGCGCGTTCGAGCTCCTGCTCCGTTACAGCGAGATCGACCTCAACGACGCGCCGGTGCAGGGCGGCAAAGAGCACGACTGGACGCTCGGCGCGAACTGGTACCTGACCTCGCACTTCAAGTTCCAGGCGAACTACATCAAGGCGTATAGCGACAAGGGCAACCTGTCGCTCGATCCGACCATCTTCGAGCTGCGTGGGCAGATCATGTTCTGATGCGCGCGCCCGAATGGCGCGTCAGCCCTTCAGCGCGCGGTGCATGCCGAAATATTCGCGCATGACCGCGCGCAAGCGCTCCGCGCCGGGTCGTCCCCAATCGCGCTGCAGCTCGCACGCGAGCCCGAGCACGGTCACCGGCGTCACGCCGCTCTGGATCATGCGCTGCATCGCCGATTCGTGCGACACCTTGCTGACGCCGCCGATCGCATCGGCGACGAAATACACCTCGTAGCCCTCGTGCAGCGCATCGAGTGCGGGGAACGCGACGCAGACTTCGGTCCAGAGTCCGGCGATGACGAGGTTCTTGCGTTCGGTCTTCGCGACAGCCGCGCGGAAATCGGGGTCTTCCCACGCATTCATCGTCGTCCGGTCGATCTCGGGCACGCCGGGCAGCGCGTCTCGCAGTTCGCGATTCGTGCCCTGCATGCCGTGCTTGACGTAGACGGTGCTGAGGACAACGGGCACATCGAACGTTGTCGCGATGCGCCCGAGCAGCGTCACGTTGGCGACGAGCTCGTCGTGCGGCATCGAGCGCACGCCGGCGTATTGCTCGGGCTGATAGTCGATGAACGCGATGACCGCGTTCTCGGGCGTGATCAACGAATCCTTGCTCGGATCGCGGATCGGCGTGACATCGGACATGGGCGTGTTCTCCGCGGCGAGCGGTGTGCGCGATCGCGACGCTCGTGCGTTTGCGATCGCAAGCTTCCTACAGGAATCGGCCGGATTGTCCGGTCGCGTTCGCGCGGCGATCCGCCGACGATGGTTGCCGTTCCGCGCCGCGTCGTCGCATGGTCTCACCGCGACGTTGCAGCGACAAGCACCGCGAACCTGACCTCGTTTGCTAGCATCGCCGAAATGTCGACATCCGCGCTCAGCATTCTCCAAACCGTTTTCGGATACCCCGCGTTCCGCGGCGAGCAGCAGGCAATCATCGAGCACGTCGCGTCGGGCGGCGATGCGCTCGTGCTGATGCCGACCGGTGGTGGCAAGTCGCTCTGCTACCAGATTCCGGCGCTGCTGCGCGATGGCACGGCGATCGTCGTCTCGCCGCTGATCGCGCTGATGCAGGACCAGGTCGATGCGCTGCGCCAGCTCGGCGTCGAGGCCGCATTCCTGAACTCGAGCCTCGATCCGTTCGCGCAGCGCGAGGTCGAGCAGCGCTTCGCGAACGGCGCGCTGAAACTCCTGTACGTCGCGCCCGAGCGGCTGTTGACCGAGCGCTGCCTCGACATGCTCGCGCGCGGCAAGGTTTCGCTGTTCGCGATCGACGAGGCGCACTGCGTCTCGCAATGGGGTCACGATTTCCGGCCGGAATACCGCCAGTTGACCGTGCTGCACGAGCGCTTCGCGAGCGTGCCGCGCATTGCGCTGACCGCAACGGCCGACACGCCGACGCGGCGCGAGATCGTCGAACGGCTCGCGCTCGATTCGGCGAAGCAGTTCGTCGCGAGCTTCGACCGTCCGAACATCTGCTATCGCGTCGTCGAGAAGGACGAGCCGCGGCGCCAGCTCAAGGATTTTCTCGCGACCCACGCGGGCGAGTCGGGCATCGTCTATTGCCTGTCGCGCCGCAAGGTCGAGGACACGGCCGAGTGGCTCAACGGGCAGGGCGTCAGCGCGCTGCCGTATCACGCCGGCATGGACGCGGCATCGCGCACGAGGAACCAGCAGCGGTTCCTGCGCGAGGACGGCATCGTCATGGTCGCGACGATTGCGTTCGGCATGGGCATCGACAAGCCGGACGTGCGCTTCGTCGCTCACCTCGATCTGCCCAAGAGCATGGAAGGCTATTACCAGGAAACCGGACGCGGCGGACGCGACGGGCTCGCGGCCGATGCGTGGCTTTGCTACGGGCTCGCCGACGTCGTCACGCTCGCGCAGTTTATCGCGCAAGGCGAATCGAACGACGAGCGCAAGCGCGTCGAGCGCTCCAAGCTCGATGCGTTGCTCGCCTATTGCGAGACGACCGCGTGCCGACGCCGTCGCATGCTCGCCTATTTCGGCGAGGACTACGACCACGACTGCGGCAACTGCGACAACTGCCTCGATCCGCCCGAGCGCTGGGATGCGAGCGTGGTCGCGCAGAAGGCGTTGTCGGCGGTCTATCGCACGGGTCAGCGTTTTGGCGTCGTGCACCTGACGTCCGTGCTGCGCGGCGAGGCGGACGATCGCATCACTGCGCTCCGGCACGATCAGCTCTCGACGTTCGGCATCGGCGCGGAGCTCGACAAGCAGCAGTGGCGCGGCGTGTTCCGCCAGCTCGTCGCGGCGGGCCTGCTCGCGACCGACGACGAAGGCTACGGCACGTTGCGCCTCACCGAAGCGAGCCGCGACGTGCTGCGCGGCGCGACGCCGGTGCATCTGCGCCGCACCGCCGACGCCAGCGAGCGCAAGCGCGCGCGCCAGAAGACGCGCGGCGCGCGTGCGCGCGCGAGTCTCGACATCGCGCCGCACGAGGCATCGCTCTGGGATGCGCTGCGCGACCTCCGCGGCCGGCTCGCGCGTGAGCAGGGCGTGCCGGCGTACGTGATCTTCCACGACGCGACGCTGCTCGCGATGCTGCGCGAGAAGCCGCAGACGCTCGACGCGCTCGGCGCGATCAGCGGCGTCGGCGAGCGCAAGCTCGCGCGCTACGGCGAGGAGTTCCTCGGCGCGCTCTCGGCGCACTGAGTCGCAATTCGGTCGCGCCGCCGCGTCTACGCGCGATCGCGCGCGCAGAAATCGCGTCTGTCTCAAATCGCGTGCCTTGGGCGTTCTTCGGTGCAAGCGGATCGGAGGGATCCGCGTACCGGAGAAACAAATGAACACGATGGGTCTTACGGGCCGCGTTCGCGCGCTCAGGATGCGTCCGCTTGCGATGGGGCTCGCCGCGATCTGCGCGGCCTCGGTCTCGTTCGCAAACACCGCGACGGCAAAAACTCCTGACCTGCGCGAGCTCGCCGCGCGCTATCCGCAGGTCATCGTGCCGCCGGCGCCGGCGCGCCCGGCGACGCTGGTGACGAACTGCGACGACTCGGGTGCGGGAAGCCTGCGCGACGTGGTCGAGAACGCGGTCGACGGCGACACGGTCGACCTCGGCGGCCTTTCCTGCAGCCGCATCTCGCTGACGACCGGCGCGATCGTGTTCGGCGCCAACAGCCTTGCGATCCAGGGTCCGGGCGAGAACGATCTGATGATCGACGGCACGCTGAGCGGCGCGGTGCTCTACCACCTCGGCAGCGGCACGTTGATCGTCAACGATCTCTCGATCGGCTACGGCTTCAAGTACCGCAGCGACAATGCGGTGACCGGCTCGTGCGTGCACACGCAGGGCAACGCGCTCCTGACGAACGTGCGCGTGACGACGTGCAACACCGTCAGCACGGCCGGCTACTCGGCGCTCGGCGGCGCGATCTGGGCGGGGGGCGCCGTGCAGCTCACGAACAGCCAGGTCACGATGAGCGAAGCGCACGCGCTCGGCTTCGGCTACGCGAGCGGCGGCGGCGTCTATGCGCTCGGCGGTCTCGTGTCGCTCTACAGCACGCTCTCGAACAACGTCGCGCTCGTCGAAGGCGGCACGCCCTCGTTCGGCGGCGGCGCGTTCGCGCGCGGCGCGAGTTTGATGCTCGGCTCGACCGTGTCCGCCAATCAGGCATGGCGCATGGGCGGCGCGGCGTTCGCCGACAACACGGGCCTTTCGACGTCGATCGTCAACAGCACCGTGTCGGGCAACTTCGCCGACACGATCGGCGGCGTGTTCGGCCGCGGTCCGCTCAACATCTACAACAGCACCATTGCGTTCAACACGTCGCACACATGGACGGACGGCGCGGGGCACTACTTCGCGGCCGGCGTCTACATCACGACGTCGGGCAATCTCGACAGCTCGATCATCAGCAACAACATCAACACGGCTGCGCCGTTCGACACGGCCGACTCGACCGGCGCGAGCGGCTCCGGGTGGAACGGCAGCAACAACAACGTGATGAACTGCCTGCTGCCGTGTCCGACCGACACGTCGCACGAGGATCCGGGCCTGCACCCGCTCGCGGACAACGGCGGCGTGACGTTGACGCACGTGCCGACACCGGGCCAGTGGGACACCTTCGGCGGCACGAACCTGCTCGGCCTCATCTGGGATCAGCGCGGTGCGGGCTTCCCGCGTCAGTCGGCGGGCGATTTCCCGGAGATCGGCGCGCTGCAGATCAACTCGGACATTATCCTCGCGAACGGCTTCAACTGACGTTCGCCGAGGAAAAAGCCTCGAAGCCTTGCGGCGCGGAACAGGACGTTCCGCGCCGCTTTCTTTTGCGCGCGATCAGAGCGTGCAGCTCGACGACGCCGGCGCGACGCGCGCGAGATCGATCGAGCCGCTGTGGCCCGCGTTTGCGCCCGCGCTGAATGTGTACGTCAGCGTCGCGCTGTTGCAGTTGTGGTAGGTGATGTTCGCGGTGCCGACCGGCGCGGTCGTCACGCCGGTCGACTGGTCGAAGACGCCGCCGTTCGTCTGGTAGATCGGCACGTTCGAAACGTGACCGCTGCCCGGCGTGAAGCTCGACTGCAGCGTGTACCAGCGCTCGCTTGCCGGTCCGCCGATCTGCTGGCCGTTCGTTGCGTACGTGTACCAGGCCGCGAACAGCGTGTGCGCGACGGGATCGATGTCGAACACGAAGCCTTGTCCGGCCGTCGTCGGGTCGTACCACGTGCCCGAGAGGTAATAGGAGCCCGGCGGCGTCGAGTCGCCGCCCGGCACGCACGCGACGTTGTTGCCGAGACGCGAAAGCGGAATGGAGCCGTTGCGGCCGCTGCCGTCGGTGAATGCGTACGTCAGCGTGCCGTTGCTGCAGTCGCTGAACGCGAACGTCGCCTGGCCGACTTGCGTCACGCCGACGGCGGGCAGCGCGTCGAAGTTGCCGCCTTCGGATTTGTAGATCGGCATCGTCGCCGAGCTTGCCGATGTGACCGTGCCCTGCACGCTGTACCAGCGCTGGCCGCCGGCCGCAGTCACGTCGAACGTAAACCAGCCGCCGAACAGAAGGCCCTGGCCCGTGCCATAGAAATCGGGCATGACCTGCATGACGATGCCTTGTCCCCCTTCGGACGGGTCGTACCACGAGCCGCCGAGGCCGGCCTGATCGAGATTGAGCGACGAACTTGATCCGCCCCAGTGCGTGACGAGATTCGTCGCGTCGACCGAGCCGAGCCCGGTCGCTTCGTCGTAGCCGGTGCCGACCATGAAGCCGGCGAGCCCACCGGTGAGACCGCTCGTGCCGGGCGTCGAGTTGTTGCACATGCTCGGCACCGCGAGCGTGCAGCCCGAGACATGGCTCGACGCGACCGTGACGTCATGGAACGCGGCGGCGCTCGTATTCGCCGCGAGTTGATAGAGCCGCGGATTCAGGTTGCCCTGCGCCGCGCCCATCTTCTGGTTCAGGAGTGCGGCGATGCCGGCCATGCTCGGCGTCGACGCCGATGTGCCGCCGCCCGCGATGAACGTGAAGCTGCCCTGCGAGGCCACGCACGAGCCGCCCTGCGCGGCCGCGCATGTGAAATAGCCTTCGCTCGTCGATGCGTGCAGCGAGACGTCCGGCGTGTAGCGGCCCGCGTTGCCCGGAACGCCCGTGCCGGTCTGCCATGACGGTCGCGGTATGTACGCGCTGACGCCTCCGCCGGTCGCCGCGAGTTGCGGATGGCCGCTGCCGTTGAGCGGCTCGTTCCACGCGCCTTCGGGAATGTAGCCGAGCGCCGACAGAAAACCCGCGCCGTTCGTCGAGCGCCAGTACTGCGTCGGATTCTGATCGTCGGCGAACTCGGTTCCGCCGACGCAGGTGACGTACTGCGACGAGCAGAGAACATTCGTGCTGACCGGCTCGCCTGGCTGCGGCGCCTGATCGAGGCTCGCGCAACCGGCGACACCCGCATCGCCCGACGCGACGAACACCGAGATGCCTTCGGCCGCGGCTTGCGAGAAATATTGCTCGAGCCCTTCGGCGACCGTGCGGCCGTTGTCGGCCTCGCACGAGAGGAAGCTGATGCTGAGGATCTTCGCCGGCACGGGATCGGTATCGATCACGTAGTCGGTCGCGATGTCGACGCCGTCGACCGAGTTCGTCTGTCCGCTGACGACGAGCTTGATCGTCGCCGCCGGCGCGGTGCCGTTCGCGCGTTGCACGTCGAGCGTCGCCTCGGTCTGGTCGCCGACCTGGTCGGCCGGATTGCCGCAGCCGGGCTGCGTGGAATCGGGGCACGTCGGTCAGCGCCGGGCCGGGATCGGTGCCGGCCGGCGGGATGATCGTCGTCGGCGTGCTCGACGGCAGCGATGCCAACGACTGGTACTCGTCGATGTCGCGCTGGTACACGCGCGAGCGGCCGACGATCGCGATCGTCTGTCCGTTGCCCTTGATGCCCTGGCTGTAGAGCGGATTCAGGTCGTAGATCGCCGCGAAGTCGGCCGGGAAAACGTTGTAGACGCAGCTCGTCGAACCCTGCGGGCAGTAGGTTGCGGCAGGCTGCATCGACGCGGCCGCCTGGATTGGTGCGCTGGTGTGCAGCGCCGGCCGGTAGCGCACGGCTGTGAGGCCGCGCACCGATGCGACCGCAGCGGCGAACGCAGCCGGGATCTGTGCATCGGATGCATTCGCGATGCGCTTGTCGGCGCCGGCGTTGTAGAAGCGCATCGCGGTCGCGAACGCGCGCGAGACTGCCGCCGCGCTGCCGTTGAAGCGGATGCGCGTGCGGCTGTTCGACACTGCGTCGACGTTGAGGCCCTGCGAGCGGAGCCACCCGGAGACGACGTCGATGTCGTGCTGCGTCGCGCCGAAGCGCTCGCCGATTTCGCTCGCCGAGAGCCAGTGGTGATAGTCCGGCGAGGTAGGGTCCTGCTGATCTTTGAGGAGCTGATCGAATGCCTGCTGGCGCGCGGTCGAGCGCGTCAGCGTGATCGAAAGCCCGGTCAGTGGCAGATCGGCCGGAACCGCGCCGACGTCGTTCGCGGGCGAGATCCACGCCGCGCGGCGCTCGGATAGCGCGACGCGCTGATCCGGATTCACGGGCTGAACGACGCGGTCTTCCTGCGCCGGGAGCGCCGCATGGGCCGCCGCACAGGCGAGGCCGAAGAACAGGAGTGATGCGAGCGCGCGTTTTTGCATGAGGAGAGCTTCCCTGCAGGGTCGGGACGAGGCGGCATGATCGCCGCCGCGACGGCAACAAATTGTATAAGCCTGCCGCACGCGCGGCAGGCGCTCAATGCGTGAACGGCGTCGCGTTCAGACCGCGCGAGTCTCGGCGCGGTTCCCGAGCGTCGTGTAAGTCGGCGCCGAGCGGTCGAAGAAGCCGAGCGCGTGGCACCAGCCCATGACGTGGACGCCCTTCGCGCGCTGCTCGTCGCGGATCTTGTCGCGGAGCTCGATCATGCGCGTCCAGTGCACCTTCGGGCGGTAGTGATGCTCGGCGTGGAAGCCGTTGTAGAGCCACGTCCAGTTGTAGAGCCTGTTGTACGTGCTGACGCCCCACGCGATCGGCGTGTCGGGATCGCCCTTGAAGTGCTCGTAGTAGCCGTTCAGCGACGACAGCGAATGGCCGAAGTAATAGAACGGCACGAGCGCGAGGAACGCGCGCCAGTCGTAGACGAGGCAGGCGAGATAGATTGCGACGACGGTCGCGATCTCGATGCGGATCCAGCGCGCGAGCGCGGGATGCTTTTCCTTGAGGCGCGTGTAGCACTCGCCGATGTCGTCGCGGAAGTAGCTGTAGAACGTGTACGTCCACGGAGACTCGGGCTTGCCGTCCTTGCCGCGGCGGTAGATCGAGAGCGGATCGATCGTCGTGCCGTTCGCGCCGATGCGGTCCATGTTGCCGACGTGATGGCGCAGATGAACGTGGTGGTAGAACTCCTGCGAGAACCCGTCGCTCAACGACAGGACGAAGCTGTAGATCCGGTTCAGCGCCGACGAGACAAAGAACGCGTTGTGGATGAAGTTGTGGCTGACCGAGTTGATGCTCCACGAGATCGAGATCGAGTAGACGAGCGCGAGCGGAATCCAGACGATCCACGGCGTCGCGTGAAACCCGAAGAAGAGGAACGCGACGAATGCAAGATGGCCGAGGCCCATCAGCACTGGCAGGATGTCCCACGGCGTATGCGCAAAAAATCGGCGCCGGTTCGTCATGTGCTCTGAATGCCTGGCCGGGAACGGCCGGTGTTCCTGGGGGCCTTATCTTAACGCGAGGGCCGCGTGCATCGATGCAGGCTATGTCGAGGGTCTTTCGCGGCCGTTTCGCCTTTTCCCAGCGCGCCGGCGACGCGGTCGCGCTCGGTCCGTGCTGGTCCGTGCTGGTACGATTCGCGCGTTGACCGCCGCTGCAGGGGTGTTCCCAGTCGGCGGGCACTCGCCGGAAAGGGCCCCGAAAGAACTCGTATTTACGATTTTTAGCGCCGTCGGCTGCCGACGCTCTAGGATTTGACGTGTCCCACTGGACAATTCTCTGCGATTTCGACGGTACCGTTTCCGTCGAGGACATCACCGATTCGCTGCTCGAGCGCTTCGCGCGCCCGGGCTGGCAGACGATCGAACAGGCCTGGCGCCGCGGCGAGATCGGCTCGCACGATTGCATGGCCGAGCAGGTCGCGCTGTTCGACGCGAGCCGCGAGGAAATCGACGCGCACCTCGACAGCATGATGATCGACCGCGCGTTCCCGGCCTTCGTCGCCGAAGCCGAGGCCGCGGGCATTCCGATCGCAGTGGTCAGCGACGGGCTCGACTACGCGATCCGGCGCATCCTCGTCAGCCACGGCCTCGGCCGGCTGCCGATCATCGCGAACCGGCTCGAAGCGACCGGCGCGCGGACCTGGCGCCTCGACTTCCCGCACGGCAGCCCCACCTGCCGCATCGCGATGGGCAACTGCAAGTGCGCCTGCGCGGGCCGCGCGCGCGATGAGAAGCGCCGCGTGCTGCTGATCGGCGACGGCGCGTCCGATTTCTGCGTCGCCGGCGAGGCCGACCTCGTGTTCGCCAAGCACCGCCTGATCGAGCATTGCCGCTCGACCGGCATCCCGTACGTGCCGGTGACCGGATTCGCCGATGCGCTCGACCTCCTGCCGACGCTGATCGCGGGCGAGATCGCCGCGCACGTCGACGCGGCGCAGCCGACGCCAGCCTGAGCGCTGCGTCGAGCCGATCACGTTTTCGCGACGAGACTTTCCGCGCCCGCGCGGCGCGTATCACAATGCACGCCGTTGCCCGGAGCCGAGCCCCGATGAACTACGACATTTCGAAGCAGAAGACGCTGCCCGCGAGCGACGCCGACCTGCTCGCCGACGAAGCGCGCTACTGCTCGTTCGGCGACACGGTGCACTACTCCGATCCGCCGAAGATCTTCGCGCGCTGCGAAGGCAGCTATCTGTACGACGGCGCGGGCACGCCGTTCCTCGACCTGCAGATGTGGTATTCGGCGGTCAACTTCGGCTACGCGAATCCGCGCCTCAACGATGCGCTGAAGCGCCAGATCGACACGCTGCCGCAGGTCGCGAGCCAGTATCTCCATCCGACCAAGATCGAGCTCGCGAAGATCATCGCCGAGGACGCGAAGAAGAAGTGGGGCAACGACGGCCGCGTGCATTTCAACGTCGGCGGCTCGCAGTCGGTCGAGGATTCGCTGAAGCTCGTGCGCAACGCGTGCGAACGGCAAGAGCCTGATGTTCGCGTTCGAGGGCGGCTATCACGGCCGCACGCTCGGCGCCTCGGCGATCACGTCGTCGTATCGCTACCGCCGCCGTTACGGGCATTTGCGACCGCGCGCAGTTCATCGAATTCCCGTATCACTTCCGTGGCCCGAAGGGCATGTCGAAGGAGGAATACGGCGAATACTGCGTCGCGAAGTTCGAGCGCCTGTTCGAGACCGAATACAACGGCGTCTGGGATCCGAAGGCAGGGCAGTGCGAATACGCCGCGTTCTACGTCGAGCCGATCCAGGGCACGGGCGGCTACGTGATTCCGCCGCCGAACTTCTTCACGGGCCTGAAGCGCGTGCTCGACAAGTACGGCATCCTGCTCGTCGTCGACGAAATCCAGATGGGCTTCTTCCGCACCGGCAAGCTCTGGGCGATCGAGCACTTCGGCGTGAAGCCTGACGTGCTCGTGTTCGGCAAGGCGCTGACCAACGGGCTCAATCCGCTCGCCGGCATCTGGGCGCGCGAGGAGCTGATCAATCCGAAGGTGTTCCCGCCAGGCTCGACGCATTCGACGTTCGCATCGAATCCGCTCGGCACCGCGGTCGGCCTCGAGACGATGAAGATGCTCGCCGAGACCGACTACGAGGCGATGGTGACGGAGAAGGGCGAGCACTTCCTCGAAGGGCTGCGCGACCTGCAGAAACGCCACCCGGAAATCGGCGACGTCGACGGCCTCGGCCTCGCGCTGCGTGCCGAGATCTGCGAAGCGGATGGCTTCACGCCGAACAAGAAGCTGCTCGACCGCATGTGCGACATCGGCCTTGCCGGCGAGCTCGACGACGAAGGGCAGGAAGATCGGCCTCGTGCTCGACGTCGGCGGCTACTACAAGAACGTCATCACGCTCGCGCCGTCGCTGCACATCAGCGGCGAGGAGATCGATCTCGGCCTGCGCCTTCTCGATCAGCTTCTGACGAAAGCGAAACGCACCTGAAAAAAAGCGCCCGCCGTTCGGCGGGCGCTTCAGGCTGTTTGCGAAGCGGGATCAACGATCCCAGCCGCCCTCGTGGTAGCGCCAGCGGTTGCCTTCGTGCTCCCAGCGCGCCGCACGGTAGTTGTAGCCGTGACGCTCGCGCACGTAACGGCCGTCGACCCACACGTACTTGTGATGATGATAGTTCCAGTAGCCCGGCGCCCAGACGTAGCCTGTGCGCGGCGCAGGCATCGTCTCGACGCGAAGCGCCGGCGGCTCGACGTCCGCATAGATTACCGTCGCGGCCTGCGCGAGGCCCGTGCCCGTCAGCGCGATCGCCGACGCCAACAGAAGTTTCTTCGCAGCTTGCATGGCTTGCTCCATACGGCGCTCGGGGAGAGCGCTTTCGTGTGGAGGCACGCTAGCGGGGGAGAACTGAATACGTGCCGAGCAAGCTCATGTAGATGGATGTGTTGATGGATGAATGGGTTGTTGGGCATTCAGCTCGGGGTTTTTGTGCGCTCGTAGCTGCTGCGGCGTCGCGGTTGCCGGCTCACGTCCGTGTGTGTTTCGTCGACCATCCATGGTCGCCGGTTACTTTCTTTTGCTTGCCCAAAAGAAAGTAACCAAAGAAAAAGGCACCCTCGCGGCCGCGGTTTGCCGGGCATCCATGCCCGGCAAACTTCGCAAGGACTCGGAGGGCTTCGCCGGGAGCACATCCATGTGCTCTCGTCGAAGTGGCCGGCATCCTGCCGGCCACCGCTTCGCGGCTTTTCCTCCGAGTCCTTGCCGCGGCCGAGAGGGAACCCGGAAGAGCAGAGCGCGGCAGTCCCTGCCGCAGAAGCACCGGATATATGCGACATCGGTTATCCGACACGTCGGTTTCTTTTTCTTTCTCTTCGCTTTGCTCTTCGGGTCCCCTCTGAGCAGCGGCGGAGGGTGGACGGAACAGCCGCGTGCACCGCACGCGGGCGGCGCGAGGGATCGCGCCGATTCGCGACAACAGGCCATGGATGGCCTGTGGGCGAAACCCGTTCGCCCGTAGCGAACCGCTCGCTCCGCGAGCGGCGCGAATCCGAGGGTGCCGTTTTCTTTGGTTACTTTCTTTTGGGCAAGCAAAAGAAAGTGACCGGCCGCCAGGATGGCGGACGAAAAACACAGGGACGTGAGTCGGTTTCGCGACAGCACCGAAGACCGAAACCCAGAACCAACACCATCCCCACCCAACCCTCCCCTTGAAGGGGAGGGCTCAAAGATGTGGGGCGCGGCGAAGCGCGACGACGGCATTGAGCCCGCCGAACGCGAACGAATTGACAGCGCCGCGCGCACCGGCATTTCGCGCGCGACGTTCGGCACGTAGTCGAGATCGCACTCCGGATCCGCATCGATGAAATTCGCCGTCGGCGGCACGACGCCGTCGCGCAGCGCGCCGATCGCCGCAATCAGCTCGATCGCGCCGGCCGCGCCGAGCGCATGGCCGTGCATCGACTTGGTCGACGACACCGCGAGCTGCGTTCGCATGCGCGCCGAATACGCGGCGGATCGCCTTCGATCTCGGTCGGATCGTTCGCCGGCGTGCCGGTGCCGTGCGCGTTGATGTAGTCGATGTCGTCGGGCGCGAGCTGCGCGTCGGCCAGCGCGCGCCGCAAGCGCCTTGGCGGCGCCCGCGTCGGACGGCAGCACGATGTCGCCGGCATCGGCCGACATGCCGGCGCCGGCGAATTCGGCGAGGATCGTCGCGCCGCGACGCTCGCGCGTGTTCGTATTCTTCGAGCACGAAGATGCCGGCGCCTTCGCCGAGCACCATGCCGCGGCGCTGCTTGCAGAACGGCCGGCAGGTGTCGTCGGCGAGTCACGCGCATCGCTTCCCACGCCTTCACGGCGGCGACGGTGATGCAGGCTTCGGTGCCGCCGGTGACGGCAAAATCCGACTTTTCCACTGCGCACCATGTCGAACGCCTGCGCCATCGCATGGTTCGCCGACGCGCAGGCGCTGACCACCGCGAACGAGGGTCCGGTGAGGCCGATATTCCATGCTGACCTGGCAGGCCGGCGCGTTCGCCATCAGGCGCACGATCGTCAGCGGATGCACGCGCGGATTGTTGTCGCCGTAGAAGCGCGACGACTGTTCGTTGTGCGTGTTCTCGCCGCCGATGCCGGTGCCGATGATGCACGGCGGTGCGTTCGCCGAGATCCTCGTGCGCGAAATCGAGACCGGACTGCGCGATCGCTTCGCGCGCCGCGACAGCGCGAACTGCGAGACGCGGTCGAGCAGGATCAGCTTCTTCTAGTCGAAGTGCTTCAGCGGGTCGTAGTCGCGCACTTCGGCCGCGATCTTGAAGCGGAGCAGTTCGGTGGCGATGTTCGTGATCGGCCCGATCGCCGAGCGGCCCTCGCGCATGCGCGGTCCACGTCGCCGGTGCGTCGTGTCCGAGCGCGCGTGATCGCACCCATGCCGGTGATGACGACGCGACGCATGACGATCTACGAAACGATGCGGCCGAAGCTCAGGCCTGCGGCGCGGCTGTCGCGCCCTCTCCGGCGACGAGCTTTTCGACGGCGTCGACCAGTCCCTTGACCGATTCGGTGTCGAAGTTCGGATCGCGGTCGGGCAGCGTGATCTTGAAGTGGTCCTCGATCTCGAAAATGATCTGCACGGCATCGAGCGACTGGATTTCGAGTTCCTTGAGCGTCGAGTCCGGCGTGATCTTGTCGAGATCGATGCCGGCTTCCTTGGCGATGATGCCGAAGATCGTTTCCTGCACGCTGCTCATGTTCGAACTCTCCGGGAAATCGAAGAAAGGCATTGCGAGAAATCGAAAAGCCGCGCGAACGCAGCCGTGCTTCACGGACTTGCGTCGTGCCCTGCCGCGGCGGGCGTTCGCCGCGGGATCGTCCGCGCCCAGCATCAGGATGCCGCGCGACGATCATCGCCGAGCCGAGCAGCTTGAGCCAGCCGACCGGCTCGTCGAACAGGCAAGTTCGAGAGGAACATCAGCGACGAACAGCACGATCGCGCTGGTCGGGAATGCGCTCGACAGCGTGGAATGGCGCAGGATCGTCATCCACGCGAGGAATTCGCCGATGTAGCAGGCGACCGCAACCCACAGCCACGCCGAAGCGGCCGCGGCGCGCGAACGCGCGCGGCGAGAAATCGAACGCGCCGGTCTGCGCGGCCGGCGTACTTGATCGCGATCTGGCAGAGCACGCCGCAGCGCGAGCAGCCCGCTCCAGGCTCGCAGATGACGGTCGTTCGCGAGACCGCATGCTTCATGCCGCTCACGCGCCGGCGGTAGCTCAGCGCTCGTTCGCGGCTCGTCGAGCCGGAACAGCGCTCGAACGCGGCGAAGACGCGATCGACGCAGACGGTTGCGGTGCCGGTACCACAGCCAGTTGGCGACAGCCGGCTGCCGAGGCGCAGTTTCTCGCGGTGCAGGCCCTGGCCGCTCTGGTAGCCGCGCAGGCCATGCTCGATGCAGTAGCGCACGTTCTCGCAGCCAGGTGAGATAGTAGAGGTTGTAGCTCGCGCGCCGACCGCGTAGTCCATGCCGAGGAACTTGTCGAGCAGGCACCGGCCGATCGTGCAGCACGAGATTGAAGCGCGACCAGCGCTCGCCGAGCCAGTACGTCGCGCAGCGCGCGCGCGATCCGAGCTCGCGCAGCACGCCGCGGAAATACGCCGGCGTCAGCTCCTCGAACTGTCAGTTCGGCCTGTGCGAGCGTTGTCGCGGTACAGGCGCATCACATCGTCGACGATGTCGTCGATCTCGCGCGCCATTCGACGCGCAGTCCTCGGCGGCGGCCTTCAGCTTGCGGCGCATGTCCTTGCGCGTGGCAGGGCTCGAGCGAGTCGCAGATAGTCCGTCGAGCGAGTCGAAAGCGCGACGTCGAGCAGGGCCGTCGGCAGGCCCGGCTGCGGCGCAGGCCCGCTGGGCGCCGCGACCGCCGACCAGAGCGCATCGTCTGCGCCGCGGCGCGTCCTTGACCGCGATCATCCCGATGCGCCTGCTGCTCGGCGTAATTCGACTTCAGGCGCGCGAGCAGTGCAGCAGGCGCGCGCTTGCGTTCGGCGCGTCTGCAGTCCGGTGCGAAGCCGAGATGGCAGATTTCGCCGACGGGCGAGCCGAGCGAGAGCAGCGCGAATGCCGAGCAGGCGCGGACGACGCGCGCGATCGCGTCGGTGACGCGCTTCGCAGCGGGCCGGTCAGCGTCGTGTCGAGGCGGTAGTCGGTGACGAAGCCGGCACCGCGGCGCGCAGTTCGCCCATGTTCGCGCAGAGCCGAAATAGAGCCACTCGAATCCGGGCAGGCCCGCGCGCTCGACCGCGTGGTAGTAGACCCAGTCCTCGAGCTCGTCGGCGAACAGCGCATTCCATTCGTCGCGATCGAACGCCTCGATCGAGCGGGCGACTATCGCTTCCATGCGATCAGTCGATCGCTGCGGCGATCGCGGGGCTCGGGCATGCGCACGGACGATGCCTCGGCGATGCGGCTGAAGAAGTCGCGTCGAGCGGTCGATCAGCTTGTCGCGCTGCCTGGTCGACGGTGACCATGTGATAGCTGTTCGTCGAGCAGCACGGTTTCGACCGGACGCATGCACGCCGCGCACGATCATGCGCACGTTCTTCAGGCTGGCGACGTCGTCGTCGACGGCGTGCACGACCAGGCATGGCGTGCGGATGCTGCGCAGCTGCCGGCGCACGAGAAAGGAAAGACGCTAGAACTCGGCCAGCGACGGCCACGGATTGCCGGCCAGGCCGGCCGGCCGCGCTGTCGCCGCCGAGCATGCTGTCGGCGATGCGCTGGCGGATGCGCTCGTCCTTGATGCCGTACGGCGGGCATTCATCGAGACCTTCTTGCGGCCGATGCCGAGCCGCAGCCGAGCGGCAGCAGGAACGAGAGACGGCCGATCGCAGGCATCGTCCAGCCGTCGTAGAAGAACGTCGTGCCGTACAGGCCGAGGCCGTCGACGTCGCGCGGGCGGTCGGCGGCGAGCTTGAGCGCCAGCAGGGCGCCCATCGACAGGCCGGCGACGAACATGTGGTCGACTCCTCGCGCAGGCGGTCGGCGGCGTCGACGACGCTCGCGATACCAGTCGCTGCCAGCCGGTCTTGAGCAGGTCTTCTTCGTTGCCGCAGTGTCCGGCCAGCTGCACGCCGTAGCACGGTGAAGCCGTTGCGATTCAGGCCGTTGCCGACGAAGCGCATCTCGGTCGGCGTGCCGGTCAGGCCGTGGATCAGCAGTACGCCGGAGCGGCCGCCGGAGAGTCGAAAGTCGGAGGGCTTGATCATCGCGCCGCCCTCAGACCGTCGGCCAGCAGACCATGGCAACGCCCGCGGCGACGACCATCGTCGCGACCCAGCGCCGCGCGGAGACGCGCTCGTGCAGGATCAGCCGGCTCGCGACGATGACGCCGCAATACGACAGCGCCGCGAACGGAAACGCGAGGCTGAGCGGCGCGACCGAGAGCGCGCCGAACCAGACGACGAACTCGAGTGCGTAGACGAGGACACCGAGCGCGATCCACGGCGAGCGCGCGAGGCCGAGCACGAAACCCGAAAGGCCGCTCCGCGTTGGCGGCGTGTCGTCCGACGCCGAGCTTGAAGCAGACCTGGCCTGCGACATCGCAGATCACCGATCCGAGCAGGAACGCGAACATCAGCACGGCGCGGCTCCTGCGATCGCGCCGAGCAGCGCGTGGTTGACGCGCTCGTTCGCGGCGAGATGTGCGGCGGTGACGTCATCGCGGCGCGGCTGGTCGATGCGCGCTTCGATGCGCTTGAACGGATTTTCGTGCGCCGGCGGCGAATATTCGCCGCAGATGTCGGCACCGATCAGGCGACGCGCCGCGACGAGCGCGCGAGCGAAGCGCAGCACGGCGTCGAGCGGCATCTGTCCCTGATCCCAGTTCGTCACGACTTCGTTTTCCGGCAACACATCCTTGTCGATGGTGATCCAGATCGCGTCGGTCGGCACCTCGCCTAGGATCTGCGAAATAGCTTCATCGAGGCGTCTTTCGTTCAAGTTGCGCCAATGGATGAGGCCGCGCTCGTAGCGGTGGCCGGGGCCGTCGGCGATGCGATGGAACACGCGCGATGGCGCGTGTTGCCACGGGTACAGCTCGAGACGCCCGGAATCGAGCGCAGCGAGGTTTCCGCCCTTGATGCCGGGATGCACCAGATCGTCGCTGCACGGCCCGAGCGTGATCGCGCGCTGAAGATTCGGCAACGCGAGCGTGCGTTCACCCACGAGCCGCAGTGCCAGCGCGGTGCCAGGCGGACCCAGTCCGGATGGTTGTCGAAATGGACGAGCGTGAAAGGCTCGCGCACGCGCTCGTGCAGGAGCGCCGCGAGGTGATGGAAATCGCCGGAGCCGAGCAGCGTGATCGCGGGTTCGCTCGTCGTTTCGGCGATGCGCCTGCGCGCCGCTTCGATCGTCGCTGCGCGCGACCAGAGCCGGAGCTTGGGTCCGATGTCGCGGAAGTCGAACGTGCGCACCGACTGCCACGGCGCTGCATCGCGAAGCGATGCCTGTCCGGTCAGCGAGCCGTCGAGATCGAATATCTGCAGATGCATCCGCGCGCCGATGGTTCCGTCGGCGCGCAGGCTGCCAAAGGATCGCGCGCGCGTAAAGTGCGCGCTTGCGCGAGGTGCGTCAGTCGTCGTCGCCGTCGCCGTCGCGCGGCACGCTGACCTGGCCGCGAACGTTGCGATAGCGCACGTCGCCGGAGCCCTTCGAGCCGACGTGGAACGTGCCCGCGACGCCGTTGACGGTCACGTCGCCGGAGCCGATCGAGTCGACCGAGACATCGCCGCCGGCGTCGGAAACCGAGACATCGCCGGAGCCGACGCTGCCGACGCGCACGCTGCCGACCTCGCTGAAGCGAAGGTCGCCCGAGCCCACGCGCGCGACTTCGATCGGGCCGTGAACTTCGCTCAGCGTGATGTCGCCGGACGCGACGCTGCGCACGTCGACGATGCCAAGGTCGGCGCCGCGCACATCGCCGGAGCTGAGCTCGAGGCCGATCGAGCCCGGGATGTGGTTGGCGAGGAGGTCGCCCGAGCTCGTCTCGAAATCGAGCGAGGCGACGTGGCTCACGTCGGCGTCGCCGGAATCGCCGCGGATCCGCGCGACGAGCTTCGAGGGCGCGCGCACATGCAGGATCACGTACGCGTAGTTCATGCCGGACCAGTTGCCGTGGAGGTCGTGTCCGGCATGCGGCGTGATCGTCAGCGTGTCGCCGCTCTGCTTCTGATCGACCGTGAGGCCGTCGATCCAGGCCTGGTCCGACGCGCAGGCGCGCCCGCGCACCTCGACGTTGGCGAGGCCGTCGACGCCTTCGAGGACGATGTCGTTCGAGCTCATGTCGAATGCGACGGTCGAAATCCCGGAGGCCGGCACGTCGAAATTGCGGTCGGCCGAGTAGCGGCAGGGCGAGTTCGCCGAGGCAACGGCGGGGAGAAGCGCGAGCGCGAGCAGGGAGGCGAGGCGGTGCATGGCGGATTCCTTCGTCCGGAACTGAGCAATCCGATGCACGAAGTGCCCGCAAGGTTTAGTGGCTTGGGCCGGACCGGCCGCAACCGCTACCGGTGTAACTGTGGACTGTGTCCCATTTGGCCCGTCCCTTGCTTTGCTCCCTGCGTCAGCTCATAGGGAACGCCATGATCGTCTCGTCCAGCCTCGCTTCGTTGTCCGCGCGCAGCTTTGCGGTCCTGCAGAGCGTCGGCGCTTGGATGACCATCGCGCCCGAGCAGACCTACGTCGCGACGAGCATCCGCGGCCTCGGCGTCTGCACGAGCACCTATTGCAAACCCGAGCGGCGCGAGCTGCCGGTAGCTCCGGCGTTACCGACTTTCAGGTTCGCGGCGCTCCTCGCGGTCGCCGTGGCGGCTTCCGGGCTGCTGTCGGGCTTCATGGCCCGCGGCATGGCCGAAGCGCGCGATATGGCCGAACCTGACCAATTGGGCCCGGGTATCGCGGATTGTCAGAAATCGGCAGCGCCCGTCAGCTCCGGCGCGCCGGGCGGCGATGCTGCCGCCACGGCCTTGAGCTGCGGCGCGACGCCGGCCATGGCCGACGCGGGGACCGAGGGGACACGTTCGGTGCCCGAGGCCGGTCTCCCCGACCCGGCCGAGGCGATCGCCCGCGGAACGAGTGCGATGCGGGTCGGCTATGCGGGCGGATGACAGAGGTCCAGGACCATATCTTGGGAAGGTACGACAGATGAACTACGACATCTTGAAGCGGCTCGGTCTCGACCATCTGGATGTGAACTCGACCGATTTCCTCGATGCGCTGAACAAGATGCAGAAGCGCGAGCGTGAAAGCATCCGCAAGAGCGAGCCGGTCAACGATCCGGAGTTCGACGTCATCGACTTCGACTTTCTTTCGGGCTTCGAGCTTCCGCCGCAGCCTTAGTCGAAATCGCGCTGAAGAAAGCGCGCGTGGCACGTAAAATGCTTTTTCACCGATAACATAAGAGAAAGATCGGGTACGCCGTCATGTTGAACATCACCGAGTTTCCCGTCGATCGTCTCTCCGACCGCGAGCTTCGCATTCAGGAATGGGAGTGCGTGATGTCCGGCGGCTACGGCACGAAAGAGCACAAGCGCCTGCAGGGTGAGATCTGGCGCCGCTCGTCGAACATGTACAGCGCGTCGGCGCCGATCACGACGCACTGACGCCCCCTCCTCGCCGCGCGGCTGCGCACGGCGATCTGCACGAGATTTTCCTCATTCGCGCGCAACGACGCGCGAAGCGTCGTCGCGCGCGGCAAAACCAGCTAATCGCGCAGGCTCGCGTCGCGCCCGCCGGCCTCGTGCGCGTAGGTCGCGCATTTCGTCACGCGGACGAGCGAGCCGGTAGCCACTTCGTTCGCGCAGATCATGCGTTCGTCGCGGCGCTCGAGGATCGAGTTGACGAGCTCCTGGTCGTTGAAGACGCGAACCTTCGTGTCCTGGTCGATGCGCGCCTCGGCGTAGGCCTTGTCGATGTCGCTCAGCGCCGTGTCGACTCTGGCGTGCTCGGCGGGAGTCACGAACGCGTAACGTCCGCCCGGCCGCATTTCCGCACGCACGTTGGCGGCGCTCGTCTGGAACGTCTGCGGCGTGTTGGCGTCGAGGGGCTTCATGCCGCCGGGTTCGCTAGCGCCGGCGACGCCGGTGAGGCCCATCGTCAGGACGATGGCTGCAATCAAGGTTTTCATCGTTTCACCTCCGCATTTTCGCCGGCGCAGCGCGTCGACGATTGCATCGTATTGGCGGCCCGGGAAGCGCGTCAACGACGCACTTCGTAATACTTATCGCGCGGCTATGCCGAAATTGCGGACCGCTTACTTCGCCTTGAACGGATACTTGTCGAAGACGTGCTCGACTGCCTTGGCGATCTGCGGGCTCGGATCGTCGGCTTTCAGTGTCTTCGAGCGGACCTCGCCGATCGCGACGCCTTCCCAGACGAGCTGCTTGGCCTTCGCATCGACGAGCTCGATGTTGAGCGTGCCCTCGACGTATTCCTTCGTGCCCTTGTCGAACGTGTAGGTCGACCACGTCTTGTAGATCGGGACGCGTTCGCCCTGCCGATAGCCGTAGTAGCCGACTTCCTGCTTGTCGAGCGTGTCGTGGCCGATCTTCTTCTGCAGCAGTGCGCTGAAGTTGACGAGAAGATCGGGGTTGCTTTCCGAATACTTGTAGCCACGCTTTTCCATCTCGCTGCGCGCGGCCTTGCGGAATGCGTCGGTGATCGGCGCGGGATAGCCGTCGACCTCGGTGCCGGGCGGCGAGATGAAGCCGAACGTCTTGTAGGCCGCGAAGTTCGTCGAATGATCGTAATCGGCCTTCACGTGCGGCTTCGCGACCGCAGCGACCGGGAACGCGGCCACGAAGACCGCAGTGAGGAATGCGACTGCCAGCGAATGCCGAATCTTCATCGATGTACTCCCCAGAAGGTGGACGTGCGCGTGCTCTTGGTTCGTCGAACGATGATTGCGCCGGCTTTTCGGGCCCGCAAGATCGTAAAAATACGGTGCGGCCCGGGGCCGCCGATCTGACTTGAGACGGTTCGACGCGCGCAAGCGTCGCATCGTCGCGCGATGGCCCGTGGTCCTGCCTCCCGGGACCCTGCGAGCGTGCTCAGCAAAGTTGTCACATGCGGCCGCTAGGCTCGGCAAAACCGGAGGTTGCGCGCAGGCCCCACGCGCGCGCACGCCCGGCGCCCGGCCGCTGCGAGGGGAGTTTTCAGCCCGCATGAACATCCTGATGCTGTCCGACGTCTATTTTCCGCGCGTCAACGGCGTGTCGACGTCGATGCAGACGTTCTGCCGCGAGCTCGTGCGGCTCGGCCATCGCGTCACGATCGTCGCGCCGGACTATGGAATCGCCGATGCCGACGCCGAGTTCGAGATCATCCGCCTGCCGGCGCGGCGCATCTTCTTCGATCCGGAAGACCGGTTGATCAGGAAACCGGCCATGCGCACGATCGTGGACGAGCTCGCCTGCCGCGCGTGCGACGTGATCCACATCCACACGCCGTTCCGCGCGCACCAGATCGGCGTCGCGCTCGCGAAGAAGACCGGCCGGCCAACCGTCGAGAGCTATCACACGTACTTCGAGGAGTACGTCGCGAACTACATCCCGTGGTTTCCGTCGCGACTGATGCGCTTCTTCGTGCGGCGCTTTTCGCGAAAGCTCTGCGAGGGCGTCGATCACCTGATCGTGCCGACAAACGAGATGGCCGACGTGCTGAAGGGCTACGGCATCGCGACGCCGTCGACCGTCGTGCCAACCGGCATCCGGCTCGACGAGTTCGCGCGCGGCGACGCGAAGCGCTTCCGCAAGGCGCACGGCTTCGCCGACAGTGCGCCGCTGCTCTTGACCGTGAGCCGGCTCGCGATCGAGAAGAATATCGATTTCCTGCTCGAGGTCGCGCGTGCGCTGAAAGCAGAGAAGCTCGATTTCACGTTCGTGATCGCGGGCGAGGGGCCCGACGCGCCGCGGCTGAAGCGGCTCGCCTCGTCGCTCGGTGTCGAAGATCGTGTGCGCTTCCTCGGCAATCTCGATCGCGACAGCACGCTGCTCGACTGCTACAGCGCCGCTGACGTCTTCGTGTTCGCGTCGAGCACCGAGACGCAGGGCCTCGTGCTGATCGAGGCGATGGCCTGCGGCGCGCCGATCGTGTCGACCGCGGTCATGGGCACGGCGACCGTGCTGCGCGGCACGCGAAGCGCACTGATCAGCGAGGAAAAGGTCGACGTGTTCGCCGCATTGGTAGCGCGGCTGCTGCGTTCGCCGGACGAACGCAAGGCGCTCTCGGCCGCGGGCCCGCTCGATGCGGAGAAATGGAGCGCGGGCGCGCTGATGCACAAGGTCGTCGCGATGTACGAGCGGCTCGCGGGCTCGCCGCACGGCGGCGTCGCGGCGCGTTCGGCCTCGGCGACGGGAGCCACGCAGACGGTTTGAGCGCGGCGATCAGTCCGCGCTCGCGAGCTTCCTGCGCTTCTCTTCCCAGGTTTCGTGCGTCTGCGGCTTGACGTAGAGCGCGACGACTTCGGGATGGTGCTCGCGGATCGTCGCCTCGACGCGCTCGACGTAATCCTCGATCTCGATCGTCGTCAGGCTGTCGCGGAACTCGGTGCTGAGCCCGGCGAACACCTGATCCGGCCCGAGCTGCACCGTGACGACGCCATTCGTGTGGACGATGCATTCCTCCTTGCCGGCGATCGCGAGGATCGACTGCTGCAATTCGGGACGCGCGGGCTCGCCGATCAGGAGCGCCTTCGTCTCGCGCGCGAGCAGGAACGACGTCGCGCAGAGCAGCACCGCGATCACGATCGACGCCGCGGCATCGAACTCGGGCATGCCGGTGTAATGCGTCAACGCGGTGCCGATGAAGGCCGCGGTGAGCCCGAGCAGCGCGGCGCTGTCTTCGAGCAGCACCGTGAACACGCCGGGATCCTTGCTGACGCGGAAAGCCGCGTAGTAGCCGAGCGAGCCTTTCGTCTTGCGGATGCGCCTCAGCGCAGACAGCCACGAAATGCCTTCGAAAACGAACGAGAGCGCGAGCACGGCATAGATCGCCGCCATGTGCGACAGCGGATGCGGATTCCTCAGCCGGTTCATGCCCTGATAGAACGAAACGCTCGCGCCGACGATGAGGATCAGGAGCGCGACGATGAAGCTCCAGAAATACGCTTCGCGCCCGTGGCCGAATGGATGACGCCGGTCGGGCGGCGCATTCGCGCGGTTGAGGCCGTAGAGCAGCAGGAGCTCGTTCGTCGTGTCGGCGAGCGAATGCACGCCCTCGCTCGCCATCGCGGCGCTGCCGGTCAGGACGGCCGCGCCGAACTTGCTCACGGTAATGCAGAGGTTGCCGATCAGCGCGATGACGACGACGACGGTGCTTTCGGATCGAGCCATGCCGGCACTCCAGGCGAATATGTTTGCGCGCGTGCGGTGTCGATGCGTTCAGCGTTACGACCCGCTGATCCCGTCGGGAAGGCATCGTGCGCCGCTGATCAGAGCACCATGTTAATTCAGGTGAATGGCAGCTATCGAAGCGGCGTCGGTGGATGCGGAACATTCAGCCGCAATCGACGACCCTCTGGCCCGGACACCGACGGCACGCCATCGATGACGAGCCACGCGGTGTTTCCCACGGCAACGAGGAGCACACCACATGAACATGCGTCACACACTCCTGAGCGCGACGATCATGACGCTGGCCTGCGCGGCGGCGGTCCCTGCATTTGCGCAGGAGACTGAGACGACCAAGACGACCACGACCACGGTCACGCACGAGGGCCCGCACCAGTTCGTCTACTACGGCGATCACGACATCTATTTCGCGCCGGATACGAAGACGTATTACTGGCAGGAAGGCGGCAACTGGCGTTCGGGCATGGAGCTTCCCACCGAGAGCCGCGCCTACATCCGCACGGGCGGCGTCAAGATCCAGCTCGATACCGACAAGCCCTACGAGCGTAACGATTACGTGATCGAGCACTATCGTCATCATCACGACGACTAAGCCACAGCGTTTCATTGCTGGGTTTGTAGCCAAGGAAGGAACAGGGATGGCGGACGGGACTTCGTGTCCTGCACGCCATCCTTTTTTGTTTCAGCGCGGTCCGTCGAGCACTTCCACGTAGCCTTCCGTGCCGTGCACGCGGATTCGCTGTCCATCGCGAATCAGGCGAGTCGCGTGCGGGATTCCGACGACAGCGGGAAGCCCGTATTCGCGCGCAATCACCGCGCCGTGCGTCATCTGCCCGCCGATCTCCGTGACGAGGCCCTTGATCGCGACGAACAGCGGCGTCCAGCTCGGATCCGTGAACGGCGTGACGAGGATGTCGCCGGGCTCGATGTGGGCCTGCGCCGGATCGAACACGACGCGCGCACGTCCCTCGACGGTGCCTGCCGAGACAGCGATGCCAGCAAGCGCTCCGGCCGGCAGATCGTCGCGGCGATAGGCGCCATTGAGCATCTCGCCATCAGACGTCAGCACTCGCGGCGGCGCGAGCCTCCGGTATGTTTCGAACGCATCGCCTCGCGCGCGGATGACGTCGTAGTCGACCGCGTTGGTGCGAACAGCGTCGTGCAAATCCTGAAACGTCAGGAAGAAAGCGTCTTCGATGTCGTGCAGCACGCTCGACGCCACGAGCCGCGCGGCCTCGCGCAATAACGCGCGCTTGTATGCGAAGTAGCGTTCGACGAGGAAGTATTTCGGATACTCGCGGTAGCCGGCAAAGGTGCGGAGCCGGTCGATCATCGACTTCGTTTCCTGCGCTTTCCGATCGCCGTCCGGCAGCGCCCGCAATCGCGTCAGCAACAACGCTTCCTTCTTTCGTGCGGTCTCGAGCCCTTGCGCGAATCGAAGCTCGCCCGCGCGGGCCTCGAAGTTCCTGACGTTGCCGAGGATCAGCGGCACGAGCGACGCCGGGCGTTCGCTCCAGCGCGGCCGCGTGATGTCGATCTCGCCGACGCAGCGCATGCCGTACTTGCCAAGCCAGCCTCGAATCGCTTCCCTCGCTTCCTCTCCGCCGTCGAGCGCCGGCAGCTCATCGAGGAAGCCGTCATCGTCGACGTGCTGCAGAAAGTCCACGACGGCCGGATGCGGACGGATCGCATCGGCGACATCCAGGAGATCGAGACCCATCTCGGACGTCACATTGTTCGCAACCGATTGCGCGAGCATATCGGCCGCGTTCTTCTCGCCGAGCCATTCTTCGAGCCGATCGTTCAGCCACCACGTCGCCTCGACGCTCGCCATGACCGCTTGAAGATTGCGCGGATCGAACAGCACGCGCCGGAGGTCCCGCATGTCCGCCAGCATGAAATCGAACAGCGCCGCGCCGGACTTCGTCTCGATCTCGCGCTCGAGCTTCGCGTTGGACGCGCGGCTGTGCGCGATCAGCTCCGCGACGATCGCAGGATCGGTCTTGAGCGGAGCCGCTGCGGACTTCGACGGCGCGTGCGCAGGATCCGGATCGGGCATGAGCTGGATGAAATCGCCGCGATCGACGATCGTCTGCAGCGCGTCGCCGATCAGCGGATCGGATCGCCCGAGCATCGCGAGATTGCCGGCGCGCCCGGCCCGCGTAGCCAGCATGCGGCTGACGTCGACGAAAAGCCGTCCGCCGGCCTCGTGCATCGTCGTAGCAGCCGTCAGCTGCCACATCGAAATGCCGAGCGGCTTCATGGCATCGGTCATCATCTGCTGATGTCCGACCGAGACGTAGACGTGATTCTCGCTGTCGGCGGCAACCGGGACCGGATATAGCGTCGTGATCGGACGGCTCTGGACGATCGCGAAATCGCCGTCGACGAGGCACCATTCGATGTCCTGCGGGCGACCGAAGTGCGCTTCGATTTCCCGGCCGAGTTTCGCCAGCCGCGTCACTTCTGCATCCGTCAGCGTCGGCGTCGCGATGGTCTTCGCGAAGATCTCGCCGTCGCGCACCTTGTAGACGTCGGCGTTCACGACGCCGGAGACCAGCGCTTCGCCGACACCGAACGTCGCTTCCACCGAGATCACTTTGCGATTGCCCGACACCGGGTCCGCCGTGAAAAGCACGCCGGACGCGTGTGGAAGAACCATGCGCTGAATGACGACTGCCATCGCGACGTTGCGATGATCCACGCCGTTCCGCAGGCGGTACGTCACGGCGCGCTCGCTGAAAAGCGATGCCCAGCACAGGCCGACATGACGAAGAATCGCGTCATGGCAGCGAGATGTTGAGAAACGTGTCGTGCTGGCCGGCGAAAGACGCCGTCGGCAAGTCCTCCGCTGTCGCGCTCGATCGGACGGCGAATGCACCTTGCTCGCCGAGCTCCGCGAGCGCGCTCGCGATCGCGGACGAGACATCGCCGGGAATCACGATGCCCTCGATCGTCCTCCGGATTTCCGCGCTGAGCGCGCGGATCGCGTCGCGATCGTCCGGCGCCAATTGCGAAAGCTGTTCGATCCGATCGTCGATCGATGGCACTTCGCCTACGACGCGCCGGAACGCAACCGTCGTCACGCAAAAGCCGACCGGCACATGAATGCCGTCGATCCGCGAAAGCGCGCCGAGGTTCGCGCCCTTGCCGCCGACGAGCGCGACCTGCCTCTCGTCGATCGCCCGGAAATCCAAAACGTAGCGGCTCTGCCGCTCCCGATCTCCACGCGACACGTTCTTCGCCGACTGCACTCGCATGCTGCTGCTCTCTATCGAAGGTCGGCGCGCACACTAGGCCGCGACCCCCGCGTTGCAGCAAGCCCCCCGGTGATTTATAAAGTGAGAGTGGGAAGAGCGACCGCTCTCCTTCGCCGCACCTCGCCTCGCGCTTGACGCGCCCGGACCCGGCCGCTTTAATACGCGGCCCCGCTGCGGCCCTCACCTGCCGCACGATCGCAGCAATCCTCCTGGCCAGGTAGCTCAGTTGGTAGAGCAGGGGACTGAAAATCCCCGTGTCGGCGGTTCGATTCCGTCCCTGGCCACCAGTTAAATCAATGAGTTGGGCAGCGAGACCCTCCTCGACGCATCGCTCGTTATCCGCTACAGCCGCCGACCTTGATCAAATTGAGCGTGCCGGAAAGATCGCGATATGCGTGCGCGAGGCCGGTGTCGTCGAATTGATAGTGGACGACTGCGCTCTCGCAGCCGGAGAACGTGATCGTCGCCTGGCCGACCAGCACCGTCGTCGTTGCCGGCGTGCCGTCGAGCGTGCCGCCGAGCGTCGAAAAAATCCCGACAGTGGCTTCGCCGGCGACCGTGCCGGATAAATCGCCTTGCAGCGTGAACCAGTTTTGCTGGCGCGGATCGTCCGATGCGCCGCTCGGATCGTAGGTGAACCACGCGCCGAACAACGCGCCGCTCGATCCGTCCGCTGGCGGCGTGATCGAAAACTCGATGCCCTGCCCGCTGGTGCCGGGGTCGTACCAGGATCCACTCTGGTTCGTCGCGAATCCGTTCGCGGGCGGTGTTGCATCGACAGGTGACGTCGATCCGTCCGCGAGCACGCAATCATCCGCCGCGGCCGTCAAGCGCGTGAGGCTGATCGAGCCCGATGCTCCGCCGTTGGTGTCGCTGTTGAAGTGATAGCCGAGCGTGCCATGGCTGCAGTCGGTGAATGCGAGCGTCGCGGTGCCGACCGGCTGCGAGCTCGTCGCGCCGGATACAAACGTGCCGCCGTCATTCGTGTAGATCGTGAGGTTCGCGCTCGCGGCGCCCGCGGCGGCGAGGCCCTGCAGCGAGAACCAGTTGCGGTTCGCCGGGTCGTTGCCACCGGCTTGCGTGTAGGTGAACCACGGCATGAACAGCGTGTTGCTGCCCGCGATGTAGTCGATGGTGAAGCCTTGGCCCGATTCGTACGGTGCGTACCAGACACCGGCGATGCCGGGCTGCGAGACCGGAATCGGCGGCGGTACGGTGCCGATCGAATCGATGCCGAACACATGCGGCGGTACGTTCGGATAGGGCGTCGGGTTGACGATTCCGATGGCATAGCGCAGCGCGCCGTCGGGCGTGACGCGCGCATCCTCTGATCGTCTTGTCCGTGCACGTAAGCACGCCGCAGCTCTGATAGACCGGCGTGCCCGCGACACCGCTCGTGCGATCGATGCTTTGCGTGCCGAACTTGTTGTCGTAGAGCGCGTAGAAGGTCAGCGATCCATCGGCGGAGTCGATCGCGACGCTGGATTCGAGCAGCGGTTGATCGATCGACGTGCGCCAGGCGATCGCGCCGGTGTCGCGATCGACGCTGACTACCTCTGCGCCGCGCGCCGATTGTTGCGCGCCGAGCGTCAGCGTCACGAACGCATTCGCATTGTCGATTGCGAGCGTCATGCCGAGGATCGTGGATGTCGTCGCGCCGGTCGTCAGCGTCGTGGTCCATTGCACGGATCCGGACGGCGAGAGCGCAATGAGATATAGGTTGCCGCCGCCGTCGATGCCGATGATTTCGGCGGTGCCGTCGCCGAGATACTGGCCGGCGAAAATGTTGCTGATCGACGGTATTGCGACGTCGTAGGCGACCGAGCCATCGGGCCGCGCGACCGAAGCATGCGCGTCGCCGCTGCCCGCCTGCACGAGCAGCGTGCTGCCGTCATTGCCCATCGCCAGCGGAACCGCGCTCGTCGCGACGGCGTGCGTCTGCATGACCGCACCGCCGCCGTCGAGCGTCGCGACATCGAGCTCGGTCGGCGTCGCGCCGCCGGAATACGGGCTGTAGCTCTGGACGATCAGGCCGCCGGGAAGCACCTCGGTGCCGCCTAGAATCGCCGGCGACGCGCCGGCGGGTGTCAATACGCTCGACCATGCGGTGGCGCCGTTCGCGGTCGCATGGCATTCGACGCGCACGTCGGGCATGCCGCCAGCCGGCGGCGTCGGCGTGGACCACACCAACAGCCAGTACTGCGCCAGATTGCCGCCGATGCAGACACGATCGTCCTTGACCGCGATGTGCGCGGCCTGCCAGTAGCCGCTGTATTCGTTCTTCCACAGGCGCGCGCCGTTGGGCGAGGTTGCGCTCAGCGCATAGCGCGCGTTGAATCCACCGACCGAATGATCGCTGACCGGTGCGAGCAGGTATTGCGTCAGCAGATACGTCGTGCCGTCGTCGGCGTGCGTTGCGTCGATCATGTAGCCGTTCACCGGCACTTGCGCCGGCGCGAGCGGGCTCGCGATCGCGTGGCCGGACGTATCGAACGCCACATACACGCCACTCGTCGCGGCTGAGCCGTTCGACGCGAGGCCTCCGGAATTGAAATCCGAGCGCGTCGTCAGCAGCGCGGACGAATCCGGCATCGCGATCATCGAGGAAACGTTGATCGACGATGCGTCGGGCTCGCCGGTGACCGTGCTCGATCCGAGCGAAGTGCCCGCGGCGTTGAAGCGGGACAGCGTCGTGACGAGCGGCGAGGCGCCGGCATCGGCGGAATCCGTCAGCACGAGAATATCGCCGTTCGGCGCGAGGCGAAGACCCGCGTGGCCGTCGATGACGCTCGCCGTGCTTCCGCTGCCCGCGATCGGCACGTCGCTTTGCCAGGCGAGCGTTCCGCCGGCGTTGATTTTTGCGAGCACGCGATGCGAGCCATCCAGCGTCGGCACGGATGCGTACAGGGTGCCGTCGTCGTCGACGATGAAACCGCTCGTGCGATCGGCGCCGGGTGCGGCCGCCGTCGCGGTCCAGCGCTGATTGCCGGCTGCGTCGATGCTCGCGACCGAGAGACCGCGATTGCCATCGTATCCGGCGACGTAGACATTGCCGGTGGCATCGACACCGATCTGAGTCACCGCGATCGAGGCGCCGGTGTCCGTCCATTGCCAGCGGATCGCGCCGCTGACATCGAGCGCGACCACTTGCCCCTTGTGCGCGTTCGGATCGTAGCCCGCGACATAACTTCCCCCGGTCGCCGACACGGCGACGCAGAGCGCGAGGAACGGCGGCGGAAACGAAATCTGGCGCAGGCCGCTGCCGTCGACGTCGATGCGGAATACCGAAAGCGTGTTGCCGACGGTGGCCGTTTGCGTCGCGACCCACAGCACGCCGTCGCCATCGGTGTCGATCGATGCGCAGCTGTCGGAGCCGACGATCGACGACCATTGCAACGAGCCGCTCGACGAGGTCTTGATCAGCTGGCACGGCAGCACGAACGGGGTGCCGACCAGCGGCGCGAGGGCCTCTGCGACGCCGCCATCGGACGTTCCGGCAAGTATCGCGTCACCGAACGGCACGACGCCGGACACGATAGCGACTGTTCCATCGGCGTCGTATCGCACGGTGGCATTGCCCGTGACCCACGCGCCATCCGCATCGAAGACGAAATGGCCGGGGTTGAAAGGCAGGCGATCATCCGAGGAATCCGCGTAATCGAACGACGTCGCGCGGGCGGCCGTGATCGATGCCAGCACTGATGCCAGCGCTATCGCGGCCATCAGCATGGAACTCGCGCGCGAACGCGGCATTCCGCCTTGCAAACGGTTCGATTCAATCATTTGCGACGATCCTCGGGCCGGCAATGGTCTGCACGACGGTGAAGAACGTCAAACCGTCGCGGAACACGACACCCGTCGTACTTGCTCCGGGAAAGCCGGCAGGCCTCGATCCGAGTCAGGTCGCCGAGCGCATTCTTGCGCTCATCGGCGTTTGGGGTCTTTACATCACATTCCCGCGCTACTGATTCTCACTCAGGCGAGGTTCTTCCTGCCGTGAATACGCGATGCAGCCGCGACGTGCGGTCCGCCGCGCCCACCCGAGATCACTGACATTCCCGGACGGACGCCGACTACTCTGCGCCTGCTTGATCTTCGTCAAACACGTGGCGGTGGACGAGAGCGATCGTCGTGGTCCCGGATCGTCCGAAGGAAGCGTCCGCGTGATTGCCGCCCTTTCCGAAAGAAGAACCGCGAACGTCCCGCCCGTTCGGCTCCGCCGTCTCGGCGTCGACACGTACCAGGAGTCGGTCGTGTACGTGCGCCAAGACAGCCCCGTCTGCAAATCGGTAGGTTTCGAAGCGCAGTCTCGGGTGCTCGTCCGTGCCGGTGCGCGCAGCATCGTCGCCACGCTGAACGTGATCACCGGCGATTGGCTCGAAATATCCACCGTGGGCCTTTCGGAGATTGCGTGGCGACGCCTCGGGGCCGGGGAGGGCGACGTCGCGACGCTCGAGCATCCGCCTCCGCCCGAATCGGCGAGCGATCTTCGCGCCAAGGTCTACGGGCATGCACTCGACCGGGCGCAATACGCTCGGCTTCTAGGCGATGCGATCTCGGGCCGCCTGTCGGACATCGAGCTCGCTGCATTCATTACCGCCTGTGCCGGATCTGAGTTCGAGATTGCGGAGAACATCGCATTGACGGAGGCGATGGTCGACGTGGGTGAACGCATCGACTGGTCGCGCCCGTACGTGCTCGACAAGCACAGCGTGGGTGGTCTCCCCGGAAATCGTACGACACCGATTGTCGTGCCGATCGTCGCGGCCGCGGGTTCGCTGATTCCAAAGACGTCGTCTCGTGCGATCACATCTCCGGCCGGCACCGCAGACACGATGGCGACGCTGACCGATGTCGATCTCGATCTCGTCGCGATGCGCCGCGTTGTCGAGCGGGAAGGCGGCTGCATCGTCTGGGGCGGCGCGGTCACGCTGAGTCCCGCCGACGATGTGCTGATCCGGGTCGAGCGGCCGCTCGATTTCGACAGTGATGCGCAACTGACCGCGAGCGTGCTTTCAAAGAAGAAAGCTGCGGGTGCGACGCATGTCCTGATCGATGTGCCGGTCGGTCCGACCGCGAAGGTGCGCAGCATCGGAGCGGCGACGACACTATGTCGCCGCCTGAAGGACGTCGGGGCCGCGCTCGGGCTGCATGTCGCCGTTCACGTCTGCGACGGCCGCCAGCCGGTCGGCCGCGGCATCGGACCCGCGCTCGAGGCGAAGGACGTGCTGCGCGTGCTCAGGAACGCCTCCGACGCGCCGTCCGACCTTCGCGAGCGTGCGCTCGAAATCGCGGGGAGGGTTCTCGACTTCGAACCGCTGCCTTCCGGCGAGAGCGGCCGTTCCCGTGCCGAGGCGCTGCTGCAAAGCGGTGCGGCGTGGCGCAAGTTCGAGGCGATTTGCAGCGCACAGGGAGGACTTCGAGAACCACCGGTCGCAGCGCAGCGCTTCGAGATCGCCGCGACTCGCGCGGGCATGGTCCAGGACATCGACAATCGGTTGCTCGCCAACGTCGCCAAGCTCGCCGGTGCGCCGCGCGACGCGGCTGCCGGCCTGGTGCTGCATGCGCCGCTCGGCACGCGTGTCGAGCCTGGCCAGCCGCTGTTCACGCTGCATGCGGAGTCGGTCGGCGAGCTCGACTACGCGCGCGACTATCTGGACCATCATCGCGAAATCGTGCGCATCGGAGTAGCCACGTGAGTCTGCTGCTTGCTTTCCCGGGTTGCGCGTCGCTCGCCCGAAATCTCGGCGCCCGGCTCGACACAACGGTAGGCCGGATCGACTGGCGGCACTTCCCGGATCACGAGTCGCTCGTCACGCTCGATGGCGATTGCACAGGGCGCAATGTCGGGATCGTGGCGACGCTGCACGACCCCGATCGTCTGGCGCTGCCGCTCCTATTCGCGGCACGTACCGCACGCGAGCTCGGCGCGCGCTCGGTGGGCATCGTCGCGCCGTATCTGGGATACATGCGCCAGGATGCGCGCTTCCGCGAAGGCCAATCCGTCAGCGCGACGCATTTCGCCGCGTTCCTGTCGTGGACATTCGATTGGCTCGTGACCGTGGATCCGCACCTGCATCGCAATCGCGACCTTGGCGCGCTGTTCGGCTTGCCAGTCGAAGTGGTATCCGCGGTGCCGCTGGTCGCCGACTGGATCCGCGACCGCATAGCCAGACCTGTCCTCGTCGGCCCCGATGAGGAGAGCGCACAGTGGCTTGGCCCGCTCGCAGAACGGCTCGGCGCTCCAGTTCTGATGCTCAACAAGGAGAGGCATAGCGACCGCGACGTCCGCGTGTCAGCACCGCCAGCGGGGGCGTTGGCAGATCGGACCCCGGTACTGTTCGACGACATCGTCTCGACCGGCTCGACACTGATCCAGACGATTGTGCGACTACGAGAGGCCGGCGCGGAGCCGCCTGTCTGCATCGCCGTCCATGGCGTGTTCGCCGGCGATGCAGAGCTCTGGCTGCGTACGGCGGGTGCGGCGGGTGTCGTCACGACGAACACAATCGAGCATTCGACCAACGCGATCGATGTCGTGCCAGCGCTGCTGCCCGCCGTCACTCGATTCCTTTGTAGCCGATGAGGTATCGGGCTCCGATGTCGAGCCACCTTGATCAGGATCACGAACGACGTGACGCGCGCCGCTAGCCGTCCGCGATGACGGCTGCGCTACGCGGGGCCGCGCGCGACCTTCGGTCGGATCAGTGCTTGAGGAACACCGGGATCGACGCGTCGAACAACACCGAACGCGTCGCGCCGCCGAGCGCCCATTCGCTCAGGCGGGAACGGCCGTAAGCGCCCATCACGAGCAAATCTGCGTGATGGCGTCTCGCCCGCTGCAGAATCATTTCGCCGTCAACACTGCTTTCGCTGCCGACGGGCTCGTGTTCGATACGAAACCCTTGCCAGGCCATGTAGCGCGCGATGTCGAACTTGGGATGCCAGTCCGCTTCGCGATTGCCGTCCGGCGTGCCTCCTTCGAGAAGCACGATCTTCGTTGCGTGCGCGAGCAGCGGGCGCGCGGCATGGATTGCGGCCAACGCTTCGTCCGAACGGTTGTACGCGAGCGCGATGCAATCGAGCCGCGCTTCGCGCCGCCGCGGCGGGACGAGAATGACGGGCGCGCGGCTTGCCACGACGATGGCGCCGAGGGTGCGCACGCTACTCAGCGGTTCGTTCGGATCGCGATCGACGACGATCAGATCGTGCCAGGCCGACATGCGCGCCAGAACGTCCGGCACGTCGCCCGCAGCGATCTGCCAGGTCGCTTGACGCGCGCCCATCGCTGCGGCCCAGGCCGTGAAGGCTTCGGCTGCGCCGGCGTTTCGTCTTGTATCGGCTCGCACGCCTTCCCGCAACGCGACGACGACATCTGCGCCCGCGTCCGGTGCGGCGATGGGCGCCGGCACCGGGTCGATGTAGACGCCCGTCAAGGTACCGTTGATGTGCGCGGCGAGGTCGGTCGCGTAGGCGCCGAGGGAGCCCCACCGGGAGGCGTCGCGGACATGGACGAGGATATCGCGCATCGGCTTTGCTCCTACAGCACGGCGGCCGTCCCGTCCTGGAAGTCGCCGGCTGCAAGCGCAAAGAGCCGTTGGCTTTCGGTCGCATAGTCGAGCGCGGCCTCGAACACGTACGAGGCGCCGATGCCTAGCGCTTCGGCGGGTGTCGCAGACGCGATGAGCAGCCGCGGAACGGCAAGATCCTTCGTGACGCGATCTGCGACGAAGCGGATCGATTCGGCCTGCAAGCGTGCGTAGCCCTGTATCCAGAGCGTGAACGGCTGCGCAGTCCATTGCGAGAATGGCGTATCGGCGATGTCCGCCATAGCCGGGACGTCGTGGCACTGCATATTCATGGATCCTCCGGTTTTTCGCTGTCTGTGCCGCGCGTGCCGAGGCTCGGCCGGCGCGGAGCGGACGTCGCACATCTTCGATTCGTGCCCATGATGCGCGCCTGCATCATCGCGCCGATTGACGCAGATCAAGCCGAATCGTGCGCGAAACAACACCAGTTGATCCGGATCACTCGCCCGCAATCGGCACTGCACTACGGTCGGCACAACCATTCAAGGAGAACGCGACATGCGCGACATCCTCAGCTATGCCGACAACTTCAAGGGCTCGACCGGGACGGAATATGCCGCCCGTCTTGCCTCGCTGCTCGATGCGCGGCTGACCGGCGTCTATGTCTGCCCGTCTCCGATGGGCACGATGCCCGCCTGCGACGCGCCGCAGCTCCTCGCGGCCGTCATCGAGGAAATCCGCGAGCTCGAATCGCTCGCTTATCAATCGGCGCCCGCGTTCGAGCAGCGCGCGCGAGAGCTCGGCGTGAAAAAGGCGGCGTGGCAGGTCGCCGAGGGACACGTTCCAGACGTATTGGCGCATCTCGGCAACTGGCACGACCTTCTCGTCGTCGGCCGCGACGCACAGCAGCCGTGGGCGACGCCACCGCTCCTCGGCAGCATCGTGCTCGGCAGCCATCTTCCATGCCTCATTGTGCCGCCGGGCATGACGCAGCCGCGGCTCGACACGATCGTGGTCGCGTGGAACGGCTCGCCGGAAGCGATCCGCGCCATCCACGCCGCGGGTCCTTTGCTCGGGCGCGCAAAACGCATCGTCGTGCTGCGCGGACAGCCGCGCGAGCAGTTCAGCGAAATCGGCTGGAAGCCCGAGTTCGATCTCGCTCGCTATTTCGAGCGCGAAGACCTGCGAGTGCAGATGCTCGACTTCGAGACGACCAATGAGGAAGCCGGGGCATCGCTGATCGCGGTGGCGCAGAGCCAGCGCGCTGATCTGCTAGTGATGGGCGCGTACGGGCGCACGCGCTTCAGCGAATGGATCTTCGGCGGTGCGACACGCCACGTCTTGACCGAGGCGTCAATGCCGGTCTTCATGCGTCACTGAGTCGGTTCCGCCCACGCTGCAGCGACCTTCAACGCGTCGTCGAAGTTCACCGAAAAGCGAAGGTCGACTCGCTCGTCAATGCCCATCTGCGCGAGTATCCGCCGCGGCTGCTCGCGCAGGCCCGACAGGATCACCTTCGTGCCGTGGCGCCGGCAGCGCTCGATCATTTCGGTCAACGCGGCCACGCCCGAAGCGTCGATCAAGGGCACCAGACGCATACGCAGGATGAATACACGCGGCGACTTCGGCAGCAGGAGATCGAGCACGTCGTCGAGCCGGTTCGCGACCGCAAAGAACAGCGGCCCCGAGATCTGAAACACTTCGACGTCGGGCGGCAACTGCGCGCGCTGGTCGGGTTCCGCCGGCCCTTCCGAATCCGCGCGGTCCTCCTCGATCAGCGAGATGTTCGATTCCATTGCGACCACCTCGCTCATGCGGTGCATGAAGAGGAACGAGGCGAGCACGATGCCGACTTCGATCGCGACGGTGAGATCGAACACGACGGTGAGAACGAAGGTGACCAGCAGCACGACGCGGTCACCGATCGGGCCGTGCATGAGGTGTCGAAAGCTCTCGATCTCGGCCATGTTCCAGGCGACGACGACGAGCACTGCCGCAAGGGCTGCGAGCGGCACATAGCCCATCAGCGGCGCCAGCACCAGCATGAACAGAAGGAGGAACCCGGCATGCGCAATGCCTGCGATGGGCGATCGTGCGCCCGCGCGCACATTTGTCGCGGTACGCGCGAGCGCGCCGGTTGCAGGCAGTCCGCCGAACAGCGCGGAGCCCATGTTCGCGATGCCTTGCGCGACCAGCTCGCAGTTGGAGCGGTGTCGGCCGCCGATCATGCCGTCCGCGACGACGGCTGAGAGCAGAGACTCGACGCCAGCGAGGAATGCGATCGTGAACGAGCTCGGGAAGAGCTCAAGCGTCCGCTCGATCGGAATATGCGGAAAATCAAACGACGGCAGGCTCGCGGGAATGGCGCCGAACCGCGTCGCAATCGTCTCGACTGGAATCTGGAAGAGCACCACCGCGAGCGCGCCGGCAATCACGGCGAAGAGGAAGCCCGGCCATGTAGGCTTCAGGCGTCGCACGAAGATGATGATCGCAAGCGCCCCGGTCGCAGTGAGTGCGGCCGCTGGAGTCGCGCTTGGGAAATGCGCCGCATAGGCGGACCAGCGGGCGAAAAAATCCGCCGGCACCTTATCCATCGAGAGGCCGAGAAGGTCCTTGACCTGGCTCGAGAAGATGCTGACGGCGATGCCCGCCGTGAAGCCCGTGATCACCGGCTTGGGGATGTATTTCATCAGCGTGCCCACGCGCAGCAGCCCGGCCGCGACGAGCATGAGGCCGGCGAGCAACGTGCAGAGGATCAGGCCGCCGTACCCGAACTTGTCGATCACGTTGAAGACGACGGGCACGAATGCGGCGGTCGGACCGCCGATCTGTACGCGCGAACCGCCGAGGAGCGAGACCAGAAAGCCCGCAATAATCGCCGTGTGCAGACCTTTTTCGGGAGTCGCCCCCGAGGCGATTGCGAGCGCCATCGACAGCGGAAGTGCGACTATCGCGACCGTCAGGCCAGCGATCAGGTCTCTCCTGAGGTCCGACGTGTGATAACCGCGGCGAAGCACGGTCAGCAGCTTCGGCACGTAGAGCTGTGGAAAAGTTGTCATTCTCAGCTCAGTCCGGAACTGGCTCACAGGATACTCGGCATCGCATTACGCGAATCGCATCGGGTGGTCTTCGGTCGCGTCGTCTGGCGCTATCGCGATTCACACGCCGAAGCGCCGGCTGGCTTTCAACCACTCGATTTCATTGTCGGTGAACAAGCGCGAGCGGGTCAGAAACCTGACACCTTCGCCGTTCTCGAGCGAGAACATGCCACCGCGCCCTTCGACGACATCGATGATCAGCTGCGTGTGCTTCCAGTACTCGAACTGCGGCGCCGAGATGTAGAACGACGCGCCGCCGATTTCGCCGAGCCGCACGTCGCGATCGCCGACGATGAAATCGCTCGTCGGATAGCACATCGGCGACGAACCGTCACAGCAGCCGCCGGATTGATGGAACAGCACGGGACCGTGCTTGCGCGCGCAGCCGTTCGATCAGCTCGACGGCGGCTGGCGTCGCGACGACCTGCTCGACGTCGGTGGTGGTCGGCGTGCCCATGCGATGGCTTGGTGGCGACCTTCCCGCCGACCCGACGGTGGCCGGAATCCGATCGTCTCTGATGAGGTCAGAGCCGATGGGTCCCAGCTCTCGCAGGGACTATGGCGGGAGGTCGCTACCGATATGCCGATTGCTCAGAAGAACCCGAGCGCCTTCGGCGAGTAGCTGACCAGCATGTTCTTCGTCTGCTGGTAGTGGTCGAGCATCATCTTGTGCGTCTCGCGGCCGATGCCGGACTGCTTGTAGCCGCCGAACGCCGCGTGCGCCGGATAGGCGTGGTAGCAGTTCGTCCACACGCGGCCGGCCTGGATCTCGCGGCCGAAGCGGTAGCAGCGATTGGCGTCGCGGCTCCATACGCCGGCGCCGAGGCCGTACAGCGTATCGTTCGCGATCGACAGTGCTTCGTCGTCGTCCTTGAACGTCGTCACCGAGACGACCGGCCCGAAGATCTCTTCCTGGAAGACGCGCATCTTGTTGTGGCCGCGGAACACCGTCGGCTTCATGTAGTAGCCGTCCTTCAGGTCGCCGTCGAGCACGTTGCGCTCGCCGCCGATCAGCACCTTCGGCGCCTTCCTGCTTGCCGATGTCGATGTACGACAGGATTTTCTCGAGCTGCTCGCTCGACGCCTGCGCGCCGATCATCGTCGTCGGATCGAGCGGGTTGCCCTGCTTGATCGCGGCGACGCGCTTGAGCGCACGCTCCATGAACGTGTCGTAGATCGATTCCTGGATCAGCGCGCGGCTCGGGCACGTGCAGACTTCGCCCTGGTTCAACGCGAACATCACGAAGCCTTCGATCGCCTTGTCGAAGAAGTCGTCGTCCTTCGCGCAGCACGTCGTCGAAGAAGATGTTCGGCGACTTGCCGCCGAGTTCGAGCGTGACCGGAATCAGGTTCTGCGCTGGCGTACTGCATGATCAGGCGGCCGGTCGTCGTCTCGCCGGTGAACGCGATCTTGGCGATGCGCGGGCTCGACGCGAGCGGCTTGCCGGCTTCGAGGCCGAAGCCGTTGACGATGTTGAGCACGCCCGGCGGCAGCAGATCGCCGATCAGTTCGGCCCAGACGAGAATGCCGACCGGCGTCTGTTCGGCCGGCTTGAGCACGACGCAGTTGCCGGCGGCGAGCGCCGGCGCGAGCTTCCACGTCGCCATCAGCAGCGGGAAAGTTCCACGGAATGATCTGGCCGACGACGCCGAGCGGTTCATGGAACTGGTAGGCGACGGTGTCGTGGTCGATCTCGCCGATCGAGCCTTCCTGCGCGCGGATGCAGCCGGCGAAGTAGCGGAAGTGATCGATCGCCAGCGGAATGTCGGCGGCGCGCGTTTCGCGCATCGGCTTGCCGTTGTCCCAGGTCTCGGCGTGCGCAAGCAGGTCGAGGTTGGCTTCCATGCGGTCGGCGATCTTGTTGAGGATGTTCGCGCGCTCGGCCGGCGACGTGCGGCCCCAGGCCTTCTTCGCGGCGTGCGCCGCGTCGAGCGCGAGCTTCGACGTCGTCCTTGTCGGAGCGCGGGATCTCGCAGAACGGCTTGCCGGTGATCGGCGTGATGTTTTCGAAATACTTTCCGTCGATCGGCGTCACCCACTTTGCCGCCGATGAAGTTTTCGTAGCGGCTCTTGAAGGGACTTGGACGGCGAGATGTTGTTGCTCGAGTTTGGTCACGGTCCTGACTCCTGTTGGTGAGTAAGCGTTCGCGGCATCGAGCGATGTCACCGATGCCGTGTCGCGTTTCAAGGTTGCGTCCGGTTTTGCAAGACTCTCAGTTGCGCCGGCCGCTGCGCGCAGACGCTTGTTTGCTTTTGAGCACCGTGCGCACGATGAGGAGCGGGACCGAGCATGTCGCTGCGACGCGCGCAGTCACGGACCCCAGTAGCAGCTGACCGAGTGCGCCATGGCCGTGCGAGCCCATGACGATGAGATCGCAGCGCTCGGCTGCTGCCGTCTCGACGATCGTCGACGCCGGCGGAAAGCGGCCGACGTGCAGCGTGCGACACTTCACGCCGAGCGAATCGGCATCGCGCGCAATGGCACCGAGGCAACGCGCGGCCGCCCGCTTGCTGTCGCGCACGTGGCGCTCGATCTGGGCGGCTAGAGGCGAGTGCTCGAAGCCATCAGGTGGTTCGAACGGCGGAGTCACGAGAAGCCCCACGACGCTCGCACCAAGTGAGGCCGCCAGCTCGACTCCCTCGCGTGCCGCGCGCTGGGCGAGCCTGGATCCGTCGGTGCAGACCAGAATCCGCTTGTACATGACGCGCCTCGCAGTTTTCGGTTGCATCGATCGTGCGCGATTTCCAGGCCGCGTCGTTTGATGCAGATCAAGGCGATTGCTGCACCGGGTTTCGACCGCGGCGCTCACTGACGCGCTGGCTCCCTCGCGACCGGAACTTGATCAGGATCAAGATCGCCCGCCGCGCCGCCGCCTAGCCTTCGCCGGACAGTACGGAGGCTCCGCATGCTCGTCGCCGAAACCTACAACGACAAGGTGGTGCGCCAGTTCACCGATCACGACGATCGTCTGGGGCATCGTCGGCATGCTGGTCGGCGCGCTCATCGCCGCGCAGCTCGCATGGCCTGCGCTCAATTTCGACATTCCGTGGCTGACGCTACGGCCGGCTGCGGCCGCTGCACACGAACGCAGTGATCTTCGCGTTCGGCGGCTGCGCGCTGATGGCGACCGGCGCTACTACGTCGTGCAACGCACCTGCCAGGCGCGCCTGTTCAGCGACAAGCTCGCCGCGTTCGTGTTCTGGGGCTGGCAGACTCGTGATCGTCGCCGTCGCGATCACGTTGCCGCTCGGCATCACCCAGGCCAAGGAATACGCCGAAGCCGAGTGGCCGATCGACATCCTGATCACGCTGGTCTGGGTCGCGTTCGCGGTCGTGTTCTTCGGCACGATCGTCAAGCGGCGCGTCAAGCACATCTACGTCGCGAACTGGTTCTACGGCGGCTTCATCCTGACGATCGCGGTGCTGCACGTCGTCAACAACCTGCGATTCCGGTGTCGATGTGGAAGTCGTACTCGATCTACTCGGGCGCGGTCGACGCGATGGTGCAGTGGTGGTACGGCCACAACGCGGTCGGATTTTTCCTGACCGCCGGCTTCCTCGGCATGATGTATTACTTCGTGCCGAAGCAGGCGCAGCGGCCGATCTATTCGTATCGGCTGTCGGTCGTGCACTTCTGGGCGCTGATCTCGATCTACATGTGGGCCGGGCCCGCACCACCTGCAGTACACCGCGCTGCCCGACTGGGCGCAGTCGCTCGGCATGGTGTTCTCGCTGATCCTGCTCGCGCCGTCGTGGGGCGGCATGATCAACGGCATGCATGACGCTGTCGGGCGCCTGGCACAAACTGCGCACCGATCCGATCCTGAAGTTCATGATCGTGGCGCTGTCGTTCTACGGCATGGCGACCTTCGAAGGGCCGATGATGTCGATCAAGACGGTCAACGCGCTGTCGCACTACACCGACTGGACGATCGGCCACGTGCACGCCGGCGCGCTCGGCTGGGTCGCGTTCATCACGATCGGCGCGATCTACTGCATGATCCCGCGCCTGTTCGGCGCCGAGACAGATGTATTCGACGCGCCTGATCGACCTGCACTTCTGGATCGCGACGATCGGCGTCGTGCTCTACATCAGCGCGATGTGGATCGCCGGCGTCATGCAGGGCCTGATGTGGCGCGCGACGAATCCCGACGGCACGCTGACCTACACGTTCGTCGAATCGCTGGCGCAGACCTATCCGTTCTACGTCGTGCGCCTGTTCGGCGGCCTGCTCGTGCCTCAGCGGCATGTTCATCATGGCCTACAACTGCTGGAAGACGGTGGCCGCGGCGCGCGACCGTGCACCGGTTGCCGCCATCCCGACCGCCGTGGCCGCCTGAGGAGCCGACCATGAATCACGCGACAATCGAGAAGAACATCGGCCTGATGGCGATCCTGATCGTCGATCGCGATCAGCTTCGGCGGCCTCGCCGAAATCGTGCCGCTGATGTTCCAGGCGCAGCGTCGATCGAGCCGGTGCCGGGCCTGAAGCCCTACCCGCCGCTGCAACTCGCCGGGCGCGACGTCTACGTCCGCGAAGGTTGCTACAACTGCCATTCGCAGATGATCCGCACGCTGCGCTCCGAGACGCAGCGCTACGGTCACTATTCGGTCGCCGGCGAATCGGTCTACGACCACCCGTTCCAGTGGGGCAGCAAGCGCACCGGGCCGGACCTCGCGCGCGTCGGCGGCCGCTACAGCGACGACTGGCATCGCGTGCACCTGGCGAACCCGCGCGACGTCGTGCCCGAGTCGAACATGCCGGGTTATCCGTGGCTCGAACGCGGACAAGCTCGATCGGCCGCAGACGTCGAATCGCACATGCGCGGCCTGCGCATGATCGGCGATGCCGTACACCGACGCGGACTACGCTCGCGTCAGCCGAAGCGGTCAAGGGCAAGACCGAGCTGGATGCGCTCGTCGCGTATCTGCAAGGCCTCGGCAAGTACGGCCCGAAGGAGAACCGCAATGATCATGGGACCTGATTACCGCGTTGCTGATCGTGCTGTTCTGCGGCATCGTCGGCTGGGCGTACAGCGGCCGGCCGCAAGCAGGAATTCGAACGGAAGCCGCGGCGCTTGCCGCTCGACGACGACCGCGCATCGGAGACAACGCCATGACCGCGGCTGGGGCATCTTCGTCGTCGCTGCTCGTGCTGCTCAACATCGTCGGCGCGTTGTGGCTGTTGTTCGCGCACCGCGCAAGAGCCCGCGACGACGGAAGAGGACACGACCGGTCACGTCTGGGACGAGGACCTGACCGAATACAACAACCCGTTGCCGCGCTGGTGGCTCGGCCTGTTCCTGCTGACGATCGTGTTCGCGCATCGGCTACCTGGTGTTCTATCCCGGCTTCGGCGCATCGCCGGCACTCTCGGCTGGACCTCGAGCGGCGAAGTCACGGCCGACCTCGGCCGAGAACAATCGCAAGCTCGAAGCGGTGTTCGCGCGCTTTCGCGACCGCAGCGATCGAAGAACTCGAGCACGATCCGAAGGCGCTGAACTTCGGCCGCAACGTGTTCGTGAACAACTGCGCCGCCTGCCACGGCTCCGATGCGCGCGGCGCCAAGGGCTTATCCGAACCTCACCGACGACGACTGGCTGTACGGCGGCACACCCGATCACGGTGCTCGCGACGATTCTCAACGGCCGCGGCGGCGTGATGCCGCCACTCGGGGCCGCGCTCGGCGATCAGGGCGTCAGACGAAGTCGGCGAACTACGTGCTCACGCTGTCCGGCGGCAAGGCCGATCCGGCACTGGCCGAAGCCGGCAAGGCGCGCTTCGTCACGATCTGCGCCGCCTGCCACGGCCCCGACGGCAAGGGCAATCATTGCGATCGGCGCGCCGAATCTCACCGACGACATCTGGCTGTACGGCAGCACGCTCGACGACATCAAGGCGAGCGATCCGCGACGGTCGCAGCGGCCAGATGCCCGCGTGGGAACCGATGCATCGGCAAGGATCGCGCACGCCTCGTCGCGAGCGTGGGTGCTCGCGCAATCGCAGTCCGACGGAGCCAGCCAGCGACAAGCCATGAACGTGCGACCGAGCGCATCGCGCGCAGACGACGAGACCGAAGTCGCCGCGCGCGCCTGCGCGCGCATCGGCGCGATCGCCTGGCCGTCGTTCTTCGCGGCCGGCGTCGCGACGATCGTGTTCTTCGCGATCGTCGATCCGATGGAACTTGCCGACGATCACCTGGCCGCACGCTGGCGATCTCGCGCGAGTTCGGCTACACGCATCGGCTTCTTCATGTTCTGGGCCTGCACGTTCGGTTCGAGCGCTTTCACCGCGCTGCTGCTGTCGCGCACGCGTCAAGCGGGCGTCCGCGACCGCAAGCAGCCGACCGCCGATCGATGAACCGGCCGATCCCGATGGCCGATCGTGCAGGATGCCGGCGACTCGCTGTACGCGGCGCAGCCGAAGGTCTATCCGCGCGAGATCGACGGTCGCTTCGCCGCGTCTGCGCATCGCTGCCGTGTTCGTGCTGCTCGGCCTGTTCTACCTCGTGCCCGTGGTTGCGCTGGGACGGACATCAGGCCGTGCTGTTCGATCTGCCCGCGCGCAAGTTCTACGTCTTCGGCCTGACGTTCTGGCCGCAGGACTTCTTCTGGCTGACCTGGCTGCTCGTCATCGCCGCGCTCAGCCTGTTCTTCTTCACCGCGCTCGCCGGACGGCTGTGGTGCGGCTACGCCTGCCCGCAGACGGTGTGGACCGAAGTGTTCCTGTGGATCGAGCGCTCGGCGAAGGCCGGCGCAACCAGCGCATGCAAGCTCGACGTCGGGCCCGTGGACGCGCGACAAGATCTGTGCGCAAGTCGGCCAAGCAGTTCGCTCTGGATCACGTTCGTCGCTCTGGACCGGCTTCACGTTCGTCGGCTTCTTCACGCCGATCCTGCGACCTCGGGCACGAGGTCGCTGCGCTTTCGTTCGGCGGCTGGGAAGGCGTTCTGGGTCCTGTTCTACGGCTTCGCCACGTACGGCAATGCCGGCTACATGCGCGAGCAGGTCTGCAAGTACATGTGCCCGTACGCGCGCTTCCAGAGCGCGATGTTCGATCACGACACACTGATCATCATCTTACGACGAAGCGCGCGGCGAGCCGCGCGGCGCGCGCAAGACGCAGCGCTGATCTGCAAGCGCGCTGGGCCTCGGCGACTGCATCGACTGCGATGCCTGCGTGCAGGTCTGTCCGACCGGCATCGACATCCGCGACGGCCTGCAGATCGAGTGCATCGCCTGCGCGGCGTGCATCGATGCCTGCGATTCCGTGATGGACAAGATGGACTATCCGCGCGGCCTGATCCGCTACACGACCGAGAACGTGCTGGCCGGCACGGCGCGGCGCATCCTGCGTCCGCGCACGATCGTCTACGCGACGCTGCTGCTCGCACTGCTTGCTCGCGCTTCGCGCTGGGGCGTCACGCATCGCGCATCGCTGATCGTCGAGCTCCTGCACGATCGCAATGCGCTGTATCGCGAAAGGCCGGACGGCGGCATCGAGAACGGCTACACGGTCAAGCTCGTCAACAAGACCGATCGCGCGCATCGAGCTCGAGATCGCCGCATCGACGATCCAGGCCTGGTCGATCGTCGGCAAGACACGCGATCACGGTCGCAGCCGGCGCGGTCGACCTCGGTGCCGCTGACGCTGCGCGCGCGACGCGCAGCCGTACACGGGCCGGCGCGACGTCGACGCTCGAGTTCGCAGCGACGATGATTCGATCCACGCGAAGCACGAGCGAGTTCGTCGCCGCGGAGTCGGAATGCACGACGGACACCGCTGGTCTTTGCTCCGGAGTCTGGCCCATGATCGTCATGCCTGGTATCGCGTGCCCGAAGTGTGGCTGCTGCATCTTGCTCGTCGCCGTTCGGCGTCGCGACGAGTGGCGTCACGCTCGGCCGGCGGTCGCGCTGAGCCGTGCCGCCGACGCGCCACATCGCCGAACGCCGAGACGCAAGGCCACAAGCTGCCGCACTGAGCATGATCGTCCTGCTTCCATTGCGGCGAGACCGGTTGCCGGCAGGCGCCGCGATCTTGCGCGCGTCGCCGCTCGGAGTGAGCCGGTGTGCTGCATCGGCTGCCACGCCGCGGCCGAATGGATCGCCTCGCTCGGCCTGCGAGGACTACTACCGCCTGCGCGCGACGCCCGCGCCGCGCGCCACCCGACGCCGGCGACTACTCGGCCTGGGACCGCCCGCAGCTGCAGCGCCTGCATGTGCGCGAGCACGCGCCGGATCGCGCTGAGATCGTGTTCCTGCTCGAAGGCTTGCGCTGCTCGGCGTGCAGCTGGCTGATCGAGCAGACGCTCGGGCGCGACGGCCGGCGTGCACGAGATCGGCGTCAACGCGCCCGCGCAAGCGCGTACGTCTTGTCTGCGATCCCGTCGCCGCTCCGCTCGGCGCGTTGCTGGAGCGCGCTCGCGCACCTCGGCTACGCGCCGCATCCGCTCGACGCGAGCGCGCTCGATCGACGTCGCCGAACGCGAGGACCGCGACGCGCTGAAGCGCCTCGTCGTCGCCGGGCTTGGCACGATGCAGGCGATGATGTTCGCGGTCGTGCTCTACGCCGGCGCGTTCGACGGCATCGACCCGTCGACGCGCGATTTCTTCCGCTGGATCGGCTTGCTGGTCACGATGCCGGTCGTGTTCTACTCCGCGCGACCGTTCTTCGCCGGCGCTGTGGCGCTGAAGGCGCGCGCATCGTCTCGGCATGGATACGCCGGTCGCGCTCGCGATCGCGCTGATCTTCGTCGCCAGCATCGTCGAGACGCTGCGCGGCGGCCGCGAGTCTACTTCGATTCAGTCAGCATGTTCGTGTTCTTCCTGCTCGGCGGACGCTACGTCGAAATGCGCGCGCGCCATCGCGCCGGCGATGTCGTCGACGCGCTCGCGCGGCTGCAGCCGGCCGATCGCCGAGCGCCTGACGCGGACGGCGCAGCGAACGTGTCGGCGTCCACGAGCTTGCAGCGGGCGATCGCGTGCGCGTCGGCGACGGGCGCAGCCAGTGCCGGCCGACGGCGTACTCGCCAGCGCGGCACTGCCGCGTCGACGAATCGCTGCTGACCGGCGAGTCGACTGCCGCTGCGGCGACGAGCCGGCGATCGTCTGATCGCCGGCAGCATCGTCGCTCGACGGTCCGGTCGAGATGCGCGTCGAGCGCGTCGGCGCGGACACCGTGCTCGTCGGCATCGTGCGCCTGGTCACGCGCGCCGCAGCGGCAGACCCGCGCTGCGTCGCGACGCCGATCGCGCGCGCGCGTCGCTTCGTGCTCGCGCGCTGCTCGTCGCTGACGCTCACGACTGCCGCATGGCTGGCGTCATCGATCCGTCGCGCGCATTCGCGGCGTCGCTCGCCGTGCTCGTCGTCAGCCTGCCCGTGCGCGTTCGCGCTCGCCGTGCCGACCGCATTGACGCGCGCCGCTCGCCGTGCTCGCGCGGCGCGGCGTGCTCGTGGTGACGCCGATGCGCTCGAGAGTCGCATCGCGCGCGCCAACTATTTCGTGTTCGACAAGACCGGCACGCTGACGCGCGCCGGAGATCGTGCTCGGCCGAGAGCCTGTCTATCGCGGCGATGCGCGCTCGAGGCGCTCGCGATTGCCGCCGCGCTCGAGCAGGGCAGCATCGCATCCGCTCGGCGTTGCGCTGCGCGAAGCGGCGGGCTCGGCGCGGCTGCCGTTCGTTGCGAACCTTCGCAACGTGGCAAGCGCCGGCGTCTGCGGGCGCGTCCGCGGCAGGAGCTACCGGCTCGGCAGCGCGGCGTTCGCAACGAACGGCTGCGACGCCCGCGGGCACCTCGTGCTCGCCGACGAAGAAGGCGTCGTCGCCGAGTTCGTCGTGCGCGAGCGGCCGCGGCCGGGTGCCGCGCGCGCGCTCGCGGCACTTCGCGCCGACGGAGTGAACGTCGCGATCCTGAGCGGCGACTGTGCCGAGCGCGTCGAAGCGATCGCGCGCGAGCTCGGCGCAGGCGTGCTTGCCTCCGAGGCGACGCCGGCCATCAAGGTTGCCGAGCTCGAAGAGCTGCGTGCGAACGGGCACTTCGTCGCAATGGTCGGCGACGGCGTCAACGACGCACCGGTGCTTGCTAGCGCCGATGTCGCGATCGCGGTGACGAGCGCCGCCGCGATCGCGCAGGCCGCGAGCGGCCTCGTGCTCGGCGCCGACCGTCTCGACGAGCTTCCGCGCGTGCGCGCAGTCGCGCGCCGCATGCACGCGGTGCTGAACCAGAATCTCAGCTGGGCGCTCGCGTACAACGTCGCGGCAGTCCCGCTCGCGGCGCTCGGATTTGTGCCGCCGTGGCTCGCCGCGATCGGGATGTCGGCAAGCTCGCTCGTCGTCGTGCTGAACTCGCTGCGCATCGGCGCGCCGCACGACGTGCGCAAGCGGGCCGAGACCGACGTGCGCCTCATCGAGGCGCACGCATGAACATCATTCTGTTGCTGATCCCGCTCAGCATCGTGTTGCTCGCCGCCGGCGTCGGCGCGTTGTTCTGGGCGATCGACCACGCGCAATTCGACGATCTCGAGACGCCGGGCCTGATGCCGCTGACCGACGACAAGCGCGAGGCACCGCCGTGAGCGGCGAGGCGCTGACGATCGGCGCCGCGTTCCTGCTCGGCCTCGCCGCGAGCGGGCATTGTCTTCTGATGTGCGGTGGCATTTCGGCCGCACTCGGCGCCGTCACCACGCGTCGCGCCGACGGAAGGCTGCGGCGCGACCTGCTTGCCGGTTATCAGCTCGGACGCATCGCCTCTTACACGCTTGCCGGTTTCCTATTCGCGGGGATCGCTGGCAGCGCGATCGCGTGGCTCGACGGAGAAACGCTGCGCATGGCGCTCCGCGTCGCGACCGCCACCGTGCTGCTCGCCGGCGCTCTCGTCGCGTTCGGGAAGATGCGCGACGCGGGCCCTCCTCTAGGACGCGCGCTCTGGTCGCGTCTCGCACCGCTCGGGCGCCGGCTGCTGCCGGTATCGACACTGCCGCGTGCGTTCGCGTTCGGCATGCTCTGGGGCTGGATGCCGTGCGGCTTCGTCTACACGGTGTTGCTGATCGCGACGATCTCGCTCGACCCGCTGCGCGGCGCCGCCACGATGGCCGCGTTCGGCGCCGGCACCGCGCCCGCGCTGCTGGCCGGCGCATTCGGCGCGCAGAAGCTCGCGGGCTGGACCGGACGCGGTTTCGTGCGCGGCACCGCTGGGGGCATCCTGCTCGTCTCGGCGGTGCTCACGCTCGCCGGGCCCTGGCTCGCGGCGTCACAGGCGCCGTGGCTGCACGCGTGGCTGCCGTTCGACTGCGCGCCGCCGGCGCGCTGAGAGATTCACGCGGCTGCGTCGACTTCGTCCGGCACGACGACGACGCCGAGACGCCGATGCATCGCCGGGCTCGTCGTCGTGTATTGCAGATGCACCTTCTCGCCGGGATTCAAGTATTCCTTGATCGCGAACGCTGCGAGCGCCGCTTCGTGGAAGCCGGACAGGATCAGCTTTCGCTTGCCGGGATACGTGTTGATGTCGCCGACCGCGAAGATGCCGGGCACGTTCGTCGCGAAGCGCGCAGTGTCGACGGCGATCTGACTCTTGTCGAGGCCGAGCCCCCATGACGCGATCGGTCCGAGCGAAGGATGCAGACCCCAGAATACGAGCAGCTGCGAGGCGTCGACGCGCCGCACGAGGCCCCCGCGCGTCTGCACGCGCACGGCGTTGAGCGCGGTGCCGTCCGCGTCGAAGCCCGCGATCTCGCCTTCGAGGAACTGCAGCCGTTGCTCGGCGCAAAGTGCCTGCATCCTCGCGACGCTCGCGGGCGCCGCGCGGAACTTCGGCGAACGGTGCACGAGCACGACGTGCGCGCGCTCGGCGAGCTCGATCGCCCAGTCGAGCGCGGAGTCGCCGCCGCCGGCGACGACGATCTCGCGGTTGTCGAACAGCGCGGCATCGACCACTTTGTAATGCAGCGAGACGCCTTCGAGAGGTCGCCGCTTGCGGCAGCGCGAGTTTGCGCGGCGCAAAAGCGCCGAGGCCAGCGGCAACCACGATCGCCCCCACCCCGAACCGGAGGCCGCCGCTGGTCTCGGCAACAAAGGTCCCGTCGGCCTCGTGCGCGATGCGCACGACGGTCTCGCCGGTGTGGAACACCGGCGCGAACGGACGGATCTGCTGCTGCAATCGATCGATGAGCTCGCGTGCGCCGCAGGCCGGAAGCGCCGGGATGTCGTAGATCGGCTTGTCGGGATAGAGCTCGATGCACTGTCCGCCTACCGCCGGCATCGCCTCTACGACGTGTGCGCGAAGGCCGAGCAGGCCGAGCTCGAAAACCGCGAAGAGCCCGACCGGGCCTGCGCCGATGATGAGAACGTCCGTCTTGATCATGGAATACCGGGGCGCTCGGAACCACCGCGACGTTACCAGTGGGCGCTGCGCGCGACTTGATCTTCGTCAAACGCGGCCCGCCCGCGGCTAACCAATGACGGCTTCGAATCTAGCTGCCACGCCGATCACTGTCATTCGATGAAATCGCTCGCGGGCATCGCCTTCAAGAACGCAAAGGCTGCGCGGCTGGTCAATCAACTCTGGTGAAGGTTCTTGAGCTTGTACCAAAGCGTGCGCTCGCTGATGTCGAGCAACGCGGCAGCACGGGCCTTGTTACCCCCGCCGAGCTTCAACGCCTCGGCAATCAGGCGAGCTTCCAATTTCCCAACGGCGCTTTCCAGAGACAGGCTGCCCACGTGCTCTGCCGCCGGTTCGTCATGAACGTGGGACCTGTCATCCGCAGTAGGCATGAACTGCTCGAGATCAACCGTGTCGCCAGCGCTGAGGATGGTCGCGCGTTCGATGAGATTCTCAAGTTCGCGGACGTTGCCGGGCCACGCGTATGCCTGCAGGCGCGCGATGACGCTTGGGCTTGGATCGGTCACGGCGAGCCGGCCGCCGAAACGTTCGATGAAGTGACGAACGAGGATCGGAATGTCTCCCGGTCGCTCTCGCAGCGGCGGCAATGTAAGGGCGATGACATTGATGCGATAGAAGAGATCCTCGCGCAGCTTGCCCGAGCGGATGGCCTCGTGCGGGTCCCGATTGGTGGCCGCGATGATCCTGATATCGAGCGGGATCGTCCGGTTGCTGCCGAGGCGCTCGATCACGTTCTCTTGCAACACGCGCAGGAGCTTGGGCTGCAGCGCAATCGGCATCTCGGTGATCTCGTCGAGAAAGATCGTTCCGGCGTCAGCCAGCTCGAACTTGCCGATCCGCGCGCGCAGCGCCCCGGTGAAGGCGCCCTTCTCATGCCCGAACAGTTCTCCCTCGAGCATGTCGATCGGAATCGCCGCGCAGTTTATCGGCACGAAAAGCTGATCGCGGCGCGGCGATGCGTTGTGCAGCGCGCGTGCCGCCAGCTCTTTGCCCGTGCCGGTTTCACCGGATATCAATACCGATGCTTTGCTTGGTCCGGCGCGTTGAATCAGTTGATAGAGCTCCTGCATCGGCTTGCTGCTGCCGATGAACGCGTCCCAGCCGCGATTCATCTCCTGACGCAGGAATGCGTTCTGGCGCGCCATGATCGCGTTGTTCAACGCACGGTCGACCGCGAGCAGCAGCGCGTCCGTATCGAACGGTCGAAGCACGTAGTCCGCGGCGCCGTGCTTCATCGCCGTGACGGCGGTCTCGATGGTGCCGTGCGCGGTGACGACGATCACGGGCAGATCCGACTGCTGCGCGCGGAGTGCGATCAGGAGATCCAGGCCGCCCATCTCCGGCATGCGCAAATCGGCGATGACGAGATCCACACTGTTGTCGTTGATGAGTGCAAGCGCATCCTTGCCGTTCGCGGCGGACAGCACGCGGTGGCCTCGCTTGACCAGCACGATCTCGAGGACGCGACGCATCTTTTCCTCGTCGTCGACGATCAGGATCTGCCTGCCGGTCATGGAGCGTCATTCCTCCTGCGCGGTATGCGTATCTCGAAGAGTGCGCCAGCGTGTTCGCTTTCGGCGGCATCGATCGATCCGCCGTGGGCCTGAATGATTTGCTGGACGATGGCGAGACCAAGGCCGACGCCGCCTTCGCGTTTGAAGAAGAACGCATCGAAGACGTGGGCACGGTCGCTCGGCGGAATTCCAGGACCATCATCGGCGATGTCGATTGCAAGCACATCGCCGCTGTCGTGCGTGCGCACGTCGATCCGGCCGCCGGGCCCGAGCACCTGCAGCGCATTCATCATGATGTTCAAGATCACCTGCGTCATCTGCTCCTCGTCGCACTCCACGAGCGCGTCCGTGGCACGAAGGTCGAGGGCGACATCGATTCTGCGCTTGGCCAGCTGCGCGCCCAACAGCGAAGCGGTGCGACGCAGCAGCTCGTGGATGTCGACGTCCATGTAGACCGGCGCGCGAGGGCGCGATGAGTCCAGCATAGCCGACACCAGCCGGTTCAGCCGCTCGGTTTCGCTTTCGATGAACCCAGCCAGCTCGCGGCCTTCGCTGCTGATCCCGGGTTCGCGGCGCAGCTCCTGGGCCGACGAGCGCATGATCCCGAGCGGCGTGCGCACTTCGTGCGCGATGACCGACGACATCTCGCCGACGACGGCGAGTTTTGAGGCACGCACGAGCTGTTTCTGCGACAGATCGATGTCACGGACCATCTGCACGAACGCGTCAGTCAGCTCTCCGACTTCGCCCACGCCGTCGGAAGCGGGCGCCTGCAGCACGCGAGTACTGACGTATTCGCGCGCGAATGCGGTGAGCGCGGCAATCGGTCGCGCGATCGCATGGCTGATCCAGAGCGCGATCAGTGCCGTAATCAGCGTGATCAGGCCGAGCAGCAGCAGGAACATCAACGCCATTCGATGCACCGGGGCGAGCGCCTGTACCACGGGCTGCACGACCAGCACGGTCCAGCCGAAATCAGGGAACGCGGCGTCGCGCGGCGTGCGCGCGGCGCCGACGACAACGTCGCCGTCGACGAGCGGCGCTCCGTCGTGCTGAACGACGCGGTCGGCGCGGCGCGGCCAGGCCGCGACCGGATCGAGCGCTTGCGGCGGTTGCGTGCGCAAGGCGCGCGAGGCGCCGATGACTTTTCCGTTGCCATCCAGCACCAGGACTAGGCGACCGCTTTCGCCCGCGCTCCGATCGAGCAGATTTTCAAGTGCGCTCCAGTCGAGGTCGAGTCTCAGCGCGCCGAGCGTATCGTCGGTCGCGCTCGATGCGATGGGCACCTCGATGATGACGTCGACTTTGTCGGTGCGGTCGAGCGAGAGAGCGAGCGAGGCGCCCGACAACGTCGTTCGCAGCCACGTCGTCGTCGGCGGCGGCTTCATCCCGAGCTTTTTAGCGTCGCTGCTGGCGACGATCAGGCCGGTACGATCCGTGCAAGATAATTCGACATAGACGTCGCGATAGCCGCGCTGCAGATCGGAGAGGAACTGTGAGAGGCGTTTGTCGATGTCCCTGATCTGGATATCCTGCATGATGTCGAGACGACTCCACACAGCTGCGTTCTGCAGCCGCTCGAACATCATGTTGTCGATGTCGGCTGCCAGTGCATCGGCGCCCGTCTTGACGTTGCGATCGATCTCCGCGCGCAGCGCGGCGCGCGCCTTGACAAACGCAAGGCCGGTAAGAAGGATGGATGTGCCGAGTCCCAAGCCCAGGAACGCAACGAGTAGGGTCCTGCGGATCGTCACAAGGGTGCGTGCTCGCTGATGACCATTCGGAACTCGCAGGCGCGGCCGGCGACGAGCATACCTCCCGCAACGCGCACGGTGTCGCCCGGAGTGATGCGTCGCGGCGCGAGTCGCCATCGCGCACCGTGCGTCGCGGCCTGGTTGCTGCTCTGCGCGGTGGGTGCCGGTGCCGCCAACGTCGACGCGCAGGACGGCTACACGCTCGGCGAGGGCTATCAGATCCCGGGAACCGATTGGCACCTTGGCGGCTACGCGACGGCGAGCGTGACCGATCCGCAGGGCGAGCCAGCGCGCGTCGCGATCGACAACCTCAGCATGTTTCTCTGGTGGCAGGGCGACGGGCGGTGGAAGTTCTTTTCGGAGTTCGAATACGAGAACCCGATCAGCAATCGCTCCGATCGTTTGCTGAGCGACGACTATTTCTCGTGGGAGCGGGCATACCTCGAATATGCGCTGAGTGACACGATCAGCATTCGCGGCGGCAAGTTCCTGACGCCGGTTGGCCGCTGGAACCTGATTCACGCGACACCGCTGGTCTGGACAACCTCGCGTCCGCTGGTGACCACACTGCCTTTTCCGACGAACATGACGGGCCTGATGGTCACGACGACGATTCCGTCGCTCGCCAACGGGATGGAAGTTGCGCTTTACGGCGCCGGGGCCGGGGAAATACGCCCGAATCCGGACATCGATCCTTTCTCGTCCGCGCTGGGAACGCACGTCACGCTTTCGCTGAGCGGGGAAAGTCAGATCGGCTTTTCCTACGTCGATTTCGAGCAGGAGAAGTCGCGACCCGAACGCAAGCAGCTGGTCGGCGTCGACGGCCTTTGGACGCACGATCGCTTCGAGCTCAGCGCAGAGGCCGTCTATCGCTCGTCGAACAGTGGCGGTGCATTGGACGAGAGAGGCGCGTACGTGCAGCTTGTCGCGCCGTTGTCCGAACGTCTCTATGCGGTCGGCCGCTACGAGACCTTCAAGCTTTCGAATGATCAGCAGGCGACCGAGATGTGGGTGACGGGGCTCAACTTCCGCGTCACGCCCGCACTGGTGCTCAAGGCGGAATGGGTCGAGGCGCGACACAATACGAGCCAGGCCCCGGACGGCTTCCTCGCATCGATCAGCGTGCTCCTGTGAAGGGCCGGCACCGACGCATCGCACTCGCAGTGCTGACCGGTGCAGCAAGCCTGTGGCCTCCGGCATTCGGCGCACCCGGTTCAACAACTGCATTCGCCGTCATCGTCGCGCCGGGTTCGGCCGCGCAGCACGTGACGCCGCGCACGTCCGCGCTGATCTACCGGCGCAAACAGACGTACTGGGAAGACGGCACGCGCGTGCAGCCGGTCAATCTGCCGGCGGCGAGCGCGCTGCGGCAGGAATTTTCGCAGTGCATCCTCGGCGAAGCGCCGAACGCGATGGAAAATTACTGGCGCGAGATGTACTACCACGGTGTGCTGCCGCCGCACGTCGTCGATTCGGAGCAGGCGGTGGTCCTGTTCGTCGCATCGACGCCGGGCGCAATCGGTTACGTGTCCTCGTGCCCGAAGGGCATCGATGTGAACGTAATGTTCACCGTGGGCGACGTGCCGAATTGCCCGCATCGCGCTGCATCCTGCGAATCACTGCAAGGTTTGTAGACGAGATTTGCAGTCGGCGGCGCGCGGGCGTCGCGTCTTCGAGATCGCTCCAGCGTTCCGGGCAGCGCATTCAATGCGTTAGTGCGAGATGCCGCCTTGGCACGCGTGTTGCGTTGCAGTAGGCATCCGCACCCACGACGGCCACGCATGAATCTGGCGACAGACGCTCCATTTGTTCCGCAGTGCGAGCGCGCGAGCTCGCGGTTCGCGCTCACGCTTGGCGGCGATGCAATGCCGCTTGAGCTGCGCGAAGCGCAAGGCAGCGAAAGGGCGCAGACCGAGCACTTCATCGCCGAGCGCTATCGGCGCAATTTCGGCGCTCGCATCGAGGCGTTCATGCCGCGCCTGTTCGCGCTGCGCGCCGTCGGTGACGACGGTCAATGCATCGAAGGTGCGCTCGGCCTGCGCAGCGCGCAGGGTCGTCTGTTCGTCGAGCAGTATCTGGATGCGCCGATCGAGCGCGCCATCCTCGCGGCGACCGGCGAGTGCGTCGATCGCGCGTCGATCGTCGAGGTGGGTCACTTTGCGGGCCTTCATCCCGGAGCGATGCGCACGATGATCGTGCTGCTCGCCGATCGGCTGCAGCGCGAAGGCATCGGCTGGGTCACTTTCACCGGCACGCGCGCGCTCTACAACGCGTTCAGGCGCATGCGCTTGCGCCCGCGGGCGCTTTGTGCGGCTTCGCCCGATCGGCTCGCGCCGAAAGCGCGCACCGCGTGGGGCACCTACTACGGGAATGATCCGTGGGTCTACGTCGGGCCGGTGCGCAACAGCATCGGCATTTCGCCTTCGCGCGCGCGAACCTCGGGGGAGCACGACGAATGAGCAACATCGTCAATGCACTGCGCCGTCACGCCGAGGCGACTCCGGATCGAATCGCCATCGATGACGGCCACGAGCAGCTCACTTTCAGCCAATTACTCGAAACGGCCGAGCAACTCGCATCGCGGCTGCGCCGCGTTTCGCCACGCGCGATGGGCTTGCTTGCAGACAATGGCATCGGCTGGGTGCTTGCCGATCTCGCGGCGATGATCGCCTCGGTGCCGCTCGTGCCGCTGCCACCATTCGCATCGCGGGCGCAACTTGAGCACGCGATACATAGCGCCGGCATCGACTACATCGTCACCGACCAGCATGCGCGCGTCTGCGAAGTGCTCCCGGTCGGTGCGCACGTGGCGCTGGCGTCGTTCACGAGAAAGCTGCTCGGCATCCATTGTCCGGCGCAGCCGTCGGCTTTCGAGCTTCCGGCCGACTGCTGCAAGGTCACGTTCACGTCCGGGACGACGGCCGACCCTAAAGGCGTCTGCCTCTCGCTCGCGGCACTCGAGCGAACGGCCGACGCGTTGCGCGAAGTCAGCGCCGGCAGCGAGCGCGACAGGCATCTGTGCGTCATGCCGCTCGCGACGCTGCTCGAAAACGTGGGCGGCGTTTACGCGCCGCTGCTCGCCGGAGCGACGATCCTCGTTCCGTCGCTGTCGACGATCGGGCTGACCGGAAGCTCGTCGCTCGACGTCCGGCGCCTGGTCGGTTCGCTGCGGGAAAGCCATGCGACCAGCGCGATTCTGGTTCCGCAGATGCTCGCTGCGCTGGTTGCGGCGGTGCAGGCCGGTATCCCTGCGCCACGATATCTGCGCTTCCTCGCGGTCGGTGGCGCGGCCGTTCCGCCGGGCCTCCTCGAGGATTCGTTTGCGCTCGGGTTTCCGGTCCATGAAGGCTATGGCCTCTCGGAATGCGGATCGGTGGTCAGCGTGAACCGGCCGGGGGAACGTCGTTCCGGCAGCGTCGGCAAACCGCTGCCCCACGTGCGCATCGAGATCGCGAGCGACGGCGAGATCCACGTCGCTGGAAGCACGTGCATCGGCTATCTCGGCGGCGCGCGTGCGAGCGAGCCGTTCGCGACCGGCGACATCGGCCATCTCGACGAGGACGGCTTCCTCTATGTCACCGGCCGCAAGAAGAACATGTTCATCACGTCTTTCGGGCGCAACGTAGCGCCGGAATGGATCGAGCAGGAACTGCTCGCGCAAAGCGCCATCGCGCAGGCGGCGGTATTCGGCGAGGCGCGGGCATTCGTCACGGCCGTGCTCGTGGCAAGCCCGAACACGCCCCGCCAGGCCGTTTTCGCCGCGGTGAACGACGTGAATCGCCGACTGCCGGACTACGCGCGCATCGGCGCATGGGTGCCGGCGACCGAGGCGTTCACCGCGCAAAACGGCAAGCTGACGGCAAACGGCCGGCTGCGTCGCGACGCGATCCTGCGCGACTACGCCGATCAGATCGACGCGATTTACGCAACCAAAAAAGTGAGCAATGCCTGATGACGTTCTTCGAACACCTGCAGACGATCGACGGCGAGCGAAAGCGCGCGCGCTGATCGATTCCGCAATCGTCGCCGACGCGCTATCCGGCAACGTGACGCGCGATCAGTACATCGAGTTCCTGACCCGCGCGTTCCATCACGTCCGGCATACGCCTTCGCTGCTGATGGCTTGCGGCGGCCGGCTCGACGACGCACGCGAATGGCTGCGCGCCGAAGTCGCCGAATACGCGCGCGAGGAGATCGGCCATCACGAGTGGATCCTCGACGACATCGCGGCCGCGGGCGGCGACGCCGCCGCAATCCGCGCAAGCGCACCCGAGTTTCACACGGAGCTTCTCGTGGCGTATGCCTACGACACGATCATGCGGCGCAATCCCGTCGGCATCTTCGGCATGGTCTACGTGCTCGAAGGTACGAGCGTGCGCCTCGCGTGCGATGTCGCCGAATCGATCCAGGGCACGCTTCGCCTTCCGGCCAACGCCTTCACGTATCTCACACTCGCACGGCGCGCTCGACGTCGAGCACATGGGCCATTTCGAGAAACTCGTGAACCGTCTCGTCAAAGCGGATCAGGAGTGCGTCGAGCACTGCGCAAAAGTGTGCTTTCGCCTCTATACGAACGTGCTGACCGGCATCGAACGAAGGTGGCGGCATGAAGGTCAGCGGAGTGCACGGCGATTCTCACCGGAGCGACCGGCGGTATCGGGCGAGCGCTCGCATGGGAGCTCGCGCGTCGCGGCAGTCGACGCTGATCGTGGTCGGTCGCCATCCTGAGCGCACCGAGTCGTCTGGCCGAGCAGTTGACCCGCTTTGGAACGCGGGCCGACGCCTTCGTCGGCGACATCGTCGACGAAGCGACGCCAGCGTCGGCTCGCGGCGTTCGCTGCGCAGCGGGCGCAGGGAATCGACTTCCTGATCAATTGCGCCGGCGTGCAGAACTTCGGCTTCTTCGTCGAGGAATCGGCCGCTCGACGGCGGCCCTCTTTCGCGTCAACACCGTTGCACCGATTGCGCTGACCAATGCCTTGTTGCCGGACATGATTACGGCGCGGCGCGGCCAGATCGTCAATGTCGGTTCGATCTTCGGATCGATCGGCTTTCCGTGTTTCGCGAGCTACTCGGCCAGCAAGTTCGCCCTGCGCGGATTCTCCGAGGCCTTGCGGCGCGAGCTTGCCGATTCCGGCGTCACGGTTACGTACGTGGCTCCGCGCTTTACACGCACGGGCTTCAATCACGGCGCGGTCGCGCGCATGGCCGACGCACTGCGCATGAACCAGGACGAGCCCGAGACGGTTGCCAGGGACGTCGTCGATGCGATCGAACGCGATGGCCGCAACCGTTACTTCGGCTGGCCCGAGAAATTCTTCGTGCGCATCAATTCGCGTGATGCCGCGACTCGTCGATCGACCGCTGATGCGGCAAGTCGCGCAGATGCGTCCATTCGACGTCAGCGAATCGATCGGTACCGTTTCCTGGTGAGGTAGTATCATGCGAAGCGATCTTCTTCTTGTCATCGTTTCGGCGGTCGCGTCTGGTCGTCGCTTGCGCGCGCGGACATATGGACGCCGCGATCGCCGAAGTCGGCCATCGCTGGGCCGGCAGCGACCTACGCCACGCCCGACGATCGAAAGTCGGCCGCGTACGAGATGCGTCCTGTCCGATGCGAGCAAGCCGCGCAGCAGTTTCCGGCCCGCGCGGAACCGAAGGTGTGGGAAGCCATCGTCCTGGCCAGTCTCGCGCATGCGCAAGGCGGGCTCGGTGCGCTCAGCAAGGCCAAGCAGTCCCGCGATCTTCTTCTGGAAGCGGAGAAGATCGACGCAAACGCCATGGACGGCTCCATCTACGCGACGCTCGGCAGCCTGTACGGAAAAGTCCCGGGCTGGCCGATCGGGTTCGGCGACGGCAAAAAAGGCGCGCCAGTATCTGGACAAGGCGATCGCAATCGATCCGTCGTCGATCGATTCCAATTACTTCTATGCCGATTTCCTCGTCGACGAGGGCGACTACGCGTCAGCAGCCCGATATCTGAAACGCGCGCTCGATGCACCGCCTCGGCCGGGTCGCGACGACGCCGACGCGGGCCGCCGCGCCGAGGCGCAGACGATGTTGTCGATGCTGCGAGAAGCACGCCCAGGCACTGGCCGCGAGTGCGCCGGCTGCGGGCTCATGACCATGCGCCGCGCGGCGATCGGAGTCGGCTTCGGCGTCTACGCGACGCAGCGGGAATCGTCGATCGTCGTGGGCCTGTTGCCGCGCGGCATGACGATCGGCATCAGCAAGCATTTCTAGCGCGAAGACTCCGAACGATGTCCTCATTGACCATTCGCCTGCTCGTTATGACTGCGGCTCTGCTGGTTCCGTTGCAGATCGTGGCCGGGCTCGTGAGCTATTGTTTCGTCCTGGGCCGGGATCGCGTTCTGCTCGACGACCAGCTTGAGCGCCAACTACATGCCGTGGGGCAGATCGCAGGCGTGATGCAAGCGGACGAAGACACGAATGCGCTCGTCGACAGGGCGATCCCTTCGAAGTTGCTGCACGAGAAGGAATCCGTGAGCGGATTCCAGTACTGGGGCGACAACAACACGCTCGAGGCGTCTTCGGCGAATCTCGCGAGCGTCCCGCTCGATGGGGTGCCCACCGGGTTCGCCGAAATTGCCGTCGACGGACAGCATTGGCGAGTGCTCACGGTGCTGTCGCACGGCCGATGGATTCGCGTGGCTCAGAACACCGATGTTCGGGACACCCTGGCCAGCACGGCAGCCCTGCAAGTTCTTGTACTGCTCGGTGCGGGCGTGCCGATTCTGTTCGTCGCATTGAGGGCCGGAGTGGGGCGCAGCCTTATGCCCGTGTGCAACCTGGCGGAGCAGATCGCGCATTGCGGGTCGGGCGGCTGCGGGCCGATTGGCCCTGGAGAGATTCCACGCGAGTTCGAGCCGATCGTCGCCTCGATCAATGCGTTGCTGGCGAAGCGCGCTCGCGGGGCCGGCGTCGGCTAGTGCCCGGCGCCTGACGCAGCAGCGGGTGTCTGTCGTCTTATTGACCGAGATCAAGGCGGCTTGGAAACACCAGGGACAGGCTGTGCGTCATGAGCAGCCATCCAGTCCCTGTTTTCGACGCCGACCTGATCGCGCGCTACGACATCAACGGCCCGCGCTACACGTCGTATCCGACCGCACCGCAGTTCGACAGCGCACTTCGGCGAAGCCGATTACAGGCCGCCGCGCGCGCATCGAACGAAGATCCGATCCCGCGCCGCCTGTCGATCTACGTGCACGTGCCGTTCTGCTTCAGCCCGTGCTTCTACTGCGGCTGCACGCGCATCATCACGCGCGATCGCGGCAAGGCGGAGGGCTATCTCGCCCGCCTGCACCGCGAAATCGAGCTGATCGCGCCGCTGTTCGATCGCGACCGGCAGGTCGTGCAGCTGCACTTCGGCGGCGGTACGCCGAACTTCCTCGACTGGCGCCAGATGGCCGAGCTGTCGAGAGCCTGGCCGCCAGTTCACGTTCGCCAACGACGCGACGCGCGAGTTCGGCATCGAGCTCGATCCGCGCGAGGCCGACGCGAACTACGTGCGATGCTCGGCGCGACACGGCTTCAACCGCCTGTCGGTCGGCGTCCAGGATTTCGATCCGGATCGTGCAGGCCGCCGTCAACCGCATCCAGAGCGTCGAGCAGACGCGCGCCGTCATCGACGCGGCGCGCGAGAGCGGCTTTCGCTCGACGAGCGTCGACCTGATCTACGGCCTGCCGAGGCAGACACCGTCGGGGTTCGCGCGCACGCTCGAGCAGGTCATCGCGCTCGCGGCCCGACCGCGTCGCGACCTACGGCTACGCGCACCTGCCGGAGCGCTTCAAGGCGCAACGGCAGATCGACGCGACGGACCTCCCGATGCGCGCCGAGCGCCTTGCGCTGCTGCGGGCTCACGGTCGAGACACTCACCGCTGCCGGTTACCGCTACATCGGCATGGATCATTTCGCGCTGCCCGGACGACGAGCTCGTCGCGCGCGCAGGAGCCGGCACGCTGCAGCGCAACTTCCAGGGCTACTCGACGCACGGCTGCGTGCGACCTGATCGGGCTCGGCATGAGCTCGATCGGTCACGTCGGCGACAGCTTCAGCCAGAACGCCGCGGATCTCGTCGGCTACTACGCCGCGCTCGACGCCGGCCGCCTGCCGGTCGCGCGCGGGCTCGCGCTCGACGCGGACGACCTCATCCGCGCCGACGCGATCCAGCGCTGATGTGCCACGGCGTCATCGACATCGCGGCGTTCGAGGCGCGCCACCAGATCGATTTCGCGAGTTTATTTCGCGCGGCGCTTGCGCGGCTGCGCGCACTCGCGACCGACGGACTTGATCGCGTTGTCGCCGACGCGCATCGCGGTGACCTCGCGCGGCCGCTTCCTCTGCGCATCATCGCCATGTGCTTCGATGCCTATCTCGCCCGGCCGCGCGAGGTGGCGCCCGGCTACTCGAAGGCGCTCTGATGCCCGAGCGACGCGATCGGCGCAAGAGTGCGATCCCGAGCCACGGACTGCCGCTTCACGCGGCGCCGTCGAACGACGCGTCGGTGCGGAGCGATGCCGACGACGGCGACGAGCTCCGCTTCTGCTCGACGTGCGCGTTCGGCTCCGTCTGCATGCCGCATGGCGTCGACAAGACCGCGCTGCGCGAGCTGCACGTGCTCGTCGAGCACATCGGTCCGTATCGCGCCGGCGACCCGATCTTTCGCACCGGCGACCGCTTCGGTGCGATCTACGCCGTGCGCGGCGGCATCGTGAAGACGCGCTAGCTCGACGACGACGGGCCGCGAGCAGGTGCTCGGCTTCCATCTGCCCGGCGAGATGATCGGCCTCAACGCGATCCACCCGGCGAAATATCCGTGCGATGCGATCGCACTCGACACGGCGCTACGTCTGTCGTTTTTCGTTTCCCGCGCTCGCGACGCTCGCGACGCGGATTCCCGAGCGTGCAGCAGCAGCTGTTTCGCCTGCTCAGCGCCGACATCGGCAAGGCCGCGCTGCTGGCCGGCGACTCATTCGGCCGACGAGCGCCTGGCCGCGTTCCTGCTCGGACTCGCCGATCGCTACGCGGCGCGCGGCTTCTCGGCGCACGGCGCTTCGCCTCGCCATGTCGCGCGGCGACATCGCGAACTACCTGCGGCTCGCCGCCGAGACCGTCAGCCGCGTCCTGCGCCGGTTTCAGGATCAGGGCCTGATCGCCGTCGAAGGCCGCGACGTGACGCTGACGGACGCCGCGGCGCTGAGACATCTCGCGCGCAACATCGTCACCGGCTGAAGCATTCCGCTTGATCCAGTCAGGGCGTGGCGAGCGCGCGCCGGCGAGGATGCGCTCGCATACCGAACGCGAGAATCGCTACGACTTCGAATCGACGACTGTGGACGGCGCTCAGCGGGCGACACGATCTTCAGCATTGGCGCGCTGTTGCTTGCCTGGTTCGTGCTGCGGCTCTGGATCGCGCCGCGCGAGAACGCACCGGCGATCATCGAGAATGAAGCGCTGGGTCGCGCCTGATTCTTCGCAGCGTCGACCGCGCATTGCAAAAGGGCCGCCGGCAGCGGGCCTTATTTTCGCCGTCGATCCGTGCCGCAAGACGATGCGGCCTCATTTGACGCACGTCAGTGCGACAGGCGACCGGTTCGGCGACGCTTCGCGCATGAACAGAACCGTCGCAATCCGCTCGACGCTTCGCGCCCGCGTCGCGGCCTCGCGAAGCACCGATTTCGCCGACGCTGCCCGCGTTGTTGGCAGCCGCGCCGCATCGACTGATGTTCTTTGCCGGCGCGACGGCCATCATCACTTCGATGCTCTGGTGGTCCGCCGTCCTCGTCTCGGCGCCCTTCGGTTTTCCGCACATGCCATCAGCGCCGGTCCCGGCCGGCTGGGCGCACGCGATCCTGACTCAATACGGCATGCTGCCGCTCTTCGTGTTCGGCTTCCTGCTGACGGTGTTCCCGCGCTGGACGAACCAGCCCGCGCTGCCGCGCAGCCGCTATGTGCCCGTGTTCGCCGGCGTGTTCGGGGGCTATCTCGTCGCTCACGTCGGGCTGCTCGGACACGGCAGCGTCTTCATCGCGGGACTCGCCCTGATGCTCGCCGGCTGGATCGCCGCGATGGTGGCGCTCGGCGGCGTGCTCGCGCGAAGCGGCGGCGATGCGCACGCGTGGTCCTGTTACGCCGCGCTGACGCTCGGTGCGTGCGGGCTCGCCGCGTTCATCGCGTTCGCGCTCGGCGCGCCGTGGCAGTTCGCGTTCGTCGCGATCAAGCTCGGAACGTTCGGCCTCCTGCTGCCGCTCTACTTCACGGTGTGCCACCGGATGATTCCGTTCTTCTCGGCGAGCGTCATTGCCGGTTATCGTGTCGTGCGCCCGGTCTGGAGTCTGCCGCTGCTCTGGGCGCTCGTGCTCGCGCATCTCGGCCTCGAGTTCACGCATCGCTACGACATGCTGTGGATCGCCGATGCGCCGCTGTTCGCGTTTTTCGCCGGGCACTGGATCGCCTGGCAGCCGTGGAAAGCGCGGCGCGCCGGGCCTGCTTGCCGCGCTGCATCTCGCGTTCGCGTGGCTGCCGGTTGCGTTCGCGCTCTTTTCGGTGCAGAGCTTCGTCGATTTCCTGGGCCACGGATTCCTGCTCGGCCGCGCGCCGGTGCACGCGCTCGCGATCGGCTTCTTCGGCTCGATGCTGGTCGCGATGGTGACGCGCGTGACGCAAGGCCATTCCGGACGCCCGCTCGAGATCGGGCCGCATCGCGTGGTTCTGCTTCGGCGCCGTGCAGATCGTTGCGTTGCTGCGCATCGGCGCGGAGCTCGCGCACGATCACGCGTTCTGGCTCGCGATCGCCGCGCTCGCCTGGCTCGCCGCGTTCACGCCGTGGGTGCTGCGCTCGGCCTGGATCTACCTGACGCCGCGGGCGGACGGCAAGCCCGGATGATCGAGTTCTATCCTCGAGATCAAGCTCGTCCACGTCGGCGCGGTCATCGCGTCCGGCAGCCTTTTCGCCACGCGCGGCACGCTGATGCTAGCGCGTTCGCCGCTCGCGAATCACGCCGCGCTCCGCTACCTCTCGTACGCGATCGACACAACGCTGCTGACCGCCGCACTGATGCTGGTGACGATTCTTCACCAATACCCGTTCGTGCAAGCGTGGCTCACGGTCAAGGTGCTGCTGCTGGTCGTCTACGTCGTGCTCGGCAGCCTCGCGCTGAAGCGCGCGACGACGCGCCGTGCGCAGGTCGGCTGCTTCTTTGCGGCGATGGCGCGGTGTTCCTGCTCATCGCGAGCGTGGCGCGCGCGCATCATCCGCTCGGCATTGTATACACCGTTCACCGCGCGAGCGCTGTTCGCCGGAAGTCGGCCGGCCTTGATCTAGGTCAGGGCGTATCCGCCGCACGGTCTCCTAATCTGGCATCAGAACGCTGGAAAAAGGGGATCTCGATGAAACGTCTGCTGCTTGCCTTCCTGCGCCGTGCTCGCGCTCGGTACGTGCTGGCTGCACGTCATCATAACGGCGACGGCGGTCGTGGCCGCGCCCCCAGCAGCGACGGGCGGCTCGGCCAAAGGCGATTTCGGACCGCCGCAGGGCGAACCGATCCACGCCGTGCTGACCAGCCCGCCGAACGTGCCGCCGCCGACTCATCGCAACCATCCGGCCAAGGTCATCGTCGAACTCGAGGTGATCGAGAAGGAGATGCCGATCTCCGAAGGCGTGACCTACACGTTCTGGACCTTCGGCGGCACGGTGCCCGGCAGTTTCATCCGCGTGCGCCAGGGCGACACGGTCGAGTTCCATCTGAGCAACCATCCGGACAACAAGATGCCGCACAACATCGACCTGCACGCGCGTCACCGGTCCGGGCGGCGGCGCGGCGTCGACGCTTCACCGCGCCGGGCCACGAATCGCAGTTCACGTTCAAGGCGCTCAACCAGGGCCTCTACGTCTATCACTGCGCGACCGCGCCGGTCGGCATGCACGTCGGCAACGGCATGTACGGCCTGATCCTGGTCGAGCCGCCGGAAGGCCTGCCGCCGGTCGATCACGAGTACTACGTGATGCAGGGCGATTTCTATACGACCGGCAAGTATCGCGAGAAAGGCCTGCAGCCGTTCGACATGGAAAAGGCGATCGACGAAAAGCCGACCTACGTCGTGTTCAACGGCGCCGAAGGCTCGCTGGTCGGCGACAAGGCGCTGACGGCCAAGGTCGGCGAGACGATCCGCCTGTTCGTCGGCAACGGCGGCCCCAATCTCGTGTCGAGCTTCCACGTCATCGGCGAGATCTTCGACAGCGTGTAGCAGGAAGGCGGCACGCATCCGCAGGAGAACGTGCAGACGACGCTGATTCCGGCCGGCGGCGCGGCGATCGTCGAGTTCCACACCGAGGTGCCGGGCAGCTACGTGCTGGTGGATCACTCGATCTTCCGCGCGTTCAACAAGGGCGCGCTCGCGATCCTCAAGGTCGACGGCCCGGAGAACAAACTCGATCTATTCCGGCAAGGAAGTGGACTCGGTCTATCTGGGCGACGCGCCGGCCCGAATCTGAAAGCCGTCAGCGCGGCGACGAAAGCCGCGCGAGCCGGCAACGCTGACACTCGAGGATCAGATCAAGGCCGGCGAAGCGCTGTTCAACGGCACCTGCTCGGTCTGTCATCAGGCCAACGGCGAGGGACTGCCAAGTGTCTTTCCGCCGCTGGCGAAATCGGACTTCTCGCGGCCGATCCGAAGCGCGCGATCGCCATCGTGCTGCACGGTTTGACCGGCAAGGTCACGGTCAATGGCAACGACTACAACTCGGTCATGCCGCCGATGACTCAGCTCAACGACGACGAGGTCGCCAACATCCTGACCTACGTGCTCAACAGCTGGGGCAATCCGGGCGGCCGGATCACGCGCGCAGGACGTCGCGAAGGCGCGCGCGCAGCCGGCGCCGCCGCCGCGACGCCGGCGCACTGAGCGCGACGCATGCAGCGCACATGGCAGCCCGCACGACTCTCGCGCTCGCGCTGCTCGCGCTGCAGCGGCGGGCGCGACGGCCGCACCGCGTCGCGACTACGTCGCGATGCCCGGCGGCAGCTTCGCCAGCGTGCTGCCCGCCGGATGGCAAGGACGCGCGCTGGCGCGCTCGTCGCGCCGTTTCGCCTGCGCACGAGCCGGTCACGAACGCCGAGTTCCTCGCGTTCGTCCGCGCGCATCCGCAATGGCGGCGCGATCGCGTCGCCAGCGTGTTCGCCGACGCCACTATCTCGCGCACTGGGCGGCGGCTCGACGCGCTCGGTGCCGAAGCGCGCGCGCGATCAGCCGGTGACGCGCGTCAGCTGGTTCGCCGCCGCACGCATTCTGCGAAAGCGAAGGCGCGCGCCTGCCGACCTGGTACGAATGGGAATACGCGGCCGCGGCCGACGAATCGCGCGCCGACGCGCGCGCCGATCCGGCCTGGCGCGAGCAGCATTCTCGCCTGGTATGCGCGGCCGTCGAACGCAGGCGCTCGCCGCGAGTCGGCGGGCGCAGCGAACTTCTACGGCGTGCGCGACCTGCACGGCCTGGTCTGGGAATGGGTCGACGACTTCAACGCGCTGCTGGTCAGCGGCGACAACCGCGACCAGGGCGATCCGGACCTGCTTGCGATTCTGCGGCGCCGGCGCGCTCGACGCTGCAGGATCGCGAGAACTACGCGGTGCTGATGCGCATCGCGATGCTGTCCTCGCTCAAGGCCGCCGACACGACCGCCAATCTCGGCTTTCGCTGCGCGAAGCCGTGGACTTCGGAGAATGGCCGATGAGCAAGTCCACTGCCTTCGATCGTTCTCGCGCGATGCCGCGCTCGTGCATCGCGCTCGGCGCGTTCGCGCTGGTCTGGCGCAACGCAGACGTCGCGCGCACGCCGCGCGAGCTTCCGAGCGACTCGGTCTATCAACTCGACATCCCGCTCGTCGACCAGGACGGCAAGGGCCGCACCTCGCCGACCGGCGCGGTCGGCCGCGCTCGTCATCGCGATGTTCTACACGTCGTGCCAGCAGCGTCTGTCCGCTCGTCGTCGACACAATGCTAGCGACCGAGCGCGCGCTCGCCGCAAATGCCCATGATGGCGTCGACGTGCTGTTCGTCAGCTTCGATGCGAGCCGCGACGATCCGATCGCGCTGAAGCACCTCGTTGATCTGCGCAAGCTCGATACGCATCGCTGGACGCTCGCGCGTACCGAGCCCGCCAACGTGCGCAAGCTCGCCGCCGTGCTCGGGATCCAGTACCGCCAGCTCGAAGACGGCGAGTTCAATCATTCGAGCGCGCTGATCCTGCTCGATGCCGAAGGGCGCATCGCCGCGCGCACCGAGCGCATCGGCACGACAGATCCGGCGTTCATCGATGCGATCGCGAGTGAACTAGCGGCCGCAAAGCAAGCCTCTCACTAAACGTGACAGCCGGAGCCGAAATGATCGAAGGTCGAGTCAAAGTCTGGGATGTGTTCGTTCGACTGTTTCACTGGTCGCTCGTGCTCGCGTTCTTCGTCGCGTATTTCACGGAACCTGAAGGCTCCGGACTTGCGGTGCATGTCTGGGCCGGCTATTTCGTCACCGGGCTGATTTTCCTGCGTGTGATCTGGGGGTTCGCTGGAACGCCGCACGCCCGCTTCAGCGACTTCGCATTCAGCCCGGCGCATGCGCTGCGATACGCGTTCGATCTCGTGCGAGGCCGCGCAGAGCGACACCTTGGCCACAGTCCAGCGGGCGCTTGGATGGTCTATCTGCTGCTCGTCGCGCTCGCTGCGACCGTGTTGACCGGCATGACCGCACTGGCGGCCGACAAGCACGCCGGTCCCCTGGCATCGTTCTTCGAAGTGCCGCAGGTCACGGCGACGAACGCCGAACCCGCGCGCGGCAGCGAAGAGCTATTTGAGGAGGCGCATGAGCTGCTTGCGAATCTCGCGATGATCCTCGTCACGCTGCACATCCTCGGCGTCGCGCTCGCCAGCGTTTCGCATCGCGAAAATCTCGTCGGCGCCATGATCACGGGCAGGAAGCGCTCGGGTTCGACCTGACGCTTGACTCGCCGGGTATCCATCCGGATGCTGCTGGCCTGTTCCGGTCGACAGGCCGATATCCCGGTTCCGTGCAGGCATCGCTTCCCTCCAATCCGGCGCCGCCGCCGTCCGCACATCTTCTCGTCGTCGACGACGATCCGGAAGTCATTCTGCTGATCGTGCGCTACCTCTCGGCGCAAGGCTTCCGTGTCACGAGCGCCGCCGACGGCTCGCAGATGCGCGAGGCGATCGCTCGCGAGGCGGTCGATCTCGTGCTGCTCGATCTCGGTCTGCCGGGCGAGGACGGCCTCGCGCTCACGCGCTACCTGCGTGAGCACTGGCGCGGCGCGGTGATCATCGTCACGGGTCGCGGCGAGTCGGTCGATCGCGTGGTCGGGCTCGAGCTCGGCGCCGATGATTACGTCACCAAGCCTTTCGACCTGCGCGAACTGCTCGCGCGGATCCGCAGCGTGCTGCGCCGTGTCGCCGAGCGCGCGCCGGCCACAACGAGCGATGGCGGCTCGTTCGCGTTCGCGCGGGTTCCGGCTCGATCCCCGCTCGCGCGAGCTGCGCGATCCGCGCGGTGCGAGCGTCGATCTCACGACCGGCGAATACGCGCTGCTGAAGCTCCTCGTCGAGCATCCGAATCGAGTGCTTTCGCGCGACGATCTCATGAGCTGGATGCACGGGCGCGATGCAGGCCCGTACGATCGCGCGATCGACGTGCAGATCGGGCGCCTGCGCCGCAAGATCGAAGCCGATCCGGCGGAGCCCGCGCTGATCAAGTCCGTGCGCGGCGCCGGCTATCTCTTCGCCGCCAAGGTCACACGCGAATGAGCACGCCTGCGGCCGATGCCGACCTCTTCCGCTCGCTGTTCGACACCGCACCCGACGCGATGATCGTCGTCGGTCGCGACGGCCACATCGTGCTCGCCAATCCACAGGCCGAACGCCTTTTCGGCTACGGGACCGGCGAGCTCGCAGGCAACGCCGTCGAAGTGCTGTTGCCCGAAGCCGTACGCGGCGTGCACGTGCGCCATCGCGACGACTACATGGGAAATCCGCGCGTCCGGCCGATGGGCGCGGGTTACGAGCTGACCGGCATCCGTCGCAGCGGCGAGACGTTTCCGGTCGAGATTGGCTTGAGCCCGATCCGCACCGGCGATTCCACGCTGTTCGCAGCGTCGATCCGCGACATCTCCGAGACGCGTCGCGTGCGCCAGGCGCTGACGCGCGCTCGCCACGATACGTTCGCCGCGCAAATCGGCCGCCTTGCGCTCGAAGCGCCGACCTACGAAACCGCGGTCGAGAGCACGCCCGCGCTGATCGCCTCGGCACTCGAGATCGGCACCGTCGTCGTGTTGTTCACCGATCCGCGTCGCGATCAGCTCGCGGTGCGCAGCGAGGTCGGCCTGCCGCCGTCGCTGCGCGATTCGCTCGCGACCGTGCTTCCACAGATATCGCTATTCGCGACGCTGCCGCGTGACATGACCGGCGGCCTCACGCTGAAGTCGCTCGAAGCCGGACGCTTCCCGCTGTTGCGTCCTGCGCTCGCGCAGGCCGGCTTCCGCGACGTCGCGATCGTGCCGCTGTTCGACCGTTACGAGCCGATGGGCGCGATCGTCGTGCTCTCGAAAAAGCAGGACGCGTTCGAGCGTGACGCGCTGCATTTCCTCCAGTCCGTCGCGAATCTCCTCGCGGCCGCGATCCAGCGCAGCCGGAGCGAAGAGCAGCTCGCGCACTCCGCAGCGTCTCGACGCGGTCGGGCAATTGACCGGCGGCATCGCGCACGATTTCAATAACCTGCTGACGGTCGTCTCCGGCAATCTGCAGCTGATGGAAACCGCGCTCGCCGACCATCCCGAGCTTCGCGACATCATCGACAGCGCTTTGCGCGCCGTCGACCGCGGCGCCGCGCTGACGCGCAAGCTGCTCGCCTTCGCGCGGCGCCAGCGCCTGATGCCGCGCGAGGTTGCGCCGGCGCAGCTCCTTTCCGATCTGCGCCAGATGCTGCACCGGACGCTCGGCGAGCGCGTCACGATCACAGTCGAATGCGGTGATGACGTGCCAGCGGTATTCGCCGATCCTGGTGAGCTCGATGCCGCACTGATCAATCTCGCGCTGAATGCGCGCGACGCGATGCCGCGCGGCGGCGATCTCAGCATCTCTGCCGAGCGCAGTGTCTACGCGGGCGACGGCGAGCTCGATCCCGGCACCTACGTCGTGTTCCGCGTCGCCGACACCGGCACCGGCATGTCGCCCGATGTGCTCGCGCGCGCGCTCGAGCCGTTCTTCACGACGAAAGAAGCGGGCCGCGGCAACGGACTTGGCCTCAGCATGGTCTACGGTTTCGCCAAGCAATCGGGCGGACGCGTCGCGATCGAAAGCACGGTCGGCGCCGGCACGCGCGTCGATCTGCAGCTCCCGGCGCATTCGCGCGGGCATGCGCCGCAACCGGCTTCGCCACCCGCGGCGCCGATGCACGAAGGGCGCGAATCGATCCTCATCGTCGAAGACGAGCGCGACGTGCGCGTGATCGCGACCGCGTTCCTGCGTTCGCTCGGCTATACGACGTACGAAGCCGACAGCGGCGAGAGCGCTCTCGATCTCCTGGCCGCCCATGAGGACGTCGCGCTTCTTTTTTCCGATGTCGTGTTGGGTAGCGGCATGACCGGCTACGAGCTCGTGCGCGAAGCGCGCAAGCGGCGGCCGGATCTGCCGGCCCTCCTTACGTCGGGTTACGAGCGCGCCGGCGGGGAGCACGAGGATGCGCTGCCGCCCGATGTCGATCTATTGCGCAAGCCCTACCGCCGCGAGCAGCTCGCGGCGGCGGTACACAAGGCATTCGGAGAGAACGGGGCGGGCTAGCGCCTCAGTGCACCGCGACGGATCCGCCCGCGAGTGCCGCAAGGCGGTCCGCGTCGAGCACCTTGACCTCGCGGCGCAGGACCGCGATGCAGCCGATGTCCTGCAGGTGCGACAGCGCGCGGCTCACGGTCTCGTGCTTGAGCGCCAGATAGCTCGCCATGTCGGCGCGGCTCATGCGCAGAATGAAATGACGATCGCTGAAGCCAAGCGCGGCGCAGCGGCCGGCGATGTCGATGAGCAGCGCGGCGACGCGCTGCTCGGCCGTGAGCGTGCCGAGCGCGAGCATCCAGGTGCGGTCTCGGCGAATCTCCTCGGCCATCGCGGCGGTGAACCGCGCATGCATCTCGGGGATTTCGAATAGCGCGCTCAGCACCGGCGGATAGGGCAGCTCCCACACCTCGCCGTCCTCGAGCGCGATCGCGTCGCACGCGTACGCCGCAAGGCCGATCGATTCGACACCCATCAGGTCGCCGCGCATACGAAAGCCCGTAACCTGCTCGCGGCCATCATCGGAGAGCTCGGTCGTCTTGAAGCAGCCGACATGGACGAGGTAGATCGCGTGGAACGGCTGGCCGGCGCGGTACACGGTCTGGCCCGCGCGGATCTTGCGGCGGAGCACCGGCACGTGTTCGCGGAGCTTCTCGATATCGATGCCCGGAGTCGCGGCAGGACGCGTGGGCGGCCGGCGCGACAGAGTCGCAGTCGAGACGGCGGCGGGCATCGGCATGGCGTTCATCGGTTCGTCCTCGCGGTGATCTTGCGAGGCGAACGTTAGGCTGCGTCTGTCGCGCGCCTACGTCGGTTCGGCAACCGTGTGTAACGGCGTGTAACAGCGCGTTGACTTGCCGGCCGGCCGCCAGGCGCCGGCATCAGCATTGTTTCGAGCACCGTCCCAAGCGCCGCGTCAGTGGCGCATGAACACCGGGATCCGTGCATGGTTCAGCACATGCCGTGTCGCGCCGCCGAGCGCCCATTCGCTGAAGCGCGTGCGGCCGTATGCGCCCATGACGAGCAGGCTCGCGCCGACCTTACCGACCGCGTCGATGAGCGCCTCGCCCGCGTGCTCGTCGTCGGCACCGATTTCGAGGACGTCGAACTTGATGCCGTGGCGCGCGAGATGCGTGTCGATTTCGAACGGCGGCTTCCAGGTGATGTCGAGAAAACCATTGCGCTGCTCGCCGCGGAGCAGCACGACGCGCTTCGCGCGCTGCAGCAGCGGCATTGCGGCGTGGATCGCCCGCACTGCCTCGGGGGCGCCATTCCACGCGAGCGCGACGCAGTCGAGATTCGGTTCGCGCACGCCGGCCGGCACGACGATGCTCGGCAGATGCGAGGCCATCACGAGCGAAGCGACATCCGAGGGCGAACCCCAGGTCTCGTCCTCGTTGACGTCGAGCACAAGGAGGTCGTGCCAGGTGCCGAGCTGCGCGAGCGCGTCGGGCAGATAGCCTTCGGCGACGTGCCACGACGGCCGCCCGACGCCGAGCGCGCGCGCCCATTCGACGAACGGCTCCTGTGTCGCTGCCGCTTCCGATTCGAGCGTGCGCGCGTTCGCGAATATCGCCTCGATCAGGGCCGGCGAGCTGTAGCGCGGCGCCGAGTAGAGCGGCGACGGGTAGACGTACGCGCCGGTCAGCGACGCGCCGAGTGTCACCGCGAGCCGTCCGGCGTATTCGATCGCCGGTTTCCATGGACGCCGGAAGTTGTCGGTATAGACGAGGATGTCCTGCATGGCCAAGCTCCTTTCCGTGGTTCGACGGGCTCGCGAGCACGGTAGCCGGGACGCCGCATCGCGAAGCTGATCTGCGTCAAATGGATGCGCATCGCGCGACGCGATCCGCTCCGCGTTCAATCGAGCGCGAGCGTTTGTCCTTGCGCCGGCACGATGCAGTCGATGCCGAGCGCCTCGACGTGCGGCGCGAGCGCGCAAAGGCCGCGATCGGCCTCGCCATGCACGAGCACGGCTTTCTTCGGCGCCACGTGTCGCAGCCAGGCGAGGAGGTCGTGCTGGCCGGCGTGCGCGGAAAACCCGTTGATCGTCTAGATGCGCGCCTGCACGCGGATGTCCTCTCCGAACAGCCGGACCGTTTCTGCACCGTCGATGATGCGCCGCGCCGGCGTGCCCGAAGCGGCGTAGCCGACGAAGATCACGCCCGCGTTCTTGCGCCAGAGGTTGTGTTTGAGGTGATGGCGAACGCGCCCGCCGGTGCACATGCCGGAGCCGGCCAGGATGACGGCGCCGCCCTTGATGCGGTTGAGCGCCATCGAGTCGGCCGTCTCGCGCGTGAAACGCAGCGTCGGCAGACCGAACGGATCGTCGCCTCGCGCGATCCGCTCGCGCGCCGCCTCACCGAGGCTTCGGGATAGCGCGCGAACATCTCGGTCGCCGAGATCGCCATCGGCGAATCGAGAAACACCGGTAGCGTTCGGGGCAACAGGTGTGCGCGGATGCCTTCGGCCAGGTGGTAGAGGATTTCCTGTGCGCGCTCGAGCGCGAAGGTCGGAATGATGACGTTGCCGCCGCGCTCGATGCGGTCGGCGACAGCGCCGATGAGCTCGTTGACGCTATCGCTCATCGAGCGGTGGTCGCGATCGCCGTAGGTCGCTTCCATGACGACGACGTCGGCGGCCGGCGGCGGCTCGGCGTCGCGCAGCAGCGGCCGGCCGGGGTTGCCGATATCGCCCGAGAAAATGAAGCGCCGCCTCTGCGCGCCCTTGCCCGCATCGATGACGACCGACGCCGAGCCGAGCATGTGCCCGGCGTCGACGAAGCGCACCGGAGTCCCGGCGCAAGCTCGATGTCGCGACCGTACTCGGCGCGACGGCCGAAGAAATCCATCGCGTGGAACGCGTCCTCAAGCGTATAGAGCGGCGGCGGGGCGGGCCCGTGCAGCTTGCGCGCGTGCGACTTCGCCTCTTCTTCCTGCAGCGAAGCGGCGTCGGTCAGCACGAGGCGCGTCAGCTCGCGCGTCGGCGCCGTGGCGATGATCTCGCCGCGAAAACCGCGCCGCGCGAGCAGCGGAAGGCGTCCGCAGTGGTCGAGATGCGCGTGCGTCAGCAGCACGAAATCGATCGAGGCCGGATCGAACGCGAACGCGAGCGCATTCTCGCGCTCGAGCGCAGCGCGGCCCTGGAAGAGGCCGCAGTCGACGAGGATGCGCTGTCCCGCACATTCGAGCAGGTGACACGAGCCGGTCACCTCGCCCGCGGCGCCGTGGCAGGTGAGCGAGGTCATCGGCGGGCGGCGGCGTGATGCATGCGGCGAGGCTAGCGCCGTGTCCGGCACGCCGTTTGATCGACATCAAGCGTTGCCGACATGGCGCCAAGGTATCCTCCGCAGGGCGACACGCGCCGGAGACGCCGTGCAGTACATCGAGAACCGCACTTACGACGAGCTCGCCGTCGGCGACAGCGCCGAGCTTGTGCGCACGTTGCGCAAGGAAGATGTCGAGCTGTTCGCTGTGCTCTCGGGCGACGTGAATCCGGCGCACGTCGACGAGGATTTCGCGCGCTCCGACGCGTTCCACAAGGTCATCGCGCACGGCATGTGGGGCGGCGCGCTGATCTCGGCCGTGCTCGGCACGGAGCTGCCGGGGCCCGGCACGATCTATCTCGACCAGACGCTCCATTTCCGCAAACCTGTGGGCATCGGCGACACGATCACGGTCCGCGTGACCGTACGCGAGAAACGGCCCGAGAATCGCGTTGCGCTCGACTGTCTCTGCCTCAACCAGGCCGGCGAAATCGTCGTCGAAGGCGAGGCGCTCGTGCTCGCGCCGACGCTGAAGGTGAGACGTCCGCGTGCGGTGCTTCCCGAGATCCACCTGCACGAGCACGGCGCGCGCTATCGGCAGCTCATCGATGCGACGCGCTCGATGGGTCCGCTCAAGATGGCCGTCGTGCATCCATGCGACGAGCTTTCCATCACCGGCGCACTCGAGGCAAAGAGTCAGGGCCTGATCGATCCCGTGCTGGTCGGACCGGAAGCGAAAGTGCGCAAGGCGGCTGCCGCGGCCGGGCGCTCGCTCGACGGCATAGAGCTCATCGACGTCCCGCACAGCCACGCGGCGGCCGCGCGAGCGGTGGAGCTTGCGCGCAACGGCGATGTCGGCGCGCTCATGAAGGGCGCGCTGCACACCGACGAGCTGATGGCCGCGGTCGTCGATGCGGCGAACGGCCTTCGCACCGAGCGGCGCATGAGCCATGTGTTCGCGCTCGACGTGCCGACCTATCCGAAGCCGCTCTTCATCACCGACGCCGCGATCAACATCGAACCCGATCTCGATGCGAAGCGCGACATCGTGCAGAACGCGATCGACCTCGCGCATGCGCTCGGCATCGCTTTGCCGAAGGTCGCGATCCTCTCGGCCGTCGAGACCGTCTATCCGAAGATCCGCTCGACGGTCGAAGCGGCGGCGCTCTGCAAGATGGTCGATCGTGGCCAGATCACCGGGGGCCTCGTCGACGGGCCGCTCGCGTTCGACAACGCGATCTCGCGCGCGGCGGCGCGCACGAAGGCAATCGTCTCGCCGGTTGCGGGCGATGCCGACATCCTCGTCGTGCCCGATCTCGAATCGGGCAACATGCTCGCCAAGCAGCTCATCTATCTCTCGGGCGCCGAAGCGGCGGGCATCGTGCTCGGCGCGCGCGTGCCGATCGTGCTGACCAGCCGCTCGGACAGCGTGCTCTCGCGCCTCGCCTCGTCTGCGCTCGCCGTACTGCTCGATCGCCATCAGCACAAACGGGCATGACCGAAGCGCGCATGACCGACGCGGTACTCGTGCTCAACGTCGGCTCGTCGAGCGTGAAGTTCGCGCTTCACGCGATGCCGGCGCTGACGCTCGTCTGCCGCGGCAGTGTCGACGCGATCGGCACGGAGCGCGCGACGCTTCGTGTGAGCGGGCCGCGCGCCGACGATTTCGCCGATATCGAGCCGCCGCGCGGCGATCACGCGTCCATTGCCGAATGGCTGCTGGGCCTGTTCGCAGAACGTATGCCTGACGTCCAGCTTGCGGCGGCGGGGCATCGCGTCGTGCACGGCGGCACGGCGTTCGCAGATCCCGTGCGCATCGACGCGCTCGTGCTCGAAATGCTCGAGCGATTCGTTCCGCTCGCGCCGAACCATCAGCCGGCGAATCTCGCCGCGATCCGCGCCGTCGCGCGTGCGGCGCCAGGGCTGGCTCAGGTCGCGTGCTTCGACACCGCCTTCCATCGCACGCAGCCGGCGCATGCGCAGGCGTATGCGCTGCCACGCTCGATGACCGACGAGGGCATCGTCCGCTACGGCTTTCACGGACTTTCTTACGAATATCTCGCCGGCGTGCTGCCGGAGTTCGCCGGCGCTCGCGCGGACGGACGCGTCGTCATCGCGCATCTCGGCCACGGTGCGAGCCTGTGCGCGCTGCGCGAGCGCCGCAGCGTTGCGACGACGATGGGCTTCACGGCGCTCGACGGTCTCGTCATGGGCACGCGCTGCGGCGCGATCGATCCCGGCGTCGTGCTCTATCTCGTGCAGCAGAAGGGCATGACGGCGTCCGCGGTGTCGGATCTTCTCTACAACCGCAGCGGCCTCCTCGGCGTGTCGGGCATCAGCGACGATCTGCGCGCGCTCGAAGCCGACGGCGGCGCGCATGCCGAGGACGCAATGGATCTCTTCGCCTACCGCGCCGCACGCGAGATCGGCTCGCTCGCAGCGGCGCTCGGCGGGCTCGATGTGCTCGTCTTCAGCGCCGGTATCGGTGAGCGCTCGCCGGCGATGCGCGCGCGCATCTGCGCGTATTCGGCCTGGCTCGGCATCGGGCTCGACGCCGAAGCCAACGCCGCCAACGGACCGCGCATCGGAGCCGCCGGCGCGCCGGTCGACGTCTTCGTCATCCCGACGAACGAGGAGCTCGCGATCGCGCGCTCGGTACAAGCGCTGCTTTCTCGGGCCTCGGAAGCGCCCACCGGGTGACATGGATCAACTGGCCGGACCCGGCGCCGCCGCAGACTCGGCGCATCTCACCGGAGATCCCGACCATGGCCACAACCTCCAAGCGCAGCAGCTCACGCTCAGGCGCGCGGTCCTCGACGGCGGCGAACCCGAAGGCGAGCACCCGCAGTCGCGCCAAGTCCAAGGCCGTAACGCCGGCGCGCAAAGCGATCGCCACCACGCGCAAGACCGCGCCGTCGCGCGACCGGCGTGCGCTCGGCGTGCGCGCGCTGACGCCGGCGGCGCCGTCGCGCGACTGCACCGCACTGGACCGACACACTTTCGGACGGCACGCATGTCCTCATCCGGCCGATCCACAAGGAGGACGCGGCGCTCGAACGCACGTTCATCAAGCGTCTTTCGCCGGAATCGCGGCGACTGCGCTTCCTCGGCCAGATGAACGAGGCGAGCGACGAACTCGTCAAAGCTCTGACCGACATCGATTACCGCCGCGACATGGCCTTCGTCGCGCTCGTCCACACGGACGGCGAGAAGCGCGAGATCGGCGTCGCGCGCTACGGCACGAACAAGGACGGCAGCGTCTGCGAGTGCGCCGTCGCCGTCGCCGACGACTGGCGTAACCGCGGCCTCGGCGTCGCGCTGATGCGGCACCTGATCGACGTCGCGCGCTCGCGCGGCGTGCGCTCGATGTTCTCGGTCGACGAGGCCGACAACGCAGCGATGCGCGATCTCGCGAAGTTCCTCGGATTCAAGCGCGCGCGAGATCCCGAGGACGCCACGCAGGTCATCCACACGCTGGCGCTGCAGTGAGCTGACGATGCTCGACGTTCTTGCCTACTGCCGCGACGTCAATGTCTGGACGCCGGGCGTGCGTTACGCGGCGGAGCTCGCGGCGAGCCTAGGTGCGACGCTGACGGGCATCCACGTCGCGCCGCTGTGGCCGTCGCACGAACCGCCTGGCACGCCGCCGTCGGTGATGGCTGAGCTGGTCGCGTGCGCGCAGGAAGAAGTACGCACGGCGATGGAGGCGGACGCGCGCTTCGGCGTCTGGGCACGCGGGATCGGTGTCTCATCGACCAAGTGGCACGTGGCTCTCGGCGATCCGACCGAAGTGCTCGGGGTCGCCGGCAACTGGAGTGACCTGATCGTCATCGAGCGCAGAATCGGCGACCGCGACAACACGATGGAGCTGCTCTCCGAGGTGCTGCTTTCCGGATTCGTCTGCATAGCGGTGCCTGAGAACGGCTACGCCCTGACGCGATTCGATCGCATCGCGGTCGCGTTCGACGGATCGAACGCATCGATCCGGGCGCTCCACGCGTCGACGCCCTTGCTGGAACGCGCAGCGCACGTGATTCTCATCGAAAGCGAAACGGAAGGCGATGCGGGCGAGGCGACGTCGAGTTCCACATTCGATCCGAAGCGCTATCTGGCCGATCGTGGCGTCGACGTTGAAGTTGCGCCCCGAGATGAGCTCAAGGCGACGTGTGCCGAGGGGATCCTTGAAGCGGCGTCGAGAAACAGAGCCGACCTGCTCGTGTCAGGGGCTCACGGCAAGCGGCGTCTTGGCGATTGCCGCCTCGATGAGACGTCGAATCATCTCCTGAAATACGCCGGCGTTCCCATTCTGCTGGCGCACTAGCCGAGGCGCATTGGCGTCGGAGTAGGCGCCTCGCGCGCCAAGCGGCGCGGGTCAATGGACGTTCGCAACGCGTCGACTAGTGTCTTCGAAGACTTCTATCCATGAGGAGACGCCTTCTGGTGTCCTTCATCGCGCATTGGCAGAACGCCGCGACTCGGCCGCCGGATGATCCCTTTGCGCCGTCAATTCCGTTGTAGTGATGAACGCAAGCGCATGCCCGACGCGTTCATCCGCTGCACGAACGGTTTGGGCAACCGCTTGATCCCCATCACGCTGCAAGGGAGATCCGCGCTCATGCCTTCACGTCTTTCGCGCGTCGCCGCGTTTGCATCGGCTGTCGTGTTGTCCATCAGCGCTTCTGCCGTTGCGCAGGAACTCGTCGTCACGACCGGACACGACTACACCTACTCGGGAGCCACCGGCGACCCGGTCGTCGTCATCGGGGACCTGGCTTCGAGTCTGCCGCAGCCATCGCTGATCTATATCGCACCCAGCGACAACGGCATTCTCCCGTTTCTCAAACCGCATGCGCTTGCACTGGCCAGCGCGAATCTCGCCCTGGCAAGTCACCTATCAAACGACGCCGGTGGTAACGGGGCGATCGACATCATCGACACCGTGCAGGCCCAGCGCATCGACCACTTCACGATCCCGGGCTACGAGAACGACGGCTACGGAACCTTTGCGATCAATCCGGCAGGAACCCATTTGCTGGTGTTCAGTGGGTTCAGCGCCAACACGTTGTTCGTCGTGGCGGCGCCGTTCTCGGCATCGTCGATTGCGAGCAGCGTGCAGATGCCGGGCCAGGGCGGCACCGCGCAGACGCATGCGATCGTGTTCGACAGTGCGACCGGCCGCGCCTATGTCGGCGACCGCTCCGGCATCAGCGCGCTCGATCCGCCGTATACGTCGATTGCATTCACGATTCCGTTGCCGGGAGCGGGTGGCGGTGCGGTTGCGGGTCGTGCGGTGGCGCTGTCTCCCGATGGCGACACGCTGGCCAGCACGATCTACGACGACGCCCAGGTGCAGGTGCTGCACGCGCCATTCAGCGGGGCGAGTGTGCCGACCGCACTCACCGTCACGGGCGCGCTGGTGCTGGACGGATTGGCGTTCACGCCGGACGGAACGAAGCTGCTGGTTGTCGATGCGCACGTACCCGGTGCGCAAGCGCCGGCTGCGCCGTGGACCGTGCCTTCTGACGTCATGGCCAATGCGTCCAGCGATGCTGTCGCTGCGGGCAGCCGCATCGCGACGCCCGACACGGCCGGCATCCCGCAGGTATTCGCGATCAGCGCTCCGTTCGATATCAATGCGCCGATCGAAACGCTCGCAGCGGGACCGTCGCAAACGGAAGGCTTCGAGGATATCGACATCAGCGCCGATGGACAGTTTGCCGCGCTCTCCGGAGGCACCCAATCGGCCGATGGTCCGCTGGTGGTCCTGCGTGCGCCGTTCACCGCGGCGGGCGTGACGGCTTATCCGATCTACATTCCGCCGTTGAACAACGGCTACGACAGTCTCGGCGGGCGCGGCGCGGGCACCGCGCGGTTCTGGTCGACGCCGATCGAGCCACCTCCGCAGATCAGCACCGACACGCTCGTTTCGGCGACCGAGGGCGACAGCGACACTTCGCCGCTGACGTTCCATGTGTTGTTGTCGCGCGCCAGCACGCAATCGGTGAGTGTGGACTTCACGACGGGCGATGGAAGCCTGACCGCACCTTCACGATACCTAGCAACCTCGGGCACGTTGACGTTCGCGCCGGGAGAAACCAGCAAACTGGTTTCGGTGCCCATCGTCGGCGATACGCTAGGCGATGGCAGCGGATATTTCTGGGGGTATTTTTCCAATCCCGTCAACGCCTCGCTGCTCGACATCGGCGCCAGCGTGCAGTGCTATATCATCGACAACGAGGGCCCGTTCATCATAACCAACCCGTCCCCGCTGCCGGACGGTGTTGTTGGCGCGCCATACTCGCTGACGTTCACGACGGCGAACGGTCCGGGCGGAGCTTTGAACTGGTTGGCAACACCGCCTGCCAGTCTGTTGCTCGATCCGGTCACCGGCGTGCTCAGCGGCGTACCGACCAGCGCCGGCAGATACTTTTTCAACGTTAACGTCAGCGCCGGTACGGCCAATGCCGGCCGCAGTTATCAGCTCACGATCCACTCCGATCGCATCTTCGCCGACGACTTTGATTTGCCTTAAGCGCGTTCGATCCGTTGCGCAGTAGTGATGATCCGTTCACTCGCTGCATTCCGTCTGCACTGATCGAGAAGAAGCCACCGCCGCTCGCGTTCTGCGCAATCAAGGCATCTGTTATGAACCCATTGAATTCGACGATCGCACCTCGTCTGCGGATGCAGCCGATCGCAGCTTGTCTCGCATTGTCGTTGGCGGCTGCGAGTGCGGCGCCACTTGCCGCTGATACGCCGTCAGCAAACGGCGCAGCGCTTTCTCGTTTTCTACCCGTTCCTCTGCCCGTCTACGCAGATCGCCTGGCCATCGCAAAGCATCTCGCGCCAACGCACGTCGCGCCGAGTCGCCCAGCCGCAACGTTCCTCGTGACCAATTGCGACGACGACGGGCCCGGCAGCTTGCGCTATACGGTGAACCTCGGGGCGATGAGCGGGGATACCGTCGACCTCAGTGCTCTGCCGTGCAGCACGATCACATTGACGACCGGTTCGATCGACGTCCTCCAGGACGATCTCTTCCTGACCGGTCCCGGGGCCGATGCACTCGCCATCGATGGCGGCGGCATCGACCGTGTCATCGCGCACCTCGGCCATGGAAAGCTGACCATCATCGATTTGACGATCACCCACGGAAAATACATGGCCACGTCGTACGGGTATGTCGCTTACGGCGGCTGCCTGGTTTCCTTGGCGAACATCACGTTGACCAATTCGACCGTATCCAACTGCGTGGCCGGCGGCCGAAGCGGAGCCTCTGCCTTCGGCGGCGGCATCTTCACAAGAGGCGAGTCTGTATCTGCTGAACAGCGTCGTGACCAGCACTCTGGCGAGCTCCACGGTCGACGGTGCGGTGGGTGGCGGAGTCTACGTCGGCGGGAATTTCGAATCGAAGTACAGCACGATCAGCAACAACAGCGCGACGTCGCCGGGCACGCACAATTTCGGTGGCGGCTTGTTCACGCGCGGCAATGCACATGTCGTGACATCGACGATTTCCGGCAATCGGTCCGCCAACGATGCGGCGTGGGCCGCCTTGTACGTATACGGCAACTCGCGCACAGCGACCGTCGTCAATAGCACGATCTCGGGAAACATCGCGTCGAATCGCGTGAGCGGCATCTACACGACGATTCCACTGACGCTTTCCAACAGCACCATCGCATTCAATGAAGAAGGAGACCTAGGCTCGGGGAGCCTTGTCCTTCTGGGCGCGCTGTACTCCCACGGCGCGGCGCTGACACTGCAAAGCTCGATCATCGCCGACAACATCAGTTACACCACGGGTTTCCCGCTCGATCTCACCGGCTTCGCAGGTGCGACCGTTGCCGGTGCCAACAATCTGATCACGTCCACGAGTGGCCTGACGGCGCCTTCGGACACGGTCACCGACTGTCCGCGCCTCGGACCTCTCTCGGACAACGGAGGCCCCACATTGACCCATGCGTTGCTGCGCGATGGCCCAGCCATCGGTGCCGGCAACAACACGGCTGGACTTAGCAACGATCAACGCGGGGCGGGCTTTCCGCGCACGTCAGGTTTTAACCCGGATATTGGCGCGTATGAATGGCAGGGCACGCCGGACGACCATATTTTGTTCAGTGGCTTCGAGATGTCCTGCGACCGCTAGGACGCCGCATCAAGGAACATGCACCCAGCATTCGACACGCTCGCGAAAGACGGCACGTGGCGGTTTTCGCAACGCCGCTCGGTCCGCGAACTCACCTTTCGTGTCGAACATTCAAAGGGTGCGCCGGCCGTGCCTTTGGGACTTTGCCCGCTGTACCATGGACAGCGCGGGGTCCGGAGGGCGCGTCGTGGACGAGAACAAGGCGTCGCGATTCGGCACAGATCGCAGGAAGCGCCGCGTTGCCGAACGATCTCGATGCGCGCGTCTACGCCGAGCTGATGCGCCTGGCGCGCTCGCAACTCGCGCGCGCCGGCACGATGTCGCTGGATGCACCTTCACTGGTCCATGAAGCCTACCTGCGCTTCCAGGGACAGGGCGCCATCGCCTCCGCGCAACGCAATGTCTTTTTCGCGTATTCGGCGCAAGTGATGCGCACGGTGATCGTCGACTACGTGCGCGAGCGGCATGCGCAAAAACGCGGCGGCGGCGAGCCGATGTTGACGCTGACCACCGGCATACCGGGAGTCAGCATCGGCGAAGATGGCGTGGAGCGTCTGCACGAGGTTCTGCAAGCGTTGCAGAAGATCGATCCGCGCTCGCACCAGGTGGTCGAACTGCGCTATTTCGGCGGCTTGACCGAGCAGGAAATCGCCGACGTTCTCGCGGTTTCGGTGCCGACCGTGAAGCGCGACTGGCGCAAGGCGCGCGCGTTCCTGTTCGATGCGATCGGCGATTCTGCCTGATGGATGCGCGACAAGAATCGCAGCAGGGCGCACACGCGGCGTTGGGGTTGTTCGCGCAATGGCTCGAGCTCGGTGCGGCGGAGCGCGCGGTGCTGGTCGAGGGCGTCCGACGCCGAGGACCACGCGCTGCACGAGCGCCTCCTGGCGCTCATACGCGCGGATCGCGCTGCAGAGGACGCCGCGTTCCTCGCCGATAGCGCGATGCTCGATGTGGCCGCAGCGCATTTGCCCGAGCGCGAAGCAGACGCCAGCGGGCAGCGCATCGGAGCGTGGATCCTCGAGCGTTTGCTCGGCACCGGCGGCATGGGCCAGGTCTGGCTCGCACGACGCAACGATGGTCAGCATCAAGGTGCGGCAGCCATCAAGATGCTGCGCGTCGCGATTGCCGATGCGCGCGCCAACGAACGCTTCGCGCAGGAGGGTCGCATCCTGGCGCGACTCTCGCATCCGCACATCGCGATGCTGCTCGATGCCGGCTTCGGCGCGGACGGCCAGCGCTATCTCGTGCTGGAATACGTCGACGGCGAACGCATCGATGGCTGGTGCGACGCGCGACGGCTCGATCTCAATGCACGGCTCGAGCTGTTCCTGCAGGTGTGCGCGGCGGTCGCGCATGCGCATGCGAACCTGATCGTTCACCGCGATCTGAAACCGTCGAACATTCTCGTGCTTGGCGACGGCAACGCGAAGCTGCTCGATTTCGGCGTCGCGAAGTTGCTGGAAGTCGACGCCGGTGCGCAGTTCACAGGCGACGCTGCGGCGGCATTGACGCCCGGCTTTGCAGCGCCCGAGCAAATCAGTGGCGCGCCCATCACGATCGCGACCGATGTCTACGCGCTCGGCGTGATTCTCTATCTGCTGCTCTGCGGACGCAGCCCGCATGGTTCCGAACACTCGACACCGGTGCAACTGGCGCGCGCCGTAATGGAAATCGAACCGAGGCGGCTGTCCGATTTCGAAAGCGACCGCGACATCGCGGACATCGCCGCCGCGCGCAGCTGCACGCCGGAACGCTTGCGCCGCGCGTTGCGAGGCGATCTCGAAACGATCGTCGCGAAGGCATTGAAGAAGAATCCGGCCGAGCGCTATTCGAATGTGCAGGCGCTTGCCGACGATCTGCGTCGTCATCTCGACCACCGGCCGATCGCGGCGCGTGCCGATAGCACGCTCTATCGCTTGCGCAGGTTCGCGCGCAGGAACTGGTTGCCGCTAGGGGCGACGACGGCTCTCATGCTGGTGGTGCTCGTCAGTTCTGCGATGCTCGCATGGCAAGCCCGCAAGACAGCTCGCGAGGCACAGGCGACTGTTGTCGTAAAGGATTTCCTGTTCGGATTGTTCAAGGCGGTCGATCCGAACGAAACCAAGGGCCGCGACATCAGTGCGCGCGAGCTGCTCGATCGCGGCCGGCTGCGCGTCGCCGCCGATGCTCAGGGCGATCCTCTTCTCAAGGCCGAGTTGCAATCGGTGCTCGGCCGCATTTATTCGCAGCTCGGGCTTTTCAAAGAGGCGGGCGAGCTGCAACAGCAGGCGGTCGATGCGTTCAAGGCCGCAGGACACGTCATCGTTGCGGCTCGTGCGAAGCCGAAATCGACTATGCCTACACGTTGCGCGAACAGGGCGATCTGGCCGCTGCGGCGATCGTCATCTCCGATGCGTCAGTGCGCTTGCATTCGCTGCCGGGGGCGAATGCGCAGGACGCGGTGAAGGTTTTGACCTCGCAATCCAGCATCGCAGTAACTCAGCGGGACTTTGCCGCAGCCAAGCGATACGGCGATGCGGCCGTTGCGTTATGCAGACAATCATCGGCCGGCGACGATCTCCTCTCAGACGGCCTGTTGGCCCTCGGCAACGCCGAATGGGGCCTCAAGTCACTGGATCGCGCCGAAGTCGACTACCGGGAAGCATTGCACTTCATGACGCTGAGCCGCGGCTCCGAGAGTTGGCAGGCCGGAGCGCTCCACGGCAACCTTGCAATGCTCATGCGCAGCCGATCGCGATATGCCGAGGCGCTGGAAGAATCCGAACAGGCGTTGGCCATCGATCAAAAAACGTTGGGTGCCGAACATCCAAAGGTGCTTGTTTTACGCGGCAGTCTCGGCTTGACCCATTACCACCTCGGCCACTACGGCAAAGCGCGCGAGTTGCTCGAACAGGTCGCCGCCGCGCAGCGCGCGCAGGCGGGTGCCGACAATCCCGCGCAGGCGGGCACGCTGATCAACCTCGGCCTGGTTCTGATCGAGATCCCCGACCTCGACGCCGCGGAAAAGGATTTCGCCGAATCGCTGCGGATCTGGGAGAAAAATTACGGGCGCGAGTATCCCGGCGCGCAAGTCGCGCTCGGCGGCCTCGGCAATGTCCATGTGTTGCAAGGCCGCTTCGATCAGGCCGAAGCGGAGCTCTCGGAAGTGCAAAAGGCCGACGACAAGAGAGGCGCCACGGATGACGCTCAGATCTGGTATTGGCTCGGCGAGGCGCGGCGGCGGCAAAACGACGCCACCGGCGCCGTCAGCCTGGATCGCCAGGCATTGCTTCGTGCCCAACACGACACCGGCGAAACCAGCCGCTACGCCGCGTTGGCACATCACTATCTCGGACTCGCGCTTCGCGACAGCGGCGATGACACGGGAGCCGTACAGGAATTGCGCGCTGCTTTGGCGTCGTTCCGCTATATACCGGATGCACACCATCCATGGGCAGCAACCACGCGACTGGAGCTCGGCAAACTGTTGGCGGCACGCGCGAACACACGTGACGACAGCCGGCAGCTGCTGTCCGAAGCCGTCGCGATCCGTGAGCAGTTCTTCGGCGCACAAGATCCGCGCACGATCGAGGCGCGCGCTGCGATGAGTGCTGTGCCAGACGGACACTGACTTCGTTCGCATCGCGGAAGAATGTCAGTTGGAGAAATGACGGCGGCACAGCTTGGGTAGGCGTCGCAACTATCAAAATTACCAAATGATTCCGAAATCTGCGTCGAATCATGGCCCCCAGCCATCTACACAAAATTAGTAGATTCATAGAGTTGCAGGCAGGCTGATCATATCGACGTCACGCACGTGACTTTCAGCCTGTTGCAGTCGCCGCCGTTTTCTACTACACATGTAGTACGACGACTGTAGAACGGACTTCCATGAACAAGAACGAGGATGTCAGCCTCAGCGAGCTGCAGATCGCGCTGATGCGCGTGCTGTGGCGGCGCGGCGAGAGCAGCGTGGCCGATGTGGCGGCTGAGCTCGCCGATGAGCGCGGGCTCAAGCACACGACGGTGGCGACATTGCTGACGCGGCTCGAGAAGCGCGGCGTCGTCGCGCAGCGGCGCGAAGGTCGCCAGCTCTTCTATCGCGCCGATGTCGGCGAGGCGCAGGTGCGCCGCTCGATGGTCGCCGATCTGATCGGCGCACTGTTCGAAGGCGATGCGCGCCAGCTCGTCGCTCATCTCGTCAAGGAATCGGAGATCGCGCCCGGCGATCTCGCCAAGGTGCGCAAGCGTCTCGCGCGGGGAGGTCAGCATGGCGAGTGAAATGTTCGCGGCATGGCTACTGACGGTCGCAGTGCACGCGACGGTTCTTCTCGGCGTCGCGTGGCTCGCCGATCGCGGCGCACTGCGCTCGCGTCCTGCGTGGCGCGAGACGCTCTGGCGCGCGGCGTTCTTCGGCGCCGTCATCACCGCGAGCGTGCAGGTGCTGCTGCAGACGCCGACGCATGCGCGCATCGCGCTCGCGACGCGTGCGCACGACGCTTCGGCGACGAACGCTGCGCCGGCAATCGTTTCGACGATGCGGAACGCGTCGACCTCCACGGCGCAGGACAGCTCGACAGCGCCAGTGCTCGCGCAACCGAAGCCGGCCGATGCTGAGTCTGCGTCGCGCAGCGCCTCGCAAACCGTCGTCGTGACGATGCCGGCGTTGCACGACGCACTTCCGGCAAAGCTGCCGCCGTGGCACCTGATCCTGATCGCGGGCTGGCTCGCCGGCGCGCTGATCGCGCTCGCGCGTCTTGGCGCTGCGTGGTTGCGTCTCAAGCGCTCGCTCGCGCACGCGGAACCGGTTGCGAATGCAACGCTCGCGACCGACATCGCCGCGCTATCGATTCACGCGCGCATCGAATCGCCCGCGCTCTCCACGCTCGACGACCTGACGAGCCCGATCGCCGCCACCGGCCGCCGCATCCTGCTGCCGAGCTGGGCCGTGGAGCTGCTCGAGCGCGATCAGCTCCGCGCGATGCTCGCGCACGAGACCGCGCACATCGCGCGGCGCGATCCCGAATGGAAGCTCGCGATCGCCGCGTGGTGCGCGCTGTTCTGGTTCGTGCCGCTCGCACGGCTTGCACGCAAGCGTCTCGACGAGGTCGCCGAGATCTCGTGCGACGCGTGGGCCGCGGTCCACCTCGGCGACGGCCGCTCGCTGGCCGAATGCCTCGCCGAGTGCGCCGAGCGCGGCGTCGGCGGCACCGATCTCGATCTCGTGCCCGCGATGGCGAGCCGCGAATCGCCGCTGCTGCGTCGCATCGACTATCTCATTGCCGGAGTTCCGATGAACACCGAGTCCGCCGGCGCGCGCGCCGGTTTCGCCGCCGCGGCCGCTCTCGCGATTGCTGCGTTCGTGCTGCCGGGCGTCAGCCTCAATCCTGCGTCCGCGCAGGGCGCACCGCCTTCGCCTCCCGCACCGCCAGCGCCTCCGGCCGCTCCCGCCGCGCCGGCAGCGCCTGTCGTTGCGCCGGGCACGCACATCCATATTTCGTCGGACAGCGACGGCAAGCACGACATGACGATCGTGTCCGTCAGCGACGATCACCACAACTACAACGTCAAGATCGACGGCAAGATCACCTTCACCGATGGCGAGGACGAGATCGCGACGCTGTCATCCGGCGGCAGCGCCGCATTCTCCGAAAAGCACGACGGCAGGACGCAGCGCGTCGAGATCGCAAACCGCGGCGGCAAGCTCGAGCGCCGGTATTTCGTCGACGACAAGGAGCAGCCGTTCGACGCCGCAGCGCACGCCTGGATGTCGACGCTGATCCCGACCGTGATCCGCGAAACCGCGATCGACGCCGACGGCCGCGTCAAGCGCATCCGCGCGAAGGGCGGCGCGAACGCAGTGCTCGACGAGATCGCGCGCATCGATTCCGGTTACGCGCGCGGCGCCTACATCAAGGCGCTCGCCGCGAGCGGCAAGCTCTCGTCCGATGAAATGACGCGCGCGCTGAAGCTCGTCGACGGCATCGATTCGGACTACGAGAAGCGCAACGCGCTCGTTGCACTCGGCGCATTGCAGCCGTTCGACGCGAGCCAGCAGAAACTTGTGCTCGCGCAAGCTGAAAAAATCGGCAGCGACTACGAGCGTGCGGAACTTCTGGTTGGCCTGTTGCCGCACCTCGCGAAGGACGCCGACGTGCGCGCCGCCTGGCTCAAGGCTGCGCTCGGCATCAAATCCGACTACGAGCACCGGCGCGCGCTGACCGCGATGCTTGAAGCCGGCGTCGACGACGAGAAGACGCTGCAGACTGTCGTCGATGCGGCTGAGTCGATCGGCTCCGACTACGAGCGGCGAGAGCTGCTCGTCGCGGCCGTGCAGCGCACGCACGACGCGGAAACGCTCGCGCCCGCATATGCGACGGCAGCCGGCAAGATCGGCTCGGACTATGAGCGACGCGAAGCGCTGATGTCGCTGATCCGCGCGCCGGGCTTCGGCAAGGTCGGCTCGCGCTCGGTGCTCGATGCGCTCGCGCACGCAAACGCGGGCTACGACTGCCGTGAAGTGCTCGTCGCGCTCGCGCGCGTGATGCCGAACGACGCCGACCTGATCGAGCGCTATCGCGCAGTCGCGCGGCGCTTGCCGGACTACGATCGCGGCGAAGCCGAGCGTGCGCTCGACCGGTTCACGAGCTGAACGTTGCTTTGATCGCAAGAGCCGCCGCGCGACGAAAGCGCGGCGGCGCGCGTCCTTGAAGCAAGGAAGCGCGGTGCGTATCGTTCGCGCCGGCCGGCCCAAGGAATCGACATGCGCCATGTTCTCCTCGCAATCGCGCTCGCAACCGTCGTCGCGGCGCCTGCGATCGCGCAGACGCGCGCGACGCAGCAGCAGAATCTCGATCGCTTCGAGAAATACGCCGGCGCGCCGATCGACGAGTTCGATTTCTTCTCGCTCTACAAGTGGCAGCTCGTCGGGCCGGAGAAGGTCGTCGTGTGGTCGACGATCAATGATGCGTATCTCATCAGCGTCGCGAAGCCATGTGCGGGGCTCGAGTTCGCGCAGGGCATCGGCGTCACGTCGAAGCAGCGGCACCTGGTCAGCCGGAAGTTCGACGATGTGACGTATGGCAACGGGCGCTGCCAGATCACCGAGATCCGGCCGATCGACTACAAGCAGATGCTGAAGGACGGGCCAGACAAGAAGGCGCGTTGAGCGTCACTCGGGCGCGACATAGCCGGCCGGCTTCGCGGAACCGTCGCCGAAGAAATACTTCTCCATCTCCGCCGCAAGAAATGCGCGCGCCTTCGGATCGAGCGGATTCAGCCGGTTCTCGTTGATCAGCATCGTCTGATGCGCGAGCCACACCTGCCACGCCTCCTTCGAAACGTTTTCGTAGATGCGCTTGCCGAGCTCGCCCGGCCACGGTGCGAACGCGAGCCCTTCGGCCTCGCGCCCGAGCTTTACGCAGTGCACGGTTCTGGGCATCGCTTGTCCTCGAAAACGGTTTGCAAAAGCCTGCGCACTGGCGCTGGCAGTCCAAGCGCCTGCCATTCGTCGCGCGAATACCAGCCGCGTCCGGTGTCGTCGGCAACGCGCGGCAGGCGCGCGCCGGCCACGATGAGCGGCGTGACGTGCAGATGATAGTGGCTGAAGCTGTGCACGAAGTCGGCGAGCTCGCTCGACGCGTCGGCGCGCACGCCGTAGCGCTCGTGCAGCACGTCGCGCGCCGATGCGGTGTCGCTGGTCTCGGGCAGGCTCCAGAGCGCGGCCCAGATGCCGACCGGCGGGCGCTGCTCCAGCAGCACGCGGCCATCGGCGTCGCGGACGATCAGCATCGTCGTTTCGCGCGTCGGCAATGCGCGTGATGGCTTCGGCGTCGGCAGCTCGGCCGTGAGGCCGTCGCGACGCGCGACGCAGCCAGGCGCGACCGGACACGCGGTGCAGAGCGGACGCGAGCGCACGCAGACCGTCGCGCCAAGATCCATGATCGCCTGCGTGTAGTCGGCGACGCGCGCATCGGGCGTGTGCGCATCGGCGTGTGTCCAGAGCTCGCGCTCTACGGCAGTTTCGCCAGGCCATCCGCGTACGCCGTGCCAGCGCGCGAGCACGCGTCGCACGTTGCCGTCGAGGATCGGAAATCGCAGTCCAAACGCCTGCGCTAGGATCGCGCCCGCGGTCGAGCGGCCGATGCCGGGCAGCGCTGCGAGCGCGTCGAAATCGCGTGGCAATTCGCCGCCGTGCTGCTCGACGCAGATTCGCGCCGCGCGATGCAGGTTACGCGCACGCGAGTAGTAGCCGAGCCCGGACCAGAGCGCGAGCACGCGATCGAGCGGCGCGTCGGCGAGCGACTGCAGCGTCGGCAGCGCGTCAACGAAGCGGACGAAAGTACGCGATCACCGTGCGCACCTGCGTCTGCTGCAGCATGACTTCGCTGACAGCCACACGCGATACGGCGTGCGCGGATGCTGCCACGGCAGGTCCTTGCGGCCGTGCCGGTCGAACCACGCGAGCAGGTCGCTTGCGAAGTCGTTCGAAAGCCCTGATTCGAGATTCGAGATTGGATTGGTGCGTGCGAATCTCGAATCCCGAATCGCGAATCCCGGCATTTTTCCTAGCCATCGCCGAGCTTCGGGGGCAGGAGCCCATCGACGAATGCCGTGGCGTCGAATACGCGAAGGTCCTCGGCGCTCTCGCCGAGGCCGACATAACGGATCGGCAGCCCGAATTCCGCGCGAGCGCGAACACGATGCCGCCTTTCGCGGTGCCGTCGAGCTTGGTGACGACGAGACCGGTGACACCGATCGCGTCGCGGAACTGGCGGGTCTGGCTGATCGCGTTCTGGCCGGTCGTGCCGTCGATGACGAGCAGCACTTCGTGCGGCGCCTCGGTGTCGAGCTTGGCGAGCACGCGGCGGATCTTCGAAAGTTCGTCCATCAGGCCCGACTGCGTGTGCAGGCGTCCGGCCGTGTCGGCGATCAGCACGTCGGTGCCGCGCGAGCGCGCGGTTTGCAGCGCGTCGAAGATCACGCTTGCCGAATCGGCGCCGGAGCTCTGCGCGATGACCGGCACGTTGTTCCGCTCGCCCCATGTCTTCAGCTGCTCGACTGCGGCGGCGCGGAACGTGTCGCCGGCTGCGAGCAGCACCGAGCGGCGCTCGTTCGTGTAGCGGCGCGCGAGCTTGCCGATCGTTGTCGTCTTGCCGACGCCATTGACGCCGACCATCAGCACGACGAAAGGCTTGCGCCCGCCGACGTCGAGCGGCTTCTCGACCGGCTTCAGCCGTTCGACGAGATCGGCACGCAAGGCCGCGAGCAGCGCGGACGCGTCGGCGAACTCGCGCCGCGCGACGCGCTTGCGAAGGTCTTCGACGATCTCGGCGGAAGCCGCGACGCCGACGTCGGCCGTGATCAGCACGGACTCGAGCTCGTCGAGCAGCGCGTCGTCGAGGACGGGATTGCGCGAGAAGATCGAGCCGAGGTTCTTCGCCAAACCGCTGCCGGAAAGCCGCTCGCGCCACGAGCGCTTCGCTGGCGCGGGTTCCTCCGGCTGGATCGGCGCTGCCGTTGTCGTCTGAGCGGCGATCGTCTGCGCCGCGAGCATATCGGCGGCAGCCTCTTCGGCCAGCGTCTCATCGCTGCCGGGCGGTTGTGGCGTCTCCTCGGTCGGCTTTTTCTTCCAGAACTTCAGCATTGCGCGGCGGTATCGGCGAAAATCGAGCGCGAATGCTAACACCGCGATGCTTCGCGGCCGTTAGCGCGGCGAGCAGAGGGCATTGGTGCAAAGAGAGAAGCGAGTTCCGCCGGGAAAGTTGCGCATCGTCGCCGGCAGCCTGCGCGGCTCGCGGCTCGCGGTGCCCGATCGGCCCGGGCTTCGGCCGACGTCCGATCGCGTGCGCGAGACGCTGTTCAACTGGCTGACGCCGGTCATCGATGGCGCGCGCTGCCTCGATCTGTTCGCCGGCACCGGCGCGCTCGGCATCGAGGCGATTTCGCGCGGTGCCGCGGCGTGCACGTTCGTCGAGCGCGATCGCGCGCTCGCGCGCGATCTTCGCGAGAACCTTGCGCGGCTCAAGGTCGAGCACGCGCGTGTGATCGACGGCGACGCGCTGTCGATGCTCTGCAGGCAGGGCGGAGCCGTTCGACATCGTGTTCCTCGATCCTCCGTTCGGCGCCAATCTGTGGGACGCGTCGGCCGAACGTCTGGATAGCGGCGGCTGGCTCGCCGCGAACGCCTGGATCTACGTCGAATCGCCGGCCGATGCCGTGCTCGCGCTGCCCGCAACTGGATGCTGCACCGCGACGGACAGGCCGGCGCCGTCCGCTATGCGCTCTATCGTCGCGCGGCGGCCGATCCAGTAAAGTAGCGCGAGCGTCCCGTGGCGCGAGGCAGGTGAATGGCGACTCCGCAGCAACGTTCGCGGGTCGCGGTCTATCCCGGCACGTTCGATCCGATCACGAACGGGCACGTCGATCTCGCCACGCGCGCGGCGCCGCTGTTCGATCGCCTGATCGTCGCGATCGCCGATTCGGCGAGCAAGGGGACGAGCCTGAGCCTTACCGAGCGCATCTCGCTCGCGCGCGTCGCGCTCGAGGGGATTGCGAACATCGAGGTGCGCGGGTTCTCGACGCTGCTCGCGGATCTTGTCGAGGAGGTCGGGCGCCGGCGTGATTCTGCGCGGTCTGCGGGCCGTTTCGGATTTCGAATATGAGTTCCAGCTCGCGAGCATGAACCGGCATCTGATCCCGACGGCCGAGACGCTGTTCCTGACGCCGGCCGAGCAGTACAGCTTCATTTCGTCGTCGCTCGTGCGCGAGATCGCGCGCCTCGGCGGCGACGTTTCCGGGTTCGTGCATCCGGTCGTGCAGCAGGCTCTGCGCAATACCTACCGCAAACCGTCAACCACCACGTGAGGGGCAGCAAGACCATGCGCAAGATCACCGCCATCATCTTTACCGCGTGCGCGGCATTCGCGCTCGGCGCATGCAACCAGCAGCAGGAAGCGGCGCCGCAGGCCGAAGTGAAGCCGCAGGTCGTGCCCGTGCCGACGAACCCGACCGACAAGACGGCGTGGAAGCAGTACCTCGTCAGCGTCGTGACGGCGAACCTGCAGGGCGTCAAGACGAACCACCCGTACATGTACTTCGTGCCGGGCGGCGACGACGATGCCGCGAAGGCCGATCGGCAGAATCAGCTCGACAACGTCAAGAACGTCGTTGCGCGCGGCGTATTGCCGGGCAACATGATGGCGTTCGGCGGGCCGGAGTCGAAGACGACGGCGGACCTGATCGTTACGTCGTTTGCCGGCGCGCAGGCCGGGTCGTTCAAGGATGTCGTCGTGCTGTTTATCGGTGCGCCGGGTGATGTCGATGCCGTGAAGCAGGCCTTGGCTTCGTCAGGCGCGGAAGTCCGCTTCGTCGAAGCGAAGTAAGCAGCCCCTGCTTTAGCCCTCCCCTTCAAGGGGAGGGTTGGGTGGGGATGGTGTTGTGTTGCGTTTCAGCGCTTCGCGAAAACCGGCTCACGTCCCTGTGTTTTTTCGCCCGCCATCCTGGCGGCCGAGTGACTTTCTTTTGCTTGCCCAAAAGAAAGTCACCAAAGAAAAGGGCACCCTCGCGTCCGCGGTCACGCGGGCATCCCTGCCCGCGTGACTACGCGAGCAGGCTCCGGGGTCCGCTCACGGCACATCCCTGTGCCGAGATCGGACGCACGCGCATCCTGCGCGTGCCCGCTTCGCGGCTATTTCCTGCGCCTGCTCGCCGCGGCCGAGAGGGGACCCCGGAAAGAGCAGAGCGCGGCAGTCCCTGCCGCAGAAGCGGTGATGCCTAGCAATCCATGGAATCGGCCCCAGAAAAAGCGGGTCGCTGCAATACGCTAAAGTCGCGCCATGTCCCTGAAGATCACCGATCTCTGCGTCAACTGCGACGTCTGCGAACCCGTCTGCCCGAACAAGGCCATAGCGATGGGCACGGAGATCTACGAGATCGCTCCGTCCCACTGCACCGAGTGCGTCGGCCACTACGACACGCCGCAGTGCGTGGATGTCTGCCCGGTCGAGTGCATCATCATCGATCCGGATCACACGGAATCGCGCGCGCAGCTGCTCGCGAAGTTCGAAGCGCTCCAGGAGAAAACCGCATGAAGCGCGTGTTCGTCGTCTTCGCATTCGCTTTCCTGATCGCGACGGGATGCGCATTCGCCGATACCGGCAAGCCGGGCCGCGCCGCGATCGCGAGCGCGCACAAGCTCGCGACCGATGCGGGCTTCGAAGTGCTCGGCGAGGGCGGCAATGCATTCGATGCGGCCGTTGCCGTCGCGGCAGCGCTTGCGGTGCTCGAGCCGCAGAGCTCGGGCATCGGCGGCGGCGGCCTGTTCCTGCTGCGTCGTGCGTCGGACGGCAAGGAGACGATGGTCGATGCGCGCGAGATGGCGCCGGCCGCTGTCGACCCCAAGGATTACCTCAAGCCGGACGGCGAAGCGAACCGCGATCATTCGACGATCGGCCCGCTGTCGGCGGCGATTCCGGGCGAGCCCGCGGGCATCGTCTGGATCGCGCAGCACTACGGCAAGCTGCCGCTTTCGAAATCGCTCGCGCCGGCGATTCGTATCGCGCGCGAAGGTTACAAGCCTGATTCGCGTTCTCTCGGCGCGATCGCGCGGCGCAAGGATGCGATCAAGCGTTTTCCGGGATCTGCCGCGCTCTATCTCGTCGACGGCGAGGCGCCGCAGGATGGCTGGGTGTTCAAGACGCCCGATCTCGCGCGCGTGCTCGAGCTGATCGCCGCGCACGGCAATGACGGCTTCTACCACGGCGATTTCGCGAAGACGCTCGTCGACGGCGTGCGCGCGGAAGGCGGGCGCTGGACGCTCGATGATCTCGCCGCGTACACCGTCAAGGAGCGCAAGCCGCTCAGCAGCGAGTACAGCGGCTGCCACATCGTCACCGCGCCGCCGCCGTCGTCGGGCGGCATCGCGATCGCGGAAATCCTCAACATCCTGTCGGGCTACGACCTTGCGAAGCTCGACCACGCGCATCGGGTGCATCTCGCGGTCGAGGCGATGCGGCGCGCGTACCGCGATCGCGCCGAATATCTCGGCGATCCCGATTTCGTGCAGATGCCGATCGAGCGCCTGATGAGCTCCGACTACGCGGCCGGCCTGCGCGCTTCGATCCATCCGGAAAAGGCGACGCCGAGCGACATGCTGCCGGGCTACCTCGACACACAACGAGGGCCTCAGCACGTCGCATTTCTCGATCATCGACACGGACGGCAATCTCGTCTCGGCGACGCAGACCGTGAACCTGACATTCGGCTCCGCGTTCGTCGTGCCGGGCACCGGTTTCGTGCTGAACGACGAGATGGACGATTTCGCGCTCGTCGCCGGCACGCCGAACGCGTTCGGCCTGGTCGGCAACGATGCGCAATGCGCCCAAGCCGGACAGCCGGCCGCTGTCGTCGATGACGCCGAGCTTCGTGATCGGCCCGGACCGGCTCGCCGTGCTCGGCACGCCGGGCGGCAGCCGCATCATCACGATGATGCTCGAAGGCATCCTCGCGTTCATCGACGGCGAGACTGCCCGCGCAGATCGTCGCGAACCGCGCTATCACCACCAGTACCTGCCCGACGTCATCGACGCCGAGAAGGACGCGCTGTCGGCCGAGGACATTCAAGGTCCTCGAGGCGATGGGGCACAAGGTCAACGTCGCCGCAGGCACCTGGGGTTACGGGTTCATGAACGTCGTCGAGCTGGGATCGCAAAACCGGCGAGATGCACGCGGCGCCGATCCGCGCGGCGTTTCCGGCAGCGGCCAGGTGCGCTGACGACCTGCGCCGCTTCTACAATAGGCGCATGAAACTCTGGTCCATCCTCGGCAACTCGCAGCGCCTCGACGGCGGCGCGATGTTCGGCAACGCGCCGCGCGCGATGTGGGAGAAGTGGATCGCGCCCGACGACGAGAACCGCATTCCGCTCGCGTGCCGCTGCCTTCTCGTCGACGGGCTCGACGGCACGCAACGTCCTGTTCGAGACCGGCATCGGCGCGTTCTTCGAGCCGAAGCTGCGCGAGCGCTACGGCGTCGTCGAGTCGCGGCACGTGCTGCTCGACTCGCTGGCCGCAGCCGGCTTCACGCACGAGGACATCGACGTGGTCGTGCTCTCGCATCTGCACTTCGACCACGCCGGCGGCCTGCTCGCGGCATGGGAGGAGGGCAAGCCGCCGCGCGCTGCTGTTTCCGAACGCGACGTACGTCGTCGGCGAGGAGTGCTGGCAGCGCGCGCAGCATCCGCATCCGCGCGATCGCGCGTCGTTCATCCCGGAGCTGCAGCCGCTGCTCGAAGCATCGGGCCGGCTCGAGCTCGTGCAGGGCGACGCGCTCGCCGACGCTCGGCGAGCAGGTGCGCTTCGCGTTCAGCGAACGGCCACACGCCGGGCCTGATGCTCGCCGAGATCGACGGCCCGAAGGCGGCGCCGCCGGCGTCGTGTTCTGCGCCGACCTGATCCCGGGCCGTCCTTGGGTGCACCTGCCGATGACGATGGGCTACGACCGCTATCCCGAGCTGCTGATCGACGAGAAGAAGGCGTTTCTCGAGGACAAGCTCGCGCGCGGCGTGCGCCTGTTCTTCACGCACGACGTCGGCTGCGCGATCGCGCACGTGGCGCGCGACGCGAAGGGCCGTTTCTCCACCACCGACGAGCACGCCGAGCTGATCGGCGAGGCTGCCTGATCCGACACATGGCCAAATCGACGAATCGAAACAACCCTGTCGTTGTCGTACTCATCCTCGTCGTGCTCGCCGCGATCGGCGGATACGTCTGGCTGCACAAGCGGAACGCGCCGGTCGAGACGCCGGTTGCGACCGGCGCGAAAACGCAGCCGCCGGTGGATGCCCTGCACGTGGCGACCGACAAGATCGATCCTGCGAACGAAGGCCGCATCGTCAAGATCGACGGCACGCTTTCGGTGGTGAAGCCGCCGCGTGACACGCAGCTTGGCATCGGCGCAGACGCGGTCATGCTGCTCCGCTTCGCCGAGATGCTGCAGTGGCAGGAACATTGCGCCGGCACGAATTGCACGTACCAAGAGGTGTGGTCGCCGCTGGCGATCGACTCGCGCAAGTTCCGCCAGCCCGAAGGCCACAGGAATCCGGAGCGCCTGCCGATCACGTCGGGCCGCTTCTCGGCCGGCGAAATGCGGCTCGGCGCGTTCGCCGTCGATGCGGCCGCGCTCGGCAACTACCGGCTCGATTCAGCGCTGCAGACCAAGCCGGTGCCGTATCCGGTCAAGGACGCGCAGCTTCCGTCGAACCTCGCGGTCAGCTTTCGCGAGGTCAACGGCGTGCTCTATGCCGGCGATCCGGAGCATCGCGCGGTCGGCGACGTTCGCGTCAGCTATCGCATCATTCCGTCCGGCAGCGTCGAGCTGACCGGCACGCAGCGCGGCGATCGCATCGTCGTGCAGAAATCGAAGTCGAATCCATCGTCCTGACGGGAGGGCTTCATGCGCATTACGGGTCTTTACGCTGCGATCCTTGCGTTGATCGTCGTCATCCTCGCGATTCGCGTGACGCTGCGCCGCCGCGCGGTGCGTGTCGGCATCGGCAACGGCGGCGACGCGGTGCTCGCACAGCGCATCCGCGTGCACGCGAATGCAGCCGAATACGTGCCGCTCGCGCTGATCCTTCTGCTGATCCTCGAGCTCAACCAGACGCAGCCGCTGCTGCTGCACGTCTTCGGCTGCACACTGATCGCAGGAAGGCTTGTGCACGCGTACGGGCTTTCGAGCTCGGCGGGACTCTCGCCCGGCCGCGCGGTCGGCATGGTGCTGACGTGGGCCGTGATCGCGCTGATGGCATTGCTGCTGATCTGGCAGCTGCTCGCGACCTGGGTGTTGACCTAGCGGCCGAACAACGTCTCGCCATGCGCGAGGAAGTACAGCCCGGCGAACATCTTCGGATCGACCGAATAGCCTTCGGCCATCTTCGCGACGAGCCAGCGCGCCGCTTCCGCGCGCGGCACTTCGTGCACGATGATGTCCTCGGTCTCGTCGCCGCCGCCCGCGTGCACGCGTTTCAGGTCGTATGCGCGCACGAACGCCATGATCTCGTTGCTCATGCCCGACGATGACGGGCCCGCCATCAGGAACTCGATGCGGCCGGCCTCGTAGCCGGTTTCCTCGAGCAGCTCGCGCCTGGCCGCTTCGACCGCGTGCTCGTCGGCCGCGTGCGCGAGGTCGCCGACCAGGCCCGCCGGCATCTCGATCGTCTTCGATTCGATCGCGGCGCGGTACTGCTCGACGAGCAGGATGCGGTCCTCCGGCGTCACGGCGACGATGATCACGCCGCCGCCGGCGTTGACGCGCTCGGCAAACTCCCAGCGGCCGCGGCGCTTGAGGCGGAGCCATTGACCGTTGCAAAGCGTCTCGGTTTCGTTCATCTTGAGCGGCTGTCCGAACTTTTTTCCGCGGGTAAGGTCTTGCTGAGACTCATAAAGAGCCGGCTCGATCGACGGGCCCAGACGCCGTTCGGTGCCTTGCGCCGATGCGCATCCGGCCTCTCCCAACCCGCCAAGCATCCTAGGTAAACCCGATGAAGATCAAGAGAATCCTCTGCGCCATGCTGCTCGTTTTTGCCGTTGCGCTCGCGCACGCGCAGGGCGGCAGGGCACCCGCCGGCCCCGACGTCAACAACCTCAGCGAAGCGCAGATCAAGGGCATGCAGGTGCCGGAGGCGCTGTACCGCCTCGCCGCGATCTACAAGCAGAAGGGCGATCTCACGCGCATGACGTGGGCGCTGCGCCAGCTCAATGTGCTGCTGCCGAACGCGGGCGAGCTCAAGCTCGCGCTCGCGAGCGTCTATGCGGCGCAGGGCGACAAGACCAGCACCTACGATCTGCTGCTGCAGATGCAGCGCCAAGGGCTACGGCTACGACCTCACGACGAATGCCGCATTCGCGAGCGTCAACGACACGCGCGCCTGGAACTACATCGCCGAGAACCTCAAGGCGAACATGAAGCAGTTCGGCGAAGGCAAGGTCGCCTACACGCTGCCGAAGGGCGACTACCTCTTCGAGACGCTCGCGTTCGATCCGAAGAAGAAGCAGCTGCTCGTCGGCAGCGTGCGCGAGGGCAAGATTTCGCGCGTCGGCAAGGACGGCAAGCTTGAGGACTTCATCGCGCCGAGCGCCGAGAACGGCCTCTGGAGCGTCTACGCGATGGCGATCGATCCCGCCGGCGAGAACCTCTACGTCGCGTCGACGTCGGCCGTCTACTTCAAGGGATTCAAGCAGGAAGACTACGGCAAGGCCGGCGTCTTCAAGTTCCGTCTGTCGGACGGCAAGCTCGTCAGCAAATATCTGCTGACGCCGGATAACCAGCCGCGCACGCTGTCGAGCATCGCGGTCGGCAAGAACGGCGAGGTCTTCGCGGCCGACGGCGTGCGTAACCTCATCTACCGCCTCGATGGCGGCGCGCTGAAGCCCATGGTCGAAAATCCGAAGCTGACGAGCGTGCGCGGCCTGGCGGTCAGCGGCGACGGCAAGACTCTTTATTTCGCCGATTACCAGATGGGCATCTTCGGCGTCGATCTTTCGGCCGGCAAGGCGTTCGATCTCGATTATTCGCCCGACGCGCTCGTGCTCGGCGGCATCGACGGCATCTACTGGTACGACGGCACGCTCGTCGCCGTCGAGAACGGCATGTCGCCCAAGCGCATCATGCGCCTCACGCTCGACAAGGCCGGCCGCAAGATCGAGAAGGCGATGCCGCTCGACGTCGCGAATGCCGCATTCGGCCTCCCGACGTACGGCACGGTCGATGGCGATTCGCTGTACTTCATCGCGAACAGCCAGAAGAACGATTACGACGCATACGGCGTCCTCAAGGACGAGACCAAGCTTGAGGCGACACGCATCTTCAAGAGCAACCTTCGCTTCGCGTGGAACGAGAAAGGCATCGGCACTTCGGTCGTGCCGATCCCGACCGCGGGCGAGGTCAAGCAGCGCATGACCATGCCGTCGGCGGCGCCGAAGGGCGATCTCTTCAAGAACGTCGAAGGTGGCGCGCAGTCGACGAACCCGCCGAGCGCGAAGCCCTCAGGCGGCTGACGCGGGCGCGTCGCTGCTTGCGAGCGCGCGCACGCGGGCTCGCGTCAGCGGGCCGAGCTTGAGCGCTTCGAACAGCGCATCGATCGCGGGCGCATCGATCGCGCCGAGCGCGTAGTCGTCCGCAGCGAGCGGCACCGGCGCGTCAAGCGCGATCGCGCTCAACAGTTTGGAAAGTCGCGCGCTTCCAGCGTGCTCGCGAAGCTTCATCGAAGCCGCCGCCGCGCCGCGCGTGCGCAAGAACGCGACTTCCTCGGCGCGCTCCAGCAGCGCGTCGAGCGTGCCGTAGTGATGCAGCAGGATCGCCGCGGTCTTCGGCCCGATGCCGGGCACGCCCGGAATGTTGTCGACGCTGTCGCCGGTCAGCGCGAGATAGTCGGCGACCTGATCGGGACGGACGCCAAGCCGCGTCTTGACGCCCTGCGCATCCCAGCGCTGGTTGCGCTGCGGATCCCACTGCTCGTCGTATTCGCCGATCAGCTGGCCGAAATCCTTGTCGGCCGAGATGATCACGGCGCGAAAGCCGGCCATGCGCAGCGCAATCAGCGCGCTGCCGATCAGGTCATCGGCCTCGTACGTCGCATCGGCGAGCACCTTGACGCCGAGTGCGGCAGCAACGTTCTTGCATAGGCCGAACTGTCGCATCAGCTCCGGCGGCGCGGGCTCGCGATGCGCCTTGTATTCGGGATAGATCGCGTTCCGGAACGATGTCGTCAGCGATTCGTCGAACGCGACGGCAATGTGCGTCGGCCGCGTGCGTTCGAGAAGATCGAGCAGGAAGCGCGTGAAGCCGTGCACCGCGAGCACCGACGCGCCGTCGGCGCCGGCGATATCCGGCATCGGCGCAAAAAATGCGCGGCAGATGTAGAGGCTGCCGTCGACGAGATGCGCGGTCCGCGCGTCGGTCATCGCCACTCGCTCAGGACGGATTCCAGCGTGGGCCGCGTGCGCTCGGGCGCGGGCTCGTGCGTGGTGCCAATGTGCACGAACGCGACAATGCGCTCGTTCGCGGCGAGCCCGAGCAGGCCCGCCGCCTCGCGATCGTACGCGGACCATCCCGTCAGCCACTGCGCGCCAAAGCCGAGCGATTGGGCGCCGAGCAGCAGGTTGTACGCGACGAGTCCGGCCGAAAGCAGCTGCTCCTGCGCCGGAATCTTCGGATGATCTTCCTCGATGCGCGCGACGACCGCGACGATCAGCGGCGCATAGCTGAAGCGGTTGCGATCCTTCTCGATCACCGACGGCGGCGCGTCGGGCTCGTGGCGAAGGTGCATCTGGGCGAGCGCGGTGCCGAGCTTGGCGCGCGCATCGCCGCGGATCAGCACGAGCCGCCATGGCACGAGCTTGCCGTGATCGGGCACGCGGATCGCGGCGGTCAAGAGGTCGCGCAGCTGCGCATCGTCTGGGCCGGGCTCGCCGAGCTGGCGCGACGGCACCGAGCGGCGCTGGTTCAGGACATCGAGGGACATGGGATCGGAACGTGAGGGCTCGCCGCGAGTTTACCAGCGGCCTCCCGATTGCTGTCGCGCGGTTTACCGCGTTCGCGGCGTTCCGCTACGATGCGGCTTCTGAGCAATCCGGGAGACGACATGCCGGTGGCCGTGGCGGTAGTGCGCGAGACGGCGGCGGGAGAGCGCCGCGTCGCGGTGACGCCTGAAGTCGCGAAGAAGCTCAAGGCGCGCGGTGCCGACGTGGTCCTCGAGCGCGGTGCCGCCGAGTCGGCGTATTTTCCCGATACAGCATTCGCCGGCTGCGAGACGACCGATGCGCGGAGCGCGCTCTCGCGCGCCGACGTGCTGCTCGTCGTGCAGCCGCCGACGCTTGACGAGATCGGCGCGCTCAAGGAAGGCGCGATCGTCATCGGCAACCTGCAACCGCATCTTTCGCCCGAGCGCACCAAGGCGCTGCGGGACCGCAGGATCACCTCGTTCGCGATGGAGCTCTTGCCGCGCACGACGCGCGCGCAGGCGATGGACGTGCTTTCCTCGCAGGCGGCCGTCGCCGGCTACAAGGCCGTGCTGATCGCGGCCGAGTTCGCTCCGAAGTTCTTTCCGATGCTGACGACCGCGGCCGGCACGATCCGCCCGTCAAAGGTGCTGATCGTCGGCGCCGGCGTGGCCGGCTTGCAGGCGATCGCGACGGCGCGTCGTCTCGGCGCGCAGGTCGAAGGCTTCGACGTGCGCCCGGAAACGAAAGAGCAGATCGAATCGCTCGGCGCGAAATTCCTCGATCTCGGCGTCAGCGCTGCCGGCAGCGGCGGCTACGCGCGCGAGCTGACGCAGGAAGAGCGCGACAAGCAGCAGCAGGCGCTCGCCGAGCAGCTGAAATTGTTCGATGTCGTGGTTACGACAGCCGCGGTGCCGGGCCGCAAGGCGCCGCGCATCGTCAGCGCCGCGATGGTCGCCGGCATGAAGCCCGGTGCGGTGATCGTCGATATCGCGGCCGAAACCGGTGGCAACGTCGAGATCACCGAGGCCGGCAAAACGGTCGTCAGTGCGAACGGCGTCAGCGTGATCGGCACGACTAACCTGCCCTCGAGCGCGCCGGTGCACGCGAGCGAGATGTATGCGCGCAATCTCTACAATTTTCTCGAGCTCTCGCTGAAAGACGGCGCGCTCACTCTCGACTGGACCGACGAGCTGATCGCGAAGACGTGCCTCACGCACGCCGGCGAGATCAGGCACGAAGCGACGAAGAAGCTGGTCGAAGGCGGCTAGGCCGCAGCGGCGAAGCAAGCACCGGGGACAAACGATGATCGACGGTTTTCTCGCGCTCTACATCTTCATGCTCGCCGCTTTCACCGGCTACGAGATCATCGGCCGCGTGCCGGCGATCCTGCACACGCCGCTGATGTCGGGCTCGAACTTCGTGCACGGGATCGTGGTCGTCGGCGCGATGTACGCGCTCGCGAACGCCGAATCGCCGCTCGCGAAGATCATCGGCTTCGTCGGCGTCGTGCTCGGCGCAGGAACGCGGCCGGCGGCTACGTCGTGACCGAGCGCATGCTCGAGATGTTCAAGTCCAGCAAAGCCGGCAAGAAGGACTGAGCGCCTCCATGGATACGCAAACGATGCTCGTCTACCTTCCAAGGCGAGCTATTTCGCTCGCCGCCTTCCTCTTCATCCACGGCATCAAGCGCATGTCCTCGCCGGTCACGGCGCGCACCGGCATCGTGCAGGCCGGTATCGGCATGCTCGTCGCGACGCTCGCGACATCTCGCGATGACCGGCGGCAACAACCTCGTGCTGATCGTGCTCGCGCATCGCGATCGGCGTCGGCACCGACTTGGCTCTGGGGCAGGCAAGGTCGCGATGACCGACGATGCCGCAGATGGTCGCGCTCTACAACGGCATGGGCGGCGGCTCGGCCGCTGCGATCGGTGCCGTCGAGTTGCTGAAGTCACGTCGGCCACGGAAACGCCGCCGCTCGTGACGCTCGCTCGCCGTGATCGGCGCGCTGATCGGCTCGATCTCGCTGACGGGTTCGTTCATCGCGTGGGCGAAGCTCGACGGCAAGATGGACAAGACCTTCACGTTCGCGGGCAGCAGGCCGTCAACTTCGCTCGTGTTCGTCGGCGCCGCTCGTCGTCGGGCGCTGCGATCGTGTTCTGGCAGGCGCGACGCGATCCGCGCTCGTCGTCGCGTTCTTCGTCTCGCGCTGATGTTCGGCGTGCTGATGACGATGCCGATCGGCGGCGCGGACATGCCGGTCGTGATCTCGCTGTACAACGCGTTCACCGGTCTCGCGGTCGGCGTTCGAAGGCTACGTGCTGCAGATCGAGGCGCTGATGATCGCGGGCATGGTCGTCGGCGCGGCGGGCACGTTCCTGACGCTGCTGATGGCGAAGGCGATGAATCGCAGCGTCTCCAACGTAATTTTCCGCAACTTCGGCGTGTCGGCGACGGCAGCAGGGCGAGATCAAGGGCAGCAGAAGGCCGACGACGCGAGCGACGCGGCGTGAACATGCGTTATCTCGTCGAAGGTCATCATCGCGCCGGGCTACGGCCTGGCGGTCGCCCAGGCGCAGCACAAGTCTGACGAGTTCGTGAAGCTGCTGGTGGAAGCCGGCGTGGACGTGAAGTTCGCGATCCATCCGGTCGCGGGCCGCATGCCCGGCCACATGAACGTGCTGCTGGCCGAAGCCGGCGTGCCGTACGACCTGATCTACGACCTGGAAGACATCAACGACGAGTTCAAGGAAGCCGACGTCGCGATCGTGATCGGCGCGAACGACATCGTGAATCCGGCCGCGCGCACCAACAAGTCGACCCCGATCTACGGCATGCCGATCCTGAACGTCGACCAGGCGAAGCAGGTGTACGTGATCAAGCGCGGCCAGGGCAAAGGCTACTCGGGCGTCGAGAACGAGCTGTTTTCGCCGACAACACGCGCATGCTGTATGCCGACGGCAAGGAAGCCGCGAACCGCCTGATCGCAGAGCTCAAGGCGATCGAAGGCGGCGGTCACTAGCCGCCTGGCGACCGTCGCCGTGAAATCGCGAGAAGACCGCCGGCTGCGCTACATCGATTCGTTGCGCGCAGTCGCGGCGATGCTCGTGCTCTGGGTGCACGTCTCGGAGAAGTTCAAGAGCGTCGCGACGCGGGCAGCGGCTGGGTCCACGAGCTGACGGTGCCGATCAACGCGGGCCGCCTCGGCGTCGTCATCTTCTTCGCGATCAGCGGCTTCGTGATTCCTTTCAGCATCAAGCTCGCGCATCACTATCCGATCCGCGAGTTCCTCACGACGCGCTTCTTCCGCCTCTATCCGGCGTATTGGCTGTCGATTCCGCTCGGTCTCGCCACGACGTACTGGATCTGGAAGATTCCGTTTCCGTCGAGCGCGATCCTCGTCAATCTGACGATGCTCGAATACATCTTCGACGTGCCGCCGGCGATCGGGCTCTACTGGACGCTGGCATTCGAGTTCGTCTTCTACCTCTGCTGCGTATTGCTCGTGTTGACGGACAGCATCACGCGCTACCGCCGCATTGGAGCGCTTGCGCTCGGGCTCGTGCTGCTGCACATCGCGATGGTTCCGCTGTCGCATGGGTCGTTGTACAGCGCATCGTTCTGGCCGTTGAACCTCGGCGTGATGTTCTGGGGGACGCTCTATCGCGCCGAGATGCTCGGCCTCGCGAACGGGCTCTTCGAGCGCGCATGCCTCTGGGGCACCGCGTGCGTGCTCGTCGTCGTCTATCCGCTTTACTTCGCGCTCGTCGTCGGCATCCCTTACATGAACACGATCCCGTACTCGATCGCGATCTTGCTGTTCATCGCCGGCACGCGCGTGATCCGGCTCGAGTTTCCGCCGCTGCCATGGCTCGGGCTCGTCAGCTATTCGATCTACCTGTTCCACCCTGTCGTGTTCAACACGCTGCTCTGGGTGGTTCAGAAAATGCCGAGCATGGCGTGGCTTCGGAACTGGCATCTCGGCTGGTACGTGTTCGGCGTGCTGCTGGCGACGATTGGGTTCGCGGCGCTCGTCTATTATCTCGTCGAGCGGCCGTCGATCCGTCTCGGCCGCCGTCTTGCGAAGCGCTGGTTCGGCGACGCGGAACCCGCGCCCGCGCAGGCGGCTCCGACAATGGCGTGAGCGTCGGGCCTCAGCGCGAACGCCCGCCGAGCGTCCACAGCACGCCGACGGCGGCGATGATCGCCGCGGCGGAAATCGTCGCCATGCCGACGATGTCGAGATTCGCCCAAGCGATGTCGATCGCCATGTGCGGATCCATCTGCGTCAGCGCGGCGCGCAGCGGAAGGCCGAGCATCGACGCGACCTGCGCCGCGGCCTGCAAATACAGTGAATACGCCGAAGCGAGCGCGACGCACGCGACCGCGATCACGGCGCCGGACGCGCGTCCCGCATAGCCATGCGAGCGCAACGCCCACGCGACCGCCGCCGCGATCGGCAGCGAGAGAGCAATCAGGTCGTGGCGCGCATAGAGCGCGATCAGACACCACAGCGCGCCGCCAGCGAGCGCAGTCATCAGCGCGGTCACGACGCCGATCCGGCGCGAGCGGGGTCGCGGATCGGAAACTGTGCTCGGTGCGGCCATCCGGCGGTCCAGGTTCGCCAATCGGATGGCGGGAGGCGCGATCATAGCGGCGCGCTTGCGCGTTGGAAATGCGCGTCAGAGCGGCTTTGCGAAGTGGAACGACGTGACGACCATGCCTTCGCGGAAATAGAACTTGTGCGCCTGCTGGCGCTGCGTGCCGGAATCGAGATTGAACTTCGCGCAGCCGGCGTCGCGCGCGACGCGCTGCAGGTGCTCGAGGAGCGCGCGGCCGATTCCTTGCGAGCGCTCTCTCTCGTCGCTGACGAGATCGTCGACGTACATCTGCACGCCGTCGACAGTGTTCTCGTGCACGCGATGGACCGCGATGCCGACGACGCGCTCGCCGCGCACGGCGACGCACATGCGCGCGCCGTCGGCGAAGACGCGGTGCATCTTTTCGGCGTAGTTTTCGGGCAGATGCGGGCGGAGCTGGCGATGCACATCTTCGGCGGCCGCGAGCCACGCGGCTTCGACGACGTTGCCGTTCGCGTCGTTGATATCGACGATGCGGATCGTGTTGCTCATTCGCGCGCCGCTCCTGCGATCAGACGCTGCACCGAAGGCGGCAATGCGACGCCGTCGGCGAGACCTTCGTCGGCGATCGGCGCGCCGTACTGTGGACGCTGCGGCACGACGCCGGCCCAGTGCGGCAGCTCGAGATCGGCGTCGTCGTCCTTGACGCCGCCATTGCGAATCTTCGCGCTCGCGTCCTCGATCTCGAAGCGCAGCACGTTCGTCGCCGCGAGCTCGTTGCGATCCGGCGTGCGCGCGATTCGGCCGCGCGGCCCGGCACGATCGCGTCGACGAAGCGCGCGAGCGCGGCGACTTTCTCGTCCGCATCGGCGATGAGCGTCGCGAGCCCGAATGCGACCACCGAGCGGTAGTTCACCGAATGATGGAAATGCGAGCGCGCGAGCACGAGCCCGTCGACGTGCGTCACGCTGAGGCAGGCCGCGAATGCCGGCGCCGAGCGCGTTGACGAGACGGCTCGCGATCGAGCCGTGCAGCAGCATCGTGTCGCCGTCGCGCGCGTACAGCATCGGGATCACGAACGGCTGGCCGTCGGTGCAGAAGCCGACGTGCGCGATCAGGCCCGCGTCGAGGATCGCGTGGATGCTGTCGCGATCGTAGTGCGCGCGAGCCTTGGTGCGCTCGACGCGATGGCGCGCGCCGCGCGGCACGGCGGGCGCGCGCCGCTTCTGCGGCCGGATCGAACGCTTGGGACATCGGCGAAGCTCCCGCTAAGGACGCTTCAAACTTTAGGCCCGATTATTGGTACCATGGAGCACCACCATCGCTGGCTATGATGGAGCCAATTCGATGTATCTCGATCTGGATGGCGAAGGGCCGCGCTACGCGCAGCTGATCCGCTCGCTGAAGGGCGCGATTCTCGACGGCCGCTGTCGCCGCCGGTGCGCGACTTGCCGGCGAGCCGTTCGCTCGCGCGCGAGCTCGACATCTCGCGCAACACGGTGCTCGCCGCGTACGAGCAGCTGCAGGCCGAAGGCTTCCTCGTCGGACGCGTCGGCTCCGGCAGCTACGTCGCGAGCGTCGGCAGTCCGCAACCGCAGCGGCGCAGCAGCGCGACACTCGTCGCGCCGCTGTCCGCGTTCGCGCGACGCGTGCTCGCCAACTTCGACGGACGCGCGATTCCGGGGCGCCAGCATCAGGGCCTGCGCTACAACCTGCAGTACGGATTGCCGCTGGCCAATCCGATGCTCGCAAGCGTCTGGCGGCGCGAATTGAATCGCGCGGCCGAGCACGTCGAGTTCGACTATCCCGATGCGCAAGGTCTCGCTCGCGTTGCGCGAGCAGATCTGCGACTACCTCGCGCGCCGTCGCGGCGTGCCGGCGACGCCGGAAGACGTGCTGATCGTGTCCGGCACGCAGCAGGCGTTCGCGCTCGCGGCGCGCGTGCTGCTCGGGCCGACCGAGACGGTCGTGCTCGAGGATCCGCACTATCGCGGCGCGCGCCAGGTGTTCGCAGCGCACGGCGCGCACGTGCGCGGCTGTCGCGTCGATGCGCGACGGGCTCGTGCCGGCGGCGCTGCCCGAAGATGCGCGGCTTGCGGTCGTCACGCCGTCGCACCAGTTTCCGACCGGCGCGCTGCTGCCGCTCGGCGCGTCGCGTCGAATTGCTCGAATGGGCCGCGGCGCAGCGCGCGTGGCTGATCGAGGACGACTACGACGGCGAGTTCCGTTACGGCGGACGGCCGCTCGCGGCGCTGAAGTCGCTCGATCGCGACGGTCGCGTGATCTACATCGGCAGTTTCTCGAAGGCGCTGTTTCCGGCGCTGCGTCTCGGCTACATGGTGCTGCCGCTCGGCGCTGCGCGATGCGTTCGTCGCGGCGAAATGGCTCGAGGATCGCGGCTGCAACGCGCTCGAGCAGGCCGCGCTCGCGCGCTTCATGGGCGACGGCGGGTTCGAGCGGCACCTGCGCCGCGCGGCGCGAGACGCTGCGTGCGCGCCGCACGGCGATGTTGAACGGGCTCGCGCGGCACGCGCCGGCGATCGTCGAGGTCGTCGATTCGAACGCGGGCATGCACCTGACCGCGTGGCTGACGCGCGTGAGCCACGCCGATTGCGAGCGGCTCATCGAGCATGCGCGCGACGCGCGGTCTCGGGCTTTACGCGATCGCGCCGTATTGCCTGAAGCCGCCGCCGCGGCCGGGCCTCGTGCTCGGTTACGCCGGACTTGCCGCCGGCGGACATCGAGGCCGCGATGCGGCTCTTCGGCAAATGCCTCGCGCGAGCTCGGGCTCGCCATGCAAGCCCGGCGTCGCCGCATGACGCAGCGGTCGCGCATTGAACGAAGCGTGCGCGCCCAGACATCGGTAATCGACACGCACAGGCATAATGCGCGCCCGCGACGCGGCCGCAACGACATCGGTCTCCACGGCACGGTCGCCACGACACTCCATGGGCTACAGCCAGACCTCCGAACCGATCCGCTTCGAGCGCGACTGCGTCGCCGTCATGGTGCCGCAGGGCGAGAGCGTGACGCTGCCGGCGGGCCAGGTCGGCTACATCACGCAGGCGCTCGGCGGCAGCTTCACGGTCTATGTCGACGGCAACCTGTTCCGCATCAGCGGCGCCGACGCCGATGCGCTCGGCAAGGAGCCGCCGGCCGCGCTCGAGCTTGCCCGAAGGCGCCGGCGACGAGGATGTCGAGAAGCTCGTCTGGCAGCAGCTGCGCACCTGCTTCGATCCGGAGATCCCGATCAACGTCGTCGAGCTCGGCCTCGTCTACAGCTGCGACGATCGAGCGCCTCGACGACGGTCGGCGCAAGGTCAACGTCGCAGATGACGCTGACCGCGCCCGGCTGCGGCATGGGCGAGATCCTCGTCGACGACGTGCGCACCAAGCTCGAGATGATTCCGACCGTCGCCGAGGCCGACGTCGATCTCGTGTTCGATCCGCCGTGGAATCACGCGATGATGTCCGACGCGGCGCGGCTCGAAACCGGCATGTTCTGAGGCGCGCGAGCTCTCGCGATATCGAACCTCGTCACGGCGTCCGCGCGGCGATTCGGCTTACGATGCGCTCGCGAGGAGGGACGCCATGAAAAACCAGCTGCACGTCATCGCGATCGTGCTGTTCGCGATCTGCTTTCTGTACGACATCGTCGTCTGGGGCGGCGTTCCGACGCTGCCCGGCGTCGGTACCTTCATTGCCGATTCCGCACACCGCGAGACGCCGCTCGCGACGACGTACATCGCGATCGGGACCCCGCTCGACGCAGCCATGCCTTCGCTCGGCGACTACGCGAACCTGCGCCTCGACAGAAGGCCTGAGCGATGGGTTCGATCGCATCAAGGAAGATCCGACCGTCGCGATGGATCTCATCTTCGGCACGACCTGGAATCCGACGCATCGGATGATCAAGGCGATGTATTGGGGCGCGCCGATCATGCTGCTGGTCAGCACGATTCTCTGGGTCCGGCGCCCGAAACCGGTGCACGCGTTCCGGCGCTGAACGGCCGTAGGGACGTCTAGACCCCTTTCCGTGTGGACGCCCATTCGGTGGCGTATTTGGCTGTCCGGACAAGTTGTCCGCGCCTAAATATGTCCGGACATGTCTGTTGCGTCGCACAATAAATCAAACGTTTTCAAAGACTTGCGTAAAGTTACAGCTTGACGGTGGTCAGCCCCGGCTGGTAGCTTGCGGCGCGTTTTGGGCTTCCCGCGCATTCGATCGCGCCGGCGAATCCCGGGCGGGCCGCCTCGCGCGGACCCGCGCCAAGGCCACCTGGGAAAGATCCGAAAGGATCGGCCACGGACGGCACCGGCGGCGGCAGTCCCACCTGCCGTCGCCACCAGACCCCGGCGCTCCGCAACCCCAGCGGAGCGCCATTTGCGCCGCGCTTGCGCTCGCGGCACCGCGCCCCGGGTTGGGTGAGGGGAGGGCGAACCCCGGTCCGTCAAGGACCGGGGTTTTTTCTTGCGCCGCGCGCTAGCATCCGCGTGGGTGGGTATCCAACTTGATCAAACGCGGAAGGGGATCGTCATGAACGATTGGCTCGTTTTGCTGGGTCGCCTTGGTCTCGTCATGGATCTTCATCGATTCGGGCTGGGGCAAGATCGCGGCCTTCGCCGGCACGCAGCAATACATGGAATCGGCCGGCGTTCCCGGCATCCTTCTCCCGCTCGTGATTGCGATCGAGCTCGGCGGCGGCCTCGCGATCCTGCTCGGTCTGTTTACGCGCTGGGTTGCGCTCGCGCTCGCGGTGTTCTCAATCGTCGCGGCAATCCTGTTCCATGTGCCGCACATGGCCGATCAGATGCAGGCGATCAACGTCTGGAAGAATCTCGCGATCGCGGGCGGCTTCTGCGTGCTCGCGGCGCACGGGGCGGGGCGCTACAGCGTCGACGCTAGGATGGGACGGCGCTGAAAACAAGAAACCCGCTCGTGCGGCGGGTTCGTTTCAATTCGTATGGCGCCCGAAGTTGGACTCGAACCAACGACCCTCTGATTAACAGTCAGATGCTCTAACCGGCTGAGCTATTCGGGCGAGCCGCCTATTGTCTTGGGCGCGGTTTCCAGCGTCAAGCGCCCGGGTTGTCAAGAACCGTCTCGCAGGCGGCGGCCGCGGCGGGGGTCGGCTCGCCGGCGCGGACGCGGCCGGCGTTGTTGATCACGAGCGCGCTGGCCTCGCCGGCGCCGCGGCGGTCGCAGACCGTGAACGAGACGTTCGAGCCGGTGGCGCTGCCGTCCGGCCGGTAGTCGACGTGGGTGCGGCCCGCGGTGCTGAGGATCGCGACGCCCTCGGGCTGCTTCTCGCCGACCGCGAGCAGCTCCTCGCCGTCGTCGCGGACGTCGTCGTGGTCCGCGTCGACGAAGATCAGCCAGCCGTGTTGCCATTCGGTCGTGTGGCCACAATATTGACCGTCGGCGCTCGGGCAGACGACGACGTGCGCGGTCCTGCTGGCGGCGAAGATGCGCGCGGTGTTCAGCGCGGTGATCAGGTTGCTGCGCGAGGCCCGCGCGCCGGTGCTCGAGATCAGGTTGCCGAACGCAGGCGCTGCGCAAGCGGTCAGGATGCCGAGCACGGCAAGCGTCATCAGGAGCTCGATCAGCGTGAAGCCGTGTGCGTTGCGTGTCGTGGTCTGCATGGAAGGTCTCCGTCGAAGCGAGTGATTCGATGGACCGGCATGCTAGGCGGCGCGCCCGGCTTCGACGATCGCAACGCCGCGGGCGCCGCTGTAGGAAATGAACGACGCCGCGCGCAGGAAGCGCGTCGACCCACCTTATACTTTCACCGCGCAAGCAGGACCGCATGACCGATCGCTTCCAACTCGTCGCTCCGTACAAGCCCGCCGGCGATCAGCCGGCGGCGATCCGGCGCATCACCGAAAACTTCGAGGCGGGCCTCGCGCAGCAGACGCTGCTCGGCGTGACGGGCTCGGGCAAGACCTACACGATCGCGAACGTCATCGAGAACATCCAGCGGCCGACGCTCGTGCTGGCGCCGAACAAGACGCTCGCGGCGCAGCTCTACGGCGAGTTCAAGGAGTTCTTCCCGCACAATTCGGTCGAGTACTTCGTCAGCTACTACGACTACTACCAGCCCGAGGCCTACGTGCCGTCGAGCGACACGTACATCGAGAAAGACGCATCGATCAACGAGCACATCGAGCAGATGCGGCTCTCGGCGACGAAGGCGCTGCTGTCGCGGTCGGATGCGATCATCGTCGCAACGGTCTCCGCGATCTACGGTCTCGGCGATCCCGACGACTATCTGAAGATGCGCATGCACCTGATGCGCGGCGAGCATACCGATCAGCGCAAGCTGATCCGCCACCTGACCGAGCTGCAATACACGCGCGGCGACTACGAGCTTCGCCGCGGTACGTATCGCGTGCGCGGCGAGGTCATCGACGTGTTCCCGGCCGAGTCCGAGGCCGAAGCGCTCCGCATCGAGCTTTTCGACGGCGACATCGAGAATCTTTCGATCTTCGATCCGCTGACCGGCGAGGTCATGCGCAAGGTGCCGCGCTTCACGGTCTATCCGAAGACGCACTACGCGACGACGCGCGACAGCGTGCTGAATGCGGTCGACACGATCAAGGCCGAGCTCAAGGAGCGGCTCGATCAGCTTTACAAGGCGAACAAGCTCGTCGAGGCGCAGCGTCTGCAGCAGCGCACGCAGTTCGACGTCGAGATGATGGCCGAGATCGGCTACTGCAACGGCATCGAGAACTATTCGCGGCATCTGACGCGGCGTGCGCCGGGCGAGCCGCCGCCGACGCTGTTCGACTACCTGCCGCCCGACGCGCTGCTGGTCGTCGACGAATCGCACGTGACGATTCCGCAGCTCGGCGCGATGTACAAGGGCGATCGCTCGCGCAAGGAGACGCTCGTCGAGTTCGGTTTCCGGCTGCCGTCGGCGCTCGACAACCGCCCGCTCAAGTTCGAGGAATGGGAAGGCCGCGCGCCGCGCACCGTGTTCGTCTCGGCGACGCCGGGGCCCTACGAGATCGGCAAATCGACCGGCAACGTGACCGAGCTCGTCGTGCGCCCGACCGGGCTCGTCGATCCTGAAGTCGAAGTGCGTCCGGTGCGCACGCAAGTCGATGATCTTCTCACCGAGATCCACGAGCGCGTCGCGATCGGCGATCGCGTGCTCGTGACGACGCTGACGAAGCGCATGTCCGAGAACCTGACCGAATATCTCGAAGAGCACGGCGTCCGCGTGCGGTATCTGCACTCGGACATCGAGACCGTCGAGCGCGTCGAGATCATCCGCGACCTCCGGCTCGGCAAGTTCGACGTGCTCGTCGGCATCAACCTGCTGCGCGAAGGCCTCGACATGCCCGAGGTGTCGCTCGTCGCGATCCTCGATGCGGACAAGGAAGGGTTTCTGCGCTCGGCGGGCTCGTTGATCCAGACGATCGGCCGCGCGGCGCGCAACCTGCGCGGCAAGGCGATCCTCTACGCGGACCGCATGACGAAGTCGATGAAGGCGGCGATCGACGAAACCGACCGGCGCCGCGGCCGGCAGGTCGAGTACAACATCGAGCACGGCATCACGCCGAAGTCGGTCGTCAAGAAGATCACCGACATCATGGAAGGCGCGCGCGCAGACGCCGACGGAGAGCGCGGTCGCGGCCGCGGGCGCGGCGGATCGCGGGGGCTTCGCGTCGCCGAGCCGACCACGGACTACCGGACGCTGTCGCCCGGAGAGGTCGCATCGACGATGCGAAAGCTCGAAGCGCAGATGTACAAGCACGCGCAGGATCTCGAGTTCGAGGACGCCGCGCGCGTGCGCGACGAGATCCATCGCATTCGCGAGCAGGGTCTGATCGGGTAGCTGCTCGCCGTCACCTCTCGGTCGGGCTCGCGCGTTCCTGGCTGCGCCTGCGCGGCTCGGCGCTCGCGCCGGCCGGCGTGCCGCGGTTGTCGCCCCGGCGATGCTGTGCTACCTTGCGCGCCCCTCGCGACAGCGGGGTCCGGCGGGCGGTTAGCTCAGCGGTAGAGCACTACCTTGACATGGTAGGGGTCATAGGTTCGATCCCTATACCGCCCACCACTCTTTCTGAAGAGTTACGACAAGCCGGCCTCGCGCCGGCTTTTTCGTGAGTACAGCCAGCGCAAGCAGCCGGAGAGGCCGAGACCCTTCGAGGTTGGCCGCGTCACTATGAGAATCCTGATCAAGAACGGCAGCATTCTCGAACTCCCGTAACCAGGCTGAATTCCCGCTGTAGCCGCGCACGATTCCGGCGTGTTCCGTTCGGCGACGGTTGCGCAGCCGATGTCTACGCTGCGGCGCAATCTCGACGGGCGCGTTCGCCAGCGGATGCAATGACTTCTTTAAAACCGATTCGCAACTGGCTTCGATCGCTCGGCCCCGGCCTCATCGCCGGCGCCGCTGACGACGATCCGGCAGGCATCGCGACCTACTCCGTCGTCGGCGCGCAGTTCGGCAACGCGTTCCTCTGGTCGGCGTTCGTCACCTGGCCGCTGATGGCGTGCGCGCAGATGACCTGCGCGCGCGTCGGACTCGTCTCGGGCTCGGGGCTCGGCGGCGCGATTCGCAAGAAGATGCCGCGCTGGGTCGGCGGCGTGCTTGCGCTCGCGCTGCTCGCAGCGAACGTGATCAACATCGCGGCCGATCTCGCCGGCATGGGCGAGGCGATGTCGATGATGCATCTCGGTCCCCCGCTCGCCTATGTCGCGCTGTTCGGCGTCGCGCTGGCCGTGCTCGGCGTGCGGCTCCCGTACGAGACGATCGCGCACGTGCTGAAGTGGCTCGCGCTGGCACTGCTCGCCTACGTGATCGCTGCGTTCCTTGCGAAGCCTGACTGGCAGCGCGTGGCACACGACGTGGTCGTGCCGACGATGCCGCACGGCAAGGACCAATGGCAGGCGCTCGTTGCGATCCTCGGCACGACGATCAGTCCGTATCTCTTCTACTGGCAGGCCGGGCAGGAAATCGAGGAGCAGAAGGACGTCGGCAAGACGACCGAACGCTCGCGCATGAATGCGTCGCGCAAGGAGATCCGCGAACGCCGTATCGATGTCGCGTCGGGAACGATCGCATCGAACCTCGTCATGTTCTTCATCATCCTGACGGCGTCGGCGACGCTGCACGCGCACGGCACGACGCATATCGAGACGACCCGGCAAGCCGCCGAAGCGTTGCGCCCCGTCGCCGGCGACGCGGCGTTCCTGCTGTTCACGGTCGGCCTCGTCGGAACGGGACTTCTCGCGATCCCGACGCTCGCCGGTTCCGCGGCCTACGCATTCGCCGAGACGTTCGACTGGCGCTACGGGCTCAACGAGAAATTCCGGCGCGCCGTGCCGTTCTACGGTGTCTACATCGCCGCAATCGTCGGCGGGATCGTGCTGAATCTTGCCGGCATTTCGGCCGTTCGCGCGCTGGTGTGGTCCGCGATCGTAAACGGCCTGCTCGCGCCGGTCGTGCTGTTCGTGCTGCTCGCGGTGATCGTCGACGCGAAGCTCATGAAAGGGCAGCAGAGCCCGAAGTTCGCCGTCGTCCTCATCGCGCTCACGGCGCTACTGATGACGGCGGCGGGCGTCGCGATGTTTGTCTAGAGAGCGCGCTTGGACGGCGTGGCCGCTCCGCGCCGTCTGGCCCGCACCTTGTCGATCATGCCGATCTCGAACTCGTCCTCGCCGATACGTCGCGCCGGAATGCCGTCGGCCAGCCTGAAGAACGGCGCACCGTCGCGGCCATCGACAATGGTCACAAACTGCTGCAGCTCGTACGCGTGCCCAGCGTCGTCGACGAGTTCGATCGTGGCGATATAGCGCTCGCGCTTCATGGCGCCGGAACGCTAACACAGCGAAGTTGGACCCCGCTTAACGGACGCCCAAGGCCAATGCGATGCGCATCCGTGCGCGGCATGTCCGGTCAGCGCCCGAAGCGTTCGGCGAGATGGAACGTGCGCATGTCCTCGATGATCTCTCGGTTGCCGGCCTGCTCGCTGAACATGTCGACGAATCAGTGGTCGAACAGAATGTTCTCGTACGCGTAGTGGTGCGCAAGCCGGCCGCGCGCGGCTGCGTGCATCAGACAGGATTTTCCTGTCGGCCCGGTTTCGACGAAGCGGATGGGTCTTGCGGAAAGACTGCCGCCCCTGGACGGCAGTCGATAGGCCTTATGGGCCGGGCAGTGCCGAGGTCAGCGCGTAGAGAGCTGCGATGCACGCAACGGCGATGGCAAGCGTCTGCAAGGCCGTGAGGCCATAGCGGCGCGGCGCTTCGGGCTCGATCATGCGACTTTCGCTTCGCGGCGCGCCTTGAAGCGCGACAGCGCATCCTCGAGCATCGCGGCCCGATTGCGAAGCTGCTGCAGCTTGGAGCGCGCGCGGATCACCTTGTCGATCATATCGGCGCGTTGTTGCAGCTCGAGCAGCGTCAGCGGCTCGCTGAGCGGATTGAGGCGCGCGCAGGCGCTCTTCGCGTGATGCATGAGATTGACCGCGGCGAGCACGTTGACGGCGGCGTTCTTGACAGTCATTTCCGATCCCTCCGTTGTTGGAAGTGCCGGCATGCGGTTTCAGGGTGCATGCGCGGCGGGGATCAGCGTGCCGATGATCGGGTGCGGCGACTGCGCGGAAGTCGCGGGGTCGACGGTGATGCAGTTCGCATTCGGGACGCGATGCACGCGACACGGCGCTGCGCGATCGCATGCAGGTGCGATCGCGGCTGCGATGCGTTAAAGGAATGTCGACGCGGTGCCGGCGCTCAGCGCACCGAATCGACCGCCTCGGCGAGCTCGCGCTGCGTGAACGGCTTGGCGAGGCGGCGCACACCCCGATCGGCGCCGGACGGGAGCTCGGCGAAACCGGTCGCGAGAATGACCGGCAGATCCGGACGGCGCTCGCGGATCGCTTTCAAGAGCTGCACGCCCGTCATGCCCGGCATCGCCTGGTCCGAGATGACGAGATCGATCGGCGTACCGGCATCGATGACTTCGAGCGCCTTCACGCCGGAGCCGACGTCGATGACGCGGTGGCCGAGATCCTCGAGCATCGCGCTGACGTTCATCAGCACGAGGTCGTCGTCGTCGACGGCGAGTACGATCATCGGCTTGGCCGCCGAGCGGAGCGCGTCGACGGGCGTGATGGCGGGTTCGCGTGCACGCGCGACGTCGTCGGTCGCGACCGGCAGCCAGATTTCGATGCGCGTGCCGACGCCGACTTCGCTGTGCACAGCGAGCCTCCCGCCCGATTGCGCAGCGAGACCGTCGACCATCGAGAGACCGAGGCCGGTGCCCTTGCCGATGCCCTTCGTCGTGAAGAACGGTTCCGTTGCGCGCGAGAGCGTCGCCGCGTCCATGCCGTGCCCGGTGTCGGTCACCGATAGACAGACGTAGCGTCCGGCCGCGAGCATCAGCGGATTGTCGCCTTCGAGATTTTCCTCGCGTGCCGCGATCGTGATCGTGCCGCGGCCGGCCATCGCATCGCGCGCGTTGAGCGCGAGGTTCTGCAGCGCGGTCTCGAGCTGGTTCGCGTCGGTGCGCGCGCAGGGCAGCTGTCGCGGCACGCGGATCTCGACGTCGATCGGCGCACCCAGCGAGTGCGCGAGGAAATCCTTCATGCCGGTGACGAGCCGGTTGAGCTCGACCGCTTCGCGCTTGAGCTCCTGCCGGCGCGCGAACGCGAGCATGCGCTGCGTCAGCAGCGTGCCGCGGCGCGCGCCCTGGACGGCGTTGTCGAGGAGCGCGAGCGTGCCGCGGTCGTCGGGCAGGCGTTTGCGCAGGAGATCGAGGCTGCCGAGGATCGCCATCAGGAGATTGTTGAAGTCGTGCGCCGCGCCGCCGGTGAACTGGCCGACCGCTTCCATCTTCTGCGCGTGGCGAAGGCGTTCCTCGGTCGCGCGTCGCTCGGTGATGTCGCGCGTGATCTTCGCGAAGCCGACGAGCTCGCCGCGATCGCGGATCGGGTCGATGACGACGTTCGCCCAGAAACGGCTGCCGTCCTTGCGTATGCGCCAGCCTTCCGTCTCGAAGCGGCCTTCGCGCGAGGCCGTGCGAAGGCCGCGGGCCGGCGTCTCGGCCGCGATGTCCTCGGGCGTGTAGAAGACCGAAAAATGGCGGCCGATGATCTCGTTCGCTTCATATCCCTTGATGCGCCGCGCGCCCGCGTTCCAGCTCACGATGTTGCCGGTCGGATCTAGCATGAAGAGCGCATAGTCGGTGACGCCGTCGACGAGGAGCTCGAAGCTGCGCTCGGTCTCGCCGAGCCGCACGAGCGCGCGTTCGAGCTCGCGCGTGCGCTCGCCGATCTTGGCCTGCAGCGACAGGTTGAGCTGGTGCAGCGCATCCTCGGTTTCACGGCGCAGCGTGATGTTGCGCGTGATCGCGAGCTGGCCGATGCCGTCGGCGAGCGCGATCGGCGCCGCGTGCGTCTCCATGTGCCGGCGCTTGCCGTCGAGGCCGACGATGTCGAACTCCCACGTCAGGTGCTCGCCGCTGCAGATGCGCTCGTGATTCGCGCGCCACAGCGCGCGATGCTCGGGCGCGACGAGATCGTACGTGCATGCGTTTTCGACGGATTCGAACGCATCGGCGCCGATCATCGCGAGGCCCGCCGAGTTCATCTGCAGAAGGCGGCCATCGCGCGCGACGATCTTGATGCACTCGGGCGTCGTCTCGATGATCGCGCGCAGGAACGAATCGCGATCGGCGACGGCGTGAGCGGACTCAACCGCAGCGCCGCTCATCGCGGGAAGACGCGTTCGGATTCAATCATCCCGCGACAATACGCTGTGGGGCAGGCCGCGCCAATACGCTGTTTTTCGGCGGTTACGGGGCCGACAGGAACGGCGGCGTCACCGTGCCGTCGGGGCGCACGAGGTGATCGGTCATGCGCGGCCACCAGACATCCCACTCGGCTTTCGAGATGCGCTGATCGTGATCGGTATCGGCGTTCGGGAAATCCTGGAGCAGACCCATCGCCTGTTGCTGGTCGAGCTCGGTGACCGTGAGCGAGCCGTCGTTGTCGGCGTCGAGCAGCGCCCATGCGGCGGTCGAATCGCCTTCGCCCGAGGAGCGCACATTCCGAACATGCGACGTCGCGCAGCTCATCAGTAGCGTCGCTGTCGTCACGACTGCGATCTTGGAGAGAAGATTCATCGTGTGCCTCGCTTTCGATGCCGGGACCCGAATATAACGCCGCATGTCGATCGCGACGATCGTGCCGGCGTGCTCATCCGGCAAGCCGGCTCAAAAGAAGTGCGGTTCAAAAAAGGAAGGCGACCCCACCCCGGGATCGCCTTCCGGCATCCGGCGCACCGCGCTCGCGCGCGATCGGGCCGGATTTCCTGACCGCTTACTTGACCTTGAGGCCCGACGAGTCGACCTTCTTCACGCCCTTGACGCTCTCGGTCGCGGCGATCGCCTTGTCGAACGAGTCCTTGGACGCAAGGACGCCGACGAGCGCGACGATGCCATCCTTCGTCGTGACGCTGATCTTCGTGCTCTTGACGCCGTCGGTCGTCGCGAGCTCGCTCTTGACCTTCGTCGTGATCCACGTGTCGGTCACGGGCTGATCGGACTTCGCCGGCATTTCATCGGCGAAAACACTGGACACCGTTCCCACCGCGCCGAGCGCGAGCGCCGAGCAGAGGGCGACCTTTGCGAAATTGCGCGTTGCATTCATGATGATGCCTCCTCGTTTCTGGTCGGCCATTCGACCGCCGCGCCAACGTATAGAGGCGTACCCCGCCCGCCGATGAACGCGTGTCGGAACGGGTCAGCTTGCGTTTAGGCGCGGCGGCTCCCATCTCGTCGGCGCAGCGGAAAACGCGCCGTTGACAGGCACTTGGGCCTGCATTAGCGTTCATGTTGCAACGCAACCAATAGAAAAGGTGGCCCGCGGGCGTCCGCCGGCCGAGAGTGCGACATGAGCACGCGAACGCTCCCGAACTGATCGAACGCCAGGCGGCCAGAAGAAGGGGCGCTGGGCGCCCTTTTTTTATTGTCGCCTCGAGTCGGCCTCAGCCGGCCTGAAGAAAACCGCGCGGAATCTCGCCATGATCAACATCACGCTCCCGGACGGCAGCAAGAAACCGTTCGACCATCCGGTCACCGTCGCCGAAGTCGCCGCATCGATCGGCGCGGGTCTCGCCAAGGCGACCGTCGCCGGAGCGGTCGACGGCAAGCTCGTCGACGCGAGCGATCGCATCGATCACGACGCGTCGCTGCGCATCATCACGCCGAAGGATCCCGAAGGCGTCGAGATCATCCGCCACTCGGCGGCGCATCTCGTCGGCCACGCGGTCAAGCAGCTTTATCCGACCGCGAAGATGGTCATCGGCCCGGTGATCGACGACGGTTTCTATTACGACATCTGGTACGAGCGTCCTTTCACGCCCGACGATCTCGCCGCGATCGAGAAGCGCATGCGCGAGCTCATCGACAAGGACTACGACGTCGTCAAGAAAGTGACGCCGCGCGCCGAAGTCATCGACGTGTTCAAGAAACGTGGCGAGGACTACAAGCTGCGCCTCATCGACGACATGCCCGATGAAAAACAGATGGGCCTCTACTACCACGAGGAATACGTCGACATGTGCCGCGGGCCGCACGTGCCGAATACGCGTTTCCTCAAGGCGTTCAAGCTGACGCGCATCTCCGGCGCGTACTGGCGCGGCGATTCGAAGAACGAGCAGCTGCAGCGCATCTACGGCACCGCGTGGGCCGACAAGAAGCAGCTCGACGCGTACATCCAGCGCATCGAGGAAGCCGAGAAGCGCGATCACCGCAAGCTCGGCAAGCAGCTGCAGCTCTTCCACATGCAGGACGAGGCGCCCGGTCTCGTGTTCTGGCATCCGAAGGGCTGGGCGATCTGGCAGGTCGTCGAGCAGTACATGCGCGGCGTCTACAAGAAATCCGGCTACCAGGAAGTGCGGTGCCCAGCGATCCTGGATGTGTCGCTCTGGCAGAAGTCCGGCCACTGGGACAATTACAAGGACAACATGTTCTTCACCGAGTCGGAGAAGCGGACTTACGCGTTGAAGCCGATGAATTGTCCGGGCCACGTGCAGGTCTACAACCACGGGCTGCATAGCTATCGCGATCTGCCGATCCGCTACGGCGAGTTCGGCTCATGCACGCGCAACGAGCCGTCGGGCGCGCTGCACGGGCTCTTGCGCGTGCGCGGGTTCGTGCAGGACGACGGCCACATCTTCTGCACGGAAGACCAGATGGAACCGGAAGTCATCGCGTTCCACTCGCAGGCGATGGCTGTCTACGAACATTTCGGCTTCAAGGACATCGAGCTCAAGATCGCGCTGCGGCCGGAATCGCGGATCGGCGCCGACGAGGTCTGGGACAAGGCCGAGGAGGCACTGCGGTCGGGACTGCGCGCCTGCGGCGTCGACTGGAAGGAGCTGCCGGGCGAGGGCGCGTTCTACGGCCCGAAGATCGAGTACCACATGAAGGACTCGATCGGCCGCGCCTGGCAGGTCGGCACGATGCAGGTCGATTTCTCGATGCCGGGCCGGCTCGGGGCCGAATACGTCGACGAGGACTCCCAGCGGCACGTCCCGGTCATGCTGCACCGGGCGATCGTCGGCTCGATGGAGCGTTTCATCGGCATCCTGATCGAGCACCATGCTGGTGCATTCCCGGCCTGGCTGGCCCCGGTGCAGGCCGTCGTGATGAATATCACCGACGCGCAGGCCGATTTTGCCGGCGAGGTCGCGCAAACCCTTGTGAAGCAAGGCTTCCGGGCGGAGGCCGATTTGCGAAACGAGAAGATCGGCTATAAAATCCGGGAACACACGCTCGAAAAGGTGCCCTATCTTCTGGTCGTCGGCGACCGGGAGAAGGAGACGGGCGCCGTTTCCGTGCGTGTTCGCTCGGGCGAGGATTTGGGTTCCATGTCCGTCGCCGATTTCGCGAAGCGTTTGGAGTCCGAAGGCGCGCGGCCCTGATCCGCGTGCCGTTGGAAGCGTCATTCCTCTAGGGAGATAACAGGTATCGCCACCGAATCGAAAGCCAACCGCAGGAACCACGAAATCCGAGTTCCGCGGGTGCGCGTGATCGGCGCCGAGGGAGAGCAGGTAGGCATTCTCTCGCGCGACGAAGCGCTGACCATGGCACAGGAAGCCGGCCTCGACCTCGTCGAGATCCAGCCGAACGGCGATCCGCCGGTCTGCCGCATCATGGATTTCGGCAAGTTCAAGTTCGAGCAGCAGAAGAAGGCGCACGCAGCGCGCAAGAAGACCAAGCAGGTCGAGATCAAGGAACTGAAGTTCCGCCCGACCACCGACGATGGCGACTACACGATCAAGCTGCGCAATTTGCGCCGGTTTCTCGAAGAAGGCGACAAGGTCAAGATCACGATCCGCTTCAAGGGCCGCGAGATGGCCCACATGGAGCTCGGCGACGCGATGGTGAAGAAGATCGAGGCCGACATCGTCGAAGAAGCGGTGATCGAGCAGTACCCGCGCCTGGAAGGGCGCCAGATGGTCATGATGGTCGCGCCGAAGAAGAAGCAGTAAGGCGCGGTTTTCCTCTCCCGATTGCGGAGAGCGTTTTTCCCCTCTCCCGCTTGCGGGAGGGAAAACTGGAGATCGCTTCGGCGGTCAAAGCAACACAAGCCGGCATGAGCAGGATGGAAAGAGCGATCGACGATCGCCGCTCGCGCCAGTCACGAAAAAACCTTAAGGAGTTGTTCCAATGCCCAAGATCAAAACCAACCGGGCCGCTGCCAAGCGGTTCCGCAAGACCGCGTCCGGCAAGTTCAAGTGCGGACACGCGTTCAAGAGCCACATCCTCACCAAGAAAGCGACCAAGCGTAAGCGCGGCCTTCGTGCCACCAACCATGTGCGCAAGGAAGACGCCGGCCGCGTCGCCCGCATGCTGCCGTACGCGTAAGGGGAGACGACCATGGCACGAGTCAAACGTGGCGTCACCGCGCACCGTCGGCACAAGAAACTCCTCGGCAAGGCCAAGGGTTACTACAACGCGCGTCGCAAGGTCTACCGCGTCGCCAAGCAGGCGGTCACCAAGGCACTGCAGTACGCCTACATCGGCCGCAAGCAGAAGAAGCGCCAGTTCCGCGCGCTGTGGATCGTGCGCATCAACGCGGCCGCTCGCCAGTACGGCATGAGCTACAGCCGCCTGATGAACGGCCTGAAGAAGGCCGGCATCACGGTCGACCGCAAGGTGCTGGCCGACATCGCCGTGCACGACATCAAGGCGTTTGGCGCGCTGGCCGAAAAAGCGAAGGCCAGTCTCGCCGCGTAAAGTGCTCGCGACGCGCGTCTTGCGTTGCGACACATGCTGTACAACGCGGGAAGGAGGCCTCGGCTTCCTTCCCGTTTTTGTTTTTGCGGTGGAGCGCTTCGACGCTTCACGCCGTCATCCCGGCGAAGGCCGGGATCCATTTTGATTTTCGGGACGCCATCGTGTCCGCAGAGCAAAATGGATTCCGGCTTCCGCCGGAATGACGGAGTCAGTGATACCAGGGCAACGATGACCACAATCGCCGAAATCACCCGCTCGCTCGACGACATCGGCGCCGCCGAATCGCTCGAATGCGCTCGACGCGCTGCGCGTCGCGCTGCTCGGCAAGAACGGTGCGATCACCGGCCAGCTGAAGTCGCTCGGCACACTGCCGCCCGACGAGCGCAAGGCGCACGGCGACCGACGTCAATCGCGCCAAGGAATCGATCGCCGACGCGATCGCCGCGCGCAAGGCGACGCTCGAGCAGGTCGCGCTTGATCAGCGCCTCGCGTCCGAGCGCATCGACGTCACGCTGCCCGGCCGTCGCGCCGAGCGCGGCAGGCTGCATCCGGTCACGCGCACGCTCGACCGCATGACCGAGATCTTCGCGCGGCTCGGCTACGATGTCGCCGAAGGTCCCGAGATCGAAGACGACTATCACAATTTCGAAGCGCTGAATTTCCCGCCGCACCATCCGGCGCGCGCGATGCACGACACGTTCTACTTCGGCGACGGCCGCCTGCTGCGCACGCATACCTCGCCCGTGCAGATCCGCGCCATGAAGGGCAAGACGCCGCCGATCCGCCTGATCGCGGCCGGCAAGGTCTATCGCAGCGATTCGGATCAGACGCACTCGCCGATGTTCCACCAGGTCGAGGGCCTGCTTGTCGACGAAGACGTCAGCTTCGCCGACCTGAAAGGCACGCTCGCCGAGTTCGTGCGCGCGTTCTTCGAGCGCGATTTCGAGATGCGCTTCCGGCCGAGCTACTTTCCGTTCGTCGAGCCTCGGCGCCGAAGTCGACATTCGCTGGGACCGCGAGGACGGCACGACATCGCTGGCTCGAAGTGCTCGGCTGCGGCATGGTGCATCCGAACGTGCTGCGCACGTGCGGCATCGATCCCGAGAAATACACCGGTTTTGCGTTCGGCATGGGCGTCGAGCGCTTCGCGATGCTGCGCTACGGCGTCAGCGACTTGCGCCAGTTCTTCGAGAACGATTTGCGCTTCCTGAAGCAGTTCGCCTGAAACGACGGAAACAGCGCATGAAATTTTCCGAAAACTGGCTCCGCCAACTCGTCGACATCAAGGCCGACCGCGATGCGCTCGTGCAGCGCCTGACGATGTCCGGCCTCGAGGTCGAAGGCGTCGAGCCGGTCGGCGCTGCGCTCGATGGCGTCGTCGTCGGCGAGATCGTCGACTGCGAGAAGCATCCGAACGCGGACAAGCTGCGGGTGTGCCAGGTCGCTGCGGGCGACGGCGAACGTTGCAGATCGTCTGCGGCGCGCCGAATGCGCGCATCGGTCTCAAGGCGCCGCTCGCGACGATCGGCGCGAAACTGCCGAACGGAATCGAGATCAAGCAGGCCACGCTGCGCGGCGTCGATTCGCACGGCATGCTGTGCTCGGCGAAGGAGCTCGGCATCGACGCCGACGCGTCGGGCCTGATGGAATTGCCGGCGGATGCGCCGGTCGGCGAATCGCTGGCGAAATATCTCGGCCTGCCGGACGCGAGCATCGAGCTCAAGCTGACGCCGAACCGTCCCGATTGCCTCAGCGTGCACGGCCTCGCGCGCGACGTCGGCGCGCTGTTCGCATCGCCGTTCCATCCGACCCGAGATCAAAGCGCAGCCGAACGCGATCGAGACGAAGCGCGCGATCCGCCTCGATGCCGGTGCCGATTGCCCGCGTTTCGTCGGACGCGTGATCGACGGGATCGATCCCGGCGCAAAGTCGCCGCTCTGGATGGTCGAGCGTCTGCGCCGCTCGGGCCTGCGTTCGATCAGCGCGCTCGTCGACGTCACCAACTACGTGATGCTCGAGCTCGGCCAGCCGCTGCACGCGTTCGACAACGCGACAAGCTGTCCGGCACCGATCGTCGTGCGCCGCGCGCGCGCCGGCGAGAAGCTGAAGCTGCTCGACGGCAGCGAGCACGCGCTCGACCGAACGATTCCTCGTCGTCACCGACGACAGGAACGCGGTCGCGCTCGGCGGCATCATGGGCGGCTGGGACTCGCGCGTAACCGACACGACGCGCGACGTGTTCTTCGAGGCCGCGCACTGGGCGCCACCGATCATCATGGGCCGCGTCGCGCAAGCTCGGCATGCACACCGACGCCGCGCACCGCTTCGAGCGCGGCGTCGATCCGCGAATTGCCGCGCAACGCGATCGAGCGCGCGACCGAGCTGCTCGTCGCGGTCGCCGGCGGCAAAGCCGGCCCGGTCATCGAAACCGTTCGCGCCGACGATCTGCCGAAGCGCGCACCGGTTGCGCTGCGCCGCGAGCGCCTTGCGCGCGTGCTCGGCATCGAAGTCGCGGACGCCGAAGTCGAGCGCATCCTCACAGCGCTCGGCATGAAGGTCGAGCGCACGGCCGACGGCTGGCGCGCGACACCGCCGAGCGGCGCTTCGACATCGAGATCGAGGAAGACCTGATCGAGGAAGTCGTTCGCGTGCACGGCTACGAGCGTGTGCCGACGCGCGCGCCGCGCGGCGAGCTTCGCGTAGCGCCAATGCCGGAAGGCCAGCTCGGTGCCGCCGCGTTCCGCGCACAGCTTGCGGCGCGCGACTATCTCGAGGCGGTCTGCTTCGCTTTCGTCGACGCCGCGACGCTGAAGCAGTGGAAGCTGGACGCCGGTGCCGTCCCGCTGGCCAATCCGCTCTCGGCCGAGCTCGGCGTCATGCGCACGTCGCTGCTGCCCGGGCTCGTGTCCGCGCTGGTCGCGAACCGCCGTCGCCAGCAGGAGCGCGTGCGCCTGTTCGAGCTCGGCAACGTCTTCGCGGCCGGCAAGGACGCACCGGTCGAGACCGCGCGCATCGCCGGCGTCGCCGTCGGCACCGTCTTCGCCGAGCAATGGGGCGAGACGCCGCGCCGGCCGGTCGATTTCTTCGACGTCAAAGGCGACGTCGAGTCGATGCTCGCGATGACGCAGTCCGCGCACACGTTCGGCTGGGAACCGTCCGACGTGCCATGGCTGCACCCGGGGCAGTCGGCGGCCGTTTTCCGTGCCGGTCGGCGCGTCGGCCACGTCGGCGCGCTGCATCCGGACCTCGCAAAAACGCTCGACATGGGCGCCGACGTCTACGTGTTCGAGCTCGATCTCGACGCGATCGCGCCGCGCCCGCTGCCAAGCGCGGTGGCGGTTTCGAAGTTCCCTTCGCTGCGGCGCGACATCTCGTTCGAGTTGCCCGAAGCGGTGCCTTACGCGCGGGTCGAAACGCTGATTCGTGACGCGGTCGGCGAAAACCTCGCGGACATCGTCCTGTTCGACCACTACGCTGGTCCTAATCTAGGAACGATGATCAAAAGTCTCGCTATAGGCTTGATTTTACAGGATCGTTACCGCACTCTTACGGATCAGGACGCGGACCGCTGCAGGGCTCTCGCAGTCACCGCCCTGGAAGCCGGTTGCAATGCGAAGCTGCGAGGGTAGGATGGCGCTGACGAAGGCGGAGATGGCCGAGCGTCTGTTTCTGGACGTCGGTCTTAACAAGCGCGAAGCCAAAGAGTTCGTCGACGCGTTCTTCGAAGTCGTACGCGACGCGCTTGAGAAAGGGGAGCAGGTCAAGTTGTCCGGGTTCGGCAACTTCGATCTGCGTTTCAAGAATCAGCGTCCCGGGCGTAATCCGAAGACCGGCGAGGAGATTCCGATCTCCGCGCGCAGGGTCGTGACGTTCCGTCCGGGGCAGAAGCTGAAGGTCCGAGTCGAGGCCTATGCTGGATCAGGGCAGCAATAGCGAACTGCCGGTCATCCCGGCCAAGCGCTATTTCACGATTGGGGAAGTCAGCGAGCTGTGCGGGGTCAAGCCGCACGTGCTGCGCTATTGGGAGCAGGAGTTTCCCAACCTCAAGCCCGTCAAGCGGCGCGGCAACCGCCGTTACTATCAGCGCCACGACGTGCTGATGATCCGGCAGATCCGCTCGCTCCTGTACGACCAGGGCTTCACGATCACCGGTGCGCGCCAGCGCCTGGAAGGATCGCAGGGCAAGATGGAAGTCAGCATCTCCAACCAGATCGTGCGCCAGGTGCGGCAGGAGCTCGAGGAAGTGCTGCAGATCCTGCGCCGCTGAGCCGCGGGCCGTCCGGCCCGCTCTGCTACAATTCCACGTTCGCAACACCGAACCGCACGTCGGGGCGTAGCGCAGCCTGGTAGCGCATCTGCCTGGGGGGCAGGGGGTCGTGGGTTCGAATCCCGCCGCCCCGACCAATCGCGGTTAAAAGACGCTCCGGCGCCCCTGCGGCGCCGGTTTCGTTTTGGAGCCAGAATGTCCGAAGTACGCCGCACGCTGTATCCGGATATCGAACCGTTCGATGCCGGGATTCCTGCAGGTTTCGCCGCTGCATCGCGTCTACTACGAGCAGTGCGGCAATCCGCGCGGCAAGCCGGTCGTGTTCCTGCACGGCGGACCCGGTGCCGGCTGCAACGCGAAATCACGCCGCTTCTTCGATCCGACGCACTACCGCATCGTGCTGTTCGACCAGCGCGGCTGCGGCCGCTCGACGCCGCACGCGGAGCTGACCGACAACACGACCTGGCATCTCGTCGCCGACATCGAACGCCTGCGCGAGCACCTCGGCATCGAGCGCTGGCAGGTGTTCGGCGGCTCGTGGGGCTCGACGCTCGCGCTCGCGTACGCCGAGACGCATCCCGAGCGCGTCACCGAGCTCGTGCTGCGCGGCATCTTCATGCTGCGCCGCTGCGGAGCTCGAGTGGTTCTACCAGCAGGGCTGCGACGCGCTCTTCCCCGACGCGTGGGAGGACTACCTCGCGCCGATTCCCGAGGTCGAGCGCGGCGATCTGATGAGCGCGTATCACCGCCGGCTGACCAGCGCCGACGCGCAGACGCGGCTCGCGGCTGCGCGCGCGTGGTCGATCTGGGAAGGCGCGACGAGCTTCCTGTTCCAGGATCCCGCGCACATCGCGTCGAGCGGCGAGGACGAGTTCGCGCTCGCGTTCGCGCGCATCGAGTGCCACTACTTCGTGCAACGGCGGCTTCTTCGAGTCGAACGACCAGCTGCTGCGCAACGCGCATCGGCTGCGCGACATCCCGAGCGTGATCGTGCAGGGCCGCTACGACGTCGTCTGCCCGATGCAGAGCGCGTGGGATCTGCACCGCGCGTGGCCCGAAGCCGATCTTCGCATCGTCGCCGACGCCGGCCATTCGGCGTTCGAGCCCGGCATCACGCACGAATTGATCGCGGCGACGGATCGGTTTCGCTGACGCGCGCAGCGTCGCCCACGTCCTTCCCCTCTGCCACTTGCGGGAGAGGGATAAAAACAAAGAAAAAGGCCCGCCAGAGCGGGCCTTCTCTTTTGCGCGTCGCAATGCGCAGATCAGTGCGCCGCACTCGCCGCGTCGCCCTTGAGGCACGTGCTCATGAACGTCTTGCGCGCGTCGCCCGCGAGCTTTTCCTTGCCCGCCTCGGTATTGCAGGACTTCATCTTCTCCTGCTGCGTCTGCTTCATCGCCGGCGCCGCCGCAGTCGTGTCGCCCTTGAGGCAGGTGCTCATGAACGTCTTGCGTTCGTCGCCGGTCTTGCCGGTCGCCTGCTTGTTGCAGTCGACCATGCGCTGCTGCTGCGCCGTCATCGGCTTCGCGGGCGCGGCTTTGGCGTCCATCGCCTTGGTGTCCTGTGCCGACGCCATTCCACATCCGAGTGCCAGCGCGAAAGCGAGCGCGAGCGAGAGTTTCGCCTTCAGCTCCATGGTTCGAATCCTCTTGAGAGTTGATCCGGTGCCACCCCGGCGCCCGGTGGCGCGGAGTCTACGCCCGGAGACAGCAGAGCCAGCAATGGCTCCGACGGGGGCCGTTGCCGCGCGTTCAGCCGATAAATGTGGCGCGTTTCACGGGCGGGGCCGCCGATACAAAGACAACGCCAAAAAAACGCCGGGACAGGCCCGGCGTTCTCTTTCGTCACTTGAAAACGATTGTCACGCGGCCGCTGCATGCACCGCCGGCGACGCCGCAGCGCGCGGCCCTTCGACGAGCGCGCGACGCACGCCGTCGATCAGCAGATCGACCTCGTCCGTGCCGACGCCGAAGTGCGGCGTGAAGCGCAGCGAGTTGACGCCGCCATGGATCACGCCGAAGCCGTGCTCGCGCATCCATTCCTCGGTGCTGCCCGGCGCCGTAGCACTTGAACTGCGGTGCGAGCTCGCACGAGAACAGCAGGCCGGTGCCCTGCACCTTGGTGATGAGGCCCGGCAGTTCGGCCTTGAGCTTGTTCGAGCTTGTCGAGGAACTCGCGGCCGCGCGCGCGGATGTTCTGGCGCACGTCGTCCGAGAGCGACATCGAGCACCGCGGTCGGCGACATCGAGCGCGCGCGGATTCGCCGTCATCGTGTTGCCGTAGATGCCCTTCTTGTACAAGCTCCGCGGTGCGCGCGTCACCGCGAGCACCGACAGCGGATACTGGCCGGCGTTGAGCGCCTTCGAATAGGTTTCCATGTCCGGCGCGTCGAGCTTCTCGAAGCCGGGATAATCGACGATCGACAGCACGCCGTGCGCGCGCAGGCCGGCCTGGATCGAGTCGACCAGCAGGATGCTGCCGTGCGAACGGGTCAGTTCGCGCGCGGCCGCGTAGAACTCCGGCGTCATCGACGCGGCCGGGATCGCCTTCGCCCATGACCGGCTCGAGGAACATCGCCTCGATGAACCAGCCGTTCTTGTCGGCGTCGGCGAAAAGCTGGCGCAGCTCCTCGACGTTGTACGGCTCGACCGTGAGCAGGCTGTGCTCGTCGCGGAAGCTGGCGAGGTGCTGCACGTAGGCCTTGCGCGACGAATCGGAGTAAATCGCCGGGCCGCTCGGTGCGGCCGTGGAACGCGCCCTTGACCGCGAGGCGCTTGATCGTGCGGCCGGCGTAGCGCGCACCGGCATCGGTCATCAGCTTGGCGTTGACGTCGGCGATGCGCGCAGGCCAGCGAGACGGCTTCGGAACCCGAGTTGAGGCACAGGAACCGCGCGTACGGCGAGCCGCCGCGCGTGTGGCCGAGCTCGCGCTTCAGCGCATGGCGCGAAGCGCAACTGCGCGACGTTCGGCGTCATGACGTTGGCCATGACCTGCGGACGCGCCATCGCGTCGAGCACGGCCTTCGGCGTGTGGCCGAAGCCGAGCATGCCGTAGCCGCCGGAGTCGTGGACGACCGCGCCCTTGAGCGTGACGACCCACGGACCGCGCGCGGCGAGTGCGACGTACGGATTGACGCCGTCCTCGGGATAGAAGTTGACGAAGTCGGCCTGCACGGCCGCGACCTGCTCGGTTTCGTCCATGCGCAGCAGGTCCGCCATGTCCTTGCGAAGGGCGACGTGCGCCGCATGCGCGGCCTCGATCGCCTCGACGAGCTCGGGATGGCGGGCGGCTTCGCTCTCGATCCGCGCGTCGGCGAGGCCCGGCGTGCGCACGGCGCCGCCGAAGTCGCGCATTTCCTTCAGTTTCGTCATCTGGGCGTTCATGCCGTCTCCTCGCAAAAACGCAAAACCCGGTCCGCGGAGCGACCGAGGCAATGCGTTTAGCTATTGATTTGAAATGGAAAATCGATGGTTCGTAGCCTATCACACGGGTCTGTCGGGCGGTACCCCGCGAGGCGATCGATGGGGCCAATCCGGCGCATGACAGGCGTCACCAGCAATGCTTGACGCGTGATTCTGGGCCCCGAGCGGTGCGCTCCCTAGAGTGGCGCCCAACATCGGATCGGGAGTGGCACCATGGCGACCAGCAGTTCGGCACCCTCAGCGCAGCTCCTCGCGGCGCGCAAGCGCTACGGGGCGGTGCAGGCGCTCGACGGCGTCGACCTCGATGTGCGTCGCGGCGAAGTGCTCGCGCTGCTCGGGCCGAACGGCGCCGGCAAGACCACGGCGATCGGCCTGCTGCTCGGGCTGCCGAGCCCGACGCCGGCGAGGTGCAGCTCTTCGGGCAGTCGCCGCACGCGCTCGATGCGCGCCGCCGCGTCGGCGTCATGCTGCAGAGCGCCGGCGTGCCGGACACGCTGACGATCGGCGAACTGCTCGCGCAAATGCGCGCTACTACCCGCACCCGCTCGATGCGGACGCGTGCGCGAAGACGGCCGGCGTCGCCGACCTCGTCAAGCGCCGCTACGGCAAGCTTTCGGACGGGCAGCAGCGGCGCGTGCAGTTCGCGCTCGCGATCGCGGGACGTCCGCAAATTCTCTTCCTCGACGAGCCGACCATCGGCCTCGACATCGAAGCACGCGAGACATTGTGGAAGACCGTGCGCGCGCTCGTCGCCGACGGCTGCGCGGTCGCTGCTGACGACGCACTACCTCGAGGAAGCCGAAGCGCTCGCCGATCGCGTCGCGGTGCTTGCGCGCGGCCGCATCGTCGCCGAAGGCAGCGTGCGGCAGATCCGCGCGCGCGTCGCGCAACGGCGCATCCGCTGCGTGTCGGCGCTCGCGCCCGAGATGATCGGCGCGTGGCCCGACGTGCGCAGCGTCTGCCGCGACGGCGAGCGCATCGAGATCGTGACCGACGCGGCCGAATCGGTCGTGCGCCAGTTGCTCCGCGAGGACGACGCGCTGACCGAGCTCGAAGTGCAGCGCGCGGGCCTTGCCGAGGCGTTCATGGAGATTACCCAGACTGAGATCGCCCGGGAGGCTGCGTGATGAATGCGATTGTCGAAACGTTGCCGCGTGTCTCGTTGCCGCGCATCTACGCACTCGAAAGCAAGTACGAATTCCTGCGCGTGTTGCGCACGCCGTCGTTCGCGGTGCCGACGCTGCTGTTTCCGCCGATGTTCTACTTGCTGTTCGCGGTGCTGTTCGTCAGAACGCGACCGGCGACTTCCACGCACACATCTATCTGTTCGCGACCTACAGCGTGTTCGGCGTCATGGCGCCGGGCCTGTTCGGCTTCGGCGTTCGCGTCGCGATCGATCGCGAGCGCGGCTGGCTTACGCTCAAGCGCGCGCGCCGATGCCGCCCGGTGCCTATCTGCTGGCGAAGCTCGCGATGGCGATGCTGTTCGCGGTGATCATCTTACGATCCTCGCCGTGCTCGCGATGACGGTCGGCGGCGTCACGCTGCCGCTCGCGGCGTGGCTGAGGCTCTTCGTCGTCGAGATTTTCGGCGTGCTGCCGTTCTGCGCGCTTGGCCTTTGCATCGGCAGCACTCGTCAGCGGACAGGCAGCGCCGGCCGTCGTCAATCTGATCTATCTGCCGATGTCGTTCCTCTCGGGCTTGTGGATGCCGCTGACGATGCTGCCGCCGGTCGTGCGCGAAATCGCGCCGCTCTGGCCGGCGTATCACCTCGCGCAGCTCGCGCTCTCGGCGGTCGGGCAGCCGTCGGAAGGCGCGACGCTCGCGCACGTCGCGGCGCTGCGGCCGTGACGATCGTGTTCCTCGCCATTGCGCGGCGCCGGCTGGCGCGCGCATGATCGCGGCGGAGGGCGGCACGATGCGCGTTATCTACACGCGACTTCTGATCACCGGCGTGCTGATCGCGGCGCTGGCTGCACTCGGCACGATGGAGCCTGCCGAATCTCCGGCGGCGATCCATGCCGCCGTGCATCCGTGAGACCGTCGTGATTCCTTTCTGCAACGAAAAACGGATCGCGTCGGCTGCGCCGCTCGGCGCAGCGTCTGCGTCGTCTGATCCAGCGTGGCTGAAGTCGGTACGCCGGCGCATCCTGCCGCCGCACATGGACGATCTCGGCTGGGCGCCGGTCTGGAGCCTGCTCTACCTCGGCTTCCTGTTCATGAACTGGGGTGACACGAATCCCGAGTGGCTGCGCCTCACGCTGGTCAGCGTCGCGATCTTCCTGCCGCTGTATTTCCGCGCGTACTGGCTCACCGGATGGAAGCAGCTCTGCGCAACTCGCCGCGATCGCCGGCCTTGCGTTCGCGCTGCTGCCGTTCAATCCAGTGCGCGCAGACATACCTGATCTACGCCTGCGATCTTCCTGCCGTTCGCGGGCTTGCCGCTGCACAAGTCCATCGCGATCATCGTCGCGGCCTCGCGCTCTACACCGGCGAGCTTTATCTGCTCGGCGAGCCGCCGCGCGTCATCGCGATCATCGTCGGCGTCACGCTGATCGTCTCGGTTGCGGTCTGCACCGCGAACACCGCGCATCGCGAGAAACGCCTGCGGCAGGCCGAGCTCAAGCTCAGTCACGACGAGATCCGCCGTCTCGCCGCGCTTGCCGAGCGCGAGCGCATCGGTCGCGATCTGCACGATCTGCTCGGCCACACGCTGTCGCTGATCACGCTGAAATCGGAGCTCGCTGCGCGAATCTTCGATCGCGATCCGCTGGCGGCGCGGCGGGAGATCGTCGACGTCGAGCGCGTCGCGCGCGATACGCTCGGCCAGGTGCGCCGCGCGGTCACCGGCATTCGCGCCGCCGGGTTGGCGGCTGAGCTTGCATCGGCGCACCTGCTGCTCGAATCGGGCGGCGTCAAGCTCGAGTACGAAACTCCGGACGTTGTCGCTCTGCCGCCCGATGTCGAGACGATCCTCGCGCTGACGATGCGCGAAGGCGTCACCAACATTCAGCGCCATGCACGCGCATCGCGCGCACGTGTCGCGCTCGCGATCACTGCGCGCGAGGCGCACCTGCTGATCGAGGACGACGGCTGCGGCAGTGCGATCGAGCCCGGCAACGGCCTCACCGGCATGCGCGAACGCCTGCGCGCGCTCGATGGCGATCTCGTCATCGCATCCGAACGCGGCCGCGGCACGCGGCTCGAAGCGCGCGTCGCGCTGGTCGTTGATCCTGTCGCCGCCGCGCGCATTTGCGGCCGCGACGAGCCGCAGGGAATCTGACGGATTTCCCGTTCCCGCTTGCGGGAGGTGAGGGCCGCTTTGCGAGCGCCGCACCGCGTCTGCTACCTTCGCCGCCCTCATGATCCGAGTCCTCCTCGCCGAAGATCAGGCCATGGTGCGCGGCGCACTGACCGCGCTGCTGAAGCTCGAGTCCGACATCGACGTCGTTGGCGCCGCCGCCGACGGCGAGGAAGCGTGGCGCGCGATCCAGCAGCTGAAGCCCGACCTCCTCGTCACCGACATCGAGATGCCCGGCCTCACCGGCATCGAACTCGCGCAGCGCGTGCAGCGCTACGAGATTCCGTCGAAGGTCGTCATCGTGACGACATTCGCGCGCGCGGGCTTTCTGCGGCGCGCGCTCGACGCCGGTGTCAGCGGCTATCTGCTGAAAGACGCGCCGGCCGAGCAGCTCGCCGAAGCGTTGCGCAAGGTCCATCGCGGCGGCCGCGCGATCGATCCGCAGCTCGCGGTCGAGGCGTGGTCCGAAGCCGATCCGCTCAACGATCGCGAGCGCCAGGTGCTGCGCCTCGCCGGCGAAGGGCTCTCGGCCGGCGACATCGCGACGCGGCTCAATCTCTCGCACGGCACGGTGCGCAATTACCTTTCGGAAGCGATCGGCAAGCTCGGCGTCGGCAATCGCATCGAGGCATATCGGCTGGCGCGGCAGAAAGGCTGGCTTTGAAGAAATCCGATTTTCACTTCGACTTGCCGCCCGAGCTGATCGCGCAGGCGCCGCTCGCGGAGCGCTCGGCGAGCCGCCTGCTCGTCGTCGACGCGACGCACGGGAAACTCGACGACCGCCGCTTCACCGATCTCGTCGAGCTGCTCGCGCCGGGCGATCTGCTCGTCTTCAACGACACGCGCGTGCTGCCGGCGCGGCTGTACGGGCGCAAGGACACCGGCGGCGCCGTCGAGATCCTGATCGAGCGCATCACCGGCGCGCACGAGGCGCGCGTGCAACTCGGCGTCAGCAAGAAGCCGAAGGCGGGCGGGCGCATTCTGTTCGATGACGGCACGGCGGCGACGGTGCTCGGACGCGACGGCGAGTTCTTCGTGCTGCGCTTCGATGCGACCGAGCCGCTCGAAAAACTGCTGCTGCGCCTCGGCCGCATGCCGCTGCCGCCGTACATCGAGCGCGCGGCCGACGCCGCCGATGACGAGCGCTACCAGACCGTCTACGCGCGCGAACCCGGCGCGGTCGCCGCGCCGACGGCCGGCCTGCATTTCGACGAGGCGCTGCTCGAGCGCTCGCGCGCGCGCGGCATGCGACTTCGGCTACGTGACGCTGCACGTCGGCGCCGGCACGTTCCAGCCGGTGCGCGCCGAGCGTATCGAACGAACACGTCATGCATCGCGAATGGCTCAACGTCGGCGCGGAGCTCGTCGAGAAGATCCGCCGCACGCGCGACGCAGCGGCGGCCGCGATCGTCGCGGTCGGCACGACGGTCGTGCGCGCGCTCGAGACCGCGACGCGCGACGGCGTGCTGCAGCCGTTCGCCGGCGAGACGCAGATCTTCATCTTTCCCGGCTACCGCATCACGCGCGTCGATGCGCTGGTCACGAACTTCCATCTGCCGGAATCGACGCTGCTGATGCTCGTCTCGCGCATTCGCCGGGCGCGAGGCGATGCTCGCGGCGTATCGTCACGCGGTCGAGCAGCGCTATCGCTTTTTCTCGCTACGGCGATGCGATGCTGATCTTGCCTCCGGCGGCTTGAGCCTCCACTACCGACCGATGCGATTCGACCTGCTCGCCACCGACGGCACCGCGCGCCGCGGCCGCATGACGTTCGCGCGCGGCACGGTCGAGACGCCCGCGTTCATGCCGGTCGGCACGTACGGCTCGGTCAAGGCGATGCGCCGCGCGAGCTCGACGGCGTCGGCGCCGAGATCATCCTCGGCAACACGTTCCACCTGTTCCTGCGGCCCGGGCTCGACGTCATCGGCGACTTCGGCGGCCTGCACCGCTTCATGCGGCTGGGACAGGCCGATCCTCACCGACTCCGGCGGCTTCCAGGTCTTCGCCTCGCGCACAAGCGCAAGATCACCGAGGAGGGCGTCACCTTCGCCTCGCCCGTCGACGGCTCGACCGTGTTCCTGTCGCCCGAGGAATCGATGCACATCCAGCGCGTGCTCGACTCCGACATCGCGATGATCTTCGACGAGTGCACGCCGTATCCGGCCGACCGAGGCGAGCCGCGCGCGCGTCGATGGAGCTGTCGCTGCGCTGGGCCGAGCGCAGCCGCAGCGCGCGCACGACAGGCAATCCGAATGCGCTGTTCGGCATCGTGCAGGGCGGCATCTATCCGGCGCTGCGGCAGTCGCTCGGCCGAGGCGCTGAAGGCGATCGGCTTCGACGGCTACGCGATCGGCGGCCTCGCGGTCGGCGAGCCCGAGGACGAGCGCAACGCGATCCTCGACGCGGTCGAGCCGCTGCTGCCGGCCGACCGGCCGCGCTACCTGATGGGCGTCGGCCGGCCCGAGGACCTCGTCGAGGCGGTGCGCGCGCGGCGTCGACATGTTCGACTGCGTGATGCCGACGCGCAACGCGCGCAACGGCCACCTCTTCACGCGGCACGGCGACGCTGCGCATCCGCAACGCGAAGTACGAGCGCGACACGCGCCCGCTCGACGAGGCCTGCGGCTGCTACACGTGCCGCTCGGGGTTCAGCCGCGCGTACCTGCGCCACCTCGACCGCTGCGGCGAGATGCTCGGGCCGCAGCTCGCGACGATCCACAATCTTTACTACTACCAGGAGCTGATGCGCGGGCTTCGGGAGGCGATCGGGGCCGGCCGGCTGGGCGATTTCGTTGCCGAGTTCTACGCGCTGAGGCGGGCAGAAGTCCCATAGGGTGGGCCTTGGCCCACCGGAGCCTCACCGGATGGGCGTCGCCCAACCGGACGGTGTCGTGGTGGGCCAAGGCCCACCCTATGGCATAATCCGCGACCCTTTTTTAACGAGGTCCCGCCGCCCGGCGGACGGCCTCGACCCGGAGCCCCGATGGATTTCTTCATTTCCAGCGCGTACGCGCAGGCTGCCGCGCCCGCCGCGGCACCAAACCCGCTGATGTCGTTCCTGCCGCTCGTCATCCTGTTCGGCATCTTCTATTTCATGCTGATCCGGCCGCAGATGAAGCGCGCCAAGGAGCAGAAATCGATGATCTCGGCGCTCGCCAAGGGCGACGAGGTGTTGACGAACGGCGGCATCCTCGGCCGTGTCGACGACATCGCGGACCAGTTCGTCACGCTCGAGATCGCGCCGAACGTCACCGTGAAGCTCCAGAAGCAGGCGATTTCGGCCGTGCTGCCGAAAGGCACGTTGAAGGCCTCGTCCTGATCCCGAGGCCCGATTTCGCGCGCGGCGGGAACGTCGGCGCGCGGGTCGCGGTCGATGCATTCCCGGTAGATTCTCCGACGTTTTCCGAGGGCCGGAACGGCGGCCCGCAACGGTTACTGAAGTCCTGATCCCATGAACGATTTTCCCCGCTGGAAATACGTGCTCGTCGTGGTGATGCTGCTGCTGGGCATCCTGTACGGCATCCCGAACCTGTTCCCGCAGCAGCCGTCCGTGCAGATCTCGGCCAATCGCGGCGCGACCGTCGATCAGGCGCTGAAGGAAAAGACGCAGGGCGTCCTCGAGAAGGACAAGATCCCGTTCCAGAACATCGACCTCGTCGGCGACAAGCTCGTCCTGCGCTTCAACGGCGCCGACGATCAGAACAAGGCCTCGGATGCGCTCCGCACGGAGCTCGGCGACTCGTACATCGTCGCGCTGAACCTCGCCTCGACCGTGCCGGGCTGGATGCGCGCGATCGGCGCGAACGCGATGCCGCTCGGCCTCGACCTTCGCGGCGGCGTGCACTTCCTGATGCAGGTCGACGACAAGGACGTGATGGAGAAGCAGCTGCAGCGCTACGCGGACGACATCCGCTCGGCGCTGCGCGACAAGAACATCCGCTACACGTCGGTCGGCCGCGGTGGCAACGGGCTCGTCGTGACGCTGAAGAGCGCGGACGATCGCGACGCGGCGCTGACGGTGATCCAGGCAAAGCTTCCGGACATCACGATCGTCGTCGGCGAGGTCGTCGGCGAAGCGTACAACCTCAATGCGAGCGTCAAGGACACGCGCATCAAGGAAATCGCGCAGAACACGATCCGCCAGAACGTCGCGACGCTGCGCAACCGCATCAACGCGCTCGGCGTCGCCGAGCCCTTGATCCAGCAGCAGGGCGACACGCGCATCGTCGTCGAGCTCGCCGGCGTGCAGGATCCGGGCGAGGCGAAGAAGATCCTCGGCACGATCGCGACGCTCGAATACCACGCCGTCGACGAGAGCGTGACGAACCCGTACGAAGCCGAGAAGACCGGCGTCGTGCCGCCGGATAGCCGCATCTATCACCGCCGCGAGCGCGGCGCGGACGGCAAGCCGGTGCCGATCGTGCTCAAGAAGAAGATCATCGTCTCCGGCGACGAGATGGTCGACGCATCGAGCGCGCCCGATCCGCAGTCCGGTACGCCGGCGGTCTCGGTCGTGCTGAACGCGGGCGGCGGCCGCAAGATGCTCGACTTCACGACGCAGAACGTCGGCAAGCCGATGGCCGTCGTCTACATCGAGCGCACGCCCGAGACGAAGATCATCGACGGCAAGGAAGTGCGCAGCGCCAAGATCACCGAGGAAGTCATCAACTCGGCGACGATCCGCGGCGTCTTCTCGAACCGCTTCCAGACGACGGGCCTGGGCAGCAACAAGGAAGCGTCGGATCTCGCGCTGCTTGCTGCGTTCGGGCTCGCTCGCGGCGCCGATCGACATCGTCGAGGAGCGCGTGATCGGTCCCTCGATGGGCCAGGACAACATCGCCAAGGGCATCAAGGCCGTCATCCTCGGCCTCGCCGCGGTGCTCGTCTTCATGGCGTTCTACTACTGGCTGTTCGGCCTCATCGCCGATGTCGCGCTTTTCTTCAACCTCGTGCTGCTGCTCGCGATCATGTCGGCGATCGGCGTGACGCTGACGATGCCCGGCATCGCCGGTATCGTGCTGACGCTCGGCATGGCGATCGATGCGAACGTGCTGATCTGCGAGCGCGTGCGCGAGGAATTGCGCAACGGCTCGACGCCGCTCGCCGCGATCCGCGCCGGCTACGACAAGGCGTGGGCGACGATTCTCGACGCGAACGTGACGCACTTGCTGGCCGCGCTCGCGCTGATGACGCTCGGCTCGGGTCCGATCCGCGGCTTCGGCGTCACGCTCTTCATCGGCATCCTGACCTCGATGTTCACATCGGTCACGGTCACGCATGCCATCACGAACATCGTCCACGGCGGCCGCAAGCTCAAGGGTTTGTATGTCGGCGGCGGCTACGCACGCGGAGCGGCTTGATCCATGGAACTCTTTCCGTCCAACAGCAAGGTCGACTTTCTCGGCTGGCGCAAGGTCTCGATCACGATCTCGATCATTCTGATGATCGTGTCGATCGGGCTGATCACGACGCGCGGGCTCAACTACGCGCTCGACTTCACCGGCGGCGTGCTCGTCGAAGCGGCTTACGATCAGCCCGTCGAGATTGCGCAGGTTCGCGAAGCGCTCGCGAAGGGCGGCTTTGAGAATGCGCTCGTGCAGACGCTCGGCGGCACGCGCGAAGTGTCGATCCGCCTGCAGGCGCAGAGCGATGCGAAGAAGCTCGATCAGGTCGCGGCGAATGTGCTCGCGGCGCTGAAGGCCGCGCGGCCCGACGTCTCGATGAAGCGCTCCGAAGCGGTCGGCCCGCAGGTCGGCGAGGAGCTCAAGGGCGACGGCATGATCGCGGTGGGCTTCGTGATCCTCGGCATCATGTTCTACATCGGCATCCGTTTCGAGAAGCGCTTCGCGATCGCGGCGATCGCGAGCGAGTTCCACGACACGATCCTGACGGTCGGCTTCTTCGCGCTGACGCAGCGCGAGTTCGATCTCACCGTGCTCGCCTCGGTGCTCGCCGTCGTCGGCTACTCGATCAACGACAAGGTGGTCGTGTTCGACCGCGTGCGCGAGCTGTTCCGCACGTCGCGCAAGGCCGATTCGTACGAAGTGCTGAACCGCGCGATCAACCAGACGCTGTCGCGAACGATCATGACCTCGCTGACGACGGCGCTCTCGATGTTCGCGCTGTATTTCTTCGGCGGCCCGGCCGTGCACGGCTTCGCGCTGACGATGCTGATCGGCATCGTGATCGGCACGCTGTCGTCGATCTTCTTCGCCAACCCGATCCTCTACTGGCTCGGCGTCTCGAAGAAGGACCTGATGCCGGTCTCGAAGGAAAACCCCGAGCTCGCACGCCGGCCCTGATCGAGCGGCGTCACCTCACGCGTCGCCGATTTCACCTGCGGCGACGCGCGGCACCCCGAGCGGACCGCGCTCCGCGAGCGGAACCTGCGGCTGCGGCGTCGTCGGTCCCTCGAGCATCGATGCCGGCAACCGCGACGCGGGGCTCGGCGTGATGCGCGCGCCGGGAATCGGGGTCGAATGCCGGCCGCTGTTGACGCGCTCGCGCGGCGGCGGCGGCGTGTACCACGCGAATGTCTCGGAATCGTTCGGCCAGCCCTTGGGCAAGAGCGGCACGAACGCGCTCGTCGTCTTCTGATACGCGCGATAGCCATCGCCGCGCGTGCGGAACGCATCAGCCTCGATCGCGGGAATGCGCCGGAATGCGATCACCGCCGTCGCGACCGGCGCGATCAGCGTGAGGCTCCAGACCGGCCACGGCAGCCCGACCGCGAGCAGTGCATAGCTGCACCAGTGCACGAACGCGAAGAAATAGTTCGGATGGCGCGAATAGCGCCAGAGGCCGCTACGGCACGTGTGCGCGAGGTTCCGCGGCTGGTCGCGGAATGCCGCGAGCTGGATGTCGGCATACGCCTCGCCGGCGAGGCCGATGCTGTAGACGGCCGCCGCGAGCCAGGTCCAGAGCGTCGCCTGATCGTGCGGATTCCCGGCGGCGACGTAGAGCGGCACCGCGAACAGCGCTGCCGAGACGGCCTTGCCGATGAAGAAGACGAACATGCGTGCGCCGTTGTCCTTGGCGCGCTCGCGCAGGATGCGACTGCGCGCGTCGGTCGACTCGATCAGCATGCGCTGCAGCAGATGCATGAACAGGCGAAAGCCGCCGATGCCGCCCATCATCGCGACGAGCAGGCGCGACAGCATCGAGCCGCCAGCGACGAGACCGAGATAGAGCGCCGACGCGCTGATGCATGCGGCCCAGAGAAGGTCGCCGATCGCGGGATTGCGCTTGCGGCGCTCGACGAGCCAGCCGGCCAGCATGACGGCCGTGCAGAAGCCGAGAACGACGACGAGCGGCTGCGGATTCATCGTGCTTTTCGGTCGATCTCGTCGAGCCAGCCCGCGCGCCCGCATCGAGTGCAGCCGACTCCGCGTTGGCGGAATCTCGCTCGCACTGCGACGCTGTGCGAACCTCCCTGTACGTGCGCAACCCGCCTCGCGAATTCACGCGGCCGCGAGACGCCCCCGAAAACGCGAGCATCGTATATCCGAGGTGGATGTCAGGTGAAGTTTGTTCGCCGGACCGGTCCTGCCGGCGGCGTCGGGGCGATCAGTATGGCGCCGGGATCCAATATCGCTTCGACGGCAGCCGCTCCTTGCCGGGCTGGGCGCTGAGGCGGCGCAGCTTCAGCGGCTGATCCTCGGGCGCGCGCTCGGGCAGCTGGTCGAGCAGGTGCCGGATCAGGTTCAGCCGTCCGCGCTTCTGGTCGTTGAAGTCGGCGACGAACCACGGTGAATGCTTCGCGTTCGTCGCGCGCAGCATCACGTCGCGCGCGCGGCCGTACGCGTCGTACTGCTCGCGCGCCTTGATGTCGACCGGCGAGATCTTCCAGCGCTTCAATGGATCGCTCGCGCGCTCGAGAAAGCGCTCTTCCTGCTGCGCCTGATCAACCGCAAGCCAGTACTTGAGAAGAATCAGCCCGTCATCGGTGATCAGCTTCTCGAACGCCGGGCAATCGGCGAGAAAGCGCTTGTATTGCTGATCGCTGCAGAAGCCCATGACGTGCTCGACGCCGGCGCGGTTGTACCAGCTGCGATCGAACAGCACGAGCTCGCCGGCCGCCGGCAGATGCTCGACGTAACGCTGGAAATACCACTCGGTCGCCTCGCGCTCGCTCGGCTTCGGCAACGCGACGACGCGCGTGTAGCGCGTGTTGAGCGGTCCCGCGATCGCCTTGATGACGCCGCCCTTGCCGGCCGCGTCGCGGCCTTCGAAGACGATCGCGACGCGCTTGCCGGTCGCGATGATCCAGCGCTGCAGATCGACCAGCTCGACGTAGAGCGCATCGAGCGCGTTGTCGTATTGCTTGCGCTTCATTTCCTTCATGGCGCGCTCCGGGGCGGATGCGGCAGTTGCGACCAGGACGATTCGCCCTGATCGATCGTCCAGCGCACGATGTCGGCGAGGAGTGTGTCGATCGTGCGATCGAATGCCGCTGCGGCATCGCCGGCCGTCGTGCCGGAAACCGGCTCGTCGGCCTCGAACGTCTTCGCGGCGCGCACGCGATTGATCGACGCATCGCCGAGCTTCGCGTTGAGGCGGATCACCGCGTGCGGCGCGCCATCGCGGTATTGCACTTCGAAGTCGTAGAGGTCGATCGTCATCATGTAATCGGCATGCAGGCCCGACGTCACCGCGCCGACGCCGGCGATGCGCCCGGTCTGCTGAAACGCTTCGATCAGGAGCCCGCGCAGCACCAGCGGCGGCGTATCGGCCCAGCGTCCGTCCTTGTACGTCTCGAGCGCGCCCGGCGTCGGCATCACGAGCATGCGCGACGTATCGAGCGCATCGCTCGCGAGCGGCGTGTCGATCGCGAGCTGCCAGTCGACCGGCTTGCCTTGCGCCGGGTTCGACGGCGCGTCGTAGCGCGGCGCGTAGGTCGTGAACGGTTCGCGCGTGCCGGTCAGCGACGCGCAGGCGCCTGCGACGAGGAGAGCGGCGAGCGCAGGCCATGCTCGGAGGCGCTTCATTTCGGATTGAACTCCTTCGGTTGGTCGCGGCCGAGCAGCACGCTGTTCGATGTCGACAGGCGATCGCTCAACTGCTTGAGCGCACGCAACGTCTCGCGAAGCTCGATGATCGCCGGGCCGAGCTGGCGCAGGCCCTGATCGGTGAACTCGCCGATCGAGGCCTGATTGTCCGTGATCAGCCGGTCCGTCGTGGTCGCGACCTTGTCGATCGACGCGAGCGCCTTGTTCGTCGAGTCGAGCACCTGGCGCGCGTTGTTGCGCATCAGGTCATTCGTCGTCGTCGCCATCGTATCGAGCGTCGTCAGCGTGTGCTTCAGCTGGCCGGTCGCATCGGCCAGCTGCTTCAGCGCGTTCGAAAGATCGGCGCGCTGGTCGTTGACCGTGCCGGTGATGCCTTGCAGGTTGTCCAGCGTCTTCGAGATGCGATCGATGTTCTCGCGCGAAAGCACCTCGTTCGCGCGGACCAGCAGATCGTTGACGCTGGTGACGATGTCGGAGCCCGACGCGAGCAGTTTTCCGAGCGCCGATTCCTCCGACGGGATGATCGGCACCGGGTTGTCCGGCGTCGGCTTCAGCGGCGGGCTCGTCGGCGCGCCGCCCGAGAGCTGAATATAGGCGACGCCGGTCACGCCCTGCAGGCCGAGCTTGGCGCGCGTGTCGAGCTTGATCGGCGCATCGGAATCGACGCGGATGCGCGCGATGACCTTGCGCGGATCGTCCTTCGCGAGCGAGAGCTGCGCGACCTCGCCGATCTTGATGCCGTTGTACTGGACCGTGCCGCCCTTGCCGAGCCCGGTGACGGCTTCGGTGAAGATGATGTCGTAGTAGGCGAACTCGCGGTCGATGCTCGATTTCGACAGCCACATCACGAAGGCGAGCGCGAGCACGAAGACGCCGATCGCGAAGGCGCCGATGATGACGTGGTGGGCTCTCGTTTCCATGCGTCAATCCCGCTGCGCGGCATGTTCGGCCGCATGCTCGGCCGCTCGCCCGCGCGGCCCCTGGAAATATTCCTGTACCCACGGCTCGTCGAAGCGCTCGACCTTGTCGAGCGTATCGGCGATCAGCACGCGCTTCTGCGCGATCACCGCGACGCGGTCGCAGATCGTGTACAGCGTATCGAGATCGTGCGTGATCAGGAACACCGTGAGGCCGAGGCTTTCGCGGAGCGTCAGGATCAGCTCATCGAACGCCGCTGCGCCGATCGGATCGAGACCCGACGTCGGCTCGTCGAGGAAGAGAATATCGGGATCGAGCGCGAGCGAGCGAGCGAGCGCTGCGCGCTTGACCATGCCGCCCGATAGCTCCGAGGGATATTTCGCACCGGCCTCTGCCGGAAGACCCGCGAGCGCGATCTTGAGCGCAGCGAGCCGGACCATCAGCGACTGCGGCAGATCGTGATGCTCGCGCATCGGCACCATGACGTTCTCGGTCACGGTCAGCGACGAGAAGAGCGCGCCGTTCTGGAACAGCACGCCGCAGCGCTGCTCGATCGCGGTGCGCTCGCGGTCGGAGAGCTTCGTGACTTCCTGCCCGAACACTTTGACGCTGCCGGCCGCCGGCCGGTTCAAGCCGATGATCGATCGGAGCAGCACCGACTTGCCGCTGCCGGATCCGCCGACGATGCCGAGGATCTCGCCCTTGTAGACATCGAGATCGAGATTCTCGTGCACGACCTGGCTGCCGAACTGGTTGCGCAGGCCGCGCACCTCGATGACCTTTTCGCGCTCGCTCATACGTCGAGCTCCATGAAGAAGATCGCCGCCAGCGCATCGATCAGGATCACGACGAAGATCGACTGCACGACGCTCGACGTCGTGTGCTCGCCGACCGATTCGGCGCTGCCCTCGACCTTGAAGCCTTCCAGACAGCCGATCGCCGCGATCAGGAATGCGAACAGCGGCGCCTTGCTCATGCCGACCCAGAAATGCCGCGCATGCGCCGTCTCGTGGAAGCGCGTCAGGAACATGCCGGGCGAGATGTCGAGCGACCAGACGCAGACCATCGCGCCGCCGAAGATGCCGGCGATCATCGCGATGAAGGTCAGGAGCGGCATCGAGACGAGGAGCGCGAGCGCGCGCGGCAGCACGAGCACTTCGACCGGATCGAGGCCGAGCGTGCGGACCGCGTCGATCTCCTCGCGCGCTTTCATCGAGCCGATCTGCGCCGTGAACGCGCTGCCGGAGCGGCCGGCGATCAGGATCGCGGTCAAGAGAACGCCGAACTCGCGCAGGAACGAATAGCCGACGAGCTCGACCGTGAACACGCTCGCGCCGAAGTCGCGCAGCACGGTCGCGCCGAGAAACGCGACGACCGCGCCGACGAGAAACGAGAGCAACGCGACGATCGGCACCGCATCGAGCCCGGTCTGCTCGATGTGGAAGAAGACCGATGTGAGGCGCCAGCGGCGCGGATTCGGCACGACGCGCGCGAGCGTCGCGAGTATCAGCCCGATGAATCCGACGAGCGCAACGACGTCGTCCCAGATGTTCTCGACCGCGGCGCCGGTTCGCGCGAGCAGCGCGACAAACCCGCCATCGTCCGGCGGCGGCTCCGCGACCGCATTCGTCTGCGCCTTGGCGACCGCGTCGACGAGCGCGGCGCGGCCTTCATCGAGCCCGCTGATGCCTTCGCGCTTGCCGGCGAGATCGAGCAGCAGCTCCGCGCCGGCCGTGTCCAGACGGCTGACTCCGCTGGCGTCGACGCCAGCCGCGGTGCCGCGCCGCTTCGCATCGTCGATGCGCTTGCCGAGCGCCGGTGCCGAAGCGAGCGTCCAGTCGCCCGCGGCGACCGCGCGTCCGTTCGCATCGAGCGTCAAGGTTCCCGGTGCGGCCATGCGCGAAGGCTAGCAGGCCGCGCGCTATCAGGCGAACAGCATGCACGCGACGCCGGATAGCGTGCACGCGACGCCGGCGATGCGGCGCGCATCGAGCCCTTCGTGCAGGAACGCCGCCGCGAGCAGCACGATGAACACCGACGCGGTCTCGTTCAGCACGGCTGCGACCGATGCCTCGGTGTATTTGTAGCCCGCCATCCATAGCACCATCGAAACGTACTGGCCGAGGAACGCCGCGAGCGCGAGCAGCGGCCAGTTGAGCTTCGCCTTCGCGCGCGCGCCGAGTGCGGGTGCCTCGCGACGCAGCACGAAGAGCACGAGCATGCCGACGACACCGCCGACGAGCCGCAGCAGCACGATCCAGAACAGCGGCGCGCCTTCGAGCACGCGCTTGATCATGACGATCGCCGCCGCCATCAGGAACACGGCAGCAACGCCGAACAGTGCGCCCTTGCGCAACGTCTCCGGCGAAAGCTTGCGCTGCGGATCGTGGCTCGACACGACCAGCACACCGCCGCTGACGAGCACGAAGCCGACCATCTGCAGCGCGTTGAGCCGCTCGCCGAGCAGCAGGAACGACAGCACGATCACGAACGGGCTGTAGAAATTGCCGACGACGCCCATGCGTCCCGCGCCGAGCGTGTTCAGCGCCTTGAAGTACAGCGTGTCCGCGACCGCGATGCCGAGCATGCCCGAGACGATCGCAAGGCCGATCGCATACGCCGATAGCGCCGGCCATGCGAGCCCGTGCACGAGCGGCACGGTCGGCGCGACCATCGCCAGCACGATGAGGTTCTTGACGAGGTTCAGCGTCAGCGGCGGCAGCGTCTCGCCGAGCCGCTTGTAGACGATCACGCCGCCGGCCCACGAGAGCGCAGCGCCGATCGAGCAGGCTTCGCCGATGCCCATGCCGCGTTCCCGTCTTCGCGAAAGCGCGGCATTATGCAGGATATGAATCAGGACTCCGACATGCGCGCGCCGCTCAAGGTGCGCATCGGCTTCGTCATCGATCTCGCCAAGCGCCTGCACGAATACGGCACGGCGGCGCCGCGCCTCGAGGATGTCATCAATCTTGTCGGCGCGCGGCTCGGGCTCACGTGCAACGTGCTCGCAACGCCGACCTCGATCGTGATGTCGTTTGCCGATCTCGACGGCGAGGACGATCTCGCCGAGACGACGCAGGTCGTGCGCCTGCCGCCAGGTTCGGTCGATCTGAAGCGCCTCTGCCAGATCGACGAGATCGCAGACCAGGTCATTGACGGACGCCTCGAGCTCTCGGCCGGACGCTGGCGGCTGCGCCAGTTCCGGCAGTCGCAGCGCGCGGCGCATCGCGGGTGGATCGTCGCGAGCTTCGCGGTGTCGGCCGCGAGCATCGCCGCGATTCTCGAAACCGGCTGGAAGGGCATCGCGACGGCGGGCCTCGTCGGCGCGATCATCGGCGTCATCGACGGGCTTTCGGTCAAGCATCCGAACATCGCGGCGGCGTCCGAGGCGATCTCGGCGCTGCTTGCCACGGTGATCGCGACGCTCGTTGCGGTCTACGTCGCGCCGATCACGGTGCGTCCCGTGATCATCGCGAGCCTGATCGTGCTGATGCCCGGCATGACGCTGACGACTGCAGTGCGCGAGCTTTCGAGCCAGCACCTCATCTCCGGCACCGCGCGCATGATGGGCGCAATGGCGACGCTGCTGAAGCTTGCGTTCGGCACGCTCGCCGCAACGCAGCTCTGCGCGCTGCTCGGTCTCATCCCGGCGGCGATCACCGAGCCGCCGCTGCCGATGTGGACCCAGTGGGCCGCGGTGCTGACGGCCGGCTTCGCATTCGCGGTGCTGTTCCGCGCACCGACGCGTTATGTCCCCGTCGTCATCGCCTCGGTCGTGCTCGGCTATGCGTGCACGCAGCTCGGCGAGGTGTACAACGCGCCGGCGTTCGGCGTGTTTCTCGGAAGTCTCACGGTAGGTGCGGCGAGCAATCTGTTTGCGCGCGTTGCGAATCGGCCGGGAGCGCTGGTGCGCGAGCCGGGCATCATCCTGCTGGTGCCGGGGAGTGTCGGGTTTCGGTCGTTGAGTTTCGTGCTGGAGCGCGATGTGTGGCTCGGGCTTGATACGGCGATCACGCTCGTGACTCTGCTCGTGGCGATCGTCGCGGGTTTGCTGTTCGGCGATTTGCTGATTCCGCCGCGGCGGACGCTGTAGCTCTAGCCCTCCCCTTCAAGGGGAGGGTTGGGTGGGGATGGTGTTGGTTTGTGTTCGGGTTTTGTTGCGATAACCGACTCACGTCCGTGTGTGGTTTGTCGGCCATCCATGGCCGCCAGTTACTTTCTTTTGCTTGCCCAAAAGAAAGTAACCAAAGAAAAAGGCACCCTCGCGGCCGCGGTCACGCGGGCATCCCTGCCCGCGTGACTACGCGAGCAGGCTCCGGGGTTCGCCGGGAGCACATCCCTGTGCTCTCGTCGAACGCCGCGCATCCTGCGCGGCCACCGCTGCGCGGCTATTTCCTCCACCTGCTCGCCGCGGCCGAGAGGGGACCCGGAAGAGCAGAGCGCGGCAGTCCCTGCCGCAGAAGCAGACCGTTGATTCCGAATCGCGCTGCTTTATCCCCTCTCCCGCTTGCGGGAGAGGGTTAGGGTGAGGGCAGCCTTGGTTCGCGCCAATAAAACCCAAAATAACCAAGCAGCGAACTCCCGCGTTCGCCGCGATAATTACCCCGATGTCGAAACTCAAAACCCTCCGCACCGCGCTGGATTCCGTCATGGCGCGCGACTTCGGCCGCCTGCTCGCGCGCTGGAGGCGCCTTTCGTCCGCTCGCCCCGAGCCTGCGGCGGCGGAGCTCGACGCGCTCGACGCCGACATCGAAGCATCAGCGACCAGGCGAAGCGCGCGCGCCGCCCGAGTCCCTGAGATCACGCTCGACGAAACGCTGCCGATCACCGCGAAGGCCGACGAGATCGTCCGCCTGATCCGCGACAACCAGGTCGTCGTGCTCGCCGGCGAAACCGGCTCGGGCAAGACGACGCAGCTCCCGAAGCTCTGCCTCGCCGCCGGGCGCGGCACAGCGGGCCTGATCGGCTGCACGCAGCCGCGACGCATCGCGGCGCGTGCGGTCGCGCGGCGCGTCGCGAGCGAGCTCGGCACGCAGGTCGGCGATCTCGTCGGTTTCCAGGTGCGCTTTGCCGATCAGGTCTCCGACGCGTCGCTGATCAAGTTCATGACCGACGGCATCCTGCTCGCCGAAACGCAATCCGATCCGTGGCTCGGCGCGTACGACACGATCATCCTCGACGAGGCGCACGAGCGCAGCCTCAACATCGATTTCCTGCTCGGCTATCTCAAACGCCTGCTCGCGAAGCGGCGCGATCTGAAGCTCATCGTCACGTCGGCGACGATCGACACGGCACGCTTCGCGACGCACTTCGAGAATGCGCCGGTCGTCGAGGTCGAAGGACGCGCATATCCGGTCGAGGTGCGCTGGCGTCCTCCGCCCGAGCGCGGCGAGACGAGCATCGCCGGAGAGATCGTCGCAGCGGCCGACGAGATCACGGCGTCTGATCCGCGCGGCGACGTGCTCGTGTTCCTGCCGGGCGAGCGCGAGATCCGCGATGCGCATCTTGCCCTCTCGCGGCGCAAGTATCGCGAGACCGAAGTGCTCGCGCTGTACGCGCGGCTTTCGGCGGCCGAGCAGGATCGCGTGTTCCGGCCGGGTCCGCAGCGGCGCATCGTGCTTGCGACGAACGTCGCCGAGACGTCGCTGACCGTGCCGCGCATCCGTTACGTGATCGACACCGGCACCGCGCGCGTCAAGCGCTACAGCCAGCGCAATCAGCTCGAACGATTGCACATCGAGCCGATCTCGCAGGCCGCCGCCGATCAGCGCAAGGGACGTTGCGGTCGCATCGGTCCCGGCGTCTGTGTCCGGCTTTTCGGCGAAGACGATTACCTGGCGCGGCCGCGCTACACCGAGCCCGAGATCCTGCGCTCGTCGCTGGCCGGCGTGATCTTGCGCATGCTCGCGCTGAAGCTCGGCGACGTCGCTGACTTTCCATTCGTCGAGGCGCCGTCTGAGCGCGCGATCGGCGACGGCTATCGGCGTCTTTCCGAAATCGACGCGATCGATGACGACCGGAAGCTCACGACGGTCGGCCGCACGATCGCGCGGCTGCCGATCGACGTCGCGCTCGGCCGCATGCTGGTCGAGGCCGACCAGCGCGGCGCGTTGCGCGAGCTCCTCGTGCTCGCCTCGTTTCTCAGCATCCAGGATCCGCGCGAGCGGCCGGCCGATGCGCGGCAGGCGGCCGACCAGGCGCATGCGGTTTTTGCCGATCCGAAGTCCGATTTCGCGGGCGTGCTGAAGCTATGGACTGCATACACCGCTGCGCATGAGGAGCTGACGCAATCGAAGTTGCGCGACTGGTGCGAGGCGCATTTTCTCTCGTTCATGCGCATGCGCGAGTGGCGCGAGTTGCATCGGCAGTTGCTAGTGCTCGTGAGCGACGAATTGAGATGGAGCCTGGACAAGGCGCAACCAGACTCCCTCCCGTTCAAGGGGAGGGCGGCGGAGGGAATGGTGTCGGCGCAACGCAAGCGTGGGGCGTCGCGCGAAAACCATCCCCACCCAAACCCTCCCCTTGAAGGGGAGGGCTTAAACGCAGACGGGGAGGCGTTGAGCACTGATCGATACGAGCAAGTGCATCGCTGCCTGCTCTCGGGCTGGCCGACGCAGGTCGGCATGAAGACCGAGCGCAGCACGTATCGCAGCACGCGCGAGCGCACGTTTGCGATCTTCCCGGGCTCCTCGCTCGCCAAATCGCAGCCGCCATGGGTGCTCGCGGGCCAGATTCTCGATCTGCAGAAGGTCTACGGCATGCTCTGCGCGCGCGTCGAGCCCGCGTGGATCGAGCAACAGGCGGCGCATCTTGTCCGCAAGAGCTGGCGCGACGTGCACTGGTCGAAGAAGCGCGGCGCGGTCGTCGCGTTCGAGCAGGTCACGCTGTTCGGGTTGACGCTCGTCGAGAAGCGCGCCGTGACGTTCGGCAGGCAGGATCCGAAGCAGGCGCACGAAGTCTTCGTGCGTGAGGCGCTCGCGCGCGGCGAGATCGATGCGCGCGCCGATTTCGTGCGTGCGAACGCGCGCGTGCTCGCGGAGGCGCACGAGCTCGAAGCGAAACGCCGGCGCACCGGGCTCGTGCGCGACGAGGACGCGCTCGCGACGTTCTTTGCAGGCAAGATTCCCGACGACATCCACACCGCGGCCGCGCTCGACGCGTGGTATCTGAAAGCGACGCCGCAGCAGCAGGCCGCAATGCGCTGGTCGCTCGCCGACGTGCTCGCCGAGTCGCCCGGCATCGGTGCGCGCGAGTTTCCGGCGCAGCTCGATGTTGCGGGTCACAAGCTTCGGCTGAGCTATCGCTTCGTGCCCGGCGATCCCGCCGACGGCGTGACGCTGCACGTGCCGCTCGCGCTCGTGAACGCGGTGCCGGTGGCGCGCTGCGAGTGGCTCGTGCCAGGCCTGCTGCCCGAAAAAGTCGCCGAGCTGATCCGTGCGCTGCCGAAAGCGTTGCGCCGCAATTTCGTGCCGGCGCCCGATTTCGCGCGCGCGTTCGCCGAGGCCGAGTCGCCGCGCGACGAGCCGCTCGCTGCCGCGCTCGCCGGCTATCTCGCGCGCGTGACCGGCGTCGCGATCGGCGCGAGCGAGTTCGCGAGCGCCGAATTGCCCGCGCATCTCGCGATGAACTTTCGCATCCACGACGACAGCGGCCGCACGCTCGCCGAGAGTCGCGATCTTGCCGAGATCCAGCGCGAATGGACCGGCGCTGCGCGCGTCGCGTTCTCGCGTCGCGCCGATGTCGAGCTGACGCGCGAGCACGTCGAGACATTCGATTTCGACGAGATTCCCGATCGAGTGATCTCGCCGGGTGGATTGACCGCGTTTCCGGCGCTCGTCGATCTCGGCGAGAGCGTCGCGCTGCGCGTTTTCGAGCGGCGCGACGAGGCGGTCGCGGCGCACCGTTCCGGGGTCGAGCGGCTATTGCGGCAGGCGCTTGCGGAGCGCATCAAGCACGCGCGGCGGCAGCTGCCGCTCCAGAACGCGTTGATGCTGAAGTGGGCGCCGCTCGGCAGCGCGGAGTCGCTGCGTGCCGATCTCGTCGAAGGTGCGCTGCGCGAGCTCGTCGCCGCGCGCGATCTCGACGTGCGCGCGCGCGATGCGTTCGAGCGTCTCAACGAAGACATCGCGCGCGTGCTCTTCGCGACCGCGATGGAGCGCATGGCGATCGTCGAGGAGATCATCGCGGGCTATGCGGAGCTGAAGCCGTTGATGGAGCCGCCGCTGCTCGGCTTCGCGCGCGCGAACTACGATGATCTGCGCGATCAGCTCGGCGAGCTGTTGCGCCCGGCTTTCGTGCGCGAGACATCGCGCGCGCGGCTTGCGCATTTCCCGCGGTACCTGCGTGCGATGAAGCTGCGTGCCGAGCGCCTGCGCCAGGATCCCGCGCGCGATCAGGCGCGCATGCTCGGCGTGCAGCTCTACTGGCGCGAATATCTCAAGCTCCGTGCGACGCGCGGCGACGAAGCCGCGCTCGAGGAGCTGCGCTGGCTGGTCGAGGAATTGCGCGTGTCGACGTTCGCGCAGGAGCTGCGCACGGCCGAGACCGTGTCGCCGAAGCGGCTCGCGAAACTCGTCGAAGGCTTGCGCGCATCGGCCTAGCGATGCGCGCTAGCTGAACGCGTTCAGCTTATTTGACGCGGTTGACCCGCACGCTGCAGCCGCAGCCTTCGACGTACATCAGCCAGCTGCCGAGCAGCATCGGCTTGATGCGGACGATCGGATCTTCGTACTTGCCGGCGTCGTAGGCGCCGGACTCGGCCTGCTTCCATTCCTGACCGTTGTCGAGCTTGAAGACGGTGTGCCCATGCCAGCCTGTGAAAGAGCCGGCGATATGGCTTTCGACCACCTCGCGGGACGACGTATCGGGATAGAAAACGGGCTGGCCGTTCGCCGTCACGACCTGCGTACCAGCGCCGGCACCATGCGTGCGCAGCCACTCGTTCAGGTACTTCAATTGCTCGGGCGACAGATGATCGAGGCCCGACGCTTTCAGGTCGGCCTGCGACATCCGCTCTTCGAGCGTGGCCGGCTGTTGCGGCGGCGTCTGGGCGGCAGCAACCGTGGCGAATAGGGCAAGCACAGCGGGAAGAACACTTGGAAAAGTGCGCATGTTTTTTATCGCAGGGATGTCGGTTCGTGACCGCGACCGCAAAAATCCTTGTCTTCTATGAACTTGAGAAGGTGCGCGCGGCAGCATTAGCGGCTAGAATGCGGCGGTCCGAGTGTAGCATGACGGTACAGGGTCCACGTTTGCGTGGCCAAGAAGACCGCAGGCTGCCCCGGGGCAATAGGGAAGAAGTTCGCGTTAAAAGGATCGCGCCTCCGAGATGGCGGCGCTAGTGGCGCGTGCAACACCGCAATTGATGAGTACTAGGAAATGCCCGCATTTAAGACGTCCGCTGTACGTATTCTCGCTGGTCTCGCCGCTTCCGCCCTCTTCGCTCCCGTCATCTGCGCAGCTGCGCAAGTCAAGGTCAACGACGAGGCGCCGCTCGATCTTCAGTCGCCGCCCGGCTTCACCTACACCAATGGCGGCTCGTCCGCGACGCTCAGCGTCGCCACCACCGGCTTCATGGCGTGCGCGAATGTCGCCGCTGAGGGTCAGTCGATGGTGACCAATATCAACGTGGTCCCGCAGCACGGCCAGTGGCGATTCCCCGGTGCGATCGACATCCGTTCGGTCGGATACGGCAGCGGTACGCTCTCGATCGGTCGCAATGCGCAGGGCACGATCGGCTCCGCATTGACGTGCCACGCTTCAGGCGCCGAAGGCGAAATCCTCGAGCCGCTCAGCGACGGCCTGATGCAGAGCGGTTTCGATTCGAAGATGGTCGAGCAGTTCACGAACCTCGTGAACTGGGTTCCGGGCCAGGGCTTCAGCTGGAGCGCGCCGGACTGGACGCAGGTCCCGACCGATCCATGCACGCCCTCGGCTTCCCAGCCGGCGCGCGCTGCCGAAGACGTCAGCTGCGGCGCCGCCGTCGGCGCATTGCCGGCCGCCGCGGGTGCATCCGTGCGCGCGCCGACGATCTGGACCGCGACCGACAGCGTCAACTTCTATTACGTCGTGCGCGTCGACGCGCGCTGGGGCCTGCCGACCGGCGGTATCCAGGATACGGGTCCGGTGCTGCCGGACACGACCCGCCAGCCGCAGACCCTGAATGCGACCGAGTACAAGCTCGTCGAGGCCTACAGCCGCGGCGTCGTCGGCGTCGGCGGCGGTTATCTCGGCGATACGGGCCAGTGGTGCGTGCTCGGCTCGCTGCCGACCACGCTCACCGCCAGCGTCTGCGCCAACGCACCGTCGAGCGGCACGCTGAACGGCCCGTTCGTCAGCGCTTACGCCGCAAACAACTTCCCGATCGTTGTCGGTGCGCCGCCGAGCTCCTCGCGACTCTCGTTCTATATGGCGTTCATCCGCCCGATCGTCGGCGCCCCGCCGCCGGTCAACGAGCCGGCCGTCGAGATCTCGATGCTGATCGACCCAACCGTCGGCAGCGTCGGTGGCGACCGCTTCAAGGGCGACGACGTCGCCTTCGGCTTCCTGCCGGTCTCGCTGGGTTTCCCCTGGATGCACGGCGGGCAGTAAATCGCCGCCGGCCGGTTGCGCGCCGCCGCACTCGCGGCGGCCGCCGGTCGTAAGCTACTCCTCCCTGGCTTCGTGACGGCGCCTTGCGCGCCGTCGGTTGATCGTCCTTGAAACGCCCCTCCGATCCACGGCAGACGCTCGAGCACTGGCTCGCGGCCGCGCCCGTCACCGGCGCCCCCGATGCGCTCGCGCGCGCATGTGCGTTCGCGGACGCACGCGCTGGCACGCTCGGCGCCGACTGGGAAAAGCGCCGCCCGCAGCTCCTGGCGACGCTCGACCTGATCCGCGAGCTCGGCGTCGGCCCCGAGGCGATGGCGGGCACGATCGTGCACGCGCTCATCGAATGCGGCGTGCCGGCGAACGATCCCGAGCTCGCGGCGTTCCCGGCCGATGTTCGCAATCTCGTCGAAGGCCAGCAGGCCGCCGGGCGCGTCTGGTCGCTCTACGCCTCGCGCGGCAACACCGGCGGCACCGAGGGCCTGCGACGGCTGCTGCTCGCGATCATCCGCGACCTGCGCGTCGTCTTCATCCTGCTGGCGCGCCAGCTCGTCGAGATGCGCGCGGCCGCGAAGCTTCCCGACGACGAGCGCCGCGCGCTCGCGCAGCTGACGGCCGACATCCATGCGCCGCTCGCGAACCGGCTCGGCATCTGGCAGCTCAAATGGGAGCTCGAGGATCTCGCGTTCCGCTATCTGCAGCCCGATGTCTACAAGCGCATCGCGCACCTGCTCGATGAGCGCCGCGGCGATCGCGAGGGCTGGATCGCCGAATCGAAATCGATGCTCGAAGGCGCGCTCGAGAAGGCCGGCATCAAGGCCGACATCGCCGGACGCCCGAAGCACATCTATTCGATCTGGCGAAAGATGCAGAAGAAGGGCGTCGAGTTCTCCGATCTGTACGACGTGCGCGCGCTGCGCATCCTGGTCGACGACCTTGCGAACTGCTACGCCGCGCTCGGCGTCGTGCATTCGCTGTGGGCGTACATTCCGGGCGAGTTCGACGACTACATCGCAAGCCCGAAAGGCAACCAGTACCAGTCGCTGCACACGGCCGTCGTCGGCCCGCACGGCAAGACGCTCGAAGTGCAGATCCGCACGCAAGAGATGCACCGCCACGCCGAGCTCGGCTTCGCCGCGCACTGGCGCTACAAGGAAGGCGGCGGTGCCGACGCGAGCTTCGAGCGGAAGATCGCCTGGATGCGCCAGCTCCTCGAAGGCAAGGAGGCGCGCGAGGACGACGCGGCGCTGCTCGCCGGCTTCAAGACCGAGGTCATCGAGGATCGCGTTTATCTGCTGACGCCGAAGGGCCTCGTCGTCGATCTGCCGCGCGGTGCGACCGTGCTCGATTTCGCCTATTCGATCCACACCGACGTCGGCCACCGCTGCCGCGGCGCGAAGGTCAACGGCCGCATCGTGCCGCTGACATTCCAGCCGGCGAGCGGCGATCGCATCGAGATCCTGACCGGCAAGACGATCGAGCCGCGCCGCGACTGGCTCTCGCCGCATCACGGCTATCTCGCGACGCATCGCGCGCGCGAGAAGGTGCGCACGTGGTTCAAGCGCATCGACCATGCGCAGAATCTCGCCGCCGGCCGCGCGTTGCTCGACCGCGAGCTGAAGCGCCTCGCGCTGCATCACGCGAACATCGACATGCTGCCGACGCGATTCCAGCTGCATACGCAGGAAGAGCTTCTCGAAGCGCTCGCGCTCGGCGACATATCGCCGGGCCAGGTGGCGCGCGCGCTGCACGAATCGCTTGCGCCGCCGCCGTCCGAAACGCCGCACGCGCCGGCGCCGCCGCGCGCGCCGGTGCGCGGCAAGGACGCGATCGTCATCGAAGGCGTCGGCAACCTGATGACGCAACTCGCGAAGTGCTGCCAGCCACTACCGGGCGATGCGGTCGCAGGGTTCATCACGCGCGGGCGCGGCGTGTCCGTGCATCGCGCCGACTGCACGCAGCTCGCGCGCCTTCGCGAGCGCGACGCAGGCCGCGTGATCGAAGTCGAGTGGGGCGAACGCAAGGAGCACGCGTACGAGGTCAACGTCGTCGTGCGCGGCTACGACCGCAAGTGGCTGCACAAGGACATCACGAATGTGATCGCCGCGGCGAATGCGCACCTGATCGCGATCAACACGCAGGTCGATCGCAAGCAGGGGCTTGCCGAGATGAACTTCGCGCTTCGCGTGACCGATTTCGGGCAGCTTTCGGGTCTGCTCGCGCGACTTGCGACCGTGCCGAACGTGCTCGAGGCGCGTCGCGTCACCTGAGCCCGCTGGCCTTCCCTTCTCCCGCTCGCGGGAGAAGGTGCCGAAGGCGGATGAGGGGCTTCTCGCGCGCGTCTCGCGAGCGCAAGCGAGACGAACCTCCGGCGGCCGCGAATTGTCCACATGGTAAAGTGCCAACACCGCCGATCGCTCCGCCTTGGCGCACGAAATTCCCGCAGGAAGTGACCGTCACGTGATCGAGATCCGAGGCTACCGTCTCTTGCGCCAGCTCGGCCGCGGCGGCATGGCGACCGTCTATCTCGCCGTGCAGCAGTCGGTCGATCGCGAGGTCGCGCTCAAGATCATGTCGCCGGCGCTGCTCGCCGATCCGAACTTCGGCGAGCGGTTCCTGCGTGAAGCGAAAATCGCCGCGAAGCTGCACCATCGCCACGTCGTCGGCATCCACGATGTCGGGCGCGATGGCGATTACCACTACATGGCGATGGAGTATCTCGGCGGCGGTCCCGTGCTGCACAAGGACGGCGTGCCGCACGAGGTGCCGTTTGCGCTCCGCGTCATCCGCGAGATCGCGACCGCGCTCGACTACGCGCACAAGAAAGGCTTTGTCCATCGCGACGTCAAGCCCGACAACATCCTGCTGCGCGATGACAATTCCTCCGCACTGACCGATTTCGGCATCGCGCGCGCGCTCGATCCCGCCGCGAAGATGACGCAGACCGGTGCCGTCGTCGGCACGCCGCACTACATGAGCCCCGAGCAGGCGCGCGGCAAGTCGATCGACGGCCGCAGCGATCTCTACAGTCTCGGCATCGTGCTCTACGAATTGCTCGTCGGACGCGTGCCGTATCAAGCGGAAGATTCGCTCGCGGTCGGCATCATGCACATCCAGCAGCCGATTCCGGAGCTCCCGCAGGCGGTCGCGCACCTGCAGCCGCTGATCTCGCGCATGCTCGCCAAGCAGCCCGAAGATCGCTTTCAGGACGGCATGGCCGTCGCCGAAGCAATTGCCGCATACGAGAACGGCGCGCCGGCCGCAAACGTGACGCCGGCCTTTTCGTCGAACGAGCTCCGGCGCGAGACGCCGGTCATGGGGCTTTTCTCGGCGACGCCGTCGTCGTCCAGCGACACGCCGTTGCCATCGATGCGACACACGCCGACGGCATCGCTCGCGACGCCGAGCGACCCCGACATGCGGCGCGAACGCGCCGAGCCGAACCTCGGACGCATCGACGAGATCGTCGCAGCCGTCTCCGACGACCGTCAGCGCGGCGATCGCGCGCGCGCGGCGCGTGCGCGCAACGCGCGCGGTCCGTGGCTCGCGATCACGATCGTCGCGCTGCTCGCGATCGGTGGCGTCGCCGCTTGGAAATATCAGGATCGCCTGCGCACGCTGCTGCCGCGCACCGAGTTCAACGATACGCTCGCGCGCGCGCAGCGCGCGCTCGACGAAGGCCGCCTCACCGGCACACCGGATAGCGCGCGCGAGCTGTTCCAGGCCGCGCGCGCGCAGGATCCCGACAACGACATCGCCCGCGCGGGCCTCGAGCGCGTCGGCCGCAAGCTGCTCGACCGCGCGAACGAGGCGCTGAAGAACAACGATCTCGCGACCGCGCATCGCTCGCTCGACGAAGCGCGCGAGCTGCTCGGCGGCGGCGCGGAAGTCGAAACGCTCGCGCAGTCGATCGCAAAGGCCGAAAGCGGCAGCGGCACGAACGACGCGCAGTTCGATCAGGCAAAAGACGCGCTCGATGCCGGCAAGGTGCTCGGCGACGACGGCGCCGCGGCGATGTACAAGCGGCTGCTCGCGGCCGATCCGTCGAACGCCGTCGCGCAGGCCGGGCTCAGGAAATCGGCCGACGTGCTAGCCGCGCAGGCGCAGAGTGCGTTCGCGTCGCACGACGCTGCCACCGCGATCGCGCGCATCGACGCGATCGCTTCGATAGTGCCGACGTATCCGGGACTCGCCGAGCTCCGCGGCCAGCTCGCACAATCGCGCGAAACCGATCGCGCCGCGGTCGACGAAAAGCTGCAGCGCGCCGACGAAGCCGTTCGCGCCGGCCGGTTGACCGGCGGTGACGACAGCGCGCTCGAGCTCTATCGCGGCGTCATCAAGACCGACGCCGGCAACGCGCGCGCGAAGGAGGGCCTGCGTCGCATCGCGCAATCGTTCGTCATGCAGGCGAACGCCGCGATCGACAGCGAGAACGCCGGCGAAGCCGAAAAGCTGCTCGCGAGCGCCGCGCAGCTCGCGCCCGACCTGCCGGACTTGCGCGAAGCGCGCATCAACCTCCGCGAGCTGCACGAGCGCATCGACATCGCCGCAGCGCGCCCCAAGCTGACGCCGGCCGACAACGCCAGCGTGCAGAAGCTCGTCGCCGAAGCGCAGCAGGCCGTCGTCGCGGGGAATCTGATCATCCCGCCCGGCGACAGCGCGTACGACAAATATCGTGACGCGCTCGCGATCGACGGCAACAACAAGGATGCGCAGGACGGCATCGCGAAGCTGCCCGCGCGCGCAAAGGAATTGTTCGACAAGGCGCTCGCCGACGGCACGCCGCAACGTGCGCGCGCGCTGCTCGACACGGTCCGCCAGATCGATCCGTCCGACACGTCGATCGCGTCGATGAGCGAGAAGCTCGCGAGCGTATTCCTCGATCAGGCCGAATCGCGCGTGCGCGAAGGCCGTCGCGACGATGCCGTGCGCGCGCTCGACGCGGCGAAGCAATTGAGCCCCGTCAATCCGCGTCTCGGGCCGCTCGACGAGCGCATTCGCGCGCTGCCGAGTGCGCAGCAGGGCTGATTTCCCTTCGCGGGAGAAGGCCGGAGGGCGGATGAGGGAAATCGAAGCGGCAGCAAAGGTTTCTCTTACCCGCGCCTTTGGCGCGGCCTCTCCCGCCGCGCGCAACCCATGTGCCTCCTGCTGATCGCCGTTCGCGCCGTGCCCCGGAAGGCCGCTGCTGCTGCTCGGCAATCGCGACGAGTTTCGAGCGCGCGCGAGCGCAGCCGCTGCACCGTGGAGCGAAGACGCGCGCATCGTCGGCGGCCGTGATCTCGTCGCCGGCGGCAGCTGGCTCGCGTTGCGCTCCGATGGACGACACGCTGCCGTCACGAACGTGCGCACGGGATTGCCAGCGACGGCGCCGAAATCGCGCGGCTGGCTGGTGCGGGATTTCATGCTCGGCGACGCGAAGCCGCGCGAGTTCCTCGACGCCGTGCACGCAGACGTCGAAAGCTACGGTGCATTCAACCTCGTCGTCGGCGATCGCGACGGCACGTGGGCCTACGGCACTGCGGACACGGCACCGCGTGTCGCTCGAAACGGGCGTGCACGTGATCAGCAACGGCCGCATCGGCGTGCATTGGCCGAAGACCGAGCGATTGCAGCAGCGTTTCACCGAAGCGATCGCGTCATCAGGCGACGCCGACTCGCAGCTCCTCGATTTGCTGACCGATCAGCAGCAGCCCGTCGACGCTGCGCTACCCGAAACCGGCGTCGGCATCGAGCTCGAGCGACTGCTCGCGCCCGTGTTCGTGCGCGGCAGTGCGCAGTACGGTACGCGCGCCAGCACGCTGGCCTACGCGCGGGACGGTGGCTCTGCTTTCGTGTGCGAACGGCTTTTCGGGTCCGAGGCTCGCATCGACGGCGAGTCGGCCTGGCGTTCCGTGACATCGTCGCAAGGTTGGTCGCCGCTCTAACGCATCCATCACGCGCGACCGGCTTGCTATGCTGGCGTCAGTCATCGAGCCGGGGGAGTTCCGTGGACGCAACGCTGGCCGTCAATCGGCAGCCGGGTCGCTGCCTGGGCGTTCCTGCAGTTTCCGCTGAGCCGCATCGTCATCGCGATCGTCGCGCTCGCGCTCGTGATCGGCGTGATCCAGACCGCGGCCAAGGCCGCCGGCGTCGCGCCGCACTCGGTGCCCGGTGTCATCGGCGCGCTGCTGATCATCGTCGGAACGCTCGCGACGTATGCCGCGTTCGTGCGTGTCATCGAGAGACGCCGCGTCGTGGAGCTCGGCAGCGCCGGCGCCGCACGCGAGCTTGGCGCGGGATTCGCGCTCGGCTTCGTGCTGTTCTCGCTCACGATGCTCGTGCTGTGGCTGTTCGGCGCCGTCGACGTCGTCGCGGCCGGCGGTTGGACCGCGTTCGGCTATCCGCTGCTCGATGCCGTGATCGCGGCAGTCACGGAGGAAGTGCTGATGCGCGGCGTCGTGTTCCGCATCGTCGAGGAAAGCCTCGGCAGCTGGATCGCGCTCGCGTTCTCGGCGGCGTTGTTCGGTGCGTTGCACGCGTTCAACCGCGGCGCGACGGCGACGAGCAGCATCGCGATCGCGCTCGAGGCGGGCGTGCTGCTCGCCGCAGTATTCATGCTGACGCGGCGGCTCTGGATGGTGTTCGGGCTGCACATCGCCTGGAACTTCACCGAGGGCGGCATCTTCGGCGCCAGCGTGTCGGGCGGCGATGCCCACGGCGTGTTCGCGAGCCAGTTCCACGGCCGCGACGTGCTGACCGGAGGCGAGTTTGGTCCGGAAGCGTCGATCGTCGCCGTGGTTATCTGCTTCGCGACAGGCGCGTTCGTGCTATGGCGCGCGCGCAATCGGTTCATCGCGCCGTTCTGGAAACGCGCGGCGCGCTAGATCGAAAGGATGCGCCTCAGCGACTCGCGCGCCGCATCGAACGAGAAGTGCCGGCGCACGTTGTCGAGCCCGCGCGCCGACAGCGTGCTCCACAGAGACGCATCGTCGTAGACGCGTACGACCGCGTCGGCGAACGCCGCGGCATCGGCCGCCACCATCACGTCCTCGCCCGGCTCGACGTGCATGCCTTCGACCGCCGGCGGCGTCGCGACGACCGGCAGCCCATAGCTCATCGCCATGTTCACCTTGCCCTTGACGCCCGCGCCGTAGCGAAGCGGCGCGACCGACACGCGGCAGCCATCCATGTACGGCGCGATGTCCTCGACGTAGCCGTGCACGATCACGTGCTCGTCGGCGAGCGCCGTGATCGACGCCGGCACCTTGCTGCCGATCACGTGGAACCTCACGTCCGGCAGCTTCGCGCGCACGAGCGGAAACACCTCGCGCACGAACCACAGACACGGCGTCGGTGTTCGGCGGATGCTGGAAGCCGCCGACGAAGACGAGGTCGCGTCGTTCGGCGAAATGGCTTGCGGCAGCCGTACACCTCGTGCACGTTCGACAGCACCTCGACACGCGCACCTGGCGCGTCGCGTCGCGAGCAACTTCTGCTCGACGTCGCTGACGACGAGCGTCGTGTCCGATTCGCGGATCAGCTTCAGTTCCTGCGCCTTCGTCGCGCGCTGCATGGCGTCGCGAGCTCCGGTTTCTTCTCGAGCTCGAACGCGCGCTGCTCGCGCAGGTAATGCAGATCGACCGTGTCGAAGATCAGCTTCGCGCGCGGCGCATAGAGTCGCGCGAGGCCGAGATAGCTCGCCGCGACGTAGTGGCGCGACAGCACGATCGCATCGAACTCGGCGCCGCGCTCGCGGAAGAACTTGACCGGATCGGCCGCCCACGGTGCGTACAGCGCCTCGACGCCGAGCGCCTGCAGCGCCGGCGTGTAGCGCTCGATCCAGAGCCGGTTGTCGGGCAGGAATGTCGTGCGGCAGCCGAGATCGCCGAGCACGCGCATGAGATTGATCATGCGCAGCGAGCCGGAATCCTGATCCGGCGTCGGCGTCGTCGCGTCGACGATCAGCACGCGCTTCGTCGCGCGATGCGACGAAGCGATCGCGATCGGCGTGCCCGGCGCAGGTTGCCGCGTGAGCGCGAGCTTCCACTTCTCGGCGAACTTCGCGTGATTGATCGTCTGGAAACGCTTGATGCCGGTCGACGTGTCGGTGCCCGACGTGACGCCTTCGAAGTGCACGACCGTCGACGCGCGGCTCGTAGTAGACCTTGTAGCCGGCCGCGCGCACCGCGAACGCGAGGTCGGTGTCCTCGTAGTACGCCGGCGCGTAGCGCGTGTCGAAGCCGCCGAGACGCCGGAAAAGATCGCGTGCGCAGCAGGATCGCGGCGCCGGAGCAGTAGTCGGCTTCGCGGCGGAACGCGTAGCGCGGGTCGTCCGGATCGTCGAAGCGGCCGTAGTTCCAGCCCGATGCGTCGTTGAAGACGATGCCGCCGGCTTCCTGCAGCCGGCCGTCCGGATAGATCAGCTTCGCGCCGACGAGGCCCGCGTTCGGCGCTTCGTCGAGGCAGCGCACGAGCGCTTCGAGCCAGCCGGCCGTGACGCGCGTGTCGTTGTTGAGGAACAGCACGAGCTCGCCGTTCGCGGCGGCGGCGCCGGCGTTGCACGAGCCGATGAAGCCGAGATTCTCGGCGTTGCGCAGCACGCGGATGCCTTCGACGTCGGCGAGACGCTCCTGCGTGCGGTCGCTCGAGCCGTCGTCGACGACGACGACTTCGAACGGAATCGCGCCGGCGTGCTCGGCGAGCGAGCGCAGGCACGCGCTCGTGTACGCGATCTTGTTGTAGACCGGGATCACGATCGAGACGCGCGGCGTCGCGCTCGTCGGCACGGCGAAGCGCGCGAAGTCGTCGCGCGGTGCCGCGTACGTCACGCGTGCACGCGTTGGACCCTTGCCGCGAAGCTCGGCGACGATGCGCGCGAGCGTGCCGCCAACGCCGCGCTGCGCGAGGCTGCCGCGGACACGCGAAAGCGTCGAGCGTAAGTGCTGCGTGCGGAACGCGAATGCCGCGCGCACGCCGGCGAGTCGCGCGTTCCAGCGCCGCAGCGGTGCGGTGATGCGCCACGACGTGCTGCCGACGACTTGCTCGTAACGCGGGCGCAGGTCGCGCAGCTCGGTGTCGAGCGAATGCGCCCAGCGTGTGCGCTCGCCGAGCTCTCTGTCGAGCGAATGGCCCCATTCGCCGCGGCGGTCGCTCTCGGCGCGCGTTTCGGCGAGGTCGTCTCGCAGCGCATGCACGCGCGTATCGAGTCGCGCGATCGTCTCGGCCCGCGCAGCGTCGCCGAGCGACGCCGCATCGGCGAACGCGAGCGGATAGCGCGCGGCCGGACGCGAGCCGAGTTGCAGCACGCGCGCGTAGCCTTCAGCCATGTCGGCGAGCGTCGATTCGCGGTGCGCGCTCATTGTGTTTCGCACGGCGTCGAGCGCGGCGCGATCGGCGAGCAGCGCCGCGACACGCGTGCTTGCCGAGTGCGCGTCGGGATCGAGCAGAAATCCGTCCACGCCGTCGCGGATGCGTTCGGCGAGCGCGCCGACGCGCGTCGCGATGACCGGCACGCCGAGGCTGCGCAGCTCCGATAGCGTATAGCTGAATGTTTCGGCGACCGTCGGCAGGAGTAGCGCAGCATCGGGCGCGATGCGCGCGACGAGCGCGGGCAACTCGTCGCGCTTGTATTCGAGCACGATGTGCACGCCGCGCTCGCCGAACAGCGCCTGCGCATCCGAGCCGGCGCCGACGAGGTAGAGATCGGCGTGCTCGCGAAGCTTGTCGAGCGCGGCGACGAGCAGCTCGGCGCCTTTGCCGCGGCGAACGCGGCCGGGTACGAGCAGGCGCGGACGCGCGCGCGCCGCGGGTATCGTCGCGCGGGTCGCATCCGGGAACGCCGCGAGGCCGTGCGCGACAATGTGCTGCGGCAGCTCGCCGAGCTCCGGTGCGAGACGCAGGTGATTGGCGAGCGCCGAGCGGCTCGGCGCGATCAGCGTCGTGCCGGCGTTGCGCATCGTCGATACTGTCGCGTCGCGCAGCGTGCGCCAGTGCTTCGGATCGCGGTTCGGGAACTCGGCGTCGGCGCCGAGCGCCGCGAGATCCTGCGCGCGTTGCGCATCGTCGAAGCGGAGCTTCGCGTCGCCGAAATCGCGGTGCAGCGTCGGCCACAGCGGATAGTGGTCGTGGATCACCGCGAACGTCGGCAGGCGCGTCGCGAGCACGTCGAGGCTGTGGCCGATCAGTGACGAGACGACGACCGCGTCGACGCACCAGTCGCGCACGATGCCGGCGACGAGATCGCGATACGCGCCGTCGGCGAGCGCCGTGTCGGCGATCGGCATCGGCAGCGCGATGCGCATGCAGCGGCGGTCCGCGGAGCGCGCCGTCGTGCAGCTCGAGCCATTCGCCGTGCCGGCGTCGCGCGAAGCTGCCGCGCGAGATCAGCACGAGATGGCACGCGCCGTCGAACGCGCTCGCGAAATCGCGCACCCAGCGTTCGGCGCCGCCGCCCCAGCCGTGCAGGACGTGCAGCAGCACCGGTCGCGCATCGAGGCCGGGTCTATCGGGGTTTGCGCCTGACGGCAGCGCGGCTGCGATGCGCTCGCGCAGCGTCGCGAAAGGCGAGGGCGGCGGCGGATCGCGCGGGTCGATGTCGACGCGCGACGGCCTGGCCGACGATCGCACGTGGAGATGATCGAGCACGACACAGCGGAAACCGTGCGAGGCGAGCGCATCGGAATCGCCCGGCGACGCGTGGCCGAGCTCGGCGAGTCGCTCGCCGTGCCATGCGCTGACGCGCGGCGCGATGCAGTGATGCGTCGACGAGCCGGCGCGCGCCGTATGCGAAGCAGAGCGCGTCGATACGTTCGCCGTCGTCGCGATCGGCTGCGACGTCGAGCCTGCAGTCGTCGAGCATGCAGTCGTCGAGCGCCGCGGCGCCGAGCACGTGGTCGAACTCGATTGCGCGCAGCAGCCGGTCGAATGCGTGCGTCGGCAAGATCGCATCGGAGCGGACGAGGATCAGCGTCTCGCGCGGGAATGCGCGCGCGAACGACGGCAGCACGTCGAGCGGATCGTCGCTCGCGGGTGCATCGACTCGCGTCGAATCGGGCGGGACTTGCGACCCGTCGCCAGCGTGCGCGAGCAGCGTCGCGCCCTTCAGCGACGCGAGGCCTTCGCGCCGTCGGTGCGCGACGTGCCGAAGAGACAGACGCGGAACGGCTTTTCGCCGATGCTGCGCGCGGTCACGCTATGGGCGCCCGTTGGCCGTTTCGGCGAAGAAGCTGGAAGGCACGGGCGGCGACTCCGGGAAGAGGAGCATCAATTATCGCCGATGGATGAGAAGGTCGTCTCGGCTTGCCCTCATCCGCCTGCCGGCACCTTCTCCCGCGCGCGGGAGAAGGGCTACATAGGAGCAGGCTCGCCGACTCGGGTTCGTCTCGCCACGCGCGACGCGCGCCCGAGTAGACTCCTCCGAGCCGCCGCCCGGAACCCGCCTTGAGCTTTTTCGCCCGCGTTTTCGCCTTTCTTGCTCTGCTGTGGCGCTTCCTGCGCGTGCCGATCCTCGTCGGCGTCGGCTTCGCGATCGGCTTCGTCGTGCCTTACGCGATCTGGCTCGACGGCGAGGTGCGCGCGCGGTTCGACGATCTGTCGTGGGAGATTCCGAGCCGCGTCTATGCGCGCGCGCTCGATCTCGCGCCCGGCGTTGCCGATGACGGCCGACGTGCTGAAGATCGAGCTCGACGCGGCGCGCTATCGTCGAAGATGCGGCGGCGAAGGATGCCGGGCACCTATGCGCGCGACGGCGCGCGCTTCACGATCGCGCGGCGCGGCTTCGTCTATCTCGACGGCCGCGAGCGCGAGAAGCGCTTCGCGGTGACGCTCGGCGAGGGCCGCGTCGCGAAGCTCGTCGATGCCGACAGCGGCGCGGCGCTCGCGACGGTACGGCTCGAGCCCGCGCGTATCGCGACGCTCTACGGCGCGCTCGAAGAGGACCGCCGCATCGTGCAGCTCGGCGAGGTGCCGACGCTGCTGCTGACGGGCCTGCAGGCGGTCGAGGATCGCGACTTCAAGCATCACCACGGCATCGATTCGGTCGCGATCCTGCGCGCGGCGTGGGCGAACCTCGTCGCGGGCCACGTCGTGCAGGGCGGCTCGACGCTGACGCAGCAGCTCGTCAAGAACCTCTTCCTCGATCGCGGCCAGACGCTGACGCGCAAGTTCAACGAGGCGCTGCTCGCGCTGATCATCGAGTTCCGCTACGACAAGCAGCGCATCCTCGAGACGTACGTCAACGAGGTGTTCCTCGGCCAGCAGGGCGGCCAGGCCGTGCACGGGTTCGCGGCGGCGAGCGAGTTCTATTTCGGGCGCGACCTGCGCGGGCTTGGGTCCGCGGACATCGCGCTGCTCGTCGGCATGGTGCAGGGACCGAGCTTCTACGATCCGCGCCGCAATCCCGATCGCGCACTGGGCCGGCGCAACATCGTGCTGATGCAGTTCCACGACACGGGCCTGATCGACGACGCGACCTATGCGTCCGCGGTCAAGCAGCCGCTCGGCACCGCCGCGAACGCGCAATTGCCGCGCGATCGCTTTCCGGCGTTCATGGATCTCGTGCGCCGGCAGATCCAGAAGGATTATCCGGACGCGGAGCTCAACAGCGCCGGCCTTTCGATCATGACGACGCTCGCGCCGTCGGTGCAGACGCTCGGCGAGGATGCGATCGACAAGGCGCTGACCGCGCTCGGCAAGCGCGGCGCGGCCGTCGATGCGGCGCTCGTCGTGACCGGCGCGAAGGACGGCGAGGTCGAGGCGATGATCGGCAGCCGCGATCCGGACGAGCCCGGCTTCAACCGCGCGCTCGATGCGCTGCGGCCGATCGGCTCGCTGGTCAAGCCGTTCGTCTATCTCGTCGCGCTCGCGCAGCCGCAGCGCTATTCGCTGGCGACGCAGATCGAGGATTCGACCGTCGACCTGCCGCAGCCGAACGGCAGCCGCTGGCAGCCGCAGAACGACGATCACGAGACGCACGGCAACGTGATGCTGATCGATGCGCTCGTGCATAGCTGGAATCTCGCGACGGTGCATCTCGGCATGCGCGTCGGCGTCGATCGCGTGCGCGGATTCCTGAAATCGTTCGGCCTCGGGCGCGAGATCAATCCGAATCCGTCGCTGCTGCTCGGCGCGGTGGATCTGAGTCCGTACGACGTCGCAGAGCTCTATCAATATCTCGCCGCGGACGGCCACGCGCTGCCGCTGACGGCCGTGCGCGGCGTGCTCGATCCAAAGGGCCGGCCGCTGACGCGCTACGGCGTCAAGCCCGGCGCCGGCGATTACGTGCAGGCGACACGGCTCGTGACCTACGCGATGCAGCAGGTCGCGATCAGCGGCACGGCGCATTCGATCGCCGAATCGGGGCTGATCGGTCTCCACGCCGCCGGCAAGACCGGGACCAGCGATACGCAGCGCGATTCGTGGTTCGCGGGATTCACGGGCGCGCAGCTTGCGGTCGCGTGGGTCGGGCGCGACGACAACAAGCCGACCGGCCTGATGGGCGCGACCGGTGCGCTTCGCATCTGGATCGAGCTCATGAAGCGCATGCCCGCCGCGCCGCTGAGCGTGCCGAAGGACGGCACCGAGATGGTGTTCATCGACACCGAATCGGGCAAGCGCACCGACGCGGCCTGCACCGGCGCGCGCGAGCTGCCGTTCGTGGCAGGCTACGCGCCGGCGGAAGAAACGCATTGTCCGCTCGATGAGCTCAAGAACTGGATCCGCGGCGACGGCGCGGAACCGCAGCAGGCCAGCGACGGTCGATGATTTCGAGGCGATCGCCGCGCGTTTCGTGTATTTTTCGCAGGATCGCAATCCGCAACTGAAGTCGCCGTACGCATGAACGCACGTTTTCTGCTGCTCGCCGCCGCGAGCGTCATTGCCCTCTCTGCTTGCACGCAGCCCAGCGCGCCGTCGCAAGCGTCGACGAAGCCCGCCCCGGCCCCCGACCATGACGCCGTCGGCGCGATCCGCGCGGCGGGCATGAGCATGGGCAAGGATTCGTCCGTGCAGGTGCAGCCGCTGCGTGATCCGGCGATCGACGGTTATTTGAACCAGGCGCACGCGGCGGAGACGGCGAAGAACTTCGATGGCGCGGCCGCCGCGACCGCCAGCGCGCTCAAGCTCGCGCCCGATGCGCCCGACATTCTCCAGTACCAGGCCGAGGTCGAGATCCTGCGCGGCCACTGGAAGGACGCCGAGGCGATCGCGATCAAGAGCTTCACGCTCGGCCCGAAAGTCGGCAGTCTCTGCGCGCGCAACTGGCAGACCGTCGTCGAGGCGCGGCTCGCGATGAACGACGCGCCGACCGTCGCGCAGGCGAAGCAGCGCCTGAAGGAATGCCGCGTCGCGCCGCCCGTGCGGATGTGAGCGACGCGATCGCTGCAGCCGACCTGCTCGGTCCCGAAGGACCTTTCGCACGCGAAGTCCCGGGCTTCGCGCCGCGCGCATCGCAGCAGGCGATGGCCGAAGCGGTCGAGACCGCGATCGCCGATCGCCAGATGCTGATCGCCGAGGCCGGCACCGGCACCGGCAAGACGTTCGCGTATCTCGTGCCGGCGCTGACGTCGGGCAAGCGCGTGATCATCTCGACGGGCACGAAGACGCTGCAGGATCAGCTGTTCCATCGCGATCTGCCGCAGGTCCGCGGCGTGCTCGACGCGCGCCTTTCGGCGGCGCTGCTCAAGGGGCGCGCGAATTATCTTTGCCTGCATCGGCTCGATCAGGCGCGGACCGAAGGCCGATTCGCGACGCACGAGCAGGTCGCCGATCTCGAAACGATCCGCGCGTGGTCGACGCGCACGCGCTCGCGGCGATCGCGCCGAGCTCGCCGATGTTCCCGAGGAATCTCCGCTCTGGCCGCGCGTGACCTCGACGACCGAGAACTGCCTCGGCGCCGAGTGCCCGCTGTTCAACGACTGCTTCGTCGTCAAGGCGCGCCGCGCGGCGCAGGAAGCCGACCTCGTCGTCGTCAATCATCATCTGCTGTTCGCCGATCTTGCGATCAAGCAGGAAGGCTTCGGCGAAATCCTGCCGGGCGCGCACGCGTTCATCCTCGACGAGGCGCACCAGATTCCGGAGCTCGCCGGGCAGTTCTTCTCGGTGTCGCTGTCGGCGCGCCAGCTGACCGAGCTCGCGGGTGACACGCTCGGCGAGTGCGCCGGCGTCGCCGGTGCGCTCGCGCTGCTGCAGCGTGCCGGTCGATGCGGTGAACTGGTCCGTCAAGCGCTTGCGGCTCGCGCTCGACAAGTTTCCGCCGAAAGGCGCGATGGCGCAGATCGAGAACGACGCGAACGTCGATCGCGAGCTGACGGCTCTTCGCGAAGCGCTCGCATTCCTTGCCGAAACACTCGGCAGGCACGCGGAACGAAGCCGCGGCCTCGCCAGCGTGCACGAGCGCGCCGAGACGCAGGCTGCGCGGCTCGCCGAAGTCTGCGATTCGCACGATCGCGACGCCGTGCACTGGTACGAGCTCAGCGCGCATGGATTTTCGTTGCACGCGACGCCGCTCGATCTCTCGCAGCCGCTGCGCGAGATGCGCGCGCAGAGCCATGCGGCGTGGATCTTCACGTCGGCGACGCTGTCGGTCGCGGGCCGCTTCGAGCATTTCGCGCGGCAGCTCGGGCTCGAGGATCCGGTAACGCTCTCGCTCGAGAGCCCGTTCGACTATGCGCGCCAGGCGCTCGCGTATCTGCCGCAGGGCCTGCCCGATCCCGCGATGCCGGATTACGTCGAGCGCGTGCTCGACGCCGTGCTGCCGGTGCTCGAAGCGTCGCGCGGGCGCGCGTTTCTGCTGTTCACATCGCATCGCGCGCTGCGTCGCGCGGCCGAGATATTGCCGCAGCGTGTCGCGTTTCCGCTGTTCGTGCAGGGCACCGCGCCGCGGCATCGGCTGCTGACCGAGTTCCGCGCGTCGGGCAACGGCGTGCTGCTCGGCGCCGCGAGCTTCTGGGAAGGCGTCGACGTCGCGGGCGAGGCGCTCAGCGTCGTCGTCATCGACAAGCTGCCGTTCGCGGCGCCTGACGACCCGGTGCTCGTCGCGCGGCTCGATGCGCTGCGCGAGGCCGGCGGCAATCCGTTCACGGACTGGCAGATCCCGGCGGCGGTGATCGCGCTGAAGCAGGGCGCGGGCCGGTTGATCCGCGATGTGCACGATCGCGGCGTGCTCGTGCTCTGCGATCCGCGCCTGACGTCGCGCGCGTACGGAAAATTGTTCCTCGCCTCGCTGCCGCCGTTGCCACGCACGCGGACGCTGGCCGACGTCGAGCGCTTTTTCGCGGCTGACTGCGCGCCGCGGATCGTCGCGGCGCATTCGCATGGCGTAATCTAGTGTCCGTTCGCGCGGTCCGTCCGCGTATTGCTAGCGGATGCCGAGCCAGAGCATGAGACAACCGTTGCGCACCACGACGCTCGTCGCCGCGATCGCCGCCGCGTTGCTCGGCAGCGGCATCGCGCGGAGCGAGTCGCCGGCGCTCGACGCCGCGACGGCGACCATCGCCGATCCGCATCAGCCGGCGACGTACATCATCCGTTTCGCCGAGCCCGGCGTTGCGCACTACTCCGGCGGCACGCAGAACATTCCGGCGACAGCGATCGCATCTGCGCAGTCGCGCAAGCTTGACGCGGGCTCAGCCGCGGCGCGCGCCTACGAGGCGTATCTCGCCGACCGGCGCGCGACGCACATTGCCGCGATCGCGCAGGCGCTCGGCCGGACGCTCGCGGTCACGCATCGATACGCGATCACGATGAACGGCATCGCGGCGACGCTGACGCCCGAAGAGGCGAAGCGCGTCGCGCACGTTCCGGGCGTCGCGTCGGTGCGCGCGTCGCGCGCGTTCACGCTCGAAACGTATCGCGGGCCGGAGTTCATCGGCGCCGAGTCGGTCTGGGACGGCGCGTCGGTGCCGGGCGGCGTCGGCACGCGCGGCGACGGCGTGGTCGTCGGCGTCATCGATTCGGGCGGCAACAGCGCACACCCGTCGTTTGCGAACGATCCGACATGCGGATTCGATGCAGCGAACCCGAAGCTCCTCAGCGAAGTCGATTGCGCGACGACGGACAGCAACGGCGTTTGCAACGGCGACGATCCCTCGGCCGATCCCGGCAACGGCCACGGCGTGCACACCGCGAGCACGGCGGCCGGAAACGTCATCGACGGCAACGCGAATCCGCCGCCGACGCTGCCGCTGCCGTTCACGTTCATGTCGGGCGTCGCGCCGTGCGCGCACGTGCGCACGTACAAGGTCTGCACCAGCGCCGGCTGCAGCGACGCTGCGATCACGGCCGGCGTCGAGAACGCGATCGCCGATCGCGTCGACGTCGCGAACTTCTCGATCGGCCCGACGTGCGGCAGCGTGCCGGGCGATTCGCCGTGGAGCGACGGCGACGAAATATGGCTCGATGCGCTCGCCGCCGACGTCTTCGTCGCGGCCGCGGCCGGCAACACGCGCGCCGGTTGCTACGACCCGGCCGGGCGCGTCACGAACATCTCGCCGTGGATCACGACGGTCGCGGCGTCGACGCACGATGAGAACGTCTCCGGCACCGGGCTACTCACGGCGACCGGTCCCGGCACGCCGCCGGCGCCGACGCGCGGCGTGTTACTGATACCGGGCTCCGGGCTCGAAGTCGGCCCGCCGCTGACCGATGCGCCGATCCGCTGGTACGCGCCGAACCCGATCGGGTGCTCGGTCAACGGCGCATTTCCGCCGGGCTACTTCGACGGCGCGGTCGCGCTGATCGAGCGCGGCAACTGCGCGTACGAGGAAAAGATCAACAACGCGCAGGCGGCGGGCGCGCTCGTCGCGGTCATCTACAACAACCAGAGCGGCTTCATCTTCATCAACGCCGGCAATTCGACGCTGCCGGCGTACAGCGTCGATCTCGCGACCGGCGCCGCGTTCGTCCAGTACATCGGCTCTAGCGCGCCGACCGAAGTCACGGTCGATTTCACGCCGGCAACGCGACAGGCCGACGTGCTCGCATCGTTCAGCCTGCGCGGACCGGACGTGCTGACCACGGTCACGAAGCCCGACATCACCGCGCCCGGCGTCAACATCTATGCGGCGCTCGACCAGGCCGAAAACAACTACGGCTATTTCAGCGGCACGTCGATGTCCTCGCCGCACATCGCCGGTTCGGCCGCGCTGATCCGCGCGTTGCATCCGGCGTGGACGCCGTCCGAGGTCAAGTCGGCGCTGATGCTGACCGCCTCGACGGCGGGCACCGAGGAAAACCTCACGACGCCGTGGACGGCCGACGACGTCGGTGGCGGTCGCGTCGACCTCACGCGCGCGGCGCTGGCGGGGTTCGTGCTCGACGAGACCTACGCGAATTATCTTGCGGCCGATCCCGCGACCGGCGGCGATCCGAAGATGCTGAACCTGCCCAGCTTGCGCAACGTCGACGGCTGCGATGCGCCGACGCCGTGCACGTGGACGCGCACGTTGCGCGATGCGCTGCCGGGTCCGTCGTCGTGGACCGTCAGCGTCGACGCGCCGCAAGGCGTCGACGTCACCGTCGATCCGCCAGCGTTCGCGTTCGCCGGTACCGGCGAGAACGCGGACACGATCTTCGCCGGCGGTTTCGACGCGAGTGACGGCGCGACGATCGCGGTGTCGGCGACGACCGATCCGACGCTCTCCGGCGCGCAGTTCGCGAACCTCGTGTTCCACGAAGCGAACGGCGCCGCGCCCGACGCGCACATGTACGTCGCGGTGAAGGGCACATCGGGCGGCGACGGCGTCGGCGTCTTCTGCCAGAACGGCGCGTGCTCGTTCCAGATCGACACGCTGTCGACGACATTCATCGGCGCCGGCTGCGTGACGTATTGCGGCCTTCTCTGGCTCAACCGTTTCACGCCGGATCCGGCCGACTATCCGATCACGATCACGTCGATCTCGACGATCTTCGGCGACGGCGCCGGCTGGAACGCGCTCGGCGATCACATCAACGTCTACATCTACACCGACGCGGACGGCAATCCGTCGAACGGTGCCGACGTCGCTGGCGCGTACGTCGGCTACACGATGCCGGCGCCGGCGAACAGCTTCACGACGATCGCGCTGCCGGTGCCGATCGTCGTCAACGGGCCGGGCGACGTGCTGATCGCATTGACGAATCCGGCGCCGAACGTTGGCGCGCGGCCGGCGAGCGCCGATACGGGACCATTCGCGGGACGCTCGTGGATCGCCCGTTTCAACGACCCCGGCGTGGCGCCGGAGCTCGGGTTGATCGGCCTCGTGCAGAGCCCGGTCGGCGTCCCGGGCCTCACCGGCAACTGGCTGATCCGCGCGTCGGGCACGAACGCGATCGGGCAGCCGATCGTGCTCGGCATGCCGACGCAGAAATAGCGTTCGCGACGCCTGAACGCGGCTGCGCGCCGGCGACGCTCCGCCTGTGGGCGGATGCCGCTCGCATAGCGCCGACGCAATTCGTCGGCTGAGCTCGTTCGCTGCACGATCACCGCGTTTTCACGCAGATGAACGCGTTTTCGATCTTTCGAGACTACTTTGCCGCAATTGTGAAATTGCGTTGCCTCTGAAAGGAAACCGAAAGGTTCGATGGATTAGAACCGTTGTTGCGGCGACGTTCCTTGGGCAAGGAATCCGCCGCGTTCACCGCCGTGAAAGTGCGCTGCGAACATGAGGTCGCGGCGCGTGCCTCCGAGCACGCGTTCAACGGCCTCGATGACCCGTCGGTTAGTTGGGACCGACAGGATGCGCTGGGTGGCGATGCGGTCATGCGTCGCAGCGCGATGCTTTTCGGCGATCCACAACCATGCATCTATCTGAGGGAGTCAGTAATGCACAGATCGCGAAATATTCTGCGACGTACCGCGCTGTCCGCCGCGGCCGCCATTGCGTTTGGCGGCTTTGCGTTGATGAGCATCGATCCGACGCACGCCGCGCCGGCACCGTCGATGACCGCCACCGCAACGCATGCGACGCAGTTCGGCAGCGGTGACACGTTGAACGGCATGGTGCCGTTCACGAAGTCGATCCACATCGAGGTCGCGCTTAAATTACGCAACACCGACGCGCTGAACAGCTTCATGGAATCGTCCGCACGCGCCGACGCCACGCAGCGCGTCATGCAGCCGGGCCAGTTCGAGGCCCAGCACTCGCCGACGGCCGCACAGGCCCAGGCAGTGGTCGACTATCTCAACCAGTCGGGCTTCAGGAACGTCGTCGTCGCGCCGAACCGTCTGCTCGTCTCGGCCGACGGCACCGCCGACATCATCCAGAGCGCGTTCCAGACGACGCTCGCCAGCGTGCGCACGGCCGACGGCCGCGACGCGTTCGCGAACACCGAGGATGCGCATGTTCCGGCGAACCTCGCGGACATCGTGCTCGCAGTGCTTGGCCTGCAGACCGTGCACCAGGCGCACACGATCGCGCGCGTGCAGGATCCGAACCAGGTCGACGCCGTGACCGGTCACTTCCCGACCGAATGGTCGTCGATCTACGGCGGCTCGGGCGTCGCGAATGCATCGGCAACGCCGGTCGGCATCATCGTGCAGGGCAAGATCACGCAGACGATCACCGACCTCAACACGTTCACGTCGCAAAATGGTCTGCCGACCGTGACGACGCAGACCGTCAACACGAACGGCACGAGCACCGATACGTCGGGCGTCGTCGAGTGGAACCTCGACAGCCAGGACATCGTCGGCATGGGCGGCGGGCAGGTGCAGAAGATCATCTTCTACAACATCCCGACGCTGTCGAACGCGAACCTGACCGCTGACTTCAACACGGTCGTCGGCGCGAACGCGACGAAGATCATCAACGTCTCGCTCGGCGAGTGCGAAACGTCGGCGCAGGGCGACGGTTCGGCTGCTTCGCAGGACCAGATCTTCACGCAGGGCGTGTCGCAAGGTCAGACGTTCTCGATCTCGACCGGTGACTCCGGCGCCGACGAGTGCGGCGACGGCGGCATCAAGCCGAGCTGGCCGGCGGCATCGCAGTTCGTCACGGCGGTCGCGGGCACCAGGCTCGACGCATCGACGACGACGTGGAACAGCGAAGTCGTGTGGAACGATCTGGCGGCGGGCAACGGCGCGACCGGCGGCAGCCCGTCGACATTCGAGCCGAAGCCGAGCTGGCAGAACGCGCTCGTCAGCGGCACGAAGCGTGGCGTCGCCGACGTCGCGTTCGCGGGGAGCCCCAGCTCCGGCGCGAAGATCATCGTCAACGGCGCCAGCGAGCAGGTCGGCGGCACCAGCCTTTCGGCGCCGATCTTCGCCGGCATGTGGGCGCGCGTCCTCGCGGTGAAGGGTCAGTCGTTCGGCTTCGCGCCGCCGCTGATCTATGCGCTCGCGGCGAGCAACTTCCACGACATCACGTCGGGCAACAACTCGGGCGAGACGGCGGGCGTCGGCTATGACTTCGCGTCGGGCCGCGGCAGCATGATCCTCAACGTCGCGATCAACAATCTCGGCGGCGGTGGCGGCGGCAACATTCCGCCGGTCGCGAACTTCACGTTCACGACATCGGGCCTGACGGCGAACTTCACCGACACGTCGACCGATTCCGACGGCACGATCGCATCGCGCTCGTGGACGTTCGGCGACGGCGGCACGTCGACGGCGACGAACCCGAGCCACACGTACGCGGCGAACGGCACCTACACGGTGACGCTGACCGTGACCGACAACGGCGGTTCGCAGAACTCGCACTCGGCACCGGTGACGGTCTCGAGCGGCGGTGGCGGCGGAACGCAGCTGCTCGGCAACACGGGCTTCGAGAACGGCACGGCCAGCGCGCCGTGGACGCTTTCGGCGGGCGTCGCCAACAACTCGACGTCCGAGCCGCCGCACGCGGGCTCGTGGGATGCGTGGATGGACGGCTACGGCCGCTCGCACACCGACACGTCCTCGCAGACCGTGACGATCCCGTCCGGCCGCACGTCGGCGACGCTGCAGTACTACCTGCACATCGACACGGCTGAAACGACGACGACGACCGCGTACGACACGCTGAAGGTGCAGGTCACCAACACGTCCGGCACGGTGCTCGCGACGCTCGCGACGTGGTCGAACCTCAACCACGCGAACGGCTATGTCGTGCACACGGCGAACATGACGCCGTACATCGGCCAGACCGTCGTCGTGAAGTTCCTCGGCGTGGAGGACGTCTCGCTGCAGACGTCGTTCGTGCTCGACGACGTGACGCTGACGGTGCAATAAGACGAATCGCGCGAGCCGCGCAATGCGGCTTGCGCTTTCGGTGAAACGCGAAGGGGCCGCTTTTGCGGCCCCTTTTTTTGGTGGAATGTTTGCGCGAGCGTGCCCTCACCCCAGCCCTCTCCCGCAAGCGGAGAGGGGAAAATCAGCGACTATTCTTTATCTTCCCTCTCCCGCTTGCGGAGAGGGTAGGGTGAGGGCAAGCCCGCGCCACCTCACCCGGCTCGTCAGCCGCCTTCGCCCGGCACATTCCCGAGCAACTGCTTCAACACCGCAAACACCTCGTCCTTGCTGCCGGTCACCGTGATCTGCGACTCGCGCGGAAAATCGGTCCCGATATAGACCGCATAGCCGAGGCCGAGATCGTTGCCATCCTCGTCGATGCGCTGGAACGTCTCGACCTTTCCGATGAAGCAGACGCGGTTCGCGTCAATGAAACGGCTGTCGGGCAGCTTGATCCAGCGGGCCATGGGACGATCCTGCGTTGAGGGTGGTCGGAGTTTAGCGACGGCGCGGCGCGCGGTGTTGCTACCGCGTTCTCAGGAGTGCCGACCGGTCCGGCTGCGCCCGCCGTGGGCGCGGCCGTCTCGCTTCGGCGCGCCGGCATCCCGGCTCGGCGCAGCCGCGACGTCCGAACACGCCGCTTTCCCGTCGGGCTGGGGTAGAGGATGCCGTACAGGGGGCAAATCCTGCGTGTGGCCGTATTCCACCGCTTCGGTTTGCCGAACTTGCTTGCCTCGGCAACATTTATTACGATCATCTTCGTATGTTGATAGGCGGCCAAGCCACGGGCATGAACGCAGCCTTTCGCATCCGGTCGGAAGAGACGCGCTTTCTGGCGGTCGGCGAGCATGTCGTCGACGTCGATACGCTGCGTCTCGTCACGAGCCCGGGCGCACCGCGGCTGACGCCGAAGGCTGCGGCCGTCCTGCTGCAGCTCGTGCGTGCGGCCGGCCGCACGCTGAGTCGCGACGAGCTCCTCAACGAAGTGTGGAAGGGCACGTGTCCGACGCCGGACGTGCTGACGCAGGCCGTGAAGGACCTGCGCCGCGTGCTCGGCGATGATCTGCACGCGCCGCGCTTCGTCGAGACGCTGCCGCGACTGGGCTACAGGCTCGTCGCGCCCGCGCGTTTCATCGACGATTCGACCGCAGCGGCATTCGCGCCCGGCGCGCACGCCGACGAATCGGCAAAGCTTGCGCAAAGCGATGAGAAGCGCCGGCATCTCGCGAGGCGCTGGCTGCTGGGCGCGATCGCCATCGCGACGGTCGCGGTGCTCGCGCTGGGCCTGCGCCGTCAGCAGAGCGACAGTGCCGAGCTGAAGCCGCGCTGGCACGCGAGCGCGCAGCGCACGATCACGGCCGATCCCGGTCCCGAGCACTACCCGCGCATATCGCCCGACGGCACGCGCGTTGCGTACTCGATCGTCGATCCGGTGCGGCACGAGTCGCGCATCGTGCAGCGTTCGCTGACGCAGTCGCGCCTGATCGATGTCACCGAAGGCGATGCCGGCAACGAGTTCTATCCGGTCTGGTCGCCCGACGGCATGTCGATCGCGTTCGCGCGGCAGGACAGCGACGGATGCGACATCCTGCTCGCGTCGGCGTTCGGCGGCACCGAACGGCTGATCGACCGCTGCGTCGTCGCATCGGTCACGTATTTCTCGTGGACGCCCGACGGGCGCAGCCTCATAGCGACGCGCCCATCGAGCGCGACCGCGACCGACATGGCGATCACGCTCGTGCCGATCGACGGCAGCGCGCTCGACCGGATTCCGTACGCGCACGACAACACCGATCTCGATCTCGACGCGCGCTATTCGCCCGACGGCCGCCAGATCGCATTCCGCCGCGGCGCGAGCCCGTATAGCGATCTTTTCATCGTCGACGCGATCGGCGGCGACGTGCGCCAGCTGACGCATCTGGCCAGCCGCATGCGCGGCTTCGACTGGACGCGCGACGGCAGCGCGCTCGTGTTCTCGTCGAGCCATGCAGGCCCGCAGGCGCTCTACACGGTGTCGATCGGCGACGGCCGCATCGAGCCGCTCGGCGTGCAGCCGGCCGAATATCCGAGCACCGCGCGCGGATCCGATACGGTCGTCTACGAGATCCCGCGCCTGCGCACGCAGCTTGCGACCGTCGCGCTCGGCACCGACGGCGAGGCCGAGCCTGCGCTCCGCGCGCTCGTGCCCTCGACCGGCAACGACGGCGCGCCGACGTTCTCGCCGGTCGACGATCGCGTTGCCTTCGTGTCCGACCGCAGCGGCTCGCAGCAGCTCTGGCTCAGCGATCCCGCGGGCGCAGAGACGTCCGCGCTGACCGAAAGCGACGAGCCGACGTTGCGCTATCCGGTCTGGCGCTCCGACGGCGAGCGCCTCCTGATCACGGCGCGCGGCGAGGCACAGGGAAGCCTGATCGAGATCGACATCGCGACGCACACGCGGCGCGTGCTGACGGCGCCCAACGAGGACGTTCGCTATGGCTTGTACGGGCCGCGTCCTGGCAGCTACGTCGCGGTCGTCGGTGGCAGTGGCGAGGGGCGCGAGCTGATCCAGTTCGAGAACGAGAACGGGACCGAGACGTCGCGGCTCGTGCTGGCGCGCGACGTGGCGCGTATCGATTACGACCGGACTGATGCGACGGTCTACTTTACGAAGGTCTCGGAAGCCGGGTTGTTCAAGGTTGACCAGAAGTCGGGGAACGAGACGCTCGTTACGCGGCGGATCAATCCGGCGCATCTTGACGGGTGGCTCGTGCTCGGCGGGCACGTTTTCTATATCGAGGCGAAGGCGAAGGGGCCGAGTCGGGTGCACGATCTCGATCCGGTGAGTGGGGACGATGTCGTCGTCGCTTCGATTCCCGATTCGGTTGCTGATTTCAATTTCAGCGTGTCTCACGATCGGCGCCAGATCGTCATTGTTCGCGTTGCAGCCGAAGATACGGATGTCGGCGCGGTGACGCTTACGCATGAGGGGGCGGGCTAGCCGCCGTCTTTAGCCTCCCCTTCGAGGGGACCCTCTTTAGCCCTCCCCTTCAAGGGGAGGGGTGGGTGGGGATGGTGTTCGCTCTTGGTTTCGGCGTTGTCGCGACAGACCGACTCACGTCCGTGTGTTGTTTCGTCCGCCATCCATGGCGGCCGAGTTACTTTCTTTTGCTCGCCCAAGAGAAAGTAACCAAAGAAAAAACACCCTCGCGGCCGCGGTTTGCCGGCATCCATGCCCGCGTGACTACGCGAGCAGGCTCCGGGGTTCGCCGCGGCACATCCCTGTGCTCTCGTCGGACGCGCGCGCATCCTGCGCGCGCCCCGCTTCGCGGCTATTTCCTCCGCCTGCTCGCCGCGGCCGAGAGGGGCCCGGGAAGAGCAGAGCGCGGCAGTCCCTGCCGCAGAAGCAGTGAGCTGACGCCGAAGCGCGCTGCTTTATCCCTCTCCCGCTTGCGGGAGAGGGCTAGGGTGAGGGCAATCTTGTACCTCCGCCGCAAGGTTGAAACCAAACCTGCGCAACTGAAATGCCGCGGCTGACGGCTTGCGTTGCCGCGATCCCGCTCGTCTCACGCCCGATGCGCCAAGCCGCAGCGACGAAGCGAATCGTAGGCACGACGTTCGGAGTTTCTTCGTGGATACGAAGCCCCTCGTCGTCAAATTTTCGTTCGATCTTCCTGACTCCGGTTCAGGGCGAGCGCGAGCATGCGGTCGTCCAAGCGGGAGGCGATCGATATGCGCGTCGAATGCGAGCGGTTGGTCAACGGCGGACGGCTGGACTGGAGCGCGGATGAATCCGATCGCCGCGCCGAGCCCGGTCTCAGGGTGCTCATCGGCTACGGTCGCGGGTGCGTGCTGCACGGACATGCGTCGCCGGCGGCGATCGTCGTGCCGCTGCGCGGGCGCGTGCAGGTGTCCGATGGCGAGCAGGCGCGCGTGCTCGAGAGCGGCGAGGCGCTCGTTGCGGAGTCGGGCCAGCGTTTGCAGGTGATCGGTCGCGGCACGGCGCTCTGGGTTGCGGTGTTTGCGCCGGCGTCGGTCTGGCATTTGCTCGCGGGCGAAGTGCCGGAGTCGGCGCCGGATCCGCTGCTCGTGCCTTCGCTGCTCGTCGCCGACCGCGGACTTCGTCGCGCGGTCGTGCGCCTTGCGCGCATAGCGCTGCATGCACGGCGCGGCGACGCTTCTCTGGCTTTCGCAGCAGCCTCCGCATTCGCGACGCTGATCGCCGATCAGCAATCGGAGTTCGATCCGCTGATCGCGCGCTGCCCGGGCCGCACGCTCGCGCAACGGCGCAGCGTGTTCCTGCGCCTGCAGCGCGTGCGCAACTACATGGCGTCGAGCTGCCATCTCGATCTCGACATCGCGGGTTTCGCGCGCATGGCGAGCTATTCGCCGTGCCATTTCATCCGCGCCTTCTCGACGGTCTACGGCGAGACGCCGCACGCGGTGCTCGTCGAGCAGCGGCTCGGGCGCGCGCACCGGCTCATCAACGAGAGCGCGCTCGCGATCACCGAGATTGCGCGTGCGAGCGGCTTCGAGAACCGCTGCGCGTTCTCGCGCTCGTTCAAGCGCCGCTTCGGCATCACGGCGACCGATCTTCGCGAGTGCGCGCGTGCGCCGAGCCTCGTAGCGGCCTGAGGCGCACGCGCGTTCCGCGAAGGCCAGGTTGCAAATGCGTGATGTCACACGCGTGACGGCGTCAGCGGCTTCGTGATTTCGGCAACCACTGCTGCAAGAACAAGCCAACGGAATCGATTCACATTTTTCTAATGTTCGAGCAACCCGGCCGATTGACTTCAGGCACGGGTGACTATCCGAGAACAGGAGAGAATCCAATGCGACACACACTGCTCCGAGAGGCGATCAGGCAGGTGCTTGGGGCGCCCGCCAGCGTTCCGCGCGCGCCCGGGAGCCCGGCCCGAATCACCGCGCTCGCCGCGCTCGGCCTCATCGCCGCGCCGGCGTTCGCGCAAGACGCACCGCAGGACCAAAGCAGCAACCAGCAGCTCGAGACGATCACGGTCACCGGCTCGAACATCCGCCGCGTCGACATCGAGACGTCGAACCCCGTCATCACGATCGACCGCGCCGCGATCCAGCGCACCGGCAAATTGACGCTCGGCGATCTCGTGCAGCAGCTGCCTGCGGTCACGGGTCCGAACATCAATCCGCAGATCAACAACGGCGGCGGCTCGGGCGCATCGTCGATCGGCCTTCGCGGCCTCGGCTCGCCGCGCACGCTCGTATTGATCAACGGCCATCGCTATCTCTCCGGCGATCCGAATGCGATTCCGGCGAACATGATCGAGCGCATCGAAGTGCTGACCGATGGTGCCTCGTCCGTGTACGGCTCCGACGCGGTCGCGGGTGTCGTCAACTTCATCCTGCGTAGCGACTACCAGGGCGCCGAGTTCTCCGCGAACTACGGCATTTCCGACAAGGACGACGGCGAAAGCAAGGGTTACCAGTTCACGTTCGGCCAGAGCTCGGACAAGGGCTCGATCATGGCCGGCATCAGCTACAACAAGACCGGCCAGGTGCTCGCCGGACACCGCAAGTTCTCCAAGAACTCGGTATCGCTGTACGGCACCAACGGCGCCGGCCCCAGCGGCGGCATCCCGATCGCCGGACATACCGGCGGCTCGACGTCCTCGCCGTTCGGCCACGTGCAGATTCCCGATGCATTCGCGGACCTCTTCCCGGATTGCAACACGGGCTTCCTGACGCGCCTGCCCGGCCACAGCGGGCAGAACATCGCGACCGACTACCGCTGCTACGTCAACAACGGCACCGCGACGACGCCGAGCGACAAGTACAACTACGCGACCGTCAACCTGATCATGACGCCGCAGGAACGCACGGGTCTTTTCTTGAACGGCAACTACAAGCTGACCGACAACGTCGAGGCCTACCTCTCGGTCATGCACAACAAGACGTCATCGGCGTTCCAGCTGGCGCCTTCGGTGTACGGCTCGCCGTACGGCGGCATCATTTCGGCGGACAGCTACTACAACCCGTTCGGCGTCGAGTTCAGCCGCACGGAGCTCGACTACCGGTCGCGCTTCGCCGTGCTCGGCAATCGCCGCGTGTCGTTCGGCACGAACACCGATCAGGTCTCGACCGGTTTCAAGGGCTCGTTCTCCGTCTGGCAGGACCAGCAGTGGAACTGGGAAGTCGGCATGGACTACGGCCACAACACCGTGCAGACGACGACGTATGGCCTGCCGAACCTCAACATCCTGAATCAGGCGACCGGACCGTCGTTCTACAACCCCGACACCGGCACGGTCGTTTGCGGCCAGCCCGGCGCGATCATTCAGAACTGCACGCCGATCAACATCTTCGATCTGGAGGATCCGAACACGCTGGCGGTGCTGGGAAATGCGAGCTCGGCGGCATCGAGCGGCGGCTTCACGCAGGAGAAGGTCTGGCGTGCCGACGCGAACGGCGGCATCTTCGAGCTGCCGGCCGGCACGATGCAGCTCGCGGTCGGCGCGTCGTACCGCAAGGAATACTCGCACGGCAACGTCGACACTTCGTTGCTGATCAATCCCGACACCGGCAATTGCGTGCTCGGCAGCCAGTGCGCGTCGCCACTGCAGGGCGGCTACAACGTCAAGGACTACTACGCCGAGCTCTTCGTGCCGATCCTGAAGGACATGCCGTTCGTCCACGCATTGAACCTGACGGTCGGCGACCGCTATTCGAAGTACAACAACTTCGGCTCGACGAGCAACACGAAGATCGCGCTCGAGTGGCGGCCGATCGAGGACCTCTTGCTGCGCGGCACGGTGTCCGAAGTGTTCCGCGCCCCGACCGTGCTGAATCTGTTCGGCGCGGCGATCAACGATGCGCCGCGGCTGTCGCACGATCCCTGCGACGGCTATACCGGCAATCCGCCGAACCCCGCGTGCACGAACGTGCCGACCGACGGCTCATTCCGCAACCATTCCGTGTCGCAGGGCGTGCAGATCAACGCGACCGCATCGGGCTCGGAGTTCGCGGGCTTCCCGCTCGGACCCGAGCTTGGCAAGTCGTTCGACTGGGGCGTCGTCTACGATCCGCACTTCATCGATGGCCTCTCGGTCAGCGCGGACTACTGGCGCCTCTACCTCAACAACATCATCACGAACGTCGGTGCGCAGAGCGTCATCGATCTGTGCGCGGCGGGCCAGCAGATCTTCTGCAGCATGTTCACGCGCACGGCATCGGGCGTGAACCAGGGCCAGATCCTGACCATGCTCGAGCCGACCGCGAACCTCGGCCGCGTCGACGTCAAGGGCGTCGACTTCAACTTCAACTACCGCTTGCCCGAGTTCTCGTTCGGCCGCTTCAACATCCAGTTCAACGCGACGTATCTGGAGAAGTACGACGTCTCGACCGCGCCCGGCACGCCGGCAAACACGGTCTATCACTACGCCGGCCACTTCCTGACGTTCGGCTCGTCGCAGGCCGCCGCGTGCGCGACCGGCGTCGGCTCCGGTGGCGTCTGCCTCTATCCGCGCTGGCGCGCGCAGAGCGCCGTGAACTGGCAGATGGGCAACTTCGACGCGTCGTGGCGCATGCGCTACATCGGACGCTTCCGCATGGGCTCGCAGTCGCCCTCGCAGGATGTCTTCCCGGCCGGCACGTGCTATTACGGCGACTACTGCTCGATCCACGGCCTGTTCTACGACTTCGGCGCGACCGTCTATCACGACATCTCGTTCGGCTACAACCTCGAAGCGTGGAACACGCGGTTCGACTTCGGCGTGAACAACGTCGGCGACAAGCAGCCGCCGTTCCTCTACGCGAACAACACGAACAACGCGAACACCGATCCGGCGAACTTCGACCTGATGGGTCGCTACTACTTCGGTCGCGTTACCGTGAAGTTCTGACCGTTTGCGAGTGCCGGCGGCGCCCCTGACGCCGGCCCGGTGATCCACGGACGGATCGAATCGGCGAATGCGGGAGGCGGCAGGACGCCGCGCTCCCGCGTTTTTTTTCCTACGCTGCTGCGCGCGGCGTCTCCTGCGTCAGCGCATCGAGATAGCGCGTGCGCCATGCGAAGACGTCGTTGCTGACGAGGTAGTCGTACATCGCCTGCCAGCGCTCGCGCCGCTCGGCGAGTGGCATCTCGAGCGCAGCAACGAAGCTCTCGGCGATGTCGTCCGAATCGAACGGATTGATGATGATCGCCTGCTTGAGCTCGTCGGCCGCGCCGGCGAAGCTCGACAGGATCAGTACGCCGGGATCGTCGGCATCCTGCGCGGCGACGTATTCCTTCGCGACGAGATTCATGCCGTCGCGGAGCGGCGTCACGACCGCAATGTCGGCGACGCGGTAGAAGCCGGTCAGCGTCGCCTGGTTGAAGCTCCGATTGACGTAGCGGATCGGCATCCAGTCGGGCTCCGCGTAGCGCCCGTTCGTCGCGCCGGCGAGCCGCTCCAGCCGCGATCGCAGCTCGCGATACTCCGGCACTTCCTCGCGCGACGGCGGCGCGATCTGCAGGAACGAGATCCGCGAGCGCCATTCCGGATGCTGCGACAGGAAATGCGCGAATGCCTCGAACCGTTGCGGAATGCCCTTCGAATAATCGAGCCGGTCGACGCCGATCGCGAGCGCGCGTTGCTCGAGACTCCGGATCAGGCGCTGCGTCGCCGCGCTCGCGGCCGCGCGCTTCGCCTGCCGCGCGACTTCGAGCGTGTCGATCGCGACCGGAAACGGCTGCACGCGAAGGCAGCGACCGTTCCTGAGCTGCACGTCGCCATTGGCGCGCGTCTTCGCCTGCATCTCGGTGCGGAAATAGTCGAGCAGCGCGTCGCGGTCGCGGCGGTTCTGAAGACCGATCAGGTCGTACGCGCCGAGCAGCGGAAAGAGATGCTCGTGGTGCGGCAGCATCGTCAGCAGTGCGGCCGTCGGCAGTGGAATGTGCAGGAAGAATCCGATCCGCGCGCCGACGCCGAGCTTGCGCAGGTCCTCCGCGAGTGGAATCAGGTGATAGTCGTGCACCCAGACGATGTCGTCATCGCGCACGAAGCGCGCGACGTGCTCGGCGAAGAGCTTGTTGACCGCGCGGTAGCCTTCGAAGTCCGCGCGTTTGTATTCGAGCAGCGACGGGCGGAAATGCAGCAGCGGCCACAACGTGCGGTTCGCGAAGCCGAGGTAGTAGTGCTGGTATTCGCGCCGCGTGAGGTCGAGCAGCGCATATTCGATGTTGCCGGCGCGCTCGGTGCGGAGCGCACGTGCGCCTTCGTCCTCGACGACGTTGCCGCTCCAGCCGACCCACAGCCCGCCGCGCTCGGCAAGCGCGCCGCTCAAGGCCGACGCGAGGCCGCCCGCGCGCGTTTCCTTCGGCAGCGCGACGCGATTGGAGATGACGACGAGCCGGCCCATGGCTAGAGCGTGCTTTCCCAGCTCCGCGACAATCGCATCGCGGTGTTGACGAGCCCGACGAGCGAATACGTCTGCGGAAAATTGCCCCACAGCTCGCCCGTTTCGGGATCGATGTCCTCGGACATCAGGCCGAGCGGATTGCGCGACGCGAGCAGCATCTCGAACATCGCGCGCGCCTCGTCGACGCGCCCGATCGCGCGCGAGCGCGTCGACGTACCAGAACGAGCAGATCGTGAAACTCGTCTCCGGCGCGCCGAAATCGTCCGGCGCGATGTAGCGGAACATGTGCCTGCCGCGCCGGAGCACCTTGCCGATCGCATCGACGGTGGCGACGAAGCGCGGATCGTCGGCGGCGACGAAGCCGAGGTCGGCGAGCAGCAGCAGGCTCGCGTCGAGTGCGTCGCCGTCGAACGCGGCGACGAAGTAGCCGTCCTTCGTGCTCCAGCGCGCGCTCGAGCACGTCGTCGCGCATGCGCGTCGGCGCGCGCCGCGCCAGACGCCGCGCGCGGTCGGCGAGGCCGAGATGCTGCGCGATGCGCGCGAGCCGATCGCAGGCGGCCCAGCACATCACGCTCGAATACGTGTGCACGCGCCGTGCGGCCGCGGAACTCCCAGAGCCCGGCGTCGGGCTGGTCGTGCATGCGCCACGCCGATTCGCCGAGCGTGCTCGAGCCGCGCGAACGCGGCGGCGTCGCCGGCGACGTTGAGCCGCCGGTCGAAGAAAAGCTGCGTCGCCGCGAGCACGACGCTGCCGTAGACGTCGTGCTGCATCTGCCGCCAGGCGTCGTTGCCGACGCGCACCGGACCCATGCCGCGATAGCCCGCGAGCGACTGCGCCGCTTCGGTCTCGACGAGCGCGCGCTCGAAATGGATGCCGTAGACCGGCTGCAAGCGCGCCGTCGCCCGATACGGCGAGATTGAAGATGTAGCGCAGGTATTCCTCCATGCTGCGCGTTGCGCCGAGCCGGTTCAGCGCGCGCACGACGAAGCGCGGCGTCGCGCAGCCAGCAGATAGCGGTAGTCCCAGTTGCGCGACGTATGCGGCGCTTCGGGAATCGACGTCGTCATCGCGGCGACGATCGCGCCGGTGTCTTCGTACTGGCAGAGCTTCAGCGTGATCGCTGCGCGGATGACCGCGTCCTGCCACTCGAACGGAATCGAGAGATAGCGCACCCACTCGCGCCAGTAGTCGAGCGTCGCGTCGAGCGCGTCGCGCGCGAGACGCGCCGGCGATTCGGCGGGCGTCTCGTCGGGACCGAGCACGATGTGCATCTCGCGATCGAGCAGGAAGGGAAGCTCGTCGCGCAGCATCGGCAGCGGCGCGTCGGTCGTCGTGCGCAGCACGACGTCGTCGAGCACGAAGCGGAGGTGATTCGACCCGAACGTGCGCTCGGGCACGCGCGCGCCGTAGCCCGCGAGCGGGCGAAGCCGCAGCGTGACGCGCGGCGCGCCCGAGAGCGGGCGGATCGTCCTGACGAGACTCATCGGATGGAAGATGCGGCCGTGCTGCTTGAAGCGCGGCGCGAAATCGGTGATTTCGATCGCGCTGCCGTCTTCGGCGGCGAGGCGCGTGACGAGCACGGCCGTATTCTCGACGTAGGATTGCGAGCTCGCTGCGACGCCGTCGAGCGTGACGTCGAAGAAGCCGCGGCCCGCGTGCGTCGTCGGCGACAGCAGCGAGCAGAACACGGGATCGCCGTTGAACGCCGGCAGGCACGACCACACGATGCGTGCGTTCGGATCGATCAGCGCGCTGACGCTGCCGTTGCCGATGACGCCGAGATCGAGCGAGGCATCGCTCATCGCGGCGCATCCGCTGCGAGTGCCGCGAGCCATGCGCGCGCGGCAGCCGGGCCCGCCAGTGCATAGCGCGCGGAGGTTGGCCGGCGCGGTCCGACGACGATGCTGACGCCGCACTCGGCGTTGACTTCCGCGAAGGCGTCCTCGTCGGTCGCGTCGTCGCCGATCATCCACGGCGTGCGTCCGGCGAACGGCGCGATGCGCATGAGCGCGGCGAGTGCGGCGCCCTTGTCGGCGTTGGCGGGCTTGAGCTCGATGACGCATTTGCCGTGCAGCAGTTCGTAACCGTCGCCCACCGCATCGAGCATCGCGATCGCGGCGCGGCGCACGTCGAGCTCGGCGTCGGGCGCGGCGCGATAGTGCAGCGCGATCGCGCCGCCCTTGTCCTCGACGAGCACGCCGGGGATCGAAGCCGCGGCTTCGACGGCGCGCTTGCGTGCCGCGTCGAGACCTTCGTGCAGGATCGGTGCTGCAAGCGTTGCGTTGTTCGGACCGCGAAGCTCCGCGCCGTGCAAGCCGGCAGCAGCGCCGCCGAGGCCGAGCAGCGCGTCGATGTCACGCAGCGGACGCCCGCTGATTGGCACGAGCGCGCCGTCGAGGCGTTCCTTGAGTCGCTTCAGCGTCGCGGGCAGCGACGCGTCGACGATGACTGCGTCAGGCCGCGCGGCGATGTCGAGCAATGTGCCGTCGACGTCGACGAATAACGCGATCGCCGCAATGTCTGCGCGCGGCGGCGGCAGGACGTCGTGATCGGCGTTGGCTGACGGTGCGGTGCTCATGACGGTTCGGTTGCGCGCGAATGGCCGCGTCGGAACAACGGCGTCGCACAGATGCGACCATTGTTGCTCTGCCGCATGTATGGAGACTGACCTTCGGCTCGCGCGCGCGGGAGAGGCCGGCCGAAGACCGGGTGAGTGACGCGCTGGGGTTTTCGCTGGATGCGGGCTCGAACCAAGCCTGCCCTCACCCTAGCCCTCTCCCGCAAGCGGGAGAGGGGACGAAGGAAGGAGATTGCGTTCGACGAGCCACGCGCGCGCATCCTCGGCGTCGCGCTCGAACCAGGCGCGCGCGGAACCGAGGCGGAACGTGTAGCCCCAGGCGTCCATGTCGGCCTGAGCATGCGCTCGCGGCCGACGCCGGGCAGCGCATCGCCGAGCAGCGATCTGCAGTAGCAGGTGGCGTCTTCTTCGGCGCTGCGAATCGGATGGCGTCGGTGTGGATCGTCGCGCGCTTTCCGGGCGGCAGCACGATCAGGTGCGCGGCTTCGTGCAGCAGCGAATGCACCGGCGTGTCGGCGCGCGCGTACACCGTCGTGCCGATCAGCGCCGGCTTCGGGTTCGCCCCAGTAGCTGCCGGGAATCGCTGCGCCGTCGGCGACGCACTCGAGCGCGAGGCCGTAGCGTGCGAGCAGCGCGCGAGCATCGTCGAGGTCGATCGATGCGAGACGGAGCACATCGCCTGCGCTATCCATCGCGATGCGCGTCGAAGCTGCCGCCCGCGTGCGGGCGGCAGCGCGATCAGGCTTCGCCGGCGGCCGCAGCCGCGTCTTCGTTCGCGGCGGGCGCCTCGCCGTTGCGTCGGGCAACGCAACCGAGATGCTCGAGCACGTCGTGGTCGCCGTCCTTGACTCGAGGTGGACCTGTCGACCGCGTCGACGATCGACGTTGACGTACTTGCGGATCACTTCGAGCAGCTCGCGCCGCAGCAGCGGCAGGTAGTCGGGCCGGCCGCGGCGCTGCTGCGCGCGTTCCTGCGCGACGATGATGCGCAGGCGCTCCTTGGCGACGGTCGCGGTGTTCTTCTTGGCGCGAACGAGGAAATCGCAGAATGCCCATGGCTCAGCCTCCGAACAGCTTGCTGAAGAAGCCCTTCTTCTCGACGCGTCGATGAAGCGCATCGGCCGTGTCCTCGCCCAGGAAGGCGCGCGACCGCGTCGTTGTAGGCCTGGCCGGCCGTGCGATACGTCGTCGAGGATCACCGGCACGCCGTCGTTCGACGCCTGCAGCACGTCGCGGCGATTCGGGGATCACGCCGATCACTTCGAGGCCGAGGATTTCCTTGACGTCGTCGACGACAGCATCTCGCCGCTCTGCGACGCGCTCGGGGTTGTAGCGCGTGAGCAGCAGGTGTTCCTTGATCGGCTCGTTCGCCGTGCTCGGCGCGCCGCGTCTTGCTCGACGAGCAGGCCGAGGATGCGGTCGGAGTCGCGCACCGAGGACACTTCCGGATTCACGACGACGACCGCGCGGTCGGCGAAGTACATCGCCAGGCACGCGCCCTTCTCGATGCCGGCCGGCGAGTCGCAGACGATGTAGTCGAAGCCGTCTTCGGCGAGGTCCTTGAGCACCTTCTCGACGCCTTCCTTGCGTGAGCGCGTCCTTGTCGCGCGTCTGCGAGGCGGCCAGCACGAACAGGTTGTCGAAGCGCTTGTCCTTGATCAGCGCCTGCTTCAGGGTGCCCTCGCCGTGGATCACGTTGACGAAGTCGTACACCACGCGGCGCTCGCAGCCCATGATCAGGTCGAGGTTGCGCAGGCCGACGTCGAAGTCGATCACCGCGATCTTCTTGCCGCGCCTGGCGAGCCCGACGGCGAGCTGGCGCTGGTGGTGGTCTTGCCGACGCCGCCCTTGCCGGAGGTGACGACGATGATTTCGGCCAAGGTGTTCTCCCGGGACTGGGCAATGAGGAATCGGGCACTGGAATGGAAGGGGCCTCGACATGTGCCGGATCGTGCTGCTCGTTTTCCATTCCCGCTTCTCCGCTCATAGTTTCACCACCACTAGCTTGTCGCCGTCGAGCCAGACCTGCACCGCGCTGGCCTCGCAGCTCGTCCGGCATGTCTTCGAACACCGGTAGTGGCCGGCGATCGCGACGAGTTCGGCGTGGAACTCGTGGCAGAAGATCCGCGCCGACGCATCGCCCTGCGCGCCGGCGAGCGCGCGACCGCGCAGCGCACCGTAGATGTGGATCGAGCCGTCGGCGATGACCTCGGCGCCGTTCGCGACGAGCGTCGTCAGGATCAGGTCGCGTCCGCGCGCGTAGACCTGCTGGCCCGAGCGCACCGGCTTGTCGTGCACGAGGCCGATGACGGCCGCGGCTTCGCCTTGCGGCGCGGCCTGCGGAGACGACACGGCCTCGGGTTCGCGCCGACGCTCGCGCGGCTTAGGCGCTTCGACGATCGGCTCGCTCTTGCCGTCGCGCTCGTACGCGGCGCGGAACTTCGCGAGCAGCGGCACATCGAGCGAACGCGCAATCTGTTCGTTCTCGGTCGTGCCGTACGAAAGGCCGACCGGCAGCATGCCGGCTTCCTGATGCGCGCCAGCAGATCGCGGACGGTTTCGAGATCCGGCAGCGAGGCGAGATGCCGACAGATCGAGGACGACCGGCGCATGCCGGAACAGATTCGGGCGCGTTCGTGACTTTCTCGGCGAGCTCGCGCTGGAGCTCTTCCGGATCGAGACGCTTCACGCGAAGGTTGGCGATGCCGACCTGACCGATCTTGAGTGTCGCCGACGGGTTCGTAGGATGACGCCGGGTGAGGCTGCCATCGAGACTCAGCGCCTCCCGCTGCGCGCTTGGCCGAGGGCGCCGCGGCACGCGGACGCTCGGCGAGCCAGTCGATGTGCGGCAGCCCGTCGGCGGAAAGTAGGTGTCGCGCACGAACGGATAGCTGCACAGCTCCTTTGCGAGCAGCGCGACGCGCCGGTCGAGGCCGGGCATCATCTGCTGGCCGACTTCGCTGGAAGCCGAAGGTGCCGTGGAACAGCAGCGAGATGTCGTCGCGCGGCTCGAGGAACACCTCGCACGTCAGCACGCGGCACGCGCACTTCGGCGTAGCTCTGCACGTCCGCGTAGAACACGCGGCCGAGGCCGAGACGCCGGAACGGCCGCGCGATCACGATGCGGTCGATGTAGACGAACTCGGAATAGCGCTCGCTGAACCAGCGGTAGTTCGGACTCTCGTGCGGCGTGCCTTCGCGGAGCGCGACCAGGAAACCGGCCATCTGGCCGTCGGCTTCGGCGACGCGGAAGTATCGACGCGTGATCGGCGAGGCGAGCGATGCCTGCGCCATCGAGCGGGAGGATGTCGATCCGGCCGCATTGTTGAGTGCGAGAATCGCATCCAGCTCGTGCTCCTGCACGTCGCGGACGGTCAAGCTCATGTCTTGCTCCTGCGAACCCTAGCGGTGCAACCCAGGCGTCCTGCCGCACCGCGCATCCGGGGATTATCGCATGGCGGTGGCCCTTGGTCATGGCGGGCGCGGGGCTTCCAGGTTAAGGGCCCGTTGGCCGCGTTTTGGCCAGACGGCAGCACGAACGCGCGGCGAGCACGACGAGTGACTTTCGGGCAGGTTGCGGCTCCCCCTCGCGCGCCTATGATGGCGGCTATGGCGTGGCCGCAATTCAATCATGTGCAGCTCCTGCGTTACGCGGGGCTCTTCACCTTCGCGTGCGTCGGCATTCCGTTGCTGCGCTACGACGCGCTGGTCGAGGAGATGCTCGTCAAGCAGCGCCCGGGCTACTACGTCGATCTCTGGCTCGCGTGCTATTTCCTGTTCGGGCTCGTGTTCTGGTTCCTGACGCACAATCTCGGCGCACGCCGGCCGACATGGCCCGAGCGGCTCGGCCAGATCGTGCTGCTGCTCGTGCTCAACGCGACCGCGATCGCGATCGGCTGGATCAGCCAGAGCGGGCTGTGCGCGCTGCTGCTCGTCGTCGTCGCGCTCGTGCTGCCGTGGCTCCTGCCGCTTCGCGCGAGCGCGATCTGGATGGTGCTGCAGAACTTCTCGCTGGTCCCGGTCTTCATGAGCGTGCAGGCCGTGACGTACTCGATCGTCGACGGCCAGCTGCAGACGAGCATCGAGCACGTCAACACGTTCACCGATGCGTTCCTGCAGTCGAGCCTCTACATCGGCATCTGCGCGGCCGTGTTCGTGACGAGCGTGGTCGCCAAGCAGCAGGCCGAGGCGCGCGAGGATCAGCGCCGGTTGAACTCCGAGCTTCGCGCGACGCGCACGCTGCTCGCCGAATCGAGCCGCCTCGCCGAGCGCATGCGCATCTCGCGCGAGCTGCACGATCTGCTCGGTCATCACCTGACGGCGCTGAGCTTGAATCTCGAGGTCGCGAGCCATCTCGTCACCGGGCAGGCGCAGGATCACGTGCGCCAGGCGCAGACGGTCGCCAAGCTCCTGCTCGGCGACGTGCGCGAGGTCGTGAGCCAGCTTCGCGACGAGGACAGCATCGATCTTACGCAAGCGCTGCAGAACCTCGTTGAAGGCGTGCCGGGTCTCGCGATCCATCTCGAGCTGCCGCCGCGGTTCTCGGTCGACGATCCGAAGCGCGCGCAGGTGCTGTTGCGCTGCTCGCAGGAGATCATCACGAATACGGTCCGCCATGCCGGCGCGAGAAATCTCTGGCTCCGCTTCGAGCGCAGCGGCGATCATCGCCAGATGGCGATCCACGCGCGCGACGACGGCCGCGGCGTGTCGCAACTGAAGCCGGGCAACGGCCTCGCCGGCATGCGCGAGCGTCTCGCGCAGTACGGCGGCCGACTCGATATCGTCACCGCCACGGATCAGGGCTTCGCGCTCGATGCCTGGCTGCCGCTGGAGGGCGCCGCATGATCGAAGTGTGTCTCGTCGACGACCAGACGCTGGTCCGGCAGGGTATCCGCTCGCTGCTGGAGCTGTCGGACTCGATCCGCGTCGTCGCCGAGGCCGGCGACGGGACGCAGGCTGTCGAGACGATTCCGCGCGTGAAACCCGATGTCGTGCTGCTCGACATGCGCATGCCCGGCATGTCGGGGCTCGACGTGCTGAAGGCGCTCGCAGCGACGAACCAGCTGCCGCCGACGATCATCCTGACCACGTTCGACGACGATCAGCTGGTGCTGGCAGGTTTGAAGGCCGGCGCGCGCGGCTATCTCTTGAAGGACGTGTCGCTCGACCAGCTCGTCGATGCGATCAAGACCGTCGCCGCGGGCGGCTCGCTCGTCGCGCCGGTCGTGACGCAGCGGCTCCTGTCGGGTCTGGAGCGCATGCAGAACGAGTTCACCAGCCTCGACCGGCCCGATCCGCTCACGGATCGCGAGACCGAGATCCTGCGCCTCATGGCCGGCGGCTATAGCAACAAGGAAATCGCGAACTCGCTCGGCGTCGCCGAGGGCACCGTGAAGAATCATGTCTCGAACATCCTCTCCAAGCTCGGCGTGCGCGACCGCACGCGCGCGGTGCTGAAGGCGTTCGAGCTCGGAATTGTCTGATCGCGTTGCCGCAATCGTCGGTGTGAGGGCGGCATCGAAGCGGCTTCAGCCGTTAGGTGCCGGCGTCGCAGCGCGCGCGGCTATTCGTGCGCCGATCGGGCGCTCCGGCCCGTCATCGCATGGGCTAGGAAAACCCTCGTAGACGCCCGCGGGGCCCGGCGTAGCGCGCGGGCGCCCACTCAAGTACCATTCCGCGCCCGGACCCGAGTGTGGCGACATGCGCCTGCCGGCCATGTTCCCGAAGAGGCGCTCGGTGGCCCACTGCGCGCACGCCGGTGATCCCGAGCTCCTGGAGAAGCCCCGAATATGACCCGCGTTCTAGAACTTCTGGTGTCCCTCGTCATCGTGTTCGCGCTGGCCGTCCTGGTCGGCGTTCTCTTGCCGTCGCACGGCCACATCGAGCGCACGGTCGAGGTGTCGAGCCCGCTGCGCCAGATCTTCGATTCGGTCAACACGTTCCATCGGTTCCCCGAGTGGGCCGCGCAGCGCAAGTACGATCCGCAGACGAAGTTCACGCTCGATGGCCCCGAGTCCGGCCAGGGCGCGAAGGTGACGTGGGCGAGCGCTTCGCCGCAGGTCGGCGACGGCGCCCTCACGATCGCGACCGCCGAGCAGGACAGCAAGGTCACGATGACGCTCGACAACGCGTGGAGCGGCGACAACAAGGCCTACACGATCACGCTCCTGCCGGCGCAGAACGGCAAGACCGTCAACATCAACTGGGCCTACGACGCGGACTACGGCTGGAATCTGATCTGGCGCTATGCCGGTCTCTACATCCACGGCGATCCGGCGACGCAGATCCAGATGAACCTCTCGAACATCGCCGCGATGCTCGCCTCGTTCCCGAACGTCGACTACAAGGACGTCAAGATCGACGTCACCGACGTCACCGCGAAGCCGGTGCTGATCGTCGCGACGAAGGCCAAGCGCACACTCGACGACGTCGCCGAGGCAACCGACAACGCGATGAAGCAGATCGAAGCCGTCATGAAGAAGGCCGGCCTCAACGCCGCCGGTCCGCGCATGACGATCACGACGAACTGGGGCGAGGAAGACTACGCGTTCAGCGTCGCGATCCCGGTCGACCAGACGACGTTCACGATGGACAAGCAGCAGTACACGATCGAGACGCCGGCACCGAAGGCAAGCTCGACCGGCGACGAGGACGAGAATCAGACGTTCAAGCCCGGCGACAAGGATCCCGACGGCATGCTCGTGCTCGACGACCACGTGCGCGCCGCGCTCTGGTACCAGGGCAAGGCGCTCGTGACCGAGTACACGGGCAGCCCGGCGCAGCTTCCGCTGCTGCGCCTGATGGAGAAGGCGTACGCCGAGACGCACGGCTATCCGTACGCCGAGATGGGCGAGGGCCGCTTCTGGGACGAGCTGACGTCGGCGCCGGATGCCGCCGAAGACCAGCAGTCGTTCAAGGTCTACCTGCCGATCCAGGCGCAGTAGCAGTAAGCGCGTTAAAGCATGATGGAAAACGGACGGCTTCGGCCGTCCGTTTTTTTTGGCTTCGCTCTTCCGCGCGCTGGAGAGGGCCAGGGTCGAGGGCGAATCTCGGTTCAGTCTTCTTCCGCGTCGCTCAACGTAACGCACGCCAACAACGACAAACCGCAAGCGCCCATTCGGCAACTCCGCCTCGAACTCATCGTCGACCCGAGCCTTCAGCGCCGCGCGCGCCAGCGGCGAATCGATGCTGATCCACCCGCGTGCCGCATCGGTCTCGTCCGGCCCGACGATCCGGTAGTCGTGTGTCGCGCCGTCCTCCGATTCGAGCCGCATCCACGCGCCGAAATAGACCGCGTGCGGATCGCCCGGCGGCCCGTCGATGACGCGAAGCGCCGCGAGCCGCTTCGTCAGGTAGCGCACGCGCCGGTCGATCTCGCCGAGCTGCTTCTTGCGGTAGATGTACTCGGCGTTCTCCGAGCGATCGCCTTCGGCCGCGGCATCGGCAAGCGCGCGCACGACCTCCGGACGGCGCACGCGCCAGAGCACGTCGAGCTCGTCCTTGAGGCGGCGTTGACCGTCGGCCGTGATGATCGCGGTCGACGGCGCGGCGGCGGATCGCCAGCGGCCCATACGTGTATGCGTGCGAAGGAGATTCGGGCGACGCTAGCCCGCGCCCGCGCGCGCGTCAACGGCGCGCGCCGGTAGAATCGGGCGCAGAACACGCGCGGGCCCGGGGGCCGCGACATGCTGATCATTCCGCTGCATCGCGCGTTGACGCGCGCGAACTTTCCGTGGGTCACGCTCGGGCTCGTCCTCGTCAACGTTTTCGTGTTCGTCGCGCTGCAGGGCGGCGACGGAGCACGCTACGAGTCGGCCGTGCGGTTCTACGCCGAACATCGCCTCGACACGCGCGAGCTGCCGCTCTACGCCGCGTGGCTCGAGCGCGAGCGCCCGGGCGACACGACGACGCGCGCGGAGGTCGAGGATGCGATTTCCGTCGCATATCCCGAGGCGGTCACGTACGTGCAGGCGGACGCTCAATTTCTAGACGCGTTGCACGCCGATCGCATCGTCACGCCCGACGCCGACGGCTACGCCGAATGGAAAGCCGACCGCGACGCGTTCGATGTCGAATGGAACAGGATCTTCACCGATCGCTGGCAGCTGCGCTTCTCCGAGATCGCGCCATCGCGCATGCTCGGCGCGATGTTCCTGCACGCGAACTTCGGCCACCTCGCGGGCAATATGCTGTTCCTCGCGCTGCTTGGCCTGCTCGTCGAGGGTGCGCTCGGGCCGTCGCTGTTCCTCGCCGTGTATCTCCTCGGCGGACTTGGCGGCTCGCTCGTCAGCCTCGCGTGGCATCAGGGCGATGTCGGCACGGCACTCGGCGCTTCGGGCGCAATCGCAGCGCTGATGGGCGCGTACTGCGTGCTCTGGGGCACGCGCAAGGTGCGTTTCTTCTGGTGGTTCTTCGTCGTGTTCGACTATGTGAAAGCGCCGGCCCTCGTGCTGCTGCCGTTCTGGCTCGGCTGGCAGCTCCTGAATCTCTTCTGGAACAAGGGCGCACACGTCGGTTTCGATGCGCACGCGGGTGGCATCGTCGTCGGCGCGCTGCTTGCGCTCGGCATCCGCGCGCTCGGCTGGGAACGACACGACTTTCTCGACGAGGACGTGCGCGCCGACGAAGCGGCCGATGCGCGTGCCGCGCTGTTGCGCGCCGACGAGCACATCGGGCGGCTCGAGATTCCGGCCGCGCGCGCATTGCTCGAGCCGCTCGCCGAGCGCGTTCCGAACGATGTCGCGGTCGCGGCAGCGCTCTATCGTTGCGTACGCTACGAACGCGGTACGCCGCGCATCGACGCGGCCGCGCGCGCGGTGCTCGCACTGAATGCGACCGGCGCGCGCGACGTGCGCCTGCAGAAGGACGTTTACGATGACTACGTGCGCACGCGCGCACAAGCCGCCGTCGTGCCGCCGTCGCTGGCGATTTCGCTCGCGTCGCGCTGGGTCTTGATCGGCGCCGGCGCGGACGCGGCGACGCTGCTTGCGCGCGTCATCGAGCGCTCGCCTTCGGCGGCGGGCCTCGAAGCGGCGTGCCTCGCGCTCGCGCGAGCGCTGCGCGAGCGCGGCGAGAAAGGCACCGCGACCGGCGTGCTCGAAGGCGTCGTGCGCACGTGGCCGTCGTCGGCCGGCGCCGAAAAGGCGCGCATCCTGCTCGCCGATACCTGAGCGTCAGGCCGGCTTCGGCGCGCCGATCGTGTCGAGGAAGGCGCGATACGCCGCGATGTCGGGCAGCAGGGCATCGTTCGGAAAGCGCTCGGCGACTTGATCGAGCAGCTTCTTCGCGACGTCTTCCTTGCCCATGCGCTCGGCGAGCACTTTCGCCGCGAGCAGCGCGTTGCGCGGCACGTCGCGATGCTTCGGATGCGTCTTGATCGAAGTCGAGACGAGCTTCAGCCCAACCTGCGTTGAGCCGACGTCGACGGCCTTCTGCGCGACGCGCGTCACGTCGTCGGGGCTCGAAAGCTCGAACGCGGGATCGACCTCGAGGCAATCGCGCGCGACGTCGACCGCACGCTTGTCCTTGTCCTGCGCGAGCAACACGTCGATCCACTCGCGTCCGTGCTTCAGCTGCTCGTCGCGGCGACCGAGCAACGCGAGCAGCTTGCGGTACTGCGCATGCATCGTCTCCGAGCCGCCGCGGCCCTTGATCGCGTGGCCGAGCACGTCGGCGGCGGCCTCGGGTTTGCCGTCGCGCACGAGCTCTGCCGCTTCGTCGAGCAGCGTTTGATCGGGATCGGCCTTCGTGCGCGAGAGCGGCTGCTGCGGCGGCGCGGGTTCGTAACCGACGACGTCGTGGTACTGATAAATGAGATATCCCATGAGATGAAACGTCGCGACGACGACGTAGTTCGTCATGAAATAGAAGACGATCTCCGACAGCACCGGCGGCAGGATTGGCACGACCAGCGCCTGCGCATAGCGCTTGCTCACGTTGAATACGAAGTAGAGCGCGGCAACGGCGACGTACGGCCAGCCGAGACGCGACGCGACCGCGACCCACGTCATCGGATTCAGCGCGAGGAGGAGATTCTCGTCCATCGCGAGCGACATGATCGCGCCCGGCAGCGCGAACGCGAGCACGATCGCGACGACGCCCGCCACGACAGGGCCGAGCCACAGCAGCGCCGCGACGTTGATGATCAGAAACACGAACTGCAGCTTGATCTGGTCCCAGCCCAGCGAATCCTCGACCGCGATCGCGATCTCCGGCGGCTCCATGCGGCCGTTCGCCGTCGCGCGCAGGCACTCGAACGCGTACTTGTAGAGCGCGACCCAGACGAGGATGTCGAGCACGAAGCCGAGCGGCAGGTCCGTTACGAGATGGCAGAGCGCAAGCACGCCGATCGTCGTCAACGCGGCCGGATGCGCCGGGTAGAGCGAGATTTCGCGCAGCCGATTCCAGAACGGAACGATTTCCTCCGCGCGCACGCTGTCCATCGATTGCGATTCCACGTCAGCCCTTCGAGATCGACCCGAGCACGCCGCGCAGGATCGAACGGCCGAGCTGGCCGCCAGCATTGCGCACGACGGATTTCGCCATCGTTTCGAGCATGCCCTGGCGGCGGTTCGTGCCGAAGATCATGTCTTTTGCCATGCCGGTCCAGCCGCCGCCCTGCTGCGCTGCGCCCTTGCCGCCCGATGCCGGCGCATCCTCGGGCGCCGGCGGCGCTGCTGCCGATTGCGTGCGCTTGTTCAAGATCTCGAACGCCGATTCGCGATCGACTGTCGTGTCGTACTTGCCGCCGACCGGCGAGCGCGCGCGCACTGCGGCGCGCTCGTCCGGCGTGATCGCGCCGATGCGGCAGCCGGGCGATGCGATCAGCGCGCGATCGACCGGCATCGGCACGCCGCCTTCCTGCAGCGTCGAGACGAGCGCCTCGCCGACGCCGAGCTGCGTGATGACGTCGACGACCTTGATCTTCGGATTCGGCGCGAAGGTCTCGGCGGCCGCCTTCACTGCTTTCTGATCGCGCGGCGTGAACGCGCGGAGCGCGTGCTGGATGCGGTTGCCAAGCTGGCCGAGGATCACGTCGGGCACGTCGTCGGGATTCTGCGAGCAGAAATAGACGCCGACGCCTTTCGAACGGATCAGCCGCACGACTTGTTCGACACGCTGGCGCAGCACCGGCGGCGCATCGTCGAAAAGGAGGTGCGCTTCGTCGAAGAAGAAGACGAGCTTCGGCTGATCGAGGTCGCCGACTTCGGGCAGTTTCTCGAAGAGCTCGGACAGCATCCAGAGCAGGAACGTCGTGTAGAGCTTCGGCTTCAGGATCAGCTGGTCGGCCGCGAGGATGTTGACGATGCCGCGGCCCGAAAGATCCTGGCGCATGAGATCGGCGAGATCGAGCGCAGGCTCGCCGAAGAACTGATCGCCGCCGTTCTGCTCGAGCGACAGCACGCCGCGCTGGATCGCCGCGATCGACGTCGGCGCGACGAGGCCGTAGTGCTGCGAGATGTCCTTCGCGTTGTCGACGGCCCAGCTCAAGAGCGCGCGCAGATCCTTGATATCGAGCAGGAGAAGGCCGTGGTCGTCGGCCGCCTTGAATACGATCTCGAGCACGCCCTGCTGCGTGTCGTTGAGCTCCATGAGCCGGCCGAGCAGCGTCGGGCCCATCTCGGAAATCGTCGTGCGCACCGGATGGCCGTATTTCCCGTAGATGTCCCAGAACACGACCGGATCGGCGCTCGCGCTCCACTCGATGCCGAGCTTGTCGATGCGCGCCTTGAGCTTGTCGTTCATTGCGCCGGCCATCGCAAGGCCGGCGAGATCGCCCTTGACGTCGGCGAGGAACACCGGCACGCCGAGCTTGGAGAAGCCTTCGGCGAGCACCATCAGCGAGACCGATTTGCCGGTGCCGGTGGCGCCCGCGATCATGCCGTGGCGGTTCGCGTATTTCGCGAGGAGATAGATGGGCTTGTCGCCCTTGCCGACCAGGATCTCACTCATCGCGTTCCCCGTGCGCGCCGTGCCTTTCGCGATTGTAGACGGTTGCGCTGTAACGGTTGCGCGCACCTCGCATGGACGGTAAGTTCTGGCTACGCCTCGCCGGAACCATCGATGCTGCACGTTCAGAGAGTTTGCGCCGCCGCCGTCCTCACGTTGCTCGCCGGATGCGCCGCGACGCCGCAGAAGAAGGCCGCACCCACGGCGAAAGTCGACGACGCCGGCAGCAACGCGCTGTATGCGCGGCTCGATCAGGATTCGACGCGCTACGAGAACGCGCTCGCGCTCGCGCGCGCAGGCAAGACCGACCAGGCACAGGGCGAAGTGACGGCCGCGCTCGACGATCTTCGCGCGGCGGCGACGCAATGCAGCACGACGACCGGCTGCGAGCAGCAGCGTTTCGTCGATGCGTTCGATCGCCTGTTGCGCCTCAGCACCGGCAGCGATGCGACGAACGAGTCCGACGCCGATACCAGCGGCGCCGAGCCCGAAGCGACCGCGGAAGCGGGCGAAACCTCGCCCGTCGTCGCGGCCGTGCCGGAGCTCGGCCGCTCGGTGACGTTGCTCAAAGGCCGCGAGCTCGGCGACATCATGGCGATGAATGGGCCGGTCAAGGCCGCGCTCGAGGAATGGCTGACGCAATACCGGCCGAACCTGATCACCGCGTACGTCAACTACGAATACATGCGCTATCTGATGTGGCCCGAGTACCAGAAGGCGGGCCTGCCCGAAGCGCTTCTGTTCGGCATGCTTGCGAAGGAATCGGGCGGCAAGGTGCACGCGGTGTCGCGCTCGGGCGCGTCGGGGCCGCTGCAGTTCATGTATGCGACCGGCCTGCGCTTCGGGCTCGGCACGGTTGACGGTTTCGATCAGCGCTTCGATCCGAAGCTCGCCGCGCGCGCGAACGCTGCGTACGTGAACGAGCAGCTCGCGGTGTTCAACAACCAGCTCGAGCTCGTGGTCGGCGCGTACAACGGCGGCGAAGGCGCGATGGGGCGCCTCGCGAAGGGCTCGCAGAACTTCTGGGATCCGTCGATCTATTACGCGGTCTCGCAGGAGACGCGCGAATACGTGCCGATGGTGCTCGCCGCGGCGTGGCTCTTCATGCATCCCGAGCGCTACAACCTCGCGTTTCCGAAGATCGCCGGCACGCCGGGCTCGATCACGCTCGCGCGGCCCGCATCGCTCGCCGAGCTCACGATCTGCCTCGGCCAGTCCGCCGACGCCGAAGCCGGCTGGTTCCGCGCGCTGCGCAATCTCAATCCGCAGCTCGATCCGCAACAGGCGCTCGCGACCGGCACGAAGCTCGCGGTGCCGCAGGAGCTCGAAACGGTCTACCAGAAGAACTGCGCCGACGGTCCGTGGGTCACGCTCGCATCGGACCTGCATTCAGCGGTCGTCCCGACACCGCCACCCGGCAGCCTCGTGCACACGAAGGAGCTCAAGCCGCGCGGCTATGTCGTCCGCAAGGGCGACACGCTATCGAGCATCGCCAAAAAAGTCGGCTGCAGCTATGAAGGCATCAAGGCCATCGCCGCGGTCAACAACCTGCGCGGCCCGCACTACGCGCTGAGTCCCGGCAAGACGCTGACGATTCCGCCGGCCTGCTCACACCACTAAACAGCGACGTCGCTATATCCGCTGGCGCTCTGTTTCTGCCTTTTCGCGCTTGGGTCCCCTCTGAGCCGCGGCGAAGGGCGGACGGAAAAGCCGTTCGCCCTTCGCGAACCGCTCGCTTCGCGAGCGGCGCGGATCCGAGGGTGCCGTTTTCTTTGGTTACTTTCTTTTGGGCAAGCAAAAGAAAGTAACTGGCGGCCATGGATGGCCGACAAACCACACACGGACGTGAGTCGGATTTCGTGGCAGCCCCGAACCAACACAACACCATCCCCACCCAACCCTCTCCTTGAAGGGGAGGGCTAAAGCACACGCTAGAAAGCATTCGGGCGCCCGAAGGCGCCCGAACAAAAAACCTCATTGAGACCGGTCAACCGCCAGCGCAAGTGCCCAGCGCTTGCAGATCAGGCCGCCTGCGCCTCATTCGCTGCCGCGAACCAGTTGTTGAGCTCGGCGGCCGGAATCGAATCCTTCAGAGCGCGCACCGCGCGCATGACCTGGCGGTGCAGTTCCTGCTGCTCGGGAAACTGCGAATCCTTCGTCTCGTGATAGACCACCGTCAGCCAGAGCGCGACGCCGCGCAGGCGCACCTGGAGGCTGTCCGAACGCATGCGCTCGAGGCCGATGTCGGTGCCGCTGCCCCACGGGTGGTACTTGTAGTCGGGCGGCGTCGCGTAGAGGTGCGGAAACTCGCTCTTCGACGCGTTCTGGAACTCGCGCATCGCGATCGCGGCAAGCTGGCGGCGCGCATTCGGCTGCAGGTCGACGAGCGCTTTTTCGATGCCACGGAACTGGCGGCGCAGCTGCATCCCACGACTCAATGCGATCAAACGGGTGACGAGCTGCATCGCGGTTCCCCCTGCGTTGGACCCAGCTTCTGCTGTAGAACGAGCTGGCGAGACGCAATCTATAGGGATCGGCGTGAACGGATTGTCCAATTGGTCACATTTCGTCGATGGCCGTCACAAAATGACGCAATCCCCTTGCCCTTCATCGGCTCGCACGCTCGTTCATCACCCCGATTTTTTGCCCCATCTTCACGGCCTGATCGGCGGCGAGCTGCGCCGAGATGCGGCCGAGCTTGGCCGGCAGCAGCACGATCACGGTCGAGCCCATCTCGAAACGACCCATCTCGGCGCCGCGCTTCAGCCAGATGCCGCGCCCGCGCCAATCGCGACGGACGATCGTGCTCGCGTACGGCGGAATCGCGACGCCGTCCCAGACCGTTGCGACGCCCGAAACGAGCATCGCGCCGACGAGCACGACGGCGAACGGCCCGAATGCGTTTTCGAAGTGGCAGACGAGCCGCTCGTTGCGCGCGAAGAGCCGCGGGATCGAATCGACGGCAAACGGCGCGACGCCGAAGATGCGGCCGGGCACGTGCACGGTCTCGACGAGCTCGCCCGCAATCGGCATGTGGACGCGGTGGTAGTCGCGCGGCGAGAGATAGATCGTCGCGAAGCTGCCGTCGTGGAACGGCGTGGCGCGTGCGTCGTCGCCGAGCAATTCGCCGGTGCCGAAGTCGAAGCCCTTCGCCTGGAAGATGCGGCCGTGCTCGATGGCGCCGGCCTGGCTCACGCGCCCGTCGGCCGGTGAGAGGATCGCGTCGGGATCGGGATCGAGCGGGCGCGCGTTGGCTTTGAGCGCGCGCGTGAAGAACGCATTGAAGCTCGCGTATGCGCCGAAATCGGCCGTCTCGGCTTCGGTCAGGTCGACGTTGTAGTTCCTGACGACCGTGCGGATCAGGAAGTCCTTCCACGGCTTCCAGGTCCAGCGCGTGCCCCAGCGCACGAGGCGCGAAAGGAACCGATGCGGCGTGAGATATTGCAGCGCGACGGCAGGACGCATCAGCGGGCGTCCGCGAGCGTCTTGAGATCGGCCGCGATCGCCTTCGCGTCGAACGGCGGGCGGAACAGACCCACCTCGCGGCCGGCGGGATCGATCAGCACTGCCGACGCGCTGTGATCGACCGCGTAGTCGCCGTTGCCGGTCGGCTCGCGCGAATAGATGAGCCCGAGCGCGCGCGTGACTTTCGTGAGCTCCTCGTCGCTACCGGTCGCCGCGACGAAATCCTTGTCGAAGTAGCCGACGTATTTGCTCAGCTGCTCGGGCGTGTCGCGTTCGGGATCGACCGAGATGAAATCGAAGCGGATCTTGTCCGCGATGCCGTCGGCCGCGAGCTTCGCGAACACTTGCTTGAACGTCGCCAGCGTCGTCGGGCAGACGTCGGGGCAGTTCGTGTAGCCGAAGAATGCGACGGTCCAGCGGCCGTTCCAGTCGGCCTTCGTCAGCGCCGCGCCATCGGCGCGCTGGAGCTTGAAATCCGGCAGCTCGCGCGGCGCGGGATACATGACGGCGGCGGCGAGCTTCGGCGCCGAAGGTGCGAACGCGCGGCTGCCGAGCCAGAGCCCGACGCGCCGCCGCGACCGCGGCGACGAGGATGAGGTAGGTCGCCGAAACGCGGCCGGCGCGACGCATCGAATGCATGGCCGCAAGTATAGCGGCGCGGCTCCGGCCCGACCGGCGGCGCGTTTGCACCTATACTTCGCGGCCTTCCCGCGCGAATCGGCACGTGACTCAAGAGCTCGCCACGATCATCGATTTCATCCGCTACGGCGCGAGCCGTTTCGGCGCGGCCGGGCTCACGTTCGGCCACAGCTACGACAACGCGCTCGACGAGGCGACCCATCTGGTGCTGCACGCACTGCACCTGCCGCACGATCTCGTCGCCGGCCTACGGCCAGGCACGCCTGACCGCGGACGAGAAGCAGCGCGTGCTCGCGCTGATCGAGCGCCGCGTCGACGAGCGCAAGCCGGTCGCGTACCTGACCGGCGAGGCGTGGTTCGCGGGGCTCGAGTTCAAGTCCGACGCGCGCGCGCTCGTGCCGCGCTCGCCGATCGCCGAGTTGATCCAGAGCGGTTTCACGCCGTGGCTCGACGACCGCGTCGTCACGCGCGCGCTCGACCTGTGCACCGGTTCGGGCTGCATCGGCATCGCGATGGCCGTGCACAATCCGGACTGGCAGGTCGATCTCGCCGACATCAGCGACGACGCGCTCTCGCTCGCGCGCGAGAACATCGACTACCAGGACGCCGCCGATCGCGTGCGATACCGTGAAGTCCGATCTGTTCGAAGGACTCGAGGGCGAGCTCTACGACTTGATCGTCAGCAATCCGCCGTACGTCACCGAACAGGAATATCGCCGCGCTGCCGCCCGAATACGGCCATGAGCCGGCACTAGGCCTGCGCGCGGGCGACGACGGGCTCGACTTCGCGCTGCGGATCCTCGCCGACGGCGCCGGATCATTTGACCGACGACGGCGTGCTGATCGTCGAAGTCGGCGAGAGCGAGAAGGCGCTCTTGGCAAGCTGCTGCCCGAGGTGCCGTTCAACTGGATCGAGTTCAAGGTCGGGCAGATGGGCGTGTTCGTGCTCGATCGCGACGATCTCGTCGAGCATGGCGAGGCGATCCGCGCGCGGCAAAGGCGCGGGCGAAATAACGCGGTCGGAAGCGATCGGTGTCCAGCAACACGTTCGGAAAACTCTTCACCGTCACGACCTTCGGCGAAAGCCACGGGCCGGCGATCGGCTGCGTCGTCGACGGCTGTCCGCCGGGCCTTGCGATTGCGCCCGAGGATTTCCGCCGCGATCTCGATCGCCGCGCGACCGGCAAGAGCGCGCTACACGTCGCAGCGTCACGAGGCCGACGAGGTCGAGATCCTCTCCGGCGTGTTCGAAGGACGCACGACCGGCACGCCGATCGCGCTGCTGATCCGCAACACCGACGCGCGCTCGAAGGACTACGACGAGATCGTCGACACGTTCCGTCCCGGCCACGCCGACTACACCTACTGGCAGAAATACGGCATCCGCGATCCGCGCGGCGGCGGTCGCGCATCCGCGCGCGAGACCACGATGCGCGTCGCCGCGGGCGTGATCGCGAAGAAGTGGCTCGCTGAAAAATACGGTGTCAGCGTACGCGGCCATCTCGCGCAGATCGGCGACATCGTGCCGCGCGCCTTCGACTGGGACGCGGTCGAGCAGCAATCCGTTCTTCTGGCCCGATGCCACGATGGTGCCGGAGCTCGAGAGCTACATCATGGCGCTGCGCAAGTCCGGCGACTCGGTCGGCGCGCGCGTCACGGTCGTCGCCGACGGCGTGCCGCCGGGCTGGGGCGAGCCGATCTACGGCAAGCTCGACGGCGAACTCGCCGGCGGCGCTGATGTCGATCAACGCGGTCAAGGGCGTCGAGATCGGCGCCGGTTTCGCCGGCGGTCGCGCAGAACGGCAGCGAGCATCGCGACGAGATGACGCCGCGAAGGTTTTCTCTCGCAACCACGCCGGTGGCATTCTCGGCGGCATTTCGACCGGGCAGCCGGTCGTCGCGTCGATCGCGCTGAAGCCGACGTCGAGCATCCTGATTCCGGGGCGCACGCTGAATCTCGCCGGCGAGGAAACCGAAGTCGTCACGAAAGGCCGCCACGATCCGTGCGTCGGCATCCGCGCGACGCCGATCGCCGAGGCGATGGTCGCGCTCGTGCTGATCGATCAGGCGCTGCGCCATCGCGCGCAGTGCGGCGATGTCGGCGAGGTCAAGCCGCGCATTCCCGGACAGCCGCAAATCGTAAATCCACAAGAAACGAGAACATGTCGAACCAGCAAACCTTCAACGTCGCCATCGTCGGCGCGACCGGCGCCGTCGGCGAAACGCTGCTCTCGATCCTCAAGGAGCGCAAGTTCCCGATCGGCGAGCTCGTGCCGCTCGCGAGCGAGCGCTCGGCCGGCAGCAAGGTCGAGTTCGGCAACCGCTCGATCACGGTAAAAAATCTCGCCGACTACGACTTCAACGGCGTCGACATCGCGTTCTTCTCGGCCGGCGGCTCGATCTCGCGCGTGCACGCGCCGCGCGCGGCCGACGCGGGCGCGATCGTGATCGACAACACGTCGGAGTTCCGCTACCAGGCCGACGTGCCGCTCGTGATCAGCGAGGTCAATCCGCACGCGATCGAGCAATACAAGACGCGCGGCATCATCGCCAATCCGAATTGCTCGACGATGCAGATGCTGGTCGCGCTCGCGCCGATCCATCGCGCCGTCGGCATCGAACGCATCAACGTCGCGACATATCAGTCGGTGTCGGGCACGGGTCATCGCGCGCTCGAAGAGCTCGGCCGGCAGACCGCGGCGCTGCTCAGCTTCCAGAGCGTCGAAGCGAAGGTCTATCCCGTGCAGATCGCGTTCAACGTGATCCCGCACGTCGGCGACTTCACCGACAACGGCTACACGATGGAAGAGATGAAGATCGTCTGGGAGACGCGCAAGATCCTCGACGACGAATCGATCCAGGTGAATGCGACGTGCGTTCGCGTGCCGGTGTTCTACGGCCACTCCGAAGTCGTGCACATCGAGACGCAAGAAGAAGATCACGGCGGTCGAAGCGCGCGCGCTGCTCGAAAAGGCGCCGGGCCTCGTCGTCGTCGACGAGCACAAGGCCGGGGGCTATCCGACGCCGGTGACCCATGCGGCCGGCAAGGACCCGGTTTTCGTCGGGCGCATCCGCGAGGACATCTCACATCCGCGCGGCCTCGATCTGTGGATCGTCGCCGACAACATCCGCAAGGGCGCCGCGCTCAACGCGGTGCAGATCGCGGAAATCCTCGGCGAGACGCTGTAACGTCCGCCTCCCGCAGCTGCCCTCACGGGGCTCGAAAAGGGCGGCAGCGGACGGGTAGGGCGGGGTCTCGCCCCTCACAGAGCAGAAATGGGTGCTATTTTGGTTTCTTGCGAAATCGTATCTGTAATCCATAGTTACGGTTGTGTTATAAGCCCGTTTCGAGATCATTCGTTCGAGCTCTGCCGGCCGCCGGATCGGTCCCGTGGCCGGTTGCAAACGCCTGTTGGGGGGCTATCAAGATGAAACGACCGCTTCAGTTACCGCTCGCGATCGCGCTCGCGTTAGGCGGGACGAATGCCTTCGCCTTGGGCCTCGGCACGATTCACGTCAATTCCAAGCTGAACCAGCCGCTCGACGCGGAGATCCCGGTCCTGCAGGGCACGCAGGGCGAAGCCGAGGGCCTGCTCGTGCAGCTCGCCGCGGCCGAGGACTTCGATCGCGTGGGCCTCAACCGCTCGCGCCTCTCGGTGCCGCTCGAGTTCTCGCTGGTCAAGAGTCCGCACGGCGACATGGTGATCAAGGTCACCAGCAAGGAAGTCATCCGCGAGCCATTCCTCGATTTCCTCGTCGAAGCGAACTGGCCGAAGGGCCGCCTGCTTCGCGAATACACCGTGCTGCTCGACCCGCCGATCATGGCGCCCGCCACGGGCGCGGCCCCCGCGGTCGCGCAGGCGCCGAAAGCGCCCGAGCGCACGGCACCGCCACCGGCCGAGAAGCCGAAAGCCGTGTCGCCGCCGCCGAAGCCGGCGCCGGTTGCCGCAGCGCCGCGCCCGGAAAAGCCCGAGAAACCGGCGCCCGCGCCGAAGGCTGCGCCGTCCGCACCCGCGCCGAAAGCCGCGGGCGCCAACGAATACACGGTGCAGGCAGGCGACACGCTGTCCGGCATCGCGCGCGAGGTGAAGGCGGACGATGCGACGAACATCAACCAGCTGATGCTCGCGCTGCTCAAGCAGAACCCGAACGCGTTCTACAAGGACAACATCAACGCGCTGAAGCGCGGTGCGATCCTGCGCATTCCGGCGGCCGATCAGGTCAAGGCGATCGGCTCGGCGAGCGAAGCGGCCGCGATGGTGCATTCGCAGATCGAAGACTGGCGCGGCGGCGCGGCCGCGAAGCCGACGCTCGTTGCCGACACGGGCGCCGCACCGGAACCGAAGGCGAAGCCGCCCGCGACCAAGCCGAGCGGCACCAGTTCCACCGCATCGACCACATCCAAGAGCGGCAGCGAGCATCTCGCGCTCGTGCCGCCGAAAGCAGGCAAGGAAAGCGTCGCGATGAATGATCGGCCAGGGAGCGGCGCAAATGGCAGCAACGCGCAGGCGACGGAGCTGAAGTCGGAGCTTTCGCGCACGAAGGAAGCGTTGACGGCGCGCGAGCAGGAGACCGGCGAGCTGAAGTCGCGCCTGAAGGAGCTCGAGGATACGAAGGGCAAGTCGCGACCGCCTGATCACGCTCAAGGATTCCGAGATCGCCGACCTTCAGAAGAAGCTGAAGGATCTGCAGGATCAGAGCAAGGCGGGCGCGAAGACGGCCACGACCACGCCGTCGACGCCGGCCGCAACGACGCCGCCTGCAACGACACCTTCGACGACCGCAACGACGACGCCGCCGACGACCGGCAAGACCGACGCCAAGGTTTCGAAGGAAGACATCTGGGGCAACAACCCGCCGCCGACGGCCGACAACAAGACGTCGGCCGCGACATCGACGACACCGCCGACGACGGGCACGGGCTCGACCGCATCGAGCACGACGCCGTCGACGACGCCCTCGACGACGAGCAGCACGTCGACACCGCCGCCGAGCACGATGACGCCCGCGGGTGGAACGACGCCGCCGGGCACGCCGCCGTCGTCGTCGACCGCTTCGACGACAACGCCGTCCACGACGCCCTCGACCACAGCGCCGTCGACGACCACGACCCCGTCCGGCACGACCGGTTCATCGGCGACGACACCGAACGCTTCATCGACCGCGTCGACGCCGGCGAAGCCCGCCGCGACGACGACGCCGGTCAACACCGCGAAGACGACGACGCAGACGCTGCCGCCGAGCACGCCGACCTGGTACGACCAGGCGTGGGTCAAGCCGGCCGCGATCGGCGCCGCGGCGCTGCTGCTGCTCGCAGGCCTTCTCAGCATGCGTCGCCGCAAGGCCGCCGCGGCCATCGAGCGCGGTTCGATCGCCGGCGCGTTCGGCGATTCACCGTTGCGCGACGATGGCGGCGCTGCGATCGCCGAAAGCGGCGAGGAGCAGGCGCTGCGCGATCAGCTCGAGCACGATCCTGCGAATCTCGGTCTGCATCTCGAGCTCCTGAGCCTTCTCTACGCCGAACGCAACGTCAGCGCGTTCGAGTACGCGGCCGAGACGATGCACATGCACGTCACCGATCCGCACCAGCCGGAATGGCTCGAGACGAAGGCGATGGGCCAGGAGCTCGCACCGCACAATGCGCTCTTCTCCGACGGCGCGGCGGCGATGTCCGCGTACGACGACGAAGCGATCACCGCGCGCCACGCGACCACGACGCCGTTCGATCACGACGACGTCTTCGCGCAGCATTTCGATGAGCCTGCCGCGACGCATCTCGAGCCGCTGACGCCACCGCCGGCGACGCATGCGAACACCGCGTTCGACTTCGATCTCGACGCCGCGCCGGCGCCGAAGGCGACGTCGGCCATCGAGCCGCCGTTCGCGTTCGACAATCTCCCGCCGATCGATTTCGGCAAGGAAGCGCAGCACGAGTTCGAAGCCGCCGCGCCGGCACCGGCACCGCTCTCGGTCGACGAGGACGAGTTCGCGGGCGAGGACGGCGTCGGCACGAAGCTCGATCTTGCCAAGGCCTATCTCGACATGGGCGACCCCGAAGGCGCGCGCTCGATGCTCGAGGAAGTGCTGTCCGAGGGCAACGATTCGCAGAAGGGCGAAGCACGCCGCCTGATGGCCGAAATCCGCTAAATAGAAGCTCACACTTTTTCAGCGCATGGCCCGGCAACCGTCCGGGCCTTTTTTTTGTCGCCGTTGTCCCCTCTCCCGCTTGCGCTAGAGGGCAGGGTGAGGGCAAGCCTTGCGACACGCGGTCCCAGAGCCCAAATCCTCACCTTGCTACCATTCTCGTTTCACCCCGAAAGAAGCACCGCATTGCGCATCGCGCTCGGCATCGAATACGACGGCACCGATTTCCTCGGCTGGCAGCGCCTCTCGCACGGTGCGAGCGTGCAGGGCGCCATCGAGTCGGCGCTGTCGTTCGTCGCCGCGCACGCGGTCGAGGTCACCTGCGCCGGGCGCACCGACTCCGGCGTGCACGCGCGCTGCCAGGTCGTGCATTTCGACAGCGAGGCGACGCGCACCATCCGCGGCTGGACGCTCGGCACGAACTCGCAGTTGCCGCCGAGCGTCGCGGTGCTCTGGGCGCGCGAAGTCGCCGAGGACTTCCACGCGCGCTACAGCGCGCGTGCGCGGCGCTATCGCTACACGATCCAGAACCGTCCGATCCGGCCGGCGCTCGATGCGCGCCGCGTCGCATGGGAGCGCGCGCCGCTCGACATCGACGCAATGCAGTCGGCAGCGCAGGCGCTCGTCGGCGAGCACGACTTCAGCGCGTTCCGCACCGTGCAGTGCCAGGCGCGCTCGACGTTCCGGAACGTGCGCGAGATAACGATTTCGCGTGCCCGCGATGAGATATCGATCGAGATCGAGGCCAACGCGTTCCTGCATCATATGGTCCGCAACATCGTCGGATCGCTGCTGCCGATCGGCCGCGGCGAGCAGCGCGAAGCGTGGCTCGGCGAGCTGCTCGCCGGACGCGATCGCGCGAAGGCGGGACCGACCGCGCCGGCCGCGGGACTGACGTTTCTCGGCCCGCGCTATCCCGCGCACTGGAACCTGCCGGTCGAGGTCAGCCTGTGAGGACGTGTACTTGAGAACACGGATCAAGTTCTGCGGCATCACGCGCATCGACGATGTCAGGCGCAGCGTCGAGCTCGGCGTCGATGCGATCGGCCTCGTCTTCACGCGCGCGAGCCAGCGCTTCGTCGGCATCAGCCAGGCGCGCGTGATCCGCAACGAGTTGCCCGCGTTCGTCACGTCGGTCGCGCTCTTCATGGACGACGAGCCCGGCTGGATCGAGGAAGTCATCGCGAGCGTGCAGCCCGACGTGCTGCAGTTCCACGGCGCCGAGAGCGACGGATTCGCGTCGAGCTTCGCGCGGCCGTACATCAAGGCCGTGCCGATGGGTTCGGTCGCCGACGTCGCGCGTCACGCGAGCGCCTATCCGAACGCGGCCGGCCTCCTGCTCGACAGCCACGCACGCGGCGCGCGCGGCGGCACCGGTGCGACGTTCGACTGGACGCGCATTCCGCCCGGCGCCGGCCGCCATTTCGTGCTCGCCGGCGGCTTGAATGCGGACAACGTGGCGGAAGCGATCGCAACCGTGCGACCCTACGCGGTGGACGTCTCGAGCGGCATCGAATCGGCGCCCGGCATCAAGGACGCCGCGAAGATGCGCGCATTCGCCGCCGAAGTCCGCAACGCCGATGCCGCGCGCGACGACTAGCGGACTGTCGAGAAGCCGGCGCGCCGAAGAACATGGACATGAAAGTCGAAGACTATTTCGCGTATCCGGACCGCCGCGGCCGCTTCGGCGACTACGGCGGCAGCTACGTCGCCGAGACGCTGATGGCGCCGCTCGAAGAATTGCGCGCGGCGTATTTTGCGCTGCGCGAAGACCCGAAGTTCATCGCCGAGCTCGATCGCGACCTCAAGTACTACGTTGGCCGACCGTCGCCGATCTACCACGCCGAGCGCCTGTCGAAGAAGGTCGGCGGCGCGCAGATCCTGCTCAAGCGCGAAGACCTCAATCACACCGGCGCGCACAAGATCAACAACACGGTCGGCCAGGCGCTCGTCGCGCGGCACATGGGCAAGCGGCGCATCATCGCCGAGACCGGCGCGGGTCAGCACGGTGTCGCGACGGCGACGGTCTGCGCGCGATTCGGGCTCGATTGCGTCGTCTACATGGGCGCCGTCGACATCGAGCGGCAGAAGATCAATGTCTATCGCATGAAGCTGCTCGGCGCGCAAGTCGTGCCGGTGACGTCCGGCTCGAAGACGCTGAAGGATGCGCTCAACGAGGCGCTGCGCGACTGGGTGACGAACGTCGCGGACACGTTCTACATCATCGGCACGGTGGCGGGCCCGCATCCGTATCCGCAGATGGTGCGCGATTTCAACAGCGTGATCGGGCGCGAAGCGCGCGTGCAGATGCAGGAGCAGTTCGGCCGCTTGCCCGATGCGCTCGTCGCGTGCGTCGGCGGCGGATCGAATGCGATCGGCCTGTTCCACGCGTTCCTCAACGATCGCGATGTCGCGATCTTCGGCGCCGAAGCCGCGGGCGAGGGCATCGCGAGCGGCAAGCACGCGGCGTCGCTCGTGGCCGGGCGGCCCGGCGTGCTGCACGGCAATCGCACTTACGTGTTGTGCGACGACGACGGGCAGATCACCGAGACGCACTCGATCTCGGCGGGCCTCGACTATCCCGGCGTCGGCCCCGAGCACGCATTCCTCAAGGACACCGGGCGCGCGCAGTACGTCGGCGTCACCGACGACGAAGCGCTCGCGGCGTTCCACGAGCTCGCGCGCACCGAAGGCATTCTCGCGGCGCTCGAATCGAGCCACGCAGTTGCGCACGCGATCAAGCTCGCGCGCGACGCTGCCCAGCGACAAGCTGATCCTCGTCAATCTCTCGGGACGCGGCGACAAGGACGTGCACACGATCGCCGCGCGCGAAGGCATCGATCTGTGAGTCGCATCGACGCACGCTTCGCTGCGCTCCGCGCGGCGGGCCGAACCGGCCTGATTCCGTTCGTCACCGCCGGCGATCCGTCGCCGGATGCGACGGTCGCGATCATGCACGCGCTCGTCGAGGCCGGCGCCGATCTCGTCGAGCTCGGCGTGCCGTTCTCCGATCCGATGGCCGACGGCCCGGTGATCCAGCACGCGAACGAGCGCGCGCTCGCGCACGGTGTCGGGCTCTCGCGCGTGCTCGCGTGCGTGCGCGAGTTCCGCACGCGCGATGCGACGACGCCGATCGTGCTGATGGGCTATCTCAATCCGATCGAGATCCACGGCACCGAGCGTTTCGCGCGCGAAGCGAGCGACGCCGGCGTCGATGGCGTCCTGCTCGTCGATTGTCCGGTCGAGGAGATCGAAACGACCGCGCCGCTCGCACAAGGCGGGCCTCGCGCGCGTCCTGCTCGCCGCGCCGACGACCGCGCGAGGCGCGGCTCGCCGCGATCTGCGCCGCGGCCGAAGGTTTCCTATACTACGTGTCCTTCGCCGGCATCACCGGCGCGGACCGGCTCAGCATGGACGACGTCCGCGCACGCGTCGCAGGCGATCAAGCGCTTGGCGAAGACGCCGGTAGCGGTTGGATTCGGCGTGCGCGACGCCACATCGGCAGCGGCGATCGGCGCGTTCGCCGATGCGGTCGTGATCGGCAGCGCGCTCGTCGACCGGCTCGCCGCGAGCAGCGATGCGAGCGACGCGTGCGTGCGCGCGCGCGAGTTCCTCGCGCCGATCCGCGCCGCGCTCGACGCGCGCGCGGCGAGCCATGTCGCATAGTCCGCCGCCGGACGATGCACTCACACCGGAAGGCGCCGAACCTGCGCCGCCGATCGAATCGGGAGAAGCTTACGACATGAACTGGTTGCAGAAACTGATGTCGCCGCGCGAGAAGGCGGCGATGACGACGAAGGGCAAGGTGCCCGAGGGCCTGTGGGAAAAATGCGAAGGCTGCGGCGCGGTGCTGTATCGCCCGGAGCTCGAGCGCAATCTCATGGTGTGCCCGAAATGCTCGCACCACCATTCGATGCGCGCGCGCGCGCGTCTTGGCGCGTTCATCGACGAGGGCAGCGGCGAGGAGCTCTTCGCTTCGCTGGAGCCGATGGATCCCTTGAAGTTCCGCGACTCGAAGAAATACCGCGACCGCATCGCCGCCGCGCAGAAGGCGACCGGCGAGAAAGACGCGCTGATCGCGATGAGCGGCACGTTGAAATCGAATCCGATCGTCGCGACCGCGTTCGAGTTCGAGTACATGGGCGGCTCGATGGGCTCGGTCGTCGGCGAGAAGTTCACGCGCGCCGCCGAGCGCTCGCTCGCCGATCGCGCGCCGCTCGTCTGCTTTTCGGCGACCGGCGGTGCGCGCATGCAGGAAGGCCTGCTTCTCGCTGATGCAGATGGCGAAGACGTCGGCCGCGCTCGCGCGCCTGCGCAACGCGGGCGTGCCGTACATCTCGGTGCTGACGCATCCGACGACCGGCGGCGTGTCGGCGAGCCTCGGCATGCTCGGCGACGTCAACATCGGCGAGCCGAAGGCGCTGATCGGCTTTGCGGGACCGCGCGTCATCGAGCAGACCGTGCGCGAGACGCTGCCGGAAGGATTTCAGCGCTCGGAGTTTCTGCTCGACCACGGCGCGATCGACATGATCGTCGATCGGCGGCAGATGCGGGACAAGATCGCAGCGATGCTCGCGGTGATGACGAAGAAGCCGCAGGCGGCCTGACGCTCAGCGCACCGCGATATCGGGCGTGCACACGAGGCGTACGGCATCGAGCCGCGGCAACGCTGTCGGAATCGCGTGCCGCAACGCATCGAGCTCGGCATCGAGCGCCTCGACCTCTTCGTTGCGCACCGACGGATTGATCTTCGCGAGCGCTGCGAGCCGATCGCGCTCGGCGCCGAGCACCTCGCCTGCGGCCGTCAGCGCGGCGCCGATCTCGGTGGCGGCAACGCCGCGCGCCTGCGTCTCGGCAGCCGCCAACATCGGCGCGACGAGCTTCGCAAGCAGCGGTCGATAGCGCGCCGCATCGATCGGTTGCTCCTTCGCGCGAGCGAGGCTTTCTTCCGACGCCTCGAAGTCGTTGCGCGGATTGAGCCGGTTGTCGACGACGATGCGCAGCGGCAGCGGCGGCAGGAAGCGGCGCACGTCGAGCTTCGCGTCGGCGACGCATTCGAGCACGAATACGCATTCGAGCAGCGCCGTGCGCGGCTGCATCGTGGCATCGATGAGCAGCGACGCGTTGCCTTGTTCGCTTTCGAGCAGCAGATCGAGCGCGCCGGTCGACGAGCGGATGATCGAGCGCTGAGCAGCGGCAGGTCCTCGCGCGCGAGCGCGGTCGCGCGCTCGAACGTGACCTGCTGCGGGCCGTCCTTGAGTCCGGGGAAACCGTCGGTGCTGAGATATTCGGGATCGAGCACGACGGTCCGCGGTGCGGTTTCCTCGCTGTCGATGCCGAACTGCTCGAAGAGGCTTGCAGCACGAACTCGTCTAGACCGTCCGCGTCGGCGGCGCGCAGCGCATCGGCGAGCGTTTCCTCGCGGCCGTAACGCTCTGAAGCGAGCTCGAGCAGCCGGTCGCGACCGGTCTTGACGAGCTCGGTCAGCTCGCGATGCGTCGCGCGCGTTTCGGCGATCAGCGAATCGATCTCGGCATCGGGATCGTCGCCTGCGAACGCATGGCGCTCCGCCTCGGCGACGACGCGCGTGCCGTAGCGGCGCAGGATCTCGCGGCCGTCGGACGGGCTCGTGCGCAGCGCATCGAGGCCTTCGTCGTACCAGCGCAGCAACGCGTGCTGCGCGGTGCCGCCGATTGCGACCGCGTGCAACGTGATGTCGTGCTTCTGCCCGATGCGATCGAGGCGGCCGATGCGCTGTTCGAGCAGATCGGGATCGAGCGGCAGGTCCCACAGGATCAGGTGATGCGCGAACTGGAAGTTGCGGCCTTCCGAGCCGATCTCGGAGCACAGCAGCACGCGCGCGCCCTCGGGTTCGGCGAACCACGCGGCGTTGCGGTCGCGCTGCAGGATCGTCATGCCTTCGTGGAAGCGCGCGACCTTGACGCCCGTCTTCGTGCGCAGCGCTTCTTCGAGCGCGAGCACCTTCGACTGCGTGCGGCAGATCAGCAGGAACTTCTCGCCGGCGAGCCGCTCGATCAGCGCGACGAGCCACGGCAGGCGCGGATCGTTCGCGTAGTCGTGCTCGCCGGCGGGCGGATGCGCCTGCGCGTCGGCATGGAACTCGGCGAGCAGGCGCTGGCGCATCGCGTCGTCGAGCTCGTCGCCTTCGAGCACGTCGACCGCGGCGATGCGGCGTGGAAATCCGCCGATCTGCGCGCGGCGATTGCGGAACATGACGCGGCCGGTGCCGTGGCGGTCGATCAGCGCATCGATCAGCGCGGGGGCCGCGGCGGCACCTTCGCTCGCGTAGCGGTCGAGCAACGCCAGCAGATCGGGATCGTCGGCGAAGACGCGCGCGAGCTCGTCGCGCGCGCCGGGCTCGAGCGCCGCGCCGTCGATCAGCGCCGACGCGAGCGCCGAGAGCTGCACGTAGCGGTCGCTCTCGGCGATGAAGGCGTCGAGATCGGAATAGCGCGCGGGATCGAGCAGGCGAAGCCGCGCGAAATGGCCGGTGCGGCCGAGCTGCTCCGGCGTCGCGGTCAGCAGCACAGGCCGGGCGCTCGCGCAGCGAGCCCTTCGACCAGCGCGTAGCTCGCGCTCGCATGCTCTGGCGTCCATTCCAGATGGTGCGCCTCGTCGACGACGACGAGATCCCAGGCGCGTCGGCGAGCTGCTGCGCGCGCTTCGCGTCGTCGCCCAGCCAGTCGATCGCGGCGATCACGAGCTGCTCGTCCTCGAACGGATTCCGCGCGCCGTCGGCGACTTCGATCGCCTCGCAGCGCTCCTCGTCGAACAGCGCGAACGACAGGTTGAAGCGGCGCAGCAGCTCGACGAGCCACTGGCTCGTCAGGCTCGGCGGCGCAAGCACGAGCACGCGCGTCGCGCGGCCGGTCGCGATCTGGCGCGCAACGATCATGCCGGCCTCGATCGTCTTGCCGAGGCCGACCTCGTCGGCGAGCAGACGCACGCGGCGCGCTTCGCTGAGAGACGATGCCGGCGACGCGAAGCTGGTGCGCGATCAGGTCGATGCGTGCGCTCATGAGGCCCCAGGCGGGCGAGCGCGTCGCTTCGGCGCGGCGGCGCAGCGCGGCGACGCGGAAGTCGAAGCGTTCCGGCGAATCGACGCGCGCGGATTTGAGCCGCTCGTCGGCGCGCGAAATCGGCTGCGCGTCGTCGAGCTCGGATTCGGAGAGCGTGCGCTCGCCGGCGTGATACGCGTAGAGCCCGCCGTTCTCGCTGACGCGCTCGATGACGAAGCTCTGCTTGTTGCCGCTGATGCGCTGGCCCGGGACGGAACTCGGCGCGCGTCAGCGGCGCCGAATGCAGCGCGTAGTGACGCATGACGCCGGCCGTCGCGAACAGCGACCTGCACGGTGCGGGCTCGATGCGCACGACCGTGCCGAGGCCGAGCTCGGGCTCGGCGTTGGAGATCCAGCGTTGGCCGGGGACCAGAGTTGCCATTCTTTGTGTGTTTTGATCGGGGGCGCGAATTATCCGCGCATTGCGGATGTGGCGAAACAGTATTGCATTTGTGATTTTGAAGTCGGTGCGGATCGGTTCTGGTTTTGGCGTTGTCGCGAGGACCGACTCACGTCCGTGTGTGTTTCGTCGACCATCCATGGTCGCCGGTTACTTTCTTTTGCTTGCCCAAAAGAAAGTAACCAAAGAAAAAGGCACCCTCGCGGTCGCGGTCAGCGCGGGCATCCATGCCCGCGTGACTACGCAAGCAGACTCGGAGGGCTTCGCCGGGAGCACATCCGTGTGCTCTCGTCGAATGCGCCGGCATCCTGCGCGGCACCGCTTCGCGGCTTTTCCTCCGAGTCCTCGCCGCGGCCGAGAGGGAACCCGGAAGAGCAGAGCGCGGCAGTCCCTGCCGCAGAAGCACCGGATATATGCGACAACGTCGGTCTCTTTTCTTTCTTTCGCTTTGCTCTTCGGGTTCCCTCTGAGCAGCGGCGAAGGGCGGACGGACCAGCCGCGTGCACCGCACGCGGGCGGCGCGAGGGATCGCGCCGATTCGGACAACAGGCCATGGATGGCCTGTGGGCCGAACCCGTCCGCCCGTAGCGAACCGCTCGCGCAGCGCGAGCGGCGCGAATCCGAGGGTGCCGTTTTCTTTGGTTACTTTCTTTTGGGCAAGCAAAAGAAAGTAACTGGCGGCCATGGATGGCCGACAAACCACACACGGACGTGAGTCGGTTATCGCGACAGCGCGAAGACCGAACGCCAGAACCAACACCATCCCCACCCAACCCTCCCCTTGAAGGGGAGGGCTAAGGAAGTCTCCTGAAGGGAGGGCTAAAGCGGAAAGCCATAAAGAAGAACGGCGCCCGAAGGCGCCGTCCAATCAACCCAAAAAAAACCAATTACCAGATCTTGACCTGCGTATCCCCGGAGCGAACCATCGAATCCCCCGCCTTGCACTGAAACGTCTCCGCAAACGCAGGCATGTTGGAGGGCGCCGCGATCGCGCGGAACTTCGCCGGCGCATGCGGATCGGCATTCAGCAGAACCTCCTGACGCTGCGGCAGGATGCTGCCACGCCAGACGCGCGCGAAGTTCAGGAAGAAGCGCTGATCCGGCGTGTAGCCGTCGACGCTCTTGTTGCGGTCGGGATGCTTCTTGAGATCGGCCTGCAGCGCATCGAACGCGACGTTGAGGCCGCCGAGGTCGGCGATGTTCTCGCCGAGAGTCAGCTTGCCGTTGACGTGCTTGCCGGGCAGCGGCTCGTACGCGTCGAACTGCTTGACGAGCTTGTCGGTGCGCGCGTCGAACTTCTCGCGGTCGTCCTTCGTCCACCAGTTCGCGTTGTTGCCCTTCGCGTCGAACTGGCTGCCCTGGTCGTCGTAGCCGTGCGTCGCTTCGTGGCCGATCACGGCGCCGATGCCGCCGTAGTTGATCGCATCGTCGGCCTTCGCGTCGAAGAACGGCGGCTGCAGGATCGCGGCCGGGAAGTTGATCGTGTTGTCGGTCGGGTTGTAGTACGCGTTGACGGTCTGCGGCGTCATGCCCCACTCGAGGCGGTCGGTGGGCTTGCCGACCTTCGAGATCTGGTAGTCGAAGTCGTACTTCGCGGCGGCGTCGACGTTGGCGAAGTAGTTGTCCGGCACGATCTTGATGCCGGACCAGTCGCGCCACTTGTCGGGATAGCCGATCTTGGGCAGGAACGTCGCCCACTTCTCGATCGCCTTCTTCTTCGTGTCGGCGCTCATCCAGTCGAGCTTCTCGATGCGCGCCTTCAGCGAGTCCTGCAGGTTCGAGACGAGCTCCTTCGCGCGCGCCTTCGATTCCGGCGGAAACGCGACGGCGACGTACATCTCGCCGAGCGCCATGCCCATGTTCTCGTTGATCGAATCCATGACGCGCTTCCAGCGGACGCGCTGTTCCTTCTGGCCGTTGAGCTTCGCATCGTAGAACGCGAAGTGCTCGTCGGAGAACGGCTTGGAGAGATACGGCGACGCGGCGTCGATCGTGTGCACGCGCAGGAACGCGCGCCACTGGTCGGCCGGCACGTCCTTCAGCATCGCGTCGACTTCGGCGAAGAACTTCGGTTGCGAGAGCGAGAAGCCCTTGGCGACGTCGGCGTGCTGCGCGGCGAAGAACTTCTGCCACTCGATGTTCGGCGTGACCTTGTCGGCCTCGGCGATCGTGACGAAGTGATACTGGTTCTTCGGATCGCGCAGCTCAACCGGAAGGAACGACGCCTTCGCGAGCCGCGTCTCGAACGCGAGCACTTCGTCGGCCTGCTTTTTCGCATCGGCTTCGGAGCTGCCGGTCAGCTGCAGCACCTTGGCGACGTGGGCCTTGTACGCGTCACGAAGCTCGGCGTAGTCGGGTTTTTCGTAGTAATCCTTCGTCGGCAGCGCAAGGCCGCCCTGGAACGTGTATGCGATCTGCATCGCGGCGTTCTGGAAGTCCGGCATCACGGCGACCTGGAACACGTCGGCGCGGCCGCGCGAGGTCGAGTCGGTCATCCACGCGACGATGTCGGCCGGCGTCTTCAGCGTATCGATCTTCGAAAGATCGGCCTTGATCGGATCGTAGCCGGCCTTTTCGACTGCGGCGTCGTCCATGCCCGAGCGGTAGAACCAGCCGATCTTCTGGTCGATCGAGCCGGCCTTCGTGCTATCGGCGCCCTTCGCGGCCTTCTCGGCGATATCGTGCTGCGCCTCGAGGCTGTGCTCGCGAAGCTGGTCGAACGCGCCCCAGCGCGTGCGGTCGGCCGGAATCGGATTCTTGGCGACCCACTTCGCGTTGACGAAGTCGTTGAAGTCGTTGCACGGGCTGATCGACTTGTCGAGCTCGGTGACGTCGAACGAGCTCGCCGCGAAAGCGCTGCCGCCCGAGAGCGCGAGCGAGACGGCGAGAGCGAGCGGTTGCAGGACCTTGCGATGCATGAGTTCCTCCTCGAAACATGAAACGTGGTTTGACTTCGATTACCAGATCACGACGCGCTGATCCGCTGCGCGCGCCATCGGTTGCGGCGGCGAGCACTGGAACGCGCTTGCGAACTCGGACAGATTGCTGACGGGACCGTCGACGCGGAACTTCGCCGGCGCGTGCTCGTTCGACTGCACCTGCAGGCGCAGCGCTTCCGGGCGCTGCTGCGTGCGCCAGCTCTGCGCGAACGACAGGAAGAAGCGCTGGCCGGGCGTGAAGCCGTCTTTCGTCTGCGCGTTCGGGTCCGCGATCTTGAACGCGTCCCACGCGACCTGCAGCCCGCCGAGGTCGGCGATGTTCTCGCCGAGCGTCAGCTTGCCGTTGATGTGCAGATCGTCGATCGGCACGTACGCGTTGAACTGGTCGACGAGCTTTTGCGTGCGCGCATCGAAATGCTTGCGGTCCTCGCCGGTCCACCAGTCGCGAAGATTGCCTTGCGCGTCGAAGCGGCTGCCCTGGTCGTCGAAGCCGTGCAGCATCTCGTGGCCGATCACGGCGCCGATACCGCCGTAGTTCAGCGCATCGTCGGCGGTCGCGTCGAAGTACGGCGGCTGCATCTGCGCCGCCGGAAACACGATCTCGTTCTGCAGCGGGTTGTAGTACGCGTTGACGGTCTGCGGCAGCATGCCCCATTCGGTCTTGTCGACCGGCTTGCCGATCTTCGCGAACTGGCGATGCGCCTCGAACGAGACCGCGGCGAGCACGTTGTCGAAATACGGGCCGCGCTTGATCGAAAGGCTCGAATAGTCGCGCCACTTGTCGGGATAGCCGATCTTCGGCGTCAGCGTGTCGAGCTTGGCGTAGGCCGCCTGCTTCGTCGCATCGGCCATCCAGTCGAGCTTGCCGATGCGCGCGCGGAGCGCGGTCTTGAGATCGGCGACGAGCTTCTCGGCGCGCTGCTTCGCCTCGGGCGGGAACACGCGCGCGACGTACGACTGGCCGACCGCGAAGCCCAGCGCTTCGTTCGTCGCGTCGATCGCGCGCTTCCAGCGCGGCTTCAGCTTCTCGGTGCCGCGCAATGTCCTGCCGTAGAAATCGAAATCGGCGTCGACGAATGCCTCGCTCAGCGCGGGTGCGGCGAAGTTGACCAGATGCCAGCGCAGGTACGCCTGCCAGTGCTCGACCGGCACGCTCGCGATCGCGCTATCGGCGGCGGCGAAGAAGTCGGGCTGCGCGAGCGAGAAACGCTCGACGCCGGGCTGGCCGATCGCGCCGTAGAACTGCGACCACGAAAAGTGCGGCGTCTTCGCGTCGGCGTCCTTGACCGTGAAGATGTGGTACGAGTTCTCGGGTTCGCGCAGCGCCACGCGATCGAGCGATGCCTTGGCGAGCTGCGTCTCGATGTCGAGGATCCAGCCCGCTTGCGCTGCTGCGTTCTTCTGCTCGACGAGTGCGAGCATCTTCGCGACGTGCGCGCGGTATTTTTCGAGCAGCGCCTTCGATTTCGCGTCGGTCCGCAGGTAGTAGTCGCGGTCCGGCATGCCGAGGCCGCCCTGCGTCGCGTACGCAATGACCATCGAGGCGTTCTTCATGTCGGCTTCGGGGCCGAAATCGAACAGCGTCGGGATGCCTTCGGCGTGCCAGTCGCGGATCAGCGTCGCGACATCGGCCGCGGTTTTCAGCGCGTCGACGCGCGCGAGTCTGTCGCGGATCGGACCGTCGCCGGCCGTGTTGACAGCGGCCTCATCCATGGCCGACGCGTAGAAGTCGCCGATCTTGCGCGCGTTGCTGCCGGGCTCGGCCGGATTCTTCGCGGCGTTGTCGAGGATCTCGCGCAGCATCGCGAGGTTTCGCTCGCGGAGCTCGTCGTCGAGGCTCCACTGGCTGTACTCGGCCGGGATCGGGTTCGACTTCAGCCAGCCGCCGTTCGCATGCTGAAAGAAGTCGGTGCAGGCGCCGGTGGATTCGTCGAAGTTCTGGGGGTCGATGCCGCGCTCGTTCGTGTGCGCGGAGGCGCCGGCCGCGGCGAAAACAAGGGCTGCCGCGAGCACGCGGGGCCGGAAACGGGACATGCGGGGTTCCTGGAAAAACGGACGATCGGCGAGGCTAGGAGGGCGGGGCGGGGCCTTACAGTGTCGAAGGTCATTTCTGAAGGGATATTCACGATCCGAAGCGCGAATCGCCACTTCGTGCATCGCGGGCTAGGGCTGTCGGATGGCCGCAAGCGCGTTCGCATCGAGCCGCAGCACCGGATAGCGCGCCGACCTTCTGCGTCGCGTACCACGGCGAGCGCTCGTAGAAGAACGCGAGGCGCGCCTCCGGTTTGGTCGCGAAGCCGGGATCGGTCGCGAGCTTGGCCTCGAACTCGGCCTTCAGCGCCGGATCCTTCGCGAGCATGTCGCGTGCGAGCGCCTCGGCGACGCGCGCGTCGGGCGATTCCTTCTGCTCGAAGGTCGCGTCGAGAAAGCCCCAGCGCACGAGCGAATCGGAGGCGCGCGGCTCGAGCAGGTTCGCGACGACGTTCGCGGCCGGCTGATCGATCGGCACTATGACGGTGCCGGCCGGTAGCGCGAACGTCCCGCGCTTCGATGCGATCGCGAAGTCGCGCAGCATGTGGCGGCCTTCGAAGGGCTTGTCGGCCCACACCGGCTTGGTCAGCTCGTAGCGCTCCGCATCGACCGACGCATCGTGCGCGAGGCGCTCGGTTCGAATGCCGTGCTCGGCGAGCTTGTCGATGACATCGGTCCACTGCGGCGGAATCGCGTACGCGGCTGGCAGCCGCACCGATTCGGTCGCGACGAGATCGCGGTAGAACGGAATCTCATACGTCTTGGGCGTATGCGGATCGTAGGTGACCCAGGTATCGCCGGAGATTTCGCTCTTCTCCTGCTTGAACGCGTAGCCTTTCAGCGTGAACGTGATCGCCTTGTCGGTCGTCTTGTAGAGCAGCGGCAACTCGCGGCCGCTCGCGTGCGCGGTCGTGTCCGCGTCCGCCGCGGTCACGGCCTTGCGCAGCGTGCCCGCGTGCGCGTTGATGTAGTCGAGGGTCGCGACGACGAGATCGTAGGTCGCGCGCACGCGCACTTCGTACGTCTTCAGCATGTGCGTTTCGACGAGCAGCGCCGCGCGATTGCGGAGCGCGACGTAGCCGGTCGAGAAGCGCGGGCCCGAGCCGAAATTGCCGATCCCTTTCGTGATGTCGCGATGATCGACGAGCTCGAGATACGGCGCCTGCATGTGACCCATGCGATCGAACGCCGGGAAGATGCCTTGCTTGAATGCGGTGTCCTGCCACGCCTTGACGGCCGGATTCAGAGCGCCCCATTCCTCCATGTACCACGTGAGGTCGTACTGGTAGTCGGCGCCGTCCGTCGTGTGGATGTCCATGAAGAGATCGGGCAGCCACGCGTTGAACATGCCGAGCCAGTCGCGCATCTCCGGCGCGTCGGCCTTGACGTAGTCGCGGTTGAGATTGAGGTTCTGCGCCGTCGCGCGGAAACCCATCGCATCGGGGCCGTTCTGGTTGATGCGGTTGTACGGATTCGAGTTCTCGTGGCCGTCGACGTTGAAGATCGGCAGCCAGACGAGGATCGCGTGGTCGAGCAGCTTCGCATGCGTGCCGCCGACCGAGAGATCGCGAAGCAGCATCAGCGCGGCGTCCTTGCCTTCGATCTCGCCGGCGTGGATGCCGGATTGCACCATCACGATTTCCTTGCCCGATGCGCGAGCCGCTGCCGGCGTGAACGCGCCGTCCTTCGCCGCGACGACGAGCATCAGATCGCGTCCTTCGGGCGAGACGCCGAAGCGCGTCAGATGAATCGTTCCGGACGACGCTTCGGCGAGCCGTTGCAGGTACGCGCGCGTGTCGGCGTACGAAGGCGTCATGCGGAAGTGCGAGCGTTCTGCGGGCGTGATCCAGTCGGACATGGCGGCGTTGTGCGCTCTGTCCGCAGCGCTCGCGGCGAGCGCGAACGCGAGCAGCGGGGCAAGTGCGGGCATGGGCGGCTAATTCGTTTGGGGCCGCCGATGTTACGGCAAGCAGCGCGCCACCGTAGCGCGCCGCTTGCGTGAAACGCTATTCGAAGCCGTTGCGGTAGACGATCGGGTTCAGATAGACCGCGACGGAGCGGCGCACGCCGACGATGTCGACGACCGCCGATCCGACCGCATGGCAGGGCCCTGTCGCGTGCAGCGACGAGAAGCCGTAGTTGTCGTAGTCCGCGAGCCTCGGCTGCGCGAGCCACGCGCTCCCGTTCCAATAGAGCGACGGATTGCCGAGTGCGAGCACGCTGCCGTTGCCGAACGTGACCATCGGGCCGCCGCCGCCGTCCTGCGATGCGATCGTCCACGCGCTGCCGTCCCAGTGCAGGATCAGCGGGCCGTAGCCGCCGGCCGCGGCGAACCAGCTGCCGCCCATGTAGACGTCGTCCGATGCGAGCGGCAGCAGTGCGTTGAACTCGATCCAGTCGCCCGGCATCGGCACGTCGGGTGTCACGGTCCAGCCGCTGCCGTCCGAATGCAGTACGTAGGGCGCGAGCGACATGTCGCCGTCGCTGCCGGCGCCGACGGCCCACAGATCGTCAGTCGCGACGCCGTCGGCGGTGACGAGCGACCAGCCCGGTGTGCCGCCCGGCACCGGGAACGGCGTCTCGACCATCTCGAGCGACGTGCCGTTCCAGTGCATCGCAAGCGCTTCCCAACTCGAGCCATTGATCCATGAGCCGACGAACCAGACGTCGTCGGACGCAATCGCCTTGATGCCTGAAATCTCGGAGCCCGAGCCGCCGGTCGTGATCGGCGCCGCAATCTGCGTCCATGCGCTGCCGTCCCAGTGCGCAAGGAAGATCTGGCCGCCGATGAAACCGTCCTGCGTCTGGCCGTTGCGCCAGCCGCCGGCCCACACGTCATCGGCCGCGACGCCATCGATGGCGTTGAACCAGACCTGCGCGCAGCTGTTCGGATTGCCGCTGTCGGTGCAAGGATCGGGGCTCGGTGTCGGCACAATGTCCCAACCGCCGTTGCCGACGCGGTGATAGGCGAGCGAGAACGTCTGGAACGAGCCGATCGAGCCCGTGTCGTAGCCGCCGACGAGCCAGCTTTCGTCGGCGCCGAAGCTCTTCGATGCGTAGACCGAGGTCGCGGTCGCGTCCGTCGGCAGCGGCAGCAGCTCGGTGCTCCACTCGCCGCATTCGGCGACGGTGTTCGGCGGCGGCGGTCCGGGCGGAAGGCCGTAAAGCGCGAACGCGAAGTCGTAGTTGCTCGGCCCGAACATGTCGCTGTGCTGTTCCCACGGCGTGCCGGCGATGTTGTCGCGGATCTGGATCGGGCTTCCGAACGGCGTGACATGGTTCGCCGACCAGAGCGGCCACGACGCGGGCCGGTCAGTACTCGAGCTGCACCGACAGGAAGTAATCGCCGTTGGCCGCGAACGGCTCGGGGAACGTCACGTCGATCGTGCCGTTGTGCCCGGTCAGGTTGAGATCGTGGATGAAGCGCGGATCGCTCGCGTCGAGGCGGAATCCGTAGAGGAGATCGGCCGGCTTGCCGTCGTCGCCCTTCGCATAGATGTGCACGTTCACGCCGGTCGTGAAGACGCCTTCGCAGTTCCAGCAGTCGTAGCCGTCGACGACGGCGCGATGGATCTCGCCGATCGCGCGGAAGTCGTCCGCGATTTCCTGATCGACCGGCGCAGCGCCGGTGACGACGATGCTGTCCTTCGTGATCGCGTAGAGATCGCCGGGGCTCGAAAGAGAAGCTCGTCGGCGAAAGCGGGCAAGGCAAAAAGACCGCACGCAAACGCGGCGGCGTGACGCAAGCGGATTCGAGACACGATATAACCCCAGTAAAACCCCAAGAAAGCAACGCCACTTTCCCGGAGCGGCGCTCGCACAACAACGAGACTCTGGGGGAATACGCCTAGCGCAATCGCAAAGAACCGTCACGCGGAGCCTTGCGTGCGACGATTCGCCACGGGCACAGCAGTGTCTCGTTTCTGGGACAGGCGAACGATGGTCTTCGCGCGCGTGCGTGCCGCGAGCGCGCAGACGCCGGTGCCGCACGCCGCTCGCGATCCGGTCCGCTGCTTGCATCGACGAGCCTTTCCCGGCAACGAGGCAACGAAAATGAGAACACTGAAGACGATCGCGTTGGCGGCACTCGCAGCGGTTTCGGTCGCGGCTTTTGCGGCGGCGCCGGTGCTGAAGGTCAGCAAGGAAGTCACGGTCGACGCCGCGCCCGATGCGGTCTGGGCGAAGATCAAGGACTTCAACGGCCTCAACACGTGGCACCCGGCCGTCGATAAGGACGAGCTCGTTTCGGGCAAGAACAACGAAGTCGGCGCGGTGCGCCTGCTGACGCTGAAAGGCGGCGGCACGATCAAGGAAAAGCTGCTCGCCTACGACGCCAAGCACCACTCGTTCAAGTACGCGATCCTCGAGGGCGTGCTGCCGGTCAGCGACTACACGTCGACGGTGATCGTGACGGCGGCCGGCAAGGGCAAGTCGACGGTGACGTGGTCCGGCAGCTTCAAGCGCAAGGACACCGGCGACAAGCCGGCAGCCGATGCCGATGACGCGACCGCGACGAAGACGATGAGCGGCGTGTATCAGGCCGGTCTCGACAATCTCAAGAAGATGTCCGAAGCGAAGTAACGCGCAATCGCTACGCGGCCGGCGGCGGTATCACCGTCGGCTGCGGGCGATCGGGGATCTCAAACGGCAATATGTCCGGCGCAGCCGCGCCCGCCGAGAGAATGAACGCCATCGCCTGATCGACGGTCCAGTCCGTCGCGACGAGCCGCTCGATCGGCACGATTTCGAGATAGCCGCCGGTCGGATTCGGCGTCGTCGGCACGTAGACGGCGGCGAACTCGCGGCCGCTCGCGTCGGCGAACGTGCGCGTCACGAAGCCAACCGACTTCAGTTCCGGCGAAGGGAAGTCGATCAGCACGACGCGCTGCGTGCCGGCCGGCTTCTTCTGGATCAGGCTCATGAGCTTCTTCGTGCCGCCGTAGATCGTGTGCGCGAGCGGAATGCGCTGGATCAGTCCTTCGAATGATCGCGATCAGGCGCCGGCCGAAAACGTGGCTCGCGGCCCAGCCGGTGATGTAGAGCGCGACGATCGTGACCACGAACGCGGAGAACGAGACGAGCCAGCCCTGGTTGAGTTGCCCGATCGTCTCGGGGAACGCACCGGCGAGCGCCGAGAAGATCGCCGCGACCAAAGGCAGGTTGACCTGCGAGAGCAGCGAGAAGATGAACTTGAAGACGGCCCAGGTCAGCCAGATCGGGATGAATGTCAGAAGACCGGTGATCAGGTAGCGCTGTATGTAGAGAGGGCGCATCAGAGCAGTCAGTAAGGGCGTCAGTAAAAAAGCAGTCAGTAAAAGCGTCAGCGAACGCGGGAAATCGAACGGGTGCGGCGCACTGACTTTCTAACGTTTCTCACGAGGCCGCGGAGCGGCCGCCCTCACTTGCTCCTGGCCATCCTCGCATTATCTGCGGAAACCTCGCGCAGCACACGGAATCCCGTCGTCGAGTAGCCGATGTCAGGGCTTCCCGTCGTCTCGCGCCACACCTGTGCCGGGTCGCGCTCGTCGCGCCATGAGAGGCCGCGGATCACGCGTTCGCGACAGTCGCCTTTGCCGTTCGGTTTCGCGCAGTCGGCGGTCCATACCGCGACGTTGCCGACGACGTCGTACAGGCCGGACCGCGATGCGGGAAAGCGCGCGACCGGCGCCGTGTTCTCGAAGCCGTCGTCGCACGATGAAGGACTGAAATTCCCGCCGCCGCAGCCGTTCGCGACGACGATCGCCTGCGCGACGTGCAGCCACTCCTGCTGCGTCGGCAATCGATAGTGCTCGCCGGTCTGGCGCGAGAGCCAGTCGGCATAGGCTTTCGCGTCCTGCCAGCTGACGCAGACGACCGGATGGTCCTCGCCCTGCTTGAAGCCGGGCGATTCCCACGAGTATTCCTTGAAGCGGCCGAACAGGCTGTCCGATTCGCGGCAGCGCGCCGGCGGGCGGCCGGTCGCTCTGGCGAAGCGCTCGTACGCGGCGCGCGTCACGTCGGTGACGCCCATCGCGAACGGATAGTCGAGGTGATCGCCGACTTCGCTGCGCACCGGAATCAACGCAAGCTCCGGGCCGCCGCGATCGTGGAAACGGCCGCCGTCGCGCAGGAGTTTTGCCGGACGATCGAGATCGTTCTTGAGCTGGCTCGCCTCGCGTGTATCGAGCTTGTCGAGCGCCGGCACGAGCGAGGCGAGCGGCGCGAGATCGCCCGCGTCGAACGGACCGTGGCCGCGCTGGCGGCGCAGGTCGATCGCATCGCGTACCGCGACTCGATAGCCGTCGAACGCTTTCGTCTTCTTGAGCTTCGCGGCGTCAGCGAGCGCGATCGCATGCTCGATGCCGGCGGCCGCGTTGTCGGCATCGGCGCGCGAGATCGCGTCGGCCGTGTTCGAACCGAGCGGCGCGAAGAGGCCTTCGATGCCGCTGAGCGTGTCCTTGCGCGTCGGATCGTCCTTGAGCGCCGCGAGATAACGCTCGGATGCGCTGCGTCCCTTCGCAGCGTAGAGCTTGCCGTGCGCGGCGAGGTCCTTCGCCTCGGCGAGCATCGCGTCGATCGCTGCCGGGTCGACGACGGGTTCGGCAGGCTCGGTCGGCGTCGGCGTTTGCATCGCGCTCGCCGTCGAGCTCGCGGCGGGCAGGACGACCGCCGTGTGTACCGCGGCCTGGATCGCATCGCTCGGACCCGGCGTCGCCGCGTTCGCATTCGGCGGGACCGCGGCGGGACCCGGCGCGTGCGGCAGCAGCACGACGAGCGTCGCGAGCGCGACGCTGATGCCGAGCCCGATCGCGAGCGCGCGCGTGCGGCGCGGAATCGCGGCCGTCGTCTCCTTGAGTTCGCGCCACCAGCGCGCGGGACCGTGCTTGGGCGGCGCCGTGATGCGCGCCCGGATCGCGTCGAGTCCGGCGAGCACTTCCTCGGTGTTCTGGAAACGCGCCTCGGGCCGCTTCGACATTGCCTTGTCGATGAATGGCTGCCAGATGCGGCGCATCGGCGGCAGGCGCGGCACCGGCAGCTCGATGTGGGCGAGCGCGACCGACAGCGTGTCGGGTCCGCGAAACGGCATCTCGCCGGTGAGAAGCTCGTAGCAGACGACGCCGAGGCTGTAGATGTCCGAGCGTCCGTCGAGCGGTTGGCTGCGCGCCTGCTCGGGGCTCATGTAGCCGGACGAACCGATCGTCGCGCCTTCGCGCGTCACGCGCGGCTGGTGCGTGTCGCTGAGCGCGATGCCGAAGTCGGCGAGCAGCGGACGATCGAGCTTGTCGAAAAGGACGTTCTCGGGCTTGACGTCGCGGTGCACGATGCCCTGCTCGTGCGCATAGCCGAGTGCGTCGGCGATCGAGCGGACGACGTCGAGGATCGCGGCTTCATCGTCGCGAAGATTCCTGCCGGCGAGATCGCCGTTCGGCAGGTACGGCATCGTGTAGTAAATCTGGCCGCTCGACGTGCGGCCGACGTCGAAGATGTTGACGATGTGCGGATGGTCGAGCCGCGCGATCGTGCGGGCCTCGTGCTCGAAGCGCCTGACTAGGTCTTCGCTGTGCGTGTGATCGGTCGCGAGCACCTTGATCGCGACGGGCCGGCCGAGCGAGCGCTGGATGCCGAGATAGACGGTCGCCATGCCGCCGAGCCCGAGCCGGCGCACGATGCGGTAACCGTCGATTTCGAACGGGAGCTTCAGCTGGCTCAACTGGTTACGACCCGATCCTCACCCGATACCGATTCTAGCCAAGCCCGTGTCGATAAAACGGTCAATTCGCGGGTTCACGATGCGGAAAACGCCGGGTCCGCCACAGTTTGTGGCACGCTTGGCTCCGCTTAAGCGGCCGTGCTGCAGGCTGCCGTGCCTGTCCCGCGACGAAGATGAATGAACGGACCGAAAGCCGATGTGGGTGTGGGTGCGCTGGAGGTTCCGCGCGGTCCGAAGGGCGGCGGACGCGATCGCGGTGAGCGCGCGGCGCGCTCGCTGATCGTCACGCTGATCGGGCTTCCCGGTGCGGGCAAGAGCACGGTCGCGCGCACGCTCGAACGAAAGCTCGGGCTTCGCCGCGTCTGCCGCGATGCGATCCGGCAGGCGATGTTTCCGCGCTGCGACTACACGTTCATCGAGAAACGCGCCGCGTTCCGCACGGTGCTGCTTGCGGTCGAGATCAATTGCCTGCTCGGCGAGCCGAGCGTCATCGACGGGATGACATTCTCCCGGCGCGAGGACTATGACGAGGTCGCGGCACTCGCCGACCGGCACGGCTTCGACATGCTGCCGCTGCTGATCGATTGTCCGCCGGCGCTCGCGCGCGAGCGCATTGCGCGCGATCTCGCCGATGGGCGGCATCCGGCGGAGGATCGCGAGCCGGAGCTCGTCGACATCGTGGCGCGGCGGTTCGATGCGCCGCCGAGGGCGGCGATCCGGATTGATGCGGCGCGGCCGATGGAGGAGGTGTGTCGGTTGGCGGTGGCTGAAGTCGCTGCGCGACTTGACGTACGCGCGGTGCTTTAGCCCTCCCCTTCAAGGGGAGGGTTGGGGGTTCTGGGTTTCTGTGTTGTCGCGAAGACCGACTCACGTCCGTGTGTGGTTTGTCGGCCATCCATGGCCGCCAGTTACTTTCTTTTGCTTGCCCAAAAGAAAGTAACCAAAGAAAAAGGCACCCTCGCGTCCGCGGTCACGCGGCATCCATGCCGGCGTAACTCCGCGAGCAGGCTCCGGGGTCCGCTCACGGCACATCCGTGTGCCGAGATCGGACGCGCGCGCATCCTGCGCGTGCCCGTGCGGAGCACGCGGCTATTTCCTGCGCTTGCTCGCCGCGGCCGAGAGGGGCCCGGAACAGCAAAGCGCGGCAGTCCCTGCCGCAGAAGCGGAAGAGCTGAGTTCGACGCACGCTCGTTTTTCCCCTCTCCCGCTTGCGGGAGAGGGTAGGGTGAGGGCAGGTCTTGCTAGGCGTTTCGGATAAGAAAGCGAGCTACTTCGCCGCCTTCAACTTCGCGCCTTTGAAATAGAACAAACGCATATCGAGGCCGCGCTGACTGCGTCCTATGTAGACGAACCGCGGATTCCACCAAACGGCCGTGCGCCCCTTTTCCTTGAACCGGTTGTTCTCGAGCTCGAGCAAGATTCCGATGCACGGATACGCGTGCTCCATCGCATGCTGCTCGAGCAGCGCACACGAGCGCTTCAGCAGCATCATCACGAGCGACGTCGCGCGCCACGCCTTGCCGATGAACGTGCGCCAGTAATAGACCGGTTGCGCGAGGTGCGGCGGCGTCATGACGACGGCGGTGCAGACGCCGGCGACTTCGCCGTCCGGCGTCAGCGCATGCATGACGACCTGGGGCAACCGCGCGTTCATCTGCGCTTCGTCGGTGAACGCGCCTTCGCTTTTCCAGAACGCGCGGATCGCGTCGCCGCTTTCGGCGGACGGCGCGGGCCAGTCGACGACGAACGTGAAGCGCGCGCTCGATGCGGCGCCGTTCGCCCTCGCGGCGGCGCTCATGCCTGCGATCCCGGCGTGACTGCTTCGGCGGCGTCGGGCGTCGTCGTCGCGGCGTAGCCGATCGGCTCGGGCGGCTTCGTGAAGCCGACTTCGCGGAGCGCGTCGTCCGGCAGCGCATACGACGTCGCGAGATGCTCGCCTTCGTGGATGATCTCGGGGAACAGAATTCCGGGCAGCGCCTGCACGGCGAAGATTTCCTGCACGCCGCCGGTGAACTTGAGGAGGCCGATCGTGTTGCCGGTGCCGATGTGCACGGCCCAGACGCCGCTCTGGCGGTCCTTGTTGTCTTCGGTGATCTCGATGTCGGTGAATGCGTTCGTCTCGCGCAGCTGCGAAAGACCAATGAACGCGACCGGCCCGATGAAATCGAGCCCGCGCGCGAAGCCGGGCACGCTCGCGACGTCGGTTTTTTCGCCGGTCTTCGGATCGATCGTGACGAGCCTGCCGCGACCCGATTCGAGCACCCAGAGGCGATTGTCGTACCAGCGCGGCGAGTGCGGCATCGAGAGGCCGCGCGCGATGATGCGGTCCTGCGCCATGTCGAAAAGAACGCCGCCGTCGCGCTTGTTCTCGCGCCAGCCCTGCGGCTTGTTCGATTCGCCGAGTGCGGTCAGATAACGCGGCTTGCCGTCGCGCATGCCGAGACCGTTCAAGTGGCAACGATCCTCGGGCGCGTAGTGTGTGACGAAGCGCGGGCGCCAGCGCGGCACGAAGCTCGATTTCGTGTCGAGCGTGCACAGGCACGAGAACAGCGTGTTGACGAACCACAGGTCGCCGTAGCGGTCGAACGCCATCTCGTGGATGTCGATCGCGCCGGTGATGTGGCCGCGCCGCGCGAGATAGACCGCGTCGTGCTTGGGCGGATCCTGCAGGCGCCGCGCGACGGCCGGCATGTTGCGGAACTCGGCGATCTCGATATGCGCGCCGAGCGCAAGCCGCTCGTTGTCGGCGGCCATGCCCATCGGCCGGTTGAAGCTCCGGAAATGCGTGTTGATCGAGTTGCCGTCGGGCCGGAGGATCACGAGCTTGCCGGCCTGGTATGTCGAGACGACGAGGCAGCCCTTCAGCTGGCGCAGAAGGTCCGGGAAGTTCGTCGTGTGCATGCTGCCGAGAACTTCCTGCACGGTCTTCTCGGGCGGCTTGGCCTCGGCGGCGGGCGCTTCACCGTTCGCGGCGCCAACGGATGCAGGCGGCACGTCGTTCGGGTTTTCCGGACCAGTATTATTCATGGCGGCACCATCGGGTCGATAGGATCGGGTCGATCAGGGCAAATTGATCAGAGCAGGTCGATCAAAGCGCGGCGGCGCGTCCCGGCGATCCCAAGACGTCGGCATCGTATCGGAAAACGCCATAACCCAGCGGTTGCGGACATCGCATGTGCGGGTGCGCTCGCCCGCAACCCCAAGCCTTGCCGGAGCGGATATACGCGATAGGGCGTCCATTGCGGACGCGTGCCGAAATCAGGCCTCGCGCTTGCGGCGTACGTAGACTTGCTTGCGGACGCGCGCGACCGTTTGGCCGTCGGCCGTGCGGACTTCGGTCTCGAACCAGCGCAGGTATTTCTCGCCGCCCGCAGTCGCGGCGCGGATCTCGTCGATCGCCGAATCGTCGAGCGCGAACTCGGCGTAGACCGGCGCTTTCGGTCGCCTCGACGAACTCGATTTCGGCCGATTTGTCCCAGACGATGTAGCCGTCGCCGAGGCGATACAGCGTCATGATCATCCAGAACGGATCGGTCATCGCGAAGAGGCTGCCGCCGAAATGCGTGCCGACGAAGTTGCGGTTGTACCAGTGCCGCTTCAGCACGACGCGCGCGTGGCGCCAGTCGTCCGAGATCTCGAGCACGCGGATGCCGGCAAACAGGAACGGCGGCCAGAGATTGAGAATGCGCCGTATCGCGCGCGCCGACGGCCTGCGCATTGTTGGCGCCTCAGAACAGCAGCGAGGACATCTTGCGGCGATAGGTGCCGACGAGCTCGGCGTCGTCGAGCACGCTGAACGCGGCGACGAGATGCTTCTTCGCCTGGCCGTCGTTCCAGCTGCGATCGGCTTTCAGGACACTCAGCAGTTGATCGAGTCCGCCTGCGGGATCGCCGTCGAGCAAGAGACGCAGCCCGAGCAGATCGCGCGCGGCGTGATCGGCGGGATCCTTCGCGATGCGTTGCTGCAATTCGGCGGCGGACGGCGCGTCCTTCAGCGCATGCGCGAACTCGAGCTGGCCGCGCAAGGCGATTCGCGCGATCGTCCGATGCGAGATTCGCCGGCAGCGAATCGAGCTCCGCCTGCGCTGCGGCCGCGTTGCCGACGCGCATCTGCGCGAGCGCGAGATCGAGCTTGAGCTCCGCGCGATCGGGCTGCGTCGCCATCTCCTGCTGGATGCGCGCGATCGCCTGCTCGGGCGTCTCGTCGACTTTCGGCGCGAGATCTTCGACGGCTCGTCGTCGTCGGCAGCCTTCGCCCGGCTGCACGTGACGCGCGAGGAACTCGCGCAACTGCGCTTCCGGCAGCGCGCCGGTGAAGCCGTCGACGAGCTGGCCTTCGCGCACGAGGACGACGGTCGGGATGCTGCGCACGCCGAACATCGTCGCGAGCTGCTGCTCCTTGTCGCAATCGACCTTCGCGAGCTTGATCGCGCCTGCGTATTCGCCGACGACCTTTTCGATCAGCGGCCCGAGCGTCTTGCAGGGCTCGCACCAGGTCGCCCAGAAATCGACGAGCACCGGCTGCTCGAACGAGGCGTTGAGGACCTCGGCTTCGAAGTTGGCCTGCGTGGCGTCGAAGATCGTCGGGGTGGCTTCTGCGGGCATGTCGTCACGGCTCCGGATTCGGAAGGCCAAGATTGTGCCAGCCCCGCGTGAACGCAAGGCGCGGCGGCGTGCGCCGCGCCTTGGGGAACCTCAATAGCCGAGCAGCTCCTCGCCCTGTGCGATCGGCGCCGGCGGCTCGGCCTTCGCGACCACGTCGACCGGCTTGCCGTCCTGCTTGTAGACGACGCCGTCCTTCATGACGAAGGTGACGTGCTGCATCAGCGTGATGTCGTCGAGCGGATTGCCCGGCGACGGCGACGACGTCGGCGAACTTGCCGGCCTCGACGCTGCCGAGGTCCTTGTCGTGCTTGAGCAGCTCGCGCCGCATGCGTCGTCGCGGCCTGGATCACGAACATCGTCGGCATGCCGGCTTCGACCATGTAGCGAATTCCTTCGCGTTCTTGCCGTGCGGATAGACCGCCGCGTCGGTGCCGAACGCGATCTTGACGCCGGCCTTGTAGGCCTTGCCGGCGGTCGCCTGGATCAGCGGGCCGACCTGCTTGGCCTTCGCTGCGACCTGCGCCGGGTAGTAGCCCGGCATCTTCGCTTTCTCCTCGACGTACTTGCCGGCGATGATCGTCGGCACGTACCAGGTGCCGTGCTCCTTCATCAGCTTGATGTCGGCGTCGTCCATGTAGGTGCCGTGCTCGATCGAGTCGACGCCGCCGATCACCGCGCGCCGGATCGCCTCGGCGCCGTGCGCGTGCGCGGCGACCGTGAAGCCGTAGTCGTGCGCGGCGGCGACGATCGCCTTGATCTCGTCGAGCGTCATCTGCGCGTTGTCGGCGCTGCTGCTTTCGTCGAGCACGCCGCCGGACGGCATGATCTTGATCAGGTCGGCGCCGTTCTTGTAGTGCAGGCGGATCGCTTTCCACGGCGTCGTCGGCACCGTTGATGATGCCGTCCTTCGGACCGGGATCGCCGGCAGGTCCGGGCGATAGCCGTCGGTGGGGTCGCCGTGGCCGCCGGTCGAGCCGATCGCCTTGCCGGCGGTGAAGATGCGCGGGCCGGGAACGATGCCGGCGTTGATCGCGTTGCGCAGCGCGATCGAATCGTTCTCGCTGTCGCCGAGGTTGCGCACGGTCGTGAAGCCGGCATCGAGCGTGCGCTCGCGCGTAGACGGTGCAGCGGATCGCGTAGTCGGCTGCGTTCCAGCGGAACTGGTCGGAGTAGCCGGTCGGGCTGGTCTGGCTCGGTCAGGTGCGTGTGGCTGTCGATCAGGCCCGGCAGGCAGGTCGCGTTCTTGAGGTCGACGTACGTGAATGACGCCGGCTGGCCGGCGCCGCGCAGCGAATCGGGATCGGCGAAACCCGCCTTCAGCTCGCGGATCCGCTTGCCTTCGGCGACGACCGTCGTCTCGCCGATGAGCTTGCCGGCCGCTGCGTCGAAGACGTGCCCGCAATGGAGGACGACAATGCCCGACTTCGGAGCGATCGGCGCGTCTTCGGCGAGGGCGGGCGTCGCGATTGCGAGGGCAATGGCAGCGGCCAGGAGTTTCGTGGGCATGGGCGGGCATCCGGGTGGGGTCAGCGCGCGATCATATCGCCGCGCGCCGTTCCCAGATGTGCCGTAAGGCATGGCCTTGGGCTTAGTTCGAAGCCGTCGGCCAGGAGCACGTCGGCGATGTCGAGCTCGAACGCGCCGATGTCGACGTTGGCGCCGATCACGCCTTGCGAGCGCCAGCCGCGCCGGCGTTGCCGCGGCGTCGGGCGCCAAAATGCAAATGTAGAGCGCTATGCTTGCATCGCCCGTCAGTCACGGCGGCCATCGGAGGTCGAGATGCGCGCGAATACGACGGCAAGGCTCCGCGGCGCGTTCCGGGTGCGCGTGTTCGCAGCTGCGCTCTGCGCGATGAGCGCGACCGCTTCGGCGACCCGTATTTTCGCTACGGCCGACGGGATCGGCACGGCGGGTGATTCGATGGGCTCGGCCGTCGCGCTGTCGGGCGACACCGCGGCCGTTGGAATCCCGCAGGGCGTCATGACGCCGCACGCCGCGCCCGGCGTCATCGCGATTTTCCGCAACGTCGCCGGCACATGGCAGCGCGAAGCGTTCCTCGGGCCCGGTTTTCCGTCGGTGTTCGCGTTGCAGCAGGACATGCTCGTCGTCGGCGGTGCGCACGTCGCGACCTTTCTGCGGGACGGGACCACATGGTCGCAGCACGACTCGCTCGATACGTCGGCTTCCAGCGTCGCGCTATCCGGGGAAACGTTGCTCGTCTCCGGAACCCCGGCAAGCGTGTACACGCGAGACAACGGCGCCTGGACGCCTCAGGCGACACTCGCTGGCGATCAACCCGACGAGACCATCTTCGAGGTTGCGATCGACGGCGACGTCGCGGCGGTCGCAGGGTTCGTCCACCCGTCGATGGTGACCCAAGCCTACGTTCATTTTTACCATCGCTCCGGCGCGGTCTGGCTGCTCGAATCGACGCTTCCCGCAGGCGGAGGACTGACTACGCCGCCAATCGTGCTCGCCGTCTCCGACCAGACGGTGCTCGTCGGTACCAGTCAGGTGGACGCGTATGTCCGCGATCCGAATGGCGACTGGTCGCTGCAGGGCACGCTCGATCCGCTGGTGACTTATTTGCCCGACTCGGCCGCGATCGAGGGCGACCGTGCGGTCGTGGGTTCTCCGGGCGACGACATTCCCGGCGTCAACGGCGCGGGCACCGCCTACGTCTTCGAGCGCAGCGGCGGCACGTGGTCGCGCACGGACCACTTGTACGATCCTGGTGCGACGTTTGGCGCGGGCTTTGGATCATCGGTCGCGCTCGAGGGCGATACGGTCGTCGCCGGCTCGCCGCGGCGCGGTCACGGCAGCGGGACAGGCGGGCTACGCCAGCGTCATCGATCTCGGTACGTCGCCAGCGAGCGACGTCGCGACGCTCGACGCCGGCAACGCGCACGCGAACGAGCGTTTCGGCACGAGCTTGGGCGCATCCGGTTCGACGCTCGTTGTCGCCGCGCCTAATGCCGACGTCATCGACTACTTGCCCCACGGTGCCGCATACGTCTTCGGGCTCACGGCGAACGGCTGGGCGCTTGAGGCGGATTTGCCTGCGCCGCCGGGTACGCTGTACGGATTTGCTACATCGGCCGCCGCGTCCGCGGATATGGTCGTCGTCGGCTCTCCGAACGAAAACAGTCAGAACGGCGCCGCCTACGTTTACACCCGCGGCGACGGAACCTGGCCCGAGGCGGCGCGCCTCGCGCCCGATGACGCGAACCCCGACGGATTCGGTCAGGCCGTCGCATTCGATGGCGATCGGATTGGCGTGGGCGCGCCCTCCGGCAAGGTGTACCTCTACACCGGTTCAGGCTCGTCATGGCCCGAGGAGACTCAGCTCATTCCGTCGATCAGCGTCAGCGGCGATGGCTTCGGCAGCAGTCTCTCCCTCGCCGGCGACACGATCGTCGTCGGCGCGCCGTACGCGGACGACGGTATCGAGATCGCCGCCGGCCTCGCATTCGTGTTCGTCGATAGCGGTTCGGGCTGGGCCGAGCAGGCCGTGCTCCATTTGCCGACGCCGATCGCCGGCACGGGTTTCGGCACTTCGGTCGCGACGCGCGGCGACACTGCTCTGATCGGCACCAACTATGCCTCGAGCGGCCCGCAGCATGTTTACGTGTTCCAGCGCAGCGGCACGGCCTGGTCGCTCGAAACGACGCTCGATTTCGACGCATCCGCGGCGCAGAGCTACGTCGGCTCCGTCGCGATTTCGCCTGACGAAAGCATGATCGCGGTCGGCATGCCAACCCAGTTTCCAGGCGCGGGCCGTGTGCTTACATTCATTCGCGACGGCGGCAGCTGGGTCCGCACCGCACATTACGTCGACGACGGTCCCGGCAATCCCGGCGGCCCGGATGGTTTCGGCGCGGCGCTCGCGTTCCTCGACGAGAGCGTACTCGTCGGCGCGCCGCAGGACGGCGCCGGCGGTGCGGTCTATCAATACAGCTTCGGCGACGCGATTTTCGCGTCGGGATTCGATCCCGTTCCATGACGATGCGCGCCGCGGCCTAGCCGCGGCGTCGCTGAACGCGCCGAGGCGCCAAAATGTCGTGGTGCCGTGAAACTGCCAAGGCGCTAGTGGAACGGCCTCTTCGATGCGCTTACAGTGCAGATCGGCGAGTTGGGGGACGCGTCGTGACGATTTCTGCAGACGACCTGCAAAGGGTGGCAGCGCGCGGAGACGATGCTGCACTCTTCGAGCGCGTGTACGACCAATTGCACCGTCTCGCGCGGCGCGAGCGTCGCTTGCTTGGCAAGGACATCACGCTCAACACGACGGCGCTGGTCCACGAGACGTACCTCAAGCTGCGCGACCACGTCGGCAATTCGGCGTCGAGCGCGCAGTTCTTCACGCTCGTCGCGCGCGCGATGCGGCAGATCCTCGTCGACTATGCGCGCCGGCGCGAAGCTCGCAAGCGCGGACGCGACTTCACCTGGACCGAGCTTTCCGATGAGCTTCCCGAAGCGAGCCGCGCGCTCGCGGACGTGATCGCGCTCGACGGCGCGCTCGATGCGCTCGAGCGCATCGATCCCGAGCTCGGCACGCTGGTCGAGGTCCACGTCTTCGGGGGCCTTCCGATGGACGATGTCGCGGCGCTCCGCGGCATCTCGACGCGGACCGCGTTTCGCGAATGGCGCAAGGCGCGCGCGTTCTTGCTCGAGCGCATCGCCGTCGGCTCGAACGCGGCCTGAGTCGCCGCGATGGACGCGCAACGCTGGCGCCGGATCAGCACCCTGTTCGACGAGATCGTCGAGCTGCCCGAGGCCGCGCGAAACGACGCGCTCGACCGCGCCTGCGCGAACGATCCGTCGCTCCGCGACGAGATCACGGCGCTGCTGCGTCGCGACGCCGAAGCCGAGCGCGACGCGCCGACGCTGCTGCACGCGCCGGGCCACGTCGCGGTCGCATGGGCCGAATACGGCGAGGGCGAATCCGAAAACGAAGTCGCCGGCCGCGCGATCGGGCCCTGGCGCGTGCTGCGCGAGCTCGGCCGTGGCGGCATGGGTGTCGTCTATCTCGCCGAGCGCGCGGACGGCCAGTTCGAGCAGCGCGCGGCGCTGAAGCTGATCCGGACCGACGACGACAGCGCAAACCTGCGCCGTCGTTTCTTGCGCGAGCGGCAGATCCTCGCCGATCTGGAGCATCCGAACATCGCACGCGTGCTCGATGGCGGCATCGCCGAGGATGGCCGCCCGTATTTCGCGATGGAATACGTCGACGGCGAGCCGCTGCTGCAGTACGTCAGCGAGCGCAATTGCGATGCGCGCACGCGCCTGAAGCTTTTCCTCGAGATCTGCGAAGCGGTGCAGTTCGCGCACCGCCGGCTCGTCGTGCATCGCGACATCAAGCCATCGAACGTGCTCGTGACCGCGGACGGCACGCTCAAGCTGCTCGATTTCGGCGTCGCGACGCTGCTCAATCCGGCGACGTCGGACGACACGCAGACGCGCATGCACGCGTTCACGCCGGCCTACGCGGCGCCGGAGCAGTTGCGCGGCGGGCTCGTGACGACGGCGGCGGACATTTACGCGCTCGGTGTGCTGCTCTACGAGCTTCTCTCCGGCGAGCGGCCGTACCGGTTCGACGAGACCGCAACGCCGGTCGAATGGGCGCGGCTGATCGACGGGCCGCTCTGCAGCGCGCCGAGCGTCGCGGTCGCGGCCGCGCACGATCCGACGCGCCGCACGCGCGTGCCGCCGCTGCCCGCGCGTACGCTGCACGGCGATCTCGACCTGATCGTGCTGACCGCGCTGCGTCGCGAGCCCGAACGGCGCTACGCGACCGTCGAGGCCCTCGCGGCTGACGTGCAGAACTACCTCAACGACCGGCCGATCACGGCGCGCGCGGACAGCGCGCGCTATGTCATCGGCAAGTTCATCGGCCGGCATCGGATCGGCACGGCGGCCGCGGTCATCGCGACGCTGGTGCTGTTCGCCGCGCTCGCCGCCGCACTGTGGCAGGCGCATCGCGCGCGCGAGCAGGCGCAGCGCGCCCGCACAGCCGCCGCGCTCGCGCAACAGCAGACGCAGCGCGCCGAGGCCGTGCGGCAATTTCTCGTCGCGGTGTTCGAACAGACCGAGCCCGACGCGAACCAGGGCAAGCCGCTGACGGCGCACGAGCTGCTCGAAAAAGGCGAGCAGCAGCTCGGCCGCGGCCCGCACGATGCTGCGCTCGATGCCGACGCATCGGCGTTGCTCGCCGATCTCTACGAGCAGATCGGCGATTTCGACCGCGCGCAGCAGCTTCTGAAGCGTGCGCTCGTCGCGAGCGAAGGCTCCGCGCTGCCGGACGACATTCGCGCGCGCGTCCTGATCGGCGTTGCCGGCGTCGAGGACGACAACGACGACTACGACGTCGCGATCGCGCACGCAAAGCAAGGCATGCAGCTGCTGCAGGACACGGTGCCCGCGTCGGCCGAGCTCACGGCGAAGGCGCACAACATCATCGCGCACTGTCTTATCGGCAAGGGCGACGGCCGCGCCGCGGAGGCGCTGCTGCGCGATGCGCTCGCGCACGATGTCGCCGCGCTCGGCGATCGCAACGAATCGGTCGCCGAGGAATGGGTCGAGCTCGGCACCGTGCTCGGCAACGCGGGCCGCTTCGACGAGTCCGAGCCCGCGTTCCAGCGCGGCATCGAGGGCTGGCGCGCGCTCTTCGGCGAGAACAGCTTTCACGTCGCGCACGCGCTGAATGAGCTCAGCAACATGCTGAGCGACAAGGGCGACCTCGCGGGCGCCGAGCGCGCGCTCCGGCGTTCGCTCGCGATCCGCATGGAAACGGTCGGGCCGCGGCATCGCGATACGCTCATCGTCGAGCACAACCTCCTCGTCACGCTCGAGCTCGAAGGGCGCATCGCCGAATCGCTGCCGGAGCGGCTCGCGTTGATCGATCGCGCGAACGGCTCGACGCAGATGCATCCGGCCGATCTCGGCTCGTACTACACGGCAGCCGGAAAAGACCTGCGCGATCTCGGCCGCTTCGCCGAGGCCGATGCGATGCTCGGCAGATCGATCGCGGTTTACGAGAAGGCATATGGCAAGGCGAGCACGCAGAGTGCGAATCCGGTCCGCGCGCGCGGCACGACGCGGATGCTCGAAGGCCGCTACGCCGATGCAGAGGACGATCTCGCCGGCGCGCTCGCGATCCTGCTCGCGCACGCGGCGCCGGAATCGCCGCAGGTTGCAGCCACGCGCGCCGATCTCGGCACGCTGCTCCGGCTCATGCACAAGCGTGACGATGCGCTCGCGATGTTGAAGCAGGCGAGCGATGCGTTCGGCCGGATGGGCTCGTCCGATCGCGGCCAGGTGGTCGCGCTCGCGGCTCTTAGCGAAACCGAGCTCGATGGCGGCGATGCGGTTGCTGCGCAGGCGAGCGCGGAATCATCGCTCGCGCTCGCGCGAAAGATCCTGCCGCCGGGTCACTTCCTGATCGCGACGCCGCTCTTCGCGCTCGCGCGTGTGGAGCTCGCCGAGCGTCGCCTAGCCGATGCCGAAATGTTGCTGCGCGAGGCGCTTGTGCTGCGCTCACCGCTCGAACCCGCGACCGATCCGCGCGTGCTCGAGGTCAAGGTTGCGCTCGTCGATGCGCTCGAAGGGCAGGGCCGTGCAAGTGCGGCGCGTGCGCTCCGCGCCGAGATCGAAGTGCCGCTGCGCGCGTCGCGGACGCCGTATGCGGCGGAGTTGCGCGCGCGGCTCGCGGTGACGTCACCGCCGCCGGCAGGACGTGTCAGCGCACGCTGAGAAAAAACCAGCAGGATGTGCGCAAACATCCTGCTGGTGAAGTCCACGATGGAGCCGTTTTCTACGGGTCGAACCCGTTTTGGAAGATCGTGTCGCTGCCGCAGCCGAGCGGCCGTTCGGCGAGCTTCGCGCTGAGCACGAAACCTGCGCCTGCCTGTTCGACAAGCGCCGCGGTTGGCTTCGACAGCCCCGACTGCATCTGCATCGAGCCTCCTTGAGCAGGCACGTTCAGGGGCGTCAGGCTGCCGCTGATGCTGAGGTGGTGCGGAGCGTTGGCGTCACGCGCGCCGGCCGGAGAGGCCATTGCGAGTGCGATGAGGACCGCAAGCGGTCCACTGCGGATCGCTGGAGAGAGAGCGGCCATGTCACTCTCCCTTATGCGATTCGAGCTGGTCCATACGCGCCGAGAGTGCATCGAGCTTCGTCTTGAGCTCGGCGTTCTCGTGCTTCAGTGCGGCGTTGTCCGACTCGACCTTCTGGTTGAGGCCCTGGATCGCGGCGATCGTCACGCCGCTCTCGTCCACGGTCGCGATGTGCTGGTCGTCCTTGCCGTAGCCGAACGCCGCCGCGAAGTCCTCGGCGAACGGGCCGATGTGGCGGCCTTCGCCGTGCGATTGCTTGTAGAACCAGGTCTGCACCGGCACAGAGACGAGCTTTTCGAGCACCGCGCCGACATCGACGCTGCCGAAGTCGTCCTTGAACGTGCGGCTCGACGCGTTGGTCCAGACGCCGCCGCTGCTGAGGTACGCTCCGCCGCCTTCATGGGTCGCATCGCCTACGGTCAGGGCTCCGTTTTGAAGGGTGCCGTTGAACGTAATGTCCGCGCCCTGGCCGCCGCTGAAGAAGTTGAAGTACATCAGCGGGTCGTAGCGCAGGCCCGCGCCGGTGTTGTAGAGGCCCATGATGTAGAAGTAGCCGGTCGGATCGGCCTGGATGTTGAAGCCGGCGTAGCTGCTCGATGTCGCCGGCGTCTCGAGCGTGACGTCGGTATTGCCCGCGGGCAGCCCCGCAGATGGCGCGATCGTCAGCTCGTCGTAGAGACCCGCGAAGCCGTCAGCGGTCGTGCTCGTGTTGATGCCTACGCCATGCTCCGCCGCGACGATGAACTGGTTCGTGTTGCTGTCGTGCACGGTGTTGCTGAAAGTAGCATCCTGGTAGCCGCCGATGACCACCGATCCGTCGTAGTTCGTGCCGCCGTCAAAGCCGATACCGGTCGAGTACGCGCCGTTCGTCGTATACGGGTACGAGATGCCGGTTGAGCCGTTCGGATTGAACCACGCGACGGTTCCGGCGTTCGACTCGATGTAGACCGTAGTGGCGTCGGACGTACCGAGGTAGCTTCCGGAGGGAATGGCGGCGTTGCCGTCCAGTGTCCACGAGCCGGGGCAGCCGCCTTCGGGTGCTACCGGCGAGCGGTTGTCGAGCGAGACGAACGCGTTGTTGCCGGCCGGGCTGACCTTGACGTCGACCCATCCCTGCGACGTCATCGAGGTCATCGGGCCGAAATCAACGACCGTGCTGAAGTTGCCGTTCGCAACCTGCACGCGGGACAGCGTCACGGGGCCTGCCAGCACCGTTCCGCCGCTTTGCTTCGAATAGAGCGTCAGCTGGATGTCATAGCTGCCGTTTGCGGGCCTGCCAGCGTCCTGCAGCGTGCCGTGGTAGGTGAAACTGTCCGCATGGGCCAGCGCTGCGCCCATCCCCAGCGCCGCTGCGATAGCGGCGCGCAACACTAAGCGGTTCATACAGTTCTCTCCTCGGAGTGAAAATGGGGAGTCATTCCCCATTCAGAACTAACGCAAACTGTCGGAAAACCATGACAGGCTGGTCGCCGGGCGGGCCCGCGTCCGGTCGCCGGACGAGCTTTCCTCTTCCGGGGCACTGGGTTAGGCTCGCCGGCCGTTTTCATGAAAGCCCGCCCGACCCGGATCGGCCGATTCCGGCAGGCGCGGGCGACGAAGAATCCATGCAGGACACCTACGATCCCCGCGGCGTCGAAGCCGACGCACAGAAGTTCTGGAACGAGACGCGCGCCTACGTCGTCGACGAGAAGTCGCCGAAACCGAAGTTCTATTGCCTGTCGATGCTGCCGTACCCGTCGGGCGCGCTGCACATGGGCCACGTCCGCAACTACACGATCGGCGACGTGATCACGCGCTACCAGCGCATGCAGGGCAAGAACGTCCTGCAGCCGATGGCCTGGGACGCATTTGGCCTCCCGGCCGAGAACGCGGCGATCAAGAACAACACCGCGCCGGCGAAATGGACCTACGCGAACATCGAGCACATGCGCAGCCAGCTCGCGACGCTCGGCTACGCGATCGACTGGTCGCGCGAGTTCGCGACGTCGCGGCCCGAGTACTACGTGCACGAGCAGCGCATGTTCGTGCGCCTGTTCAAGAAGGGTCTCGCGTACCGCAAGCAGTCCGTCGTGAACTGGGATCCGGTCGACCAGACCGTGCTCGCGAACGAGCAGGTCATCGACGGCCGCGGCTGGCGCACCGGCGCGCTCGTCGAGAAGCGCGAGATCCCGCAGTGGTTCCTCAAGATCACGGCGTACGCCGACGAATTGCTCGAATCGCTCGATCGCCTGCCGGGCTGGCCCGACGCGGTCAAGATCATGCAGCGCAACTGGATCGGGCGCTCGGAAGGGCTCGAGATCGCGTTCGCCGTCAAGGGCGAACCAGAGCCGCTGCGCGTCTTCACGACGCGCCCGGACACGCTGATGGGCGCGACCTACCTCGCGATCGCGGCCGAGCATCCGCTCGCGCTGAAGGCGGCCGCGTCGAAGCCGCTCGTCGCCGCCTTCGTCGACGAATGCCGCCAGGGCGGCACGGCCGAAGCGGACATCGAGACGCAGGAAAAGAAAGGCATCGATACCGGCCTTGCCGCGATCCATCCAGTCACCGGCGAGGAGCTGCCGATCTGGATCGCGAACTTCGTGCTGATGGGCTACGGCACCGGCGCCGTCATGGCCGTGCCCGGCCATGACGAGCGCGACTGGGAGTTCGCGACGAAGTACGACCTCCTGATCAGGATGGTGATCGTCAGCGACGCGGTGCGCGATGCGGTCCGCGAGCTCGGACGCGACGCGACGCGCAACGTCGATCCGATGTCGAGCGCGCTCGGCGAAGAACCGCGGCTCGACGTCTACGAGGCGCCGGCCGCGCTCGCGGTCATCGCGGAGTTCGAACGCGACATCGTCGAGAAGGGCGCATACACCGACTACGGCTGGCTCGTGAACTCGGGCGAATACGACGGCCTCGACTACCGCGGCGCGTTCGACGCGCTCGCCAAGCGCTTTGCGGAAACCGGCACGGGCGAGCGGCGCGTCAACTGGCGCCTTCGCGACTGGGGCGTCTCGCGCCAGCGCTACTGGGGCTGCCCGATTCCGATCATCTACTGCGCGAAATGCGGCGCGGTGCCGGTGCCGGAAGATCAGCTGCCGGTGGTGCTGCCCGAAAACGTCGCGTTCACCGGCGTGCGCTCGCCGATCAAGTCCGATCCCGAGTGGCGCAAGACCACCTGCCCCGACTGCGGCGGCGCGGCCGAGCGCGAGACCGACACGTTCGACACGTTCATGGAATCGAGCTGGTACTACGCGCGGTACACGAGCCCGGGCGCGAAAGACATGGTCGATCAGCGCGCGAACTACTGGCTGCCGGTCGACCAGTACATCGGCGGCATCGAGCACGCGATCCTGCACCTGCTCTATTTCCGCTTCTATCACAAGCTTCTGCGCGACGAAGGGCTCGTGCACTCGGACGAGCCCGCGACGAACCTGTTGTGTCAGGGCATGGTCATCGCCGAGACGTTCTACCGCGAGGAGAAGGACGGCTCGAAGACCTGGATCAACCCGGCCGATGTCGAGATCAAGCGAGATGAGCGCGCACGCGTCGTCGGCGCAGTGTTGAAGGCGGACGGCAAGCCGGTCGAGATCGGCGGCACCGAGAAGATGTCGAAGTCGAAGAACAACGGCGTCGATCCGCAGTCGATGGTCGACAAGTACGGCGCCGATACGGTGCGCCTCTTCTCGATGTTCGCCGCGCCGCCGGACCAGTCGCTCGAATGGAACGAGGCCGGCGTCGAGGGCATGGCGCGCTTCCTGCGCCGGTTCTGGCGCGAAGTGACGGCGCATGTCGCGAGCGGCCCGGCGCCGAAGCTCGACGCCGCGAAGTTGAACGCCGCGCAGAAGGCGATGCGCCGCCAGACGCACGAGGCGATCCACAAGGTCTCCGACGATATCGGCCGCCGCTACGCGTTCAACACCGCGATCGCGGCGCTGATGGAATTGTTGAATGCGCTCGCGAAGTTCGACGATGCGAGCGACGAAGGCCGCGCGGTGCGCCACGAAGCGCTCGAAGCGATGGTGCTGCTGCTGAATCCGGTGACACCGCACATCTGCCTCGCACTCTGGCAGGCGCTCGGTCATCAAGTCGGGCCCGGTCCGCTTGACGATCAGCCTTGGCCGCGCACCGACACGTCCGCGCTTGCGAAGGACACGGTCACGCTCGCGGTGCAGGTCAACGGCAAGCTGCGCGGCACGATCGACGTCGCGGTTTCGGCGTCTCGCGAGGACATCGAACGCATCGCGCTGGCCGAGCCGAAGGTCGCCGATTTCATCGGCGGCGCGACGCCGAAGAAGGTCATCGTCGTGCCGGGCAAGATCGTCAACGTCGTCGTCTGAGCGCGATCGCAATGCAGACGATCCTCTACTGCCACCGCGAGTCGGGCCACAGCTACAAGGTCGCGCTCGCGCTGACGCTGGCCGGCGTGCCGTTCGAGCAGCGCACGGTGGATCTCAATCTGCCGCGCGCCGAGCGTGCCGACGATTTCCGCCGCGCGTCGATGTTCGGCGAAGTGCCTGCGCTCGTCGACGAGGACGGCCTCGCGGTCTGCCAGTCGAATGCGATCCTCGACCACGTCGCGCGCCGACATCACGCGCTCGACGGCGCGACGCCGGCCGCCAAGACGCGCGTGCGCGAGTGGCTCGCGTGGGAAGCGAACCGCATCGCGATGAGCCTGCCGCACCTGCGCTTCTCGCGCCGCTTCACGCCGGCCGGCGAAGCGCTCGAAGCGTACTGGACTCACCGCATGCACGCCGATCTCGACCGGCTCGACCTCGCGCTCCGCGTCGAGCCATTCCTCGTTGGCGCGGCGCCGACGATCGCCGACATCTCGTGCTGCGGCTATATGTTCTGGGCCGACCAGGCCGAGGTCGATCTCGCGCCATGGCCGGCCGTCACGGCCTGGCTCGACCGCATCCGTTCGCTGCCGCGCTGGCAGGCGCCGTATGATCTCCTCGAAGATCGCTTCCCGATCCGTCCCGGAACCCGCACATGATCCTGCGCCGCCTGCCGCTCGTCCTCTGCGCCGTCGTAGCGCTCTTCGTCGCAGGCTGCGGCTTCCATCTGCGCAAGGAAGCGAATCTCCCGGCGAGCATGCAGAAGGTGCACGTCCAGGGCGCCGATCCGACGAGCCCGCTCGTGAAGGAGCTCGCCAAGGCGCTGCCGCGCTCCGGCACCGAAGTCGTCGACACGGTCGAGCCCGGCGTCGCGGTCATGAACATCAGCGCGAACAGCTTCTCGACCGACGTGCTCTCGGTCGGCGGCAACGCGCGTGCGACCGAGTACGCGCTGCGCTATCACGTCGAGTTCGAAGTGCAGGACGCCGCCGGCACGGCGCTCCTGCCGAAGCAGACGATCGAGTTGTCGCGCGACTTCACGTTCGACGCGAGCCAGGCGCTCGGCGTCGCGGCCGAGGTCGATCTCCTGACGCAGGAGCTGCAGCGCGACATGACGCAGACGATCCTGCGGCGCCTCGAAGCGATCGCGAACTCCGAGAAGTGATGTGATTTTCCCCCTCCCGCTTGCGGGAGAGGGGAAAAGCTAGAATGCGCCGATGCCGACTTCGCTCGCCGCGCTCCGCAAGCAACTCTCCGGCCCCGAGATCGCACCGGTCTACCTGATTGCCGGCGCCGAGCACCTGCTCGTGCTCGAAGCGGCCGACGCATTGCGCGCACGCGCACGCGAGCTCGGCTACGCGGAGCGCGAAGTGCTCGATGTCGAGGCACATTTCGACTGGAACCGCCTCGCCGACGCGAGCCGCGCCATGTCGCTCTTCTCGAGCCGCAAGCTCATCGACCTGCGCCTCCCGACCGGCAAGCCCGGCAAGGACGGCAGCGCCGCGATCGTCGCGTATTGCGAATCGCCGCCGCCGGATACGTCGCTGCTGATCACCACGAACGACTGGAGCAAGCAGCACGAAGGCGCGTGGGTCAAGGCGGTCGAGCAGGCCGGCGTGTTCGTGCCGGTCTGGCCGCTGAAGCGCGAGGAATTGCCGGACTGGATCGGCGCGCGCATCGCGAGCCGTAGTGTCGCCGCGTCGCCCGATGCGATCGTGTGGCTCGCCGACCGCGTCGAAGGAAACCTGCTCGCGGCGGCGCAGGAGATCGACAAGCTCGCGCTGCTCGGCGAGGGCCGCGTGCTCGACGTCGCGGCGCTCGAAGCGCTCGTCGCCGACGATGCGCGCTACGACGCATTTCGACTCACCGACGCCGCAATCGGCGGCGACGCGGGCCGCGCGCTGCGCATCGTGGCGGGCCTGCGTGCCGAAGGCGAGGATCTGATCCCGCTGCTCGGCTGGGTGCTGCGCGAGCTGCGCGTGCTGTTCCGTCTTTCGAATGCCGGATCGAATCTCGCGAACGCGTTCCGCAACGAGCGCATCTGGCCCGCGCGAGAAGGCATCTACCGCCGCGCGCTCAAGAGCTCGAACGAGGCGCATTGGGAACGCTGCCTCGCGCAGGCCGCGCGCATCGATTGCATCGCGAAAGGCCAGTATCTCGACGCCGCCGGCAAATCGTGGGGCGACGGCTGGCGCGAGCTCGAGCGGCTTGTCGCCGCGATCGCGAAGCCGCGCGCCGCGGCGGACCTGCTCGTGTGATGACGAAACCGCTCGCGATTCTCGGCGGCACGTTCGATCCGGTGCACAACGCACACCTGCGCGTCGCGTGGGAAGCGGCCGAGCAGCTCGACGCCGAAGTGCGCATGATTCCCGCGAACGTGCCGCCGCATCGCGACCAGCCGATCGCGAGCGCGCGCGAGCGCGCCGCGATCCTGCGTGCCGCGCTGCGCGGACAGGACAAGCTCGTGCTCGACGAGCGCGAGCTCCGCCGCGAAGGCCCGTCGTGGACGATCGACACGCTGATCGAGCTTCGCGACGAGATCGGCGCCGAACGCCCGCTGGTACTGCTCGTCGGCGCCGATGCGTTCCTCGGCCTCTCGTCGTGGCATCGCTGGGGCGAGCTGTTCGACTACGCGCACATCGGCGTGCTGACGCGGCCCGGCCATGAGATCGCGACACTGCCGACCGAGCTTCGCATCAAGGTTGCCTCACGGCGAACGAACCATTCCGACGCGCTCCTCTCGACGCCGTCGGGACGCGTGCTGGCGATGCCGGTGACGCCGCTCGAGATTTCGGCGACGCAAGTGCGCGAAGTGCTCGCCGCCGGCGGCGAGCCGCGTTACCTGATGCCGGATGCGGTGCTCGAAGATCCGACGCTGCTCGCGCCGTATCGCGAGCTGATTCGTGCCGCACCAGATCGCCGAAGCCGAGCCGCGGATGTTTGCTCGAACGGAGACGACCGACGTTGTCCGGACAGATTGCCGCATCTCCGCAGAAGCGCTGCCGTGGCCGTTTGTCGTGTCCGATGAGCGTATCGCGATGCCGCGTGTTCGCGTGCACGTGAGCGTCAGCGAGCCGTGTCGAACCGTACGCTCGACCTTCGGGTCGAGCATCGCGCAGTTCGACACGTCGTCGCGACGCGCGAATCCGCGATCCAGCGGCGGACGTCGCCGATCGCGAATGTCGCCGCCGAAGCGAAGGTCGTTCACGGAATGCAAGGGTGGAACGAACAATCGGCGAGGGAGAGTTCGAGACTTTCGAGCTCGTCGACGGAGAGACAATTATTCTCACACTGAGGTTGGATGGTCACGGCACTGATGGAATGACCGACAGACGCTTCCCGTTCCGCGCCAGCTACGGTGGCCAGGAAGGTGCGTGCGATACGAAGAAATATCCCCGCTGGGATTTCGATGACATCGTCGACGATTTGCGATCGGGTCGCTGATCCGCCAGCTTGGTACACCCGCTGACGAACGCGGTGACTCATCGCCGCGGTACCTTCGGCCGCTTCGGTCGCTCGAAGCCCGCGGGCTTCGCGAACGAACTCGGCTTCTTCGGTTTCTGCGCGAACACCTTGCGCGGATAGCTCGTCGTCTTGGACCGTCGTCCTCGCCGCCGCGCGTGATGCGCAGCTGCTGGCCCGAGACCCAGACCTTCTTCAGGAGCTTGAACACGTCCGACGGCATGCCTTCGGGCAGGTCGACGAAGCTGTGATCGTCGCGGATGTCGACGCGGCCGATGTGCTTGCTGTCGAGGCCGGCTTCGTTCGCGATCGCGCCGACGATGTTGCCGGGCTTGACGCCGTGCTCGTGGCCGACTTCGATGCGGAACGTTTCGAAGCCGGTGTCGGGCTTTCGTTCGTCGTCGCGCGGCGCGTCGCGACGCCTTCGCGTCGGTGCCGCGGCGGAGCCGCGCGGTCTCGTCGCGACGCTGCGAAGCGCGGCAGCGTTCCGGCGCGCGGACTCGACGGCGTGCGCAGTCCGCGGCGACGGTCGGCGCGATCGCGCGCTGCGTCGTGCGCTCGCTGTCGCTCGGCACGGGAAGCGTTGCGCGCCGCGTCGTCACGATGCCTGGCGCGTCTCGAACCGGCTGGACGCGCTCGCGCGCGCGCGCTCGCGCTCGCGGACGTTCGCTGCGCGATCGCGATCGTCGCGCGCGCGCTCGCTCCGCTCCGGCGCCTTCAGCAGCAGCGGCGTCTTGCCCTGCACGAGGCGCGCGAGCGCCGCGGCGATTTCGACCGCCGGCACGTTGTGCTCGCTGCTCGTACTGCTCGATCAGCTGCTGGAACACGGCCGAGGTCGCCGGCCGCGAGCGTGTCGCTGATGCGCTGCTTGAACTTGGCGATGCGCTTGTCGTTGACCGCCTCGACGCTCGGCAGCTGCATCGGCGATCGGCTGGCGCGTCGCGCGCTCGATCGTCTGCAGCAGGCGCTTCTCGCGCGGCGTGACGAACAGGATCGCCTCGCCGCTGCGCCCGGCGCGGCCGGTGCGGCCGATGCGGTGCACGTAGGCTTCGGTGTCGTACGGCATGTCGTAGTTGAGCACGTGGCTGATGCGCTCGACGTCGAGGCCGCGCGCGGCGACGTCGGTGGCGACCAGGATGTCGATCTTGCCGTCCTTGAGCTGCTGGATCGTGCGCTCGCGCTGCGCCTGCACGATGTCGCCGTTGATCGCCGCGGCGGAGAATCCGCGCGCCTGCAGTTTCTCGGCGAGTTCTTCGGTCGCCTGCTTGGTGCGCGCGAACACGATCATCGCGTCGAACGGTTCGGCTTCGAGGATGCGCGTCAGCGCGTCGAGCTTGTGCAGGCCGCTGACCAACCAGTAGCGCTGGCGGATGTTCGCGGCGGTCGTGGTCTTGGCCTCGATCGTGATCTCGACCGGATTCGCGCAGATAGGTCTGCGCGATGCGCCGGATCGGCGCCGGCATGGTCGCCGAGAACAGCGCGATCTGGCGCGTCGGCGGCGTCTTCTTCAGCACCGCCTCGACATCGTCGATGAAGCCCATGCGCAGCATCTCGTCGGCTTCGTCGAGCACCAGCGTCGTCAGCTGCGACAGATCGAGCGAGCCGCGCTCGAGGTGGTCGATGACGCGGCCGGGCGTGCCGACGACGACGTGCACGCCGCGCTTCAGCGCCGCAGCTGCGGGCCGTAGCTCTGGCCGCCGTAGATCGGCAGCACGTGGAAGCCGGGCAGGTTCGCGGCGTAGCGCTGGAACGCCTCGGCGACCTGGATCGCCAGCTCGCGCGTCGGCGCCAGCACCAGCGCCTGCGGCTTCGTCTTCGTCAGGTCGAGCCGCGCGAGGATCGGCAGCGCGAACGCGGCGGTCTTGCCGGTGCCGGTCTGCGCCTGGCCGATCACGTCGCGGCCTTCCAGCAGCGGCGGGATCGTCGCGGCCTGGATCGGCGAGGGCGATTCGTAGCCGACTTCGGCGAGCGTCGCGAGCAGCGCGTCGGGGAGGCCGAGGTCGGCAAACGTAGTGGTTGGGGAGTCTTCTTGTGCGGAGGTCATGCGGGTAACGCGGCAAGACCGCGCGGGTGGCCAGAAACGACAAGTCTATCTTGCGGGCAGCCGGCGCTGCCGCAACCCCGTGAGGCCGATGCCGGCGGCGGATTCCCCAACCTGCGCCGAACGCGCCGGAAGCTGCGCCCGGGTGCAACACCACGGTCACGAGAATCGTCCTATACTGCTTTTGCGCCGATCCCGGCGCGTGACATGTCCAGAGGTCGCTTCCCACTTGGCTACGTCGGCAAAGCGTCCCCGGCCACGCAAGGCCGGAACCCCCGCAAGCAAAACCCCCGCTGCCCGCAAGACCGCCGCCAGAACCGCAAAGCCCAAACCGGCTCCCGCGGTCAAGGCGCTGAAAGCTCCCCGAACCCGCAAGAAACCGTCCGCACCCGCGGCGCCGGCCGATCGTCTCCGATCGCTCGTGCTCGCGGCGCTCGACGATCTGAAGGCGCGCGACGTTCGCGAGATCGACGTGCGCGAGAAGAGCTCGGTGACCGATCTCCTCGTCGTCGCCAGCGGCACATCGTCGCGGCACGTGAAATCGATCGCCGACGAGGTCGTCAGGAAGGCCAAGAAAGCCGGCCTCCCGCCGATCGGCGTCGAAGGCCAGCGCGAGGCCGAATGGGTGCTCGTCGATCTCGGCGACATCGTCGTCCACGTCATGCTGCCGCGCACACGCGAGTTCTACGGCCTCGAACGGCTGTGGACCGTCGGCGACGACATGCCGACCGCGCTCGCCGGCTGATCCGGCACGGCATGCGCGCGCGGCTGATTGCCGTCGGCGAGCGCATGCCGGCGTGGGTCGCGGACGGCTTCGCCGAGTATCGAAAGCGCCTGTCGCACGAGCTGCCGCTCGAGCTCGTCGAAATCAAGCTCGGCGCGCGCGGCAAAGGCCGCGATCCCGCGCGCGCAATCGCCGATGAAGGCGCCGCGGTCCGCGCGGCGCTCCCGAAAGATGCGCACGTCGTCGCGCTCGACGGCAGCGGCGCCGGCTGGTCGAGCGAGCAGCTCGCCGCCGAGCTCAAGCGCTGGCGCATGGAAGGACGCGATCTCGCGTTCCTGATCGGCGGGCCCGACGGGCATGCGCCGGAAGTCCTGGCCTCGGCACACCAGCGCTGGTCGCTCGGGCCGCTGACGCTGCCGCACATGCTCGTCCGGCTCGTCGTCGCCGAGCAGCTTTATCGCGCGGCGACGATGCTCGCCGGGCATCCGTATCATCGGGCGTCATGATCTTTCTCGCTTCGCAATCGCCGCGACGTCGCGAGCTCTTGCGCCAGCTCGGCGTCGATTTCTCGATCCTCGATGTCGACGTGCCCGAAGAGCGCGCGCCGGGCGAGCCGCCCGAGGATTACGTCAGCCGCGTCGCGCGCGAGAAAGCCGCGGCCGGACTGATGCAGGTCGTCGCAGTGCCGGACGCGATCGTGATTGGCGCGGACACCGAAGTCGTGCTCGGCGACGACGTGTTCGGCAAGCCATCCGACGCAGACGACGCGGCGCGCATGCTGCGCTTGCTGTCGGGCCGCGCGCATCGCGCGATCTCGACGGTCTGGTGCGTCAGCGCATCGCGCGAAGAGCACGCGACGAGCGATACGCGCGTCGAGTTCATCGCTCTCGACGATGACGACATCGCCGCATACGTCGCGAGCGGCGAGGCGTTCGGCAAGGCCGGCGCATACGCGATCCAGGGACGCGCGGCGGCATTCGTCGCGCGGCTCGACGGCAGTCACTCCGGCGTCATGGGATTGCCGCTGCACGAAACCGCGCAGCTGCTGCGCCGTTTCGGCGTGCGCGCCTAGGTCAGTTGCCCGCGAGCGTCGCCGCGTCGAGCTCGACTTCGGGCGCCGCGCGCAACGCGTCGAGCCGCTGCTGCTCGGCGTCGGCGAGCGCCGGCTGACCGGTGGCGCGCAGCGCCGCAACGCGATCGGCGATCGCCTCCGGATGCTGATCGAGCCACGGCTGCCATGCGTCGCGCGCGAGCAGCGCGTTCGCGCGCCCGAGCGCGAGCTGCCATCGGCCGAGCTGGAACAACGCCGATTGCGCGATCGGCGCGGGAATCGGTGGTTTCGTATCGAGCAGGCGATCGAGCGCGTCGGCCGCGCCCGCAGCATCGCCGCCGAGCTTCGCGAGATGCGCATCGAGCAGCGGCAGCCACGGTCGCCATTCCGGTGCGTCGTCTGCAATTGCGCGAAATGCCGCGGCGGCCTCGCGGGCGACGTTCGCGTCGCCGGCGTCGCTCGCGGTCGCGACGAGCTCGACGAGCAGCGGCGCGAGACTGCGTGTCGTGCCTTCGCTTGCATAGATTTCGCGCGCGCGAGCGTACTCGGCGAACGCGTTCTGCCAGTCGTGCGCGCGCGCGTCGAGCGCCGCGAGCGCCCAGTGGCCTTCCGCCTGCCAGTGCGTGTTTCGTTCGGCCTCGCCGAGCGCGACGACGCGCTCCGCGAGCGCGCGCGCCGATGTGTCGTGCCCGAACGGCGCGAGCACCCAGACGAGCTGCGTGCCGATCAGCGCTTCGAGCCGCGTGTCGTGGCGCTCGCGCGCGATCGCGAGGCCCTGTTTCAACAGGGCCGCCGCGTCGAGCAGATGCCCTTGGTTCGCCTCGGTCGCGCCGAGATTGCCGAGGATCGAGCCTTCGAGATACGCATCGCCGGCTGCGCGCGCCGCGTCGAGCGCATCGCGCAGACGCTTCGCCGCGCCCGCCGCATCGCCGGTGCCGTTGTCGATGCTCGCGAGATTCGCCAGCACGTTCGCTTCTTCGCGGCGATCGCCGGTCGTGCGTGCGAGCTTCAGCGCCTGGTCGAAATGCGCGCGCGCGTTCGCGAAATCGCCGCGGTCGTCCTCGATCGAGGCGACGGCTACGAGCAGCGCGCTCGTCGCGAGCGGCTGGTCCGCGGCCGACACGTTCTTCATCGCTTCGTCGAGAAAGCGTTGCGCGCCGTCGAGATCGCCGCGGTGATATGCAGCCGAAGCGCGCTGGCGCAGTGCCGGCACGAGCAGCTCCCGATCATTGCGCTCGCGCGCGGCGTCGACGACTTTCGCGGCGTTGTCGTCGGCTTTCGCTTCCTCGCCGCTCGCAGCCTGCGAAACCGCGAGACCGAGCCGGGGCCACGCGAGCCCAGGATCGTGGTCGAGGCAGATCTCGAAGTATTTCTTCGCACCGGCGTGATCGCCGTGCAGCTGCGCGTCGAGCCCGCGTGCATACGCTTCGGCGAGGAACGGACTCGCGATGCCGCTTGCGCGCGTATCAGGCAAAGGCGTCAGATCGAGCCAGCGCCGGATGCGCGCGACCGCGTCGACCGCGAGCGGCGCGGGCGCGCTGCCATGCAAGACTTCGTGTCGTTCAGCGGCGCCGGCCGCGACGAGCGTGAGGTCGAGCTCGTAGATCGGCCCGACACGGCGCAATGCGCTCCTGACGAAATGCGTCGCGCCGAGCGCCGATCGCATTGCGCCGAGATCGGGCGCCTGCGACGAGCCCGCAGCCGCCTGCACGTTCTGCGCGGAAACAACTTCGAGCCCGCCGGACTGCTCGATGAGGCTGCTCATGAGGCCCATGAGGCCCGCGCCGGTCCACGCGAGATCGGTTTCGCCGGTGTCGTCGGCGACCGGCAGCACGGCGATGCGCGGCGGCGCGTTCGGATCGATTGCGGCGCGGATCGGCAGGCGCATCGCGAGCACGCTGGCGACGAGCAGCAGCGCGCCGGCCGCAGCCGCAAGCAACCAGCGTCGCGTGCGCGGGAGCGTGCGTGAGGGCTCGGCGAGCGGCGCCGTGCGCGCCGCATCAGCTGTCGCGACGGCCGATGGCTCTATCGCGTCGTCGATTTCGACGACTTCGGCAACCCAGAGCAGCCCGCGCCCGTGCACAGTCCGGATCACGCGCTGTGTGTCGCCGTCGTCGCCGAGCGCACGCCGTGCCTTGCGCAGCTGCTGCGACAGCGCGGCGTCGGTGACCGGCCGGCCACCCCATAGTGCACTCACGAGTTCAGTCTTAGTCAGCGCACGGCCGCGCGCGAGCAGCAGGAGCTCGATCAGATCGAAAACTTTCGCTTCGACATCGACACGCAGGCCTGCGCGGCGGATTTCGCGCGCGCCGAGATCGATCTCGGCATCGGCGAAGCGGTAACGGCGAATCGGGGACGAACGCGGCGGGGACAAACGGGTTCCGGTGAATTGAGCGACAGCCCTCGCAGTTTACCGCCTAGGTCAAGGCGCTGGCCGGCGGGCCGTCGTGCGGCAGGTGACAATGGCCGCGCGCGGCAGCTATAAGTCACCTCAACTCGCAGCGTTAAGTGTCTCCATGTCCGAAGAAATCCTGATCAACGTCACCCCGCGCGAAACCCGCGTCGCGCTGGTCGAGAACGGCATGCTTCAGGAGGTTCACGTCGAGCGGGCGAGCCGCCGGGGCTACGTCGGCAACATCTACAAGGGCAAGGTCAGCCGCGTCATGCCGGGCATGCAGGCGGCATTCGTCGAGGTGGGCCTCGACCGTGCGGCGTTCCTGCACGCGTCGGACATCATCCGGCTCCACTCGCCGCTGATCGCCGAGAACGGCGACGCGGCGCTCCCGATGCCGTCGATCGGCGAGCTCGTGCGCGACGGGCAGGAGATCGTCGTGCAGGTCGTCAAGGATCCGATCGGCACGAAGGGCGCGCGGCTGACGACGCATCTTTCGATCCCGTCGCGCTATCTGGTGCTGCTGCCGTATTCGAAGGTGCTCGGCGTCTCGGTGCGCATCGAGGACGAAACCGAGCGCACACGGCTGAAGGAATTGCTCGCCGAGCTCGTCGGCGAGACGCGCTTCGGCTACATCGTGCGCACGAACGCGGAGGGCGAATCGCGCGACGCAATCGCCGAGGACATCGATTATCTCGGCAAGCTCTGGACGCAGGTGCAGGAGAACATCGCGACGGCGCGCGTCGGCATGCGCGTTTACGACGATTTGAGTCTCCCGCTCCGCGCACTGCGCGACCTGATGCGGCCGACGATCGAGAAGGTGCGCATCGATTCGCGCGAGACGCTCGAGCGCGCTCAGGCGTTCGTCGGGCAGTTCATGCCGGGGTTGGGCGAGCGCGTGGAACATTATCCCGGCGAGCGGCCGATCTTCGATCTCTATGGCGTCGAGGACGAGATCCAGCGCGCGCTGCGCAAGGACGTGCCGCTGAAGTCCGGCGGTTACCTGATCGTCGACCAGACCGAAGCGATGACGACCATCGACGTGAACACCGGCGGATTCCTCGGCACGCGCAACCTCGAGGAGACCGTGTTCCGCACGAACCTCGAAGCGGCGCAGGCAGCCGCGCGGCAGCTTCGTCTTCGCAACCTCGGCGGCATCATCATCATCGATTTCATCGACATGGTCGACGAGGAGCACCGGCGCCAGGTGCTGCGCCAGCTCGAGAAATCGCTCGCGCGCGATCACGCGAAGGCGACCGTCTACGAGATGTCGCCGCTTGGCCTCGTCGAGATGACGCGAAAGCGCACGACCGAGAGTCTCGAACGTCAGCTCTGCGAGCCGTGCCCCGCGTGCAGCGGTCGCGGCACGCAGAAGACCGCCGAGACCGTCACCTACGAGATCTTCCGCGAGATCACGCGCGCCGTGCGCCAGTTCGAGGCGCAGAAGCTCCTGGTGCTCGCGGCGCCGAAGGTCGTCAACCGCATTCTCGAGGAAGAGAACGCGGCGGTCGCCGAGCTCGAAGAGTTCATCGGCAAGACGATCCGTTTTCAGCCCGAGGAGCACTATTCGCAGGAGCAGTACGATGTCGTGCTGCTTTGAGCTACGTGCACTCCTTTCGACGTCATTCCCGCGGAAGCGGGAATCCAGTTTGATTTCGGCGACGAAGTGCAACATGGATTCCCGCTTTCGCGGGAATGACGGGTGGCGCGACCGTTCGATGCTGCCGCGGTCGCGAGGCAGGTAGGCATCGATGCTGCGGCGAACGCTCCGCCGTCTTCGCCTCGCGCTGTTCGCGCTGATCACGACGGCGATCGTTGCGCTCGCCGTGCTGATGGGCCTCACGCAGCTCGCGATGCCGTGGCTCGTGCACAATCCCGCGCGCATCGAGGCGTGGCTCGCCGAGCGCCTGCATCAGCCGGTGTCGATCGGCGGCGTCACCGGTGCGTGGGTCGGCGGTGGTCCCGTGCTCGCGCTCGAGCACGTGCGCATCGGCAACAGCGCGGGCACCGCGCCGCTCGAGATTCCGAAGGCCGAGCTCGCGCTGAGCCTCTATGCGCCGTTCAAGCACGGCCTTGCGTGGAGCGAGTTCCGCATGGTTGGCGTCGATCTCGGCCTCGTCCGCGACGACGACGGCGGCTGGCACCTGCGCGGGCTCGACGTCGGCGCAGCGCCGTCGTCATCGCCGCAGGAATTGTCGATGGGCGTGCTCGGCGTGCTCGTCCTGAAGGACCTGAAGCTCGCGATCGACGATCCGAAGGACGACCTGCACCTTTCGCTCGGCGCATCGGAGATCCGCGTCGTCAACCAGGGCGCAACGACGCATCTCGCGGGCAAGGTGCGCAATCTCGCCGGCGATCCGACGCCGGTCGATCTCATCGCCGATCTCGATCTCAACCGCCGCAACGGCATCTTTTACGCCGGCGGCCACGACATCGATCTCGCACGCTTCGCCGCAGAGCGTCCGTTCGGCGGCGTCGAGCTCGCGACCGGCCGCGGCGATGCGCAGATCTGGATCGCCGTGCAGGCCGCGCGCGCCGAGGCCGTGCGCATGCGCGTCGATCTGCACGATGCGACGTTCGCCGCGCACGATCCGATCGCGCTCGACGGCGGCACGTCGGTCGAGCCGCGCACGCATTTCGATCGCATCGCGTTCGTTGCGCGCTGGCTGCGCGACGACGGCGGCTGGACGGCCGACGTCGCCGATCTCGTCGTGACGCAGGACGGCACGTCGCTGCCGCCGGCGGGGCTCACCGTCGAGCGTCGCGGCGACGACGACGCCGAGCGCTATCGCGCGCAGACGACGAACGTCTCGCTGGAGCCAATCGGCGACTTCGCGATGCTCGGCTCGGGTGTGCCGGAGGGACTGCGCCGCTGGCTCTATCTTGCGCATCCGCGCGGCGAGCTCGCCGGTGCGGATCTGCGCTGGACCGGCAAGGACGACTACGACGTCGACGCGATCCTGCGCGCGGCGTCGTTCGCCAGCGCCGATTTCGTGCCCGGCATCGAGCGGCTCGACGTGGAGCTCCACGGCGATGCCGGCGCGCTGCTGCTCGCACTGCCGAAGCAGACGCTGCGCGTCGACTATCCGCGCGTGTTTCGCAAGCCGTTCCTTTTTTCCGAGCTCGACGGCGACATCGTCGCCTACCGCACCGACGACGCGTGGCGCGTCGAGACCGACCGCCTCGTGTTCGAAGGGCAAGGTTTCGGCGGCGAGCTGCGCGGCGGCGCCGAGATCCAGGACGATCACTCGCGCCCGCTGCTCGATCTCTACGCGCTCGTCTCGCACGCCGACGTCGTCGCGGCGAAGCTCTTCTGGCCGACCAACGTGATGCCGCCGGCGGCGGTCGAGTACCTCGATCGCGCGATCATCGAAGGTCATCTCGACGGCGGCCGCGTCATCGTGCGCGGCGATCTCGACAGCTGGCCGTTCCACGACAACACCGGCCGCTTCGAAGCGCGCGGGCACCTCGCCGACATGACGCTCGATTACAACGAGGAGTGGCCGCGCGCCGAGCACATTGCGGCGACCGCGAACTTCATCAACGACTCGATGCTCGTCGATGTCGAGTCGGCCGAGGTCAAGGGCGATCGCGCCGCAAGTGCGACCGCCTCGATCGGCACGCTCGGCGAGCCCGTGCTCGATCTCTCGGTGAAGGGCGAAGGCACCGGCGCGAATCTGCTCGCGTTTCTGCGCGCGACGCCGATCGGGAAGCGCTACGACGACACGCTGAAGGACCTCGCGATCGGCGGCAAGGGCACGTTCGATTTCATGCTGAACCTCCCGATCAAGGACGCTTCCAAGCTCGTGCTCGACGGCCGTGTGCAGCTCGGCCAGGCAAATCTCGACGATGCCGCGTTCGATCTCCACTTCGTCGACGCGGGCGGCACCGTGCACTTCAACCAGAGCGGCTTCGAGGCGGGTCCACTCGCGCTCGGCTTCCGGCAGCGGCCCGCGCTGCTTTCGATGGCGGTCGGCGGATTCGTCGCCGATCCCGCGCACGCGGTCGAAGCGACGCTGACCGGCAGGTTTCCGGCGACGACCGTGTTCGCCGACGTGCCCGACCTCATGCCGGCGCTCGCGCATTTTCCGGGCGACGCGGAGTGGAAGGCAAAGCTCACGGTCGACGCAGCACCGGGATCGAACGGCGGACGCAAGGTACTTACGCTGTCGAGCGATCTTCGCGGCATCACGATCGATCTGCCGGCGCCGCTCACGAAACCGGTCGACGCGGCCGAGCCGTTCGAGCTTGCGCTCGACTTGCCATTCGTCGGGCAGATGTTCACGGCGAAGCTCGGCGACCTTGCGAGCGCGCGAGGGCGACTGCCCTCGCTGACGGCGCCGTTCGCCGCGCGCGTTGCGCTCGGCGTGCCGGCCGGCGGCGATCTGCCGCCGCGCGGCGCCGCGATCGGCGGCGCGGTCAAGACGTTCGATGCTAGCGGCTGGCTCGATCTCGTGCAGCCCAGCCCGCACGGCAGTGGCGCGTCGAGCGCCGGCAGCCTCGTGCACGACATCGACCTCCACATCGACGACTTGCAGATGGACGCGAAGAGTTTCGGTGCGGCGCGTCTCCTCGTCACCGACGAGAACGGCGCGACCGAGGTCCGCATCGACGGCGGCGCGATCGCCGGCGTGCTGCGCATTCCCGTGCAGGACATCGCGCGCCAGGGTGTCACCGCGCGCTTCGATCGCTTCCACTGGCCCGAAATCGCGCCGGACGTGAATGGCGACGACGACAACGCGATCCCGGAGATCGCGCCGGCCACGCTGCCGCCGCTGCACATCTCGATCAACGATTTCATGCTCGGCAAGGCGAGCTTCGGCAAGGCCGAGTTCGAGAGCTATCCGATCGCGGACGGCATGCACGTCGAGCAAGCTCGAATCGCAGTCGCCGAACGTCACCATGACCGCGACCGGCAACTGGACCGGCAACGAACGCGACAACGCATCGCATCTGATCATCCAGCTCAACGCGCAGAACCTCGGCCGCATGATGGACGCGCTCGGCTATCCCGGCATCATCGATGGCGGGCAGACGACGGCCGATATCGACGGCGATCTGGCCGGGCCCGCCGTCGGCGTTCGCGATGGCCAAGCTCCAGACCGGCGCGATCACGCTGAAGGTCGCCGAAGGGCGCATCCTCGAAGCGAAGCCCGGCGTCGGGCGCATCTTCGGCCTTCTTTACGCTGAGCGAGATTCCGCGACGTCTCACGCTCGATTTCAGCGATTTCTTCAAATCCGGCCTCGGCTTCAATTCGATCACCGGCACGTTCGGCCTCGACAAGGGCAACGCGTACACCTCGAACCTCGTCATCAAGAGCCCGGCCGCCGACATCTCGGTCAGCGGCCGCACCGGCCTTCGCGCGAAGGACTACGACCAGGAGATGCTCGTCGCGCCGCACGCGAGCGCGACGCTGCCGCTGGTCGGCGCGATCGCGGCGGGTCCGGTTGGCGCTGCAGCGGGCCTGCGTGCTGCAGGGCGTGCTTCGGCAAGTCGATGGGCAAGGCCGCGGGCTCGCGCTACAAGGTGACCGGGAGCTGGGAGAACCCCGAGATCACGCTGGTCTCGAAGGACGCGCCGCACACCGCGCCCGTCGCGCCGCTGCCCGGCGACGCACTGCCGCAAGCCGCCGGCTGACGCGGCCACGAAGCCGTCGCAGCGCGGGTTGCGCTGATTTGCCTTGTGGCCTACCGTGCTCGGCCCAACCTGAGGCTAGCCCCTAGTCCTCGCCTCGACCGCGTAAATTCCTCATGACAGACCTTCTGACGCAGGCCGAACACCGCCTGCTGCGCCCCGGCGGCCTTTCCGCGGTGATCTCGACCGCGTCTTCGCGCGCCTGATGGGTCCGTCGATCGACGCGGCCGACCTGTACTTCCAGCATTCGCGCAGCGAGTCCTGGGTGCTCGAGGACGGCATCGTCAAGGAAGGCAACCATTCGATCGAGCAGGGCGTCGGCGTGCGCGCGCATGAGTCCGGCGAGAAGACCGGTTTCGCCTATTCCGACGAGATCGTGCTGCCGGCACTGCTTGAAGCGGCCAGTTCCGCGCGCGCGATCGCGCAGGCGGGCGCGAGCGGCGTCGGCAAGCCGCTGGCGGTCACGACCGGCCGCGCGCTGTACGCCGCGATCGATCCGATCGAGTCGCTGCCGAGCGAAGACAAGATCGCACTGCTTGCGCGAAGTCGACAAACTCTGCCGCTGCGCTCGATCCGCGCGTGAAGCAGGTCATCGTCGAGCGTCGCGGCGAGTCTCGACAACGATCCTGGTCGCCGCCGCGGACGGCACGCTGGCGGCCGACGTGCGGCCGCTGGTGCGCCTCAACGTGCAGGTCATCGCCGAACAGAACGGCCGCCGCGAGCAGGGCAGCGGCCGGCGGCGGCGGTCGCTACGGCTATCGCGAATTGCTCGCGAACGGCCGCGCGCACGGCGTTCGCGCGCGAAGCCGTGCGTCAGGCGCTGGTCAATCTCGAGTCGGTCGCCGCGCCGGCCGGCAGCATGACCGGTCGTGCTCGGTCCCGGCTGGCCCGGCGTGCTGCTGCACGAAGCGATCGGCCACGGTCTCGAAGGCGACTTCAATCGCAAGGGCACGTCGGCGTTCTCCGGCCGCATCGGCGAGAAGGTCGCGGCGCCGACGGCGTCACCGTCGTCGACGACGGCACGCTGCCGGACCGGCGCGGTTCGCTGAGCGTCGACGACGAAGGCATGCCGAGCGAATGCACCATGCTGATCGAAAACGGCGTGCTCGAAAGGCTACATGCAGGACAAGCTCAACGCGCGCCTGATGGGCATGGCGCCGACCGGCAACGGCCGGCGCGAATCGTTCGCGCACCTGCCGATGCCGCGCATGACGAACACCTACATGCTGGCCGGGCAAGCGCGATCCGGCAGGAGATCATCGCCTCGGTCGAACGCGGGCTCGTACGCAGTCAACTTCGGCGGCGGCCAGGTCGACATCACCAACGGCAAGTTCGTGTTCTCGGCCAGCGAGGCGTACCTGATCGAGGACGGCAAGATCACGCGGCCGGTCAAGGGCGCGACGCTGATCGGCAACGGGCCGGAAGTGCTGACGCGCGTGTCGATGGTCGGCAACGATCTCAAGCTCGACGAAGGCGTCGGCGTCTGCGGCAAGGACGGGCAGAGCGTGCCGGTCGGCGTCGGCCAGCCGACGTTGCGGATCGATGCGATGACGGTCGGCGGAACGGCGGCGTGACGCGATCAGCCTGCGTCGAGGAGCTCGCGCAGCGCGCGGAACAGCTCGCGATACGCATGCAGCGGCTTGCTCGCGATCACGCTCCGCACGAGCGTTGCGCGCGAGCTGGCGCAGGTGCTGGCGGTCGGCGGACGGATGCAGCGCCAGCAATTCGTCGAGCGCGATGTCGCCCTCGTCGATCAGCCGCGTGCGCCACGCTTCGACCCGGTGCAGCGCGGCGGTTTCGCGATGCGCCTTCGCGCGATCGTGCTCGAGCGCGGCGCGGATCGATTCGATCTCGGGATCGTCGAGGTTGCGCAGCTGCTTGGCCAGAAACTGCGTCGCGCGCTTGCGCGCGATCTGCGACGTGACGACACGCGTCCGCACGACTTCATCGCGCAGGTCGTCGGTGAGCGGCACGCGCGAAAGCTCGGCATCGCTCAGCGAAGCGAGCGTCTCGGCGAGCTCGAATACGTCGAGCGCGTCGCGGCGCAGCTGGCTCCGGCTCGGCGGACGGTCGTCTTCGGGTAGCTCGGGCGGCAGGTCGCGGCGGCGCATCAGGAAACTACAACGTTTGGCATGGACATAGTGAACGAGATCATCATCGACAAAGATACCAGCTCCACGGACGTCGGCCGTCTTCAACAGATCGCCGAGGACGTGATCCGCCGCTGCCGCGCGCGGGCGCGAGCGAGGCCGAGGTCGCCGCGAGCATCGACGCGGGCCTCAGCGTCAACGTGCGCCTCGGCGAAGTCGAGACGGTCGAGCACACGCGCGACCGCGGCGTTCGGCGTGACGGTCTATTTCGGCAAGCGCAAGGGCTCGGCGCAGCACCGCCGACCTCGACCCGAATCGATCGCGCAGACGATCGAGCAGGCGTGCGCGATCGCGCGCTACACCGAGGAGGATCCCGCGCACGGGCCTCGCCGATCCCGCGCTGCTCGCGAAGGATTTTCCGCGATCTCGACCTGTGGCATCCGTGGCACATCGACGCCGCAAGAGGCCATCGAGCTCGGCATCGAGATCGAGGACGCCGGCCGCGCGTTCGATCCGCGCATCACCAATTCCGAAGGCGCCACCGTGCAGGCCGGCGCGTCGCTGTCCGTGTACGCGAACTCGCACGGCTTCGTCGGCACCGAGCGCGGCACGCGCCACTCGCTGTCATGCGCGCTGATCGCCGAAGACGACGCCGGCATGCAGCGCGACTACTGGTACGACGACCGTGCGCGACGCGAAGCGATTTCGCGTCCGCCGAGTCGATCGGCCGCAAGGCCGCCGAGCGCACGGTCGCGCGACTCGACGCGCGCCAGCTTCGACCGCGCGAGTGCCCGGTGCTGTTCGCGCCGGAAGTCGCGCGCGGCCTGATCGGCCACCTGTCTCGGCCGGTCAGCGGCGGCGCGCTGTATCGGCGGGCGAGCTTCCTGCTCGATCACGCCGGCAAGAAGTATGTTTCCGGACTGGTGCAGATCGTCGAGCGCCCGCACCTGCTGCGCGGGCATGGCTCGGCCGCGTTCGATGCCGAAGGCGTCGCGACGCGCGACGTCCGAGCTGGTCCGCGACGGCGTGCTGCAGCGCTACGTGCTCGGCAGCTATTCGGCGCGCAAGCTCGGCTTGCAGATCGACCGGCAACGCCGGCGGCGTGCACAACTCGTCGTCAGCGCCGGGCACGGACGATTTCGACGGCGCTCGCTGAAGCGCATGGGCACGCGGGCTGCTCGTCACCGAGGTGATGGGGCAGGGCGTTCGACTCGTCACCGGCGACTATTCGCGCGGCGCCGTCAGGGTTCTGGGTCGAGAACGGCGAGATCGCCTATCCGGTCGAGGAGATCACGATCGCGTCGAACCTGCGCGACATGTTCGAGCGGCATCGAGCGATCGGCAGCGACGTCGACCCGCGCTCGCACATCCTGACCGGCTCGATCCTGGTCGACCGCATGACCGTCGCCGGCGAGTAAACCAAGCGCCCTTGACAGCACGGCGGCGCGACGAAAGAGTGGGGCCTCTTTCGGGGGAATGTGCGTGTCAGCCGAATCCACCACGCCGCACGGCGACAGGCCGTACGGCCGGCTCGTCGACCGGCAGGGGTTGAGCGACGGTCACCTGATGCAGATCGAAGCCGTGCGCCCGGGCGCGCGCGTGCTCGATGTCGGCTGCGCGAGCGGCTATCTCGCCGAGCAGTACGCCGCGCGCGGTTGTCGCGTGTTCGGGATCGAATCCGACGCCGCCAACGCCGAGCGCGCGCGGCGCTTCTGCGAAAGCGTCGTCGTCGGCGACATCGAGAACGCGAACGATCGCGCCGAGCTCCCGGGCCCGTTCGATTTCGTCGTGTTCGGTGATGTGCTGGAACATCTGCGCGATCCGTGGGCCGTGCTCGCCGCGACGCGCACGCTGCTCGCGGACGATGCGCGCGTGATCGTCTCGATCCCGAACATCGCGCACTGGAGCGCGCGGCGCGAGATCCTGCTCGGGCGGTTTCCGTACGCCGAGAGCGGACTTTTCGACCGGACGCACCTCCGCTTCTTCACGCTCGCGAGCGCGCGCGCTCTCGCGCAAACGGCCGGCTACGACGTCGAGCGCGAGCAGTTCACGCGCTGGCGGCTGCCGTTCCAGCGCAAGTTCAAGTCGCTGAAGCGGTGGGAAGCCTCGCTGGCGCGCCGCTGGCCCGCGCTTTTCGCGTTCCAGTTCGTCATGACGCTGAAACCGCGCGCGCAAGCATGACTTTCGTCCGGGTGACTTCCTTCCCAGGTGACTTCCGTCCCGTTGAAGTGAACGGACGCCGGCGCAATAGTGTGATCGTCATCCAGACGGAGCCAAGCGAATGAGCGACACCGACACCGTCAATCCGACGACACCGCCGCCACAACCGCCGCCGCCAGCCGCACCCGCCATCACGCCGCGCGATGCCGACGATCGCATGTGGGCGATGCTCGGCCATCTCTCGGCATTCAGCGCGTTCATCACCGGCCTCGGCTGCGTGCTCGGGCCGCTGATCGTCTGGCTGGTCAAGCGCGAGACGATGCCGTTTGCCGGCGATCAGGCCAAGGAAGCGTTGAACTTCAACATCACGGCGATCATCGTCGCGATCGGCGCTCGGCCTCTTCACGTTGATCACATTCGGCATCGGTGCGCTGATCACGGTGCCGGCCGCGTGCCTGCTGTTCGTTGGCTGGTTCGTGCTGACGATCGTCGCGGCGCTCAAGGCGAACAATGGCGAGCAGTATCGCTATCCGTTTGCCATCAGGCTCGTCAAATAGCGGGGCTCGTCAAATAGCGGGGCTCGTCAAATAGCGGGCCTCGCGAAGTAATCCGCGTCAGCTCGTCCGATCGGCGACGAAGCGCGCGAGATCCGACAGCGGTCTCGCGCGCTGGCCGAACGGTTCGACCGCAGCCAGCGCATCGCGCGTGAGGCGCGAAAGCTCCGAGCGCGACGCCTCGGTGCCGAGAATCGCGGGATACGTCGGCTTCGACGCGGCGACATCCTTGCCGGCCGTCTTGCCGAGCTGCTCGGTGCCGGCCTCGATGTCGAGCAGGTCGTCGCGGATCTGGAACGCGAGCCCGATCGCGTGGCCGTAGCGCTCTAGCGCATCGAGCGTCGACGCATCGCGGACGCCGGCCGCGAGCGCACCGAGACGCACCGAAGCGCGGATCAGCGCGCCGGTCTTGTGCACGTGCATGCGTTCGAGCTCGGCTGGCGAGAGTTTCTCGCCGACTGCAGCAAGATCGAACGCCTGGCCGCCGGCCATGCCGTGCGATCCGCACGCGACGGCCAGCACGCGCAGCATTTCGACATGGATCGCGGCATCGGTGAGCGAGGCGTCGTGCGCGAGCACGTCGAATGCGAGCGCCTGCAAGGCATCGCCGGCGAGGATCGCCATCGCTTCGCCGAACACGACGTGGCAGGTCGGCCGGCCGCGGCGAGAGACTGTCGTCGTCCATCGCGGGCAGATCGTCGTGCACGAGCGAATAGGCGTGGATGATCTCGACAGCGGCGGCCGACGCATCGAGCGTGTCGAGCGGCGCGTCGAACGTCTTGCCGGTCGCATAGACGAGCAGCGGACGCAGCCGCTTGCCGCCGCCGAGCACGGCGTAACGCATTGCGCGGTGAAGCTCGGCGGGCGGCTGACCTTCCGGCGGCAGCACGCGCGCGAGCATGGCGTCGGCGCGCGCGGAAAGGTCGAGGAGTTCGTTCGGCAGCTCTTTCACGCCCATCGTTTCGTCATTCCCGCGAACGCGGGAATCCATTTTCGGTGATCGCGCGGAAAAGAAACATGGATTCCCGCTTTCGCGGGAATGACGCACGCTCAGGGCGTATCCGGATCGAAAGGCACCGCGCTCTCGGGCGCGGACGGATCGAGCAGCTGCTTCACCCGAAGCTCGGCCTGCTCGAGCGCGCTCTGACAATTGCGATAGAGCGCGATGCCGCGCTCGAACGATTTCAGCGAATCGTCGAGGCTGAGCTCGCCGTGCTCCATGCGCGAGACGAGCTGCTCGAGCTCGTCGAGCGACTTTTCGAAATCGGCGATCTGGGTCGTTTCGGCGGCCGGCATGGCGCGCACGCTAACGCAGCGAGGGTGCGAGATCAATCGGCATCGACGTCGACTGGTTTCAAATCAATCGAATCGAATCAGTCAAAATCGGGCCCGATCCGCGCCGACCATTCGAACCGGCCCTTCGCGCGCGCGAGTCGCTCGGCGCCGGACTCGCTGATCCACAGATCAGCCACCGCGATGAGCGCACCATCGTCGTCGAACACGAGCGGCAGGCGACTGCGCTGCCATGGCGGAATGCCGGCCTCCTGCAGCAGATCGCGCAGCTCGCGCGTGTGCGCGCCGCCGTCGAGCCTGAGGCTCTCGCCGCCGCGGCGAAAGCGCACGTAAGCAGATTCCGCCAGACGCGGCTGCGCGCCGCCCGCTTCGACCGGCACGAGTTTCAGCACGCCGATGTCGGCCGGCAAGGCGAGCGGCTCGCCGGTGAAGTGGTCGCTCCAGTCGAGCGGCGGCAATTGCAGCGGCGCGAGCGCATACAGAAGATCGCGATAACGCCGCACCTCGACGCCCGGCCAGCGCACGCACGGCTGGCGATCTTCACCGGCTTCGGCGAGCTGGCGCACGAGCTCGGCGACCTGGAACTGCGTCGGCTCCGGCAGCCCGATCGAGCGGAGCCAGCGCCGCAGCACCGGATCGCGGAGCGCGTCATGCAGCGAAAGCCATTCGCGAAAGCGCATCGTCGCCGGATCGAGGCCCTGCACTGACGCGAGCGTGCGCTCGGCTTCCTCGTCGATGAAGTCGGCGGCCGCGCGCGCCCACGCCGCACTCTGCGCGATGCTGGTCTCGGCTTCGGGCCAGCGCCGCGTGATGCGCGGCAGCACTTCGATGCGCATGAAGTTGCGGTCGAGCGAGACGTCGGCGTTGCTCGGATCCTCGATCCACGTGAGCTTGTGATGATCGGCGTAGTTGCGCAGCGCCGCGCGCGGCAGCGTCAGCAGCGGGCGCCACACGAAGCCGCGGCCAAGACGGCGCAGCGTGCGCATCGCGCCGAGGCCTTCCGGGCCTGCGCCGCGCAACAGCTTCATCAGCACGGTCTCAGCCTGATCGTCGCGGTGGTGCGCCAGCGCGAGGATCTCGCCTTCGGCGAGCATCGTCTCGATCGCGCCGTAGCGCGCACGGCGCGCATTCGCTTCGAGACCGAGGCCCGGCGCGCGTGCGACTTCGACGGCACGCATCTCGATCGGCACGCCGAGCTGCACGGCGAACGTTTCGCAGTGGCGCGCCCACATCGCGCTGTCGCTCTGCAGGCGGTGGTCGACATGCACGGCGCGCAGGCCGCGTTCACGCGCCTTGCGCGACTCTGCGAGCGCGTGCAGCAGCACGGTCGAATCGAGCCCGCCGCTGTGTCCGACGAGGATCGCGCCGGGCGCGAGCTCGGCGAGCGCGCTTTCGATCAGATCGCGGATGCGCCGGTGGGACATCGATGGGTTCCGGTGTCAGGGCGTCGCGGCGGCGATGAACACGAACGTCTGCACGCCTGGCTCTGCGATGCTGATCGCCTCGCGGCGGAACATCGAGCGGCGTGGCGCCGCGACGGACGCGGAATCGCCAGCGCCGTCGCGCTCTAGTTCCACGAACAGACGACCTTGCCGCAATTGCCGGAATCCATCAGGTCGAAGCCTTTCTGGAAGTCGTCGATGTGGATCTGGTGCGTCAGCACCTTGCCGAGCGGGAAGCCGGTCAGCACCATCTGCGTCATCTTGTACCAGGTCTCGTACATGCGCCGGCCGTAGATGCCGTGCAGCGTCGAGGCCCTTGAAGATGACCTTGTCCCAGTCGATGCCGGCGCCGTTCGGCAGGAGGCCGAGCAGCGCGATCTTGCCGCCGTGGTACATGCAGTCGAGCATGTCGTTGAACGCGCGCGGGTTGCCGCTCATCTCGAGGCCGACGTCGAAGCCTTCCATGTGCAGGTCCTTGCACGACGTCCTTCAGCGACTGCTTGGAGACGTTGACGACGCGCGTCGCGCCCATGTCGGCGGCGAGCTTCAGGCGATAGTCGTTGACGTCGGTGACGACGACGTTGCGCGCGCCGACGTGCTTGGCGATGCCGGCGGCGATGATGCCGATCGGGCCGGCGCCGGTGATCAGCACGTCTTCGCCGATCAGGTCGAACTCGAGCGCGCAGTGCGCGGCGTTGCCGTACGGATCGAAGAACGCGGCGAGCTCGGACGGGATCTGGTCCGGGATCGGCCACAGGTTCGAGGACGGCATGGCGACGTATTCGGCGAACGCGCCGTTGCGGTTGACGCCGATGCCGACCGTGTTCGGGCACAGGTGCTGCTGGCCGGCGCGGCAGTTGCGGCAGACGCCGCAGACGATGTGGCCTTCGGCCGAGACGCGCTGGCCGAGCTGTGTAGCCGCGCACGCCCGGGCCCATGTCGACGATGCGGCCGACGAACTCGTGGCCGATCACGAGGCCGGGCTTGATCGTGCGCTGCGACCACTCGTCCCACTTGTAGATGTGCAGGTCGGTGCCGCAGATCGCGGTCTTCTCGAGCTTGATCAGCACGTCGTTCGGGCCGATCTCGGGCACCGGCACCTGTTCCATCCAGATGCCCTTGGCGCGGCGTCGCGCTTGACCAGCGCCTTCATCATTGCGGTGGCCATATGCAGAGAATCCTTGCGGGGTGGCGGATTATAGGGGCTCGGGACTAGCCTCTAAACTCTCGCCGTGACCAAGGCTGACGCGCGCCCACCTGCCATCTTCCTCATGGGCGCCACCGCGACCGGCAAGACCGCGCTCGCGTGCGCGCTCGCCGAGCGGTTTCCGCTGGCGCTCGTCAGCGTCGATTCGGCGCTCGTTTATCGCGGGCTCGACATCGGCACCGCGAAACCCGACGCGGCCACGCTTGCGCGCCATCCGCACCGGCTCATCGATATCCGCGATCCATCCGAGCCGTATTCAGCTGCCGAGTTCCGCGACGATGCGCTCGCGGCGATGGACGAGATCGCGCACGACGGCCGCGTGCCGCTCCTCGTCGGCGGCACCGGGCTCTACTTCCGTGCGCTCGCGACCGGCTTGTCCGCGCTGCCGCAAGCAAATCCCGAGCTCCGCGCGCGTATCGCTGACGAGGCAGCGCAGATCGGCTGGCCCGCGTTGCACGAACGGCTGCGATCGCTCGATGCGGCGTCGGCCGAGCGCATCCGACCCGGCGACGCGCAGCGCATCCAGCGCGCACTCGAGATCATCGAGCTCACCGGCGAGCCGCTGTCGGCGCTGACCGGCGGACCGCCCCAGCGGCCGCCGTGGCGGCTCCTCAAGCTCGCGCTCGTGCCGCGCGACCGTGCGCGGCTGCACGCGCGCATCGCCGAGCGGTTCGACGCGATGCTCGCGGGCGGCTTACTCGACGAAGTGCGCGCACTGCGCCAGCGCGGCGATCTCGATCCTGATCTGCCGGCGCTGCGCGCGGTCGGCTATCGCCAGGCCTGGGAGCATCTTGAGGGCACGACGGACGCCCCCACGTTTCGGGAGCGTGCGATCTTCGCGACCCGGCAGCTCGCCAAGCGCCAGATCACATGGCTGCGCGCCGAGCTCGATGCGCGATGGTTCGATCCCGACGAGGCGTCTACTGCGGAAGCGGTCGCTGCGGCCGTTGGTGCGTTCCTCGCGCGGGTTGGGTGAGATGACGAATCCGTGGCGTACGGCATTTTATTTGCCGGAACAAATCGTTAAGATGATTCCACGGAATCAGGGAATACCTGAAATCAGGGATTACGGTTGAACCGGGGCGTCCGGGCGCAGCTTGCGCCGCGTCGTTTTTTGCCGGTTCGGGGATTTGCTGGTGGAGAAGAAGACCATGGCCAAGGGGCAGTCGTTGCAGGATCCATTTCTGAATGCGTTGCGGCGTGAGCGCGTGCCGGTGTCGATCTACCTCGTCAACGGCATCAAACTGCAGGGTACGGTGGAGTCGTTCGACCAGTTCGTCGTGCTGCTCCGCAATACCGTCAGCCAGATGGTTTACAAGCACGCGATATCGACGGTCGTACCGACTCGCAATGTCCGCGTCGGCACCGAAACTGGTCCGGGCGGCACCACGACCGTGACGGCCGAGACGAGCGAGCATCCCGAGTAACTCCCGCTGTTCGAACGATCCCGAAAAGGCGAACGCGCGCTGCTCCTGCAGCCGCAGGAGCCGGGCCGCAACGACCCGGTCGCTCTCGATGAGTTTGGCGAGCTGGCGCGCTCGGCAGGCGCGAGCGTCGTCGGCTCGCTGACCGCGCGCGTCGACCGGCCGAATCCGCGCTACTTCGTCGGCTCCGGCAAGGCCGAGGAGCTTGCCGAGCAGAGGAAGGCGCTCGACGCCGATCTGATCCTCGTCAACCGCGCGCTCTCGCCGGTGCAGGAGCGCAATCTCGAAAAGCTGACCGAGTGCCGCGTCGTCGATCGCACGGGGCTGATCCTCGACATCTTCGCGCAGCGCGCGCGCTCGCACGAAGGCAAGCTGCAGGTCGAGCTCGCGCAGTTGAAGCACATGTCGACGCGCCTCGTGCGCGGATGGACGCATCTGGAGCGTCAGCGCGGCGGCGCGATCGGGCTTCGCGGCCCGGGCGAGACGCAGCTCGAGCTCGATCGCCGCATCATCGGCGAGCGCATGAAGCAGCTCAAGAAGCGGCTCGACAAGGTCGAAGTGCAGCGCAACCAGGCGCGTCGCGCGCGTCAGCGCAACGCCGTGCCGGTCGTCGCGCTGGTCGGCTACACGAACGCGGGCAAGTCGACGCTGTTCAATGCGCTGACCGGCTCCGAGGTCTATGTCGCCAACCAGCTTTTCGCGACGCTCGATCCAACCGTGCGCCGGCTCGAAGGGCTCGACATCGGGCCGGTGGTTCTCGCCGACACCGTCGGATTCATTCGCGATCTTCCGCACGATCTCGTCGCGGCGTTCCGCTCGACGCTTTCCGAAGCGCGCGACGCGGACTTGCTGCTGCACGTCGTCGACGCGTCCGATCCCGAGCGCGACGATCGCATGGCCGACGTCGACGCAGTGCTCCGCGAGATTGGCGCCGGCGATCTGCCGCAGGTGCTCGTCTACAACAAGATTGATCTAATTGATGCCAACGTCCCTGTTGGCGAAAATCAAGAAGCGGCCATCCATGGCCGCGAATCTCAGAAGAGCATCGCGACTTTGCAAGCGAGGCTCGACTGGTTGGATGGCGGGCAGACATCGCGCGCGTGGGTCTCCGCCGTAACGCAGGCCGGCTTCGAAGGGCTCAAGGCGGCGATCGGGCACAAGCTCGGCGCCGAACGCATTCGCACGGAATTGCACGTGCCGTCGGCATCGGGGCGCCTGCGCGCTCGCCTTCACGCGCAGGGCATCGTCGCCGAGGAGCTGGCCGAGGACGCGGGCTGGCTGATCCGCATCGATGCGCCGCGCGCGCTCGTGGAGCCGCTGTTCGGCCTGCCGGATGGCGATGGCGACTGGCTCCGCGGGCGTTTGCTTGCCCCCTCCGACACCCCTACCTACAATCCCACGGCAACCAGGCATGGCTTAGGCGATCGTCCCTGATCGCCCACCGAGGCCGCACCTTGTGTGCGTGCGGCCGCACCGCAAGATCCAGGAGACCGGCCGTTGGAGGCCGTTTTTTTCGGCGTCGCGGCGTGATGGTTGCCGGCAATGAGGAATCAAGGACATGGCCTGGAACGAACCCGGTAGCGGCAAACAGCGCGACCCCTGGAAGGACTCCGGCGGCGGCGGCGGTCCATCGCCCGATTTCGATGCGCTCCTGAAGCGCATCAGCGGCTTCTTCAATCGCCTCTTCAGCAGCGGCGGCGGTCCCGGCGTCGCGATCATCGCCATTGCGCTCGTCTGGGTCGTCTGGGATTCGAGCGCGATCATCAAGGCGAACGAATCCGGCGTCGTGCTCCGCTTCGGCCAGTACGCGCGCACGTTGGGGCCGGGCTTCAATCTCAAGTGGCCGCGGCCGATGGAGAGCGTGCTCAAGGTGGACGCGAAGAGCGTGCACCAGACGTCCGATCAGGTGCGCATGTTGACCAAGGACGAGAACATCGTGCTCGTCGATTTCAACGTGCAGTACACAGTCGCCGATCCGAAGCAGTTCCTCTTCAGCGTTCGCGATCCCGACGAGACGGTCAAGCAGGCCGCCGAAAGCGCTGTGCGCGAAGTCATCGGCGCGAGCGATCTCTCGTCGATCATGCCGGACCAGCAGCAGGCGCAGGCGCTGGCGGACGCGGCCCGGGACGCCAGCGCCGCTGCCGGCAACGCTGCACCAGCCGCCGCGAAGGCGCCGGATGGCACGGCCGCCGTGCAGCCCAATCCGAGCGCGGAGCTCGCCGGCATGGCGCAGAAGGTGCTGCAGCAGACGCTCAATCGCTACGACACGGGCCTGCTCGTCCAGCAGCTCGCTTTCCAGAACGTGCGCCCGCCGCAGGAAGTCAGGGAGGCGTTCGACGACGCGATCAGCGCGCGCGAGGATCGCCAGCGCCGCAGCAACGAAGCCGACGCTTACGCCAAGAGCGTGATCCCGAACGCGCGCGGCGATGCGGCGCGCATCCTCGCCGAAGCCGAAGGGTACAAGGCAGAACGCGTCGCGACCGCCGAAGGCGACGCGCAGCGCTTCAGCCTGATCGCCGCCGAGTACAAGGCCGCGCCCGAAGTGACGCGCAAGCGCCTCTACATCGAGACGATGCAAAAGGTGCTCGCGGAAAGCAACAAGGTCATCGATTTCTCGGGCGGCAAGAACATCTTCTACCTGCCGATCGACGCGGGTAAGGCGGGACCGCCCGCAGAAACCATCGCACCGACCGTCGTGACGCCGGACAACGGCAAGGGAGGTCGCTGATGCGTCTTGTCACCGCAATCATCGCCGTGCTGATCGTGTTCTTCGCGAGCACCTGCGCCTACATCGTCAACGAAGGCCAGAGCGCAATCCTGGTGCAGTTCGGGCGCATCGTCGAAGCCGGCGTGAAGCCCGGTCTGCACTTCAAGCTGCCAGCTCCGCTGCAGCAGGCGCTGCGTTTCGACCGCCGCATCCTGACGATCGAGTCGGCGCCGGAGCGCTGGCAGACGTCGGAGCGCAAGGACGTCAGCGTCGACTTCTACGTCAAGTGGCGTGTCTCGGATCCGTCGACGTACTACACGTCGGTCGGAGGCGACGAGACGCGCGCGCAGCAACGCCTCACGCCGATCGTCAAGAATGGACTTCGCACGGCGATCAACTCGCGCACGCTGCAGGAAGTCGTCTCGAGCGCGCGCACGGATCTGACGCAGGCGCTCGTGCAGACCGCGAACAAGGATGCCGAGAACCTCGGCATCCAGATCGTCGATGTGCGCATCAAGCAAATCAATCTGCCGGAAGAGAGCCTTGTGCTGCGTTCGGTCTACGAGCGCATGCGCTCGGAGCGCAAGCAAGTTGCCGATGCGCTGCGCGCCGAAGGCAACGAGGCAGCGCTGCGCATCAAGTCGAACGCCGATCGCCAGGCGCAGGTGCTGAAGGCCGAGGCGTATCGCGATGCCGCGAAGACGCGCGGCGAGGGCGATGCCAAGGCCGCCGAGATCTACGCCGGCGCGTATGGCCATGATGCCGAGTTCTATGCGTTCTACCGCAGCCTCGAGGCCTACCGCGATTCGCTGACGACGCAGAACGGCGTGCTCGTGCTCGATTCGAAATCGGAGTTCCTGCGCTACCTGCAGGACAGCAAATAACGCGTGGCGACGCTCGCGGCTGCGCTGTGCCTCGTCCTCGTCATCGAAGGCCTCTTTCTGTTCGCATCGCCCCGCCTCTGGAAACGCATGGCCGAGCAGCTGCAACAAATCGATGAGAGGACGTTGCGTATGATCGGCGCGGGCATGATCGTCGCCGGGCTCGTCATGCTGCAGGTCGTTCGGTAAGTACCGTCTTTTTTCTCGGGCAGTAACGCAATGGGCAAATCAGTCGTAATCCTCGGCGCCCAGTGGGGCGACGAAGGCAAGGGCAAGATCGTCGATCTCCTGACCAAGGACATCGGCGCCGTCGTGCGCTTCCAGGGCGGCCACAACGCCGGCCACACGCTCGTCATCGCCGGCAAGAAAACCGTGCTGCACCTGATCCCGTCGGGCATCCTGCGCGACGACGCGTTGTGCCTGATCGGCAACGGCGTCGTGCTGAGCCCGGCGGCGCTCAAAAAGGAAATCGAGGAGCTCGAGGCGCGCGGCGTCGAAGTGCGCTCGCGCCTCAAGATCTCGCCGGCGACGCCGCTGATCATGCCGTACCACATCGCGCTCGATCAGGCGCGCGAGAAGGCGGCCGGCGGCAAGGCGATCGGCACCACCGGTCGCGGCATCGGTCCTGCGTACGAGGACAAGGTCGCGCGCCGCGGCGTGCGCGTCGCGGATCTGCACTATCCGGAGCAGCTCGCGGAGAAACTGCGCAGCACGCTCGACTATCACAACTTCGTGCTGACGAAGTACCTCGGCGTCGAGGCGATCGATTTCCAGAAGACGCTCGACGAGGCGATCGAGTTCGGCGAATACGTCGAGCCGATGAAGTCCGACGTCGCGGGCCTGCTGCACGAGCTGCGCAAGCAGGGCAAGAAGATCCTCTACGAAGGCGCACAGGGCTCGCTGCTCGACATCGACCACGGCACGTATCCGTACGTGACGTCGAGCAACACGACCGTCGGCGGCGCGCTCGCCGGTACCGGCGTCGGCGCCGACGCGATCGATTACGTGCTCGGCATCGCGAAGGCGTATGCGACGCGCGTCGGCGGCGGTCCGTTCCCGACGGAGCTGGACAACGAGATCGGTCAGAAGATCCGCGACCGCGGCCAGGAATACGGCGCGACCACCGGCCGTCCGCGCCGCTGCGGCTGGATGGATATCGTTGCGCTGAAGCGTGCGGTTGCGATCAACGGCCTCACGGGCCTGTGCATCACGAAGCTCGACGTGCTCGACGGCATGGACAAGCTCAACATCTGCATCGCGTACGAGTACCGAGGCAAGCGCACCGAGTACGCGCCGCTCGACGCGGCCGGCTGGGAAGAGTGCACACCGGTTTATCTCGAGTTTCCGGGCTGGCAGGAAGAGACGCACGGCATCACGAAGTGGGACGATCTCCCGCCCGCGGCACGCGCGTACCTGCGTGCGCTCGAGGAGCTCGCCGGTTGTCCGCTTGCGATTGTGTCGACGGGCCCGGACCGCGACGCGAACATCGTGCTGCGCGATCCGTTCGCCTGATTCGTGCGTCAGCGCCGCGACGATGCGCGGCTTCAGAAGGTTTCAGCTTCAGTAGGCGCAGAGCAGAAACGAAAACACCACCGGCCGCGAAGCCGGTGGTGTCGGAAAACAGCGAGAAACGCGAGCCTTAGAGCGCCGCGTCCTTCAGCTTCTTCAGCGGACGGATCTTGACCTTGACGCTGGCCGGCTTCGCCGCGAACCAGCGCTCTTCCTTCGTGAAAGGATCGATGCCCTTGCGCTTGGGCTTCGCCGCCACGGCGGTCGAGGACATCTTGAAGATTCCCGGCATCGTGAACAGGCCCGCGCCCTTCTTGCTCACGGCGCTGTGCATCGTCTGCTCGAGTGCCTCGAGCACTGCTCGCGTGCTCTTCGTGTCGACACCCGTGTGCTGCGAGATGTGGCTGACGAGTCCCGACTTCGACAAGGCCTGCGTCACCGGCTTCATCGCGGCGGGTTTCTTGGCTGACTTTGATGCGGCCTTCTTTTTCATTGCCATGGATCGGAGATCTCCTGCGGGTTTTTTGATGATGGTGCGTTCACGGCTGCTTAGGGCAGCGCCGCAGGCGAAGCGTAGCGGGGTTTTGGGAGAAAAGGCAGCGGGAGAGCCTTTATTTCAAGGCTTTTTTTGCGAATTGCCTTGCGGCGACGCGGTTTTTGGCCCGTTTGGCGCCCAGCTCAGCCGGGCGGCCGGTTTTTCCGCCGGGAAACGGTCAACGCTTGACCATCGTGCGCGTCGCGTCGCGATCGGACTCGCGCTTCGTTTCGGCCGTGCGCTGGACCTGGCACTGGTCGCGCAGCGTCGAGAGCTCGCGGTCCTGCGAGCCGAGAAGATCGGTCTTGTGCGCTTCGAGCATGTTGATTTTCTTCTGCACCGCGGGATCCTTCTCGACGCCGTTCGCGCCCGTCACCATGAGGTGCGCGTGCAGATCGGCGATCGACGCATTCGCATCGGCGAACTGCGTGCGGTAGCCCTCGACGATCTTGTGCGAGCCCGCATCGCAGCGCGAGTCGATGTCGGCGAGCACGGCCTTGTCGTTGCCGGCGTCGTTCGCGGTGTTGCTGGCCTTCATGCCGTTCGACGCGATCGCAGCCGCGTCCTTGCCGCACGGCGTCTGGCTGTAGACGGTCCCGCCGGTCGGGGCGGCGCATTTGTAGATCGTGGCAGCCGATGCCGACGAGGCGAGGCCGACGGCCGCGAGCAGGACTAGCAACAGCGAGCTCTTCATGACGATTCCTTGGTGATCGAAGTGTCGTGATCGACGTTTCCGGTCCGCGCGACGTCGATAGCTGACACTTCGTGGCAGCCGATCGAACGTCCTGCGTTGTCCCTTGATTCCCGCGGCGCGATCGCGGCAGGAATGGCTGCCTTTTGCGCCGACTACGCCCGCAATTTGTGCAGATTCCATGCCACGGTTGATTTTTAGACAAGTCCGGAATTTTCACGGTTCAGCGACGTGTCGCCGCGATGAACCGATTTGTGCGCATTCACGCGCCGGCAAAGCACGCGGGGCGAATGTTCACGACGTAGTTGGACGAGGCGTGGCGACGGGGGTCGCCGACATCCGAGCAGGAGAGGCCCATGCAAAGGCCGACCATGAAGCTCATCGCACATTCCACGGCAGTCGCGTCTGCGCTTGCGTTTTGCGCGTGCGCGACGCAGAAGGCCATGCCGATCGACGCGGGCAGCGGCACCGCGCCTGCGCTTCCGAAGCCAGAACGATCGCTGGTTCCGACCGTGCACGTCGCGAAGGCGACGGGCTGGCCCGAGGGCGCGAAGCCGACGCCGGCGGCGGGCCTCGCGGTCAACGCATTTGCTGCCGACCTCGATGCATCCGCGCTGGCTCTACGTGCTGCCGAACGGCGACGTGCTCGTCGCCGAGACCAACGCGCCGCCGAAGCCCGACGATCGCAAGGGCTTCAAGGGCTTCGTCATGAAGAAGCTCATGAGCAAGGCGGGCGCGGGCGCGCCGAGCGCGAATCGCATCACGCTGCTGCGCGACGCGGACGGCGACGGCGTCGCCGAGACGCGCAGCGTCTTCCTCGCAAGACCTGAATTCGCCGTTCGGCATGGCGCTGGTCGGCAACGACTTCTACGTCGCCAATACCGATGCGCTGCTGCGCTTCCGCTATGACACCGGCGCGACGCACATCGACGGCGCCGGCACGAAGGTCGCCGATCTGCCGGCCGGCACGATCAACCATCACTGGACCAAGAACGTCATCGCGAGCCGCGACGGCAGCAGGCTCTACGTGACGGTCGGCTCGAACAGCAACGTCGCCGAGAACGGCATCGACGCCGAGAAGGACCGCGCCGGCGATTCTGGAGATCGATCCGACGACCGGCGCGACAGCGCGTCTTCGCGACCGGCCTGCGCAATCCGAACGGCCTGGCCTGGGAGCCGGAAACCGGCGCGCTGTGGACGGTGGTCAACGAGCGCGACGAGCTCGGCAGCGATCTCGTGCCGGACTACCTGACGTCGGTGCGCGACGGCGGCTTCTACGGCTGGCCGTACAGCTACTACGGCCAGCACGTCGACACGCGCGTCGAGCCGCCAGCGGCCCGATCTCGTCGCGCGCGCGATCGTGCCCGACTACGCGCTCGGCTCGCACACCGCATCGCTCGGGCTTCACGTTCTACGACGGCAACGCGCTGCCGTCGCAGTATCGCGGCGGCGCCTTCGTCGGCCAGCACGGCTCGTGGAACCGCAAGCCCGCTCAGCGGCTACACGGTGATCTTCGTGCCGTTCGCGGCGGCACGGCCGACCGGCAAGCCCGACGACGTGCTGACCGGTTTCGTCGACGACGAGGGCGAGGCGCACGGCCGGCCGGTCGGCGTCGCGGTCGACAAGCGCGGCGCGCTGCTGGTCGCCGACGACGTCGGCAACGCGTCTGGCGTGTCACCGAGGCAGGCGGCGCTGTGCCGTCCGAATGACCGGACGGCGAGCAGCGCAAGTACTTTCAACTTCGAGGGCGATCGCCCGAGCGGCGATCGGTATAGCGCAAGCGCGCGCCGGAGCGCGCGCGGGATCTCAGTGCGCCGAGGCCTGCAGCGCCGAGGCGATCGCGGCATCGCCGCTCACGACGTCCTTCCACGAAAGCGTGACGCCATTGCGGTGGCCCTTCGGCACGAGCTTGAGGCCATCGGGATCGATGGTGAGCGTGTAGGCCTGATCGCCGATCGAGATCTCACGACGCAGGGGCTTGTCGAGTTTGGTCATGGGGTCGGTCCTTGTTAGGGGTCTGGTGCGGGGCTGAGCATGGCGGGCTTAAGGCCGCGAATCAAGGATTGCGGGCTTCCGCTGTTCATGTTGTGGCGCAAAAAAGCTGTCTGGCGGCTGAAGGGCCGCCGCATACAGCCCGGACCCCGCCTTAATCCGTGCAGCCAGCGGGCCACTCTTGCCATTGCGACGGCGTCAACCGCTGGACGCAAGATGCCGCTCGATGGCGTCGTGCACGGTGTAGAACATGCGCGAACGGCCGATCGTCGCGCCGAGCGGCGAGCGGTCGATCATCTCGAGCACGCGCGGATTGAGGCCGACAAGCCAGAGCGTGATGCCGTCGGCCGCGAGCCGCCGCTCGGCGGCGACGAGCATCTTGAGTGCCGTGTACTCGATATCGAACACGCCGCTGAGATCGAGCACGACGAGGTTCGGCTTCGTCGCGTCGATCAGCGGCCGCATCTTCTGGCCAACCTGCTCGGCGTTCGCGAAGAAGACGCGGCCCTCCGGCCGCAGCACGAGCACGCCCGGGATCGTTTCGTCGTCCGGATGCTCGTCGCTCACGGGCCGGAACACCGGCGTCCCGCGCTTGCGCACGAGCACATACACCGGCAGATCCGAGAGCTGATGCGCGAGCGCCGCGAGCGAGACGATGATCGCGACGATGATGCCCTTCAGCGTGCCGAGCAGCACGACGCCGACGAGCGCGACGAGCGCCCAGACGAACTCCGTGCGCCGCACGCGCAGTACGGCGCGGAACTCGACCGGCTTGATCAGCCCGACCGAGTAGACGATGACGACGGCCGCGAGCGTCGCCTGCGGCATGAGACCGATCAGCGGCGCGAGGAACAGCATCGTGCCGAGCGCCGTCGCCGCGGTGACGAGGCACGCAGCCTGCGTGCGCGCGCCGGCCTGCAGGTTGACTGCGGTCTGGCTCGTGCCGCCACCGGACGGCATCGCGCCGAGCAGCGCGCCGCCGGCGTTCGCGATGCCGGTCGCGAGCAGCTCGCGATTCGCGGCCGGCTGCGGATCGCCTTCGCGCGTGAATGCGCGACCGGCCGCGATCGTCTCGGTGAAGCTCATCAGCGCGATGCCGAGCGCGGGCGCCCACAGCGACGCGAGCAGCGAGAGGTCGGGCATCGTCAGCGACGGCAAACCGGTCGGCACCTTGCCGACGATCTCGACGCCGTGCGACGTCAGCCCGAGCAGCGTTACGCCCGCGATCGCGACGCCGACCGCGATCAGCGGCGCGGGAAGCTTCGGCGTGAATCGCTCCACGACGATCAAGAGGCCGGCCGTGACGATCGCGACGAGCAGCGTCAGCAACGACGCGTGCGGCATGTTCGCGACGATCGACATCACGTTCTGGAAGAACGTGTCCTTCGGAAAGTGGATGCCGAGCAGCTTCGGGATCTGATCGACGACGATCACGATCGCGATGCCGGCCTTGAAGCCGATCAGCACGGGCTCGGAGATGAAGTTCGCGACGAAGCCGAGCCGGAGCACCGAGGCCGCAACGCAGCATCGCGCCGACGAGCAGCGATAGCGTAGCGGTCGCCGCCACGAGCTCGAGCGCATCGCCGCCAGGAACGATGCGGCCGAGCGCTGATGCGGTCAGGATCGCGATCGTCGTCGTCGTGCTGACACTGAGCAACCGCGACGAGCCGAGGAACGCATAGATCACCATCGGCACGAACGACGTATAGAGGCCGACTTCGACCGGAAGCCCGGCAACCGTCGCGTACGCGAGGCTCTTCGGCAGCACGACTGCCGCGGCGGTGAGACCGGCGATGAGGTCGGGCTTGGCGAACCGCCAGTCGTAGGCGAACAGGCTCGGCGATGCGGACGGCGACGACGAAGCGTGCGACATGGCCTGACCCTCGCTGGCGGGCAGATGACCGAGCGCAACCATGATAGCCAAATCGCCTGTCGCTGCAGTGGAGATGAGTTTCCCGCAGAAAATCCACTGCCGCGCATTGTGGATTGCTGACGGCGCGGTCCCGAAATTGCCCGAAGATGTTCAGTCGGCTCGAGCTTGCTCTTCTACGACGATCGCCGCGCGTCTCGCCGAGACGGACGTCTGCCGACTGCGTCCGGCGCACTCTGAATGTCGTCTGCGCTCGACTCGATCAACGCGGCGACGGTTTCGCTCGCGACAATGGCACTTCAGCGAACATCGGTGCGTTCGAAACGGGCAAGTCGCATCCCGATGCGATCTTCGCGAACGGATTCGATCCGTGACTTCTGTCGTTCCTGATCCGATGACCCGCGAACGCCAAGCGCGCGAGCCCGCGGAGTGGCATTCCGACGATGGGTACGTCCTTGGCCTCACGTGGGCGAACGTCCACGAATGCGCGCGCATGAAAAAACCCGCTAACTAGGCGGGTTTCATGGACGTGCTGCGAATGGTGGTGAACTACGGCGAACGATTAGATGGTGCCCGGGAGAGGACTCGAACCTCCACGGTTTTACCCGCTAGTACCTGAAACTAGTGCGTCTACCAATTCCGCCACCCGGGCAGGGTGCGGACGCCGGACGGCATCCTTTCGGGGGCGCGAACGATACTGGCCGACCGCGCCCCTTGTCAACGCGATGACTTGCATTCGGCCGGGCGCTCGGCGACGCTCGCGAGGATGCCTTTCGGACGCCTATCTTGAAACGTAAACGCACCTCATCCCGCGGCGACGCGAACGCGCCGCGCAAGCGCGGCCCCGGCCGCCGAGCCGGTCCGCCGAAGTGGCTGCCGGAGGCGCCGCCGGCGCCGTCGCGCAAGGCCGCGAAACCGGCGCCCGCGCCGCGTCTCAACGATCCCCATGCGGCGCGCGAAGCGAGCCGCTACGAGCGCCCCATCCCGAGCCGCGAGGCGATCCTCGCGTTCCTCGAGAAGCACGGCCAGCTGATGAAGGCCGAGGCGATCGCCGATGAGCTCGGGCTCAACAACGCGCCCGATTTCGACGCGCTGACGAAGCGCCTCGCCGCGATGCTGCGCGACGGCCAGCTGATCCAGAACCGCCGCGGCGGTTACGGCGTCGCGAGCAAGCTCGACCTGATCCCGGGCGGCGTCATCGCGAACGCGGAAGGTTACGGATTTCTCCGTCCCGATGCGGGCGGCGACGATCTCTATCTCTCGCCGGCCGAGATGCGCAAGGTGCTGCACGGCGATCGCGTGCTCGCGAGCGTTGTCGGCGTCGACCGCCGCGGCCGGCGCCAGGGCGCAATCGTCGAGGTGCTCGAGCGGCGCTCGCCGCGGCTCGTCGGGCGCGTCGTCGAACAGAACGGCGTGGTGCTCATCGTGCCGGACGACCGGCGCCTGCATCAGCAGATCATGATCGCGCCCGGCAAGGACCGTGGCGCGCGCTCGGGGCAGATCGTCGTCGTCGAGATCACCGATCAGCCGACCGCGTATCGCGGGCCGATGGGCCGCATTCTCGCGGTGCTCGGCGAGCGGCTTACGCCCTCGCTCGTCGTCGAGATGGCGATCGCGAGCCATGGCCTTCCGAATGAATGGCCGGCGGCGACGCTACGCGACGCGGCCGATGTCGAGCCCGAAGTCAAAGCGGACGAAATCGCCGGTCGCGTCGATCTTCGCGGCGTGCCACTCGTGACCATCGACGGCGCCGACGCGCGCGACTTCGACGATGCGGTCTACGCCGAGCCGAACGCGAATGGCTACCGCCTGGTCGTCGCGATCGCGGACGTGTCGCACTACGTGAAGCCCGGCAGCGCGCTCGACACCGAGGCGTACAACCGCGCGACGTCGGTCTATTTCCCGGGCTTCGTCGTGCCGATGCTGCCGGAGACACTGTCGAACGGCATCTGTTCGCTGAATCCGAGCGTCGAGCGGCTCTGCATGGTCTGCGACATGCAGATCGATCGCGAGGGCGAGGTCGTGCGCTCGAAGTTCTACGCGGCGGTCATGCTGTCGCACGCGCGGCTGACGTACAACCGCGTCTGGCAGGCGATCGGCGAGAAGGATCGCGACGCGTGCGAGGAGCTCGCCGACGTGCTGGTGCATTTGAAGCACCTGCATCAGCTCTACAAGGTGCTCGCGAAGGCGCGCCAGCGGCGCGGCGCGATCGATTTCGAATCGAGCGAGGTCGAGTTCCGGCTCGCGCCGTCGGGCGAGGTCGTGCAGCTCGGCGCGTACGAGCGCAACGAGGCGCACAAGCTGATCGAAGAATGCATGATCGCCGCGAACGTCGAGGCGGCGAAGTTCCTGCACAAGCGGCGCATTCCGGCACCGTATCGCGTGCACGCGTCGCCGCCGGCGTCGAAGTACGATGATCTGATCGAGTTCCTGAAGGAGTTCCATCTCTCGCTGCCGCCGGTCGATCAGGTGACGCCGGGCGATTTCTCGGCGCTGCTCAAGAAAGTGCGCAAACGCCCCGACGCGAGCCTGATCGAGTCGGTGCTGTTGCGCTCGCAGAGCCTGGCGGTCTATCAGCCAGCCGATCCGGGTCATTTCGGCCTCGCGCTTTCGACATACACGCATTTCACCTCGCCGATCCGGCGTTATCCGGATCTCCTCGTGCACCGCGCGATCCGTTACGCACTCGCCGGCGGCAAGCCGGACGAGTACATGTACAGCGCGAACGACATGGCGGGCATGTGCGTGCACTGCTCGCAGAACGAGCGGCGCGCCGATGAGGCCGAGCGCGATGTCGACGAGCGCTACAAGTGCGCGTGGATGGAGAAGCACGTCGGCAGCGCGTTCGACGGCATCGTTTCGGGCGTGACGTCGTTCGGTATTTTTGTCGAGCTGGTCGATTCGAAGATCACCGGTCTCGTGCACATCACGCAGCTGCCGAATGATTACTACCACTTCGACGCGGTTCGCCATCTCCTGACCGGCGAGCGACGCGGGCTCAAGTTCCGGCTCGGCGATCCCGTGCGCGTGCAGGTGCTGCGCGCGAGCCTCGAGGATCGCAAGATCGATTTCCGGCTCGTCACCGACGAAGCCGAGCGGCGCAAGCGATGAGCCAGGATCTCCTGATCGGCATCCACGCGGTCGAGGCCGGGCTCAACTACGACGCCGGCAACATCGTCGAGCTCTACGTCGAGAGCGGCGCGCACAACGCGCGCCTGAAAGAGCTTTCGGACCGCGCGCGCGACCTCGGCATCAAGCCGCACGCGCGCGACCGCGCGGCGCTCGACCGCATGACTGGCGGTGCGCGGCACCAGGGCGTCGTCGCGCGCTACAACGCGCCGGCACCGCATTCGGAGGCGGAGCTGCCCAAGCTCGTCGAGGAGGCCGGCGCTTCGGCGCTGTTCCTCGTGCTCGACGGCGTGACCGATCCGCACAATCTTGGCGCGTGCCTGCGCAGCGCCGAGGCGGCCGGTGTCGCGGCGGTGATCGTGCCGAAGGATCGCGCGGTCGGGATCACGCCGACCGTGCGACGCGCGTCGGCCGGCGCGGCCGATCGCGTGCCGCTCGTCGCGGCGACGAATCTCGCGCGCGCGCTGAAGGCGCTCAAGGATGCAGGCGTCTGGCTCGTCGGGCTCGTCGGCGACATCGACACGTCGTTCTATTCGATCGATCTCAAGGGACCGATCGCGATCGTGCTCGGCAGCGAAGGCGAGGGCATGCGCCGGCTGACGCGCGAGGCGTGCGATTTCGTCGCGCGGATTCCGATGCGGGGCGGCATCGAGAGCCTCAACGTGTCGGTCGCGACCGGCATCGCGCTGTTCGAAACGCTGCGGCAGCGGGGCGTTTAGCCCGGATTGCCCTCACCCCGGCCCTCTCCCGCGCAGCGGGAGAGAGGGAAAGCGGTCAGGACGGCGTAGAGGCCGTGGCCGAGGCAGTCGTGTCGGCCTTGCGGCGGATCTGCGCGATCTGCTCGCCGTGCACGAGGAAGTAGACGTTCTCGGCAATGTTCGTCGCGTGATCGCCGATGCGCTCGAGGTTCTTCGCCATGAAGAGCAGGTGCGTGCACGGCGTGATGTTGCGCGGATCTTCCATCATGTATGTCAGGAGCTCGCGGAAGAGGCCCGTGTATTGCTCGTCGAGCTCTTCGTCGCGCGCCCACGCGGCGAGCGCGCGGTCGGCGTCGTTGTCGTGGTACGCGCCGAGGACGTCGCGGACGAGGCCCTCGGCGAGCCGCGCGAGGCGCGGCAGCGCGTAGGTCAGCTGCACCGGCGCGGACTGGTTCAGGATGATCGAGCGTTTCGCGACGTTCGCCGCGTAGTCGCCGATGCGTTCGATATCCGCCGCGATGCGCAGCGCTGCGAGGATCTCGCGCAGATCGCGCGCCATCGGCTGGCGCAGCGCGAGAAGGCGCACGACGTCGTTGCTGACATCGTGCTCGAGCGTGTCGATCGCGCTGTCGCTCTGCACGATCGTCATCGCGGCATCACTGTCGCGCTCCATGACCGCGTCGATCGCGGCGTCGAGCTGCGCGAGCGCGATCTCGCCCATGCGCTGGATCTCGCCGGTGAGGCGCTTCAGTTCTTCGTCGTAGCTCTTGACGATGTGCTCGCTGGTGCTGGGGCTTGCGTTCATTCGTTCGTGGCCTCGTATGTCTTCGCCTCTCCGCTGCATAAGCGGAAGAGCGGGTCAGGAAGCAGCGCGTCAGCCGAAGCGACCCGTAATGTAGTCCTCGGTCTGCTTCTTCGTCGGCTTCGTGAAGAGGATCTCGGTCGAGCCGAACTCGATCAGCTCGCCGAGATACATGAACGCCGTGAAGTCCGAGACGCGCGCAGCCTGCTGCATGTTGTGCGTGACGATCGCGATCGTGAAGTGCTCCTTGAGCTCGTCGACGAGCTGCTCGATCTTGCCGGTCGCGATCGGATCGAGCGCCGACGTCGGCTCGTCGAGCAGGATGACTTCGGGCTTCAGCGCAATCGCGCGCGCGATGCACAGGCGCTGCTGCTGGCCGCCGGAAAGTCCGAGCGCGCTCTGCTTCAGCTTGTCCTTGGCCTCTTCCCACAGCGCGCCCTGACGCAACGCTGCCTCGACGCGGTTGTCCATGTCCGCGCGCGAGAGCTTCTCGTAGTGGCGGATGCCGTACGCGATGTTGTCGTAGATCGACATCGGAAACGGCACCGGCTTCTGGAACACCATGCCGACCTTCGAGCGCAGGCGATTCAACGGGTACTTCGGATCGAGGATGTTCTCGCCGTCGAGCAGGACCTCGCCCTTCGCCTCGAGCTTCGGATAGATCGAGTAGATGCGGTTGAAGATGCGCAGCAGCGTCGACTTGCCGCAGCCCGACGGCCCGATCAGCGCGGTGACGCGCTTCTCGGCGATGTCGAGGCTGATGTTCTTCAGCGCATGGAAGCCGTTGTAGAAGAAGTCGAGCTTGCGCGCGGCCATCTTCGGCAGCTCGCTGTTGGCCGGCGTCGCCGCGGCTGCCGCAGCCGGCGTCGGCGTCGCGAGGGCGAATTGAGCTTCAGTCATTGGGCACCTTGTTGCGCAGAAGTATCGCGCGCGAGAGGACGCTGAGCAGCAGGACGAACATGGTCACGACGAACGCGCCGGCCCAGGCCAGCGCATGCCAGGATTCGTACGGGCTCATCGCGTACTGGAAGATCACGACCGGCACGCTCGCCATCGGCGAATTGAGATCGCCGCGTCCAGTACTGGTTGTTGAGCGCGGTGAACAGCAGCGGCGCGGTTTCGCCGCTGATGCGCGCGAGCGCGAGCAGGATGCCGGTCATGATGCCCGGCAGTGCCGAGCGGTACAGCACCTGCATCGTGACCTTCCACTGCGGCACGCCGAGCGAGAGCGCGGCTTCGCGCATCTGGCTCGGCACGAGCTGCAGCATCTCGTCGGTCGTGCGCACGACGACCGGCAGCACGATCAGGGCGAGCGCGAGCGCGCCGGCGTATCCGGAGAAGTGGCCGGTCGTGCGCACGACGAGCGTGTAGACGAAAAGACCGAGCACGATCGACGGCGCCGACAGCAGAATGTCGTTGACGAAGCGGATTGTCTCGCCGATCGCGCGCTTCTTGCGCGAACTCGGCGAGATAGGTGCCGGCCGCGATGCCGATCGGCGTGCCGATCAGGATCGCGCCGAGGCTCATGATGAGGCTGCCGAAGAACGCGTTGAGCGAGGCCGCCGTCGGAGCCGGGCGGCGGCGTCATCTGGTGAAGAGGGCGGGTTTCATCGCGGCGAGGCCGTTGTTCAGCGTCGTCCACAGGATCCAGACGAGCCAGAACAGGCCGAACGCGGCGCACGCGCCCGATGCGAAGAGATTCCACGCGTTGATGACGCGGCGCTTGCGGTAGAGGCGTTCGGAGACGTCGCTCATTTCACGCCCTCCTGCCGCGCCAGGCGAATCAGCATCAGCTTGGCGATCGCGAGCACGATGAACGTGACGACGAACAGCAGGAAGCCGAGCGCGATCAGCGACGAGCGGTAGATGTCGGAGTCGGCTTCGGTGAATTCGTTGGCGATCGTCGCGGCGATCGAGTTGCCGGGCTCAGCAGCGACGCGGTGAGCTGGTGCGCGTTGCCGAGCACGAACGTGACGGCCATCGTCTCGCCGAGCGCGCGGCCGAGGCCGAGGAAGATGCCGCCGATCACGGCCGAGCGCGTGTACGGCAGCACGATGTCCCAGACGACTTCCCAGGTCGTCGAGCCGAGCGCGTAGGCCGATTCCTTCAGGCGCGTCGGCACGGTCAGGAACACTTCGCGCATCACCGACGAGATGAACGGAATCACCATGATCGCGAGCACGATGCCGGCGGTCAGCATGCCGATGCCGAGCGGCGGACCGCGGAACAGCGGGCCGATCACCGGCCAACGTGCCGATGTGATCGTTGAGCCACGGATTGATGTATTCGCCCATGAACGGCACGAACACGAACAGGCCCCACATGCCGTAGATGATCGACGGAATGCCGGCCAGCAGTTCGATCGCCGGCGCCGACCGGCTGCGCATCCAGTTCGGCGCGACTTCGGTGAGAAACAGCGCGATGCCGAAGCTGACCGGCACCGCGATCAGCATCGCGATCAGCGCGGTGACGAGCGTGCCGTAGATCGGCACGAGCGCGCCGAACTTGTGGTTGACCGCGTCCCAGTCGGTCGACCAGAGGAAGCTGAAGCCGAAGGTCGAGAACGCCTCGCGTCCGCCCCACAGCATCGAGAGCGCGGCGCCGATGAGCGTCAGCAGCACGAAGCAAGCCGGCGGCGGCGACGATCCAGCGGAACAATCCGTCGGCGCGTGCGTCGCGTGCGTTGCGGCGTTTCGCGTCGACGACGGAGGAGGGGAGCGCGATTGCGGCGGTGTCGGCGGCCATGATGCTCGTAAGCGGCTACTGAAAAACAAATCCCCTCTCCCGCTAGCGGGAGAGGGCTAGGGTGAGGGCAAGGTTGGAACGGCGTTTCGACCGTGCCCTCATCCGCCTTCGGCACCTTCTCCCGCAGAGCGGGAGAAGGGAACTGCCGGCTTCTGTTGCCTCACACTCAGATCTTGATTTCGGACTTCCAGTACGCCTCGATCTGCGCCGCAGATCCTTCGGCAGCGGAACGTAGTCGAGCTCTTCGGCCTGCTTGCCGCCGTCGGCGTACGCCCACTTGAAGAAGTCGAGCGTGGCCTTCGTGCGCGCGGCGTCTTTCGGCTGCTTGTAGACGAGGATGAAGTTCGTCGCGGCGATCGGCCAGGAGTTCTCGCCCGGCGCGTTCGTGATGACCAGGAAGAAGTCCTTCGCGTTCTTCCAGTCGGCGCCGGCGGCGGCGGCCTGGAACGTCTCGGCGCTCGGCTGCACGAACTTGCCGGCGCTGTTCTGCACCGACGCGTAAGCCATCTTGTTCTGCAGCGCATAGGCGAGCTCGACGTAGCCGATCGAGCCCTTGATCTGCTTCACGTACGCGGCGACGCCTTCATTGCCCTTGCCGCCGACGCCGACCGGCCACTGCACCGACGTGCCTTCGCCGACCTTTTCCTTCCACTCCGGCGCTGACCTTCGCGAGATAGTTGACCCAGTTGAACGTCGTGCCCGAACCATCCGAGCGATGCACGACCGTGATCTTCGCGTCCGGCAGCTTGACGTCCGGATTGATCTGCGCGATCGCCTTGTCGTTCCACTTCGTGATCTTGCCGAGATAGATGTCGGCGAGCAGCGGGCCGGTGAAGCGGAGCTTGCCCGGCGTCAGGCCTTCGATGTTCACGACCGGCACGACGCCGCCGATCACCGACGGGAACTGCGCGAGCTTGGCTTCGTCGAGCTCCTTCGGATCGAGCGGCTTGTCCGACGAGCCGAAGTCGACCGTGCCGGCCTTGATCTGCGCGATGCCGCCGCCGGAGCCGATCGACTGGTAGTTGATCTTGTTGCCGGTCTTGTTGTTGTACGTGTCCGACCACTTGGACAGGATCGGATAGACGAACGTCGCGCCGGCGCCGGTGATGTCGGCGGCCTGGGCCATGCCGGCAGCACCGATAAGCGCGGCGAGACCGACGCCGATGAGGCGAGTCTTGATCGAAGTGAACACGGAGAGCTCCTCGAGCGGTTGAAAAAATCGCGGGCGGCCGACGCCGTCCCCGGGCCGTTTTGTAGGCCCGCGAGGTTTCAGAACGATGAGTGATTTATTTCCGTCAGATGACAGAGCGGGCGGCATTTCGCGCCGATGTGACCGCCCTGCAAGGCAAAACAGCGAGATACGTCACGCTCTTGAGCCGCCTTCACGTGACCGTAATCTTGAAGGCGGACGCGATTTAACGTGGGCGATCAGTCGTCGCTGATCGTCGGCGGGCCCTTTCCGGCGGTCTTTTCGTACTTGCCCTTGCCGACTTTGCGGTACTGCGTGAAGCCGTGCTTGGCGAGATGCCCCTCGCGCAGCACGTGCGCCTGCCCGGCGACGACCTGCGGTGCATTGAGCACACGTTCGAGCGGCGCGCCGCAGTCGGGGCAGGCGGCGAGCGGCGGGTCGGAGAGCTTCTGCAGGCGCTCGATGCCGCTGCGGCAGGTCTCGCAACCGGCGCTTTGGGTCCGCCGCTCTTGGGCATGTATTCGTAGATCGGCATGGACGGAAGATGCGCCCGCTGTGCGCCGCGATCAAGTCGGGAGCGGGGCGACGGCGTCGGCGAGGCGGTGGCGCCAGAGCTCGTCCATCTGCTTCCAGCGGTTCACGACGGCGCAGAAGAGCTCGGCCGTGCGCTCGGCGTCGTAGACCGCCGCGTGCGCCTCGGAGCTGTCCCAGCGCGTTCCCGATGCCTCGACGGCGCGGCTCAGCACTGTCTGGCCGTAGGCGAGGCCGCCGAGCGTCACCGTATCGAAGCAGCTGAACGGGTGGAACGGGCTTTTCTTGTGCTGCGTGCGCCGGATCGTCGCGTTCAGCACGGCGACGTCGAACGCGGCGTTGTGGCCGACGAGGATCGCGCGCTGGCAGCCGGCCTCACGCACGGCCTGGCGCACCGGCTTGAAGATATGGTCCAGCGCCTGCCGCTCGGGCAGCGCGGCGCGGAATGGATGATCGGGATCGATGCCGGTGATCTCCATCGAGCGTGGATCGAGCTCGGAGCCTTCGAACGGCTGCACGTGCGTCGAGACGACAGGCTGCGGATGGATCATGCCTTCCTCGTCCATGCGCACGACGACGGCCGCGATCTCGAGCAGCGCGTGGCGCTCGACGTCGAAGCCGCCGGTCTCGACGTCGATGATGACGGGCAGGAAGCCACGGAAGCGCTCGGCGATGCGCGGCGGTGTTGGCATGTTGCTCATCGCGCGAGCATAGCAAGCGCGGTCGTAGGCCCGCATGCGTACACGCGCAGATGCACCTGCGTGCAACGCATGCGCGCTCGCGTGCGAAATCGATGGCGCAATAAAAAAGAGGCGGGGTTTCCCCCGCCTCTTGAAGTGCTTCAGTAGACGATGCGATTACGGGATCGTGATCGCAGCGCCGGTGTTGTCATACCAGTACTCGACGAGCGTCGCCGGGAAGCCGTTTCCGGCCGTCGTCGTGAACTTCGCATAGCCGTAGTTGACCGGCTCGTGTTCGCGTTGACGAACGAGAAGCCGAGGAAACCCGTGCTGTTGCCGCCGAGGTAGTTGGTCGAATCGCCCTGCGAGAACGTCGACGACCGGACCGATCGTCGCGCCCGAGGCCAGGATCGAGCAGCTGCTACCCGACGACACGCAGTTGCTGGTCGGCGACATGAGGGCCCGACCAGTAGAACACCATGCGGCGGCGCGGTACGGATTGAAGTCGTACCCACTCGCGCCACACACGGACCGCCGCCCGGACGCTGAGCACCAGTCACCGGTGAGCCAGTTGATGTAGAGGCCCGTGATGTCGGCCGGAGCGTTGAGGTTGATGACGCCGCTGTCGACGACACCACCGCCACCGCCCGTACCGACCGTGACATTGATCGGCGTGGCGACAATGCGGTTGTCGGGATCGTTGCTGGTGGCGCAAACCGTGCCGGACAGCACATCGCCGTCGGCCGAGCCCGTGCCATCGAGCGACGCGGTAATCGGCGTTGAATCGCCGGGTGCCGTCGTGCCCGTGAGCGGGCTGAGCGACAGCCACGGCAGATCCTGCGGCTGCGCGCACGGACCACCCGCGGTCTCGATGCCCATGCCGTCGAGCTCTGCGAAGCCGCCAGTGCCGCTGATGATCTGGCCGATCAGGTTCGCCGTGCCGGTGCCGGTGTCGATCGTGTACATGTAGTCGTTGAACAGGTCGGCGTTGAACGCGGCGTAGTACAGGATGTCCGTCGACAGGTCGAAGGTCATTTCCTGCGCATAGTTCGCGTTGAAGCCGATCGAGCCGATCAGCGCGTCGTTGCCGGTCGTCTTGTCGATCGAGTAGAACGCGTCGTTGACGATGTCAACGCCGTACATCTGGCCGGCCGAGTCGATCGCGATCGAGACCGTGCAGGCCTCGTTCGACATCGCACCGACGAGCGTCGGCGTGCCGGTGTTGATGTCGATCGTGTAGAGCGACGAGCCCGACGGGCAACCCGTGACCATGTACATCGTGCCGGTCGTCGAGTCGTACGCCAGGCCGTTCCAGCCGGCGCCGCCGCTGTTCGCGGTGCCGATGACCGTCTTGGCGCCCGTCGCCGTGTCGATCGTGGCGAACTGGTCCGGATTGGCACCGAAGCTACCCGCGATGACGTAGAGCTTCGAGAAATCGCCATCGACGAAGGCGCCGCCGGTCCACGGCGTGCCGTCGGTCGATGCGATCGTGTTGACGGTGCCCGGGAAGTTCGGATCGAGCATCACAAACGTGTTGTTGTAGATGTCGGCCGCGAACATCGGTACCGCAAAGCCTTCCGTGTGGTTCGGCAGCGGCTGATAAGCCTTTCCGCCCGGATGACGCAGACCCATCGGCACCGAACGCGTCGTCGCAAGCGACGGATCGCCCAGCATCGGCGCATAACGGCTGCCCGGCGGCGGGAAGTGCATCGTCGCAGGACCGGCTTCCGTCAGCGACCAGTTCAGATCGCGATCGCCGGTGTTGGCGACCGGGAACTGGATCGAGTTCGTTCCGCCGGCCGGCACCGTGCCCGTGATCGGGTTGCCGTCGTTGACGACGATCGTCGGCTGGCCAACATTGACCTGCACGGAATCGGTACCCGTGAAGACTTGCGGGCTCGTCGGCGTCCACTTGATGCCCGAGTTGTCGGTTACCGCAGCTTCGAACGCCGAGAACTGGTTGAACAGCCCCGGATCGTTCTGCAGACCAATCGTGGCGCACACACCGCCGTCGCAGACGTCAGGATCGCCCGACGAGTTGTTCGCGCCGGTGTAAACGACGTCCGCGTACTCGAACTGCAGCGTGCCGTCGGCTTCGTTGAAGATGACTTCGAACGTGGCCGAATCGGTGTTGCCAGAGTAGTGCGTACGCTGATACCACTCGACGATGAACTGGCGGTTCGGCGATGTGCCACGCGTATCCGTGTACACGTTGCCGGACGAGCTGTCGAAGTCGTCCCACAGCGGCAGGATCGCCGGTGCGGTCAGCGAGGCAGCCGGCAGCGAGATGTTCGTGTACAACCCGCCCGTCGGGCAGTTCGTCGTGTTGAACAGGATGAAGCCGTTGTTGTCGACGCAGATGTCGTTGGCCGACGTGCCGTAGAAGTTGAACGAGAACGGCATCGTGACGCCGAGCGCCTGATCGTCGCCAAGTCCGAGCGGCGTGCCGGTGCCCGAGATGTCGACGAAGTTGCTGCCGCCGCAGCCCGGCGTCGTGCCGTCGAAGCCGTCAGCGAAGATGCGATCGGGGCATCCGCCGCTGCCGGTCTCGACTTCAGCCGCATAGCCCGGGGCAACGTCCTGACCGACCCACGACGAGTTGTACGTGTTGGTATCGCTGACCGTCTCGACGTGGTTGTACTGGAACGTACCGCCGTTCGGAACCGGCTGGTTCAACAGCGTGAACAGCGTGCCGTCGACGTTGTTCGACAGCGTGTGGTAGTCGAGCTCGATGCCGGTGTTGTTGGTGATCGTGTAGCAGAAGTTCAGCTGGTCGCCGACCGTTGCGTCGATCGTGTCAGCCGTGCCGCACGCGCCGGGCGAGGTGTCCGTGCCGACCGTCGAGACGAGGCAGAGCTGGCCAGCGCTGCAACCGCCGCCGCCGCTGCCGACCGCACCGACGACCTGGAACTCGGCAGCCGTCATGCCGCTGCCGGCACCGCAGGTTGCGTTGTCGGTCCACGTCGTGCAGCCGAGGGCGAAGCCGCCGCCCGGATTTTGCCACGCCGCATCAGCGCCGAGACCGGTGCGGAAGTCGCCCGACCAGAACAGCTGACCGCCGACCGCGAAGTCGAGGTTCGCGATCATCGACACCCAGTAGGTGCCCTGCGGCAGATGGCAGGTCGACGGAAGCGCGACACTGAGGCTCGTCAGCGTGCCGTCGAAGACGCCCGGAATGCCGCTGTAGTTACAGACGGTCGAGGCGCCCGGCAGACCGCCGGCGTCCGGATAGACGTTGATGTCGTAGGTGGCCGTCGAGGGGTCACCCACGGTTGCCTGGAAGTTGAACGAGCTGACGTCCCAGCCGCCTGCGTCCGTGACGACGAAATCGTCGGCACCGGCAGCATCGTACTGGTCGAAACTCGACTCGAAGTTCTGCGACGGGAAACCGTTCGCGGGCGTACCCGACTGATCATAAAGAACGGTGCCACCGCTCGGACTAGTCCGATTCGGGAACTTGAAGTGGGGTGTTGAATGATTGGGCCCGGAGGCCTTAGAGGGTTTGAACTTAGCGGCCGCATCTGCATTCGTCGTTGCGACGAATGCTTGTGTTGACAGGGCCGCCGCAATACCAATTGCTATGGTGCTCTTGCGCATGAGCTTCACTACTCCCCATGAGTTGGTGATGGGCGGTACAGCGCGGGGAACGTAACAGACTGCGAACAAGATTTGCAACGACTTTTGAACCTCTTTTGACACCCGTTGTCGTGCCCGGTTTGACCCTTTCCGAGCATGCTCGTGCCAGGCGTTTAGCAACGGGGTTGGATACCGCAGTGCACCACGAAAAAGAGCGCACGCCGATGCGTCGAAATCGGTGCGGAAAAGCCCATCAAAACGGTTAAATCCGGCGCGCGCGAGCGGTCTGGAAAGCACGCTTCAGGTGCGGGCACGCCGCGGAGAATTCTGAACTGCCTGAACCCCGATCCGAAACGCTTCATGAAGCTCTGCGCGATGCTTGATGGAACTTCTCACCGCGCAGCTACGAAGCGAGCGCTCGCCGCAACGGATCGAGCAGCGCGCCGTACCTATCCGCCCGGCCGGTGTCGCTCCGGATCGGCTGGCGGACCTGTGCCGCGCTCGCGGTCCGCACGCTCCGTTCGCTTCGATGGAAATCGAGGCAGCGCGCATCGAAGACGAGGCCGCAGAAGTCGAGGAGCGCCCTGACCGAAGCCTCCGGGTCGGCGACGAGCGTTTCGTGAACGACCGGCTGTAAAGCCCGCGGCAGGCGTGCCTGCCAGAGCGCCATCAGCCGCTCGTGGCCCTTGAAGCAGGCCGCGATGTCGCCGATCGCGTAGCTCCAGGCCTGGCCCTGCGCGAACCACTGCCGGTAGCACGAGAGCGCCGTCTCGACCGGATCGCGCCGGCAGTGCACGAAGCGCGCGCCCGGCAGCATCGCCGCGGCCGCGCCGACGTAGGGCACGTTGAGCAGCGACTTGTCAGTAAAGCGCGGCCGCCGCGCGCGCCAGCGGGCCGTGCGCGCGAGGTAGCGCTCGCCGAGCCGGCGCCAGTCGGCCGCATCGGCGTCGCGAACCCACGCCGGAAACGGAACGCCACGCCGGCGCGATTCCTCGTCGATCACGATCGAAAGATCGGGGAGCTCGCTCGCGCCCTCGACGTCGGGATGCGCGGCGATGATCTGCTCGACCAGCGTCGATCCCGCGCGCGGAAGGCTGACGATGAAAATGACTTCGTGGCCGAAATCGGCCGATGCTGGCGCCGGCAGGTCTGAAAACGCGTCGACGATCGCATCGACCTCGCGGCCGAAACGCGCCGCATCCCACGGCTGCTGCTCGCGGCGCAGCGCATTCGCCTGCGTCAGCACCGCGAACGCATCGGCGTAGCGATCCTGGTCTTCGAGCGCCTTGGCGAGCGCGAAGCCGAGCGCCGGCCGGTCGTAGCCCGCGTATTCGCCGAACGCGCGCTCGAGCGCGGCGACGTCGCCCGCGTCGAAGCGGACCGTCTTGAGGTTCGCGAGCCCCCACCACGCGTGCGCGGCGAGCGGATCGAGCGCAATCGCGGCGCGATACGCGGCCTCGGCCTCGCCGATTCGCCCGAACGCCTTGAGATTGTCGCCCTGCACGATGCGCGCGGGCACGTGCTCGGGCGCGAGCGCAATCGCGCGAGCCAGAGCCTCGTTCGCTTCGGCCGATTCGCCGCGCGCTTTCAGCGTCTTGCCGAGGTTGTACCAGGACGCTGCGAGCGACGGCGCCATCGCGCAGGCGCGCCGGAACGCGTCGATCGCAGCGTCGGTATCGCCCGTCGCGGCGAGCGCGCTGCCGAGATTGTTGTGGAGCAGCGCATCATCGGGGCGCGATGCGAGCGCTCGCCGCAACGCGGCGACCGCCTCGTTCGGCCGCCCGTCGAGCACCGCCGCGACCGCGGCAAGCCGCAGCACCTCGGGATGCTCGGGCGCGAGCGCGAGCGCACCCGCGATCAGCGGCGCCGCGCCTGTCGCGTCGCGACGATCGAGATGCACGCCCGCCTGATCGAGGAGCCGCGCGACCTCGGCCGAAAGCCCGCTGCGCCGGCCCTGCGAAACGAGCGGCGACGCCGTCGTCACCGAGGCATTCCGAGCGCGGTCCTGAGCGGATCGAGCACGGCACCGTAGCGGCCCGCGCGCGCCGTGTCGCGACGCAGCGGCGCGCGGACCTGCGCCGCGCTCGCGGTGTGCACGTCGCGCTCGACATCCTGGAACGCGAGGCACGCGGCATCGAACGGAAGGCCGCAGAAATCGAGCAGCGCGCGAATGCGTGCCTCGGGTTCGTCGAGCAGCGCTTCGTAGTCGTAGTGCATGACGGCGCCGGGCAGGGTCGCATCCCAATGCCGCATCAGCTTTTCATAGTCGCGCCGCCAGCTCGCGATCTCGTCGATGCCGCACGTGAACGGCAGCGCGTTGCCGTACTGGAGCTTCAGCGCGCTCCACGCCGCTTCGAGCGCATCGCGACGGCAGTCGACGATGCGCGCGCCTGGCAGCATCGCGCGGATCGCGCCGACGAGCTGCCAGTTCTGCAGGTTCTTGTCGGTCGAGCGCGCGCGCGTCGTGCGCCAGCGCGCCGTGCGCGCGAGGTATTCGCGGCCGAGCCTCGACCAGTCCGCCGCCGTCGCATCGCCGGCCCAGAGCGGCAAATCGAGACCGCGCCGCGCCGATTCCGCGCGGAGGATCTCCGGCAGCACGGCAAGCTCGCCGGCGCCTTCGACTTCCGGATGCGCGGCGAGGATCTGCTCGACGAGCGTCGAGCCCGAGCGCGGCATGCCGACGATGAAGATCACCTCGCCGCCGAGCGACGCATCGTCCGCGCCAGTCGACGGCGTGGCAAACGCTTTCGCGATGTCGTCGGCGATGCGGCTCGCGCCGGCCGCATCCCAGCCATTCTGGCGGCGGCGGATCGCATGCACGGCGAGCGTCGTGTCGAACGCGTCCTGATAGCGGCCGCGCGCTTCGAGCGCAAGCGCATAGGCGAGGCCGAAGAGGCAATGCGATGCGACCGTCAGGTCCTTGCGCGCGTAGAGCGCCTCGATGCGCGCGAGATCGGCGTCGTCGAGCTTCGATGCGTCGAGTCCGGCGAGCCCGCACCACGCTTCGGCCGACGTCGGCGCGAGCTCGATCGCGCGGCGGAAGTTCGACGCAGCCTCATCGATGTGGCCCATCGCGCGGAGCGCATTTGCGCGCTGCACGTACGCCGGAAAACCGTCCGGATCGACCTCGATCGCGCGTGCGTACGCAGCTGCCGCGTCGTCGTGACGCAGCGTCGCGTCGTACGCCTTGCCGAGGTTGAACCATGACGTCGGAATCGAGGGCGCTATCTCGGTCGCGCGGCGGAATGCGTCGACTGCGCCGTCCATGTCGCGCATTTCGGCGAGCGCGCTGCCGAGGTTGTTCTGGATCAGCGCATCGTCAGGCCGCGCGGCCTCGGCGCGCCGCAGCAGCTCGATCGCCTGCGGATAACGCTGGCGCACGTGCTGCGTGACCGCGAGGAGACGCAGCACTTCGCCGTGCGCGGGCGCGATCTCGAGCGCTTGCTTGAGCTGGCGCTCGGCGGCGTCGAACTCGCGCCGCTCGATCCAGCGCTCGGCGCGCGCGACGAGTCGCTGCGCGCGCTCCGGCAGGTCGGCCGTGCGCTCGCTCATCACGCGCTCCTTCGGCAGAAACGCAGGCTCGATGCGGACTCCCTTCTGCAGGGCCGCAATGGCCGGCGCTGCGCTTTCGACACGATCATCAGCCATTCTTTCCCAGCCCTCAGCGGAGGCCGAGCGCGAGGCGCAGCGGCGTCAATAGTTCGCGATACAACGGCGCACGTGCGGTGTCGCCGCGAAGCGGCTCGCGCACTTGCGCCGCGCTGATCGTGCGCACGTTGCGCGGTGTTTCGTAGAAGCGCAGGCACGCCGGATCCCATTCGAGCCCGCAGAATTGCAGCAGTGCGCGCGTCTCGCCTTCCGGATCGGCAAGCAGTTTTTCGTAGACCTGGTCGCGCACCGCGTGCGGATAGCGCGGATGCCAGAAGCGCATCGTGCGGTCGTAATCGCGCCAGTACGCGGCGAGATCGGAAAGGTCGTACGTGAACGTCTGCCCGCGCGAGAACACCTGCCGGAAGCACGAAAGGCACGTCTCGACCGGATCGCGACGGCAGTTCACGAAGCGCGCGCCCGGCAGCATCGCCATCGCGGCACCGATCACGCGCCAGTTCGAGAGCGCCTTGTCGGTGAAGCGGCCGCGCTCGCGGCGGAACCGCGCGGTGCGCTCGAGATACGACTCGCCGAGGCGGCGCCAGTCTTCCGGCGTCGCCTTCGGCACCCAGTCCGGAAACTCGAGGCCGGTCCGCTTGGACTCGGCTTCTAGCACGTTGCCGAGATCGGGCAGCTCGTTGGCGCCTTCGACATCGGGATGCGAGGCGAGGATCTGCTCGGTCAGCGTCGAACCTGATCGCGGCAGGCTCACGATGAAGATGACTTCATGGCCGAGATCGGGCGGCGATGCGCTCGCGGGCGCGCGCGCGAACGCCTTCATGATGCCGTCGATGCGGTCGGTGAACTGGTGCGCGTCCCATTGCACGTGGCGGCGCTTGATCGCGTTCGTGGAGCTCAGCACGGTGAACGCCTCGGGATAGCGGCTCGCGTCCTCGAGCGCCTTGGCGAGCGCGAAGCCGATGACGACGCGATCATCATCGCTCGTGCCCGGCATCGCGAAGAGCCGTTCAAGCTCTTTCGTTTCGTCGGGCGTGAAGCGCACGGTCTTCATGTTCGCGATGCGCAGCCACGCCTGTATCGAGCCCGGCTTGCCGAGCACCGCGCGGTATTCCTTCGCGGCGTCGTCGATGCGGCCGAACGTGCGCAGCGTGTCGGCGAGGCCGATGTGCGCGCGGACGTGATTCGGATCGATGCGCAGCGCGCGCTCGTACGCCTCATGCGCCTCGCCGCTCCGGCCCGACTGGCCGAGCGCGCGACCGAGGTTGTACCAGGCGGGCGCGAGATCCGGCGCGAGATCGCACGCGCGGCGGAGCGCGACCGCGGCCGCCTCGAGATCGCCGGTCGCGCGGAGCGCCGTGCCGAGGTTCATCAGCAACAGCGCATCGCCGGGCCGCTTCTCGACTGCGCGGCGCAGTGCCGCCACGGCCTCGACCGGACGGCCCTGCAACTGGCGCGCGATCGCGAAAAGACGCAGATATTCAGGATGATCGCCGGCCCAGCTCTGGCCACGCTCGAGCAGCGCGTCGGCCTGGCGCATGTCGCGTGCGTCGAGCGCGCGCCGCGCGTCGCGCAGGAGCCGCTGCGCGCGCAGCGGCAGATCGGCGAGGCGCTTGTCGAGCTGCGCCGGCGCGTCGGGTTCGCGGGGCGGTGCCTCGGTTTCGGGAAGGCTCATCTTCAGAATCGGTCGAGAAAAGATTGCGGACCGCGAGCTTAGCAAACGCCCGGCTCAGCGCGGCGAGGCCGCCTCGGTCAGCATCGCGCGCAGCGGATCGAGCAGCGTCCCGTAGCGCGCCGCGCGCGCCGTGTCGGCGCGGAGCGGCTGGCGCACCTGCGCTGCGCTGGCGGTGCGCACGTTGCGCTCGACCTCGTGGAAGCGAAGGCACGCAGCGTCGAACGGAAGGCCGCAGGCCTCGAGCATCGCGCGGATCTCCGTCTCGGGATCGACGACGAGCCGCTCGTGCACGACGTCGTGGATTCGGCCCGGATGGCGCCGTTGCCAGAGCCGCATGAGCCGGTCGTAGTCGTGCCAGAACGCGGCCATCTCGGCGAGGTCGTACGTGAAGCCGAGCTCGCGCGCGAACGACTGGCGAAAGCACGCGAGGCAGTTCTCGACGGCATCGCGACGCGTATTGACGAAGCGCGCGCCGGGCAGCATGGCGCGGAGCGCACCGACATAGGTCCAGTTCATGAGGCCCTTGTCGGTGAAGACCGGACGATCCTTTCGCCACTGCGCGGTGCGTGCGAGGTAGTCGCGGCCGAGCCGCTCCCAGTCCGCAGGGCCCATCTGCGGCGCCCACAGCGGAAACGCGCTGCCGCGGCGTTTCGACTCGCCGTCCATGACGAGGTTGAGCTCCTCGAGCTCGTTCGCACCGTTGACCGACGGATGCGCGGCGAGAATCTGCTCGACGAGCGTCGAACCCGATCGCGGCAGGCCGAACACGAAGATGACTTCGCTGCCGAGCTCCGGCGGCGCGGTCGTCGCCGGTGTGTTGGCAAACATTGCGTCGATGTTGCGCGTGTACTGCGTGAACACGCGCGCATCCCAGACCAGCGTGCGCCGCTTCGTCGCGTTCGCCGCGGTCAGCACCGCGAATGCCTCGGAGTGGCGGCCCTGGTCCTCGAGCGCCTTGGAGAGCGCGAAGCCAACGCCGATGCGCTCCTCGCGCGTCAGATCGTCGCGCGCGTAGACGCGCTCGATCGCCTGCGTCTCGTCGGCATTGATGCGCGCCGTGCGTACGGTCGAAAGGCCGTACCACGCCATCGCCGATTCCGGATGCGCGGCGAGCACGCGGCGGAACTCGGCTTCCGCTTCGTCGATGCGGCCCATGAACTGCAGCACGCGTCCGAGCATCAGGCGCGCACCGATATGCGCGGGATCGCGCGCGAGCGCAGTCGTCAGCGCAGCGTGCCCTTCCTCGACGCGACCCGCGACATCGAGCGCGCGGCCGAGGTTGAACCACGGCGCCGCGCGCTGCGGCGCGAGCTCGGCCGAGCGCTGGAACGCCGTGATCGCGCCGTCGAGGTCGCCGCTCTCTGCGAGCGATGTGCCGAAGTTGTTCCACGGCAGTGCATCGAACGGACGCGCGTCGACGACGCGCCGCAGGAGCTTGGCGGCCTCGCCGTGCTGGTTGCGCATCTGCGCGACGACCGCGCGAAGGCGCAGCACTTCCGGATGCGCAGGCGCGAGAGCGCTCACCGAGGCGAGATGCGCATCGGCATCGTCGGCGCGGTGCAGGCGAATGCTTTCCGCCGCCTGCTGCAGAATGCGCCGTCCGCTGTCCGAAAGGCCCTCGGCGCGATCGAAGCGGGCGGCAGCATCGTCGGCGGGCGCTGGTCTGCCCGCGCCTGCAGGTGGATTCATCGTGGACGTCGCGACCGAAAGAGCGGCAAGAATTGCCGCTAGATCGGGTTTTGTCCAGCTGGCCGCGCGCCGCCTCGGCGAGCGCCGGCCACGGCGAGCGCGATCGCCGCGATGAGCAGCGCCAAGCCGAACGCCGGCATCAGCATCAGGAATGGAATCGCGAACACGGCCGCCGCGATCGACCAGGTCAGCGGGCCGTGCAGCGGCGACGGATCCCTCGAGCCGGTCAGTTTCGCGACGAGATTGTCGAGGCTCAAGCGTCCGCCGCCGCCGAAGATCAGCGGCAGCAGCATCACCGAGAAGAGCAGCGGCAGCTTGAAGTTGCCGTGGCCCATGTCGGTGATCGCGTAGCCTTTGGCAAGATCGCTCCACATGTTCAACATCGTCGGCCAGTGCACGGCGGCCGTCGCGACGAAGGTCAGGAACAGGAGGATGAACGCGAAGAGCCGCGTCCCGAGCCCGACCCAGAGCATGACCGCGCCGATCAGCTCGAACCACGTCGCGACGCCCCAGCTCAGGTTCGCTGGAATGACGTCGAACGGAAACGGGAAGCGCGACTGGATGTCGGCGAACCAGTTGTCGCCGTAGAGCTTTTCGGTGCCCGATTCCCAGAACTCCCAGCCCATGATGAGGCGCAGGATCAGCGGCGGAATCGTCTCGTTCGCGCCGGCGAGACGCGCGGTGAGCGCGCTCCACAGCGTGAGCACGGCGTTGGTTTTCATGCAGCTCTCCCCGTTGTCGGACGCTGAAGACCGGCGTTCGCGTGGACGGATTGCACGGGCTCTACAGACCGAGCGCGCGGCGCAGTGGATCGAGCAGCGTGCCGTAATTTGCCGAACGCGCGGTGTCGGCACGCATCGGTTGGCGCACCTGCGCCGCGCTCGCCGTGCGCACGACGCGGTCGCTCTTGTGCGATTTCAGGCAGCTCGCCGCGAACGAAAGGCCGCAGAAATCGAGCAGACGCCGGATCTCGGCCTCGGGCGACGCGACGAGCGCCTCGTACGACAGATCGTAGATGCGCCGCGGAAAGCGCGCGTGCCAGAAGAACATCAGCCGGTCGTAGTCGATCCAGTGCGCGCCGATGTCGTCGAGCGCGTACGAGAACATCTGCTGCGCCGCGCACGAAGCGCTGCTTGAAACACGACCAGCCGGTTTCGACCGCATCGCGCCGCACGTTGACGATGCGTGCGCCCGGTAGCATCGCCACGATCGCGCCGACGAACGGCCAGTTGAACACGGCCTTGTCGACGTGCACGCGTCGCGACGAGCGCCAGCGCGCGGTGCGCTCGAGGTATTGCGCGCCGAGTCGCTGCCAGTCTTCCGCGTTCGCTTTGCCGATCCAGGCCGGATACCGCTCGCCGCGGCGCGCCGATTCTTCCTGCAGGATCAGCGCGAGATCATTGATCTCGCCGGCGCCTTCGACGTCGGGATGCGCGCCCAGGACCTGCTCGACGAGAGTCGAGCCCGCGCGCGGCAGGCTGATCACGAATACGACGTCGCTGCCGCGCGCTGCGTCACCCGCGAGCGCGGGCGGCGTCTCGAACGCGGCAGCGATCGAATCGATGTACGCAGAATGCGCGGCCGCATCCCACGGCATCAGGCTCCGCATCGCGGCGTTCGCGTTCGCGAATGCGGCGAACGCGTCGGGATAGCGTTGCTGATCCTCGAGCCCGCGGCCGAGCGCGAAGCCCGCGATCGCGCGCTCTTCTTCGTTCAGCGCGTGATCGACGACGAGCCTTTCGAGCACGGCGATGTCGTCGGTCGACAGCGCGACCGTCTTGATCTCGGCGAGCCCGGCCCACGCGAGCACCGCGCGCGGATTCGTCGCGATTGCGGCACGGAACCCGGCGATGCTCTCGTCGGTGCGGCCGAGCGCGTTCAGTGCGAGCGCGTGCGCGATGCGCGCAGCGATCGAGGCCGGCTGGATCTCGACCGCCCGCGCGAACGCCGACTCGGCCTGGCGCATGTCGGACCGGATCTGCAGGTTCGTGCCGAGATTCATCCACGCGGAGGCGAGATTCGGATCGAGCTCGCACGCGCGCCGGAACGCGGTGCCTGCGCCGGCGATGTCGCCCGCGTTCTGCAGCAGCGAGCCGAGCGTGTTCATCAGAAGCGCATCGGATGGATTCGAGCGCTGCGCGTGGCGCACGACGCCGATCGCCTCGGCCGTATGGCCGCCGCGCTGGTACGCGACCGCGAGCATGCGCAGCGTTTCGCTGTGATCGGGGCTCGTCGCGAGAATGCCGCGCAGCAGCTGTTCGGCCGCGCCAAGCTCGCCACGGGAGATCCGCTGCGACGCTTCGAGGAGCGCCGAGCGCGCTTCGGGCGCAAGGCCGCGCAGGCGATCGTCCGTCGCGGCCGGTTCCGCGCCGGGCAGGTTCGCGAACGTGCGCACCGATTTGCCGCCCGCGATCATCGCTATGCGTTCCCGGCCGGCTTCGCGTCGAGCATTCGCTGGAGCGGATTTAGGAGATCGCCGTAGACGCGCGCGTCGGCTCGCGCGCGCAGGTGCAAGCGCGCGTCGGACGCCGCCGTGTCGAGACCGCAGTGCGCGAACAGTGCCGCGAGCGTCGCGTCCGGATCGTTGCGCAACGCATCGGCATCGACGCGATGGATGCGCGCGCCGAAACGCGCGCGCCAGCGCGTGACGACGCGCTCGAAATCGTGATGGTATTGCGCGAGCTCGGCGAGGTCGGCGCTGTAGCGCTGGCCATCGTGGAAATCCGCGCGGAAGCACGACCAGCAGCTTGCCAGCGCGCCGTTGCCGATCTCGACGAAGCGCGCGGCCGGCAGCATCGAGGCGATCGCGCCGGCGAGCTCGGGACCGAACGCGGTCGCATCGAGCACGCGATGCGAGCGCACGCCGCCAGGCACGGGCTCGGCGAGATAGTCGTGGCCGAGGCGCAGCCAGTCGGCCGGCGTCGCCTGCCTTGCCCACTGCGCGAACTTCTGGTTGCGCCGCCCGGATTCCGCGGCGAGGAGACGCGCGGGATTCGGCGCGCCGGCGTGGCCGATCGAAGGATGCGTGCGCAGCACGCGCGCGACGGCGTCGGCGACGTCGTCCGGGAGGCCGAGCACGAAGATGCAGCCTTCGCCGAGCGTCGATGCCGACGTGATCTCGGGATGTGCCGGGAATGCTTCGAGGATGCGCTCGCAGCGGCGCGTGTGACGCGTCGCGTCCCACTCGGTGCCGCGGCGGCGCAGCGCGTTCGCTTCGGTGAAGAGGGCGAACGCTTCCTGATATTGCGCGTGGCTTTCGAGCACGCTCCCGAGCGCATACGCGAATCCGGCGCGCACATCGGCCGAGCGCCGCGGACGGCGGTACTCGTCTTCGAGCGCGCTGCGCTCGGCGGCCGTGAGCTCGCCGGCGCCGAGCTCGGCGAGCATTTCCCATGCGGCGGGCGACTCGGGATCGGTCGCGAGCGCAGCGCGCAGCTCGCGTATCGCATCGTCGGTGCGATCGAGCCGTCGCAGCACATCGGCAAGCGCGACGCGCGCCGGTGCGAATGCGGGATCGATTCCGATCGCGTCTTCGAATGCGCCACGCGCGCCGTCGAAATCGCCGAGCGATGCGAGCAGCGCGCCGAGATTGTGGCGCGCGCCGGCGAAGCGCGGGTCCATGTCGCTCGCACGCCGGAACGTCGCGAGCGCGCCGTCCGTTTCGCCGGCGGCGGCTTCGGCGGCGCCGAGCGTGTTGAGGATCAATGCATCGTCCGGCTTCGCGGCGTCGGCGCGGCGAAGCGCGGCGAGCGCTTCCGCGTGGCGGCCCTTGAAGCTGTCGAGCGCGCCGGAAAGACGCAGCACCTCGGCGTGCTCGGGCGCGGCGTTGCGCGCGCGCTCGACGATTGGCGCGGCATCGTCGGGACGTCCGCTGCCGAGCAGCGCCGCGGCGCGCAGGACATCGCGCGCAAGATCGGCGTCGAGGCCTTGCACGCGCTCGCCGCGTTGCATCGCGGCGGCCGTGCGCGCTTCATCCGATGCGACGGGCGCATCGACGTGCGCGGTCGCGGCGAGCATGCGCCGCAACGGATCGAGCATCTCGGCGTATGCGGCGCTGCGCGCGGTGTCGGCGCGCAAGGGCTCGCGCACCTGCGCCGCGCTCGCGGTCCGGACGCTGCGGCCGGCTTCGTGGAAGCGCAGCACCGCGGGATCGAATGGAAGATCGCAGAACGCGAGCAGCGCGCGCGCTTCGGCCTCAGGGTCCGCGACGAGCCGTTCGTACGACTGCTCGCGCACGCGATCGGGGAAGCGCTCGCTCCAGAAACGGCTCAGGCGATCGTAGTCGCGCCAGGTTTCGGCGAGGTCGGCAAGATCGTAGCTGTAGCCGTGACGTCCGGCAGCGAAGAGCTGCTTGAAGCACGACCAGCACGTTTCGACGGCATCGCGGCGCACGTTGACGACGCGCGCGTTCGGCAGCATGCGCAACGCCGCGCCGACGAGCAGCCAGTTGTCCGGCATCTTGTCGGTGAAGCGCGGGCGTTGCTTGCGCCAGCGTGCGGTGCGGTCGAGATAGCGCTTGCCGAGACGCTGCCAGTCTTCGGGCGTCGCGTCGGCGACCCATTCGGGAAAACGCTGCCGGCGCTTCAGCGATTCCTCGAGGATCACCGTTTCGAGATCGGGCAGCTCGCTTGCGCCTTCGACGTCGGGATGCGCGGCAAGGATCTGCTCGACGAGCGTCGATCCCGAGCGCGGCAGGCTGACGACGAAGATCACGGGCTCACCGAGCGTCGGATCGAGCGGCGCCTGCGATTCCGATGCGAACGTGGCGGCGATCGTGTCGATCTGGCGCGAGAACAGGGTCGCGTCCCACGGCGCCGCGCGACGGCGCATCGCGTTCGACGACGCGAGTACGGCGTACGCGTCGGCATAGCGGCCGGCGTCTTCGAGCACCTTGCCGAGCGCGAAGCCGGCGACGGTGCGTTCGTTGTCGGCGAGCCGCGGATCGGCGTGCAGCTTTTCGAGCGTGGCGGTTTCGGCGTCGCTGAGGCGGATCGTCTTCAGGTTGACGAGGCCGAGCCACGCCTGCACCGAGCGCTGCTCCTGCGCGATCGCACTGCGGTACTCGGCGGCGGCTTCGTCGGTGCGGCCGAGCGCGGCGAGTGTGCCGCCGTGTGCGATGCGTGCGGGAAGATGTTTCGATGCGCGCTCGAGCGCGTTCACGAATGCCTTTTCGGCTTCGGTGACGTACGCCTGCGAATCGAGCAGCTTGCCAAGGTTGAACCACGACGCCGCCTGGTCGGGTGCGACCTGGCAGGCGCGGTTCAACGTCAGCAGCGCCTCGGCGGTGCGGCCCGTGTCGGCATAGATCGAGCCGATGTTGCCGAGCGCCATCGCATCGTCCGGCCACGCGGCGAGCACCTGCTTCAGCAGCGCGGTCGCTTCGGGAATGCGTCCGCGCCGGTATTCGAGCAGCGCTTCGAAGCGGAGGATCTCGGGATGCTGCGGCGCGATCGAGCGCGCCTGGCGCAGCGCGCCGGCGGTGGTGTCGAAATCGCGCGCGTCGAGGCTGCGCGCGGCGGCTTGCAGGAAGCGGATCGCCGGCGGCGTCAGGCCTTCGACGCGGCTCTCGGGCGTCGCGCGCTGGCGCGCCGCGGGCGGGGCGGGGCGGTTGTCGGCGGCGACGGGCGCGCCGTCGCCCGTGGATTCGGGTTCGCTCGGTGTCATCGGTGCTCGGAGGGCGGTCGTTCGGGCTTCGACGGCGCGCTGCGGCCGCCGCTCGCCGCACGCTACCGGATCGCCGTTCGCCTGCTGTGGCCAGTAGATGCTGCGGCTGAGTCTAGCAGGGCGCCGGACCGATCCGGCCGGGCGTTCAGTGAGCGCGGGTGCCCAGCAGCGCGTCGCGCTCGCGCAGGTGCCGGAGGATGCCGAGGCCCGAGTCGCGGAGCGCGGGCTCGTCGCGACCGAGCTCGGCCAGGAGCGCATCGAGGCACGCGCGGCCGGTGAGCGCCGTGTTCTGCTGCAGGCGCTCGAAGAGGAGTGCGGTCAGCGCGTCGATCTCGAGGAAATGCAGCGCGTCGGCGCGATCGCGCGTCAGGAGAATCAGCGTCGGCTGCGGCGGCGCCTCGGCCGGCCGGAAATCGGCCGCGATGCGATGGACCGGAAAGCGGTACGCGAGCACGCGCGCGAGCGGCGAGGCCAGCGGGATGCCGTCGACGACGTCGCCGTGCCCATCGCGCTCGATCTTCGCAAGGTCGGTCTCGTCGAGCGAGAGCGCAAGCTCGGACCATTCGTAGTGCGCGAGCTCGACGAGGAACGGCGCATCGCCGGCATTCGCTTCAGCGCGCGCTTCGAGATAGCGGATGAACTCGCGCGCGATGTCGGTGAAGAGCGGCGTGTGCGAGCGGTGATCGCGATAGAACGCGCGCACGAGGTCGCGCCACGCGTCGTCGTCGTACAGCGTGCGGATCACCGGGAAGTTCGCCGAGATGAGGCTCTCGATGTTGTTGAAGAAAAGCTCGGCGTAGACGGCCATGCGGCGCGGCTCGACGTCGCCGGGCACAGGCACGTGCGCAGGATCGCGAAGGTGCGCCGCGAATGCGTGCTGCAGCGCGCTCGCCGACGCGTCAGGCCGTGCGGACATCGGGCATCTGGCGCGTGTGCGCGCGCTGGAGCGTGCGCGCGTGCGAGACCTCGGCGACGAGCTCGGCGAGCGGCGGAAAGTTGAAATCGCGCTCGATCAGCGTCGGCCGCACGCCGAATACCGCATAGGCGCGTTCGAGCAGGCGCCAGACCGGATCGATGACCGCTGCGCCGTGCGTGTCGACCTTGAGGTCCGGCGCTTCGTCGTAGTGACCGGCGATGTGGATGTACGCGATGCGATCGCCGGGTAGCGCGTCAAGGAACGCGTCGGCGTCGTAGCGGTGATTGATGCTGTTGACGTAGATGTTGTTGACGTCGAGCAGCAGATCGCAGTCGGCCTCGGCGATGACGGCGTTGACGAAATCGATCTCGCGCATCGCCTGGCCCGGCGCTGCGTAGTACGAGACGTTCTCGACCGCGATGCGCTGGCCGAGGATTTCCTGCGTTTGCCGGATGCGCCCGGCGACGTGATGCACGGCTTCGTCCGTGAACGGAATCGGCATCAGGTCGTAGAGATGGCCCTGGTCGGCGCAATACGAAAGGTGCTCGGAATAGGTCCCGATGCCGTGCGTGTCGAGCAGGCGGCGGATCTTCGCGAGCAGTGTCTCGTCGAGCGGATCCCGTCCGCCGAGCGAGAGCGAAAGTCCGTGGCAGACGAACGGATGGCGCTCGGTGAAAGCGCGCAGCGTCCGGCCGAGCTGGCCGCCGACGCCGATCCAGTTCTCGGGCGCGATCTCGAAGAAATCGATCGCAGCCGCATGGTCACGAGCAGACGTATCCTGCAGCGGGCCGAGCAAGGCCCGCCGCAGGCCGAGTCCCGCGCCATGAATGGGGCGAGGACTCATGTGACGTATTAGATCGAGCCGCCGCAGCTGCCTTCGGCGCCCTTCTTCTTGTCGGCCTTGTCGCCGCCACAGGAGCCTTCCGCTCCCTTCTTCTTCGTGTTGGCGTTGTCCATGATCGCGTGCATCGCTTTGAGCTCGTTCGCGTCGAGCGAGCCGTCCTTGTCCTTGTCCCACGCCTTGACCTGGCTCTCGCTGAAGCCGCCGGCCATCGCTTCGGACATCTCGACCTTGCCGTCCTTGTTCGTATCCATCTTGGCGACGCCGCACTTGCCTTCGCCGCATTTACCTTCCGGCGCAGCCGCGAGCATGTAGCCCGAGGCGAGATCGCTGGCCTGGAAAACCGGGCTCGCCGCAGCGAGCTGGCTCAGCGAGAAAGAACCGATGACCGCGGCGCCAATGGCGACGCTGAGGGTATTGCCGATCTTGCTGGACATGCGAGTGATCTCCGTGATTGATCGCGAGCGGGTGCTCGGTGGTGGTGGTGGTAGGCCGTCTCCGGCGACTTCGCCCGTGCGTACCCTAATCCGTTCGGCGCGGGCAGGTGTTACGAAAATCGAAGTACGTGCTACGGACCGGGGCGGATGCATCCGGTTCACACGTTTCGTCGCGCGGCGTCCTCCTCGTGGCGTTGCTGCATCGCAGCGCGCGTGACGGACTTAGAGGACCGAGGTCGCAGCGGAAATCTTTCGGCAAAAAAAAAGGGACGCGCGAGGCGTCCCAGGAGAGTGCGCTTTGCGGGGAGCCGGATGCGTCCTGCATCGCTGCCCATCCCCCGCCAAAACGCCGGGCATGATGCGGGTCCGATGTTGCGGCTTGTTGACAGCGGCGGGCCTTCGGGGGTGTCACCAGCCGCGAATCTGCGGCATGCGTCGCAGCGAATCCTGCGCGCGCACAAGCCCGCGTGACTTTTTTCTGTCACGCGAAATCAATCGAACCGTAATGAACGGCTTTCATCCTGCGCTCCCATCGCGCGCCTAACGATTTCTTATCGGGCGATGCGGGAAGAACCGGCCGCGCGAGCTGGCTTCCTTCGAAATCCAACAACTGCTCACGGGAGCACTCGACATGCGTCAACATCTGGTTGCTGCGGGTATCGCCGCGGCGCTCGGTTTCGCTGCTCAGACCGCATACGCGGACGACGCCACCACGGTCGGCGGAAGGATGTTCGCCGATTTCTCGAACATCAACCAGGACAAGAACGGCAACACGACCGACGCCGACGGTACTGGCTTCGACGTCAAGCGCTTCTACATCATCATCGACCACAAGTTCGACGACATCTGGTCGGCGAACATCACGACGGATTTCAACTACGTCTCGAACGATTCCGAGACGCAGCTGTTCGTCAAGAAGGCCTACGTGCAGGCCAAGCTCGATGATTACTTCATCGCGCGCGGCGGCTCGAGCGACATGCCGTGGATTCCGTTCGTCGAGAGCTGGTACGGCTATCGCTACATCGATCCCACCGTGACCGACCGCCTCAAGTTCGCAAACTCCGCCGACTGGGGTATTCATGCGTTTTCGGTCCAGAACGGCATGTTCAACTACGCAGCGTCGGTCGTTAACGGCGGCGGCTACAAGAATCCGTCGCGCAGCTCCGGCATGGACTTCGAAGGCCGCGCCGGCTTTCAGCCGATCGAGGGCCTGATGCTCGCTGGCGGCGTCTACTCGGGCGACCGCGGCTCGGACATCGAATCGGCGCCGAGCAAGCACACGGCCGAGCGCTGGGACGCGATGATCGCGTGGAAGAGTGGCCCGTTCCGGGTCGGCGGCGAGTACTTTAGCTCCGACAACTGGAACCAGGTCACGAAGGTGCCCAAGGACACGTCCGACGGTTATTCGGTCTGGGGCAGCTGGGCGTTCACGCCGGAGTGGGGCGCGTTCGCGCGCTACGACAAGGCCAAGCTTTCCAAGGACATCGATCCGACCGCGAAGGATGACTACTACAACGCGGGCATCGAGTGGAATGTGCGCAAGGGTATCCGCGTTGCCGGCGTCTGGAAGCACGAAGAGGCGAAGTCGAGTCCGCTGAACACCGACGGCAATCCGGTGTTCCAGAAGATCAAGACCGACGAGATCGGCGTCTACACCGAGATCAACTTCTAACGCCGCAAAGGCGACCTGCTGAAAAACGGCTGGCTTCGAGCCAGCCGTTTTTTTTTGCGTCCAGAGAACGCAGTGTTTACTTCGCCGGGATCACGCGCGCGACTTCGTTGTAGCCCGCGACCGTGAGACGCCAGCCGGCGACGAGGCTCTTCTCGACGCTGACCACGGGCGAGCTCGCCGAGTGCGCGATGAACGGCTCGTCGTCGCGCACTTCCCATGCGCTGCCGTCGGCGAGGCGCAGCACCGTGCCTTGCTCCCAGCCCTTGAACTCGCCGACTAGCTTGGCCGAGTACTTGTCTTTCTCGGCCGCCGGCGCCGATGCCGTGCCCGCTGCCGGCGCGGCGCCGAGAGTCGCGGCGCCGGGTGGACAGACCCCGCCGTGCGCCTTCATCCATTCGTTGAGTCCCTTGATCTGCTCCGGCGACAGCTTGTCGAGGCCCAAGCGCGTGAAATCCTTGTACGACATGCGCTCCTCGAGCGACGAGGTGTCGTCGGCATGCGCCGATGTCATCGCACACGCGGCGAGCGCAGCGGTCAGAATGAGAGCCCGGGTGGAACCACGCATTGCTGTTGTCTCCTCGAGAATTGCCGCGCGGCTGCGCGTGGCCAATCGAGCAGGTTATGCAGTGGTTTTGACGGATTTATGACAGCCTCGGCGGCTGCCATCCACGTCAGCCCGGCGTCTTGTGCCGGTAGGCGCACAGATCGCGGATCGCGCATTCGGGACAGTTGGGCTTGCGCGCCTTGCAGACATAGCGCCCGTGCAGGATCAGCCAGTGATGCGCGTTGCGCCGGAACTCGGGCGGAACGACCTTGTTGAGCGTGTCCTCGACCTGCCGCACGGTCTTGCCCGGCGCGAGGCCGGTCCGGTTCGCGACGCGGAAGATATGCGTGTCCACCGCGATCGTATCCTCGCCGAACGCGGTGTTCAGCACGACGTTTGCGGTCTTGCGCCCGACGCCGGCCAGCGCCTCGAGTGCCTCGCGCGTCTGCGGCACCTTGCCGCCGTGCAACTCGATCAGCGCGCGGCTCGTCGCAATGACGTTCTTCGCCTTGGCGTTGTAGAGACCGATCGTCGCGATGTAGCGCTTGAGACCTTCCTCGCCGAGATCAAGCATCGCCTTGGGTGTGCGAGCGACCGGAAAGAGCTTTTTCGTCGCCTTGTTGACGCCGACGTCAGTCGCCTGCGCTGACAGGATCACCGCGACGAGCAGCTCGAACGGCGTCTTGTAGTGGAGCTCCGTGGTCGGATTCGGATCGAGCGACTGCAGGCGCTTGAAGAGTTCGACGATCTTCTCGCGCTTCATCGGCGGCTACGCTTCAGCGCTTCGCGGCGCGCCTTGCCGCGGGCGATCGCGTCGAGCACCGCGGCGCGCGTAATGGGCGGATTCGCTTCGCGCTGCGCGGGTGTCGTCGCGCGTCGCGCCTCGCGTGCGGCGCGCTCTCGCGCGAGGCGTGTAGTGCGTGCGTCGAATCGCGTACGCGCGTCCGTCGCGCGCTGCATGACGCCCTCGCGTGCGAGCGGCCTGTCGTCGACCGCGACGAGCGCGATGCAATCGACCGGGCAGGGCGGCAGGCAAAGCTCGCAACCGGTGCACTCCGCGGCGACGACCGTGTGCATGCGCTTCGCCGCGCCGACGATCGCGTCGACCGGACACGCCTGGATGCATTTCGTGCAGCCGATGCAGAGGGCTTCGTCGATGACCGCGACGAGCGGCGCAGCTTCGCTGCCGTTCGCCGGATCGAGCGGCTTCGTCGCGCGCCCGAGCAGCGCCGCGAGCGCGGCGACGCCATCGACGCCACCGGGTGGGCAGTGGTTGATATCGGTTTCGTCCGCCGCGATCGCATCGGCGTACGCCCGGCACGTCGGGTAGCCGCAGCGCGTGCATTGCGTTTGCGGAAGCAACGCGTCGATGCGTGCGGCGAGCGGCGTTTCCATGAGTGGCTAGTCTAGTCGACGCGCATCTCAGTTGAGCGCCTGCAAATCGGCGAGGACGCTGCCGCGCAGCGTCGCGATCGCGTCGGCGATGCGCTTTTCGGCTGCCTCGTCGTGTGCATCGAGCTGGTCGATATTCTCTTTCCATGTCTCGAACAACGCATCCGCGCTCGCCTTGCCGACCGGCGAGACCAGCGGCGCGAGGTCGTGCACGGCGCTGACCTTGCCCCAGCCGCCGATCCGGTTCGCGTCGCTGCGGTCCCCGCCGTAGAAGCGGCGATCGGAGATCTCCTGCAGCTGCCCGAGCGCGTCGAGCACCATGAACGCGGCCGCACGCGTATTGCGGTGCGCTTCGGTCGTCTGGTTGCGCCACGTGTTGTAGCTCGTGCCGAACAGCGCGACGGCGAGGCTGATCAGCGCGACGGCGTGCCGGCGTACGCCGGCTGCGAGCGCGGTGCGAAGGGACGCAGGCGAACTTCTGTCGTGAAGGGAGGCGGTCATCGCAAGTCCTCAGGGCGACGGGACATTTTTCATGAAATCGCGCAGGCGTTGGGGCGCGCGACTCAACTTATATGGCGACCGGTTTGCTCGAGGTGATTGATGTCACGAAATGGAGCGTTGATCCCGAAGAGCGCCTCACCCGAGTCTTGCGGCAGGGAAAAAAGAGGAGCCCGCCATGACATTTTCAGAAGAGCGCGATCGCGCTCGCCGTGACTGCCGCGCTGCCGTCGCTGACGCTCATCGGCTCGTCCGACGCAGGTGCCGCGTCGAAGCTCGCGCTCGGCAAAGCCGTCGATCCGCGCACGCGCAGGTCGCATTTCAAGTATCCGGTGCATTCGCGCGCCGCGTCGAGCAGTGTGCTGTACGACCAGTCGGGAACGGCGGCGGCAACGGGTTTCCGTCGCAGAACTTCGAATCGAGCTACGACGCGTACGACTGCGGCCGGCGCTGACGACTTCGTCGTCTCCGACGCCGTGGGCTGGAGCGTCAGCGCGTTCAATTTCCAGATCGGCACGAGCCTGGGCGGCGATCCGACGCCGGCGACGTACGACATCACGGTGTTCCCGATGCCGGCGGCTTGCCCGGTGTAGCGCGAGCTGCACGTATTCGGCGTTGCCTGGAACGTTCGACCCGCAGTTCACGAGCGTCAGCGTCTCGCTGCCGACGCCATGCAACCTGTGCCGGGAACCTATTGGGTATCGATGATCGCCAATCTCGACGTCGCGATCGGCGGCCAGGTGTTCTGGTCACTCAGTACCCAAACGCCGGCGCCGGGCTCCGACGCGGCCTGGGAGAATCCGGGAGACGCTTTCGGGACCGGATGCACGACGTGGGGCGACAACGCGACCTGCGGCGCCGGCAGCGGCTTGCGACGGCGCTGTTCCAGGTCATCGGCACGGTCGGCATGAAGTCGGTCTGTACGCCGGGCGGCATCTGCCTCGACAGCACGGTCGGCACCGACCTTTCGCCCAATGCCTGCGGCATGGCCGTCACGATCGACGCCACGGTCGGCGATCAGCTCAATTTCTGCTACACGGTCACTAACAACACGGGCGTCGAGCTCGACTATCACTCGCTCGCGAATAACGTCGACGGCGACTTGCTCGACTTCACGCTCCGCAGATCGCGGCGGTGCGTCTTTCAGTCAATCATATCAAACCGTCGCGAACACGCTGACATACAACTCGACATGGACAGCGTATGACGTGCCGCCGGGCATACGGCGACGTCGAAAGCGGCGGTGGCTGCATCGATCGCATCTTCGCGGACGGCTTCGGCGATGCCGCAGCCCGTGCGGCAGCTTCGTCGAGATCTCCGGCACCGGGCACGCCGCTCGGCCTCGGCGATGACGACTCGGCCGACGTGACGATGCCGTTCTCGTTCGACTTCTACGGCACGACGTCGAACCAGCTCTCGGTCAGCAACAACGGCGGCATCCTGTTCGGCGCGAGCGGCGCGTTGCTTCCATTCCACAACAGCTCGCTGCCCGCCGCATCGCTCACGACGCCGGCGATATTGCCGCTGTGGGACGATTTCGACAGCGCATCCGGCGATGTCTACACCGACATCCGCGGCAGCGCACCGAATCGCCAGTTCATCGTCGAGTGGTATCAGTCGACGCACTAAGTCGGCAATACCGACGCGCCACGTTCGAGTGATCTTCAACGAAGCCGACGGCACGCTCACTTCGAATACGCGGATGTACGTGTACGGCAAACAACGGCACCCGACGATCCCGACGTTTGCGACGGCGGGGCCTGCGCGACGATCGGTTGCAAGGGTGTCGGCGCTCTAGAGCCAGTTCTCGGCATTCGCGCGTCCGTCACCGACAACTCCGGTATTCGGTGGACACCGACGTCACCGCAGGTCTTCACGAGCACCGATTCGGTCACCGTGAACGTCGGCGCGCCGCAGATCGTCGTGAATCCGAGCCCGATCACGGGCACGGTCACGGCCGGCACTCGACGACGCTGCCGTTCGCGGTCGAAAACCACGGCGATCGCGATCTCAACTGGTCGCTGACCGAAGCCGCGCCGTCGAACGCGCACTTCGCGCCGCCGGGCACGCGCTACGCGTGCCGCTCGGCGATCCGTCGAAATCGACGGTCGCACGCGCGCCGTTCGGCGCAGCTCACGCGCACAAGGCGGGCGCCCACGCGGGCGCTCATCACCCGCTCGCGGGCGTGACGGCCTTCGCCGCGAACATCTACAGCGACGAGTTCGACATGCTCGACGTGACCGCGGACACAGGCTTCACAACTGTGGGACCCGCGCAGGGTACGGCGTTCGCGCTCAAGTTCCTCGACAGCGATTTCACGAAGGCGTACGGCATCGACAAGTTCGGCTCGATGGCGAATACGTTCGCGACGATCGACACGGCGGACGGCACGATCACGCCGATCGGCACGGCGAACCCGAGCGCAGACAGCGACGGCTTCACCGGATTCGCGGAGGATCCGATCACCGGCACGCTCTATGCGTCGGGCACGACTTGCGGATCGAGCTCGCACCTCTACACGATCGATCGCAACACCGGCGCCGCGACGCTCGTCGGCGAGATGACGGGCATGGGCTGCGCAATCTGGATCGCGATCGGCCCGGACGGCCTCATGTACAGCGTCGACCTCGTCAACGACGCGCTCTACGCGGTCGACAAGACCAGCGGCGCGACGTCGCTGAAAGGCTCGGTCGGTTTCAACGTGAACTATGCGCAGGACGCCGATTTCGACCAGAGCACCGGAATCCTCTACTGGGCGGCGGTCAACGCCGACACGGGATCGGTCGAAATGCGCACGGTCGATCTCGACACCGGCGCGAGCACGCTCGTCTACTCGCTCGGAACGGCGCAGATCTCCGGCGTCGCAACGGAAACGCTCGGTGGAGCGTGCGCACAACCACAGGATCTGCCGTGGCTCGCGCTCGATCCGTTGACCGGCACGACTCCGCCGCTGGGCTCGACATCGATCAACGCGACGATCGATGCGACGAACGCGAACGCCGGCGACGTGCTCGCGGGCACGGTCTGCGCGACGAGCAACGATCCGCAGAATCACCGCCTCGGCACGCCGATCACGGTGACGGTGGTGAGTCCGCCGCCGGTACCGCCGGCCGTCTCGAAAGCGTTCAATCCGCAGTCGGTGACGGCTGGCAATCCGAGCACGCTGACGATCACGCTCGCCAACGCCAACAATGCCGATGCCGCACTGACAGCGTCACTGTCCGATGCGTTTCCAGCCGGCCTGGTTGTCGCCGGGACGCCGAATGCGACTACGGATTGCGGCGGCACCCTCACTGCGGTGCCGGGTACGGGCTCGATCTCGCTTGATTCCGCGGGCTCGGCTATTCCGGCGCAGGGAGCGTGCACGATCTTCGTCGACGTCACCGCTGCAACGGTCGCCGACTATCCGAACGACATCCCGGCGAACGCATTGCAAACCGACAAGGGCTCCAATGCAGCCCCGGCGGATGCGACGCTCACCGTGACTCCGTGATGAGCGGCAGTCGGGTGCACCACGATCCGTGACGGACCCGACTGTCGGCGGACCACAGCGCGTACTCGATCCCCAATGCGACTTCGCGTCCACGGGGGCATGCGGTGAGCAGGATGGCCGCTGCGGTTACTTGACCGGCATGCCCGGTTGAACACCCGCGTCGGCGTCGAGCAGAAAAAGCTCCGATCCTCCGCTACCCGCCGAAAGAATCATGCCTTCGGAAACGCCGAACCGCATCTTGCGCGGCGCGAGGTTCGCGATGAAGACGACGCTGCGTCCGACGAGCTTCGCCGGTTCTTCGTATGCAGCGCGGATGCCCGAGAAGATCTGACGCGTGCCAAGCTCACCGGCGTCGAGCTCGAAGCGGAGCAGCTTGTCCGAGCCGTCGACGAACTCGCAGGCGAGGACCTTGCCGATCCGGAGGTCGAGTTTCGCGAAGTCGTCGATCGAGATTGTTGGCGTCGCTGTGCCGGCGCTTGCTTTTGAGCCCTCACCTTCAGCGGGGCCAAGTGTGGATGGTCTCGAAACGGCAGCGAGCTTCGCAGTCGATGCGGCGGCAGTCGCAGAGCTCGACACCGGATCTTCAGTCGGCTTCAACGATTCCTTCGAGGCTTCGATCATGTCGCGAATCCTTTTGGGGTCGATGCGCACGAGCAGCGGCTCGAACGGCCCGATCGTGTGACCGAGGAGCGGATCGCGCACGTCGCTGAACAGCGTGGCGGGCTTGCGCACGAATGCCAGCGCACGCTCGGCTGCGCGCGGCACGACCGGCCGGAGGTACACCGCGAGTGAATGGAACAGGCTGATCGCCAGCGTGCAGCACACGTGCAGCGCACCGTCGGGCTGCGGTGATTCCTTGGCGAGCTTCCACGGCGCGACACGCGCGATGTATTCGTTGATCGCGTCGGCAATCGCGATCAGCTTCCTGGATACCTCGGCGTATTCACGGTCGCGATAGAGCGTCGGTACATCGTCGAGGTGCGAGATCGCCCAGCGGAAGATCTCGTTCTCCTCGTCGCCAAGCTTGGTCGCGAGCCGCCCGCCGAACGACTGATGGACGAACCCGGCGGTCCGGCTCGCGATGTTCACCCACTTGCCGACGAGGTGCGAATTGACGCGCTCCTCGAACGCCTTGAGATCGAGATCGATGTCGGCAAGCGTCGGCCCGAGCAGCGTCGCGAGGTAATAGCGCAGATAGTCCGGATCGAGATGATCGAGATACGTCCGCGCATTGATGAAGGTGCCGCGCGACTTCGACATCTTCGCGCCGTCGACGGTCATGAAGCCGTGCACGTTGACCGCGGTCGGCGTGCGCAGGCCAGCGCCTTGCAGCATCGCCGGCCAGAACAGCGTGTGGAAATAGATGATGTCCTTGCCGATGAAGTGCACCATTTCGGTGCCGGATTTCTCGGAGTCGTCGCGCTCGACGAAATCCTCGAAGCGGATCGGATTTTCGGGATGTTTCGCGTTCCACGCCGTAGAGTAATCGCGGAACGAAGATAGATATCCGATCGGCGCATCGACCCAGACGTAGAAATACTTGCCCGGCTGATCCGGAATCTCGAAGCCGAAATACGGCGAGTCGCGCGAAACGTCCCAGCTGCGCAGGCCGTCGGCAAACCATTCCTGCAGCTTGTTGACGACCTCGCTCTGCAAACCGCCTTCGCGCTCGCGCTCGCGTAGCCAGGTCTGCAGCATCGCCTCGAAATCGGCGAGCTTGACGAAGAAGTGCGTCGATTCCCTCTCGACCGGCTTCGCACCCGAGACGACCGAATACGGCTCGATCAGGTCGGTCGGGTTGTACGTCTTGCCGCAGACTTCGCAGGAATCGCCGTACTGGTCCTTGCTGTGGCAGTTCGGGCACTCGCCCTTGATGAACCGGTCCGGCAGGAACATGTCCTTGACCGGATCGTAGAGCTGCTTCACCGGTTTCGATTCGGTGTGGCCGGCTGTGACAAGCGCTTTCCAGATCCGGTACGTCAGCGCGCGGTTCGACTCGCTGTCGGTCGTCGAATACCAGTCGTGCGCGACGCCGAACTCCGAAAGATCGCGCTTGTGCTGCTCGAGAACGCCCGCGATCAGCGCCTGCGGCGTGATGCCTTCCTTCTCGGCGCGCAGCATGATCGACGTACCGTGCGCGTCATCGGCGCAGACGTAATGCACCTCGTGTCCGGCCATGCGCATCGCCCGCACCCAGATGTCGGTCTGGATGTTCTCGAGCATGTGGCCGAGGTGGATCGGGCCGTTGGCGTAGGGCAGGGCGTTGGTGACGAGGATCTTGCGGGGCTTCACGTAGCGGGTTCCGCGGCGTTGTTGCAGCGCGGAATTATGGCACGCCAGTTGTTTTCCCTCTCCCGCGTGCGGGAGAGGGTAGGGTGAGGGCACGCGTGGGAAGACCCCGCAAGATTGCCCTCATCCGCCTCCGGCACGTTCATTCGCGCCATCCATGGCGCTCACCCTTCGGGCGGCTCCGCCGTGCAAAACGGCAGTCCTGCCGTTTTGTCTCCCGCGAGCGGGAGAAGGGAAAGCGACCGCGCTATTCGCGCCTGCCGCTCCCACACCTGCGAGCGCCCGAGCAACGAAAATCCGATGAACCCGCGCACCTCGAGCTTCTGCCCGTTGTCAGTCAGGTGCATCTTGCAGCCATACACCTTGCCGTTCTTGGGATCGAGGATCTTGCCGCCGGTCCACTCGTCGCCGTCCTTCTTCATGCCCCAGATGATCGTCATGCCGGCGACGGGTTGATTCTTGCGCTCGCCCTCGCAGTCCTTGCAGACCGGGTTCGGGCCCTGGTCCGACTGCAGAACCTCCTTGACCTTGCCGGTCAGCTCGCCGTTCTGCTCGGTGATCTCGACAATCGATTTCGGCTTGTGCGTCGAATCGTCGATCGTCGTCCAGACGCCCGCGGGCGATGTCGCATCGACGGCGAACGCGTTGGCGCTGAAGACGAGCGCGGCGGCGAAGGCGAAAGGCAGGCTGCGCAGCGACATGGCGTACTCCCGGGTTAGGCACGAGGTGGCGTGAGGCAACTTGCCGCTGCCGGCCGGGCGCGTCAAGGCGCGCCGCAGCGCCGCCGCTGGCATAATGCGAGGTCCTTCCGTTTGACCTCACGTTGATGAGCGAATCCCTCGACGCGCACGTCCGGCGCCTCCTCGCCGGCGTCGCCGATCCGCATACCGGCACCGATCTCGTCGCGTCCGGCGCTGTCCGCGGCGTCGGCGTCTCGGGTAACGACGTCTCTGTCGACCTCCAGCTCGGCTATCCGGCATTGACCGCGCAGGCGGCGATCGCGGACACCGTCAAGCGTGCGCTCGAAGCCGATCCCGCCATCGCGCACGCGGCCGTCAGCGTGTCCTCGCGCGTGCACGCGCACGAGGTGCAGCAGGGCCTGACGCCGCTGCCGAACGTCAAGAACATCCTTGCGGTCGCCTCGGGCAAGGGCGGCGTCGGCAAGTCGACGGTCGCCGCGAACCTTGCGCTCGCGCTGAAGGCCGAAGGCGCGAGCGTCGGCGTGCTCGACGCCGACATCTACGGCCCGAGCCAGCCGCGCATGCTCGGCCTCACCGGCCGGCCCGATTCGAAGGACGGCAAGCGCATCGAGCCGAAGATCAACCACGGCATCCAGGTCATGTCGATCGGCTTCATGATCGAGGAAGACACGCGCGATGATCTGGCGCGGCCCAATGGTCACGCAGGCGCTGCAACAGCTCCTCGGCGAGACGAACTGGTCCGATCTCGATTACCTCATCGTCGATCTGCCGCCCGGCACCGGCGACATCCAGCTGACGCTCTGCCAGCGCGTGCCGGTTTCGGGCGCGATCATCGTGACGACGCCGCAGGACATTGCGCTGCTCGACGCGAAGAAGGCGCTCAAGATGTTCGAGAAGGTCGAACGTGCCCGTGCTCGGCATCATCGAGAACATGGCGACGCACATCTGCTCGAACTGCGGCTTCGAGGAACATATCTTCGGCGAAGGCGGCGGCGCGCGCATGGCCGCGCAGTACGGCCTGCCGTTGATTGGCTCGCTGCCGCTCGATATCCGCATCCGCGAGCAGGCTGACGGCGGCACGCCGACCGTCGCGGCGATGCCCGATTCGGACATCGCGGCGCGCTATCGCGAAATCGCACGCAACGCCGCGGCGCGCCTCGCGCTCCGTGCGCGCAACAAGCAGATCCAGTTTCCGAAGATCGTCATCCAGAACACCTGAGCACATTCCCCTTTCCCGCAAGCGGGAGAGGGGGAACGTGCCGGCTAGAATGATTCCCTTCCTGTTGCAGACACGCGCATGACCATCAAATCCGACCGCTGGATCCGCCGCATGGCGGACCAGCAGAAAATGATCGAGCCGTTCGAACCCGGCCAGATCAAGCAGCGCGACGGCCATCGCCTGATCTCGTACGGCACGTCGAGCTACGGCTACGACGTCCGCTGCGCCGACGAGTTCAAGGTGTTCACCAACATCAACTCGACGATCGTCGATCCGAAGAACTTCGACGAGCGGAGCTTCGTCGACATCAAGAGCGACGTCTGCATCATCCCGCCGAACTCGTTCGCGCTCGCGCGGACGGTCGAATACTTCCGCATCCCGCGCAACGTGCTGACCATCTGCCTCGGCAAGAGCACCTACGCGCGCTGCGGCATCATCGTCAACGTGACGCCGCTCGAGCCCGAGTGGGAAGGCCACGTCACGCTCGAGTTCTCGAACACGACGCCGCTGCCGGCGAAGATCTACGCCAACGAGGGCGTCGCGCAGATGCTGTTCCTCGAATCGGACGAGGAATGCGAGACGAGCTACAAGGACCGCGGCGGCAAGTACATGGGCCAGCGCGGCGTGACCCTGCCGCACGCCTGAACCCGCGGCAACCCGGCCATGCCACCGGCGAACGGCGGTGGTAACCTTGCGGTCCTTTTTCAAGAAGTTTCTGGAGCGTTCGCACATGCGGCATCTTTCCGGCAGGCGGATCGTTACCTGGGCGGCGCTCGCGCTTTTCGCTTTCGCGCTGGCAGCCTGCGGCGGCCGCGTCAACAAGGAACTGCTCGCGCAGGCCTCGAACGTCCCGGCGAGCTTCGACGTGACGCTGATCGCCGACAAGGACAACCAGTTCGACTACGACCCGTCCGGCGGCACCAACGGCGCGCCGCTGACGGAGGAAGACCTCCGCAGCGCGCTCCGCTACCGCAAGGAGCAGAACCTTGCGTGCGAGACGATCATCGTCAAGCGCGGCGAGAAGGAGCGCATCAAGAACGAGCACATCGTCTCGCTCGCGCGCGTCGCGTTCCAGCTCAAGATGCGCGCCTTCATGCAGGCGAAGGACGGCACGATCTCCGAGCTCGTCGCACAAGCGAAGCCCGACGAGAATGCGCCGCCGCCGAAACCCGCCGAGGCGGGCAAGTGATTCAAGACGTGGAGCGAAAACTCATGAACAAGTTCGTGCGGATTGCGGTTCTCGTCCTCGGCCTCGTGATGGCCGCGACGGCGTTCGCGCGCGGCGACGTCCGCGACGACCGCGCCTGGGTGAAGCCGGAGAAGGGCGACAGGTTCTCGATCAACGGCTACACGATGGGCAAGGTCGAGCTCTACGGCTACCTCGGCCAGCTGCGCGACGACGAGCACATCAAGGGTGTCGTGATCCGTCATGGCGGGAGCGATGCGCAGAAGCAGGCGATTTTCTCGAGCGCGCGGACACTGCAGATCGAGGCGTTCGAGGAAGACGGCGGCGACCTGAAGCCGCTGGCGGCACCGCCCGGCACTCCGCCGGCAACGCCGGCACCGGCCGCCACACCCGCACCAGCGACGACACCGGCTCCGGCTGCGGACGGCGACGCTCCCGGCACCGGCGACGACTCCCGCACCGGCGACGACTCCCGCACCGGCGACGACGCCGACACCGACACCAACAGGCAGCTGATCGCGTGCGACCGCGGCAACGGATCGCTTCGGCAAAATCGGAAGGCACGGGTCGGAGTTTCGGGGATGGCGACGCGCGGCACGTGATGCGCGCGCGCGCCGTTCGCGCACTCGCACATGCGTCGCTCGCGATGTTCGCGACGTGCTCGATCGCGCTCGCGACGCCGAATCCATTCACGATGATCGGCGAGACGTTCTCGGACTGGAAAGACCGCTTGTTCGGCAAGCCGAACGCCATTCTCGAAGCGCCGGCCGAAGGCGCTATCGCGCTCAGGACCGATCATCCGACGCGCCTTCGCATCGACAAGGCCGCGCCCGAGCGCGAGTTTCCGAAAGGAAAGAGCCGCTACCGCGTCATCGATCTTCCCGAAGACATCGACCACGCGGCCGTCCGCGTGCAGGTCACGGCGATGCCGCGCGAGAACGCATTCGGGCACGAGGTCTTCAAGCCGTTCCTCTACACGCTGAATGCGGACGACACCGTGCGCGACACGGTCGAGGTGAAGCCGCTGCATCTCGACATCCGGCCGTTCAGGCGCACGCGGCTGCTCGGCTGCGCGATGCTCGACAAGGTCGGCCGCTTCGCGATCGCCACGGAACCCGAGGCCGTCGGCAAGTCGTACGAATCCGAAGTCCGCGACGCGGTCAAGGCGCCGACGCAGGGCGGCTTCTACTACGCGACCGACGCTGTGAAGGTGAAGCTCCCCTACGCAGACACCGGCGAGCTGACGCTCGAAGTCACCAAAGAGGCCGCGGCCGGCAAGGGTTGCTGAGCACCGCCGCAAGAATGATCTCCCGGCAAAAATCCGGAGCCTGACTTCCGGCACGGACGCCTGACGGGTCGATCTGGCACGTTGGCCCGCCGATTTCCTTTCCGGACGACAAGCATGCATTCGCGCATCGCGCTCGCGGCGCTCGCCGCGCTTCTCGCATCGACGACGGTGTCATCGACGACGGTGTCCTCGACGATCGCGGCAGCCGCCGAAAACACGACGGCGACGCAGTACGCGCGCGATCCCGCGCAGCCGATCGACGACGCCTACACGACGAAGATCCGCAAGTACACGACCGCTCCGCAGTTCAACTCGCCGCTGACCGACTACCTGCCGGCCTCGCCCGACCGTGCCGACGCCGCGCGAAGGTGCTCGGCGACGTCGCCGGCGCGCCGGACATCCTGCCGTACTCGGCGGACGTCTACCGCTACTTCCGCGATGCTCGCGGCGGCGAGCCCGCGCGTGAAGGTGTATCTCGATCGGCAAGACCGAGGAAGGCCGCGAGATGATCGCGGTCGCGATCGCCGACGAGAAGCTGCTCGCCGACCAGAAGGAGAACGACGCGCGCCTCGCGCAAGCTCGCCGATCCGCGCATGCATCGGCATGGACGACGCGAAAGCCGAGCCGCTGATCGCGCAATCGACGCCGGTCTACTACATCACCGGCACGATCCACTCGCCCGAGACCGGCGCGCCGACCGCGCTGATGGAGCTCGCCTATCGCCTCGCGGTCGACGACGCGCCGTACATCCGCAAGATCCGCTCGCACGTGATCACGCTGATCACGCCGGTCGTCGAGGTCGACGGCCGCGACCGCATGGTCGACCTCTACCACTGGCACCGGCGCATCCCGGCCAGAACGCCGCCGCCGCTGCTCTACTGGGGCCACTACGTCGCGCACGACAACAACCGCGACGCGATGGGCATGACGCTCGACCTCGTCGCGCAACGTGCTCGACACCTATCTCGGCTGGCACGCGCAGGTGCTGCACGACCTGCACGAGTCGGTGCCGTTCCTCTACGACAACACCGTCGGCGACGGCCCGTACAACGCCTGGGTCGATCCGATCCTCACCGACGAGTGGCAGCTGCTCGGCTGGGACAACGTGCAGCAGATGACCAAGCTCGGCATGCCGGGCGTCTTCACGCACGGCGACTTCGACACCTGGAGCCCGGGCTATCTGATGTTCCTCGCCGCGATGCACAACGGCATCAGCCGCCTCTACGAGACCTTCGGCAACGGCGGCGCCGACACCGCGAGCGCATGCTCGATCCCGACGAATACGCGCGCACCTGGTACCGCCCGAATCCGCCGCTGCCGAAGGTCTCTGGTCGCAGCGCAACAACAACAACTACGAGCAGACCGGCCTGCTCACCGCGCTCAACTACTTCGCCGAGAACCGCAAGCAGTTCCTGCGACAACTTCTACCTGAAGAGCAAGCGCTCGATCGAGAAGCCGCGACGCGAACGGCCCGGCGGCCTACGTCCTTCCGGCCGACGACGCGCATCGCGGCGCGCAGGCCCAGCTGCTGCGCGTCCTGCAACTGCAGCACTGTCGAGATCAGCCGCTCGACGCGCCGCGTCGACGGTGCATGTGTCGGCGCCGCCGAAGAAGCCGACGACGGCAAGGACGACGCGAAGTCCGCAGCGACAAAGCGAGCAGGACGCAAGGCCCCGAAGACCGTCGCCCGCACGTTCGCCGCCGGCAGCTACGTCGTGCGCATGGACCAGCCGTACTCGCGCATCGCCGACGCGCTGCTCGACCGTCAGTACTGGGCGCCGGACGATCCGCAGAAGCATCCGTACGACGACACCGGCTGGTCGTTCGGGCGCTGTTCGGCGTCGAAGTCGTGCGCGTCACCGACCGGCGATCCTGAAGGCGTCGATGACGCGCGTCGACGCGCGCGTCGCGATTCCGCCCGGCCTCGCCGGCATCGACGTCGCCGCGACGAAGCTCCCGCGCATCGCACTGATGCACACCTGGCTCGACACGCAGACCGAAGGCTGGTGGCGCATGGCGCTCGACAAGCTCGGCGTGCCGTACGACTACATCAGCACGCAGGACGTCGCGAAGATGCGCGACCTCCGCGCGAAGTACGACGTGATCCTGTTCGGGCCGGTGGCGTACGCGAGCACGGCGCTCATCGTCAACGGCATGCCGATGTGGGGCCAGCCGATGCCGTGGAAGACCACGACGCTGACGCCGAACCTCGGCCGCATCGCCGAAACCGACGACATCCGCCCCGGCCTCGGCGCGGACGGCGTCGCGCACCTGCGCGGTTCGTCGCAGCGACGGCGGGCTGCTCGTCACGTCCGAGGACACGGCGAAGTTCGCGATCGATATCGGCATGGCGCCCGGCGTGCTCGTCGCGCCGCGGACAAGGTCAAGGTCGTCGGCAGCGTGCTGCACGGCAAGCTCGTCGACGCCGCAGCCCGATCGCCGCACGGCTACGGCGACGATATCGCGCTCTACAGTGCGGGCGGCCAGTCGTTCAAGGTCTCCAACGTCACCGCGTCGGCAATCATCTGCCGACGCGAAGGACTTCAAGCGTCCGACCGGCCGCGGCGGTCCCGCACGATGTCGATGCACCGGAAGGCCGCGCGCCCGTCGAATCGCCGCCGCTGCCCGACGTCCAAAGCCGTGGCAGGCGACTGCCACTGAACGCGGAGCAGATGCGCAACAACCCGTGTCGTGATTCCGGACGAGCAGCGTCCGCGCGTGATCGTGCGCTGCGCCGACGCGAAGGAGCTGCTGATCTCGGGCCTGCTCGACGGCGGCGGCGACATGGCCGAGCGCGCGGCGGTTGTCGACGCGCGTTACGGCAAGGGCCACGTGCTGCTGTTCGCGATCAATCCGATCTGGCGCGGCGAAACGATCGGCAGCTATCCGCTCGTGTTCAACGCGATCGTGAACTTCGATCGGCTCGATGCGGCCGCGGCGCCCACGAAACCGTAGCTAGTGCGTCGCGCCGCCGGCGATGCGCAGATCCTGCCGCGTCGCGACGGCGCACTCGATCGCCGCGCGCACGCCAGCGACCATCGTCTCCAGCGCCATGCTCGGCTGGCCGTGATGCCGCGCAGCCTGCTGCGGCAGCCACGGCACATGCAGGAAACCGCGCGCGCGTGCCGCGATAGCGCGTCGCGACGAGATGCGCGAGCGCCGATAGAACGCCTGATTGCAGACGTACGCGCCGGCGCTCTGCGACAAGGCCGCAGGAATCCCGAGTGCGCGAAGCCGCGCGAGCATCGCCTTGACCGGCAACGTCGAGAAATACGCCGCCGGCGCATCGGCGATCACGGGCTCGTCGATCGGCTGCACGCCGTCGTCGTCGGCGATGCGTGCATCGATCAGATTGATCGGCGACGCGCTCGATCGCAAGCTCGCTGCGTCCACCGGCCTGGCCCGTCGCGAGCACAAGCACGGGCCGATGCGTTTCGAGGAGCGCCTCGAACATCGGCAGCGTCGATGCGAACGCGACCGGCAGCGATCGCCGTTACGACGCGATGCCGGTTGAGGATCGCGCCGTCGAGCGCGCGCACGATCTCGCCCGATGGATTGATGCGCTCGCCGCCGAATGGCTCGAAGCCGGTCAGCAGCACGTTCGGAATGTCGCGATCGTTCACCGGAACACCAGCAGTCCACATCAGGATGAAGTTCACCGCGAGCAGCATGACCGCAGTCGGCCATTGCGCGCGGATCACGCCGTTCGGATCGGGCAGTTCGAGCAGCACGGCCGGCACGATGTTGAAGTTCGCCGCCATCGGCGTCAGCAGCGTGCCGCAGTAGCCGGTCAGCATGCCGATCGCACCGAGCACGGCCGGATGTCGCATGATGCCGCCGAATCAGCAGCGGCAGACCGACACCCGCCGTCATGACCGGAAACGCCGCGAACGCGTTGCCCATGATCACGGTGAACATGACCATGCCGAGCCCGAACGCGAGGAGGCAGGCGAGGCGACTGTCGGTCGGGATCACCGCGCGAGACGATCGCCGCGATCGCATCGCCGACACCGGTCGCCGCGAAAACGCGCCGAGTGTCGCGAGCACCATCGGCAGCAGCGCGGCCCAGCCGAGCGCATCGAGCAGCCGCCGGCCTTCGCGGAGTGCGTCGCCGAACGGCGCACGCGTGCATGCGAAGGCCGATCGCGAGCGCGACGATGCAGGCGATGCCGAGCGCGAGTCAGCGTCGACTGCGCGGATCGAGCAGCGGCGTCGCGTTCCACCGGAGATACGGCGCCGCCAGCACGAGCGCGAGCGTCACGAGCGGAATCGCGAGCGCCGGCACGAACAGCCGGTTGCCGAGCCGGGCCGCCGATGCGCGGCGTTCCGTCGCCGACGCGGGATCATCCTCGTGCATCCGCAGCCTGCCGCGCGCGACCAGCACGCCGAGCGCGATGACGCCCGACGCCCATCGCCTGCGCGGGCCAGCGCGTGCCGGCTCGTGCGCGGCCGCGAGGATCGCATTCGCCGCGCAAGAAACGGCACGGCGAGAATCGCCCAGAACGCCGCCGTTGCGTCCAGCGTCGCGCACGCACGTCCATCGTCGCCGCGACGAGCAGGAACGCGCCGACGAGCCAGTAAGCGTGCTCAACGCGTAGCATCGGTCGCCTCCGCGTCGCGACGCGCGCTGCGATCTGAGCGCGCGCTGGCACACCATGCGATGCGCAGCGCGTGGATGACGAAGGCGGCGATCGCGGTCGGCAGCGCCCACAGCGAGATCGCGAACGGCTCGAGGTCGATGCCCTGGCTGCCGAAGAAGCGCTGGATCAGCAGCACGCCGCCGAACGCGAGGAACACGTCCTCGCCGAAGAAACGTCCGATGTTGTCGGTCGCGGCCGCGAGCGCGCGCATGCGCAGTCGCGCTGCTTCGTCGAGCGGCGCGATCGCTGCGCGGCCGCCTGCTCGGCCATCGGCGCGAGCAGCGGGCGCACGGTCTGCGCGTGGCCGGCGATGTCGTCAGAGCCCGAACATCGAGAGGAGCTGGCGCATCGCGAGGTACGCGACGAGCAGCCGCGCGAGCGACAGCCTGCGGAATCCGGCGATCCACTGCTGCGCACGTTCGCGCAGGCCGTCGCGTTCGAGCAGGCCGATCACCGGCAGCGTCAGCACGAACAGCAGCAGCACGCGATTGCTGACGAACGACGTGCCGAGCAGCGCAAGCAGGTCGGCCGATGTCCATGCCGGCACGCGACGCCGCTCGTGATGCCCGCGACGACGACGACGAGCACCGGATTGAGGCGCAGCGCGAAGCCGGCGACGACGACCGCGACGCCGAGCAACGGCCACGCGTTCAAGCGGGGCGATCCCGGTCGAGCCTTGCGACGCGCACGCCGGCCGCGTCGAGCGATTCGCGCAGACGCCGCGCGAATATTGCGGCATCGGCGCGATCGCCGTGCACGCAGATCGTGTCGGCGCGCACGCGCAGCGCGCCGACTTCGCCGCGCGTCGCGATCGACACGGCTTGAGCGACTGCGGCTTCGACATCGTCGATGACCGCGCCCTCCTTGCTGCGCGCCGTCAGCGAACCGTCGGCTTCGTAGCGCCGGTCGGCAAACGCTTCGTGCGCGACGGCGAGGCCAGCCGCGACGCCCGCGCGTGGCAGCTCGCTGTTCGCAAGGCCGACGAGAATCAGCGCGGCGTCGAAATCGCGCACCGCATTCGCGATCGCGTCGGCGAGTGCGCGATCCTTCGCGGCCATGTTGTAGAGCGCGCCGTGCGGCTTGACGTGATGCAGCGCGCGCGCCGGCCGCGCGTGCGACCGCGGCGAGCGCGCCGATCTGGTAGAGCGTCATCGCGTACGTTTCGTCGGCCGTGACGCGCATCTCGCGCCGTCCGAACCCGGCAGATCGGGCAGCGACGGATGCGCGCCGATCGCGACGCCGTGCTTCACGGCGGCGGCGACCGTGCGCCGCATCGTCGAACGGATCGCCCGCGTGGAAGCCGCAGGCGATGTTCGCCGACGTCACGTGGGCAAGACACGGCATCGTCCTGGCCCATCGTCCAGGCGCCGAACGATTCGCCCATGTCGCAATTGAGGTCGATCGTCGTCATTGCTTCACGCATCATGAAATCAGGCGTCATGAAATCAGACGTTCGTGGATCGCTTCGATCAGCCGCGCGAGCGCGTGCTCGCGTTCAAGATAGCGCGTTTGCGCTTCGTCGAGACCGATTTCGGCGAAGCGCACCGCATCGCCGGGCCGGCGCTGCGCGAGCGTCGGCAGATCGACCGCCGCCACGTGGCCGATGCGCGGATAGCCGCCGATCGTCGGATGCTCGGCCATCAGCGCGATCGGCTGCGCCGCCGGGCGGCAGCTGCAGCGTGCCGGCGGTGAGCGGTTCGCTGACGAGCTCGAGCGGCGCCGAAAGCGCGAGGCGCGGGCCGTCGAGACGAAAGCCGACGCGGTTCGAATCGGAGGCGATGCGGAACTCGCGCTCGAACAACGCGCCGCGCGATGCGGCATCGACCGCGTCGAAATGCGCGCCGCGGATCAGGCGGATCGGCGTCGCGGGATTGGCGTCGAACCACGGCCGCGGGTCGAGCGACCATGTCGGATGCGGCTCATGAGCCGCTGAACCGGTAGCCCCGATCACCAGCTGAGTCGCCTTCGCGCAGCGGACGTCCGTCGACGGCCGCCGAGCCGTGCGTTGACGTCCGTCGCCGCGCTGCCGAGCACGTGCTCGACGATCGAATCCGCCAGCGATCGCAAGGTACGCGCGTGCGCCGTGTCGCGCGTTTCCGACGTCAAGCACGGTGCCAGCATCGACGTTGACGGTGCGCCACATCGGGACGTCAGGATGCTGCGGCGCCGGTCAGCGCGATCGCTGACGCTTCGTGGAATCGAAGGCGCGGACCGATCAGCGTGATTTCGAGCACGGCCGCATCGGGTGCATTGCCGACGAGTGCATTCGCAAGCCGCAACGAGACGTCGTCCATGGCGCCCGCAGTGCCGACGCCGAGCATCGCGCAGCCGTTGCGGCCGCGATCCTGCAGCGTCGTCAGCATGCCCGCGCGGAGGATCTCGACGCTCACGCGTCCGCGCCTCGCACGGCGAGCGCCGCCGCGTCGATCGCGACGAAGCGCACGCGATCGCCTGGCATCAGGAGACTCGGCGGATCGCGCCGCGCATCGAACAACGCGAGCGGCGTGCGGCCGATCAGCTGCCATCCGCCGGGCAGCTCGGACGGATAAATGCCGGTCTGCGCGCCGCCGATCGCGACCGAGCCCGCCGGCACGCGCGTGCGCGGACTCGCGCGACGCGGCATCTCCAGCGCGGGATCGAGACCGAACAGGTACGGAAATCCCGGCGCGAAGCCGAGCATCGCGACCGTGTACGTCGCGGCCGTGTGGCGCGCGATCACGTCCGATGCTGCGAGTTTCGTGTGGCTCGCGAGCGCATCGAGATCGGGTCCGAAATCGCCGCCGTAGCAGACCGGGACCTCGACGACGCGCGGCGCGAATGTTTCCTCGATCCGCGGTGTTGCGAGCACGGCACGCACGGCCGCTTCGAAATTGCGCCACGGCTGGCCGCCGTTCGCATCGAGCCACGCAACGGGCTCGTAATAGAGCGCGAGCGTCGCGTACGCCGGCGCGACGTCGACGAGACCCGGCAATTGCGCCGCGCGCAATGCGGCTGCCGCCGTGTGCACGCGCTCGTTGACGCGCCGGATCGAGGCCTCTGCCGAAGCGCAGCAGCAGCGCGGTTTCGCCGAGCGGCTCGATCGCGAGATCGCGCCCGGCCGCGTCGCTCATGCGGTCTCGCCGCCGAGTGCGGTGCGAAGCGCCGCGATGCGCGCGGCGCGTTCGCGTTCGCCATAAATGACACGCTCGCCGCGGCCCCAGACCGGGTTCGGCCACGCGGCATCGCTCGTGAAGCGCGCGATCACGTGCACGTGCAGCTGCGCGACGACGTTGCCGAGTGCGGCGATGTTGAGCTTGTCGGGATTGAGGAGCGACTCGAGCGCTCGCGCGACACGGTCGATTTCGCCGAGCAAAAGACGCTGGTCGCCTTCGTCGAGATCGATCAGCTCGCGCGCGCCGGCGATGCGCGGCACGAGGATGACCCACGGATAGCGCGCGTCGTCCATCAGCAACAGCTCGGAGAACGGCAACGCGCCGATCGCGTGCGTGTCGGCGACGAGCCGCGGATCGAGCGCGAAGCTCATGCGCCGCCGAGATTGCGCGCGAAGAACGCGAGCGTGCGTTCGAGCGCGAGCTTCGCGCTCGGCGCGTCGTACGCGTGCGGATCGACGCCGCGGTCGAACGCGTGGCCGGCCGGGTAGGTGTAGATTTCCGCGTCCGGCAATGCTTCGCGGTGGCGTTCGATCGCTTCGGGCGGAATCGACGTGTCCTTCTCGCCGAAGTGGAACTGCACCGGCGCTTTCGGCGCCTCGTCGAGGAACTTCACATTGCGCGCGCCGTAATAGCTGACTGACGGCATCGCAAGCCGCGCCGCCGCGAGGTAAGCGACCGTGCCGCCCCAGCAGTAGCCGACGCAACCGATGCGTCCGGCGGATCTGATCGATTCGGCCGCGCTCGCGACATCCGCGATCGCCTGATCGAAGCTGAGCTCACCGACGAGCTCGCGCGCGCGCTTGAACGCCGCTTCGTCGTAGCCGAGCTCGACGCCCGCTTCGAAGTGATCGAAGAACGCCGGCGCGATCGCGACGTAGCCGTGCTCGGCGAAGCGATCGGTCACGTTCCGCATGTGCTGGTTGACGCCGAAGATCTCCTGCACGACCACGATGCCGGCCTTCGGGGCGCCTTTCGGCTTGGCGAGGTAGGCGCCGATGCATTGCGTGCGGGTGGTGTTCAGCTGGATTTGCTCGCCCATGTTCGTGCTGGTTTGTTCGAGGATTACGTCCTAGTTTGCCGCGGAAACGCGCAAATGGGTGTGAGCGTTTGTTTAGGTGATTTTTAGCCCTCCCCTTCAAGGGGAGGGTTGGGTGGGGATGGTGTCCGCCACCTCTCGTCATTCCGGCGGAAGCCGGAATCCATTTTGACTTTGGCCTTTGGCGCTGTCGCGATAACCGACTCACGTCCGTGTGTGTTTTGTCGCCATCCATGGCCGCCAGTTACTTTCTTTTGCTTGCCCAAAAGAAAGTAACCAAAGAAAAAGGCACCCTCGCGGTCGCGGTCTGCCGGGGCATCCATGCCCCGGCAGACTACGCAAGGACTCGGAGGGCTTCGCCGGGAGCACATCCATGTGCTCTCGTCGAAGTGGCCGGCATCCTGCCGGCCACCGCTTCGCGGCTTTTCCTCCGCGTCCTTGCCGCGACCGAGAGGGAACCCGGGAAGAGCAGAGCGCGGCAGTCCCTGCCGCAGAAGCGGATATAAGCGACGTCGGATATATCCGCAGTGGCTTCCGCTTTTCGCCTTAGCTCTTCGGGTTCCCTCTGAGCAGCGGCGGAGGGCGGACGGAACAGCCGCGTGCACCGCACGCGGGCGGCGCGAGGGATCGCGCCGATTTCGACAACAGGCCATGGATGGCCTGTGGGCGAAACCCGTCCGCCCGTAGCGAACCCTCGCCGTAGGCGAGGGCGCGAATCCGAGGGTGCCTTTTTCTTTGGTTACTTTCTTTTGGGCAAGCAAAAGAAAGTAACCGGCGGCCAGGATGGCGGACAAAACACACACGGACGTGAGTCGGTCTTCGCGAACCAAGCTCAAAGACGCCGGAACCAACACCATCCCCACCCAACCCTCCCCTTGAAGGGGAGGGCTGAAGCGAAGAGCTATGCGGCGTATCGCTGAACCCGATTACGCCCACCCGACTTGGCCGCATAAAGCGCCTTGTCCGCCGCCTCGAGCAGATTCTCAAGCCGCGCCGGCGATTCGAGCTGCGCAAGCCGCGCAACCCCGATGCTGACAGTCGCCGCATCGCGAAGCTCGGGACATTGCTCGCCAAGTTTCTCGGCAACGCGCGCGCGCAGCCGTTCGGCAAGCGCGATGACCGCGTCGGGATCGCGATCCGTGACGATCGCGACGAACTCCTCGCCGCCGATGCGCCCGAGCAGGTCGCCGGCGCGAAGGCAGCGCCGCATCGCTTCGACACCCGCGACGAGCACGCCGTCGCCGAACAGATGCCCATGCGCATCGTTGATCTGCTTGAAGTGATCGAAGTCGATCAACAGCAAAGCGAGCTCGCGGCCGTCGCGTTCGCAGTCCTCGATCTCGCGCGAAAGCACGCGCAGGCTGTGCGCGCGATTTGCGACGCCGGTCATCGAGTCGGTGATCGCGGACTGGTAAAGCTCGATCGCCTGTTGCTCGAGCTTGTCGTTCGCACCGGAGAGCGCGACGCGCTGACGTTCGATCTCGGCGTTGCGCCGCGCGAGCGCGTGGTTGAGACGATTGACGCCGACGAAGCGCCAGACCATCAGCAGCAGCAGCGCGACGAGGCTTCCCATCGCAACGAGGCCGATGCGGCGCTCGAGTTGCTGCTTGCCGAGCAGCGCCGCCTTGAGCTCGTTGTCCTTCGAAAGCAGCGCGACACGCACTTCGGCTTCGGCGCGCGCGTGCTTGGTTTCGAGCGCACCGAGCTGGCGGCTCGCGCGGATGCCGAGCAGTTCCTCGCGCTCGGAGGCGTATTTGTGCGCAAAGCGGAGCGCATCGGCGTCGTCGTGCTCGGCGCGCGCAAGCTGCTCGCGCGACGCGTACGCGAGCGCAAGCTGCGGGCGCAGGCGCGCGGCTTCGAGGCCGGCGATCGCCTCGTCGAGGAGGCCATGCGCGCGCAGGCGATCGTGTTCGAGCAGCGCGATTGCGGCGAGATCGAGCAGCGATCGCGCGACGATTTCGCGCTGCCCGACTTCGCGGCCGACCTTCAGCGCCGTTTCGAGCTCGGCGGCGGCGGCTTCGTTCTGATGCTGGCCGAGCAGCGCGCGGCCGAGCTCAAGGTGCTCGAGACCCTGGTGCGGACGATCGCCGAGCGCGGTGTCGATCGCGAGCGCTTCCTCGGACGCCTTCTGCGCAGCCGGAAACTCGCCGAGATCGTTGAGGAGCCCCGCGTATGCGCCGATGACCGGCGAGTACGCCGCCGGCGCGCCGCGCTTCGCGGCGACGTCGAGCGCGCGCTCGAAGTACACGCGCGCGATCGTCGCGTCCTCGATCTCGCGATAGAGCAGCGCGACGTTGCGGTAGGCGATCTCGAGCTTGTCGCCGGTCTTCTCGCGCAGTACGACCGCATCGAGCGCCATGTCGAGCGCCTTGGCGAAATCGCCGCGGTCGCGGTAGACCGTCGCGAGGTTCGTCAGCGATTGCGCGGTGCCATACGGATCGGACGCCGTTCGATAGAGATTGAGCGCGCGCTCCTGGTGTTCGAGCGCGCCGTCGAGATGGCCGCGCCGGCGCTCGATGACGCCAAGGTTCGCTTCGGCGAACGCGGCCTGCACCTGGTTGCCGCTCGGACCGGCGACGCGCGCGAGCTCGAGCGCGAGCGTCTCGCAGCGCGCGTAGTCGCCTTGCGAGAGCGCGATCTCGACGCGTTGCGCGAGCGCATTGGCGAGCATCTCGGCGTCATGGCGCCGCGCGGCGATCTGGGCGGCGCGCTGCCATTCGACGTCGGCCGCGCCGAGCGCGCCGATCGCCGAGAAGAGGTTGCCGGCGATCACGACAGTCCAGCCGTCGGCGGCCGATCCACCGACCGCACGGATGATCGCGACGGTCGCCGGCGTTTTCAGCGATTCGGCGAGCGATTGCGAGAAATGGAGCGCCGAGGACGCGGCGATCGCGCGCGGATATTCGGTTTCCGCGGCGCGCACGAGCCCGCCGGGCGCGGTCGCGGCGACGAGCGTCGCGGCGGCGGCGAGCGCCCGCAGATTTCGGCCAAGCCGGTGTTTCTGAGCTCCGTGAGCTCGGTTCACCCCGATTCCCCCCGTCGGGGCGGCACGTCCGGTGCCGCGGCGACCCGAACATTCTGCGCGATTTAGTCGCCCCGCGCCCTCTGGCCCCGTGCCGATGCCTGAACCGGCCGCGGACGGTAAACTAGGCGGTCCGCCGTCGATCCAGATCCCATGTCGCTGCAGAACCCCAAGGTCGGCTTCGTCAGCCTCGGCTGTCCGAAAGCCCTCGTAGATTCGGAACGCATTCTGACGCAGCTGCGCGTCGAGGGCTACGACATCGTGCCGAGCTACGGCGCGGCCGACGTCGTCGTCGTCAACACCTGCGGCTTCATCGACGCGGCCGTGACCGAATCGCTCGACGCGATCGGCGAGGCGCTCGAGGAAAACGGCAAGGTCATCGTCACCGGCTGCCTCGGCAAGCGCGCCGATGTGATCCGCGAGGCGCACCCGGACGTGCTGTCGATCTCGGGGCCGCAGGACTACGCGAGCGTCATGAATGCCGTGCACGCGGTGCTGCCGCCCAAGCACGATCCGTTTCTCGATCTCGGTGCCGCCGCAAGGCTATCAAGCTGACGCCGAAGCACTACGCGTATCTCAAGATCTCCGAAGGCTGCAATCACCGCTGCACGTTCTGCATCATTCCGTCGATGCGCGGCGATCTCGTGTCGCGGCCGATCGACGAGGTGCTGATCGAGGCCGAGAAGCTCGTCCGCGGCGGCGTCAAGGAACTGCTCGTCGTGTCGCAGGACACGAGCGCCTACGGCGTAGACGTCAAATATGCATCGCGCGACTGGCGCGGCAGCGCATACGAGACGCGCATGACGGGGCTCTGCGAAGGGCTCGCCGAGCTTGGTATCTGGGTGCGGCTCCATTACGTCTATCCGTATCCGCACGTCGACGACGTGATTCCGCTGATGGCGGACGGCAAGATCCTGCCGTATCTCGACATCCCGTTCCAGCACGCGAGCCCGCGCATCCTGAAGCTGATGAAGCGGCCGGGCGCGGTCGACAAGGTGCTGAGCCGCGTTCGCGCGTGGCGCAACGCGTGTCCTGATCTGACGATTCGCATCGACGTTCATCGTCGGTTTTCCCGGCGAGACCGAAGCCGAGTTCGAGGAGTTGCTCGATTTCCTGCGCGAGGCCGAGCTCGATCGCGTCGGCGCGTTCGCGTATTCGCCGGTCGATGGTGCAAAGGCGAACGCGTTGCCCGATCCGGTGCCGGAAGAGCTGAAGCAGGAGCGCCTCGAGCGCTTCATGGAAGTGCAGGCGGAGATTTCGGCGGCGCGGCTCGACAGCGCAAGATCGGAACGCGGCAGACCGTGCTCGTCGACGAGGTCGACGCCGACGGCGCGATCGCGCGCTCGAAGGCCGATGCGCCGGAGATCGACGGCATCGTGCGCATCGACGACGGCCAGAAGCTGAAGCCGGGCCAGTTTGCCGACGTCACGGTGATCCACGCCGACGAGCACGACCTGATCGCGCGGCTCGTTCCCCAAGCGTGACGGAGCGCCTGCGGCGATTCCTGCTCGGCCGCCCGCTCGAAGCATGCGTCGACGGTGGCCGCGACAACATCCTGCTGCTGCGCCTCGGGGCCGCGCTGCTCGTCGTGCTCGGACACAGCTTCGTGCTGGTGGGTGATCTGCGTGCCGCGAACGATCCGGTGCACCTCCTGCTGCCGCGCACGCATGCGCATCTCGTTGGGGTCGCGCTGTTCTTCACGATCAGCGGATTCCTGATCACGCTGTCGTATCAGCGCAAGCCCGACGTGCGCCGATTCCTCCGCGCGCGATTCCTGCGACTCTGGCCCGCGCTCGCGGTGGTCGTCGCGCTAACCGCCTTCGTGCTCGGGCCGCTCGTGACCACGCTGACGCCGCGCGACTATTTCGCGAGCACCGACGGCGGCAGCGCAGCGGTCGACTATTTCGGCAGGAATCTCGCGCTTTTCAACCTGAGCCAGACGCTGCCGGGCGTGTTCGCATCGAACCCGATTCCGCGCATCGTCAACGGATCGCTGTGGACGATTCCGTACGAGGCCGCGATGTACCTGTGCGTTGCGGCCGTCGGCGTTGCGGGATTGCTGCGCTTTCCGCGGCTCGCGAGCGTGCTCGTCGCGGTGGCGATCGGCCTTGTCGTGCTGTGGCCGACCTACGGCGACGGGCCGTATCCGAAAAGCCTCGCACTGCTCGGACTTCAGCTCGGCGCGTGCTTTGGCGTCGGCAGCATCGCGTGCCTGCTGCGGCGACATGTGCCGGTTTCGAGCGGAATCATGCTCGCGCTCGCGGCCGTCTCGCTGCTCGCGCGCGAGACGCCGCTGATGTGGCTCGCGGTCGTCTACTTCGTGTTCTGGTTCGCCTACGTACCGAAGCTGCCGTCGATTCCGTTCGGCCTCGATCTTTCATACGGCACGTATCTCTGGGCGTTTCCGGCGCAGCAGGCGATCGTCGCGTCAGGCCATGCGTCGACGCCGCTCGCGTTGTTCGCAATCGCGACGCCGATCGTGCTCGCGATCGCCGTCGCGTCGTGGCTTTGCGTCGAGCGGCCTGCGCTGCGACTCAAGGATTCCATGCGGTCAAAGCCGGTGTCGATCGCGCCGTAGCGTGACATCATGCGCGAACGATGAGGCAGGAAACGCGCGAATCGACCGGATGGATGCCGCAGCCGATGTTCGCGGCGTTGCAGTCGTTCGATCCGGAACTATCGATCGGTCAGCTGAACCGTCTGGCAGACCACAACGCGCCGGACGGCCGCGCGATCCGCTTCGTCGCGCAGACGGAGGCGCTGCTCGCCGATGGACTCCACTACGAAGAGCGCATTGCGCGCGACGGCACGGTCGCGACGCGCGAAGGCTCGACGCACGATCTGTTCAATGCGTTGATCTGGCTCGGCCATCCGGCGCTGAAGCGTGCGATGAATGCGCGGCAGGTCGCCGATGTTGCGCGCGTCGGCTCGAAGCAGCGCACGCGCGGACAGTGCGCGCTGACGCATTTCGACGAAGCCGGCGCAATCGTCTGGATCGATGCAACCGCTCCGCTCGCAGCATGGGATGCGCACGATTGGCAGGCTCTTTTTCTCGACGCGCACGATGCCTGGGGCGCGTCGATCGCGATTACGCTGATCGGCCATGCGCTGTTCGACCACGCGCTCGCGCATCGCGAGTACCCGGTCGCGAAGGCGCTCGTCGTGCGCGTCGGGCGCGACGCGATTGCATCGCGCAGCCGTGATTCGCTCATCGCAGCGTGGCCCGAGGCCGAGCGCATCGTCGCGGACGAGGTCGCCGCCGGGCGCCTCCTCGCCGACCCGCAGGAGCTGCGTCCGTTGCCGCTCGCCGGCCTCTGGAACGCGCGTTCGAAATCGCCCGATTTCTACGAAACGACGCCGTGTTTCCGGCCGCTGCGCGCCGGCCGACGCTATCCCGCGCCGCTCGATCTTCCGGCCGTTCGCGCGCCGGATCGGCCCGGCCGTTAACGGCGCGGGAACTTTTCGCGAATCTTGCGGTATCTTCCGCTGCGCTTGTGATCTGTCCGCCGAGGCGGCTGCCGCCTCGCGTCGCAGCCGGACGTCGCGGACTTCCGGGTGCACTTTTCGAAAACCCCAATGCGCACGCGGGGCTGTCGTTCCGCTTGTGCACTCAGCTCCTTTATCACGGTGAACCGCCCCATGATAGAAACTCGACAACTCGTGAAACGCTACGGCGGCCTCGTCGCCGTCGACGGCATCAGCTTCAAGGTCGAGCCCGGACAAGTGCTCGGCTTCCTCGGCCCGAACGGCGCCGGCAAGTCGACGACGATGAAGATGCTGACCGGCTTCCTTGCGCCGACATCGGGCTCGGCGTCGGTCGGCGGCTTCGACATCGAGAAGCAGCCGCTCGAAGCGAAACGCGTGATCGGCTATCTGCCCGAAGGCGCGCCGAGCTACGGCGACATGACGGTGCACGAGTTCCTCGAGTTCATCGCCGACGTGCGCGGCCTTTCGGGCGACCTTCGCGAGAAGCGCATCGACGATGCGATCGGACGGCTTCATCTCGAGCGCGTGCTCGAGCAGCCGATCGACACGCTGTCGAAGGGCTTCAAGCGCCGCGTCGGGCTTGCGCAGGCCATCCTGCACGATCCCGCGGTGCTGATCCTCGACGAGCCGACCGACGGCCTCGATCCGAACCAGAAGCACGAGGTGCGCACGCTGATCAACGCGATGTCGCACGACAAGACGATCATCGTGTCGACGCACCTCCTGGAAGAAGTCGATGCGGTCTGCACGCGCGCGATCATCATCGCGGCGGGCCGCATCCTCGCCGACGCGACACCGGCCGAGCTCGAAGCGCGCTCGCGCTACTACCAGGCGGTGTCGCTGACGGCGGAAAACATCAGCGCGGCCAAGGATGCGCTCGCGCGCGTCGCCGACGTCGCCGCGATCGAGGTCGATCCGCAGGACGGGCGCATCACGGCATTCCCGAAACCCGGCCGCTCGATCTTCATCGCGGTCAGCGACGCGCTCAAAGCGCAGGGCGTCGCCGTACGCGAGCTTGCGCTCGAAGGCGGCCGCCTCGACGAGGTGTTCCGCACCGTCACGCAGAACGCAGCCGGCAAAGGGGCACGCACATGAGCGGCGTCATCACGGTCTTCAAGCGCGAGCTCCGCGAGCTACTTCGCGACGCCGGTCGCGTACGTCTTCATCGTGATCTTCCTGATCCTCTCGGGCGCGTTCACGTTCTATCTCGGCAATTTCTACGAACGCGGCCAGGCGGACCTGCAGCCGTTCTTCAATTTCCATCCGTGGCTGTATCTCTTCCTGGTGCCGGCCGTGTCGATGCGGCTGTGGGCCGAGGAGCGCAAGAGCGGCACGATCGAATTGCTGCTCACGCTGCCGGTCACGATGTGGCAGGCCGTGCTCGGCAAGTTTCTCGCGGCGTGGGCGTTCATCGCGATCGCGCTGGTGCTGACCTTCCCGATCTGGATCACGGTCAACTACCTCGGCAGTCCCGACAACGGCGTGATCTTCGCGAGCTACATCGGCTAGCTGCTGATGGCGGGCGCGTTCCTCGCGATCGGCTCGTGCATCTCGGCGACGACACGGAACCAGGTCATCGCGTTCATCCTGACCGTCGTGATCTGCTTCCTGCTGCTGCTCGCAGGCTTCCCGCTCGTGCTCGACACGTTCCGTGCGATCGCGCCGCAGGGTGTCGTCGACGCGGTGTCGGGGCTTTCGCTTCCTGACGCACTTCACGTCGATCTCGAAGGGCGTGATCGACCTTCGCGACCTGATCTATTTCCTGCTGATGATCGGCGCGTGGCTCTACGCGAACGCGGTCGTCATCGACTACAAGAAAGCGGCCTGAGGAGCGACTCCAGATGACACTCAATCGCAAGGCCCTTTCCGGCACCGCGCTCGTCGTGCTCGCGGTGTTGTTCGTCGCCGTGATGCTGCTCGTCAACGTCGCGTTCCGCGGCGCGCGCGCCGATCTCACGCAGAACCATCTCTACACGCTGTCCGACGGCACGAAGAAGATCGTCGGCTCGCTGGACGAGCCGATCACTCTGTACCTCTATTTCTCCGACAAGGGTACGCAGGATCTGCCGCAGCTGCGCACGTATTACACGCGCGTGCGCGAAATGCTCGAGGAGATCGCCTCGCGCTCGGGCGGCAAGATCAAGCTCGAGCTGATCGATCCGCTGCCGTTCTCGGAGGACGAGGATCGCGCCGCGAGCCTGCGGCCTCCAGGCGGTGCCGGTCGGTTCGTCGGGCGAGAAGGTGTTCTTCGGTCTCGCCGGCACGAACTCGACGAAGGGGCAGTCGACGATTCCGTTCTTCAATCCCGACAAGGAATCGTTCCTCGAATACGACGTCGCCAAGCTCGTGCACGAGCTCAGCGTCGCGCAGAAGCCCGCGATCGGGCTGATCACGAGCCTGCCGATCGCGCCGGGCTTCGATCCCGAGACGCGCCAGATGCGCGAAGCCTGGGCGATCTACCAGCAGTGGTCGCAGCTCTTCGAGATCAAGCCGATCGCGGCCGACAAGCTCACCGCGATCGACAAGGACATCAACGTGCTCGTCGCTCGTGCATCCCAAGCAGCTTTCGGACGATGCGCAGTACGCGATCGATCAGTTCGTGCTGCGCGGCGGGCATCTGCTCGTGTTCGTCGATCCCGAGGCCGAGCTCGACACGACCGGGCGCCGATCCGCAGAACCCGATGGCGGCGATGATGGCGGACGTTCATCGGACCTGCCGAAGCTGTTCAAGGCGTGGGGCATCGAGTACGACCCGAAGAAGGTCGTGCTCGACCGCCAGCGCGCGCTGCCGATCAGCATGGGCGAAGGCCAGGCGCCGGTGCGCCATCCGGCGATCCTCGGCTTCACGACCGAGGACTTCAACAAGGACGACGTGACGACCGCGAATCTCGAGACGATCAACGTCTCGTCGGCCGGCTACTTCGAGCTTTCGAAGGACGTCAAGGACGAGAAGCTGACGCCGCTGATCCAGACGACCGGCGATGCGACGACGACGTCGAGCGACAAGCTCAAGTTCCTGCAGGATCCGTCGACGCTCTACACCGACTACAAGGCGGGCGGCGAACACCTGATCGTCGCGGCGCGTCTGTCCGGCAAGTTCAAGACCGCGTTTCCGGAGCGGAGCGACGAGGGTGCGCTCAAGGAATCGAAGGACGAAGGCCAGATCATCCTCGTCGGCGACACCGACATCCTGTAGCGATCGGCTCTGGGTGCAGATCCGGCCGTTCTTCGGCCAGAAGGTCATGAACGCGTTCGCGAACAACGGCGATTTCGCGGTCAACTCGCTCGACAACATGGCGGGCTCGGGCGACCTGATCTCGATCCGCGGCCGCGCGACGTCGCAGCGTCCGTTCACGACCGTCGAAGCGCTCAAGCGCAGCGCCGACGAGCGCTTCCGCGCGAGCGAAGAGAAGCTGCAGAAGCAGCTGCAGGACACCGAGCGCAAGCTGACCGAATTGCAGAGCGCGAAAAGCCAGGACCAGGCGCAGATCCTGTCGCCCGAGCAGAAGACCGAGCTCGACAGCTTCCTCAAGAGCAAGGTCGAGATCCGCAAGCAGCTGCGCGACGTGCGCCGCCAGCTCGACGCCGACATCGAATCGCTCGGCACGAAATTGAAGCTGGTCAACATCGTGCTGATGCCGCTGCTCGTGACATTCGCCGCGCTCGCGTTCGCATGGTGGCGCTCGCAGCGCCGCCGCGCGGCGATGGGAGATGCGGCATGAACCAGAAGACTCTGATCGGTCTTGCGGTTGCGGCGCTCGTCGCGATCGTGATCGCGTTCGCCGTCAATCGCTCGAACCAGCCGCGCAGCGAGAACGGCGGCGAGGCGCCGGACGCGTATGTCGTGCCGGCGTTGAAGGATCACGTCAACGACGTCGACAAGGTCGTCCTCATCGGAGCCGAGTCGAAGCCGATCGCGACGTTGACGCGCACCGCGAGCGGCTGGTCGATCGCCGAGAAGAACGGCTTCGCGGCCGATACCGGCAAGCTCCGCGAGTTCCTGCTGAAGCTCGCCGATGCGAAAGTGCTCGAGCAGAAGACGTCGAACAAGGACAAGTACGCGACGCTCGGCGTCGAGGACGTCGACGGCAAGGACGCGAAGAGCGTCGAGATCGAGCTCGGCGGACTTGCGAAGCCGGTCAAGCTCATCATCGGCAACGCCAACCAGCACGGCGGCACGTTCGTGCGCCGCGAGGGCGAGGCGCGAAAGCTGGCTGGCTTCGGGCAGCGATCACGATCGACAGGAAGGCCGAGAACTGGCTTCGCAAGGATCTCGCCGACGTCGCGGCGACGCGCATCGCGTCGGTCGACATCACGCGGCGCCGACGGCAAGACCGTGCGCATCGCGAAGACGGCCGAGGGTGACGCGAACTTCAAGCTCGCCGACATTGCGAAGGGCCGCGAGGCGGGTTCCGACTACGCGATCAACGGACTGGCGTCGACGCTCGGCGGCCTGCAAGTTCGACGACGCCGTGCCCGCGAAGGATGCGCCGCCGGCCGACAAGCCGCTGAAGGCGCGCTTCGCGACGTTCGACGGGCTCGTCGTCGATGTGACGGCGTGGGAAAAGGACGGCAAGGATTACGCGCAGTTCTCGGCCTCGGAAGACGAAAAAGCCGCGAGTGCGCATGCGGACGCCGAGCTGACAAAGTCGAAGGCCGACGACGCGACGAAGCCGGCCGATGCGAAGACGGAGACGCCGGCCGCCGATCCCGCGAAAGATCGCGAGCACGAAACTCGCCGCACTCAAGAAGGAAGTCGCCGAACTCAACGCGCGCTTCAAGGACTGGACGTTCGTGTTGCCGCCGTACAAGTACGCGGCATCAACAAGTCGCCCGACGATCTCCTGAAGCCGCTCGACGACAAGAACGCCGACAAGAAGGAACGGCGCCGACGAAGAAGCCGCCGATGCCTCCCGCAAAGAAGCCGTTGAAGCCGGGTGCCGGAATGTCAGCCGATCGCCGTCGGCCGGAGTAGTTCCGCGGCGCGCGGACGCGGCCTTCGAAGCGGCCGGACGCGACGCGTGACTCTTTCACGCGCGTCGTCATCGCCATCGCCGCGCTGCTCGGCGCCGCGGCCGTGCTGCTCGGCGCATTCGGCGCGCACGCGTTGCGCGACATCGCTCGACGAGCGCGCACTCGCGACGTGGCACACGGCCGTCGAGTACCAGTTCTGGCATGTGTTCGCCGCTGCTCGCCGTTGCGCTGCTCGCGCGGGACGGCGCGTCGACACGCTCTTCGCATCGCGGCGATCGCATTCGTCGCGGCATCGTGCTGTTCTGTGGAAGCCTCTACGCGCTCGCGCTCGGCGGGCCGCGCGTCGTCGGCGTCATCACGCCGTTCGGTGGAGTCGCGTTCGTCGTCGGCTGGATCGCGCTTGCGGTCCACGCCTGGACCGATCGCCGGTGAGATCTCCGAGCCCGATTGACGGCGGCCCGGACGCGCTGGCTATCGTACCCGAAGTACGAACCATATCTCGTTTGAGTTTGCGTTAGTTCTTCGATACACGAAACCGCGCGGCCGCAGTCGGCCGGGCCAAGCGGAGCGGGGCAATGCCGCGTCATTTCATCCGTAAGAACCATTCGCCGTTCGCGGTTAGCGCTGGCGGCGAGCACGGATCGTCACGAGCCGCGCGACACGTCGCGAGGCACGTGCCTACGCGGCTGGTCGCATCGATGCGCTGGCAACGCGCACAAGGGCGACGGCCGCCGATGCGCCGACGCCCGCCTCGCTGGGTCGCAAGATCTTCTTCGATCCGTCGCTGTCGGCGTCGGGCCAGATGGCGTGCTCGACGCTGCCACGATCCGGCGCACGCGCACGCGCAGACGAACGCGCTCGCCGTGCAACTCGGCGGTCCGATGCTCGATATGGCAGGCACGCGCAGCGGTGCCGTCGCTGCGCTATCTCAACCGTTTCGGGTTCTTCGTTCGACAACGAAGGCACGCCAAACGGCGGCTTCGATCGCGATGGCCGTGCGATGAGCCTGCTCGACCAGGCCGAGCGTCCGTTCCTGTCGGCGAACGAGATGGCGAACGGCGATGCAGCGACGTTCGTCGCGAAGCTCGCGCTCGCCGCATACGCCGACGAATTCCGCAAGGTGTTCGGCGCCGACGTGTTCGACGATGTCGACGGCGCGTTCTTCCGCGCGCGCTTCGCGATCGAGGCGTACGAGCAAACCGAGCCCGCGCTGCATCCGTTCGATTCGAAGTACGACTATTTCCTCGCCGGCAAGGTCGATGCTGTCGCCGGCGGAATTCCGCGGCCTCGCGCTGTTCAACCGGCCCGACAAGGGCAACTGCCAGGCGTGCCATCCGAGCGCGCGCGGCAGCGACGGCTCGCCGCCGCTGTTCACCGATTACACGTACGACAACCTCGGCCTGCCGCGCAACGCCGAGATTCCCGCGAACATCGATCCCGCGCTATTTCGATCTCGGCCTGTGCGGTCCGTTCCGCACCGATCTCGACGAGCGCAGCGCGATCTCTGCGGCGCGTTCAAGGTGCCGACGCTGCGCAACGTCGCGACGCGCCGGTGTTCTTCCACAACGGCGTGTTCAAGAACCTGCGCGATGCGCTGCGCTTCTACGTGCGGCGCGACACGAATCCCGATGAGTTCTATCCGCGTCGATGCGAACGGCGTCGTGCAGAAGTTCGACGACCTGCCGCCGGCGATGCATCGCAACGTCAACACCAGGAAGTGCCGTACGAGCGGCATCCCGGCCAGGCGCCGCGCTTGAACGATGCCGAGATCGACGACGTCGTCGCGTTCCTCGGCACGTTGACTGACGGCTACGACCCGGCCACCGACACCGCCGATCCTGCGCGCCCGCTCGCGCCAGAAAACTAGAAACGAACATGGAGATCGCCCCGATGCACCGCATGACTGCCGTTCGTGACCGCGCTTTCGCTCGCGCTCGGCGCGGCGACGCCCGCGCACGCGGAAGACGAAACGCTGCGCAAGGAGCTCGATGCGCTGCGCGCGCAGGTCGCGGCGCTGCAGACCGAGGTCGAACAGATGCGCACGGCAAAGCCGACACCGGTCGTCGCCGCGCAGCCTTCCGCGACGCCGGTCATCGCGCCTGCGGCCGTCGCGGCGCCTGCGCCGCGGGCGTTGCGCAATCGTCATCGCCGCCGCCGCGCGGCGTCGGCAGCGATTCGACGCGCCTGTGGGGCTACGGCGAGCTCAATTACAACCATCCGACCGGCGACGCCGGCAAGTCGCAGGCGGATCTTCGCCGCGCGGTGCTCGGCTTCAGCCATGCGTTCAATGAAGACACGCACGTCTACGGCGAGCTCGAATGGGAGCACGCAGTCACGTCCGCCGACGATCAGGGCGAGAGCGAAGTCGAGCAGCTCTATGTCGAGCATCAGCTCAATCCCGAGCTCGCGTTCCGCGCCGGCCTGACGCTGATTCCGCTCGGCTTCCTCAACGAGCATCACGAGCCGACGAACTACTACGGCGTCGAGCGCAACTTCGTCGAGACCGCGATCATTCCGTCGACGTGGCGCGAAGGCGGCCTCTCGCTGCTCGGCTCGACCGAGAGCGGCTTCAGCTGGAACGTCGGCGTGACGACGAGCCAGAACCTGCGCAACTGGGATCCGGCCGATCCCGAAGGCCGCGTCTCGCCGCTCGGCGCGATCCATCAGGAACTGCAGCTCGCCGAGCGCACGCGACGTCGCGGTCTACGGCGCCGCGAACTGGCAGGGCGTGCCGGGCCTGACGCTCGGCGGCGGCGTCTTCTCCGGCAAGATCGGGCAGGGCGACGACGGCAATTTCCCGGCCGTCCGATTCGCGCGCGACGCTCGGCGAAGTGCACGCGCGCTGGCAGCCGGGTCCGTTCGATCTTTCGGCGCTGTACGCGCGCGGCACGATCAGCGATACCGATAAGCTCAACCTCACGTTCGTCGGCAATCCGTATCCGGTGCCGAAATCGTTCTGGGGCAGCTACGTGCAGGGCGCGTGGCGCGTCTGGGACAATGGCGCAGTCGTCGCTCGCGCCATTCGTGCGCTACGAGGCGTTCAACACGGCCGCGTCGTTCGAGTCGGTGCCACTTGGGCTTGGCGTGCCCGATGCGGACACCGAGCGCGTCTGGACCGTCGGCGTGAATTACTACCTGACGCCCGAAGTCGTGTTCAAGGCCGATTACCAGCACTTCAACATCACCGACGAATTGCTCGGTTACGGCACTCGATTCGATCTCGGCGTCGGGTACCAGTTCTGATAAAGGCGCGGCTCTGATAGAGGTGGGCTTCTGATGAAGGCAGGATTCTGACGATGAGCCGGACGCGCGCGATCTGGTTGTTGCCCGGCGCGCTTGCCGCGCTGCCGGCTTATCACGCGGCGTACGCCGTGCAGTACATGAGCGTCGCCGAGGCGCAGAACGTCGGCATTCGCCGATGCCAGCGAGTTCGCGCCCGTTGCGGTCGATCGCACGGCGCTCGATGCGGCGATGGCGGCGGTGCCCGAAAGCGCGCTCGGCAGCCGGCTGGTCGCCGCAGGTCTTCGCGGCGAAGAAGGACGGCGCGACCGAAGGCTGGCTCATCGTCGATCAGGTCATCGGCAAGGCCGAGGCGATCACCTATGCGCTCGCGCTCGACGCGCACGGCGCCGTGACTCGGCTCGACGTGCTCGAATACCGCGAAACGCACGGCGGCGAGATCCGCCTCGCGCCGTGGCGCAAGCAATTCGTCGGCAAGACGACCGCCGATCCGGTGCGGCTTGATGCCGACATCCGCAACATCTCGGGCGCGACGCTCTCGTGCCGTCACGTCACCGACGGCGTGCGGCGATTGCTCTCGCTCTACGCGCACGCGCTGAAGAGCGCCTGACGATGCGCACGCGTCGCGCCCGCCCGCTGCTCGGAACGCTCGTCGACATTCGGGTCGATCACAGCGGCGTGGACGGCGTCGACGAAGCGCGCGCGCTCGCGGCGATCGACGCCGCGTTCGCCGAAATCGCGGACGTGCATCGGCTGATGAGCTTTCACGAAGCGACGAGCGATGTCGCGCGCATCAATCGCGAAGCATCGCGCGACGCCGGTCGCCGTCGATCCGCGCACGCGCGAAGTGCATCGCGCTCGCGCTCGCGTTCGCGCGCGAATCAAACGGGCGATTCGATCCGACGATCGCGGCGGAGCTCGTCGCGTGGAACCTGCTGCCGCGTCCGAGCGATGCGCCGGCACCGGCCATCGACGCCGACTGGCGCGACATCGAGCTCTGCGAAGACGGCCGCATCCGCGCGACCAAGCCGCTTGTGGATCGATCTCGGTGGCATCGCGAAAGGCTACGCGGTCGATCGCGCGATCGATCGCCTGCGCGCGTTCGGCATCGATGATGCGTGCGTGAACGCCGGCGGCGATCTCAGGCGCATCGGCCGCGGCACGGAGCCCATCCACATCCGCATGCCGCGGCACCGCATCGCCCTGTGCGCACGCTGCTGCTCGGCGAAGGCAGCATCGCGAGCAGTGGAAGCTATTTCGAAGGCGCGCAGGCGCGTCGGACGCTATGACACGTACGCCGATGCGCGAACGCTGCCGTATCGGTCGTCGCCGACCGCTGCGTCGTCGCCGACGCGCTCACCAAGATCGTCATGAGCGACGCCGACATCGCGGCGCCGCTGCTCGAGGCGTGGAACGCCGAAGCGCTCGTGCTCGACGGCGATGGCGCGACGCGCATGCTCGGACGTGCCGCATGAGCCGCGCATCGCGGCCACCATCGCGGGCCCGTCGCTGCTGTCGCGCCGCCGGCGCTGGCTGACCTATCTCACGCTCGGCGGCCTCTGGACGACAGGCGCCGTCTGGCTCGTGCTGCGCTATGGGTTCAGCGAGCCGGCGAGTTCGGCGTGACGCCGCACCCGCTGCAGCCATGGGCGCTGCGCGCGCACGCGCTGTTCGCGTTCGGCACGATCTGGCTCGGCGGGCTGCTCTGGGCTGTGCACGTCGCGCCGAACTGGCGGCGCGACCATCGCCGCACGAGCGGCATCATCTCGGTCGCGCGCTGCTGCTGCTCGTCGGCAGCGGTTACCTGCTCTATTACATCGCCGACGATCGCTGGCGGCTCTCGACATCGACGCTGCACTGGGTGCTCGGCCTCACGGCGCTCGTGCCGTTTCTCGTGCACCTGTTCCACGATCGCGCGCACCGGGACCACGACCATCGTTCGCATTGACGGTCCGCCGCGCGGCGGGCACGGGCCAAGCTCGCGAACCATGCCGTTCGGCCCATTCATTCTGCGGGCGCCTCGCCAAGAATCGGCTGTCAACCAACGGGGACGGCATTCATGATCGAGCTCGCAAGGAATTCGAAATCGCGGAACGCGCTGGTGCGTGCCGTGGCGTTGTGCTTCGCGACGGCGACGCTCGCGGCATCGGCCGCGCAGCATGGCATCGACACGGCGGACATGGACAAGAGCGCACAGGCGTGCACCGATTTCTTCGACGTACGCGAACGGCACCTGGCGCGAGGATCATCCGATCCCGGATTACATGGATCGCTGGAGCAAGCGCTGGGAATCGGGCGAGATCAACAAGGAGCACGTGCGCGACATCCTCGCCGATCTTTCGAAGAAGTCCGACTGGCCGGCTGGCAGTTCCGAGCAGCTTTCGGGCGACTTCTATGCGGCCTGCATGGACGAGATCGCAGGTCAACGCGCTCGGCCTCAAACCCGCGCAGCCGATGCTCGACGAGATCGGCGCGATCAAGACGCAAGGCCGACGTCGAGCACACGATCTCGCACCTGCACGACGTCGGCATCGGCGCGCCGTTCGTGCTGTACGCCGCGCAGGACCTGCACGATCCGACGCAGATGGTCGCCAACATCAGCGCGGGCGGGCTCGGCATGCCCGATCGCGACTATTACCTCAAGACCGAAAAGCGCTTCGTGGAGGCGCGTGCGAAATATCTGGAGCACGTGCAGAAGATGTTCGAGCTCGCCGGCGCCAAACCCGATGCCGCAAAGGCCGATGCCGCGACCGTGTTCGCGTTCGAGAAGCGCCTCGCGGAGGCCTCGCTCGACAACGTGGCGCTCCGCGATCCGAAGCAGCAGGACCACACGACCAAGTTCGTCGACCTGCAAGAAAGCGCGCCGTCGTTCGACTGGGGCGCGTATTTCGACGCCGCGAAGATCCCGCATGGCGATCTCAACGTGCAGCAGCCGAAGTTCGTCGCGGCGGTCGACAAGGAGCTGAAATCGACGCCGATCCCGCAGTGGCAGACGTACCTGCGCTGGCAGGTGCTGAACGCGGCCGCCGACGCGCTGTCGGCGCCGTTCGTCGCGGAGAACTTCGCGTTCAACGGCAAGTACCTGACCGGCGCGACCGAGATGAAGCCGCGCTGGAAGCGCTGCGCCGAGGCGACCGACAACCAGCTCGGCGAGGCGCTCGGCAAGAAGTACGTCGAGAAGTATTTCCCGCCCGAAGCGAAGGCGCGCATGCAGGACATGGTCAAGAACATCCTGCTCGCGATGCACGACACGATCGAAGGCGCGGACTGGATGGATGCGGCGACGAAGAAGAAGGCGCTCGAGAAGCTCTCGACGTTCAATCCGAAGATCGGCTATCCCGACAAGTGGAAGGACTACGCCGGCGTCACGATCGGCCGCGGCTCGTACTGGAACGACGTCGTCGCGGCGTCGCGCTGGAATGTCGACGACAATCGCAAGCAGATCGGCAAGCCGGTCGACCGCGCGCGCTGGGGCATGACGCCGCCGACGTCGAACGCGTACTACAACCCGCTGCTCAACGAGATCGTGTTCCCGGCCGGCATCCTGCAGCCGCCGGCGTTCGACATGAGCGGAACCGACGCCGTGAACTACGGCGCGATCGGCGTCGTGATCGGCCACGAGATCAGCCATGGCTTCGACGATCAGGGCGCGCAGTTCGACGCGCAGGGCAAGCTCGACAACTGGTGGACTCCGGACGATCTCAAGAAATTCACAGAGCGCGGCCAGTGCGTCGTCAATCAGTTCGAGGGTTATTTCATCGAGCCCGGCATCCACCACAACGGCAAGCTCGTGCTCGGCGAATCGATCGGCGATCTCGCCGGTGCGAAGATCGCGTATCGCGCCTATCGGAAATCGCGCGAGGGCAAGGCGCCCGAGGCGACGATCGACGGCTTCACGCCGGACCAGCAGTTCTTCCTCGCCTGGGGCCAGTGGCGCGGCGACGAGATCCGTCCGGAAACGCAGCGCACGATGGTGCAGGGCGATCCGCATCCGATCGCGAAGTATCGCGTCAACGGGCCGCTCTCGAACCTGCCGGAGTTCAAGGCGGCGTTTCAGTGCAAGGACGACGCGCCGATGGTGCGCCAGGGCGCCGATCGCTGCGAAGTCTGGTAGCTGCCCGCACGTTCGCATGCGTTTCCCCTCTCCCGCTTGCGGGAGAGGGGGAAGAGCGAAGCAAGCGACTAGCGTTTACGCGACGCGTGCCAGCACCAATGCCACGGCTCGTACGCGATGCCGTGGCGATTCTTCCTCGGATACGAAAGCCGGAATCCGAACCGCGACGCGTGGCGCTTCAGCCACGCGAACGCGGGCGAGCGTTCGAACTCTTCCTCGAGCGGCGCGTAGCCGCGCGTCGTGACGTCGACGGCGCGTCCGGAGTGATGCTCGCTGTACCCCGGCGCCGCGCTGACGCGAAGGATTTCCGCCATCCCGAGCCCGCGCTTGTGCTTGCGTCGCACGATACCGAGCTGATAGTCGGCGGAGCGATACGCCGAGACGACATCGAGCGCGATCCCGTTCGCGCGCGCGGCTTCGCGCATGCGCACGAACGCGCGCGCAGCGCGCGGCGCGAGCCATTGCATGCGTTCGTAGATGTCGGCGCCGATCGATGCGAGCTCGCCGGGCTCGCGCACGAGATTGAGCTTTCGCGTGCGTCCGTAGTCGATCGGCACGCCGAGTGCGATTGCTTCGGCGATGACCTTGCGCCGGCGCGCGGCGTCGCAGGGCAGGGGCGGCGCGGGATTCGTCGGCATCGCGTGCGTCAGAACTGCGGCTTCGGCGCGGCCGTCACGTGGAAGCCCGCGATGCGCCCGTCGCTGCCGCACGCGATCTGCGCGACGAGGTTCGTCTTCTCGAAGATCAGCGGAATCATCACCAGCGTGTAGCCCTGGCCGCTGCTGAGGTGCGCCTGGCCACGCGCGACGAGCTTGCCGAACTGCGCGAGCGAGTCCCACTGCTGCTTCAACTTCGGCGCCGGCATGTCGGTGCGCATCTTCGCGGTGAAGTCGCGCGTCGCGCCGCCGAAGTCGGATTTCTGCGCTTCGTCGAGCATGCTCGTCGCGCGCGCGGTGCAACTCGCGGCAAGGCTGAGCGCCTGGCTGTCGGCGGCCGATTCCGCGGCGGCGGCGGGCTTCTTCGTCTCCGGCGTCTCGGCGGCCTGTGCAGGCGCGGCGGATGCGGGTGTTTCGGTTGCAGGCGGCGCCTCAACCGGTGGCGGCGCTTCGGACGGTGCGGGCTCCGGCGCCGGTGTCGCAGCCGGCGGCGCTTCGGAAGGCGGCGGCGTATCGGCTGTGGGCGGCGTCGCGGCGCTCTCGTCCTTCGCGCGCGCCATCGCGTCGACATCGAGCGCTTCGGGCGCCTGCTGCGTCGTCGCCTCGTCGGTCTTCGGCGTCTTTTGCGGTGGCGCGGCCTCGGCCACGGCGACGCCGGCGAGGAGTGCCAGTGCGAGCACGCGGATCGACATGCGGGAAGCTCCGGTTCGGATGGGGGCGGCTCGGATGGGGGCGGATGAGATCACGGCGCGGCTGAATCTCGACTGTGAGATCGCAAGTCTACGGGTGAACCATCGGCTGGCCCATCGCCTGCGTCGGCAGGAGCTTGAGCTCGGAGATCGCACCCGCCGCGTCACAGCGGACTTCGACCGTCGACGTGCCGTTCTCGTAGATCAGCGGCGTCATCACCACCGTGCGGCCGTCGATCTCGGCGCTGTGCGGACGGCCGCGGCCGAGCACCTTGCCGTAGTTCGACGGCAGCCACTCGTAATCCTGCTTGAGCTTCGCGGGCGTGTAGCGTGCGCGAAGCGCGTCGTCGAAGTCGGCAGCCGCGGCGTCGTACTTCGCTTCGCCGAGCGCGCTCAGCATCGCGTCCGCGTGCGTCTCGCAAAGCGCGTGCGGGGAGGCGGCGCTCGCGTCCTGGGCATTCGCTGCAGGCAAGGCGAGCACGAACATCGCGACAATCGTTGGACGCAGCATCGGAACGCTCCTTCGGCGAACGGCGCGCGCACTGTAGCGCATCACTTCTTCTTTGCGCCGCCAGCGCCGTCGTGCGGCTCCTTGATGCGGCCGGATTTCCGGAGGGCATCGCGCAGCACGTATTCGATCTGCGCGTTGACCGAGCGCAGCTCGTCGTCGGCCCAGCGCTGCACCGCATCGAGCACCTCGATGCTGATGCGCAACGGATACGCTTTCTTGTCGTTCACGCCGTGCGCGCTCGCATCGGCATCAACCCGTGTACAGCGTGCCGGTGTTGACGACCGGCTGCGTCGCGCGATCGCCGCAGAGCACGACGAGCAGGTTCGACACCATCGCCGCGCGCCGCTCATTGTCGAGATCAACGACGCCGCGCTTGCTGAGCTCGGCGAGCGCCATCTCGACCATGCTGACAGCGCCTTCGACGATGCGCGTGCGCGCTGCGATGATCGCGCCGGCCTGCTGACGCTGCAGCATCGCCTGCGCGATTTCCTGCGCATACGCTAAATGGCTGATGCGCGCCTCGATGACGCTGACGCCGGCCTTGCCGAGCCGCGACTGGATTTCGCTCCGGATATGCGTATTCACTTCGTCGCCGTGGCTGCGCAGCGACGGCTGGCCGGTGTCGTGCGAGTCGTATGGGTAACTCTGCGCCATCTGGCGCAGCGCCGATTCGGACTGGATCTGCACGAAGTTCTCGTAGTCGTCGACTTCGAAAACCGCTTCTGCCGTGTCGACGACCTGCCAGACGACGACGGCTGCGATCTCGATCGGATTGCCGTCGCTGTCGTTGACCTTGAGCTTGGACGATTCGAAGTTGCGCACGCGCAGCGAGACCGGCCGCTTCGCGTAGAACGGGTTCGTCCAGCGCAGGCCCTCGTCGCGCACCGTGCCCGAGTAGCGGCCGAAGAGCTGCATGACCTGGCCCTGATTCGGCTGCACCTGGAAGAAGCCCTTGCTGAGGAACAGCAGGATCGCAGCCGTGGGTCCGAAGAAGGCGATGTTGCCCGGCGAGGGTTCGCGCACCGACGTGAACAACCAGAACGCCAGCAGCAGCCAGACCGCGACATCGAGCAGCGCCATCGGAATGCCGGGCAGGGAAAACGCGTTGCGTTCGTTCATGGCCTGAGCTCCTCGGTTGTGGCTAAACGATATCATAAAGATATCATCAGAGCCAGCGAGGAATGAGCGAGCGACGAACACCATTCCCACCCAACCCTCCCCTTGAAGGGAGGGCTAAGACAGGTAAAAACCTAGATAAATCAGCGAACCAGCTCGCTGCGCAGCGGCGTGGCTTCGCGCAGCGACACGCGCCCGAGCATGTCGAGCCCTGCGTAGAACCGCCACGGATCGCCATCGCCGACCGATAGCGCGATATGCCCGGCGTCGAATCCCGGCAGCGCCGCGTCGAAACTCTGCCAGCGCCCGTTGACCCACGCCTGCACCCACGCGTGCGGCACAAACACGCGTTGCCTTCCGGCGAAGCCCGGCGCGTACGCGAGGCCGTCGACGACGCGCGTCGCGATGCCGAGCGAGCGGCCGAGTGCCGCGAGCAGCACGGCGTGCTCCGTGCAATCGCCCTCAGGTTTGTGCACGACTTCGAGCGCCGACGCATAGCCGACGCCGAGCGTCTTGTTTGAGATGTAGCCGCGCACGAACGTCTCGAGCTGCTTCATCTGCGCGGCGGGATCGCGCGCGCCGCCCGCGCCCTTCTTCGCGAGCGATTCGACATCGGGCGCCTTGCTCTGCAGCCAGTCATTCGGCGCGAAGTCGGCCTGATCGGGTTTCTTCTCGTCGCCGGCGCGCGGCGCGGGCGTGATCTCGACGACGAGCGTGTTGCCCTCTGCGACGACGCGCTGCTCGCCGGTGTCCGGCAATTTCAGCGGATCGCCGCCGTCGCTCGGCGCGAGCACATAGCGGATCCCGTGATCGAGCTCCGATCGCGTCAGTGCGCGCGGCGATTCCATGATCGTGCGGTCGAAGATGTCGGTACCCTGGTTCGGCGCCGTCGCGCATTCGCGATCGCACGCGAGCAGCACGAGATCGACGCCGATGACGGGCATCGTGAGCTTGTGCACGGTCTGATCCGCATCGACCCAGAGCCGGCTCTTCACCGGCGCGCCGCCGAGCAGCATCGTCTGCTCGACCGCCGTAAGCATCTTCACGCCGTCCGGCATGTCGACCGATTCCTTGTCGCCGACGTGCGTCTCGATTTCGGCGACGTCGAGACTCGATGGCTGAAACGCGAGCGCGCTGTAGCGCGTGCCGGGTGCAAGGCCCTTCGCAAGCCCGGCGAGGCGCAGGCCTTCCGGCAGCATCGCGCCCTTCGGCCATTCGATCTCGCGCGTCTGCGATGCGCCGCCGGTCATCGTCTTCACGCTGGCCTTGTTGCCGTGCACGGTGCCGTCGATCGTCGTCTCGCCGCCCGAAAGCTTCGACAGCGCATGGAACGCAACGGGTTTTCCGTCCGGCGTTTCCTCGGTCGTCTCCTTGCTCGTCATGCCGACCGCGGTGCCGGCGCGCTCGATCGAAAGGTCGAGCGTCTGCGTCGTAACGACCTCACCGCCGCGCACTTCGCGCGTCGATTCGAACGAGCCGATCTTGCGGCCGTCGAGCAGCACCGTGAACCACTGGTCTTCCGGCGGTGCGGCGGATGCGCCGAGCGAGACGAAAGCGAGGACGATCAGAACCAGACGAGACATGCGAGAATCCCTGTGACGCGCGCATTGTGCCTGATGGCACCCGTTGCCGCTCTTCGACTCGCTAACGAAAGAACGATGAAACCTTTCGGCACGCCGCACACCGATACCGCGATCCGCGCGATGCTGCTCGGCAGCGGCGAGCTCGGCAAGGAAGTCGCGATCGAGCTGCAGCGCTTCGCGGTCGAGGTCATCGCGGTCGATCGCTACGCGAACGCGCCGGCGATGCAGGTCGCGCATCGCAGCCACGTCATCAACATGCTCGACGGCGATGAGCTCCGCCGCGTGATCGCGCTCGAAAAACCCGACCTCGTCGTGCCGGAGATCGAGGCGATCGCGACGCCGACGCTGGTCGAGCTCGAAAAGGAAGGCCTCCGCGTGATTCCGACCGCGCGCGCCGCGTGGCTGACGATGAATCGCGAAGGGATTCGCAGGCTCGCTGCCGAAGAGCTGAAGTTGCCGACGTCGCGCTATCGCTTCGTCGATTCGCACGAAGAATACCGCGCTGCGGTCGACGTGCTCGGCTTGCCGTGCGTGATCAAGCCGGTGATGTCGAGCTCGCGGCAAGGGCCAGAGCATCGTGCGCCGCGAAGCCGACGATCGATGCTGCGTGGGACTACGCGCAATCGGGCGGCCGCGCCGGGCAAGGCCGCTGCATCGTCGAAGGGTTCGTCGATTTCGATTACGAGATCACGCTGCTCACGGTGCGCCACACCGGCGGTACCGATTTCTGCGCGCCGATCGGCCATCTGCAGGAAGCCGGCGACTATCGCGAATCGTGGCAGCCGCAGCCGATGAGCGCGGCGGCGCTCGCCGAATCGCAGCGTCAGGCCGGCGCGATCACGGCCGCGCTCGGCGGCTTCGGGCTCTTCGGCGTCGAGTTCTTCGTCAAGGGCGATCGCGTGATCTTCTCGGAGGTCAGCCCGCGGCCGCACGACACCGGGCTCGTCACGCTGATCTCGCAGGATCTTTCGGAGTTCGCGCTGCACGCGCGCGCGATTCTGGGCTTGCCGATTCCGCTGATCCTGCAGCAAGGGCCATCCGCATCGTGCGCCGTGCTCGTCGAAGGCGACGGCAATCGGCTGCGCTATCACGGCGTGGCCGATGCGCTCGCCGAGCCGAACACGATGCTGCGCATCTTCGGAAAACCCGAGGTGCGCGGACACCGGCGCATGGCCGTCACGCTCGCGCGCGATGGCGATATCGAATCGGCGCGTGCAAAAGCCCGGCGCGCGGCCGCGAAACTTTCGTTCGAGCTCTGACTCGAACGACGACCCGAAACTCAGCGGAGCCGCAATGGCAGACTCGCCGAACTACGCCGTCTTCCTGTTCCCGCAGGCGCTCGAGGCGCTCGGCGATCCGGTCAAGCCCTACGTCCGCGATGCGCCGATGGGACCGCACATCGTCTGCGCCGAGATCGACGCGTCGGGACCGTTCTTCGAGATGAAGCTCGCGGGGCAGGGCGCGCAGGGGCAGGCGCTCGAGCTCGTGATCATGATTCCGTCGTCGATGGTGAAGCTCGTCATGTCGATGCACGGCGAGCACGAGATCGGCTTCGTCTAGCTCTTCGCCGGCAGCTCGCCCCACACGCCGTTGCGCAACACTTCGAGCGGCCGGAAGCGCGACTTGTAGTCCATCTTCTGATGGCCTTCGATCCAGAAGCCGAGATAAAGATGCTCGAGCGCGCGCTCGCGCGCGAGGCGGATCTGGCTCAGGATCGCGTACGTGCCGAGCGCACGCGCGGGATCGCTCGTATCGAAATACGTGTAGACCGCCGAGAGTCCGCCCGCGCAGAAATCGGTGACCGCGACCGCGATCAGGCGGCGGTCCTCGCGGAACTCGATGAAGCGCGTCGGGCTCCACGACGTGTAGAGGAACCGCGCGAAATCCTCGGGCCGCGCATCGTCCATGCCGCCCGCCGGATGGCGCGTCTGCAGGTAGCGCCGATACAGCGCGAAATGCTCCTCGCTGTAGCCGGCCGGCACGATGCGGATCTCGAGGCCGGCATTGCGCGCGATGCAGCGCCGCTGGCTGCGGCTCGGCTCGAAGCGCGCGACCGGTACGCGGCACGCGATGCACGCCTTGCAGTTGCCGCAGTGCGGGTAATAGACGTGGCCGCCGGCGCGGCGATAACCGCGCAGCACGGCGAGATCGTAGAGCTGCGGCAGCTGCGGCGCGCTCGGATCGATGACGAGGTTCTGCGCCGTGCGCTCGCTGAAGTAGCCGCACGCGTGCGGCAGGGTCTGGAACAGGCGGACGACGTCCGAGCGCATGGCGGAATGTTTAGCGCGACAGCCCGGTCAATGCAATGAGGGCTATCACACCTGCGATAAGAGCAAAGACCACCAGCTTGAAGCGCATCGACGCCTGCTTGTGGCGCGAGGTGTCGCCGGCGCCGCGCGCGGCGGCGAGCTCGTCGGCGAAGCGCGTCGCGGGCTCGAGGCCGGCTTCGCGCAGCACCTGGCGCGCGCGCGTCTGATCCTCCGAGCGGACGACCCAGACCTGCGGCCAGGAATCGCGATCGCCTTTCGCGGTGTAGCTGAACCGCTTCCAGTCCGAGCCCTGGTACGCACGGCGGTTGCTGACCGTCGTCTGGACACCGTGCTCGGTCATGAGCTGCACGACGCGATCGATGTTGGCCTGGCGTGGCGACGAATAAATCTGGCGCATGCGAGGAATATTACTCCGGGCGCAGCCGGATCAAGCCTTCCTGCGCCGTCGATGCGACGAGCCGGCCGTCCTCGCGTGTAGATCATGCCGCGCGCGAGGCCGCGCGCGCCCTGCGCGGACGGACTGTCGCACGAATACAGGAGCCACTCGTCGACGCGGAACGGCCGGTGGAACCACAGCGCGTGATCGAGGCTCGCCATCTGCACGTTGCTTCTGCAGGTACGAGATCCCGTGCGGAAACGTCGTCGTGCCGATCAGGTGGAAATCGGATGCATAGGCAAGCATCGCGCGGTGCAGGACGACGTCGTCCGGTGCCTTGTCGATCAGCCGGAACCAGACGTGCTGATACGGCGGCTGCTTGCCGGGATTGAGCTCGTCGCGCGGATAGACGCGGCGGAACTCGAACGGCCCGCGCATTGCGAGCCAGCGCTGCAGCTTCGCGGGAACGAGCGCGAGCTCTTCCGGCGGAATCTGCGGGCCGGACGGAAGATCGGCGGGCTTGGGCACCGCTGGCATCGGCAGCTGATGCTCGACACCGGGCTCGGAGATCTGGAACGACACCGAGCAGTTGAAGATCGGCTGGCCGTGCTGGATCGCGACGACGCGCCGTACCGAGAAACTGCCGCCGTCGCGCGCGCGCGTCGACGTTGTAGACGATCGGTGCCGTCGATGTCGCCGGCGCGCAGGAAATACGCGTGCAGCGAATGCGCGCTGCGCTCGGGCTCGACGGTCTGCTGCGCCGCCGACAGCGCCTGGCCGAGCACCTGCCCGCCGAACACGCGATGCGTGCCGATGTCGCGGCTTTCGCCGCGGAAGAGGTTGTCTTCGAGCCGTTCGAGGCGGAGCAGGTCGACGAGTTCGTCGACGAGAGCGTTGGACATTGTTCTTGGAATCGCGGGCGGGCGCGCAGTATAGCCGCCGCCGATTTACCCGCCGCCCGTGTCCTTCGGATGGAGGCGTTCGAGCCCGCTGCCGTCCAGCACCTGATCCCACGGAAACAGCGGGCCCGGATCCTGCCGCCGTGGCAGCAGCGTCGACGGATCGTCAGCCGCGGGCTCGAGCCTGCGGTCGAGATCCTCGTGTCCCGCGATGTAGCGAAGATTCGGCAGGTCGTTCTTCAACTGGCCGAGCAGCGCGCGGAGTGAGTCGATCTGTTCTTGCGTATACGGTTCGGTGAACGCCTGGTGCTTTGTGTCGTTCCAGTACGGATAGCGGCCGCGGTTGACGAGCTCGATGCCAATCGAGCGCGCGTTGTAGCCGAACGTCTGATTCGCGACGCGCGTGTCGGCGACGAAGCGGAACACCGCGCCATCGCGGTCGACGTAGTAGTGGCCGCTGTTGCCGGTGCCTTTCTCGTAGCGCACCTTCTCGCCGAACTCGCGCGCGAGATGCATGTCCGGAAGCTCGGTGCAGTGCACGACGATGAGATCGACGGCGCTCGCGGGGCGCTCGTCGAGACGCGCTTCGTACGGCAGCGGCCAGTCCTGGATCAGAAGCGTCGCGGGCATGCGCGAAGTGTCGCACGCGCGCGGCGTCGCGCGCAGCCGGGATGCTACGATCGCGGCCTCATGAAAGGCACAGTCATCCTCTCGCACGGCCTCGAAAGCGGCCCGAACGCGACCAAGGTCTCAGCGCTCGCGCGCGTCGCCGACGTGCTCGGATGGCGCAGCGTGCGCCCCGATTATCTCGACATCGACGCGCGCAAGGACCCACGCGCGATCGACGCGCGCATCGCGCGCGTGCTCGCGAACACGCCGGCCGACGGGCGCGTCGTGTTCGGCGGATCGAGCATGGGCGCGTTCGTCTCGGGCTTTGCATCGCTCGAGCGCGAGTCGATCGGCTTGTTCCTGATCGCGTTGCCGCTCGAGGTTTCGGGCTACTGGCGCCGCTTCGCGGCCGGCAATGCGCCGATCGCGATGGTGCACGGCTGGAACGACGAGCTTTGTCCCGTCGACGCCGCGATCGATTTCGGGCGCGCGCACGGCGCGACGCTGCACCTCGTCGACGACGACCATCGCCTCGGCAAGCACGTCGGCTTCTGTGCCGAGATGTTCCACCGCTTCCTCGCCGGGCTCGACTGACGTGAGCTCGCGCGCGTATTTCGCGACCTGCGCGAAAGGCCTCGAATACCTCCTGCGCGACGAGCTCGCGGCGCTCGGCGCGAGCGACGTGCACGAGAAGCTCGCCGGCGTCGCGTTCGCGGGCGAGCTCTCGATCGGTTATCGCGCCTGTCTGGAATCGCGGCTCGCCAGCCGCATCCTGATGCCGCTCGCGGAGTTCGACGTACCGAGCGCCGACGCGCTCTACGACGGCGTGCAGAAGATCGACTGGAGCCTGCATCTCGACGTCGGCGGCACACTCGCGGTTGACGCGGTCGGCACGACGAGCACGCTCAATCACACGCAGTACACCGCGCAGCGCGTCAAGGATGCGATCGTCGACCAGTTCCGCGATCGCGTCGGCGCGCGGCCCGGTGTCGATCTCGAACGTCCGTCGGTGCGCATCAACGTGCGGCTGCATCGCAACGTCGCGACCGTGTCGCTCGATCTTTCCGGCGGGCCGCTGCACCGGCGCGGCTGGCGGCGAGGGCAGGGCGAGGCGCCACTGAAGGAGAACATCGCGGCCGCGATGCTGATCCGCGGCGGCTGGCGCGAAGCGTTCGCGAACGGTGGTGCGCTCGTCGATCCGATGTGCGGCTCGGCGACGCTGCTGATCGAGGGCGCCTCGATGGCGGCCGATGTCGCGCCGGCACTTCAGCGCGATTATTTCGGATTCCTCGGCTGGCGTGGGCACGACGCGGCGCTCTGGGCGTCATTGCACGACGCCGCGAAGGCGCGCGCGGAAGAGAACCTGCGCAAGCTGCCGCCGGTGTTCTTCGGCTACGACGCCGATCCGCGCGTGCTGAACGAGGCGAAGCGCAACGCGCAGGCGGCGGGACTCGCAGGATTCATCCAGCTCGCGCGGCAGGATGTCGAGCATCTGCATCGGCCGGCCGAAACGAACGGCGGGCTCGTCGTCTGCAATCCGCCGTACGGCGAGCGGATCGGCGAGCGCAAGGAGCTGCCCGCGCTTTACGCGCAGCTCGGCACGCGCTTGCTCCACGAGTTCACCGGCTGGCGCGCGTCGATCATCACGCTCGACGACGAACTCGGCCACGCGCTTGGCCTGCGCGCGCACAAGCGCTACGTGCTGTTCAACGGCGCGCTCGAATGCCGGCTGCTCGTGTTCGATCTCGCGGCGAGCGAGCCCAAGCGCGAGCGCGTCGACAAGCCGCTGTCGGCCGGCGCCGAATCGGTCGCGAACCGGATCACGAAGAACGCGCGGCACGTCCGCAAACGCCTGGCCAAGGAAGGGATCGGCTGCTATCGCATCTACGACGCCGATATTCCGGAGTACGCGGCAGCCGTGGACATCTATACGGCCGTGGCCGGCGAGGGCGCCGGGACGGTCTGGCTGCACATCCAGGAATATGCGCCGCCGCGCGACATCCCCGAGCACGTCGCGCGCGACCGCTTGCGCGATCTCGTGCGCGCCGCCTCGGTCGCGCTCGAGGTTCCGCGCGAACGCATCGCGCTGAAGACGCGCTACAAGGCGAAGGGCGGCTCGAAGTACGGACGCATGGACGAGCGCGGCGAGTTCCTCGTTGTCGACGAGGGCGGCCTCGAGCTCGAGGTGAACCTCTTCGACTACCTCGATACCGGCCTGTTCCTCGACCATCGTCCGCTGCGCGCCCGCATCGGCGAGATCGCGCGCGACAAGCGCTTCCTGAATCTCTTCTGCTACACGGCGACGGCGAGCGTCCACGCGGCGGCGGGCGGCGCACGCTCGACGACGAGCGTCGATCTTTCGGCGACGTATCTCGAATGGGCGTCGCGCAATTTTTCGCTGAACGGTTTCACCGGCGCGCCGCACCTGCTGGTGCAAGCCGATGTGCTGAAGTGGCTCGAGCACGACCGCGGCAGTTACGACCTCATTTTCGTCGATCCGCCGACATTCTCGAACTCCAAGCGCACGACCGAGGACTTCGACGTCCAGCGCGATCATGTGCGGCTTCTGAAATTGTGTGTTGCCCGGCTCGCGCGCGGCGGGCTGGTGCTTTTTTCCAACAACGCGCGGCGGTTCAGGCTGGATCGCGAAGCACTCGACGGTTGCGATGTGCGCGACATCACAGCCTCGACGATTCCGTTCGATTTCTCGCGCAATCCGCGCATCCATTCATGTTTCGAGATCGACCGCGCGACAACCTGATCGTTGCAAAACGCTGACGTTCCGTTAACGCGGCAGGCCCAACAATTTCAGTGGCGATTCAGGGCTCCGACCCCACCATGCGAGTCAGTCCTGAAGGAGGGATTGCAACCATGTCACTGCGCAAGAACAGCGTTCGCTCCGCGTTGCTGGGCCTCGTAATGGCCACTGCGGCGTTCGCAGCGCCGTCTGCGTTCGCTCACGGGCACGTCAGTTTCGGTCTCAGCATCGGCGTGCCGGCTTACGGCTACGGTGGTTACGGCTACGGCGGCGGTTACGGCTATGGCGCCGCGTACTACCCGGCACCGGCTTACTACGCGCCGGCCTACTACCCGGCTTACTACCCGTCGTACTACTACCCGTCATATGGCGCATCGATTTACTACGGTGGCGGCGGTTACTACGGGCACGGCCACTCTCACGGCGGCGGCTACCACGGTCATGGCGGTTATTACGGCCATGGCGGCGGGGGCCACGGCGGTTATCACAACGGCGGTTATCACAACACCGGTTACTACCACGGTCACTGACCGCGGTTGACGCTCAGCGCTGGTAGCGTACCCCTCCCTCCCCCTTCCCCGTTACCAGCGTATCCGCCCCGCGACGATTTCCCCTGGTCGTCGCGGGGTTTCTTATTTCTGGCCCTCTTTCCGGCAGTCCCAGGGGCATGGTGCGCTGCAGAGGCCGCCGGCCGGCGCCACGCGCTATCATCGCGGCCTTTCCCGTCAGGACTGCGCATGAGCCACGATCGACCCCGCGCAAGACGCGACGCGCAAAGCCGCCGTGGCGAGCCCGTCCAGCCGGATGCGTGGACGTTCTTCCGCCAGTGGCTGCGCAACCCGCGTGCGATGGCGGCGCTGTCGCCGTCGAGCCGCCAGCTCGCCAAGCTCATGATCGAACAGCTACCGGCGGGCGCGCAGCACATCGTCGAGCTCGGCGGCGGCACCGGCGTCTTCACGCAGGCGCTGCTCGAGCACGGGATCGAGCCCGCGAAGCTCCTCGTCGTCGAGCTGAACGAGGAGCTGCACCAGCTCCTGATGCAGCGCTTCCCGTCGGTCCACGTCGTCTGTGGCGATGCGCAGAAGCTGAAGTCGATCGTCCGCCATAGCGGATCGACCGACGAAGCGAGCGGCATCGACGCAGTCGTCAGCGGTCTTGGCATGCTCTCGATGCCGCGCGCAACGCAGCGCGCGATCCTCACCGGCGTCTTCGACGTGCTGCGCGAGGGCGGATGCTTCATCCAGTTCACATACGGACCGGCGAGCCCCGTGTCGCGCGAGCTTCTGACCGAGCTTGGCCTCAAGGCCACGCGCGCCGGCGTTGCCTGGCTGAATGTTCCGCCGGCGACCGTCTACGTCTACACACGCTGATCGCGGCGGCTAGTGCGCGATATCGAGCGCGCTCATGTCGACCTGGTAGATGTCGTTGAGCCCATTGCCAGGCGCATGCAGCGTTCGCGTCAGCTCCGCGTAGTTGAGCCGGTGATCGAGCGGCCTGTCGGCGAGCGCGCGGTTGCTGCAGAAGAAAAGGTACTTCCCGTCCGGTGATGGCTTCGCGCCGTATTCCGAGCCCGCGGAGTTCACCGCATCGCCGAGGTTGCGCGGCTCGGTCCAAGAATCGCCGTTGCGGTGGCTGACGTAGATGTCGTCGGCGCCGCGCGTGTCCTTGCGGCCGTCGGTCGAGAAGATCAGGTAGCTCTGATCGGGCGCGATCCACGCTTCGGTGTCGTTGCCGGCCGTGTTGATGACAGGTCCGAGGTTCTCGGGCGGCTGATATTTGCCGTCGACGAGACGCGAGCGCCAGATGTCGGTGCCGCCGAGGCTGCCTTCCGTGCGGCCGGAGCCGAAGTAGAGCGTGCCGTCGTCCGCGACCGTCGGGAACCATTCGTATTTCGCGCTCGCGACGGCGTCGATGTGCTCGGGCTCGGCGTATCCCGCGCCGTTCCTGCGCATGACCCAGATGTCGGTGTCGTTGCGCGGCTTGCCGTCGACCGGCCGGTTCGAGATGAAGAACAGCGAGCCGTCCTTCGCGAGGAACACGTCGGCATCGTTGTACTGGCCCGAGAACGGCGCGACTTCGGGCGAGCCCCACCGGCCGTCGGCGTAATGCGATTCGACGATCGTCCAATGCCGGAACGTCGGCGTGTTCTTGAGGAAAAAGAGCGTCGAGCCGTCCGCCGTGAACGTCGGGTGCGATTCGTCGTCGGCCGTCGAGATGACGCCGGGCTGGAACACGCTCGCTACCGGCAGCGGTCCCTTCGCCGTATACGGCGCCGCGACGGCGACCGAGCAGAGCGCAAGTGCCGCGGACGCAACGAGACTTCGCATGCATGAGCTCCTGTCGTGAATGCGCCTAGTGCTCGGCCGCGCCTGCGTTCATCGGAATCGCGCGGTGCCGCTCGAACCAGCCGATCGTATTCAATACCTGCGCGAGCATGTTGCTCGGTCGCGTATTGATTTCGTGCGAAGCACCGGGAATCCGCACGAGCGCCGTGTCGACCTTGCGCAGTTTGAGCGCCTGATAGAACTGCTCGGCTTCCGAGCTCGGCGTGCGGTGATCGTCCTCGCCGGTGATCATCATCGTCGGCGTCTTCACGTTGCCGACGTACGTGATCGGCGAGCGCTCCATGTAGTTCTTCTGCTGCTCCCACGGCACGCCGGGAAACCAGTAGCGCGAGAACAGCACGTAGAGATCGCTCGTCAGCGTGAAGCTGTACCAGTTGATCACCGGTTTCGCGACGACGGCCGCGCGGAAGCGGTCGTTGTGACCGACGATCCATGCCGTCAGCACGCCGCCGCCGCTGCCGCCCGTGACGAAAAGGTTCGACGTATCGACCGAGCCGCGCGCGATCATGGCGTCGACGACGCTCATCAGATCGTCGTAGTCCTTGTCCGGATACGCGTTCTGGATCAGGTTCGCGAACTCGCTGCCGTAGCTCGTCGAGCCGCGCGGGTTCGCGTAGACGACGATGTAGCCGTGCGCGGCGTAGAGCTGCGTCTCGGGCGCGAAGCGCGGGCCGTAGTTCGCGAACGGGCCGCCGTGGATCTCGAGCATCAGCGGATATTTCTTCGTCGGATCGAAGTCCGGAGGCGTCACGATCCACGCCTCGACCTCGCGCCCGTCGGCTGACGACTTCACGCGCATCTCCTCGACCTTGCCGAGCGCGCGATGGCCGAGGAAGTTCGCGTTGAGATCGGTCAGCGAGCGCGGCTTGCCGCCGCGCTCGACGACGGCGACATCGGCCGGCCGGTATGCGCTGACGCGCGTGTACGCGATGCGCCCGCCCGCGATCGACATCGATCCGCCGGAATAGGGACGCCCGATCGCCGTGCCGCCGAGATCGTCGGCGAGCGTCTCGACCTTGCCGCCGTCGGCCGAAACCCAGCCGATGCGCGTCATGCCGTGATCGTCGTAGTGGAAGACGAGGCCCTTGTTGCCGTCCCAGTCGAGATCGTCGGCGTCGAAATCGAAATTGGCGGTCAGCGCGCGCGGCGATCCGCCGGCGAGATCCATCACGTACACGTGCGAGCCCTGGTACGGCTTGCCGTTGTCGTCGAAGCCGAGCCATGCGACGCGCTTGCCGTCCGGCGAGACGACGGCGCCTTGATCGGGTCCCTTGCGATGCGTCAGCTGCGCCGTCGCGCCGGAATCGACGTCGACGCGAAAGATTTCGCTTTCGAGCGGCTCGTATTCCCAGTCCTCGTCGAAGTTGCTCGACACGAGCACCGAGCGGCCGTCGCGCGTCCACGCCGGCGTGCCCATGAAATTGTGCTTGCCCTCGGTGATCTCCCGCGGCGCGCCGCCGTCGGCCGCGACGACGAACACCTGCGTGTAGCCGGGATCGAGATAGCCGCTGCCGTCGATGCGATAGGTGACGCGATTGATCACGCGTGGCGGCGACGCCCACTCGGCGCCTTTCGGCGGCGACGGCATCTGCGCGAACGTGAGGTCGGGTGCCGGCACGCGCATCGTGAACGCGATCCACTTGCCGTCGGGCGAGAAGCTGAGCCCGCGCGGCGACAGCATCAGATGCGTGACCGCGGCCGATTCGCCCGAATCCATCCAGCGTACGAAAATCTGCGCCTTGCCGTCCTCGGCCGCGATCCACGCAAGGCGCTTGCCGTCAGGCGACCACGTCGCGCCGCCGTCGCTCGCGGCGCCGGTCGTCAGCGGCCGGTTGCCGCGGCCATCGCTGCCGACGATCCAGAGGTTCGAGCGCTTGCGGTCCTTCATGACGTCGAACCAGCAGCGCTCGTAGACGATCGTCTTGCCGTCCGGCGAGAGTTGCGGATGGTCCGCCCATTGCAGCTGGAACACGTCCATCGGCTGGAATGCCGGCGATTCGCTCGTCTGCGCGTGCGCGAACGTCGCGCAAGTCAGCAGCAGTACGCCGGTCAGCAGTCGGGACAGGGGACGCATCGCTTGCATCGCGGGCTCCGGCTCGTCGAAGGGTCGGGCACTATGGTCCGGCACGGCGCCAGCGCACAGTGACTTTGGTTGGGCCCGGCGGGCGGGCCGTCATCGGTGTCATGGTAACGTTGAGGCCAGCCATCAGACTGCGGCCGAACCGGCATCGCGCCGGTCGCGCCAGGGATTGCCGACCATGATCAACATGCCGAAAAACGAATGGATGGACCAGTGGCAGGCGCTGTCGCGCCAGTACTGGAATGCGTGGCAGGACCTCTCGCGCGAGGCGGGCGCCAGCGCCGGCCGGGATCCTTCGGCGGCGCCGTGGCACGAGGGCTTTGAGCAGTGGTCGCGCATGTTCGCGGGCGCGGGCGCCGGCAAGCAGGGCGAGACGATCGAGCGCGTGCTCGCGAGCGCGAAGAGCTTCACAGCGTTCATGCAGTCGATGCTTCAGGCCGCCACGGCCGGCGGTTCGGCGACGAACTTCACCGACGCGCTCCGCAACGGCTTCAACATGCCGGGTTTCGGCGTGCCGGGCGGCGCGGGCGCGTTCACGAATCCGGTCGCGTCGGCGCTCCACGAGATTTCGGGGCAGGGCGTGAAGGGCTTCCAGCAGATGATGGAGCAGTTCGCGCCGGGCGGTGATCCGTTCGCCGAGATCAAGGGCTGGCTGCGCGTGCCCGCGTTCGGTTTCCTGCGCGAACACCAGGAGCACTACCAGAAGATGGCGGCGGCGCTCGTCGACTATCAGGAGCAGAACGGCCGCTACAACACGCTGATCCTGAAATCGAGCCAGCGCGCGTTCGAGAAGTTCGAGAGCAAGCTCGCCGCGCGCGAGGAGCCGGGCCGGCAGATCGATTCGCTGCGCGGGCTCTATGATCTGTGGGTCGATGCGGCCGAGGAATCGTACGCCGAGATCGCGCTGTCGCCGGAGTTCCGCGAGGTCTACGGCGCGCTCGTCAACGCGCAGATGCGCGTGCGCTCGCAGATGCAGCAGGAAGTCGAGCGCATCGCGACCGATTTCGGCATGCCGACTCGCAGCGAGCTCGACAGCATCGGGCAGCGCTTGCACGACCTCCGTCGCGAAATGCGCAACGGCGGCCGGGTCGATGGCTCAGGCGAACTCGCACGCGAGGTCGATCGGCTGCGGCGCGAAGTCGCGGCGTTGAAGGCGGCCATCAACACGAAATCGAACGTGCGCGACGCCGCGCCGACGAAGCCCGCCGCGGCACCGACGAAGACGCCGCGTCATCAGCGCGCGCGTCCGGCCGCGAAGAAGCGTCCGCCGGCCGCGGTCGCGCTGCGTGCCGACATCAAGGAATCCGTGAGCACGGCGCCGGTCGCAGCGAAGGCACCGCCACCGCCTGCGAAGAAACCCGCATCGCGCGCGAAGCCGCGCGTGCAGGCGCGAACGCAACGGCGCGTCGTCGCGAAGAAGAGCGTCGCGAAAGTTGCGCATGCCCCGACGCGCATCGGCCATCCGGTGTTGAGCTTCGCGCAACGCATGGCCGCATTCACGAACACCGCACGCAAGCACACGGCCGCGCGCCGCAGTGGAGGTCGCTGAGCCATGGAACCCGTCCGCATCGATCCGACCAAGGCGCTCGACGAAGCGCTGAAAATGCAGAGGAAGCTCGCGGCAGGCCTGAAGACGCTGCGCGAGGTCGACGACGTCGAGTTCGGCGTCACCGACAAGGAAGCGATCTATCGCGAGGACAAGCTCGTCGTCTATCGCTTCAAGGGTCCGCGCAAGCCGACGGCAAAGATTCCGATCCTGATCGTTTACGCGCTCGTGAACCGGCCGTACATGGTTGACCTGCAGAGCGATCGCTCGCTGGTCAAGAACCTGCTCGAGCAGGGCGAGGACATTTACCTGATCGACTGGGGCTATCCGGATCGCGCCGACCGCTGGCTCACGCTCGACGACTACATCAACGGCTACATCGCGCGGAGCGTCGATGCGGTCGCGCGCGATGCCGGCGTCGACAAGATCAACGTGCTCGGCATCTGCCAGGGCGGTGCGTTCTCGCTCTGCTTCGCGGCGATGCATCCGGACAAGATCAAGAACCTGATCACGATGGTCACGCCGGTCGATTTCCACACGCCGGACAACATGCTTTCGCACTGGATGCGCGGCGTCGACACCGATCTTTTCGTCGATACGCTCGGCAACGTGCCGGCCGATCTGATGAACTGGTGCTACCTGACATTGAAACCCGTCAGGCTCAACCAGCAGAAATACATCGGGCTCGTCGACATCCTCGACGACAAGACCGAGCTCGAGAACTTCCTGCGCATGGAAAAGTGGATCTTCGACTCGCCCGACCAGGCCGGCGAAGCGTTTCGCCAGTTCATCAAGGACTTCTACCAGGGCAACAAGCTGGTCAAGGGCGGTTTGAAGATCGGCGAGCGCGACGTCGATCTCGGCAACGTGACGATGCCGGTCCTCAATATCTTCGCCGAGCAGGATCACCTCGTGCCGCCGTCGGCGTCGCGCGTGCTTGCCGACCATGTTGGCACCGACGACTACACGCAGCTCGCGTTCAAGGGCGGGCACATCGGGATCTACGTGTCGGGCCGCGCACAGCGCGAGGTGCCGCCGGCGATTCACGGGTGGCTCGCCGAGCGCGCCGGCTAGGTCTAGTTCCTCGAACCCTGCATGCTTTTCCCCTCTCCCGCTCGCGGGAGAGGGGAGGGTGAGGGCGCTCTTGGGAGCGCCGTCCCAGCGTGCCCTCATCCGCCTCCGGCACGTTCATTCGCGCCATCCATGGCGCTCACCCTTCGGGCGGCTCCACCGTGCAAATCGGCAATCCTGCCGATTTGTCTCCCGCAAGCGGGAGAAGGAAAAGCCTAGAATATTCGCGCCTTTCTCCCCGGCGGCGCCCATGAACGAAGTCCTCTTCACGATCCACCACATCGGCGTCACGCCGTGGAAACTCGTCGGCTATCTCGGCGTGTTCCTGTTCACGAGCCGCTGGTTCGTGCAGCTCTACGCGACGAAGAAGCTCCGCCGTGTGCACATGCCGCAGTCGTTCTGGTGGCTGTCGGTGTTCGGCAGCGCGCTCCTGGTCAGCTATTTCACGTTCGGCAAGAACGATTCGGTCGGCGTGCTCTCGAACCTCTTCCCGGCGTTCGTCTCGGTCTACAACCTCGTCGTCGACGTGCGCCACCGGCGCGACCGCGCCGTCGAGCGCGAGGCGAACGCGAGCTAGCCCCATAACCCCGGGCTATCGCCTCATCGCGCGATTTGATTGGACGCGGCGCACCATTCCCGCTTAGCGTTCGCTGGCGGAAGGGGCCCGGACGCGATCCGGGATGGTTCCGCGCCGCAATTCAGCCATCCTTGGGAGGAAGAATGGACAACCGCAGTGCACCTGTGATTTCGCTCGGCGAGTGGATCATCACGTTCATCGTGCTGGCCATCCCGCTCGTGAACATCATCATGCTGTTCGTGTGGGGATTCTCGTCGGGCACGAATCCGAGCAAGCAGAACTTCTGCCGCGCCGCGCTGATTCTCTACGCGGTCTGCTTCGTGCTGTTCTTCGTGTTCGGCGGCATGGCATTCCTCGGCGCGATGCGCGGGATGCCGCAGGGGACGTGATCCGTTAAGTCTTGCGAACGGGATGGCATTGCGCCATCCCGTTCGTCATTCGGGATCGTAGTCGAGATTCGGCGCGAGCCAGCGCTCGGCTTGGGCGAGCGTCCAGCCCTTGCGCTTGGCGTAGTCCTCGACCTGTTCCTTCGTCAGGCGTCCGACGACGAAGTACTGGCTTTGCGGGTGCGAGAAATACCATCCGGACACGGCGGCGGTCGGATACATCGCGAAGCTTTCCGTGAGCTCGATGCCGGCATTCTTCGTCGCATCGAGCAGTGCGAACAGCGTCGACTTCTCGGTGTGGTCCGGGCACGCGGGATAGCCCGGCGCCGGACGGATGCCGCGGTACTGCTCGCCGATCAGCGCACTCGTTGTCGAGTGCCTCGTCCGGTGCGTAGCCCCAGAACTCGCGGCGCACGCGCTCGTGCAGGCGCTCGGCGAACGCTTCGGCGAGACGATCGGCGAGCGCTTTCAGAAGGATCGACGAATAGTCGTCGTGATCGCGCTCGAAGCGTTCGAGATGCGCCTCGATGCCGATGCCGGCCGTGACCGCGAACGCGCCGATCCAGTCCGCGGCGCCGGCCGATTTTGGCGCGACGAAATCGGCGAGGCAGAAATCGGGACGGTCTGCCGGCTTGTCGGCCTGCTGGCGCAGGAAATGGAGCTTCGTAGCGCGGCCGTCGGAAAGCACGACGTCGTCGCCTTCCGCATGCGCCGGCCAGAATCCGATTACGCCGCGCGCGGTCAGCCATTTCTCGGCGACGATGCTGTCGAGCATCGCGTGCGCATCGCGATAAAGCTCGGTGGCCTGCTTGCCGACGACGGCATCGTCGAGGATGGCCGGGAAACGCCCCGACAATTCCCAGGCGTTGAAGAACGGCGTCCAGTCGATGAACGCGATCAGCTCTGCAATCGGATAGTCGTCGAATACCGTGATGCCGGGGTTGTTCGGCTTCGGCGGCACGTAGCTCGCCCAGTCGCCGTCGAAGCGTTGCGCGCGCGCCTTGTCGAGCGTGACGAGTTTCTTCGCGCCGCTCTTGTCCTTGTGGCGCTCGCGGATCTCGGCGTATTCGGCGCGCACGCGCGCCAGGAAGTCGTCGACGAGCTCCTTCGAGATCAGCGACTGCGCGACACCGACCGCGCGCGACGCATCCTTCACCCAGACCGTCGGCGATTTGTAGTGCGGCTCGATCTTCAGCGCGGTGTGCGCGCGCGACGTCGTCGCGCCGCCGATCAGCAGCGGCACGTGGAACTCCTGCCGCTGCATCTCCTTCGCGACGTGGCTCATTTCTTCGAGCGACGGCGTGATCAGGCCCGAAAGCCCGATCATGTCGGCGTTCTCGGCCTTCGCGATGTCGAGGATCTTCTGCGCCGGAACCATGACGCCGAGATCGATGACCTCGAAGTTGTTGCAGCGGAGCACGACGCCGACGATGTTCTTGCCGATGTCGTGCACGTCGCCCTTGACGGTCGCCATGACGATCTTGCCGTTCGAGCGCGCCGTGTCGCCGGTGCGCAGCTTCTCCGCCTCGATGTACGGCAAGCAGGTACGCGACGGCCTTCTTCATGACGCGCGCCGACTTGACGACTTGCGGCAGGAACATCTTGCCCGCGCCGAACAGGTCGCCGACGACGTTCATGCCGTCCATCAGCGGACCTTCGATGACGTCGAGTGGCCGCGTGCTCAGCTGGCGCGCTTCTTCGGTGTCGGCGTCGACGTAAGCGTCGATGCCGTGCACGAGCGCATGCGACAGGCGCTCGCGGATCGGCAGCGCGCGCCACTTCTCCTCTACGTTCGCCGCCTGCTCGCCGCTGCCTTTCTTGTAGCGCTCGGCGATTTCCAGCAGGCGTTCGGTGCGAATCCTTGCGCCGGTTGAGCACGACGTCCTCGACGCGCTCGCGCAGCTCGGGATCGAGGTCGTCGTAAATCGGCAGCGCGCCGGCGTTGACGATGCCCATGTCCATGCCGGCGCGGATCGCGTGATAGAGGAACACCGCGTGGATCGCCTCGCGCACGGACTCGTTGCCGCGGAACGAGAACGACACGTTCGAGACGCCGCCGGACACGTGGCAGTGCGGCAGCGTCGCCTTGATGATGCGCGTCGCCTCGATGAAGTCGACCGCGTAGTTGTCGTGCTCCTCGATGCCGGTCGCGATCGCGAAGATGTTCGGATCGAAGATGATGTCTTCGGGCGGAAAGCCGACTTCTTCGGTCAGGATTTTGTAGGCGCGCGTGCAGATCTCGACCTTGCGCGCGCACGTGTCGGCCTGGCCCTGCTCGTCGAACGCCATCACGACCACGGCGGCGCCGTAGCGCAGCACCTTGCGCGCGTGCTCGATGAAGAGCGCTTCGCCTTCCTTCAGCGAGATCGAGTTGACGACGCCCTTGCCCTGCAGGCACTTCAGGCCCGCTTCGATCACGCTCCACTTCGACGAATCGACCATCACGGGCACGCGCGCGATGTCGGGCTCGGACGCGATCAGGTTCAGGAACCGCGACATCGCGGCTTCGGAATCGATCAGGCCCTCGTCCATGTTGACGTCGAGGATCTGCGCGCCGCTCGCGACCTGCTGGCGCGCGACGTCGACCGCCTCGTCGTAGCGGTCGTCCTTGATCAGCTTGCGGAACTGCGCGCTGCCGGTGACGTTGGTGCGCTCGCCGACGTTGACGAACAGAAGGTCCGGCGTGATGACCAGCGGCTCGAGGCCGGAAAGGCGCGTGTAGCGGGGCGGGTTCGTGTCCAAAAATGTGCCTTGTGTCAGGCCGCTTCGCGGGCAGCGCGCAGCAGCGCGCGCGGCGCCACGTTGCGCACCGCGTCGGCGATCGCCTGGATGTGCGCCGGCGTCGTGCCGCAGCAGCCGCCGACGAGATTGACGAGGCCCGCGCGCGCGAACTCGCCGACGATCGCCGCCATCTGCTCCGGCGTTTCGTCGTATTCGCCGAACGCGTTCGGCAGGCCGGCGTTCGGATGCGCGCTGACGTAGCAGTCGGCGACGCTGCGCCAGCACGTCGACGTACGGGCGCAGCTCCGTCGCGCCGAGCGCGCAGTTGAGGCCGATCGACAGCGGCCGCGCGTGGCGCATCGACGCGTAGAACGCCTCGGCCGTCTGGCCCGACAGCGTGCGGCCCGGAGAGGTCGGTGATCGTGCCCGAGATCATGACCGGCAGGCGTGCGCCGCGCGCCTCGAAGAGCTCGTCGATCGCGAACAGCGCCGCCTTCGCGTTCAGCGTGTCGAAGATCGTCTCGACCATGATCACGTCGGCGCCGCCGTCGAGCAGGCCTTCGGCCGCTTCGCGGTAGGTCGCGCGCAGTTCGTCGAAGTTCGATGTTGCGAAAGCCCGGATCGTTGACGTCGGGGCTGATCGACGCCGTGCGGCTCGTCGGGCCGAGCACGCCGATGACGAAGCGCGGCTTCTCCGGCGTCTTCGCTTCGGCGGCATCGCACGCGTCGCGCGCGATGCGCGCACCCTCGCGATTGAGCTCGTACACGAGATGCTCGAGTTTGTAGTCGGCCTGGCTGACCGCCGTCGCATTGAATGTGTTCGTCTCGACGAGATCGGCGCCGGCATCGAGATACGCCGCGTGGATTGCCGAGATCACGTCGGGGTGCGTCAGCGTCAGGAGATCGTTGTTGCCCTTCAGATCGCCGCCTGGATTCGCGTTCGCGTCGCGCGCCGGCTCGTGCTGACGGTCGAAGCCGTCGGCGAAACGCTCGCCGCGGTAGTCGCTCTCGTCGAGACGATAGCTCTGCACCATCGTGCCCATCGCCCCGTCGATCACGAGGATGCGATTCGCGAGCGCGTCGAGCAGCGCTTCGGCGCGGTTGGGATTCTGCCAGGGCAGCGTCTTGCTCATGGTTTCCTCGCAAGAAGACTCAAGACTTCGAAATGCGGCGGACGTCGTTCACGCGTCAGCCGCTCGCAGGCGACGACGTCGAGCTTCGCGGCGCGGGCGAACTCGCGGAGCTCTTCGGGCTTGAAACCGAGATTGCGGTGATCGAACGGCTCGACTGCGGTGCGGTGCGCGTGCTTGCCGAGCGTCACGACGAGCAGCCGGCCGCCCTTGCGCAGCACGCGCGCGGCTTCGGCCACCGCGACCGCGGGCTTCTCGGAATAGGTGAGGGCGTGCAGCAGCAGCACAAGATCGAAGCTCTTGGCCGGGACGTCGAGCGCGTGCATGTCGCCGGTGCGCACGTCGACGTTCGCGAACGGCTTGAGGCGCTCGCGCGCCGCCGCGACGACGCGCTCGCTCGCATCGACGCAGACGATCGAATGCGCGCGCGGCGCGAGCAGTTCCGCGAGCACGCCGTCGCCCGAAGCGACGTCGAGCACGTCGCCGGTCTCGACGAGTTGCGTCATGCCGCGCGCAAGTGCTTCCCACGTGCGGCCCGGCGAATAGTGGCGCTCCATGTCGCCGGCGACCGTGTCGGCCCAGCCTTCAGCGCGCGCGCGCTTGGCGAGGATGGACGGAAGTCGCGCTTCGTCGTCGGTCAGGAGGGCGTCGTCGACGCTCTCCTTGAGCGCGATCAAGAGGGCGTTCTCGCGCGGATCGATCTCGGAGTTGTAGCGGTAGTACGACGACACGCCTGCGCGCCGGTCGCGCACGAGGCCGGCTTCCTTGAGCTTGGCGAGGTGTGTCGATACGCGCGGCTGCGCGAGGCGCAGCACGGCCGAAAGCTCGGCCACGGTCAGCTCCTCGCGCTCGAGGAGCGCAAGGAGCCGCACGCGCGTCGGGTCCGACAGGAGCCGGAGCAACGCCGAGGTGGCTGCGAGATCGAGCATCGTCGCTTGTATCGCTTTATCTTGATCGAAAGATAAATGCTAGCGTAACGGCGCCGGCCGCTCCGGTCAACGTTCGGCCGGATGCGTGGTCCAAGCCAGGCGGCTATGCTCCGCGCCGCTGAAACCGCTGGTGTCCATGGCCTTGCGCCTTCTTTTCGCGTCGCTGCTGCTCGTCCTTTTCGCCCTGCCGGCCGCCGCTGTCGAAGAGGCCGGGCTCGGCAAATACTGGACGGCCGACGCCGACAAGGTGCCTTACCGTGCGATCGAGACGCCGGGCCGCCGGAACGGCGAGAAGATCCCGCTGATCGTTTTCCTGCACGGCGACTGGCAGGACGGCACCGACAACGCATCCCAGCTCGCCGGCTACGGCAACGGCTCGATGGAGCTGATCGACCAGGCGATCGACGGCGGCGTGCCGCTCGTCTATGCGGCGCCGCAGACGACCGGCGCGTACTGGCCGCCTGGACGCGTCGAGGCGGTCATTCGCGATGCGCTCGCGCGCTGGCCGATCGATCCGCGCCGCGTGATCCTGACCGGCATCTCGGACGGCGGCACCGGCGTCTGGGACGCGCTCAAGACCTGGCCGCAATGCTTCGCGGCCGGCGTGCCGATGTCCGGCATGACCGAGCTCACCGGTCTTTCGACGATCCGCGACGTGCCGCAGTGGATCTTCCACGGCGACAACGACAACGACACCGACATCGAGACCGGCTACGGCGGCGCGATGGTCGGCTCGCGCGCGGTCGTGCGTGCGTTGCGCGACGTCGGCGGGCGTCCGCGCTACACGGAGTATCCGAACGAGCAGCACGTGATCTGGCATCGCGCGTACGGCGAGGCGGCGCTGCTGCCGTGGATGCTCGACCAGCGCGTTCGCGGTGCGCCGTGCAGTTTCTCCGAACCGCTGCGCTGAGCCGTTCCGCTTAAAGCGGGGCGTCCGCACGCCGACAACGCGGAACCGGTAAAATACGCAGTTCCACGTCCTCGCGTTCGCCCAACGACGGCGACGAACCGACTCGCAGGTGCCCCATGGATTTCCGCTACACCGAAGATCAGCTCTCGATCCAGTCGATCGCGCGTGATTTCGCGCAGAAGCGCATCGCGCCGGTCGCGGCCGAGTTCGACAAGTCCGGCGAGTTCCCGCTCGAGAACATCCAGGAAATGGGCCAGCTCGGCCTCATGGGCATCGAGGTGCCGCACGAGTACGGCGGTGCCGGGCTCGATCCGGTCGCATACGCGCTCGCGATGATCGAGGTCGCCGCGGCCGACTGCGCGCACTCGACAATCATGTCGGTCAACAACTCGCTCTACTGCAACGGCATCCTGAAATACGGCACCGAGGAGCAGAAGCAGAAATATGTCCGCGCGGTCGCGTCGGGCGAGGCGATCGGCGCCTATGCGCTGACCGAGCCGCAGTCGGGCTCGGATGCGTCCGCGATGCACACGCGCGCGACGAAGAACGCCGACGGCAATTACGTCATCAACGGCAAGAAGAGCTGGATCACCTCCGGCCCGGTCGCGAAATACATCGTGCTGTTCGCAATCACGACGCCGGGCATCGGCGCGAAGGGCGTGTCGGCGTTCCTGATCGACACGGCGAAGCCGGGCTTCCATGCCGGCAAGACCGAGCCGAAGCTCGGCATCCGCGCATCGGCAACGTGCGAGATCGAGTTCAGCGACTACGTCTGCGCGAAGCAGGACATGCTGGGCCCCGAAGGCAAGGGCTTCGCGATCGCGATGGGCGTGCTCGACGCGGGCCGCATCGGCATCGCCTCGCAGGCGGTCGGCCTCTCGCGCGCGGCGTACGATGCGAGCGTCACGTGGACGCGCGAGCGCAAGGCGTTCGGCCATCCGATCGGCTCGTTCCAGATGATCCAGGCGAAAATCGCCGACATGAAGTGCCGCCTCGACGCGGCGACGCTGTTGACGCTCCGCGCCGCGTTCTTGAAGGGCGAGACCGAGAAGAACGGTGGGCGCTTCAGCACGGAGGCTTCGGTCGCGAAGCTGTTCGCGTCCGAGTCGGCGATGTACATCACACACCAGGCCGTGCAGATCCACGGCGGCATGGGCTACTCGAAGGAAATGCCGCTCGAGCGGTTCTTCCGCGACGCGAAGATCACCGAGATCTACGAGGGCACGAGCGAGATCCAGCGGCTCGTGATCGCGCGCAACGAAACCGGCGTGCGCTGAGGCGCCCTGGAAAACGTTGCGTTGTGGAAAAGCGACGCATGCATCTTTAATGCATCGCGCGTTGCGAAAACGCGTCGCGACATGCGCGCAAATCCGCTTGACGCTCCCGCGGACGCGGCGTAATTAAGGCTTGCGTCCGGCACAACAGGGAGAGTGCGTCATGCTTCGCTCGGTAGCGGTTCTTGCGCTTGCTTTCGGTTTCTCGAATCTCGCGACGGCGTCCTCGCCGATCTTCGTTGCCGACGGCGACTGCAATGCACTCAACGCAGCGCTCTCGTCGGCCGCCCCGACGGGCGAGACGACGATCATGCTCGCGCGTCGCGGCACGTATGCGCAGTGCGGCATTTCAGTCGAGCAAGGTCGCGTGCGCATCGAAGGCGCAGGTGCGACCCTCGGTGCGTCGCGTCGGTGCAGTTCTCCGATCGTCGATGTCGCACCGGGTGCCGCGCTGACGCTCCGCAACACGACGGTTGCGGGACCAGCCTGCACGACCGCGAACGCGGGCGACACCGAGTTCGAAGCGGTCACGGTGGTGGGCACCGACGCGATCACGATCGGCAATGCGGCTGGCGCGACGCTGACGCTCAGGAACGTCACGGCGACGGGCGGCGCGGAAAATGCCGGCACGCTCAATGTCTACAACTCGACGATCATGCCCGCTGGCATCAATAACGAAGCGGGCTCCGAGCAGACGTTGTCGAACTCCATCGTCTGGAGCTTTCCAACCGGACATGTTCAATATTGTGTCGTCCGTGGTCCAGGCGCCGTGCATTCGCTTGGCGGTAACCTTGTCCAGTTCGGGTGCCCGTGGGTCACGGGTACCGATCACATGACCGCGGTGCTTTTCCCCAGTTACTTGCAGTGGCCGGCCGACAACGGCGGACTCGTGCCGACCGCGCGGCTGCTGTCGGGTGCGACTGCCGCGATCGGTTTCGGCATTGCGAAGTACTGCGAAGCGACGGACGCACGGGGCAGGCCGCGCCCCGCCGGCGCCTGCGACGCGGGCGCGTACGAGCTGGACGCGGGCGCCGAGCCCATCGAAGGCGGCGGCATCAACGGCACGTTCTACGACGCCAGCGCCGACGGCCACTACGTGACGATCCAGCGTCTCCACGACGACAACGTCTTCATCGTCTGGAACACGTTCGATCATAGCGGCAATCCGGCGTGGGTCTTCGGCGTCGGCGAGTACACGAACGGTCACTTGCACGCGGACATGTTGCAGAACCTTGGCGGGCGCCTCCAACCCGGCGGGCCCGCGACCGGCGCTACGCCCCACGCCTGGGGCACGGTCGACATCGACATCACGAGCTGCGAGCGGGGAACGCTGCGCTATCAGTCGCCGCTGGCCGGGTTCGGCAGCGGCCAGTTTCCGCTGGATCGGGTGGCGTATGTCTCCGATCTCGGTTGCAGGAACTGACGCGGCCGGATCGGGGTGTGCGGACTCATGCCGCGCGGCACGCGGCCCAGTAGACCGGGCCCGTGCCGCCGAAGAGTCCGTGCAGGACTGTGATGGCGAGCCTGTCGCTCGCGCCGCCGTTGCGCGGAAAGATCTCCCAGCCGCGGCCTTCGCCGACGATCCGGAGTGATGCCGATTCGAGCGCGTGCTTCAGCGCGGAAAGCTCGAGCGGCGCTTCGTCCGGATCCTCCGGATTTTCGTCGTAGAGCTCCGGCCGGCTTCGGTACGCGCGATTCCACCACTCGATCGCGCGCGGCTCGGCGTCCGCGGTGACGATCGGCTCCGAGACGATCAGCACGCCGCCCGGCGCGAGTCGTGCGCGCGCGAGACTCAGAAGCTCGACGAGGCTCGACGGCTGCAGATGGTGCAGGAAGCCGACGCAGGTGATGAGGTCGAACTGTCGCGGCTCGTTCTCGAGAAACGCGTGCGCGTCGGCGGCGACGAAATCGACGTTCGAGAGGCCGAGCCGCGCCGTCGTCGCGCGCGTCACGTCGAGCATCGCCTGGCTGTGATCGACTGCGACCGCGCGCTCGAACATGCGCGCGAAGCGACGCAGCATGTGGCCCGTGCCGGTGCCGACGTCGAGCATGAGCCGCCGTTGTGCCGGGAGACTCCGCGAGATCGGGCGGAACAGCGCGTTGATGCTCGCCCAGCGCGGCTCGACGACGACGCGGTCGTATTGCGCGGCGATGATGTCGTGGTAGCGGATGTCCTTTTCCGCGTGCCCGGTCGTCGATGGATCCACGGCAAGTCTCGTTGCGCGAACGGCCGCGCCGGGCGGCGAGTATATCGGCCGCCGTTCGCCGACGCTTGCGAATGCTAGTCGAACCCGTCCGCGAAGATCTCGTCGCTCGTCGCCGAGGCCGAGCTCAGCACGACGATGTACTCGCCGCTGCCGCCCGAGACGTCGATGCGCCAGCCCGAGTTGAAATCGCTGTCGACGGTCGTCCAGTCGATTGCCTGCAGCGTCGCGTTCGCCGGCGCGATCACCTGCACGCGAAGGTCGCCGGCCGTTGCAGTCTGGCCGTTGATCGTCGGCTGCACGGGCACATCGATCTGGAACGTCGCGGTCGTGTCTGCCGCTGTCGCGTAGACGTCGTGCACGGTCAGCGTGCTGCCGGCGAAATCGATCGTGCGCGTCCATGAGTTGACGGCGCCGTCGCCGTCATACGCGGGCGAAAGATCGGCGACCGCGTGCACCGCGCCGCCGCCGCCCGGCGTGAACGTCATCGTCGAGACGCTGCCGTATTCCTGCGGCACGAGGCTGCCGTTCTGCTCGAAGCGCAGCACGTTGTGCACATCGGTCCCTTGCTGGATGCCGCTGTGCGACCAGATGTTCTCGGTGACCGCGAGCCACGTGTTGCGATAGAACGTGAAAGAGCCCTGATCCTGATGCGCATGGCTCTGCACATACGGACCGGCGTCGAACTCGAGCCACGTCGCGCCGGTATCCCAACCCGTGCGTGCGAAGAGATGGCCGGTCGCGCTGAAGTACTTCACGAGATCGGCCGGCGGCGATCCGCCCGGGCCGGCGGGCAGGAGATCCTCGCGGAAGTTGAATCCGCTCTGCATCTGCGGCACCGAGATCGAGTGCAGCCACCATGACGCGTTGTCCTCTTCGACCGCGCCTTGCGTCAGGTAATGCGCTTCGAGCATCAGCGCGCGGTGATAGTCGTACATGACGGGCTCGGACACGCGCGCCTGATCGCCGATCGCGGCCGTGCGGTCGAGCGTCGGCACGGTCGCGTGGATCCACCATTCGATCGTGTCGGTCAGATGCGGATTCGCGTTCGCAAGATCGGTGCCGGTCGAGTCGCGCCAGACGCGGTAGAGATAGAAGAGCCGCTTGTGTGACAGACCGTATCCGGTGCCTTCCTGGCTGCCGCCGTCGATATCGGCGAAGTACGAGGTCAGCAGCGGAATCTTGACCGTGTTGAGGAAATCCATCCACGGCGCCGAATCCTCGGCGAGCGTCCACAGCATCGTCGCTTCGAGGAAGCTGTAGTAATAGTTGTTGGCGGGATCGGACGTCGACCAGCCCGACCACGGAAACGGCTGGCCGCCCCATTCGGCCTGGTCGGGACTCCAGACGTTCGTGACGGCTTGCTCCGCATACGCGGACCAGTGCGTGCGCTGGTCGGCCGTGACGAACGAGGAGCACCAGTCGTACGTCATCGCGAGATCGCCGATCATGTCGCCGACGTAGAGATACGAATCGCCGGCGACCTCGGGCGCATCGCCGTTCGCGATCGCGGTTTCCGCCGCCGACACCTGATCCTCGACCATCTGCACCGCGAGCGTCGCGTACTGCGGCTGGCCGGTGATGCGGTACATGTACGCGGCGTCGGTCGCCGAGAAGCCGTAGTCCGGATTGCCGTCGACGGCCTGATCGACCCAGTCGCGAAAGCGCTGGTACTGGTCGGACGACTGATCGACATACGAAAGATCGATCGTGATCGCAGCGCCGCACGGCGCGGCGACAAGCGCCAGCGCGGCGCAGAGCGCAAAGCGGATCGCATGGTTCCGTTGCATCGTTCCGGTCTCCCTTGGCCTGTGTCGAATGCTAGGGCGCAGAACGCTGCGGAATGTGGATTTGCGACACACATCGCCGTGAAAAATGCGTGTGCGTCGTGCCGATTTTGACCAGGATCAGTCGCCGCGATCAGTCGACGTAGGCCGCGACCATGACGCGCTTGCCGTAGCGGAGCTGCTCGTAGGCGTCGGCCGGCGGCGGCAACAGCTCGACGCGCGAGAAGCCGACCTTGCGCAGGATCCAGAACAGCGCCTCGAGGCTCGGCACGAGGCAGATGCCGGTCGTGCTTGCTTCGGGGCCGTGCGTCTCCTCGGTCTCGTCGATGATGCCGAACGAACCCTTGAGCGGCCGCACGAAGCGGTAGCTGCCGTAATCGACCATGCCGGTCATGCCGGGCACGATCTGCGTCTCGACGAGGCACAGGCGCTTCGTCAGCGCACGCGCGACCCGCAACGCGCCGACCGGGTTTTCAAGGTGATAAATGAGGCCGAGCATCAGCACGATGTCGAACGTGCCGACTGCCTCGCGTGTCAGCGCGTGCACGTCGGACTGCGCGACGCGCATGTTGCGAAGGCCGAGCGCGTCGCGGATCAGCGTGGCGTCGGCGACGTGCTCGTCGCGCGCGTCGATCGCGAGCACGTCGCGCGCGCCCATCGCGGCGAGTTTCGTCGAGAACCAGCCCTGGTGGCATGCGATGTCGACGACCGAGCGCTCGCCGATCGAATCGCCGAACTCGGCGCGGAGCGCGGCCTCTAGCATCGCAAGGCGCGTCGCGTGGATCGCATCGAGCGCGCCGCCGTCGTAGGTCGTCGTGACCTGTCCGCTCGGGAGGCGGAACGGGTAGAACCACGTTTTGCTGAGGACCTGGGCTTCAGTGGTGGGCATGGGCGTGGGCACGGCGATGAGGCGCGCGATTGAAACAGAGCGCGCGCCGCGGGACAAGGAAACGGCTAGTGCGCCTCTTCCGCCTCGGCATGACCCGGCGGCTTCGACGGCCCTTCGAGCGTATCGCCGAGCAGGCGCCGCACGACGACGTAAAAGACCGGAATCAGCAGGAGACCGAGGAACGTCGCGAACAGCATGCCGCCGATGACGCCGGTGCCGATCGCGTGGCGCGCGTTCGCACCGGCGCCGCTCGAGATCGCGAGCGGCGTGACGCCCATGATGAACGCGAACGACGTCATCAGGATCGGGCGGAGCCGGAGCTGCGCCGCGTCGATGACCGCGTCGCGCAGCTTGCGTCCCGCCTGCTGCTCGGCGACCGCGAACTCGACGATCAGGATCGCGTTCTTCGCCGCGAGGCCGATGATCGTGATGAGGCCGATCTTGAAGAAGATGTCGTTCGGCAAACCGCGCAGCGAAGCGGCGAGGATCGCGCCGAGCACGCCAAGCGGCACGACGAGCAGCACCGCGACCGGCACCGACCAGCTCTCATAGAGCGCCGCGAGGCAGAGGAACACGACGACGATCGAAAGCGCGAGCAGCAGCGTCGCCGCGTTGCCGGACAAGATTTCCTGATACGACTGGCCGGTCCAGTCGAAGCCGAATCCCGCCGGCAGATCCTTCTGCACGATGTTCGTCATCGCGTCCATCGCCTCGCCGGAGCTCCGGCCCGGCGCCTGCGAGCCGACGATCTCGACAGCCGAATAGCCGTTGTAGCGCGTCAGCGACGGCGAGCCGGTGAACCACGTCGATTGCACGACGTTCGAGAGTGGAATCATCGAATCCTGCGTCGCGCCCGCGAGCGTCGACGGCGTATAGAAATGATCGAGCGCGTCGGGACCCATGCGGAACGGCGCGTCGGCCTGCATCGTCACGCGCTTGATGCGGCCCTGGTAGAAGAAATCGTTCACGTAGACCGGCGCGAACATCAGCTGGATCGCGGTGAACACGTCGCTGACCGAAAGGCCCATCGCCTCGGCCTGCACGCGATCGACATTGAGCTGCAGCTGCGGCGCATCCTCGAGCGTGTTCGGGCGCACGTTCTGAAGCGTCGCCGAGTCCTTCGCCGCCGCTGCGAGCAACGCGTTGCGTGCATCGGCGAGCGCGCCGCGGCCTTGACCTGTGCGGTCCTGCAGGTACATGTCGAAGCCGCCGAACTGCGAGAGGCCGCGCACGGTCGGCAGGTTCACGACGAAGATCGTCGCGTCGCGGATCGAGCGCAGCGCGCCGTTCGATGCCTGGATGATCTCGGCGGCTGTCTGCTTGCGATCGTCCCATGGTTTCAGGCGCACGAACGCCATGCCGACGTTCTCGCCCTGGCCGACGAAGCTGAAGCCGATGATGCGCATCATGCCTTCGAAGCCGTCCTGCTTCTCCATGACAGTCTGCACCTGATCCATGACCGCGGCCGTGCGCTGGAATGTCGCGCCGGGCGGGAGTTGCACGATCGCGAGTGCGTAGCCCTGGTCTTCTTCTGGCAAGAAGCTGCCGGGCAAGCGCGTGAAGAGCCAGCCGCAAAGAAGCGCGATCACGACGAACAGGATCATCCAGCGCGGCGCGTTGCGAACGGCGCTACCGATGTGGCCGACATAGGTCTTGCGCACCCAGTTGAACGCGCTGTTGAACCAGCGGAACACGAAGTTGCGGCTCTCATGATCGTGCGGCTTCAGGATCGTCGCGCAGAGCGCCGGTGTGAAGCCGAGCGCGAGGAACGCCGAGAACAGCATCGCCATCGCGATCGTGATCGCGAACTGCTTGTAGATCGCGCCGGCCGTGCCGGCCTGCAGCGCGCTCGGCACGAACACGGCCGCGAGCACGACCGTGATCGCGACGACGGCGCCGGTGATCTGGCCCATCGCCTTGACGGTCGCGTCGACCGGCGAGAGCTTCTCTTCGGACATGATGCGCTCGACGTTCTCGATGACGACGATCGCGTCGTCGACGACGATGCCGATCGCGAGCACCATGCCGAACAGCGTCAGCTGGTTGATCGTGAAGCCGATGATCCACATGCCGAGGAACGTGCCGAGCAGCGCAACCGGGATCACCAGCGTCGGGATGATCGTCGCGCGAAGGTTCTGCAGGAAGATCAGCATCACGATGAAGACGAGCACGACGGCTTCGATCAGCGTCTTGACGACTTCCTTGATCGAGACCTTGACGAACGTCGTCGAGTCGTACGGCGTGAACCAGGTGACGCCGGCCGGGAACGTCGGCTGCAACTCGTCCATCTTCGCGCGGACGAGGTTCGCGACCTGCAGCGCGTTCGCGCCGGGCAGCAGCTGGATCGCGAACGCGCCGGTCGGCTTGCCGTTCCACTGCGTGTCGAAGCCGTACGTGAACGCGCCGAAGCCGACGCGCGCGACGTCCTTGAGGCGCACCGTCGTGCCGTCCGGGTTCGCGCGGAGGATGATGTTCTCGAACTGCTCCGGCGAGCTGAAGCGGCCTTCGGCCGAGACGGTTGCCGTGAATCCTTGTGTCGGCAGTGACGGCTGACCGCCGATCGTGCCGGCCGCGAACTGCACGTTCTGCGCGCGCACCGCGGTCAGCGCATCGCTCGCCGAGAGGCCGTATCCGTGCAGCTTGTCCGGATCGAGCCAGATGTTCATCGCGTACTCGGAGCCGAACTGCTGCGTCGAGCCGACACCGGGAATGCGCGAGATCTGATCGAGCACGCGCGCGCCGACGATGTCGTTGAGCGCGTTGCGGTCGATCGCGGGATTCGTCGAGCGGAGCGCGACGACCATCAGGAAGCCCGCGTTCGCCTTCGCGACGACGACACCCTGCTGCACGACCTCGCTCGGCAGGCGCGGCGTCGCGAGCGCGACCTTGTTCTGCACCTGCACCTGCGCGATGTCGGGATCGGTGCCGGTCTCGAACGTCAGCGTGACGCCGGCACCGCCGCTCGCGCTCGATGTCGATGCGAAGTAGAGCAGGTGATCGATGCCGGTCAGCTGCTGCTCGATGACCTGCGTGACGGCCTTTTCAGTGGTGTCCGCGCTCGCGCCGGGATAGCTCGCGCTGACGTTGACCTGCGGCGGCACGACGCTCGGATACGACTCGATGCCGAGCTGGAACAGCGCGATCACGCCCGACAGCGTGATCAGGATCGCGATCACCCACGCGAAGATCGGGTGGCCGATGAAGAATCTCGACATGGTCGGCCCGCCTCAGTGCTTGTCCGGCGTGCCCGACGCCTTGTCGTTGTCTTTCGACGCGGGCTTCGGCGCTGCGCCTGCGGGGCCGTTCGGCGTCGGCGCTGCCGGAACAGGCGCTGTCGTCGTCGCGGCACCTTGCGTGGCGCTCGCGCCGGGCTGCGAGGTCGGCGCCGCCGGCTGCCACGGCGTGCCTTTCGCCGGTTGCCCGGCCTTGACGCGCTGGATGCCCGACACGATGACCTGATCGCCGGCCGCGACGCCGCTCGTGACGATCCAGTCACCGTTGCGCGCGGCATCGGTGACGACGTCCTTGCGCGCGACATTGCCGTCGCCGCCGACGATCAGCACGTATGGGCCCGTCGCATCGCGCTGCAGCGCGGCCTGCGGCACCTTGAAGACCTCGTGCTGCTCGCCGAGCGTCGCGCGGATCGTCACGTACATGCCGGGCAGAAGGCCGTGGTCGCCGTTCGGGATCTGGCCGCGGAGGCTCACCGCGCCTGTCGCGGGATCGACCGTCGTGTCCGAGAAATCTAGCGTGCCTTTCTCGCCGTACTCGGTGCCGTTCGGCAGCGAGAGGCGGATCTCGGCTTTGTCGGTCGCGCTGAGCGTTGCTCGGCCGGACGCGTTCGCGCGCCGCATGTCCTCGAGATCGGTCACGCTGAGTGTGAAGTTCACGTAGATCGGATCGATCTGGTCGATCGTCGTCAGTAGCGTTGCATCGCTCTGGCCGACGAGCGCGCCCTCGGTCACCTGCTGCTTGCCGGCGCGGCCCGAGATCGGCGCGCGCACGCTCGCATAGCCGAGGTTGATCTTCGCGCTCTCGACGTTCGCCTGCGCCTGCTTGACCGCGGCCGCGGCCGTGCGCTCGGCGGCTTCGGCGTTGTCGACGTCGGCCTTCGAGACGAAACCTTTCGGCACGAGCTCGCGCGCGCGTTGCGCCGCGATGTGGTTGTTCGTGTAGGTCGCCTGCGCCTGCGCTAGCGTTGCCTCGCTCGCGTTGAGTGCGGCTTTCAGCGGCGCGGGGTCGATCTCGAACATGAGATCGCCTTCCTTCACGTCGCTGCCTTCGCGGTAGACGCGCTTGACGAGCACGCCCGCGACGCGCGCGCGCACGTCCGACGAGCGGAACGCCGAAAGCCGGCCGACGAGATCGCGTGTCAGCGGCAGCGTCTGCGCATGCATCGCTACGACGCCGACCTCGGCAGGCGGCTGCGCCTGCGGCGGCGCCGCCTTCTTTGCGCAGGCGCTCAAGCCGAGGATGGAAGCGGCGATAAGGACGGCAGTGGCGCTGGAGCGGCTCATCGTTGGACTTATCCTTCAGTGGCAATCGATGAATGCGGGCTGACGGCGGCTGCGCATCCGCGACGACCCGGCAGCGTCGGCCGCACGGTGCAAGCATTGCGCATCGTCGCGTGCGCGTCGTGCCGCACGATCCGGACCCGACCGTTGCGGCGGCGAGGATGCCGCCGGCCGTTTCGCGGACGTCCCGAACATAGCGGGCGGCTCGCGAAAATGCACGTATCGAAAGGGCGGGTCGCCGCCGCATTTGCAGGCGCGGCCATGCGCGTTGACCGCGATTGCGAGCAGGCTGCCGAGCGGCGCCGACTCGGCGCTGTCAAACCGCTCTAGTATCTTGATTTGACGATGTTTGCGGCTGGATTCCCGCGGACGCAAAGCGGTATCCTTCGCGCCCCGCAGTTCCCTCTTCAGACCGGCCCCATGAACGCCCAAACCGCACCGAGCGGCACGTCCGCGAAGTCCGACGTCGATGTGATCCTGTCGACGCTCGCCGCCCAGCTCAGCGGCGCGAAACTGCGCGACGCACAGACGTTCGCCATCGAGTTCCTGCGCCGCCTGCCGGCCGAGGATCTCGCCTCGCGCGACGCGGCGCAGTGGGCGGCGATCGTGCAGAGCGCGCTCGAGTTCATGCGCGAGCGGCGGCCGGGCGCGGCGAAGCTGCGCGTCTTCAATCCGGAAGCGGGCGATGCGGTCAACGCGGCGGGCGCGGACCGGTCGCGCTCGGTCGTCGAGATCGTCACCGACGACATGCCGTTCCTCGTCGACTCGGTTGGCATGCGCATCACGCAGGCCGGGCTTTCGATCCACACGGTCATCCATCCGGTGTTCCGCATCACGCGCGATCCGGGCGGTCATCTCCTGACGCTCGCAGCCGACGACGGCTCGGCCGGCACGCCCGAATCGGTCATGCGCTTCGAGACCGACCGCATCGGCGGCGCCGCTGAGATCGAGAAATTGAAGCAGGGCATCGCGACGACGCTCGAGGATGTTCGCGAGAGCGTGACCGACTGGGCCGCGATGCGCGCGAAGATGAGCGCGATCGCCGACGACATGGGCAAGCGCAAGTTGCCGATCGACGCCGACGGCGTCGCCGAGGCGCAGGAGTTCCTGCGCTGGGCCGCGGACGATCACTTCACGTTCCTCGGCTATCGCGAGTATCAGGTCGCGAAAGCCGGCAACGACGAAGTGCTGAAGGCTGTCGAAGGCTCGGGCCTCGGCATCCTGCGCGGCGAGGAGCGTTCGCTCGCGCCGCGATCGCTGCGCACGCTGGCCGCGACGGACCTGCCGCAATCGGGCTCGATGGACGCGATCATCCTGACCAAGACGAACGCGCGCTCGAGCGTGCATCGTCCCGGCTATATGGACTACATCGGCGTGCTCGCATTCGACGAGACGGGCGCGCCGGTTGCCGAGCAGCGCTTCCTCGGACTTTTCACCTCGGGCGCGTACATGCGCCGTCCGCAGGACGTTCCGCTCGTCCGGCGCAAGGTCGAGGCCGTGATGAAGCGATCGGGCTTTCGCCGCGATTCGCATTCGGGCAAGGCGTTGCGCCACATTCTCGAAATGCTCCCGCGCGACGAGCTGTTCCAGTGCACCGAGGAGGAGCTTTACACGACGTCGACCGGCATCCTCGCGTTGCAGGAGCGCGCGCGCACGCGACTCTTCATCCGTCGCGACAAGTACGGGCGCTTCTATTCGTGCCTCGTCTACCTGCCGCGCGACCGCTTCAGCTCCGAAGTGCGCGAGCGCGTCGAGGCGACGCTGAAGCGCGCTCTGCATGGCGAGCGCGTCGATTCGACGATCCAGGTCGGCGAATCGCCGCTGGCGAACCTGCACCTGATCGTGCGCCCGAAGCCCGGCGACAAGGCCAGCTACGACACGGCCGAGCTCGAAGGCAAGATCACGCAGATCGTGCGCAACTGGCACGACGAGCTCCGCGACACGCTCGTGCAGAAGCACGGCGAAGAGAAAGGCCACAAGCTCGCCGCGCGCTTCGGCCGCGCGCTGCCGGTCGGCTACATCGAGGAAGTCACGCCGACCGTCGCGGCCGCCGACGTCGAGATGGCCGCGAGCCTTCGCGACGCCGACGACATCCGTCTCAATCTCTACCGTTCACGTCGCAAGGCCGACACGTTGCACCTCAAGGTGTTCCGTCTCGGCACCGACATCGCGCTCTCGGACGTGATTCCCCTTCTCGAGAACATGGGCCTCAAGGTCCTGACCGAGCACCTCTACGAGATCGACGCCGACGGCGGCAAGCTCTACATCCAGGATATCGAGGTGCAGCCCTCGCTCCGCTTCGAGTTCGACATCGAGCAGGTGCGCGAGATGTTCCAGACCGCATTCGAGCGGATCTGGCGCGGCGTCGCCGAGAACGACTCGTTCAACAAGCTGATCCTCGGCGCGCAGCTCGACTGGCGCCAGGTCGCCGTGCTGCGTGGCTACTGCAAGTATCTTCTGCAAGTCGGCGTGCCGTTCTCGCAGAGCTATATGGAGGACACGCTGAATCGCTACACGGCGATCGCGGGTCTCCTGATCGAGCTGTTCGAGGCCGGCTTCGATCCGAATCGCGAGAACGTGGCCAAGCCCGTCATCGAGGTTGCGAAGAAGCGCCTTGGCAAGGAGCTCGAAGCGCTCGTCTCGCCCGAGGTGATCAAGGCACATCCGCGCTTCATCGAGGATCTGACCGCCGCGCGCGGCGCGACGCGTCCCGAGCAGATCACCGCGATCATCGGCGCGATCAAGATGCTGCTCGACACGGTCGCGAGCCTCGATGAGGACCGGATCCTCCGCGCCTATCTCGGCGTCATCGGCGCGACATTGCGCACGAACTATTTCCAGGCGAGCGGCAACGGCACGCCGCACGACTACATCAGCTTCAAGTTCGACTCGGCGAAAGTGCCCGATCTGCCGAAGCCGCGGCCGTACCGCGAAATCTTCGTGTACGGCTCGCGCGTCGAAGGCGTGCATCTGCGCTTCGGTCCGGTCGCGCGCGGCGGGTTGCGCTGGTCCGATCGCCGCGAGGACTTCCGCACCGAAGTGCTCGGCCTCGTCAAGGCGCAGATGGTCAAGAACACCGTCATCGTGCCGGTCGGCTCGAAGGGCGGCTTCTTCGTCAAGCGTCCGCCGGCGTCCGGCGAGCGCGACGCCGTGCTCGCCGAAGGCATCGCCTGCTATCGGATCTTCATCAACGGTCTCCTCGACGTCACGGACAACCTGATCGAAGGCAAGGTCGCGCATCCGAAACAGGTCGTGCGCCACGACGGCGACGATCCGTATCTCGTCGTCGCGGCCGACAAGGGCACGGCGACGTTCTCGGACATCGCGAACGCGGTCAGCGCCGAGCACGACTACTGGCTCGGCGATGCGTTCGCGTCCGGCGGCTCGGCCGGCTACGACCACAAGAAGATGGGCATTACCGCCAAGGGCGCGTGGGAATCGGTCAAGCGCCATTTCCGCGCGCTCGGCCGCGACTGCCAGACGCAGGACTTCACCTGCGTCGGCATCGGCGACATGTCCGGCGACGTGTTCGGCAACGGCATGCTGTTGTCGCGGCATATCAAGCTCGTCGCGGCGTTCGATCATCGCCACGTGTTCATCGATCCCGAACCCGACACCGAGAAATCGTTCGTCGAACGCGAGCGCATGTTCGCGCTGCCGCGCTCGTCCTGGGCCGACTACGACACCAAGCTGATCTCGAAGGGCGGCGGCATTTTCCCGCGCACGGCGAAGACGATTCCGCTTTCGCCCGAGGCACGTGCCGCGCGCTCGGCATCGACGAGACGACGACGTCGATGACGCCGTCGACGCTCTGATGAACGCAATCCTCAAGGCGCCGGTGGATCTGCTCTGGAACGGCGGCATCGGCACCTACGTCAAGGCCGAAAGCGAATCGAACGCCGACGCGGGCGACCGCGCGAACAATGCGCTCCGCGTCAACGGCAAGGAGCTGCGCTGCAAGATCGTCGGCGAGGGCGGCAATCTCGGCCTTACGCAGAAAGGCCGCATCGAGGCCGCGCATCATCACGTGCTGCTCAACACCGACTTCATCGACAACTCGGCCGGCGTCGATACGTCGGACCACGAAGTCAACATCAAGATCCTGCTCAACGACGCCGTGCAGCGCGGCGAGATGACGATCGCCGCACGCAACACGCTGCTCGCGCAATGACCGACGAAGTCGAGCGGCTGGTCCTCTCGACAACTACCGGCAGAACCAGGCGATCAGCTGATGGAGCTCTGTCCGTGCACCGGCTCGGCTCGAAGGCGCATTTCATTCGCGCGCTCGAAGCGCGAGGGCCTGCTCGACCGCCAGATCGAATCGCTGCCGCGCGACGCCGAACTCACCGAGCGCAAGGCAAGGGCATCAGGGCCTGACGCGTCCCGGAGCTGTCGATCCTGCTTTCGTACGCGAAGATCAAGCTCTACCAGCAGCTGCTCGACTCGGACGTGCCGGAGGATCCGTATCTTTCGAAGGAGCTGCGCGCGCTACTTCCCGGTGCCGCTGCAGGAGAAATATGCCGCGCACATGCAGCGCCATCGCCTGAAGCGCGAGATCATCGCGACCGCGGTGACGAATTCGATGGTCAACCGCATGGGCGCGACGTTCACGCTGCGCATGAGGAGGACACCGGCCAGCGGCCGGCCGCGATCGCAAGGCGTATTCGGCATCGTCCGCGAGATCTCGACGCGCGCTCGCTCTGGGCCGACATCGAGGCGCTCGACGGCAAGGTCGCCGACGCGGTGCAGGTCGATGCGCTGCTCAAGATCTGGATCTCGCGCGCGACCTGACGCGCTGGCTGCTCAATCATCGCGGCGTCGACGCTCGACATCGCCGAGCATCGTTGCGCGCTACGCGCCGGCGATGCGCGAGCTTCGCGCCGCACTGCCGCGCGTGCTGAGCCGCGCGGGCCGCGCGATTACGACGTCGACGTCGAGAAGTGGATGACGCCGGCATTCCGGCAGGCTCGGCGCCAACCGCCTCGCGACCGCGCCGGGCTCGGGCCGCACTCGATGTCGTCGAGGTCGCCCACGACACAACCTCCGGTCGATCGCGTCGCGCGGTCTACTTCGAGACTCGGCGAGGCGCTGCACCGTCGCTGGCGATGGGCAAGATCGAGAATCTCCCGGTCGAAAGCCGCTGGCACGCGCAGGCGCGCGGCATCCTGCGCGACGAGCTCGTCTCGCAGCATCGCGCGCTCGTGACGCAGATACTCGCAAGCGCGCCGCCGGGCGCGCCGATCTCGTGCCGCGTGGCTCAAGCGCGACGATCCGTCGCTCAAGTTCACGCTCGGCATGTTCGCCGACATCCGCACGCAGACGGTCGACTATCCGATCGCATCGGTTGCGCTCAGGCGTCTCGCGCAGCTGGTGCAGGCGGGGGCAAGGCAGCCTGAGCCGCCAGGCGAAGGCCGCACACGATCCGCAGTAACCGGGGGCGTGGTCGCGCCCGGTTCCCTGCGAATTCCTTCAGCGTAGGATGGGCGGCCGATGCCGTCGCGGGACGGAATCGCAGGGGAGGGAACATGGGCTCGTCCGCGTCGCGGCAGATCGCGCTGCCGCCGTTGTCACAACACTTGCGCGAGCTCGCGTCGCGGCGCGACGCCTGGCTCGTCATCGTGCGCAACTTCATCCCGGTCGTCGGCATCTACTTCTTCGACTGGTCGGCCGGACTTGCGGTCTTCAACTACTGGTTCGACGGCCTGACCGCGCTCGCCGCGATCGTCGCCGCGCTGGTGCCGCGCGCGATGCGCGAAACGCAGCCGACGACGGTAGGACCTGTCTCGCGGCTTGCCCTCGGCACGTTCACCTGGCTCTTCCTCGTCGGTATCGTCGGGCTTCCGTACTGGATCGTGCTGATTCCGCTCGGCGACATCATGTTCGCGAGCGAAGTGCGCCAGCAGATCCTGCAAACGCCGCTGTTGTGGGCGACGTTCGGCGGTCTCGCCGCGAGCCATTTCTGGAAAGCGTTCCACATCGGTTACGACGTGATGCCGGACAACGAGCTCAAGCAGCGCGCGCGCTGGGACGTGTACCTGCTCGTGCTGCGCGCGGTCGCGATGTTTATGATGGCCGCGCACGGCCTCGCTTTCATCATCGTGCCGCTGATGGCGATCCTGCTGAGCTATTTCGAGATCTGGCCCGAGCGCGTCATTGGCGCCGTTTTCGGCGATCCGGCGAAGTTGTACGAGCACGATCCCGGCGGCGGTACGCCGCGGAAGCCCAAACGCGAGCGCTGAGGCCCGTCCCTGCTAAGCTTCGCGCCCGTGGACCCGACCCGCATCGCATTCGTCGCCGCTCCGACCGAGGAAGCGAAGAGCGCTCTCGCCTTGTTGAAATCGCGCTATGGCGACGTGCCGATCGAGAACGCCGCGGTCGTCGTCGCGCTCGGCGGCGACGGCTTCATGCTGCGCACACTGCACCGGCACATCGCGCGCGGGCTGCCGGTCTACGGCATGAAGCTCGGCACGATCGGGTTCCTGATGAACCACTATGACGTGGACGACCTGCCCGCGCGCCTCGCACGCGCGCAATCGACGCCGCTGCGCCCGCTCGTCAGCGAAGCCGTGACCGAGAGCGGCAACACGGTCAGCGCGCTCGCGTTCAACGAAGTCTCGCTGTTGCGCCAGACGAAACAGATCGCGCACCTTCGCATCTCGCTCAACGGCTCGGTCAAGATCGAAGAGCTCATGTGCGACGGCGTCATCGTGGCGACGCCGGCGGGCTCGACCGCGTACAACTTCTCGGCGCACGGCCCGATCCTGCCGCTCGGCTCGCAGCTGATCGCGATGACGCCGATCAGCCCGTTCCGCCCGCGACGCTGGCGCGGCGCGATCATCCCGGCCGTGACCGACATCAAGCTCGACATCCTCGATCCGTACAAGCGGCCGGTCAGCGCGACGGCCGATTCGAACGAGGTGCGCGACGTCGTCGAAGTTCGCATTCGCGAATCGCGCGATCAGACGATGACGCTGCTGTTCGATCCGGAGCATGCGCTCGAGGAGCGCATCCTCAACGAGCAGTTCGAGATGTAGCTTTTCCCTTCTCCCGCTGCGCGGGAGACAAAACGGCAGGAGTGCCGTTTTGCACGGCGGAGCCGCCCGAGGGTGAGCGCCATGGATGGCGCGAATGAACGTGCCGGAGGCGGATGAGGGCAATCTTGAGAGGGCGAACCACACGTGCCCTCACCCCAGCCCTCTCCCGCAAGCGGGAGAGGGGAAAAGAACCACTCAGGCGACACTCTCGGCGCTGTACCGCGCGAGCAACCCGCTCTTCACCGTCGCCCGGAACACGCGCACGAACACATACTGCGCGATCGCAATCTGCACGATCGCAAGCCCGAATCCCCACGCAAGCGCGTCCCACGAAAACACGCGCCCTGCGACGATCGCGCGCATGCCCTCGAACACGTACGACGGCGGCAAGAGGTGCGCGAACCACTGCATCCACGTCGGCAGCATCGCGAGCGGATAGAACACCGCCGCGAACGGCGACAGCAGCGCCGGAATCGGCCAGACGAACCACTCCGACGCGGGCCCGAGCCGCAGCACGATCGCGCTCGCAGAAGATGCCGAGCGCGATGCCGAACAGGAACAGCACGAGCACGAACGGAACCGCGGCCGCGCCGTACGCGAAGAACGAAAGCCCGAACACGCCGATCGCGAGCGCGAGCATGACGACGAGCCCGACCGTGCTGGTCGCGATGCTCGTCGCGACGAGCCCGGTCACGTATTCGGAGATCGCGCAGCGGCGTCGCGAACACGTTGAGGAAGTTGCGCGACCAGACGTCCTCGAAGAAACGCCGTCGTGACGCCGTGCATGACGCGCGTGAAGAAATCCCAGAGCAGCACCGCGCCGAGCAGCGTGAACGTGAAGTTCGGGCCGCCCGCGTGACGCCGTTGAGATAGCGTGTGATGAAGCCCCAGAGCACGATGTCGATCGCGACCCAGGCGAACAGCGGCACGAGCCGCGTCGGGCTGCTGCGCATGAGGTAATACTGGCGCAGCACGATGGCGGCGACGCGGCGGAAATTCATGCGCACCGCTCCGACGTGCAGCGGTTCGCGCGCGAGCTGGATGAACAGCTCCTCGAGCGAATCGACGCCGTGCTCGCGCGGCAGCGTGCGCGGATCGCCTTCGAGCAGGATGCGCCCGTGCGAGAGGAACAGCACGCGATCGCAGACGTCCTCGACTTCGTACATGTTGTGCGAGGTCCAGAGGATCCCGCCGGTGCCGTTTTCGGCGATGGCGCGGATCGCGCGACGCAGGTCCTGCGCGGTCGCGGGATCGAGCGAGGCGGTCGGCTCGTCGAGCAGCAGCAGCGTCGGCTCGTTCAGCATCGCCTTGGCGAGCGAGACGCGCGTCTGCTCGCCGGACGACAGCACGCCGCATTTCGTGTCGCTGAAGCGGCGCAGATCGAAGCGGTCGAGCATCGCGTCGATGCGCGCGCGGACGTCGCGGACGTCGTAGAGCAGCCCGAACAAGGTCAGGTTCTGCAGGACCGTAAGGTTGCCCGGCAGCGGCGCGTAGACCGCCGCGAAGTTCGTGCGCTCGAGCGCGCCGGCGCGGTCGCGCGCGAGATCGATGCCTTCGATCGCGATCGTGCCCGCGCTCGGCTCGAGCACGCCCAGGATCATGTTGATCGTCGTCGTCTTGCCGGCGCCGTTCGGGCCGAGCAGGCCGACGATCTCGTTGCGGCGCACCGCGAACGAGACGCCGTCGACCGCGACGGTCGCGGGATAGCGCTTCGAAAGGTCGCGAACGGCGAGGACGGCCTCGGCGGCCGCCGCGGAATTGGGCGTGGGCACGGATGGTCGTTGCGAAAGCGCGACGCCGCGATCTTCGCACGGTGTCGAGGCCGCGAATAGCGCTTGCAGACGGCGGGCGCGGCCGTTGCACTGGGTGAAAACACCATCTTGCGCAGGCGTTTCCCGCCGGGCCGTTATCGCGCAGAATGCGGCGACTGCCTGCCGGCCGGGGTTGCCCGCGGGCCTTCCTTTCGATCCGTCCCGAGGAGCACGTCTGATGAGCACGTCGAACGTCGAACTTTTGCGCAGGTTGCCGCTCGCGGCGCTGGCGCTCGCCTGCGGCTCCGCATTCGGCGCGCAGATCAATCCCGATCTCGCCGCAGCCGTGCGCCAGAACGGTTCGGCGCAGGCGCTGATCGTGCTCAAGGACCAGTCGACGCCGATGCTCGCACCGCTCGCGGCGTCGGCCGACTACAAGGAACGCCGCCGCGCACTCGTCGACGCATTGCGGTCGCGCGCGCAGACGCAGCAGGCCGGCATTCGCGCGTGGCTCGACGCACAGGGCATCGCGTATCGCCCCTACTGGATCTCGAACGTCGTGCTCGCCGAGCACGTGAACGCGCGCGATCTCAAGGTCCTGTCGGGGCGCGCCGAAATCGCGCGCATCGAAACGAATCCGCAGCTCTCGGGGCATTTGCCGCAGCCGGCCGAGGGCCACGCGCCCGATTCGCCCGAATCGGTCGCGTGGGGCGTCACGAAGATCAACGCGCCACAGGTCTGGACCGCGGGTGATACCGGGCAGGGCGTCGTGATCGCCGGCGAAGATACCGGCTACCAGTGGGATCACCCGGCGCTGAAGTCGCACTACCGCGGCTGGAACGGAACGACGGCCGATCACAACTACAACTGGCACGACTCGATCCACGACTCGACCGGCAATCCGTGCGGCAACAATTCGCCGGCGCCGTGCGACGATTTCGGCCACGGCACGCACACGGTCGGCACGATGGCGGGCGACGACGGTGCGACGCACCAGATCGGCGTCGCGCCCGGCGCGAAGTGGATCGGCTGCCGCAACATGGACGACGGCAACGGCACGCCGGCGCGCTACATGGAATGCATGCAGTGGATGCTCGCGCCGACCGATCTCAACGATCAGAACCCGAATCCCGATCTCGCGCCGGACGTCATCAGCAATTCGTGGACGTGCACGCCGGGCGAAGGATGCGCGACCGGCAACGAGATCATCAGCGCGATGCGCAACATCGTCGCCGGCGGCATCTTCTTCGCCGCCGCGGCCGCGAACGATGGCCCGAGTTGCAGCACGATCACCGACGCGCCGGCCGTGTTCGACGGCTCGTTCACCGTCGGCGCGACCGATTCGACCGACGCGCTCGCAAGCTTCTCGAGCCGCGGCCCCGTGATCGGCCGCCCGAGCATCCGGCCCGGCGCGCCGAACACCAAGCCCGATGCGTCCGCGCCAGGCGTCAACGTGCCTTCGTCGTGGCCACCAAACACCTATGCGAATCTCGACGGCACGAGCATGGCGACGCCGCACGTCGCCGGCGCCGCCGCGCTCGTCATGAGCGCGAATCCGGCGCTCAAGGGTCATCCGGCCGCCGTCGCGCGGATCCTTCGCGATACGGCCGTCACGGTCGGCATCACCGATCCAGTGAATCAGACCTGCGGCGGCACGAATCGCACGACGTGGCCGAACTTCATGGTCGGCTACGGCCGCATCGACGTGTTCGCGGCGTACCAGGCCGCAACGGGTGGACTGGAGCCGAACGAATGAGCGCGCATCGCGGAGTCTTGCGTTCCAATCTCCTGGCGCTCGCTTGCCTCGCCGCGCTTCCGGCCGCGCACGCGGCGCACGTCGATCCGCGCCTGACGGCGGCGGGCGCCGGCACGGCCGACGCGCTGATCGTGTTCGCGCCGGCATCGCCGTCGCTCGCGCCGCTCGCGACCGATGCCGATTACAAGCTGCGCCGCCGCGCGCTCGTCGATGCGCTTCGCGCGCACGCCGACGCGTCGCAACGCGGCGTGCGCGCGTGGCTCGATGCAAACGCGATCGAATACCGCAGCTACTGGATCGCGAACGTGATCTCGGCGCGCCTGCCGCAATCGTCGCTCGCCTCGCTCGCATCGCGCAGCGACGTGCTGCGCATCGAGCAGAACACGAAGATCGCGGCTGCGCTGCCCGCACGTCGAGTCGGCGCCGCGCGCGCCGGAAACGATCTCGTGGGGCGTCAACAAGATCGACGCGCCCACCGTCTGGGCGCTCGGGTTCACCGGCCAGGGCGTCGTCGTTGCGGGCGAGGACACCGGCCAACAGTGGGATCATCCGGCGCTGGAGGCGCACTATCGCGGCTGGGACGGCGCGGCGGCCGATCACAACTACAACTGGCACGACTCGATCCACGACGCCGTCGCCGGCAATCCGTGCGGGAGCGATTCGCCGGCACCGTGCGACGACGCCGGACACGGCACGCACACCATCGGCACGATGGCGGGCGACGACGGCGCGACGCATCAGGTCGGCGTCGCGCCCGGCGCCAAATGGATCGGCTGCCGCAACATGGATCAGGGCAACGGCACGCCGGCGCGCTACATCGAGTGCATGCAGTGGATGCTTGCGCCGACCGATCTCAACGGCGGCAACCCGAATCCCGATCTCGCTCCCGACGTCCTCGGCAATTCGTGGGGCTGCCCCGCGAGCGAAGGCTGCACGGTCGGCGACGAGCTCGAAGCGGCCGTGGAGAGCGTCGTTGCCGGCGGCATCCTGTTCGTCGAGTCGGCTGCTAACGACGGGCCTGCGTGCGAGACGATCACGACGCCGCCCGCGACGTACGACGCGAGCTTCGTCGTCGGCGCGACCGACATCAACGATCGCATGGCGAGCTACTCGAGCCGCGGCCCGATCCCGACGTCGGCGCTGGTCCGGCCCGATCTCTCGGCGCCGGGCTCGAGTGTGCCGTCGTCGTATCCGCCAAACACGTACACGAATCTCAGCGGAACCAGCATGGCGTCGCCGCACGTGACCGGCACGGTGGCGCTCATGATGAGCGTCAATCCGGCGCTCAAGGGTCATCCCGATCAGGTCAAGGCGATCCTTCGCGCATCGACCGTGACGCAAGGCATCACCGATCCCGCGAATCCCGGCTGCGGCGGGCTCACGATGGACGACTGGCCGAACTATCAGGCCGGCTACGGGCGTCTCGACGCTTACGCGGCGGTGGTCGTTGCGGATACGATCTTCGCCGATGGTTTCGAGGCCGCGCCAGGCAATTGATGCAGCGACGATCGAGCGCAGCGAAAGCACGCTCGTCGTCGCGATCTCGTCGCGCGCGCTGTTCGATCTCGCCGACAGCCATGTGCTGTTCGAGCGCGAGGGCGTCGATGCGTTCGCGCGCTACCAGATCGCGCGCGAGGACGACCTGCTCGCGCCCGGCATCGCGTTTCCGCTCGTCCAGAAGCTGCTGAGCCTCAATCGCGGCGCGCCCGACGCGCCGCACGTCGAAGTGATCCTGTTGTCGCGGAACTCCGCCGACACGGGGCTTCGCATCTTCAACTCGATCGAGCATTACGGCCTCGACATCGTGCGCGCGGCGTTCACGCGCGGCGAATCGACGCTGCCGTACGTGCATGCGTTCGGCGCGCATCTATTCCTGTCGGCCAATCCCGAGAGTGTCGCGGCCGCGCTGTCGGCCGGCATCGCGGCCGCGACGATCCTGCCGTCGAAAAAGCCGTTGCGACCGAGCGATCAGCTGCGCATCGCGTTCGACGGCGACGCGGTCTTGTTTGGCGACGAATCCGAGCGCATCAGCGAAGAGGGCGGTATCGATGCATTCCATCGCAACGAGAGCGAGCGCGCGTCCGAACCGCTGTCCGGCGGTCCGTTCCGCAATTTCCTCGATGCGCTGCACAAGCTGCAGGCCGCGTTTCCGAGCGAGAACGCGCCGATCCGCACGGCGCTGGTGACCGCGCGCTCGGCGCCGGCGCACAAGCGCGTGATCCTGACGCTGCGCCACTGGGACGTGCGCATCGACGAGGCGCTGTTCCTCGGCGGCCGTCCGAAAGGGCCGTTCCTCGAAGCATTCGGCGCCGATATCTTCTTCGACGATTCGGCGCACAACGTCGAATCGGCGCGCCAGCACGTCGCGACCGCGCACGTGCCGCGGCGCGGCGCCTAGAACGGTCCGAGCGCGACGACCTTCGCGAGCAGTGCGCGTTTGAACACCTCGTGCATCGGCTTGTGCCAGTTGACGATGATCGGCGCGACGTCGGTCTTGACGAAGCCCGCCGCCTGCGCGACTTCGAGCGCGCGCGCATCGCCGCAATGGCCGAAGAACGCATCGCAGTCGTCGGCGAACTTCGCGAATGCGTACTTCAGGATCAGGTGCCATACGCCGCCGGCCGTGTAGATCGCGTCGCGATGCGCGGCGCTCATGCGGCGGATCGTCTCGCCTTCGCTGCATGAGCCGCCGGAGAGGTAGACGTCGCCGAACGCCCGCATGTGCGAGTAGCCCGCGAGTTCCAGGCTGCCGTCGTCCGCGCGGTAGAACGCGACGAGATGGCGGCCGACATCCGGCGGCGGCGCCTTGAACTTGCGCCGGAACAGCGAGCCGACGATGAACTCGGCGTCGTCGATCTCGGTGATCGTCAGGAACGATCGCAAGTGCGCTGGGATCGTCTCGACGGGGTTGGATGGCATGGCACGGCCTCGCACGGCGTCGCGACAAGGGTATGCGATCCGGCGCGGCGGCGGAATGCGGGCGGCGTCGCCGGAAGGCTGCCGCCTCGTGCGGCCGCTGCGTTACGCTGTGCGTCCTTTTTTGCCGTGAGGCCCGAGCCGCGCATGCGCGAGATTTCGGCGGTGCAAGTTCGCGCGACGCGTGCGACGCAGCCGATGCCCGGCTGGTACGCGGCCGGCTTTGCGTTCGTGCTCGTGATGCTCTGCGTGCACGTCGCGGGCGCACTGCATTCGGCCGGCGTTCCCGATTCGTGGCGCGATGTCTGGTGGGCGACCAAGATCGCGCGCGGCGAGGCGTTTCCGCTATCGGGCCCGCCGATCTACGGCCTCACCGAGCTCGGGCCGTGGTGGTACTACCTGCTCGCGCTGCCGATCGCGTTGTTCGGCACGGTGACGGCGGCCGCCGTATTCGTGCAGCTCCTGGCGGGTGCGAAGTATCTCCTCGCGTGGCGTCTCGGCACGCGGCTCGTCGATCCGCGCTTCGGGCTCGCGTTGGCGAGCGCGCTGGCGCTGGCAGGCTGGTCGACGATCTCGCTGCAGTTTCCATCGCACACGGCGCTGGTCGAAACGATGCTGCTCCTGCTCGCCTTCGCGACGTGGCGCTGCTGGCGGCATTTCTCGACGGGCAACGCACTGATATTCGGGCTCGCAGCCGGCGCGGCACTGACGGCGCACCCGACGACGGTCTTGTATGTCGTCGCGGCCGGCATCGCCCTCTTTGTGCGCGCGCCGTCGTGGAAGACCGCGGGCCGGCTCGCACTCGCCGCTGCTGTCGCCGCGGCGATGATGGCGCCACCGCTCTTCGACCACACGCCGCGCACGTCGGTGCGTCCGATTGCCGCGTATGTCGGCAAGGACGTCGCGGTCGACGTATGGCGGCGCATTCCGACGCTGCTGGCGAGTACCGTCGTCGGCGGCGCATGGAACGGCTTTCTGTTGATGACGCGCTGGAGCGAGGCGACGGCGCGTGTTGCGTGGCTGGTCGATTGCGCCTGCCTGCTTGTCGCGGCAGCGGGCCTGCTGATGCTGAAGCGCGAGCGCGAGGATCTGCGCATCGCCGCCGTAGCCGCGGGCGCGGCCTTCATTGTGCAAGCGGCGTTCCTCGTCGTGCTGCGCCCCGTCATGCCGCCGTGGATGCTGTCCTCGCTGCTGATGCCGCTGGCGTTGCTGCTCGCGATCGGCTGGTACGGCGGAATCGCGAGCGAGCGCGGCGCGACGCGCGCCATCGCGCTAGTCGCGTTCGCGGTCTGCACCGCGCTTGCGCTCGCGCCCTTCAGCCTCTTCGTGCGCGACGTGCGCACGTTCCGATACGGCGAAGGCGCGAATCCGTTCCAGAACGTGACCGACAGAAGCGAGCACTTCGCCGAGACGCCGGTTCCGTACTTTCCGATGCGCCGTCAGGATCGGCTCGCGCATTCGCTTTGCGAGCCTGCGGTGCTGCACGCGCGTCTTGGCTGGGTTATCGAGCAATCGGCGTCGACCGCGGTTCGGCTCGCGTGCGGGCACTGGCCGGACTTCACGTTCGGCGGCCGAAGCGGATCAGGGCCGCATATCGCCGGCCTCCTGGCGGACGCGGCGGTCGCTTCGGGCATCGCGCCGGATCGGGTCATCGCCGGCATGGCACTGTACGATCACGTCGTGCCGATCGCGCCGGCGTCCGGCGGGCGCGTTACGCAGATGAAGCGCGATCAGATTCACGTCGACGTCGTGCCGGGCGCGCCGAAGCCGTTCGAAATCGAGTTCGATGCGAAAGGCGCGGACGTTGCCGTGCTGATGAACCGCTTCACGCTGGTGATACCGCTGACCGTGCGCTCCGTGCGTGTCGACGGCGCCGCTGCGCGCCTGTTGGACGACGAAAGCGGTTTGACGATCTACGGCTGCGGAGGTTGCGATCCGGCGGCGAACGTGCACTGGCAGTTCGATCTCACCGGCGTGGCTGACGACATCGATCTCGTCGTGCTGCAGGCGCCGACGACGCGATCGGCTGCGCCGTAGCGCAACGTCCGGCGTTTTCGCATCAAGCGCGCGATTCGAGCAGCCGCACGAGCGCATCGGACGAGCGCCAGTGATGCCCGCAGACGTAACGCGGCAGGTTCCAGCGATCGCTGTCGAATCCGACCGGGCGCGAATCGGTGCCGAATGCGGCACGCAATCGATGCTCGGCCGTGCAATTCGGCAGGTAGTCGCGCAGCAGATAGTCGTTGGTCTCGCCGTACGGATACGCGAACAACCCCGCGCGCGGCACGCGCACGTGCGCGTCGAGCCAGTCGTTCGCCTGCCGGATCTCGGCGTCGGCGACATCGTGCGTGTCGATGCTGCGAAAGGTTCCGCGCCGCCCATCGCGCTGCGCCGTTTCGGGCAGCGTCGCGTGGTTGTGATCCCAGCTGTGGCTCTCGATCGCGACCAGGCCTTCGCGTTCGGCGTCGCGCCACCAGTCGTCCGTCCACCAGCCGTGGCCGACCAGGCACGTGCGGTCGAGCACGATACGCGCCGCGGGCGAGACAATGACGAAGCTCGTGAGGTGCACCGGCGCGCCGGTTTCGGCGTGGAAATCGCGCAGGATGTTCGCGAAGCTTTTCTGGCGGCCGCAGGTCGGGTGGTCGAGGTTGTGCCAGTCGAACCACGAGCCGTCGTCGCAGCAGAGCGCGACCGCGTTCTCGACCGAGGCCTCGTCCGCGACGCCGAGCCGCACGTCGACGACCTGCGAAAGCGGCACGATGCGAAAGCCGCCCGCGTGGATGCGGCCGAGGTCCTCGGTGAGCGCGACGTGGTCGTTGGTCGCGTAGTCGTTGCCGACGACGTTGTTCGAGTGGTACGTGAGAACCGGAACGCGCATCTGGATAGTATCGACGGGATTCCACGGATGCGGGCGGCGGCGCGGTCGGGGCGGCGGTTCCGGCACCGGGCGGCCCTCCGCCGCACCGTCTGAAGCGGCCCCATTGCCGCGTGCCCCGACACCGGACGCACGGGTACAATACGCGGCTCTTTGCCAGCGCCGTGACGACGCCATGCCCGCGACCCCTCTGAATCCGACCGATCTTTACGACGTCCGCTCGCTCCTGAGCGACGAAGAACGCATGGTGCAGGACACCGTCGCGCGCTTCACCGACGAGCGCGTGCTGCCGATCATCGGCGACTGCTTCGACAAAGGCGTGTTCCCGAAGGAGCTCGTTCCGGAGATGGCGGAGCTTGGCCTGCTCGGCTCGTCGCTGCCGACCGAATACGGCTGCGCCGGCATGAACGCGGTCAGCTATGGCCTCATCTGCCAGGAGCTCGAGCGCGGCGATTCAGGCATCCGCTCGTTCGCGTCGGTGCAATCGTCCCTTTGCATGTATCCGATCTACGCGTACGGCAGCGAGGAGCAGACGGAAGCGCTGGCTGCCGGACATGGCGGCCGGAAAAGTCATCGGCTGCTTCGGGCTGACCGAGCCGCACGGCGGCTCCGATCCCGCCAACATGAAGACGAACGCGAAGAAGGACGGCGGCGACTGGGTGCTCAACGGCGCCAAGATGTGGATCACCAACGGCAACCTCGCGCACATCGCGATCGTCTGGGCGATGACCGACGAGGGCATCCAGGGCTTCATCGTCGAGAAGGATTTCAAGGGCTTCACGGCGCAGGAAATCCACAAGAAGATGAGCCTTCGCGCGTCGGTGACGAGCGCGCTCTACTTCGACAACGTGCGCGTGCCGGATTCGAACCGGCTGCCGAACGTGAAAGGCCTCAAGGGCCCACTCGGCTGCCTGACGCAGGCGCGCTACGGCATCACATGGGGCCCGATCGGCGCTGCGATCGCATGCTTCACCGAGGCGACCGAGTACGCGAAGAATCGCATCCTGTTCAACCGCCCGATCGCGGCGACGCAGGCCGTGCAGCTGAAGCTCGCGGATATGGCGCGACGGATCACGCTCGCGCAGCTGCTCTCGCTGCAGCTCGGCCGCTTGAAGGACGCAGGCAAGATGCAGCCGACGCAGGTCTCGCTCGCGAAGTGGAACAACGTGCGCATGGCGATCGACATCGCGCGCGAGGCGCGCGACATCCTCGGCGGCGCCGGCATCACGACCGAGCATTGCCCGATCCGCCATGCGCTGAATCTCGAATCGGTGATCACGTACGAGGGCACCGAGAGCGTGCATCAGCTCGTGGTCGGGCGCGAGGTCACGGGCATCAGCGCGTTCTAGCCGTCATTCCGGCGAAAGCCGGAATCCATTTGCTTTTCCGCAAGGTCGAAATGGGTCCCGGCTTTCGCCGGGACGACGAGAAACAAGCGATGACACCCAACAATTTACAGCTCGAAACCGAACGCCTGATCCTGCGCCTGCCGCGTCCGGAAGATTTCGACGCATACGCCGAAATGCACGCGCACGAAGACGCGGCGCGCCACATCGGCGGCGCGCTCGTTCGCGCGGCTGCGTGGCGCAAGTTCTTGCAGATGCCGGGCGCATGGGCCATCCAGGGCTTCGGGATGTTCTCGGTCGCCGAGAAATCGAGCGGCCGCTGGATCGGGCAGACCGGTCCGTGGAAACCCGAAGGCTGGCCCGGCAACGAAGTCGGCTGGGCGTTCCATCCGTCGGCCTGGGGCAAGGGCTATGCGACCGAGGCGACGATCGCCGCGGTCGACTGGGCGTTCGCGAACCTCGACTGGACCGACATGATCCACTGCATCGCGCCCGAGAATCGCGCATCGCAGTCACTCGCGGCGCGCATCGGCTCGAAGCTGCGCGGCCCGGGCAAGCTGCCGCCGCCGTACGAGGACGCGCCGACCGAAATCTGGACGCAGACGCGCGCCGAGTGGCTCGCGCGCCGCAACGGAGCGAAGGCATGATCACGATCTACGGCTATTCGCCGTCCGGCAACTGCCACAAGCTGCGCATGCTGCTCGGACATCTCGGCCGCGACTATCGCTGGATCGAAGTCGAGAGCCCGTACGGCGCAACGCGCACGCCCGAATACCTCGCCAAGAATCCGAACGGCAAGGTGCCGATGATCGAGACCGACGACGGCCGCGTCATGGTCGAGTCGAATGCGATCCTGACCTGGCTCGCCGACGGCACGAAATATTTCGCGGGCGACGCGTGGCAGCGCGCGCAGACGCTCGCGTGGATGTTCTTCGAGCAATACAGCCACGAGCCGTACGTCGCAGTCGCGCGCTTCATCTGCGGCTGGACGGCCATCGATTCGCCGCGTCGCGCCGAGTTGCCGAAGCTTCGCGAGCGCGGCGACCATGCGCTCGGTGTGATGGAGCGGCATCTTGCGTCGGACGAGTGGTTCAGCGCAGGCGGCTACGGGATCGCGGACATCGCGCTGTTCGGTTACACGCATTGCGCTGAGGATGGCGGCTTCGATCTTTCGCGCTATCCGAACATCGTCGCGTGGCTCGGTCGCGTGCGCGCTCAGCCGGGATTCGTGCCGATGGCGGCGTATGCGGCGGAGAATGTCGCGCTGATCGAACAATCACGTGAAATCGCCTGAACGCTGACATGGCCGCCATTCCGAACCCGATTCCTGCCCGCCACAAGAACGTCAACCGCGCCGAAGTCTGCGATGCGAACTTCGTCGAGTTCGTGCAAGGCTGGCACGGCGAGAAGCACCGCGCGCCGCGTGCCGACGAGGCCGTGCTGCCGGGAAGCCTGTGCACCGCGAAGGATTTCGCCGATCTCTTCGAATCGCAGCTGATCTCGCGCCATCTCGATCTCATGGCGCGCGTGCTGCGCGTCAAGAACAAGGTGTTCTACACGATCGGATCGAGCGGCCACGAAGGCAACGCGATGATCGCGCGGCTGACGCGGCACACCGATCCCGCGTTCCTGCACTACCGCTCGGGCGCGTTCATGGCCGAGCGGTTCCGTAAATTGCCCGGCATGGATCCGATCATGGATTCGGCGCTCTCGTTCGCCGCGAGCGCGGACGATCCGGCGTCCGGCGGCCGCCACAAAGTGTGGGGCTCGAAGCCGCTCTGGGTTCTGCCGCAAACATCGACGATCGCCTCACATCTGCCGAAAGCGTTCGGCACTGCGGTCGCGATCGAACAGGCGCGCCGCATCGCGCACACGCTGCCGATTCCCGACGATTCGATCGCGATCTGCTCGTTCGGTGACGCATCGTCGAACCATGCGACGGCGCAGACCGCGTTCAACGCGGCGCAGTGGACCGCGTATCAGAAACTGCCGGCGCCGGTGCTTGTTCGTCTGCGAGGACAACGGCATCGGCATTTCGGTGAAAACGCCCGGCGGCTGGATCAGGAACGCATTCGAGCATCGCGACGGGCTCGATTATTTCTACGCCGATGGGCTCGATGTTGCGGAAGGCTACGAACAGGTCGCGCGCGCGATCTACCACTGCCGCACGACGCGGCGCCCGACGTTCCTGCACCTGCGCACGACACGCATCATGGGTCACGCGGGCACCGACTTCGAGATCGAATGGCGCAGCGTCGAGGAGCTCGTCGCGGTCGAGTCGACCGATCCGCTGCTGCGCTCGGCCGCGATCGCGCTCGAATCGGGCCTCGAGACGAAGGATTCGCTGCTCGCGAAGTACGAAGACATCCGCAAGAAATGCTTCGCGGCAGCCGAAGAGGCCGACCGCCGGCCCAAGATCACGAAGCTCGCGGACGTGATTGCGCCGCTCGCGCCGTACACGCCGGCCAAGGTCAACGCGGAAGCGAAGCGCGCCGATTACGCCGAGAAGCGCAGCGCCGTATTCGGCGGTGATGCGAAGCTGCCGGAGAAGCTGCCGCCGCGCCATCTCGCGATCCAGATCAACAACGCGCTGCACGATCTCTTCTGCAAGTATCCCGAGACGCTGCTTTTCGGTGAGGACGTCGCACAGAAAGGCGGCGTCTACACGGTGACGAAAGGCCTGCACAAGGCGTTCAAGAACGCGCGCGTCTTCAATACGCTGCTCGACGAGACGATCATCCTCGGCCTCGCGCAGGGCTTCGCGAACATGGGCATGCTGCCGGTGCCCGAAATCCAGTACCTCGCGTATTTCCATAACGCGTGCGATCAGATCCGCGGCGAGGCGGCGTCGCTGCAGTTCTTCTCGAACAACCAGTACAAGAACCCGATGCTCGTGCGCATCGCCGGCCTCGGCTACCAGCGCGGATTCGGCGGGCATTTCCACAACGACAACTCGATCAGCGCGCTGCGCGACATTCCGGGCCTCGTCGTCGGCTGCGCGAGCCGCGGCGACGATGCCGCGATGATGCTGCGCACGCTCGCGGCGCTGGCGAAGGTCGATGGGCGCGTGACCGTGTTCCTCGAGCCGATCGCGCTTTACATGACGAAGGATCTTTACGAGCCTGGCGACGGCGGCTGGCTGACGTCGTATCCGCCGCCGGACCAGGCGCTCGTGCTCGGCGATGCGCGCGTCTACGAGGAAAGCGCGAACGATCTCGTCATCTTCACGTACGGCAACGGCGTGCCGATGAGCCTTCGCGCGGCGCGCACGATCGGCAAGAAGCACGGCTGGAAGGTGCGCGTGATCGATCTGCGCTGGCTGGTGCCGCTGAACGAGGCGCTGATCGCGCAGCATGCGAAGACCGCCAAGCGCATCGTCGTCGTCGACGAAGGCCGGCACAGCGCCGGCGTCGGCGAGGGCATCATCACGGCGATCGCCGAGGCGGGCGAGGGTGCGAAGCCGATGCGGCGCGTGGTCGGCGTCGATACGTACACGCCGCTTGCGGGTGCGGCGTTCCTCGTGTTGCCGGGCGATGACGATATCGTCGCGGCCGCGGCCGAGCTCGCCTGAAGTCTCCTTTACTCCGCGCGCTTTTCCCCCTCTCCCGCTTGCGGGAGAGGGCCGGGGCGAGGGCAGGCGGAGCGTCGAACCACACGTGCCCTCACCCTAACCCTCTCCCGCAAGCGGGAGAGGGGAATGCAGCGTTGGAAGTTGGAGAAGGGATTACCCGCCTAGCAAGCCTCACGCCGATTCACCTATCATCGGCTGCTCCATGACCGAGCGCCGCGCCCTCACGATCCTCTTCGCCGATGTCTCCGGCTCGACGAAGCTTTTCGAGGCGAAGGGCGACGAAGCCGCGATGCGCATCGTCGGCGGCGTGCTCGTCGCGCTGGCCGAAGTCGCCGCGCGGCACGGCGGGCGCGTCGTCAAGACGATCGGCGACGAGATCATGTGCACATTCCCGGGCCCGCTGCACGGCCTCCTCGCCGCAACCGACATGCAGCGGCGCGTCAAGACCGATCCCGATTTCACGCGCGACAACCTCGGCATCCGCATTGGCCTGCATCACGGCGATGCGCTGATCGACGCGAACGACGTATTCGGCGACGCGGTCAACACGGCCGCGCGCATGGCCGACAAGACGCTCGCGAAGCGCGACCAGATCGTCACGACCGCGAGCACGGTGCGCGGCGTCACCAACACGACGGGCTTGCGCGTGCGCCCGCTCGGTACGGCGCGCGTGCTCGGCAAACTGAAGCCGATCGAGATCGTCGACGTGCTCTGGCAGGAAGATCTCGCGCACGTGACGACCGTGCAGCGCGTCGTGCAGATGCCGGCCGACGAGCCGGAGCGAACGTCGCTGACGCTGCGCTTCAAGAGTCAGGCGTTCGAGATCGACGAGCTCTCGGCGCCGTTCACGATCGGCCGCGATGCGGGCAACACGCTCGTCATCGAAACCGAGTGGGTCTCGCGCAACCATGCGCAGATCGAGTGGAAGCGCGGCCACTTCATGTTGTCCGACCGCTCCACGAACGGCACCTGGATCCGCATCGGTGACGAGGACGAGATCTTCGTTCATCGCGACGAGGTGCGTCTTCGCCGCGGCGGTACGCTCAGCATCGGGCAGGCGCACCAGATCGATTCGCCGGACCTCGTGACGTTCCAGTGCAGCGATGGCGAGAGCTGAGCGCGCGCGTCAGTCGAACCCGTCCGCGAAAATCTCGTCGAACGTGCTCGGCGGCAAGTCCGCTCCCTGGAACACGCCGAGCGGCGTGTAGCCCGAATACCCCGGAAACACGTAGTAGATGTTCGGGTTCGCCATGCGCCGGATCAGCGCCTCGGAAATGATCTGGCGGTAGTCCGTCGTCACGTTCACGTCGGTGCCCTGGTAGAGGTGCGCCCCGTCGAGCCCGAGGAAGTTGCCGTACACCTGCCCGCCGTTGACTGACGCGCCCATCGCGAGCATGACGTTGCCGTAGCCGTGGTCGGTGCCGCTGTCGGCGTTCTCGAGCACGCGCCGGCCGAACTCGCTGACGACGATCACGTTGACGTGCTGCATGAAGTTGCCGGCCGCGTCGCTCGCAAGGTCCGTGTAGAACGCAGCGAGGCCCTGCGACAGGCTCTCGACCTGGTTGCCGAACCAGTCGTAGCTCTGCGTCGGATTGCCTTGGCCGTTGTGCGTGTCCCAGTTGCCGAGATCGATCGTCACGGCGCGCAGGCCGACGTTGAGCTTGATCAGCTGCGCGATGTTCTGCAGCTGCGTGCCGAAGCCGCCGTTGTAGTTCAGTGCGTAGTTCGCGCCACCCGAGGGCTGGTAGCCGTCCGGATGATTGGTCGGATCGTAGAGATTGAAATCGATCGGGCGCAGCAGCGCGAGCGAGGCGAGCGTGTCGGCGCCGGCGAGCTCCATCCCGGTCGTGCCGGTCCACAGATCGTTCATCCGCGTCACCGCGCCGACGAGCCCGTGCGAGGCGTCGTCGTTCTGCCACGACCAGTGGAACTGATCGAGCCGGAAATCGGAACCTGAGGCCATCGTGATCGCATCGGTGCTGCCGAGGAGGCTCGACGCCGTGAGACTTCCCATCGACGTCGCCGGCAACGGCACGGTCGCCGGCAGGCCGCCGCTGACGAGATGCCGCGTCATCCAGCCGATGCCGTTGCCGGAACCGCCACCCTGGCCGAACTCGAGGTTCGACTGCGCCTCGAAGTGGCTGCGCACGACCGGATTCGGCGCGAGCTGTCCGGCCGCGACGACGAACGCGAGGTGGTTCTGCTGATAAAGCGCCTGCAGCGCGGTCGCGCGCGGATGCAGCGCCCATGTCGTGTTCGCGAGCGCGAGCGCCGCGCCTGTGCCCGTGGTCGGCACGCGCGTGTTGGTGCGGTTCGCTTCGTAGTCGCCGCGGAATGGGCTCGATGCGCCGGGCGGAAGGAGGCTCAAGCCATCCATCGCGCCGCGCAGGAATACGACCACGAGCGTATCGCTCGTCGCGGTCGCCGGGATGATCGGCGGCGGCGCGAAGTAGGCGCGGGCGCGGCTGCCAACGCCACCGGCAACGGCAGCGACACAGCAGTTCTTGAGGAAATCGCGGCGATGGAGACGAGTCATGGCGATACCTCAGCGGCGCAGGAAGTCGGGGCTGCACAGGATCAGCGCGATCGCGGTGCGAAGGCGCGCAATCGTGTAGTGCTGCGACAGGTTGTTGAGATTCCAGACGCCGGTGTGCTGCGGCTGGCCCTGGTCGTTCGTCGCGTCGGTGGTGATGTCGAGCGGATCGGTCGCGTTCGCGTTCTGGCGGAAGAAGTCGAGCGCAATCGTGTGCGTTGGCTCTGGTCGATAGCCGAGGATGCGATCGCACCAGTAGCCGATCAGCGTCGCGGCCGTGTGGTCGCTCGCGTTCGGGAACCCGGCCAGCGTCTGGCTCTGCACGTCGGCGATGAACGGTTGCGTGTTGTCATAGCCCGAACCCTGGTGCATCTCGAGGAGACGCGGCAGCATCTTCAGCGTCATGCCCATCGTGCCGGTGCTCGCCCACGCCTGCATGACGTCCGGATAGCCATTCGGCGCAGGCCAGTAGAAGAGACGATGGCCCGCGGCCTGCAGGCGCGACATGAACTCCTCGCTCGTCGTCCATGTGCTCGTGTTGTCGGGCTTCGGCACGAACGAAGCGGCGAGCGCGCGCAGCGCACTGACGGCGGCAACCGCGGGCCGCTTCATCTTGGTCGCCCAGCCGTTCTTGAACTCGTTCGACTCGAGGATCACCTGCAGCGCCTGCGCGATCTGGTCGGGCGCCTGCCACTGGTCGTGCAGAACATCCGCGACGCTCTGCACGAGCGTCGCCGACGGAGCGTCGCTGACGAAGCGCCGGCACATCTTGCCCGCGACGAAATGCGCGGTGCCGGGATGCTGCGCGAGCATGTCGTACAGCAGCGTGCCGTCGCCTTCGGCCTGATAGGCCGCGAAATACCGCGTCAGGATGTGCTTCGGGCCCTGATCGTGGTTCGGATCGTCATACGCGAACGTGCCGAGCGGCTGGCCGTCGATTTCGCCGTATGGCCAGACGCTGCCCGAGACCGTCCAGCCGGTCAACGCGCGCGCCGCTTCGTAGACGTCGTCGTCGACGTACTTGAGCCGCTCGATCTCGCCGTCCCATGCGGTGAACGTGCCGAGCGCGTTGAGGTTCGCCGGGCTGTCGGGATTGACGATGATGCCGGCGTAGTTCTCTGCGCCGAGCGTGTGGAGCTCCATCAGCTCGCGCGCGTAGTTCTCGTTCGGATGGCCGGACTGGCTCGCGTAGAGATCGAGCATGTACATCATCGATGCCGATTCGCCGACGGCCTGCAGCATCGTGCGGAAATTGCCCAGCGCGTAGGGCCGGATCGCGTCGCGATCCATCGCAACGAACATCGGGCCGCCGTCGTAATCCCAGCCGAACACGCTGAAGTGGTCGTGCCAGAAATCGACCATGACCTCGAACAGCTGGCGCTGGCTGTAGATCTGCCGCACGAGCGTCATGCACTCGACCTCGGCGACCGGCAGCATGCGCAGGTAAAAGTTGTTCGTGACCGAGTGGTGGTCGTTCCAGAGCTGATTCGCGGTCTTGTCGAGCGTCTGGTAGCCGGCGCTCGCGACGATGCCGTCGCAGCCGGAGTCGTCGATCGTCGACGGCGCGAGTTGGCGCGCGATCCATGCGGGCCAGCGCTCGTCATCGGACGCGCCGAGCGCGAGATAGGCGACATCGTCACCGATCGTGAAGCCGAATGTCGCGCGCGTCAGCCAGCGGATGTCTTCGCGCGGCAATGACAGCGAATCTGGCGCCGACGGCGGCGCGAGATCCTCGGTGCTGCCGGTGCGTCCGGGCCTGCGCCGCGCGAGCGACGGATCGAGCGTGATGCCAGCGCTCGCGAAGAGCGCCGTGAACAGTCGCCGGCGCGCGGCAACGAATGATGGATTGGCGGTGGCGACTGCCATGCGACCCCCGACGGTCGAGCGAGACGTAATCGATAGGTCCGGAGAGTAGCGGCGCTGCCACCCAATCGGTGTGACCACTGGCTCGAAACGGGTTTTCGGCTTTCGGACGGCGCTTTCAGACGACCAGCGGCTCCGTCGAAAGCTCGATCCCGAACCGCTCGCGCACAGCCACGCGGATGCGCGCCGCGAGCGCGCCGATCTCGGCCCCGGTCGCATGCCCGTGGTTCACGAGCACGAGTGCGTGCTCGCTCGAAACGCCCGCATCGCCTTCGCGCAAGCCCTTGAATCCACAGGATTCGACGAGCCACGCGGCCGACAGCTTCATGAGCCCTTCGCCCGCCGGCCAGACCGGTGCGGACGGATGCTCGCGCTTGACGGCATCCGCCGTCGTAGCCGATACGAGCGGATTCTTGAAGAAGCTCCCGGCGTTGCCGATCACGTGCGGATTTGGCAGCTTGCGCATGCGGATCCGCGTGATCGCCTCGGCGATGCTGGCCGGGCGCGGCTCGGCGACACCGAGCGTCTCGAGCTCCTCGGGGATGCCCGCATAGTCGAGCCGCGGCTGGTGCTTGCGCGGCAGATTGAACACGACAGCGGTGATCACGTAGCGGTCCGGCGTCCGCTTGAACACCGAATCGCGATACGCGAATGCGCACTCGGCGTTCGAAAGCTCGACGAAACGCGCGGCCGCGCGATCCCACGCTTCGACCTGCACGACGAACTCGCGCACCTCGACGCCATACGCGCCGATGTTCTGCATCGGCGCCGCACCGACCGTGCCCGGAATCGCGACGAGGTTCTCCAGGCCGGCGAAACCTTGCCCGATCGACCAGTGCACGAAATCGTTCCAGTTCTCGCCGGCCTCGACGCGGACGCGCGCGTGCCCGGCGTCCGCATCGAGCAGCGCGATGCCGCGCGTCGCCATCGACAGCACGACGCCGTTCCAGTCGCGCGTGAACAGGATGTTGCTGCCCTCGCCGAGCACGAGCACGGGCCGCGTTTTCAGCGCGGCGAATCCGAAGAGCTCGGCGAGCGCGTCGCGCTTGCGCACGTCGATCAGGAGATCGGCGCGCGCCGCGACGTGGAACGTATTGCGTCCTTCGAGCGACGCGTTCTCGACGATCGTGTAGCCGGTGCCTTCGGCCGTCGAATTGATCATGCGACGCGCGCCGCGTTGCGGGCGCGGATCGCTTCGACGCATTCGCCGATCAACGCGGGTCCGCGGTAGACCATGCCCGTGTAGAACTGCACGAGCGATGCGCCGGCGTCGATCTTTGTGGCGGCGTCCTTGCCTTCGACAATGCCGCCGACGCCGACCAGTGGAATGCGGCCGCCGAGCCGCTTGGCCATGCCGCGCAGCACGGCCGTCGATTTATCGAACAGCGGGCGGCCCGAAAGTCCGCCGCTTTCGTCGGCGTGCTTCACGCCTGCGACCGGCGCGCGGTCGATCGTCGTATTCGTGCAGATCAGGCCGTCGATGCCGCTCGCAAGCAGAACGTCCGCGATGCCATCCAGCTCGGCTTCGGCGAGATCGGGCGCGATCTTGAGCAGCATGGGCTTGCGCACGCGGTGCTTTGCGACGAGTTTTTCCTGCGCGTCGCGCAGCGTGCCGATGAATCGCTTCAGCGTTTCCTCTTCCTGCAGGTCGCGCAGGCCCTGCGTGTTCGGTGAGGAGATGTTGATCGTCACGTAGCTCGCGCGCGCGTAGACGCGCTCGAGGCAGAAGAGGTAATCGTCGACGGCGCGCTCGTTCGGCGTGACCTTGTTCTTGCCGATGTTGATGCCGAGCGGACCGGAGAACTTCGCGCGCTCGGCGTTGCGGACCAGCGCGTCGACGCCTTCGTTGTTGAAGCCGAGCCGGTTGATGACCGCTTCGCGCTCCGGCAGCCGGAACATGCGCGGTTTCGGATTGCCGGCCTGCGGGCGCGGCGTCGTCGTGCCGACCTCGATGAAGCCGAAGCCAAGCGCCGCGAGCGCGTCGATGTGCGCGCCGTTCTTGTCGAGACCGGCAGCAAGCCCGACCGGATTCTCGAAGCGGATGCCGAAGACGTCGAGCGGCACCGGCTTCGGTCGCGCCGCGAGCAGCGCATTGAAGCCGGTGCGGTACGCGGTTTCGATCGAGACGAGCCCTAGATCGTGCGCGCGCTCGGCGTCGAGGCAGAACAGGAACGGGCGGGCGAGCGCATACATCAGGTGTCGAGGCGGCCGAGATAGAGGTGCGTATCGTAGAGCATCGCGACGCCGCCGTTCTCGGCGAAGCGATCGAACAGATCGCGCAGCGCCGTCTGCAGCGATGCGTGCGCGGGATAGCCGGGCCGATAGCGTTCGTAGTCGGCGACGCGATCGGAATAGCGAGTGGCTGGATCGCGCGGCGTCGCGGGCCCGGAATCGCTCAATGGACCATGTGGCCGAGAAACGCGAGACCGCCGAGGAAGAAGAACACGAACAGGATCGCCGCGATGAACAGCGCGAGGTGCGCCCAGCCGAGGATCAATCCCGCGATGGCGAAGCCGTCGCCTTCGATCGTGCCGGGTGGCGCGCGACGGATCTCGTTGCGTGCGCTGTGGCCGAAGATCACCGCGAGGATCGCGCCGATGAACGGCAGCACGCACCACGACAGGATGCCGAAGATGAGGCTTGCGATGGCGGTGCCGCTGGTGCGTGGGGCGATGCTGTTCATCGGTAGGTCGCGCAGGGATGACCGCGAAAGCATAGCCGCAATTTCCCTTCTCCTGCTTGCGGAATAGGCAACCCGAAAAGTGCGGCGGATGCTGTCCAGAACGGAACGGCTTGCGGAAAGCTGTCAAGCCGTCAGCCGACGACTTCAAGCCAGAGGCTTCCACCGCCGTACGCGGCCTCGGGCGCGACGCCGAGCGCGCGCACGAGCGCCTCGCGATGGCGGTGGTACGCGTTCGCGCAGCCGAACACGACGCGCAGGCGCGTGCTGTGCATCAGCAGCGCCCGCAGCACGTACTGCTCGCTCCAGCTGCGGTTCTCGCCGACGACCCAGTCTTTCGGATAGTCGGCCGGCAGGAAGATGTCGTGGATATGGATGCGCACGCCGGGCCGGAGGCGCGGCACGATCTCGAAGAAGAGGTGATTGACGTCGCTGCCGGTCTTGGAAACGTGCGAGGAATCGATGAAGAGCACGTCGCCGCGCCCGAGTGTTTCGAAGACGGTGGGCGGCACGTCCTGCACCTTCGCTTCGATCAGCTCGACGCCGAGCGTCTTCAAGAACGGACGCGGATAGGGCTCGATCGCCGTGATGCTGCACGCGCCGCCCAGAAAGCGCTTCGCGACATCATGCATGAGCAGCGTCGAGTAACCCGATCCGACTTCAATGATGCGCGCCGGCCGCCACTCGCGCAGCAGCACGAAGAGCGCGCGTGCATCGAGCCAGCTGAACTGCGAATTGCGGATGTAGTACGCCGAGAGCTCTTCGTCGGACGCGCCTTCCTCGGCGTAATCGAAATCGGGATAGAAGCGTGGAAACAGCGTTTCGAGCACGTGCCGGTGCGAGGCGTCGTTGAAATCGACGCCCGCGACGTCGGCGGGCGGCTCCGGCCAGATGCGCGCCGCGTTTGCGCTTGCATCGGCCGGATCGACGATCGGCGAATAGAAGTGGCCGCCCGGATGCGCCGCGCGGATTTCCGGCGGCGGATCGCGGTAGATGATGACCGGCGGCGGCTTGCGTCCGCGGATCGCGTCGAAGATGACCCTGAGGCGCTCGCGAAGCGTCACGGTCGAATCCGTTCGCGCGCGCGGCGGCTTAGAGATCGAACTTGATGCCCTGCGCGAGCGGCAGCGAGTCGGAGTAGTTGATCGTGTTCGTCTGCCGGCGCATGTACGCCTTCCACGCGTCCGATCCCGATTCGCGGCCGCCGCCGGTTTCCTTCTCGCCGCCGAAGGCGCCGCCGATCTCGGCACCGGACGTGCCGATGTTGACGTTCGCGATGCCGCAGTCCGAGCCCGCCGAGGAAAGATACTGCTCGGCGGCTTTGAGATTCGACGTGAAGATCGACGACGAGAGACCTTGCGGAACGCCGTTCTGCTGATCGATCGCATCGTCGATCGACTTGAACGGCATCACGTAGAGAATCGGCGCAAACGTTTCCGTCTGCACGACGTCGTCTGAGTTCTTGAGGCCCGTCACGATCGTCGGCAGCACGAAGTTGCCGGCGCGATCGGAAAGCGCCTTGCCTCCCGTCACGATCTTGCCGCCGCTCGACTTCGCCTTGTCGACCGCAGCCGAATACTGATCGACGGCAGCCTTGCTGTTGAGCGGACCCATCAGCGTCGTCGCCTGCGTCGGATCGCCGATCTTCGATTCGACCTGCTTGTATGCTTTCTCGAGCTTGCCGAGCACGTCGTCGAAGATCGATTCGTGGACGAAGAGGCGTCGCGTCGACGTGCAGCGCTGGCCGCACGTGCCGACCGCGCCGAACACGATCGCCGGGATCGCGAGCTTAAGGTCCGCGCTCTGATCGACGATGATCGCGTTGTTGCCGCCGAGCTCGAGCAGCGAGCGGCCCATGCGGCGCGCGACGCGCTCGCCGACCATGCGGCCGACCTTCGTCGAGCCCGTGAAGCTGATCAACGGAACGCGACGATCGTCGACGAACGTCTGCGCGAGCTCGGTGCCGCCGTCGTTGAAAAGGAAGAAGAGATCGGGGAAGCCGCCGGACGAAAGCGCGTCGTTGCAGATCTTCATCGATGCGATCGCGGAGAGCGGCACTTTCGGCGACGGCTTCCAGATCGAGATGTCACCGCAGACGGCCGCGATGAACGCGTTCCACGCCCATACGGCAACGGGGAAGTTGAACGCCGAGATGATGCCGACGAGGCCGATCGGGTGCCACTGCTCGTACATGCGATGGCCCGGGCGCTCGGAATGCATCGAGAGGCCGTACAGCATGCGGCTCTGGCCGACCGCGAAGTCGGCGATGTCGATCATCTCCTGTACTTCGCCGTCGCCTTCCGGTTTGATCTTGCCCATCTCGAGCGCGACCAGCGAGCCGAGCGCATCCTTGTGCTTGCGCAGCGCCTCGCCGCACAGGCGCACCGCTTCGCCGCGACGCGGCGCCGGCGTCTTGCGCCAGGTCTCGAACGCAACCTGCGCGCGCTTGACGATCGTCTCGTAATCGCTCGCGCTCGACGCGTAAACCTCGCCGATGACTTCGTCGGTGCTCGGATTGATCGCCTGCACCACGCCGGCATCGGTCGTCTTCGACCATTCGCCCTGGCCGAGATACGTGCCGGAACTGGTTTTCGAAAGGCCGAGCGCCTTCAGCATCGGGGCGGACATTTGCGACTCCGGAAAAAAGGACGCGCCGAGCGGCGCGACAGCCCATTATTGTAACAGGGAGCCCGGTTTTGGCCCCGATCCGCGGCCTAGCCGAACTGGAACCCGGAAACGGCCTTGCCGAATACGCGATCGCCGTAAGCGCGACGGCCGGCATCGCTGCCGCCGGCGCCCGCAGCGACCATCAGCGGCAGCAAGTGTTCGCTGCGCGGATGCGCGGTGCGTGCGCCGGGCGCGTTGGCCCATTCGACGAGCTTCGCCTCGCGTGCAGTTGTGTCGGTCGAATCGACAGCCTCCGCGAGCCAGGCGTCGAACGCGCGCGCCGCTTCGACATCGACCGCCTCGGTCGACCAGAACCTGCGCAGGTTGTGATAGCTCATGCCGCTGCCGACGATCAGCACGCCCTCGTCGCGGAGCGGCGCGAGCGCGCGACCAATCGCGATGTGCGCGGCCGGATCGAGATCGCCGCGCAGCGAGAGTTGCACGATCGGGATGTCGGCGTCCGGAAACATCAGCAGGAACGGCACGAACACGCCGTGGTCGTAGCCGCGCGCGTCATCCGCGTCGCTCGCGATGCCTGCGTCCGCGAGCAGCGCGCGCACGCGCGACGCGAGCTCGGGCGAACCCGGCGCCGGATATTCGAGCTTGTATGTGTGCTCCGGGAAACCGTAGTAGTCGAACAGCATCGGCGGATGCGCGGCCGTCATGACGGTCGGCCGCGGTGTCTCCCAGTGCGCGGAGATCACGAGGATCGCGCGCGGCTTTGCCGGCAACGACGCCGCGATGCCACGCAGGTACGCGGCCATCGCGTCCCATGCGTGCGGGTCGTTTGGGGGCGGATCCATGAAGAAGCAGGGGCCGCCGCCGTGCGGGATGAAGAGGGTCGGCTGACGCGGGTCGTTGCCGCTTGAAGGTGTCGAGGTGCTCATGCGCGCGTAGGTGGAGTCGCGACGGCCGATGCGCAAGGCCTTGCGCGATGATACTTAGGTCGCGAGTGCTTTGTGGTCCGCGCGCGTCAAGTCGCGGTTTCGCTGTCCGGTCATTCGACCCAGAACGACTGCAAAGTCACTGGCACAGGAGGCGTGGCGATGTCGAATGCGCCGCTCGGTCCGGAGTTGTCCGACGGATTGCCTGTCATATAGAAGTAATACAGCGTGCCGTCCGTCAGCATTTGGGTCGGCACGCTGAATGACGACGTGCCTGTTGCGGCCGAAATCGGATTGCCGGCATTGCCGCCGCACGATGCCGTGATGACCGCCCCTGCGTTCCAGCCGCCGACGATCGTCACGAAAATCGGGTCCTTCGGCTGGGAGACGGCCGTGAACTTGAAGGCGAGATCCGGCCCGGGGCTCGGCAGCCCGCCGAAAGCGCCGACGAAGTTCGTCGAGGTCGACGTGTCGCCGGCGTAGTTCGAATTGGGCAACAGCGTCTGTGCGGTTGCGCAGCTGGTTCCACCGTCGGCCCGCGCGGGGGCCGACGCGAGAAGCGAGAACAGCGCGTAAAGCGAGGACAGCGCGTAAAGCCTTGAGGAAGCATTCATGCGCGACTCCGATAGGACGACGGCGATTCGATCAGTCGACCCAGAACGTCTGTACCGCAACGGGGAGGGGGGACCCGGGCGTGAAATTGAACACGCCGCTCGGTCCGGAGTTGTCCGACGGATTGCCCGTCATGTAGAAGTAGTACAGCGTGCCGGCAACCATCGCCGTCGTCGGGACGGAGAACACCGTCGTGCCAGTAGCCGCCGCGAGCGGGTTGCCGCCATTGCCGCCACACGAAGCCGTAATCACGGCGCCAGCGTTCCAGCCACCAGTGATGACCACCGAGATCGGATCCAGCGGTTGTTCCACCGCCGTAAACTTGAAGGCGAGATCGGGCCCCGGGCTCGGCAGACCGCCGAACGCGCCGACGAAGTTTGTCGACGTCGATGTATCGCCGGAGTAGCTCGAATTGGGAAATATCTCTTGAGCGGTCGCGCAACTCGTTCCGCCGTCGGCCCATGCAGAACCCGACACGAGCAGCGCGATTAGTGTGGACAACCTTGCCAAAGCGTTCATCGCACGACTCCGATGAGGTAGAAGCTATTCGTCATTCGACCCAGAACGTCTGCAATGCAACCGGAAAGCCGGTTGTGAACGAGAACGCGCCGCTGGGACCGGAGTTGTCCGACGGATTGCCGGTCATGTAAAAATAATAAAGCGCGCCCTGCGTCAAACCGGTCGTCGGGACGATGAATGAAGTCGTACCCGTCGCGGCCTGGATCGGATTTCCCCCGTTGCCGCCGCATGAAGCCGTGATCACGGCACCGGCATTCCAGCCACCGACGATCGTCACCGAAATCGGATCCATCGGCGAGCCTAGGGCCGTGAACTTGAACGCGAGATCCGGGCCGGGGCTCGGCAGGCCACCGAACGCGCCGACGAAATTGGTCGACATGGAAGTGTCGCCGGACCATTGCTGATTGCCGCCAAAGAATATCTCCTGCGCGGTTGCGCAGCTCGTGCCGCCGTCGGCCCACGCGGAACCCGACACGAGAAGCGCGGCCAACGTCGAAATCCTGGCTACAGCATTCATGCGCATGGCTCCACTCCGGGGGGACTATACGATGACACTTTTATCGGAATAGGTCGACCGAACCTTGCCGTAGCTGGTAGAGAAGGCTGGCGGCCCCGACACGATTCGAACGTGCGACCTTCCCCTTAGGAGGGGGACGCTCTATCCAACTGAGCTACGGGGCCTCGCGACCGATTCTACCGGCTCGGCGGCAACGGCGCGCCGGGTCGGCGGGAGGCGCGATGCTAGAATCGCGCGCCGCGCCGTCGCGCGGGCGCCGCTTCGGGTCCACAGGCCGGTCGATGCTGCACGGAAAGAAGATCATCGTCGTCATGCCCGCGTATCACGCGGAGAAGACGCTCGCCGCCTGTCACGCCGCGATCCCGCACGACATCGTCGACGACGTGCTGCTCGTCGACGACGCGAGCGATGATGCGACCGTCGCGGTTGCCGAAGAGCTCGGCATCCATACCGTGCGCCATCCGGCGAACCGCGGCTACGGCGGCAACCAGAAGACGTGCTACGCGCTCGCGCTCGAGCGCGGCGCCGACATCGTCGTCATGCTGCATCCCGATTACCAGTACGAGCCGCGCCTGATCACCGCGATGGCGGCGATGGTCGCGTCGGACGTCTACGACGTCGTCATCGGCTCGCGCATCCTCGGCAACACCGCGCTTGCGGGCGGCATGCCGCGCTACAAGTACGTCGCGAACCGGTTGCTGACATTCGTGCAGAACATGCTGCTCGGCTCGAAGCTCTCGGAGTTCCACACGGGTTATCGCGCGTTCTCGCGGCGCGTGCTCGAAACGTTGCCGCTTGCGCAGAACTCCGACGATTTCGTCTTCGACAACGAGATGCTCGTGCAGGCGCTCGCGTTCGGCATGCGCATCGGCGAGATCTCGTGTCCGACGCGCTATTTCCCCGAAGCGAGCCAGATCAACTTCCGCCGCTCGGTCGTCTACGGCTGTGGCGTGCTCTGGACGGGGTTGGTCTACCGCTTGTGGAAATGGAAGCTCGCGAGCCCGCGCCTCTTCTCGCCGGACGCATCGCTGCGCCTCAAATCCGGCGCGGAATCGCTGACGCGCGCATGCTGAATCCGGCCGCGCGCGTCGCGCGCAAGGAAAGCGTTCTGCCGGTGACGCTGCGCGATCGTCGCGCGTGGGCGTGGTTCGCGCTCGCCGTGCTCGCGTTCGTCGCCGGCGCGTGGCTGCGATTGTGGCAGCTCCATTCGCAGGTGCTGCTCGACGACGAGTGGCACGCGGTGCGCATGCTGATCGGCGCCGACGCGAAGACGATCGCGACGCACTTCGGCTTCGCCGACTATTGCATTCCGCTGACGCTCTACTACCGCTGGCTTTACGATCACGGCGCGCTCAGCGAATGGCAGATGCACCTGCCGCTGGTCGTTGCCGGCATCGCGACGCTCGGTCGTGCTGCCGTGGCTGCTGCGCGATCGGCTCGCATGGCCGGTGCGCGCGGTCTGGATCGCGCTGCTGGCGATCTCGCCGCTGCTCGTCTATCTCAGCCGCACCGCGCGGCCGTACGCGCTCGATTGCCTGTGCGCGTTCGTCGCGATCGTCGCGTTCGAGCGCTGGCAGCGCGACCGGCGCGCCGGCTGGGCCGTCGCGTACGTCGTCGCAACGGTCGCGGCGGCGTGGCTTCACCTCCTGACGATCGTGTTGACGCTGTGGCCGTTCGTGTGGTTCGGCGTGCCGGCGCTTCGCGATGCATGGCGGCGTTCGCCGCGTGCGTTCGTGCGTATCGTCGTGCTCGCGGTCGCGACGGTCGCGGGGCTCGCGCTCGTCCTCGTGCCGCCGCTGCTCGGCGACTGGCGCGCGATGGCGGCGAAAGCCGGCGCCGGTGCCGTCGAGGGCGAGACGCTCTATCGCGCTCTGCTGATGGTGTTCGGGATTTCGAGTCCCGTGCTGTTCGTCGCGATGGTGGTTCTGCTCGCGCTCGGCATCTGGCGCGTCTGGACGCGCGATCGCCGCTTCGCGGCGTACGTGCTCAGCATGAGCGTCGCCGGCGTCCTCACGGTTGCGCTCAGTCACGCGGCGTGGGTGCAGCATGCACTGACGCTCGTGCGCTACTCGCTGCCGGTCGTACCGTTCGTGCTGCTGTTCGTCGCCGAGGGCATCGTGTTCGTCGTCGCGCAGCTGCGCTTGCAGGCGCTTGCGTGCGCGGCCGCGTTGCTCGTCGTCGCAGGGCTCGTCGCTGCGGGCCCGATTCCGCGCTACTACTATTATCCGAACCAGCTGATGGGACACGCGCTGTTCCAGCTCGACTATGCGCCCGACAAGAATCCTTACGCGACGCTGCTCGATCTCGGCCCCGTGCCGGAGTTCTATCGCGACCTCGCGTCGCGGCCACCCGGCAGCATCACGCTGATCGAGACACCGTCGCGCCTGATCTCGAATTATTTCCCGGACGTCTGGTATCAGGCGATCCATCGCCAGAACGTCAAGTACGCGCTCGCGGCGCCGGTCTGCGGCGCCGAGGCCGACGAATATCCGTACGCGGCGACGGGCACCGCGTTTCGGCGCGTTGCGCGGCTCGGTGATCTGCTCGATGGCGCGACGTGGGGCGGCGACTATCTCGTGCTGCGTCTGACGCCGTGGTCGGTGCCGCCGGGACTCGAGCAAGGCTGGCCCGACATGGTTGCGTGCGCGGCGAAAGTGACCGCGCGGCTCGGCGAGCCGGTCTATCGCGATGCGCAGATCGCCGTGTTCGCGTTGAAGAATCAGGCCTCGTCGACGAGACGATAACCGACGCCGACCTCGGTCAAGAGCCAGCGCGGCCGCGCCGGATCGGCTTCGATCTTCTGCCGCAACGCGCGCATGTAGATGCGCAGGTACTGCGGCGATTCGACGTGTGCCGCGCCCCAGACCTCGCGCAGCAGCTGCCGGTGCGTCAGCACCTTGCCGCGATGCTTGGCGAGCGTCGTCAGCAGCTGGTATTCGATCGGCGTCAGGTGCAGCTCGGTGCCGTTGCGCGTCACGCGATGCGCGGAAAGATCGACCGTGACGTCGCCGATCCGCACGATCGCATCGCCGGGCGCGCCGGTGCGCGCCGAGCAGATGACGCTCCGCGACGCGCAGGCGCGCCAGCAGTTCGCCGATGCCGAACGGCTTCGTCAGGTAATCATCGGCGCCGAGATCGAGCGCCGCGACCTTGTCGGTTTCCTTGTCGCGCGCCGAGAGCACAATGATCGGTCGCGCGAACCATTCGCGAAGGCGCTGGATCACGTCGAGGCCCGAGATGTCCGGCAGGCCGAGATCGACGATGACGATGTCCGGCTGCCGCGTCGCCGCGGTCTGCACGCCTTCGTTGCCGGTCGACGCCGCCGTCAGTGCATAGCCGTGTGCATCGAGCGCCGTCGCGAGAAAACGCTGGATCTGCGGATCGTCCTCGATCAGCAGGAGATGCGTGCGTGCGCTCGTCATTGCAGGGCCGGCTCGCGCACCGCAACGGCAGCGTGAAGCGGAACTCGGCGCCGCCGCCGGATGCGTTCTGCGCCGTGATCGTGCCGCCGTGCGCTTCGACGATCGCCTTGCGAGATCGCAAGCCCGAGACCGAATCCGCTCTGCGCGCTCTCCGGCCGTGCCTGATGGAACTTCTCGAACACGCGCGTCTCTTCGCCGGGCGGAAAGCCGGGGCCGTGATCGCGCACGGCGACTTCGAGCACATCGTCGTCGGCGCGCGCGTAAACCTCGAACGGCGTGCCGGCCGGCGTGTGCCGCGCGACGTTCTCGATCAGGTTCGACAGCACCTGTTCGAGCATCACTTCGTCGCCCTGCACGAGCGGCGGATCCGGCGGCAGGTGCAGCGTGACCGGATGCGAGGCGAGCAGGTCTTTGAGCCGCGCGAGGACGGCGCCGATGAGCTCGTCGATTGCGACCCAGTCGTGCCTGAGCTCGATGCGGCCCTCGCTGAAGCGCGTGAGATCGAGCAGGTTGCCGACGAGCCGGTTCATGCGATCGGCTTCGTGCAGCAGCGTATCGAGCAGCGCACGGCGCCGCGCCTCGCCGAGCGCAGCGATCGCTGTCGCGCAGCGTCGACGCCGAGCCGATGATCGTCGCGAGCGGCGTGCGGAAGTCGTGCGATATCGCGCTGAGCAGCACGTTGCGCAGGCGCTCCGATTCGATCTGCACGCTCGCCGTCCTGCGCCGCCTCGGCGAGCTGCACGCGCTCCATCGCGACGGCGGCCTGATTGATCAGCGCCTCGACGAGGCCCATCTGCTCGGGAATCTGCAGCTGACGCGGATCGGTCGGGCGAAGGCCGAGCACGCCGATGTTGCGCTTCAGCGCGTTGAGCGGCAGGTACATCGCGGTCGCGCTCGCGAGCGTGTCGGTGTTGAGGCCCGCCTTCTTCTTGTGGTCGAACGCCCACTGCGCGATGCCGAGATCGTTGCCGGGCACGGGATAGCGGTTCGCGCTCGACGCGGCGCGCGGCGTACCGCGGTCGCAGAAATGCTCGGGATCCTGGATCTTGCCGTCGGCGTCGGGCAGCAAAACGGCGCCTTGGCCTTCGATGCTCGCGAGCACATGGCGGACGAGAAAACGTGCGATTTCGTCGATCGAGCGCGGCGCGCGAGCTCGCGCGACAGCGCGTAAAGCTCGGCCGCGCGACGCTCGCGCTGGCGCGCAACCGACGCCTGACGTTTCCCGCGCGCGGCGAGATGACTGATCAGGAACGCCGTCGTCAGCATGACGGCGAACGTGATCACGTACTGCGTGTCCGACACCGCGAACGAATATTTCGGCGGCACGAACATGAAGTCGAAGAGACACACGCTCAGCACCGCCGCCACCACGGCCGGTCCGCGGCCGAAGCGCGCGGCGACGAGCACGGTGCCGAGCAGGTACACCATGACGATGTTCGTGCTCTCGAAGCGGCCTGTCATGAACGAGCAGATGAGCGTCGCGACCGCGACGACCGCGAGCGCCTTGAGGTATGCAGGCCAGAGGCTGCTGCGCTTCGGAATGCGCGGCGGCGCAGCGCGTTCCTCGCCGGGCTCGCCGCTGATCACATAGACGTCGATCGTGCCGCTTTGGCGGATCAGCTCGTCGACGAGCGAAACGTCGAAGCGGTCGCGCCAGCGCGGCCGCAGCGGCTTGCCGACGATGATGCGGCTGACGTTGCGCAGGCGTGCGAAGTCCATCAACGTCGCGGCGACGCTCTCGCCGGAAAGATTCGCGCTCTCGGCGCCGAGCTCGGCCGCGAGCCGCAGCGTCTGCAGGATTCGATCGCGCGCGGCCTGCGGCAGGCGCACGAGCTTGGGCGTCTCGACGTAGACTGCAATCCACTCCGCATGCAGCGCGCTCGCCATGCGCGCGGCCGAGCGCACGAGCCGCGTCGACAGCGGATCGGGCCCGACGCAGACGAGCATGCGCTCGTTCGCGGCCCACGTCGCCGATATCGCATGGCGCTCGCGATACTCGCGCATCGCCGCGTCGACGCGTTCCGCCGTCGCGCGAAGCGCAAGCTGGCGAAGCGCGATGAGATTTCCCTTGCGAAAGAAGTTCTGCGCGGCCTGGCGTGCCTTTTCCGGCACGTAGACCTTGCCGTCGGCGAGGCGGTCGAGCAGCTCGTCGGGCGGCAGGTCGACGAGCTCGACTTCGTCGGCGCTGCCGAACACGCGGTCGGGCACGGTCTCGCGCACGTCGACGCCGGTGATCTGCGCGACGACGTCGTGCAGGCTTTCGAGATGCTGCACGTTGACGGTCGTATAGACGTCGATGCCGGCCGAGAGCAGCTCCTCGACGTCCTGCCAGCGTTTCGGATGGCGTGCGCCGGGATGGTTCGAATGCGCGAGCTCGTCGACGATGAGGAGCGGCGGCTTGCGCGCGAGCGCGCCGTCGAGATCGAACTCGGTCAGCGTGATGTCGCGATGTTCGAGCTGCATCGGCGGCAGGATTTCGAGGCCCTTGAGCAGCGCTTCGGTTTCGGGGCGGCCGTGCAGCTCGACGTAGCCGACGACGACGTCGACGCCGTCCGCGCGCTGGCGCTGCGCCGCTTCGAGCATCGCGTAGCTCTTGCCGACGCCGGCCGTCGCGCCGAAGAAGATGCGCAGGCGCCCGCGGTGCGCGCGCGACTCGTCGTCCTTGACGCGGGCGAGCAGGGCGTCGGGATCGGGGCGTTGGGCTTCGGTATTCGGCATCAGACGCGCTCGCTCGGGGCGTCATGATGCGGCATGCGCGGCGTCCCGTGCCACTGCCGCGCCTGCTGGATGGCGCGTATCGCTACTTGCCGTCGAGCGCGAGATTGAGCGCGAGCACGTTGACGCGCGGCTCGCCGAGCACGCCGAACTCCCGGCCTTCGGTCGCGCCGGCGACGAGCGTTCGCACGGCGTCGATGGAGATTCCGCGCACGCGCGCGACGCGCGCGACCTGGTATTCGGCCGCCGCCGGCGAGATGTGCGGATCGAGTCCGCTGCCCGATGCCGTCACGAGGTCGACGGGAACCGGCGCCGTGTTGCCGGGATCGGCCGCGCGCAGCGCTTCGATGCGCTGCTTGACCGCGTCGGTGAGCGCGCTGTTGGTCGGACCCAGATTGGAGCCGCTCGACGCCGCGCTGTTGTATGCGAACGGCGACGTCGCCGAAGGTCGGCTCCAGAAATATTTCGGGTCGGAGAACGGCTGGCCGATCAGCGTGGAGCCGACCGCCCTGCCGTTCTGCTCGATCACGCTGCCGTTCGCCGCGCGCGGGAAGATAGCCTGCGCGATGCCGGTCACGAGCAGCGGATAGACGATGCCGGTGACCAGAGTCAGCAGCACAAGCATGACGATCGATTGGCGAATGATCTTGCCCATGGCGATATCCCGATGATTAGAAGGTGCCCTGCAGCATCACGAACCCGCGCGTGCCGCCGATGTCTTTGGTGTCGCTCGCGTTGCTGAAGCTCGCGGTACGGCCGTAGAACGCATGGTTGTCCGCGTAGGTCGCGCCGAGGCTGGCCGACCAGTGCGGCGCGAACTGGTACTTCAGCGTGGCGCCGATGTCGTTGTAGTCCGGGTCGTCCTCGCCGTTCGCGAGCGGCACGGCGAGGCGCGTGGAGACGTTCGTGTGGGCCGCGTGCAGCGCAAGGCTCCATTGGTCGTTGAACGGGATCGCCGCGTCGAGCTCGAGATAGCCGGTGCCTTTGGAATCGCCGCGATAGCCCTGTTCGGTGTCGATGGCGAAATAGTCCGTCAGCGAATCGGAGTATTTCAGCGTCAGCCATTTCCAGGTCAGCGACGCGTTCGCCTCGACCGTGTTGAACGATCGCGACGGGAGGCCAGCTTCGTCGAGATTGCCCTTCGGATAGAGATAGCTGTAGAGCCCTACGCGCCACGACCAGTCGTCGTTGATCTGCGTGCCGTAGTTCGCGTAGACGTCGAGCTCGAGCGCAGCGCCCGGATAGCTCTTGTCGCTGATGCTCGACGCCCAGAAGCCGGCCGCGAAGCCGTTCTTCATCGTGAGGTCGGCGCCGCCCTGGATGGCGGGTCCGCCCCAGGTCTGCGTCAGGCCGCGGAACATGTAGTCGCTCGTCAGCGCGACATTGCCACTGACGGCGTACTCGGTGTCGTTCGCCGCGTCCGCGAGCGCGGTGCCGGCGATGGGCAACGTCACGATCAGGAGCGAGGCGAGAATCAGATTCTTCGTATCCACGAAAATCTCCTTCTAGGCGAGCCCAAACAGCACCAGCGCGAGATCGATGAGCTTGATGCCGACGAACGGCACGATGAGGCCCGTCACGCCGTAGAGCAGCAGGTTGCGGCGCAGCAGCGCACCCGCGCCGAGCGCGCGATAGCGCACGCCTCTCAGCGCGAGCGGAATCAGCGCGATGATGATCAGCGCGTTGAAGATGACCGCCGACAGGATCGCGCTCTGCGGCGTCGCCAGATGCATGACGTTCAGCGTGTTCAGCGCGGGATACGTCGACGCGAACGCGGCCGGGATGATCGCGAAATACTTCGCGACGTCGTTGGCGATCGAGAACGTCGTCAGCGCGCCGCGCGTGATCAGCATTTGCTTCCCGATCTCGACGACCTCGATCAGCTTGGTCGGATTCGAATCGAGGTCGACCATATTGCCGGCCTCTTTCGCGGCCTGCGTGCCGCTGTTCATCGCGACGGCGACGTCGGCCTGCGCGAGCGCGGGCGCGTCGTTGGTGCCGTCGCCGCACATCGCGACGAGGCGTCCTTCGGCCTGGATGTCGCGGATCAGCTTGAGCTTCGCTTCCGGCGTCGCTTCGGCGAGGAAATCGTCGACGCCGGCTTCGGCAGCGATCGACGCCGCGGTCAGCGGGTTGTCGCCGGTGATCATGATCGTGCGGATGCCCATGCGGCGCAGCTCGGCGAAGCGCTCGCGGATGCCGCCCTTGACGATGTCCTTGAGCTCGATGACGCCGAGCGCGCGCGCGCCTTCTGCGACGACGAGCGGCGTGCCGCCCTTGCGGCCGATGTCCTCGGCCGCGCGTACGACCTCGGGCGGAATCGTGCCGCCGCGTTGCGCGATGTAGTTGCGCACGGCGTCGGCCGCGCCCTTGCGGATCTCGCGCGCGCGGCCGTCGCCGGTGAAGTCGACGCCGCTCATGCGCGTCTGCGCCGTGAACGGTACGAAGCGCACGTCGGCCGAGACCTCGCGCTCGCGGATCCCGAACTGCTCCTTGGCGAGCACGACGATGCTGCGACCTTCGGGCGTTTCGTCGGCGAGCGAGGCGAGCTGCGCCGCGTCGGCGAGCATGCCGGCAGAGATGCCCGGTGCCGGGATGGAACGCGACCGCGTGGCGGTTGCCGAGCGTGATCGTGCCGGTCTTGTCGAGCAGCAGCACGTCGACGTCGCCGGCGGCTTCGACCGCGCGGCCCGACATGGCGATCACGTTGGCCTGGATCATGCGGTCCATGCCGGCGATGCCGATGGCGGAGAGAAGACCGCCGATCGTCGTCGGGATGAGACAAACGAGGAGCGCGACCAGCACCGTGATCGTCACCGGATCGCCGTGGCCCGCCGCACTGACCGCGTACATCGAATACGGCAGCAGCGTCGCGCACGCGAGCAGAAAGATCAGCGTGAACTTCGCGAGCAGGATCGTGAGAGCGATCTCGTTCGGCGTCTTGCGGCGGCTCGCGCCTTCGACCATCGCGATCATGCGATCGAGAAAGCTCTCGCCGGGGTTGCTAGCGATGCGGACGACGAGCCAGTCCGACAACACGCGCGTGCCGCCGGTGACGGAGCTGCGGTCGCCGCCCGATTCCGCGGATCACGGGAGCCGATTCGCCGGTGACGGCACTTTCATCGACCGAGGCGGCGCCTTCGACGACGTCACCGTCGCCGGGAACGACATCGCCCGCTTCGACGAGCACGTAGTGGCCGACGCGAAGATCAGCGCCCGAGGTGAAGGTGACCGCGGCGTTGCGATCCGGCGAGGCGATCTTCTTGGCGATCACCTCGCGCCGCGCACCGCGCAGCGCCTGCGCCTGCGCCTTGCCGCGGCCTTCGGCGATCGCTTCGGCGAAGTTCGCGAAGACGAGCGTGAACCAGAGCCAGAGCGCGATCCAGAAGATGAACGCCGTGTTCGTCTCGCCGTGGCCGGCGAGCGCCTGCACCCAGAGCACCGTCGTCAGCGCACTGCAGACGAAGACGACGAACATGACCGGGTTGCGGAACTGCGCACGCGGCGAGAGCTTGCGGAACGACGCGAAGAGCGCTTCGCGCAGGATCGGCGCGGTCAACGTATTGGTTTGCATGGGATCGGTTCCTTTCGTGAAGCGACGCGTTAGGGCGCCACGCTCATCAGCTGCTCGGCAATCGGCCCGAGCGCGAGCGCCGGCAGGAACGTCAGCGCGCCGATCACGACGACCGTCGAGGCGAGCAGCACGACGAACAGGGGCGTGTGCGTCGGCAGCGTGCCGGCAGAAGGCGGCACGTGCTTCTTGGCGGCGAGCGAGCCCGCGATCGCGAGCATGCCGATCGCAAGCGGGAAGCGCGCGAAGAACATGCAGATGCCGAGCAGCGTGTTCCAGAACGGCGTGTTCACGGACAACCCGGCGAACGCGCTGCCGTTGTTGTTCGACGCGGACGACAGCGCGTACAGGATTTCGCTGAAGCCGTGGATGCCGGGATTCGCGATGCCCGCGACGCCGGCGGGCGCCAGCACGGCGACTGCAGTGCCGACGACGACGAGCGCGCACGGAATCAGCACGACGAGGCTCGCCATCTTCATCTCGTACGCTTCGATCTTCTTGCCGAGGTATTCCGGCGTGCGGCCGACCATGAGGCCGGCGATGAACACGGCGACGACCGCGAACGCGATCATTCCGTAGAGGCCGGAGCCGACGCCGCCGCCGATGACTTCGCCGAGCTGGATCAGCCACATCGGCACGAGGCCGCCGAGCGGCGTGAACGAGTCGTGCATCGCGTTGACCGAGCCGTTCGAGGCCGCGGTCGTCGCGGTCGCCCAGAGGGTCGAGTTGACGATGCCGAAGCGGACTTCCTTGCCTTCCATGTTGCCGCCGGCCTGCATCGCCGAGGCGACCTGATCGACGCCGAGCGCGTGCAGCGCCGGGTTGCCGTACTGCTCGGCCGCCGTGCACGCGAAGATCAGCGGCACGAAGATCACGAACATCGTCGCGAGCAGCGCCCAGCCCTGGCGGCGATCGCCGACCATCGCGCCGAACGTGTAGCAGAGCGCGAACGAGATCAGCAGGATCGAGAACATCTCGACGAAGTTGCTGAGCGGCGTCGGGTTCTCGTACGGATGCGCCGAGTTGACGTTGTAGTAGCCGCCGCCGTTCGTGCCGAGCTGCTTGATCGCAATCTGCGACGCGGCTGGGCCGAGCGGAAGCGACTGCTCGGTGACGGGCGTTTCCTTCGTGACGTCCTTGCCCGCTGCGTCCTTGACCGGATTGCCGTCGGCATCCTTCACCGTTTCGGTCTGCGTCGTCGGCTGCAGCAGCGGCACGTTCTCGTACGGCTTGAAGTTCTGCGGCACGCCCTGCGAGACGAGCACGAGCGCGACGACGAGCGAGAGCGGCAGGAGGACGTAGAGCGTCGCGCGCGTCATATCGACCCAGAAGTTGCCGACGCCGCCCGCGTTGCGGCGCACGAAGCCGCGCACGAGCGCGATCAGCACGGCGATGCCGGTCGCGGCCGAGAGGAAGTTCTGCACGGCGAGCCCGAGCATCTGCGTCAGGTAGCTCATCGTCGATTCGCCGCCATAGCCCTGCCAGTTCGTGTTCGTGGCGAAGCTGATCGCGGTATTGATCGAGGAGTCCGCGCTGACCGCGCCGAGGCCCGCGGGATTGAGCGGCAGCCACTGCTGCGTGCGCTGCAGCAGGTAGACCACGAGGAGGCCGACGACATTGAAGACGAGCATCGCCACGGCGTAGCGCTGCCAGGTCATGTCCTCGGCGGCGTCCACGCCGGACAGGCGATAGAGCAACCGCTCGACGGGTCCGCCGATCCGGTGCACGCGATTGGGCGCGTCGGAGAACGCGGCGGCCATGTACGCGCCGAGCGGCTTGACGAGCAGCAGCGTCAGGACCAGATAAAGGCCGATCTGCAGGTAGTCGTTGAGTGTCATTCGAACCACTCCGGCTTGAGGAGCGCGACGGTGAGATAGCCGGCGAGCGCCAGCGCGATCAGCGCAGCGATCACGTATAGGACGTTCATGAGCGGCTCCTGCGGCGCATGCAGTACGCGTAAATCACGAACGCTGCGTAGCCGAGCACGACCACGAGCGTGAGGAAATTGATCACTTGCGATCCTCGAGCTTGCCGCACAGATGGAGATAGGCGGCGGTCAGGCCGACGAGGACGGCGAGCAGCGCGAGATAGGCGAGATCCATGACGTGTCATCCATATGGAACGGGCGGCACGATAGGCGCGCAGGCATATGGCCCGCATAAGCAGGCCGCGCGAGCGCATAAAGAACGCATAAAGACGGCGCGGGCGCGCCGTCGGGCGGGATTACTTCGACGTTTCCGCGGGCGCGAACGGCACCGGAGCGCCGGGCTTCAACGTGCGGCGCCACGCCTCGAGCTTCGCCTCGATGCTGCGCGTCGAGGCGATCTGCGGCTCGGAATGCTCTTCCTTGCTCGCCGTTTCCCACGCGTCGACCGACTTCTTCGCCTGCGCGAACGCTTCAGGAATCGACGTCGTGCCGTTGAGCGCTTCGGCAAGAAACGCCTTGCCGAAATAGGTGATGTCCGAGTCTGCGCCGCAGCCGAACGACGTGCGGTCCTCGCGCGCCGAGGTGATGACCATCGTCGAATCGTCGCGCAGCGCGTCGACGAAGCCGCCCGAATAGCACGCATTGACGACGAGCACCTTCCAGCGGATCGCGGGCTTCGTCTTCAGCGCATCGGCGAGATCGTCGGGCCCGATCTGGTCGAGCGGCAGCGGATCGAGATCGACGAGGAGCTGATGATCGTGCGAGCCGTGCGTCGTCACGTAGACCAGCAGCACGTCCTCGGCCGGATCCATCTTCTTCGCGACATCGTCGATCGCCCACGAGAGGTTGGTCAGCGTCGCCAGCGGCCGCGTGTCGACCGTCGCCGCGTTGTTCTCGAGCACGAGCACGCGGCCTTCGGCACCGAAGCGCTGGCCGAACAGTTTCTCGACGTACTCGGCCTCGTTGCGGAACACGCCCTCGTTCGCATCGCCGGCGAACGCGATCACGTAGAGATCGACGACGCCCGGCGTCTGCGGCTTCAGCTTCGCCTCGGCTTCGTCGAGGAGGTTCTGCTGGTTGTAGATGACTTGTTCTGCGTCGAACGACGGCGTCGTGTCTTCGGGTTCGGTTTCGTCGTCGCCGCCATCGTCGGATGGCGTTTGCGGTGCGGTCGTCACGACGGGCGGTGCCGCGATCTGCTTCGCGGTCATCAGCAGCGGCAATGCGGGAAGCCACCACCACATGGCCGCCGACACCGCGAAGCCGAGGATGCCGGCGGTCGCCGCATAGCCGAGCTGCCGCGGCGCGAGCCAGCGCGCAATCGCGAACACGACGACGAGCCACCACCAGCCGGAGACGATCTCCACGAGGAACGCGGCGGCGAAGTGGCCGTTCCGCGTAAGCGCGACCTCGGCCCAGCCGAGCGGCCAGTGCACGACGACCGCTGCGGCGATCGTTGCGGCGAGCATGATCGAGGCGACGCCCCAGAGGATTCCGTCGCGCTGCATCACGCGCATCACGAGCCACGCGGCCGCGAGCGTCAGCAGCGAATCGGTGAGGACGGTCGTCACGCCATACGGCACGAACGTCCAGGGCCGCGGCACTTCGATCATCGCAAGCGCGAGCGCGACGCCGAGATAGGTCACGATCAACGCGACGAACGTGTCGGGGCCGATCTCGACGGGATTCACGCGCGGCGGCCGGAGCGCGATCGCACGAAGGCCGTTCCACAGCGTCGTCAGGAGCTTCATTCGCGGACGTTCCTTTTCCTGCGGCGGCTCAGAGCACGAACGGAATCAGCGCGCGCACTTCGGCACGATAGCGCAGGTACGCATCGCCGAACGTCTCGATCATCCAGCGCTCCTCGAGCTTGAGCTTGCGCCATAGCGCGGCAAAGACGATCACGAGCGCGAGGATGCCGCGCCATTCGCCGCGCGCGATCGCGCTAGCCGACGAACGCGATCAAGAGGCCCGTGTAGATCGGATGACGTACGTAACGGTAGGGGCCGCGCCGGATCAGCTCGTGATCCTGCTTGACCGTGACGACGCCGCTCCAGTTGCGGCCGAGCACGTTGCGCGCCCAGATCGCGAACAGGAGGCCGAGCGCGACGATGACGACGCCGGTCCAGTACGTCGCCGGCGCGGCGGGCAGGAATCGGCCTTCGAGGACGTGATACGGCAGCGTCGGCGTCCAGAGCAGCCACGCCGCGATGAAGAGCGGGACGATATGTCCGGCGCGCGAAAGCGGCGACTCGAGACGCCGCGTCTCCTTGACGCTGCGCGCCGCGATGAACCAGTAGACGGCCCACGCCGCCCAGAGCATACCGATGAGATTCGCGCCGCCGAGGTTCATCGCGCGGCATCGGTCGCGATCGCGTCGAAATCGGCGACGCAGCGGTGTGCCGATCCGTCAGGACAGCGCCGCCGGCGCGCGTGCGAGCAGCGTCGTCTGCATGCCGGCCGCGCGCGCGGCGTCGAGTTCTTCGACGATGTCGGAGAGGAACAGGATTTCGCTCGCGGGCACGCCGATCGCTTCAGCGATGTGCTGATACGAGCGCGCGTCGCGCTTCGCGCCGGTTTCGGTGTCGAAGTAACCGGAAAACAGCGGCGTCAGGTCGCCGGCATCGGTGTGACCGAACAGCAGCTTCTGCGCCGCGACCGAACCCGACGAATAGACGTAGAGCCGCAGGCCAGCATCGCGCCACTCGCGCAGGCGCGCGGGCGACTTCCGGATACACGTGCGCGCGATATTCGCCGTCTGCGTAGCCGTCTTCCCAGATCATGCCCTGCAGCGCTTTCAGCGCCGTCGACTTTGCGGTCTTCGTCGATCCAGCCGATGCAGCAGGTCGATGATCTCCTGCGCGTCGCGGAAACGAGTCCGGCTTCCTTCGCGGCTTCGTGCAGCCAGTGCTGCACGTCGGGATTGTCCGCGTGCGTCTCGACGAACGCCGGCAGGCGCTTGCGCGCGTACGGAAACAGCACGTCCTTGACGAAGCTGATCGAGCTCGTCGTGCCTTCGATGTCGGTGAGGATCGCCTTGATCATGCGGCGTATTGTGCCGCGTGCGACCGACCGATGCCCAGCCTCAGGTGCGTGGCGCCGCCGCTCGCGCGTCTTCGACGTTCGCCGAGTAGGCGCTTTCGATCGCGCGCTTTGACTGCCGAGCGGATGCGCCAGCCGCGAGAAGATCATCGCTGCTCTCGCCGCGTCCGGTCACACGCACGTCGCCGAAGCCGAGCATGCGGCCCCAGGCGGTCTGGCGCAGGTCGATCGTTTCGATCGCAGCCAGCCGGAGCTCCTCGGTCTGCGCGGCTGACGATGCCGGTCTTGCGCACGACGCGGCGGTTCGTCACGCCCAGTTCGATCGCGCGCAGGCGAATCCATTCGTAGATCGCGGCGAGCAGCCGATGCCGAGCGTCGGGATCAGCACGAGCCGATACACGATCAGCCGCCCTTCGCGGTCCAGTGCAGCGGGAAGCGTGCGACGATGGTTTCGCCCGGCGCGAGCGATTCGTCGAGATAGGCCATCGGTCAGGCCGCGCGCGCCGACGCGTGCGGCGTCAGGCGCGGGAACTTCTCCGCGATGTCGCTCGCCGGTGAAGTTCGCGACCCAGCCTTCCTTGTTCGTGAACAGGCGGATCGCGATGAAGTACGGCGATTCGCTCATGTCGAACCAGTGGCGCGTGCCGTCGGGCACGCCGATGAGGTCGCCCTGTCTCGCACAGCACTTCGTAGACCTTCTCGCCGATGTGCAGCGTGAACTGGCCCGGCGCCGGCGACGAAGAAGCGCACTTCATCCTCGCTGTGCGTGTGCTCGTTGAGGAACTTCTGGCGAAACGCGGCGCGATCGGGGTTATCGGGTTTCAGGCTGATCACGTCGACGGCCTGATAGCCTTCGTCGCGCATGAGCCGGTCGATGTCGTCCTTGTACGCGGCGATGACTTCGTCCTGGCTCGCGCCCGGCACGACCGGCTTCGACGCTTCCCACTCCTCGAAGCGCACGCCGACCTTGCCGAGTTCGCGCGCGATGTCGGCGTGGTCCGTGTGCACCGAGAGCGGCTGGGCGCCGCGCTTTTCGTCGTAGATGCGCTAGACGGCTCATTGCATGTCACCTCGAAGACGCGTGAGGTCGAGCTCACAGGCTAGCAGGAATTCGAACGCCTCGAGATGGCGCCGCGTTTCCGGCATGTCCTTGCCCCACGTATAGATGCCGTGGCCGTCGATCAGGTAGCCCGACAGCGATTTCCCGGCGTCCAGCCACGCGTCGACCTCACGGACGAGCACGTTCATGTCCTGCGTGTTCGCGAACACCGGCACGTCGAGCGCGCTCTCGTGCGTCGTGTAGCCGCAGATCGCTTTCTGCAGCTCCCAGCCTTCGAAGCGGATCAGGCCGCGCGATGCGTAGAAGCGCGAGGCGACGGTCTGCTGGCGCGAATGCGTGTGCAGCACCGCGTTCGCTTCGGGAAAGCGGCGGTAGACCTGCGTGTGCAGCAGCGTTTCGGCCGACGGCCGCGCGTCGGTCGCGACGGCGCGGCCGTCCATGTCGACGACCATGACGTCCTCGCCCGAGAGCCGGCCCTTGTCGCGGCCCGAAATCGTGACGGCAATGTGCATTGGATCGAGCCGCATCGAGAAATTGCTGCTCGTCGCCGGCGTCCAGCCCAGCGCGGCGAGGTCGCGGCCGGTTTCGGCAATCGTCCGAGCCGCCTGAGCGAGCGCGACCGGGTCGTAGGGCAGGGAGGGATTCATGCGGCGACTATAAAGGAGGCAGCGCCAACCGAAATGTAACTGAGAGTTATTCCTATCTCGTGTCAGCTTCGATTTAGCACGCGGGAGTATGCTCGGCGCCGCTCGGGAATACCGCCATTCACTCTTTTCCAAACCCTCGCCAGGAGCCGCAGATGTCCCAAACCTCCGATACCCAGGCCCGCCGCCGTTTCCTCAAGCTCGCCGTTGTCGGCGCCGTCGCGGCACCGATCGCCTCGACGCTGCTGCCGCGTTTCGCGCGCGCCGACGACATGCCGCATCTCGCCGAATCCGATCCGACCGCGATGGCGCTCGGCTACAAGGAAGACGCCTCGAAGGTCGACAAGGCGAAGTTCGCCGTCTACAAGCCGGGCTCGACGTGCGAGAACTGCAAGTTCTGGACGGGCAAGGCCGGCGACGCGTACGGTCCGTGCGGTCTCTTTCCGGGCAAGGCGACTGCCGCCAAGGGCTGGTGCTCGGGATACAACCCGAAGGCTTGAGCCAGGCCTCGCATGTTCTTCCCACGACGCCGCGCGGTGCGAACCGCGCGGCGTCTTCGTTTGTGGGCCCCCGATTTTTTCGGAGCGTCCGTGGAATCTCGTCAATTGAGAATCGGCGCTGTCACAATGACGACGTCGAAAAGCTGAGGTGCCTGCGTGCCGAACCTGCCTCCGATCGTTCTCGTGATTGTCGCGGCCGCGGCGGGGCTCATCGCCGGCGGGTTCGTCGCCTTCGTGCTCGCGCGGCGCTGGATCGCCGCGGCGCGCGAGTCGGGCCGCGCGGCACGCGACGGTGAGATCGCCGTGCTCGCCGCGCAGCGCGAGGCCGAAGGTTCGCGCGCGCTCGACTTGCAGCGGCGCGTCGACCGCTTCGAACGCGAGTGGGCTGCGGCCGAGCAGAACGTTCGCCAGCTGACCGCGCACGCGGCCGCGCAGCAGACGCATGCCGAGCGGCTGAAGCACGATCTCGCCGAGGCGTGCCGCGGGCGCGACGGCATTCAACTGCGGCTCGAAGAAATATCTTCGCGGTACGCGGCGCTCGAAGCGTCGTCGCGCGAGCAGGTGCAGGCCGCGGGCGAGAAGCTCGCGCTGCTCGACCAGGCCGAGCTGCGCCTTCGCGACTCGTTCCAGAACCTCGCGACGACAATCCTCGACGACAAGGCCAAGCACCTGCGCGAGCAGAGCTCGCTCGAGCTTGGCGGCCTGCTCGATCCCTTGAAGGTGCAGCTCAAGGAGTTCCGCGAGACGGTCAGCCAGACCCACGCGAACGACCAGCGCGATCGCGGCATGCTCGCGCAGGAAATCCAGAACCTGAAGCAGTTGAACCAGCGCATCAGCGAGGATGCGATCAACCTGACGCGTGCGCTCAAGGGCGATTCGCGCGCGCAGGGCGCGTGGGGCGAGATGGTGCTCGAGCGCGTGCTCGAAGCGTCGGGCCTCACGTCCGGGCGCGACTATGAAACGCAGGTGACCTTTCGCAGAGGCGACGGATCCCGGCCGCGGCCGGACGTGATCGTGCGCCTTCCGGACAACAAGGACATCGTCATCGACGCGAAGGTGTCGCTGAAGTCGTACGAGCGCTACGTCGCGTCGGGCGAGGAAGCACTGCGCGCCGCTGCGCTTGACGATCATCTTGCTTCGCTGCGCCGCCACGTCGACGAGCTCTCAGCGCGGAACTACGACGACATCGAGCAGCTGCGGACGCTCGATTTCGTGCTGCTGTTTATTCCGGTCGAGGCCGCCTTCATCGAGGCGGTCCGCGCCGATGGAAACCTCTATACGTACGCGCTTTCGAAGAACATCTCGCTCGTCAGCCCGAGCACGCTGCTCGCGACGCTGCGCACGGTGGCTCATCTCTGGCGCATCGAGCAGCGCAATGTCAACGCGAACGAAATTGCTCGCCGCGCCGCGTTGCTGCACGACAACTTCGCGCTGCTGGCGAAAGAGCTCGGCACGGTCGGCGCCGCGCTCGACAAGGCGAAGGATGCGCACTCGAGCGCGCTGAAGCGCCTGCGCGAAGGCGGCAAGGGCAGCGTGCTCCTGCAGGTGCAGAGCCTCGCCGAGATGGGCGCGCCGGTGAAGAAGCAGCTCTCGCTGCTCGAAGGCGCGGGCGATTTCGTCGACGAAGCGGCGGAGCCTGAAGCGCCCGCGGCGGCGCAGAACGAGAGCGGTCCGGCGAAGTCGCCTTCAGTCGTGCCGCTGAAGGCGCGCACGTAGCCGACGAAATGGAATGCCGTCAGCGCTGAGCAGTTGCCCGGCGCAGCTTGCTGTGCTCGTAGCCGTACAGAAAATAGATCGCAAAGCCAACTACCGTCCAGACGCCCATCATCGTCCAGTTGTACCAGTTCTCGCCGAAGATCAAGAGGAACAGGCACGACGCCACGCCGAGCGTGCAGACGACCGGCGCCGCGGGCACGCGGAACGTGCGCGGCAGGTCGGGCGCGGTCTTGCGCAGCACCATCACGCCGATGCAGACCGCGACGAACGCGATCAGCGTGCCCATCGAGACGAGATCGCCCAACACGTCGAGCGGAAATATCGCCGCGAGCAGCGCGATGCCGCAGCCGGTGATGACCGTATTGATGTGCGGCGTGCAATATTTCGGATGGATCTTCGCGAACACCGGCGGCAACAGGCCATCGCGGCCCATGATCATGAAGATGCGCGGCTGCGCGATGATCATGACGAGGATCACCGACGACAAGCCGATCAGCGCGCCGAACTCGACGAGCCAGCGCAGCCAGTTGAGCTCCGGATGCGCCTTGATCGCGGTCACGACCGGTTCCGGCGTGCCCAGCTGATCGAACGGCAGCAGGCCGGTCAGCACGATCGCCATGCCGATGTAGAGCACGGTGCAGATCGCGAGCGAAGCGATCGTGCCGATCGGCAGATCGCGTTGCGGATTCTTCGCTTCCTGCGCGGCCGTCGACGTCGCCTCGAAACCGATGTAGGCGAAGAACACGAGCGCCGCGCCGCGGATGATGCCGGACCAGCCGTATTTCTCCGGCCCCTGGTTTTCCGGAATGAACGGATGCCAGTAGCTCGGGTTTACGTAGTGCGCAGCCGACGACGATCACGACGACGATCAGCGCGACCTTGAGAATCACCATCGCGAGATTCGCGCCGCTCGATTCCTTGATGCCGACGTAGCAGACCCACGTCAGCGCAAGCACGATCGCGACGGCCGGCAGGTTGAAAAAGGCGCCCGTCGAAACGAGTTTCCCGTCGGTGAACGCGAGCGGCGCGTTCGTCAGCACGGCCGGCAGGTGGATGCCGATGTGGTCGAGGAGGCTCGTGAAATATCCCGTCCAGCTGACCGCGACGGCCGACGCCGACACGCCGTACTCGAGCACCATGTTCCAGCCGATGAACCACGCGACGAGCTCGCCGAGCGTCGCGTACGCATACGAATACGAGCTGCCGGACATCGGGATCAGCGTCGCGAACTCGGCGTAGCACAGCGCCGTGAAGCTGCAGCAGACCGCGGCCATGATGAAGCAGAGCACGATCGCCGGGCCCGCGTGCTCAGCGGCAGCCTGTCCCGTGATCACGAAGATGCCGCCGCCGATCACGGCGCCGATGCCGAGCGCGGTCAGGCCCCACGGCCCCAGCGTGCGCTTGAGGCATGGGCCTTCGCTGGCGTCGGCATCGGAAAAATCGGTTTTTTTCGCCAGCAGTTGGTCGAGCATGGTCGCGTCGGTCGGAATCGGTTCGGCGGCTTATAAAAAAGCCGGCGGGCGCGCCGCCGGCTTTCGGGTTCTCAACGCTGGGCGCCGCGCAGCTTGCTGCGTTTGTACCCGTAGAGGAAATAGACGATGAGGCCCGCGATGATCCAGGCGCTCATCCACTTCCAGTTGTCCTTGAACGCGACCGCGAACAGCGCAAAGCAGCTGATCGCGCCGAGCACGCAGACGACCGGCGCGGCTGGTACGCGGAACCCGCGCGTCAGATCCGGACGCGTCCGGCGCAGCACGAGGACGCCGACGCAGACCGTCGTGAACGCAAGCAGCGTGCCCATCGAAACGAGATCGCCGAGCACGTTGATCGGCAGCAGGCCCGCGAGGATCGCGGCGATGATGCCGACGATGACCTGGCCGACGTACGGCGTCTGGTATTTCGGATGCACCTTGGCGAACGCCGAGGGCACGAGGCCGTCCTTCGCCATCGTGTAGAAGATGCGCGGCTGGCCCATCAGCATGACGAGGATCACCGACGAGAGGCCCGCGATCGCGCCGACCTCGATCACGATGCGCAGCCAGCGCAGGCTCGGATAGCCTTCGACCGCCGTCGATACCGGATGCGCGGTGCCAAGCGACGTGTACGGCGCGATGCCGGTCAGCACGGCCGCGACGATGATGTAGAGCACCGTGCAGACCACGAGCGAGCCGAGGATGCCGATCGGCATGTCGCGCTGCGGATTCTTCGCTTCCTGCGCCGCGGTCGAGACCGCGTCGAAGCCGATGTATGAGAAGAACACGATCGACGCCGCACGGAATACGCCGGGCCAGCCGAAATGTCCGCTCGCGTCTTCCGGCGGCACGAACGGATGCCAGTTCGCCGGGTTGACGAACTGCAGCGAGAACGCGACGAAGAGCAGGATCACGACGAGCTTGATCGCAACGACGACCGCGTTCAGCGACGCCGACTGCGTGACGCCGACGTAGCAGACGTAACTGATCGCCGCGACGATGAGCACCGCTGGCAAGTTGATCAGCGCGCCGGTCGTCGAGATATGCCCGTCCGCGACCGTCAGCGGCGCGTTGACCAGCGCGGCCGGCAGCGCGAGCGACATTCCGGAGAGCTCGCCGATCGACTGCAGCAGACTGTTGAAGTAGCCCGACCAGCCGACCGCGACGGTCGATGCCGCAAAGAGGTATTCGAGGATCAGCATCCAGCCGATGAACCACGCCACGATCTCGCCGAGCGTCGCGTACGAATACGAATACGCGCTGCCGGAGACCGGCAGCATCGAGGCGAACTCGGCATAGCACAGGCCCGCGAACGCGCAGGCGATGCCCGCGAACACGAAGCTCAGGATGACCGCAGGACCCGCGTGCATCGCGGCGGCCTGGCCGGTCAGCACGAAGATGCCGGCGCCGATGATCGCGCCGATGCCGAGCATGACGAGGTGCTTGGCGGTCAGCGCGCGCTTCAGCGTCACCTCGCCGGTGATCGGGCCCTGATCGTGCTCGCCGGCGTCGACATGCGGCGTCGGATGCACCGGCTGGACCGCAAAAAGATCTTTGAACATCGAGTTCCCCTCTCCAAGTGTTCCGAGTCGGTCCGTCCGGGACGTGTCGGTTTTTCGTCCGGAACGACAAAGTCGTCCCGTGCAACGACCCGTCCGCGGGCCGTTTGCTCCCCGACCCGGTCGAAGAGACATTTCGTGTTGCGCCGCGGCGATCGCGCGACGCGAGGCGGGCCAACTTAACCCACGCTCCCGGCGGCACACAAGCGGCGTTCGGGCCGCAATTGCAGCGCCGCGACGGCGCCGACTATGCTCGCCGCGCCATGGAAGACGCCTTCCGCCCGCTCGAGGACGCGCTTGCCGCGTACCGCACCGCCGATCCCGATGCCGCCGGCATCGCGGACGAGTTCGCACGGTTCCTCCGCTCGGCCGCGACCGTCTTCGAGCGCGTGCATCTCGTCGGCCATTTCACGGGCTCGGCCTGGCTCGTCAGCCGCGACGGCGAACGCGTGCTGCTGACGCACCATCGCAAGCTGAACGCGTGGCTGCAGCTCGGCGGGCATGCGGACGGCGACGTCGATCTTTCGCGCGTTGCGCTGCGCGAAGCCGAAGAAGAGTCCGGGCTCGGCGATCTCGTCGTCGAGTCCGCGATCTTCGACATCGACCGGCACCGGATTCCGGCACGGCCGAACGAGCCCGAGCACTGGCACTACGACGTGCGCTACGTCGTGCGCGCTACACGGAGCGAAGCGTTCGTCGTCGGCGACGAATCGCACGATCTCGCGTGGCGGCGTGTCGACGCGCTCGTCGACGACGAGACGGTGGACGCGTCAGTGCGCCGCATGGCGCAGAAGTGGCTCGCGCGCGGCAGCACGTAGCGAGCAAAAGCTCAGGCGCGACCCGAGAACTCGCCGGTCGCGGTGTTCACGAGCACCTTCTCGCCGCTCGTGATGTATTCGGGCACCTGGATCTCGATGCCGGTCGCGAGCTTCGCGGGCTTCGGACGCTTCGTCGCAGTCGCGCCCTTGAGCTCGGGCGCCGTGTCGACGACTTCGAGCACGACCGTCGGCGGCAGCTGCAGCGCGACCGGCGCGTCGTCGATCAACTGCACGTAGCAGCCTTCGATGCCGTCGGCGATATAACCGGAGGCATCGCCGACGACGTTCGCGTCGAGCGTGTATTGCGCGAAGTCCTCGCTGTCCATGAACACGAACGCATCGCCGTCCTTGTACGAATAGGTGACCGCGCGGCGCGTCAGCTCGGTTTCCTTGAGCTCGTCCTCGGCGCGCAGCGAAACGTCGAGCTTCTGTCCGCCCGGCACGCTGTACATGATGAAGCGGAACGTGACGTTGCCGCCGCGACCCTGCGGCGAGCTGCGCTCGATGTCGCGGACCTGCCAGACCCTGCCGTCATGCTCGACGACGTTGCCGCGTTTGACTTCGTAAGCTCGCATTTCGGGAGAGTCTCGTGATCGAAGACGCCTATTGTAGCGGCTTCGTCCGGCGCGGCCGGCGCTCGTGGCTTCGAGCGCCGGCGTGACGGCAATGAATCACGAGGCGCGCTTCGCCTGCGCCAGCATTGCGAAATGCATCAGGATGAAGATCGGCACCATGAACGCCGGAATCAGCACCAGCGGAAGCGTCGCCATCGGTGCGGTCGTGACGGGTTGGTCGCTCAGCAGGAAGCCGCCGATCGCGCCGAGGCTGATCGCGACGAAGAGGTCGAGCAGGCCAAGCCGGTTCCAGCGGACGAAGGCGCGGCTCGACGCGAACGCGGGCGACGCGGCGAGGCGACCGAGAATCCACGGTGCCGTTGCGCCGATGGCCATGTCGCCGAGTCCAGCGGGCCACGCAAAGAAGCCCGGCAGGATGCCGTAGACGTAGAGCGTGATGAACGAGAACCCCGCCCAGCGCCACGCGTTCAGTGCGACGAGGAGGCGCGGCTCGATACCGAGCACCCATTCGCGGAACCGCGTCGATGCGCGGTAGGCAATCACGGCCGAGGCGATCGGCGCGACGAACGCGATCAGCAAGGCGAGTGGCGGCGTGCGCGGCGGCGCCATGAAGACGCCGCTCGCGCCGAGCACGAGCACGGCGGCGAGCCACGCGGCGAGGACGATCACGAGCGGCGCCGGCGCGCGGCCAGCGGAAGGTTGCAGCGGAGTGGAAGACATCGTTGCGGACATGGGGCATCTCCAGTAACTTGCTAATTGCAAGTGACTGGACGCTAGCACCTAGACTTGCAATTTGCAAGTGACAATGTCAAGCTCGAATCCATGAGCTCAGTCAAACAGCATGCGGACTTCGCGCGCTCCAACTGCGCCGTCGCCTCGACACTCGATATCGTCGGCGACAAGTGGTCGCTGCTGGTGATCCGCGATCTCTTCGCGGGCAAGTCGACCTATAGCGAATTGCTCGCCACTGACGAGCGCATGCCGACGAACATCCTCGCCGACCGGCTGCGACGGCTCGAGGACGCGGGAATCATCGAAAAGAACGCCTATCAGGACCGCCCGGTGCGCTTCGCGTACACGCTGACGGCGAAGGGCAGGGACATGGGCGAGATCCTGATCGCGATCGTGCGCTGGGGCAGGAAGCACATTCCGGGCACGGTCGCGCTCGATATCGCGACACGCGCGGGCGGCGCGCGCAAGGCAAGCAAAACGCGCCGCGCGTAGCGGCGCGCGCCCGCGTTATTTCGGCGCGAGACGGATGGCGCCGTCGATGCGGATCGTTTCGCCGTTGAGATAGCGGTTCTGCAGGATGAACGCGACGGTGTCCGCGTATTCCTCGGGCTTGCCCAGTCGCGACGGATACGGCACCTGCGCGCAGAGCGACTGGTAAACCGCTTCGGGCATGCCGTCGACCATCGGCGTATGGAACACGCCCGGCGCGATCGTCATGACGCGCACGCCGATGCGCGCGAACTCGCGCGCCATCGGCAGCGTCATGCCGACGACGCCGCCTTTCGACGCCGAATAGGCAGCCTGGCCGATCTGGCCTTCGTATGCGGCGACTGAAGCCGTGTTGACGATGACGCCGCGCTCGCCGTCTTCGCCGGGCTCGTTGTGCTGCATCAGGTTCGCCGCCGCTTTCGGAGACGTTGAACAGCCGATCAGGTTGACGGTCACGGTCGTTGCGAACGTCTTCAGCGGCATCGGGCCTTCCTTGCCGAGCACGCGGCCGGAGCCGAGGATGCCGGCGCAGTTGACGAGCACGTTGAGCCCGCCGAGTTTCGCGTGCGCGTCCTTCAGCGTCGCGACGACGCCGTCTTCGTTCGTGACGTCGGCGCGGAAATAGCTCTGCGCCGATCTCGGCGGCAGACGCGTTGCCTTTCTCGTCGTTGACGTCGAGCAGCGCGACCTTGCCGCCGTGCGCGGCGAGATGCTTGGCGACTGCGAAGCCGAGTCCCGAAGCGCCGCCGGTGACGACGGCCTTGACCTGATCGAGCTGCATGAAATCACCCTTCGAATGCGAGGGCGCGGATTCTAGCAGTCTGCTTTCCCTTCTCCCGCTGGCGGGAGAAGGTGCCGAAGGCGGATGAGGGCACGCTTGCGATGTCGAACCAGCTTGCCCTCACCCCGACCTCTCCCGCGAAGCGGGAGAGGGGAAAGCGAATCAGCGTATGGGCGCCATCAGATGCTGGTACGGCGTCCCCGCCCACATCACATACGGCTCCTTCGTATCGGGATCCGCACTCTTCGGATACGAATCGTAGAACGCCGCATCGCCGCCGACGACCATGATGTGCGGCCCGGTCTTGACCCAGTGATTGCTCGCCTCGGGCTTCGTCGCGTACGGATCGGTGTTGCTCGCGTCCGTGCCGCCCGACAGCATGTACATGAGCCCGACCTTGCCGCTCGGCGGCGGCTTGTGGCCGACCCAGGCGTCGACCCATGCCATCGCGTTCTTGTCGGCGCACATCGGATCGGGGCCCGGCGTCGCGGGATTGTCCGGCATGCACGTGAACGCGTTGGTGCCCTTGCGCAGCGTGTGCATGCCCTTGTCGTCCATCGCGACGATCGTCGCACCCTTCGCAACGGCGGCGGGCGCGGCGCTCATCGCGCTCGCGATCATTTGTTTCTCGCTCGGCGCCTTCTTCGCGGCAGCTTCTTTCTCCGCGGCGAATGCGACGACGGTAGTAGCGGTCAGGATTGCGGCCGCGATCAGTCGAAACGAAAGCTTCATGGCGTGCATGAGTACCTCCCCTCAGAGATCTCGTGGACGGCGGCAGTGTCGCCGCGAGCAATGTCCTCCTCGCACGCGAGCGCGTCAACGAGCGCGTGCGCTCGCCTGGACCGAGATTCCGGCGGCGCGCTTTCACGCCGCCGGCGAGGGGATTTCAGCCCATGAAACCGAGATCGGGCGCGAAATTGGCGAGATACGGGAAGATCGTCGCGATATCGCAGTCCGAGACGCCGAGCCAGCGCGCGAGCGTCGCCGAATACTGGTCGCACGACGTCGCCGGGATCATCTGCCCGCGCTGCAGGCAATCGGGCCCGTCGAGCATCTGGTCGGGGAAAATGCCGCCGCTTGCAGCCGGCGTGCCGTAGAGGCGCTGGCCGATCACCGAGCCGCCCATCGCGAACTGGATGCCGCCCCACGCATGGTCGGTGCCGTCGCCATCGGTGTTGAGCGTGCGCGCGAACTCGGACATCGTGAACGTCGTGACCGAGCTGGCGACACCGAGCTCTTCGGTCGCCGCGTAGAACGCGCCGAGCGCCTGCGAGATCGTCGACAGCAGCGACGGCTGATCGATCGAGCTGGCTGTCGTGCGTGTCGAAGCTGCCGTACGAGACGAAGAAGATCTGCCGCTTCGCCGAAAGGGCGTTGCGCACCGAGATCACCTTCGCGATTTCCTTCAGCGCATCGCCGACCGGATTGTTGTCCGGGAACGGCGTCGTGATCGGCGGCGCGCCGGCGAGCGCGGTCTGCGTCGTGTTGTACCAGTCGATCGCGTTCGACATCTTGCTCGCGTACGTGCGCGTCAGCGGATCGGGATAGGCTCTGCGCGAGCAGCGCTTCGAGCGCCGCGAGCCGCGCCGCGCCGTTTGCGCCGTTGTAACCCGAAAGCGCAGTCGGCCCCGCGCTCGAGATCGAGTAGGGCTGCACCGACATGCCGGCCTGGAATCGGTTCTGGCCCGACAGCGAGATCGACATCGGGATCGTCGCGCCGGCATTCAGCACATAAAGCCGGTCGGCCGCGAGGCCGCCCCAGCCGGTCGATCCGTTCGCGGTCGGCTGGCCGTACTGCCACTGGCCCTGCTGATCGGCGTGCGAGAAAAGCTGCGGCGGCAGCGGATAGCCCGGCGTCAGGTACTGCGTCTTCGTCGTCGGCTGCAGCACGGTGCCGACGTTGACGACGAACGCGCCGTGGCCCGCGTCGAACACATTCGCGAGCTCGGGGCAGCTCGGATGCAATCCGTACGTTTCGCCGCCGCCCGCACCGAGCACGTTGACCGGCACGAGCGTGTTCTGCGCGATGCCCATCGCGCCGCGCGACGCGGCGTACGTCGCATAGCGTGCACTGTCGCTCGGGATCAGCAGGTTGAACGAATCGTTGCCGCCCATCAGGAACAGGCAGACCAGCGCCTTGTAGTCGTCGACGGGCGGATACGCCGGGCATCCCGCCTGTGCGGCGAGCGCCGCATCGATCATGCCGAGCTGGGACAGGAGCGCGCTGCCAGTCGAGAAGGCGACGCTGCTGCAGGCGATGTTGCGCAGGAAATCGCGGCGTTTCATGGCGAGGCTCCGGTCACGTCGTGCTTCATTACTTCTGGATCGCGAATTCGGGCGAGGCGAGCAGCACCTGCAGCGCGCCGGTTACGCGTCCGGTCGGATTGTTTGCCGGCAGCGCGGCGACCATGTCGGTCAGCGTCGACGTCATCGCGTCGCTCATGCCGCCGTACATGAGATCGTGGTCGAGCGCGGCGACGAGCGACGCCGGCGTCGATGCAAGCGCGACGAGCGGCGAGAGATCGATCGCAACCGTCGTGTCGTCGTTGGTCGGATTGCCGACGTAGTTGTTCGTGCGCAGCGTCAGGTCGTTCGCGGTCGAGACGACGGTGCTTTCGTTCTCGATCTGGAACTCGGGGCCGAAGAGGCCGGCGTCGGCGAGCTCGCCGGGCGGCAGGTAGTCGGGCAGGTAGAAGTTGAACACCGACGGCGCGCCGAGCGGGCGCTCTGCGTAGTTCTTCTGCGGATTCGGGAATGCGTAAAGGCCATCGGTCGCCGCGGCGCCGTAGTAGCGCCAGAGCGCCGTGAGTTTCAGCAGCGGCTCGCGCGCCTTGCCGAACACGTACGGCGCCGGCGGCGGTGCGGCACCGTAACGCGCTTCGGGATCGGTCAGCACCGCGACGACGACCGCACCGAGATTGCCGTAGACGCCGTGCCCGTCATTGACGAACACCGACGCGACGCGCTCGATGTAGTCGGGCGACGGATTGCTCGACGTGAAGCGCTCGATCAACTGGCGCGAGATGAACGGCGCGACGTTCGCGTGGTGCGCGATCGCCGAAAGCCCCGCGTCGAGATCAGGCTCGCAGCTGTTCGCACCGCCGGGCGCGATCTCGTTGTCGAGCAGGATCTTCTCCGACTCGTCGTGATAGATCTCGTAGCAGATCAGCGGCTCGTAGTCGGCCGGCGACCAGTTCGTGCCGAGCGGATTCGAGTTGAAGCCGCTCGTATAGCTCCAGCCGGTGAACACTTTCGCGTAGCTGACGACCATGCTCTGGTTGTAGGTCGCGATCGGCTGGCCTTCGCCGTCGAGCACCGGCGAGAAATCGAGGTTGCGCTGGATCAGCCCGATCGAAAAGAGCTGCATGACTTCGCGCGCGTAGTTTTCGTCGGGCGATGTGCCGAGCGCGGTGTCGCCTTTCTTGTTGCGAAGAAAAGTCAGCATCTTCGCCATCGCGGGGCTTTTGGTGACGTCGTAGAGCAGCGCGCCGTACGTTCCGGCGTGGAATCCGGCGTTGTCGTAGTAACCGAACCCGTCGCGCGCGAGCACGTCGTTGTATTCGGCGAGCGCGATCGGATCGTTGCCGAGATGGCTCAAGCCATCCGAGACGACCATGATCTGCGACATCGCCCACGCGAGCCGCTGCCGCAGCTGATCGGGCGCGGTGATCGCGTTCGCGAACCACGCCTGCATGCGATCGCCCTGGCCCGGCGTCTGCACGCCGGCGTCGAGCGACTCGACGTACGGACGCTGCAGCGTCGCCGGCATCGCGAGCTGCTGTTCGAGCCATTGCGTGTAACCGACGGCGCGAAGATGCGCGATCTCGGCCGGCGTCGGGCCGAACGTCGCCATCGTCAGGAATCGCGCGGCTTCGGCGTCGCTCGCCGGCGCATCGGTGACGGCCTCGAAACCGCCCGAGAACAGATGATCGTAGGCCAGCGCCGGCGAAGCTGCGCAAAGCGCGAACAGCAGCGCGAGCGAGCGCCACGAGCGATACGTTCGCCAGAGCCCCAGCGCGCGCAGGATGCGGAAAACGCGCAGCGTCGAAACCTTCATGACGCTCTCCTCGATGTCGGGACAAAGGTCGCCGAGCCGCGCAGCGCGTGCGCGGATTCGTGTGACGATCGGGAGAAAACGCAGTGCCTGCGCAGCGGTTGACATGGATTCGCGCAGAGATCGCGCGAATGTGCGCGATGTCTCAGAGCGAGTCGATTTCAGAGTCGATCGCGCCGATGTCAAGAGCGTGCGGATGTAGTACCGGTCGCAGCCGTGATGGCCGGTGCCGCCCATCGCGCAGCCGACGCGCTCGAAGCCGTTCGCGAGATAGAGGCGTTGCGCCGCGTCCATGCCGGTCAGCGTCTCGAGTAGCAGCGCTTGAACCCGAATCCGCGCGCGGCTTCGAGGCAGCGATCGATCGCTGCCTTTCCGGCGCCGCGTCCGCGCAGCGTCGGCAGGAAGTACATCTTGCGCAATTCGCAGACGTCCGCATCGCCGCCGTCGAGCGGCGCGACGCCGGCACCGCCTTGCACGGCGCCATCGGCTTCGATGACGAAGTATGCGCAGCGCGGACGCGAATATGCGGCGCTCATCGCGTCGACTTCGGCGTCGTGGATCGCGAAGCCGGGACCGTCGGCGCCGAACTCGGGCATGACGGTGCGGATGATCTTCGCGATCGTCGCGTCATCGCGCGGCTCGATCGGCCGCATCGTGAAGGTCGGCATGCTCACGCCAGCGTGCGGCGGAAATCGAGGTCGTAGCGCGTGCCGCCGGTCAGCGCGTGCAGGCGCAGATTCGTGATGCGGATCGGCGCGCCCGGCGTGAGGTCCGCTGCGTTCGAATCGGCCATCTCGGCGGGATCGATCACGGTGACGCCGCCGGCGCCGATGACTTCGAGCGCGTTGTCGGGCCCGATCACGGCCGCGGTATCGGGATCGATGCCGAGGCCGAGCGCGAATGGATTGAGCGCGAGCGCCGCGAGCAGACGGCCGAGCCGGTCGGTCGCATGACCGCCCTGATCGATGACGACGCGATTCGTGAGCCCGAGCCCCGGCGCGAGACTCGCGCCGCCGAGCCGCGGCGTCGGTCCTGCGGTGCCGTGCGCGAGCATGTGTTCGCAGAGCAGCGCAGCACCACCGCCGACACCGGCGACCGCCATGCCGTCCGCGTTGCGGCGCCGGATCGAGCGCGCCAGCAGCGTGCCGCCGATCAGCGTCGACAGGCGCAGCGGCTGGTCGGCCTGCAACAGCACGAGATGGGAGTGCTCGCACGCATCGAGCAGCGCGCGGCGCTCGCAATCGGCACGCGCGACGATCAGCTGCCGATGGACTTCGGCCGCGCCGGCCGAGTAGAGCGTCGTCTCGAAATCGGTGTCGGGCTCTTCGGCGCTTTCGCTTGCCGTGACGATCAGCACGCGCGGCTGTGCGCCGACGAGCGCGACCAGGCGCAGCAGCAGCGCGGTGCCGCGTTCGTCGTCGCCGATGGCGCCGCAGGCGATGATGAGGCCGCGGTTGCGGTCGGGGGCCAGTCTGGCGGGCACGCCGTGCTCCTATAGTGTTGTTTGATTATAGCTGGGCTGTTTTTGCGATAGCCGACTCACGTCCTTGTGTGTTTCGTCAGCCATCCATGGCTGCCGGTTACTTTCTTTTGCTTGCCCAAAAGAAAGTAACCAAAGAAAAGGGCACCCTCGCGGCCGCGGTTTGCCGGCATCCATGCCGGCAAACTTCGCGAGCAGGCTCCGGGGTTCGCCCACAGCACGTCCCTGTGCTGAGGTCGAACTCGCCGGCATCCTGCCGGCGATCGCTGTCGCGACTTTTCCTCCACCTGCTCGCCGCGGCCGAGAGGGGCCCGGGAAGAGCAGAGCGCGGCAGTCCCTGCCGCAGAAGCACCGGATATATGCGACACGTCGGTTTCTTTCTTTCTTTCGCTCTTGCTCTTCGGGTTCCCTCTGAGTAGCGGCGGAGGGCGGACGGACCAGCCGCGTGCCCCGCACGCGGGCGGCGCGAGGGATCGCGCCGATTCGGACAACAGGCCATGGATGGCCTGTGGGCCGAACCCGTCCGCCCGTAGCGAACCGCTCGCTCCGCGAGCGGCGCGAATCCGAGGGTGCCTTTTTCTTTGGTTACTTTCTTTTGGGCAAGCAAAAGAAAGTAACTGGCGGCCATGGATGGCCGACAAACCACACACGGACGTGAGTCGGTTCTCGCGACAACAGCCAAACAACAAACCCAACACCATCCCCACCCAACCCTCCCCTTGAAGGGGAGGGCAACCCTTGAAGGGAGGGCTAAAGAAGTCTCGGATGAAGGGAAGGGCCGACAACGTCGACGCGTTATCATCGCCACAGGCAAAACAAACAAACCCCATGAGTGATTCGGTCCTAGTCACCCGCACCGGCCCCGTCGCCGAAATCCAGCTGCACCGCCCTACGGTGCACAACGCCTTCGACGACAAGCTGATCGCCGACCTGACGGCGGCCTTGCTCGACTGCGAGCTCGACGCAAACGTCCGCTGCGTCGTGCTGACCGGCGCCGGCACGTCGTTCTCGGCCGGCGCCGATCTCAACTGGATGCGCGGCATGGCGAAGGCCGGCGAATCGGCAAATCAGGAGGACGCGCTCCGGCTCGCGGCGCTGATGCGCACGCTGAACTTCCTCGCCAAGCCGACGATCGCGAAGGTCAACGGCGCGGCCTACGGTGGCGGCGTCGGGCTCGTTGCGTGCTGCGACATCGCGATCGGCGCCGAGACCGCGAAGTTCGCGCTCAGCGAGGTCAAGCTCGGGCTCGTGCCGGCGGTGATCTCGCCGTATGTCGTCGCCGCGATCGGGCTCCGGCAGGCGCGGCGCTATTTCGTCAGCGGCGAAGTGTTCGATGCCGCGACCGCGGCTCGAATCGGATTGCTGCACGAAAGCGTCGCGGCCGATCAGCTCGATGCGGCCGTCGATCGCGCCGTGCATTTTCTCGGCAAGGGCGGGCCGCTCGCGCAGGGCGAGGCGAAGCAGCTTGCGCTCCGCGTCGCCGGCGTCACGCGCGAATCGGCCGAGCGCATCGACATCGAGAACGCGAGGCTGATCGCGCACATGCGCGTCTCGGAAGAAGGCCAGCGCGGTCTTGCCGCGTTCCTCGACAAGCGCGCGCCGGACTGGGTGAAGGAGTAAACGCATGCTCGACCATATCGGTTTGACCGTCCTCGATTTCGCGCGGAGTCGCGCGTTCTATGTCGCAGCGCTGGCGCCGCTCGGCTACGCGGCGGTCATGGACGTGACGAAGGAACAAACCGGCGGCTACGAAGGCGCCGGTTTCGGCGCCGATGGGAAGCCGTCGCTCTGGATCGGCAACGGGCCGCGCGCGAGCGGGCCGATCCACGTCGCGCTCGTCGCGAAATCGCGCGGCGATGTCGACAGGTTCTATGCAGCCGCGATCGCGGCGGGCGGACGCGACAACGGGCCGCCCGGCATCCGCGAGCACTACCACCCGAACTATTACGGCGCGTTCGTGTTCGATCTCGACGGCAACAACGTCGAGGCAGTCTGTCACCTGCCGCCGCGTTGATCAGGCGCCATCGGAGAACTGCGTGAGCTCGGGCACGTGTGGCGCGTACGCGCGCCAGCGGCCGATCGAGCGCGCGTAGACGGGCTGGCGCACCTGCCAGAGGCTCGATGTGCTGATCGTCGCGTCGGACGGCGCCGCCGCGATGTCGAAATCGCCGAGGCCGATCCACGCGGCGAGCTCGCGCATGCGCGAGGCCGCATCGGCGACGAGGTCTTCGTAGCGGATCGTGCGGATCTGCGCCGCATGCTTTTTCTTCGCGCTGGCGATCAACTTCGAGCAACCTTGCATCACCGCGGCGATGTCGTCGAAATCGTACGCGAAGTTGTTTTCCGGACCGGCGAAATACTGCATCCAGATCGAGAGCGCCGTGTCGCGCTCACTGCGTTCGCAATGGATGATGCGCGCGTTCGGGAACAGCGCCGCGATCAGATCGACGTGCAGGAAATTGAGTGGCTGCTTGTCGATGTAGAAACGCGCGGGCGCATCGTCCTCGCGCAGCTGCCTGAGATAGGTCGCCGCGGTCTTCTCGAGCAGCGCCGCCGTCGGCCGCGCGACTGATCCGGTTTGCTGCGCGAGAAACGGCATCCAGCCGAGCTCGCCGCGATAGCGCACGTCCGGATGCCGCGACAGCAGTTCGGCGAGGAGCGTCGTGCCCGAGCGCGGCATGCCGACGATGAAGATCGGCACGCAATCGGCTGCGCTATCGACGCGTTCCGCCCATGGCTTTGCATCGAGCTTCGCGGCGACCACGCGCCGGAAGTTCTTGCGCGACCAGTCGGTGAATCCGGCGACGGTCGCGTTGCCGTGCGCGGAAATACGCGGCCGCGCGCTCGTAGTCGCCGATGTCGTCATGAGCCTTTCCGAGCGCGAACTGCAACGAAGCGCGCGCCCGCTCGCTGAGATCGCCGCGCGCGAGCGCATCGCGAAACAGCGCGAAATCCGCATGCGTGGCATCGGCATAGCGTTGCGCCGATGCGAGCCCGTTCGCGACCTGCCAGTCGTACGCCTGCGCGCTGTGCGCGATCGCGTACGCGTAGCGCTCGCGCACGCGCGCGAAAGCGCCGAGCTGCAAGTGCAGCATGCCGGAGTACGCATGGAGGCGCGGATCGGTCGAGCCGCTGCGCGATCGCGGCCTCGCACAGATCGGCGGCGTCCTGTTTGCGGCCCGCATCATCGAGCAGCTCGATCGCCTGGATCGTCGTGCCCACGGGCTGCGGCGCGGCGACAAACAGCTCGCGCACGGTCGTCGCGACCGCGTTCATGCGCGCCTGTTCCTTGAGGATCTTCGCGAGCAGGAACGTCGCCGCGACATGCGCCGGGTGCGCCGCGAGCAGCGCGCGCAGCAGCGCTTCGGCGCGCTCGGACTCGTTTGCCTGCCAGAGGACGCCGGCGAGCGCGAGCGCGATGTCAACCGATGCCGGATGCTCCACATGCGCGGCCTCGAACACCGCGAGCGCACCGTCGAGATCGCTGCGCAGGACCAGCGCGCGGCCGCGTTCGAGCCACTCGGCCTCGCTGCGAGTCGCGGGCGACGCGGGAATGGCCACGATGGACCGAGCTCCGTGCTCCGATGCGGCCGTCGATACTACCGCACGCGTCCGCGCCGCCGCGGCACGGCGACAGCTTCGCGCACGTCGGCCATAATCGCGGTCCGGAACGGCAGGGCGCAGCGCGCAAACGGATCGATACGTGACCCCGTTCAAACGGCTCCTGATCGCCAATCGCGGCGAGATCGCCTGCCGCGTCATCCGCACGTGCCGGCGTCTCGGCATCCAGACGGTCGCGGTCTATTCGGACGCCGACGCGAACGCGCAGCACGTGCGGCTCGCCGACGTCGCGTATCCCGATCGGCGGGCCGCGGCCGCAGGAAAGTTACCTGCGCGGCGATGCGATCATCGAAGCGGCGCAGAAGACCGGCGCGCAGGCGATCCATCCCGGCTACGGTTTCCTGTCCGAGAACGCCGACTTCGCCGAAGCCGTCGAGCGCGCCGGCATCAAGTTCATCGGTCCGTCGGCCGATTCGATGCGCAAGATGGGCTCGAAGGCCGGCGCGAAGGACCTGATGGCGGGCCACGGCGTGCCGGTCGTGCCGGGCTACACGGGCGAGGATCAGGATCCTGCGCTGCTCGCGCGCGAAGCCGCAGCGCATCGGCTTATCCGCTGATGATCAAGGCCGCGCACGGCGGCGGCGGCAAGGGCATGCGCATCGTGCGCGCAGCCGACGAGTTCGCGCCGAGCCTCGAATCGCTGCCAGCGCGAGGCGAAGAACGCGTTCGGCCGCGATCGCGTGCTGCTCGAGCGTTACATCGAGAACGCCGCGCCACATCGAGTTCCAGATCTTCGGCGACACGCACGGCAACGTCATCCATCTCAACGAGCGCGAATGCTCGGCGCAGCGGCGCTACCAGAAGGTGCTCGAGGAAACGCCGTCGCCGTTCCTGACGCCGGAATTGCGCACGCACATGGGCGAAGCCGCGATCGCGGCCGGCCGCGCGCTCGACTACGTCAACGCGGGCACGGTCGAGTTCATCGTCGGCGCGGCCGGCGATTTCTATTTCATGGAGATCAACACGCGCCTGCAGGTCGAGCATCCGGTCACCGAGATGGTGCTCGGGCTCGATCTCGTCGAACTGCAGCTGCGCGTCGCCGCCGGCGAAGCGCTGCCGGGATCTGCTGCCGCAACAAGTCGTCCGGCACGACGGCCACGCGATCGAACTGCGGCTGTACGCCGAGGATCCGCGAGCAGGATTTCCTGCCGGGCTCCGGCAAGCTCGAACGACTGCGCCTGCCGACGCCGGACAAACACATGCGCATCGATTCCGGCGTGATCGAAGGCGACACGGTGACGATCTTCTACGATCCGATGATCGCAAAGCTGATCGTCTGGGACCGACGCGCGCAGCTCGCGCTGCAGCGCATGCGCGAGGCGCTCGCGCAGTGCGATATCGTCGGGCCGAAGTCGAACATCGACTTTCTCGAACGCCTCGTGCGTCATCCGGCCGTGGTCGACGGCCGCATCGACACCGGCTATCTCGACCGGCATCTCGATGAATTCCTGCGCGGCCGCCGATGCGAGCCGATCGCGCACGCTGCTGCTCGCCGCGGCGACGCGCTGGCTGCTGCATGAGGAGCATGCCGGCGCGGCAAGCGCGCGCAGCTCGCGGCGATCCGCATTCGCCGTGGGCGCGCGCCGATGGCTGGCGCCTCGGCCATCCCGGCAAGCGCATCGTCGTGCTTCGCCGATCGCGGCGAGCGCATCGAGGTCGTCGCGCACGGCGCGGGCGGCAACTACCGCTGGTGCTGCGACGGCGCATGCACGCCGTCGCCGACGCCGGTGCTCGTCGATGGCATCGCTCAGCGCGCGCTTCGACGGCGAGCCGCAGCGCTGTCGCGCGCGACATCGACGCGCGATCGCGTCGCTGGTCCACGACGGCGACCGAGCGCGCGCGTGTTCGACCACGCGCCGTGCGTTCGAGTACGTCGCGACCGTCGCCGGTACCGGCGACCGCGTCGTCGCGCCGATGCCGGGCCGCATCGTGCTCGTCAAGGCGAAGCCCGGCGACAAGGTCGCCGAGGGCGAGGAACTGCTCGTCATGGAAGCGATGAAGATGGAACTGACTCTCCGCGCGCCGCACGCGGCGACGCATCGACATCGCGTGCACGCGGCGGCCGGCGATTTCGTCGAGGCCGACGCGGTGCTGGTGAAACTCGCCGCCGCTTGATCGTCGCGGCGGCGCCTACACATCGAATCCGATTACGAATGGGGCGACCATGAAACTGCTCCGCATGCTCATCGCTGTCGCTCTGCTGCTCGGCCGGCTGCGTCGAGACGCGCTTCGAATCGCCGCTCGGCGACAACATCGAAACGTGCGACCCGCGCTGGAAGGGCCTCTGGTCGGCGTCGACGATCGCAAGGACCAGGCGAAGGACGCGAGCGCGTTCTACGTCGACGACGAATGCCATTTCATCGTGCTCGACCAGCCCGAGAAGAACGGCGCCGCTGAAGCAGATCCACGTGCCGGTCAACTACGTCCATGCCGACGGCAAGGACTACATCGTCGTCACCGATACGTGCGACTCAAGCGGCCTCGTCGAACTCAAGCCGCCGCACGGCGTCGACGCCGGTGCCGGAGAAGTCGTTCTTCTTCGCGCGCTATCGCCTGCGCGGTGATCGCATCGAGCTCATCCGGTCGACAGCGAGCGCGTGGCCAAGCTCGTCTCGACGGCGAAGGTCGACGGCACCGTCGACAAGGTCGGCAACGGAGCTTCACGTCTACGTGCGCGGCACGCGCTCGCAGATGCTTGAAATCGTGCGCACGCAATCGATCTTCGACGAGAAGAACGCGATCGTGCTGGCGCGGAGCCGTCAGACGCTCGACGAGTTCGAGAAATCGATGCTGCCCGCCGGCGCAACGGAGCCGGACGATGAGCGCGACGCCGCAGCGGTCCGCATCGTCGAAGTCGGCGCACGCGACGGCCTGCAGAACGAAAAGACGATCGTGCCGACCGCGACGAAGGTCGAGCTGATCGATCGGCTGTCCGACACCGGCCTTCGCACGATCGAGGCGACCAGCTTCGTCAGCCCGAAATGGGTGCCGCAACTGGCCGACGCAGCCGAGGTGTTTGCGTCGATCGAGCGCAAGCCCGGCGTCAGCTATCCGGTGCTCGTGCCGAACCTGCAAGGCTACGAGCGCGCACGCGCGGTCGGCGCCGAGGAAGTCGCCGTGTTCACCGCGGCGAGCGAAGCGTTCAACCGCAAGAACATCAACGCGTCGATCGACGAGTCGATCGATCGCTTCATGCCGGTGCTGGAACGCGCGCGCGCCGACGGCGTGAACGTGCGCGGCTACGTCTCTACCGTGCTCGGCTGCCCGTACCAGGGCGACGTGCCGGTCGACGACGTCGTCCGCGTCGCGGCGCGCATGCACGCGCTCGGCTGCTACGAGATCTCGCTCGGCGACACGATCGGCATCGGCACGCCGTCGAAGGCGCGCGCGATGTTGCGCGCTGTTGCCGCCGTCGTTCCGATGAGTGCGCTCGCGGTGCACTTCCACGATACGCGCGGGCAGGCGCTGGCGAACATTCTCGCGTGCCTCGAGGAAGGCGTTGCCGTCGTCGACAGCTCGGTTTCCGGCACGGGCGGGTGTCCGTATGCGAACGGCGCGACCGGCAACGTCGCGACCGAGGATGTCGTCTACATGCTCGACGGCATGGGCATTGCGACGGGTGTCGATCTCGCGAAGCTGATCGAGACGGGGCTGTGGCTGTCGGAGCGGCTTGGGCGGGAGACGTCGAGTCGGGTTGCGCGCGCGGGCGTTTGATTCGCTTCATTCCGGCGGGGCCGGGGGCCATTTGGGTTTGCGCTTTGGTTTTTGGCGTTTTGCGATAACCGACTCACGTCCGTGTGTGGTTCGTCGACCATCCATGGTCGCCGGTTACTTTCTTTTGCTTGCCCAAAAGAAAGTAACCAAAGAAAAAGGCACCCTCGCGGTCGCGGTTTGCCGGGCATCCATGCCCGGCAAACTACGCGAGCAGGCTCCGGGGTTCGCTCACGGCACATCCGTGTGCCGAGATCGGAGCGGCGCGCATCCTGCGCGGCCCGCGCTTCGCGGCTATTTCCTCCGACCTGCTCGCCGCGGCCGAGAGGGAACCCGGGAAGAGCAGAGCGCGGCAGTCCCTGCCGCAGAAGCACCGGATATATCCGACACGTCGGTTTCTTTTTCTTTCTTTCGCTTTGCTCTTCGGGTTCCCTCTGAGCAGCGGCGGAGGGTGGACGGACCAGCCGCGTGACGACGCGGGCGGCGCGAGGGATCGCGCCGATTCGACAACAGGCCATGGATGGCCTGTGGGCGAAACCCGTCCGCCCGTAGCGAACCGCTCGCTCCGCGAGCGGCGCGAATCCGAGGGTGCCGTTTTCTTTGGTTACTTTCTTTTGGGCAAGCAAAAGAAAGTAACTGGCGGCCATGGATGGCCGACAAACCACACACGGACGTGAGTCGGTCTTCGCGACAACAGCCAAACACCAAACCAACACCATCCCCACCCAACCCTCCCCTTGAAGGGGAGGGCTAAAGAAGTCTCCCCTTCCAGGAAAGAGTTCCAACAAAAAATCCCAACAAGAGCTATAATGCGAACCATTCTTATTTGCGCGTACTTTCCCAGTGCGGCTTTCTGACCTCGCCAAAGGCGCCACCGCCGTGATCCACGAAGTCGAAGACGCCAATCTGAACGACCCGATCTCGCGTCGCCTGCGCGAGTTGGGCTTCGTGCGCGGCGAGCCGGTGCGCGTCGTCGCTCACGGTCCGATCGGCGGCGATCCGCTGCTCGTGCAGATCGGTTTCACGCGCTTTGCGCTCCGCCGCGCCGAAGCCGCGCGCGTGCAGGTGATTCCGGAGGAGCTTGCGTGAACGCGTCAGTGGCCGCGCTGCGTATCGCGATCGTCGGCAATCCGAACAGCGGCAAGACCGCGCTGTTCAACCAGCTGACGGGCACGCGGCAGAAGGTCGCCAACTACGCCGGCGTCACGATCGAGCGCAAGGAAGGTTTCTACACGGCGCCGTCGGGACGCACGGTGCGCGTGCTCGATCTCCCGGGTGCTTACAGCCTCAACGCGGCGAGTCCCGACGAAGCGATCACGCGTGACGTCTGCCACGGCCGCTATCCGGGCGAGTCGCTGCCCGATCTCATCGTCTGCGTGGCCGATGCGACGAACCTTCGCCTGCATCTTCGCTTCGTGCTCGAGCTGAAACGCCTCGGCCACCCAATGGTGCTCGCGCTCAACATGATGGATGCGGCCGCGAGGCGCGGCATCCGCATCGACACCGCGCTGCTGCAGAAACGGCTCGGCATGCCGGTCGTCGAGACGATCGCGGTGCGCCGCGGCGGCACGGCGGCGCTCGTCGATCGTCTCGATCGCGAGATTCCGCCGCAGGATGCCGTGCCCGAAGCGCACGATGATCTGCATGTCGAAGTCCGCGCGCTGCTCGCCGAGACCGTGACTGCGCCGCGCAGGACCGCCGCGCTCGACGATGCGATCGATCGCGTCGTGCTGCATCCGGTGCTCGGCCTTGCCGTGCTCGCGATCGTGATGTTCCTGATCTTCCAGGCCGTGTTCTCGTGGGCGAAGCCGGTGCAGGACGCGATCAACGCCGGCATCGCGACGCTCGGCACGAATATCGGCAATGCATTGCCGGCTGGCGCGCTGCAGAGCCTCCTCGTCGACGGCGTGTTCGCGGGCCTCGGCGCGGTGCTGGTGTTCCTGCCGCAGATCCTGATTCTGTTCCTCTTCATCCTCGCGCTCGAGGAATCGGGTTATCTCCCGCGCGCAGCGTTCCTGCTCGATCGCATGATGCTCGCGGTCGGCCTCACGGGCCGATCGTTCATTCCGCTGCTGTCGAGCTTCGCGTGCGCGATTCCCGGCATCATGGCGACGCGCAGCATCCAGGATCCGCGCGATCGCATGACGACGATCCTCGTCGCGCCGCTGATGACGTGCTCGGCGCGCCTGCCGGTCTACACGCTCTTGATCGCGGCATTCATTCCCGCGCGCACGGTCGCCGGCGTGTTCAACCTGCAAGGCATCGTGCTGTTTACGCTCTATGTCGCCGGCATCGTCAGCGCGCTCGGCGTCGCGTGGGTCGCGAAGAAGCTCAACAAGGACAAGAGCGAGCATGCGCTGTTGATGGAGCTGCCGTCGTATCGCATGCCGCATCCGCGCGACATCGCGATCGGGCTCTGGGAGCGCGCGATGATCTTCCTGAAGCGCGTCGGCGGCATCATCCTCGCGCTGACCGTGCTGCTCTGGTTCCTGTCGAGCTTTCCGGCGCCGCCGCCGGGTGCGACGGAGCCTGCGATCAATTTCAGCCTCGCGGGGCGTCTGGGTCACGTGCTGCATTACGTGTTCGCGCCGCTCGGATTCAACTGGCAGATTTCGATCGCGCTGATTCCGGGGCTCGCGGCGCGCGAAGTCGCGGTGTCTTCACTCGCGACGGTCTATGCGCTGTCGGGCAACGAGGCCGGATTGCCTTCGATCGTCGCGGCGCAGTGGTCGCTCGGTACCGCGCTTGCGCTTCTCGTCTGGTATGTCTACGCGCCGATGTGCATTTCGACGCTCGCGACGATCCGCCGCGAGACGAACTCGTGGCGGTACGTGTGGATCACGGCGGGTTATCTGTTCGGGCTTGCGTATCTCGCGTCGCTCCTGACGTATCAGATCGCGAGGGCGTTCGCATGACGACCGCAGTGCCGACATGAGCTACGCCATCGCTCAGACCCTGATCATCGCGCTCGTCGTCGCGTGGAGCACGTGGTACGCGTCGCGCCGTTTCCTGCCGACCGCGAGCCGCCGTGCGCAGGCGCATGTCGCCACATGGGTCGAAGATTCGGCGCATGCGGCGTGGTTGAAGCGCATCGGTCACGCGATGCAGCCGGTGCAGACCGCATCCGGCGGTTGCGGCAGCAGTGGCTGCTCGACGTGCGGCGCGTGCGCTCCGTCGACGCCCGCGGCGGCGGTCGAGCCGCAGCCGCTCGTGTTTCGTCCGCGCACGAAGTCGTAGCGCGTCAGCGCCCGGACACGCGCGGTTCCGTACAATCGCCGCATGGATACCTTCACGCTGCATCGCGGCTCGACGCCGCTCTTCATCAGCCTGCCTCACGACGGCACGGAGCTGCCGGACGACATCGAGGGCCGGCTGACGCCGTCCGCGCGCCGCGTTCCCGATACCGACTGGCACGTCTCACAGCTCTATGCGTTCGCGCGCGAAATCGGTGCGTCGATGATCGTGCCGCGCTATTCGCGCTACGTCGTCGATCTGAACCGGCCGCCAGACAACGCATCGCTCTATCCCGGCCAGAATACGACGGGCCTTTGCCCGATCGTGCAGTTCACCGGCGAGCCGATTTACCAGGCCGGCGCGGAGCCATCGAACACCGAGATCGCCGAGCGCCTCGAGACGTACTGGCGGCCGTATCACGCGGCGCTCGCCGCCGAGCTCGCGCGCATTCGCGCTGCGCACGGACGCGTCGTGCTCTGGGAAGGGCATTCGATCCGAAGCGTCATGCCGTTCCTGTTCGACGGCGAGCTCCCCGATTTCAACCTCGGCACGTCCGCCGGCGCGAGCTGCTCGGTTGCGTTGCAATCGCGACTCGTCGAAGTGCTAGCGGCCGCGCGCGAGCACACCTATGTCGTCAACGGCCGCTTCAAGGGCGGTTACATCACGCGGCATTACGGCGAGCCGGAGCAGGACATCGAGGCCGTGCAGCTCGAGCTCACGCAGCTCAACTACATGGACGAGGATACGTTGGAGTACCTCGACGAGCTTGCCGCGAAGACGCAGCGCGTGCTGCGCGCGTTGCTGGAAGCCTGTATCGCCTGAATCGATGTGCAGCGAAGGAACACGAAACATGCGGATCGAAGGCATCCCGTTCGGCACGACCGACTGGTCGAATGTCGAGCGAACGGAACACGCGGGCGACGCGGGCCGGGCGTACTGGCAGACGCGCACGTTCGGCGGCATCCGCGTGCGCATGGTCGAGTACACGCCGGGCTACGTCGCGAATCACTGGTGCGTCAAGGGACATGTCCTGCTTTGTCTCGAAGGCGAGTTGCATACCACGCTCGAGGACGGCCGGACATTCACGCTGACCGCCGGTATGAGCTACCAGGTTGCGGACGACGCCGAGCCGCACCGGTCGCACACGGATGTCGGTGCAAGACTCTTCATCGTCGATTGAGCGGGCCATCGGGCGATCTCAAGTGAAACCTTACGGCAACCGCAGCGGCGGCTCCGGCGTCGTCGCATACGACCTCGAGGATCGCGCGATCGTGATCCGGTTCCAGAACGGCGACACCTACCGCTACACGCACGAGCGGACGGGCCAGTTCGAAGTCGAGAAGATGAAGCGGCTCGCCGAATCGGGAACGGGGCTTTCGGGCTACATCAGCCGCATGGTCGGCGATCGCTACGCCGAAAAACTCTGAAGCGTCAGGCCTTCTGCGGCTTCTCGATCGACGGCAGGAACCACGCGAGCAATCCGATCGCGGGCAGGTACGCGCAGAGCGCGTAGACGGACTCGATGCCGTGTGGTCGGCGAGCTCGCCGAGCACCGCGGCGCCGAGGCCGCCCATGCCGAACGCGAAGCCGAAGAACAGGCCGGCGATCATGCCGACGCGGCCCGGCACCAGCTCCTGCGCGTAGACGATGATCGCCGAGAACGCCGAGGCGAGGATCGAGGCCGATCACGATCGTGAGCACCGTCGTCCAGAACAGGTTCGCGTACGGCAAGAGCAGCGTGAACGGCAGCACGCCGAGGATCGAGACCCAGATCACGTACTTGCGGCCGATGCGGTCGCCGATCGGGCCGCCGACGAGCGTGCCGACCGCGACCGCGCCGAGGAAGACGAACAGGTGCAGCTGCGCGCTCTGCGCCGACACGCCGAACTTCTCGATCAGGTAGAACGTGTAGTAGCTCGACAGGCTCGCCAGGTAGAAGTACTTCGAGAAGATCAGCAGCCAGCAGGACGGCGATCGTCGACGACGACCGTGCGCCGCGGCAGCGTCGGCGTGCGCGCGGCGGCGTGCGCCTTCTTGTGCGCCGGCATATGCGTGCGATACCAGCCGGCCGACGCGCATCAGCAGGACGATCGCGAGCAGCGCCGACGATCGCGAACCAGGCGATGCTGGCCTGCCCGCGCGGCATCACGATGAACGCGGCGAGCAGCGGCCCGATCGCCGAGCCGACGTTGCCGCCGACCTGGAACAGCGACTGCGCGAGGCCGTGCCGTCCGCCGGACGCCATGCGCGCGACGCGCGAGGATTCCGGATGGAACACCGACGAGCCCGAGCCGATCAGCGCGGCTGCGAGCAGCAGCAACGGAAAGGTCGGCGCATGCGCGAGCAGCAGCAGGCCCGCACAGCGTGAAGCCCATGCCGATCGCGCAGCGAGTACGGCATCGGGCTGCGGTCGGTGTAGATGCCGACGAGCGGCTGCAGCAGCGAGGCGGTGACCTGGAACGTCAGCGTGATCAGGCCGATCTGGCCGAAGTCGAGCTCGAAGGAGTCCTTCAGCATCGGATAGATCGCCGGCAGCAGCGACTGGATCATGTCGTTGAGCAGGTGGCACACGCTCAGCATCGCGAGGATCGGGAACGCGGTCTGCATCGCCGCATGCGCCGGCGACGGCTCGGCCGCCGAGAGCGGGTGGACGGCGGCGTCCTGGAGTGTGACTTCGGGCGAAGTGGATTGCACGGACGTTTCGATCAGCGCGGCAATTGGCCTAGATGGGTGGCGCGGCGCGCGAATCCAACCGTGCGCGCGGCGATATTTTCGCACGTGGCGCAGATGAGCCGCAGTGCCAATCGGAATTGTGCTGCGCGGAGCAGCTTATCTTTCCCCTCTCCCGCTGGCGGGAGAGGTAGGGTGAGGGCACTCTTGGGATGCGTGAACCAGCTTGCCCTCACCCCAGCCCTCTCCCGCAAGCGGGAGAGGGGAAAGGCAGCGCGGGGGAAAGCTCAAACCTCGAGCGAAGCCAGATCGCCCTTTGTCTCGAGCCATTCCTTGCGATCCGACGCGCGCTTCTTCGCAAGCAGCATGTCCATGAGCTTCGCCGTGCCGTCGTCGTTCGCGATCGTGAGCTGCACGAGCCGGCGCGTATCGGGATGGATCGTCGATTCGCGAAGCTGCGGCGGATTCATCTCGCCCAGACCCTTGAAGCGCGTCACGCTGACCGCGCCGCGCATCTTCTCGCGCTGGATGCGCTCGAGCAGCGCGTCGCGCTCGGCTTCGTCGAGGCAATAGAACATCTGCTTGCCGACATCGACGCGGAACAGCGGCGGCATCGCGACGAACGCGTGGCCTTCGCGCACGAGCGCGGGAAAGTGCTTCAGGAACAGCGCCGACAGCAGCGTCGCGATGTGCAGACCGTCCGAATCGGCATCGGCGAGGATGATGACCTTGCCGTAGCGCAGGCCCGACAAATCGTCCTTGCCGGGATCGCAGCCAATCGCGACTGCGAGATCGTGCACTTCCTGCGATGCGAGCACGCTGCTGGATTCGACTTCCCACGTATTGAGGATCTTGCCGCGCAGCGGCAGGATCGCCTGGAAATCCTTGTCGCGCGCCTGGCGCGCCGAGCCGCCGGCCGAATCGCCTTCGACGAGGAAGAGCTCCGTGCGCGAGAGATCGCTCGACGCGCAATCGGCGAGCTTGCCCGGCAGCGCGGGGCCCTGTGTGATCTTCTTGCGCACGACCTGCTTTTCGGTTTTCAGGCGAATCGTCGCGCGCTCGATCGCAAGCTGCGCGATCTTCTCGCCCATCTCGACATGCTGGTTGAGATACAGCGAGAACGCATCGTGCGTCGCGTTCTCGACGAAGCCGGCCGCGTCGCGCGAGGAGAGGCGCTCCTTCGTCTGGCCCGAGAACTGCGGATCGGTCATCTTGAGCGACAGCACGAACGCGAGCCGGTCCCAGACGTCTTCCGGCGCGAGCTTGATGCCGCGCGGCAAAAGGTTCCGGAACTCGCAGAACTCGCGGAGCGCATTCGTGAGCCCCGAGCGCAATCCGTTGACGTGCGTGCCGCCCTGGATCGTCGGGATCAGGTTGACGTAGCTCTCCTGCGTGAGCTCGCCGTCGGGCACCCACGCGATGACGAAATCGACAGCCGCGTCTTCGCGCTGCTGTGATCCGAGAAAGAGATCGGGCGGCAGGTATTCGGTGTCGCCGAGCATCGAGCGCAGATAATCGCGAAGGCCGTTCTCGTAGTGCCACTCGCTCTTCTCGCCGGTCGCCTCGTCGGTGAGCCGCACCGTGAGACCGGCGCAAAGCACCGCTTTCGCGCGCAGCACGTGCTTCAGTTTCGACAGCGAGAACTTCGGCGTGTCGAAATACTTCGGATCGGGCCAGAAGCGCAGCGTCGTGCCGGTCTGCTTCTTGCCGACCGTTCCGACGACGCTGAGATTGCTCGAGCGGTCGCCGTTCTTGAAGTTCATGCGGTAGATCTGGCCGTCGCGCTTGATCGTGACCTCGACGCGCGTCGAGAGCGCGTTGACGACCGAGACGCCGACGCCGTGCAGGCCACCCGAGAACTGATAGTTGCGGTTCGAGAACTTTCCGCCGGCGTGCAGGCGCGTCAGGATCAGCTCGACGCCCGGGATGCCTTCCTCCGGATGCACGTCGACCGGCATGCCGCGGCCGTCGTCGGCGACTTCGACCGAGCCGTCGGTGTACATGATCACGTCGATTTCGCTCGCGTGGCCCGAAAGCGCTTCGTCGACGGAGTTGTCGACGACTTCCTGCGCGAGATGGTTCGGGCGCGTGGTATCGGTGTACATGCCCGGGCGGCGCTTGACGGGCTCGAGGCCGGAAAGGACTTCGATGTCGGCGGCGTTGTAGCGACTGCTCATTCTTCGTGCGATTCCTGGATTTCGGGGCGCAGGATGGCTACGGCGGACCAGCGGGTCAAGGCTCGCGTTGGTACGCCGCGTTAGACAACGTTCCGCGACGATCGCATAGTCTCGCGCGCCATGGCTGACGGCGCCCCGACCCGAACGATCAACAATCCGCTGCTCTGGCTCGTCGCACTCGGCGTCTTCATGCAGATGCTCGATTCGACGATCGTCAACACGGCGCTGCCGTCGATGGCGGCCGGGCTCGGCGAAAGTCCGTTGCGCATGCAGTCGGTCGTCATTGCGTACGCGTTGACGATGGCGATGCTGATCCCGGCGTCCGGCTGGCTCGCCGACCGGCTCGGCACGCGGCGCGTCTTCTTCGCGGCGATCACGCTCTTCACGTTCGGCTCGCTGCTCTGCGCGTATTCGCACACGCTCGGGCAGCTCGTCGGGTCGCGCGTCGTGCAGGGTGTCGGCGGTGCGATGCTGCTGCCGGTCGGGCGGCTTGCCGTGCTGCGCTCGTTTCCGCGCGGCGAGTTCCTGCGCGCGATGTCGTTCGTGACGCTGCCTGGCCTGATCGGTCCGCTGATTGGTCCGACGCTCGGCGGCTGGCTCGTCGAGATCGCATCGTGGCACTGGATCTTCCTGATCAACATTCCGGTCGGCGTGATCGCGGCGATGGCGACGTTGCGCTTCATGCCCGACGCGCGGAGCGAAGTCAGCCGCTTCGACATCGCGGGCTACCTCATGCTGTCTTTCAGCATGCTCGCAATCTCGCTTTCGCTCGACGGTCTCTCCGAGCTCGGCCTTCGCCACGCGGCCGTGCTGATGCTGATGATCTTTGGCCTCGCGAGCTTCGTCGCGTACTGGCTGCACGCGACGCAGGTGAAGTCGCCGCTGTTTTCGCTGAAGCTGTTCGACGTGCCGAGCTATCGCGTCGGCATCCTCGGCAATCTTTTTTCGCGGATCGGCAGCGGCAGCATGCCGTTCCTGATCCCGCTGCTGTTCCAGATCGCGCTCGGCTTCACGCCGCTCGAATCGGGCGCAACGATGATTCCGGTCGCGCTTGCGGGCATGGCGTCGAAGCGGTTCGTCGTGCCGCTGATCAGGGAGCTCGGCTACCGGCGCGTGCTCGTCGGCAACACGGTGCTCGTCGGCTTCGCGATGGCGAGCTTCGCACTGATCGCTCCGGGCGAGCCGGTGTGGCTGCGCATCGTGCAGCTTGCGTTCTTCGGGCTCGTGAACTCGCTGCAGTTCACGTCGATGAACACGATCACGTTGAACGATCTCGAAGGCCCGCTCGCGAGCGGCGGCAACAGCCTGCTGTCGATGGTCATGATGCTGTCGACAAGTCTCGGCGTCGCGGCGGCGAGCGGATTGCTCGGTGCGTTCACGGATCTTTTCGGCAGCGAGCTCGGCACGACCGCGTTGCCGGCGTTCCATGCGACGTTCGTCTGCGTCGGGCTCATCACGTCGACGTCGGCCGTGATCTTCTGGCAGCTCGAGCGGCCGCTGCGCAAGACGGTGAAACCGGAAGCCGCGGCGCGCGTCGACTGAGCGAACGATAGGGTGGGCTTAAGCCCACCCTATGCCTCACGAACTCGAGAAACAGCGGGCGGGCAAGGGCGTTCGACGTCCACCACGTCTCGCACCCAAGCCCGCCCTTCCAACTCAGTGCGATTCGAAGTCGCCGAAGAAGATGCGATCGGTGCGGTACTCGTACGCGCCAATGTCGGTGACGGCCTGGCCGCCTTCGGTCGACGCGGAAGCGCGCGGGGCGCCGCGCTGGTCGGTCGCGAGGTTCGCCGGATTCAGGCCGTGGTCCAGCACCGGGCTCGTCGCCGGCAGCGGATGGATCATCGTCAGGCCCGACGATTCGAGCGGCGCGAGCTGCGGATCGGTATCGAACATCGCGGCCGTCACCGTGCCATTGAGCGTCGTCACGTCGGGTTGCGTCTGGAACGCGCTGTTGGCGACGTCGATCGTGCTCTGCGTGCCACCGCTCTCGCGATAGACGTCGAAGAGCAGGCCCGCGTTGCCGTGCGTGTTGCCTGCGAAGAGATCGCTTTGCAGCTTGACCTCCGTCGTCGAGCCGCCGCCGACCCAAAGCGCGCCGCCGGCCTCAGCGCCCGGCGCTTCATTCGGCGCGGTCTTGTTGAACGCGAAGGTCGAGTTGCGGATCGTCATGTTGCCGCTCGCGATCGCGAGCGCGCTGCCGCGCCCGACCTGGTGCAGCGACTCGTTGCCCGAGAACGTCGTGTTCTCGATGAAATTGACCGGCGAGCCGAAGTCGGTGACGCCCGCGAAGTAGATGCCGCCGCCGTTCGGCTGGCCCGTTGCGTTGTCGACGAACGCGCTCCGCGACACCTTGAACGACGACGCCGTCGAGGCCCAGATGCCGCCGCCGGTGTGGTCGGCGGTGTTGTTGCGGAACGTCGTGTCGCTGATCGTCACGTTGACGCGCGGCGAGAGCGCGGAGAGGCCGCCGCCGAACTCGGACGCGTTGTCCATGATGAGGCTGCGCGTGATCGAGAGATCGCCGGCCGAAAAGAGGATCGCGCCGCCGCTCGAACCGGTCTGGCTGTTCCAGATGCCGGACGCGTCGATCGAGAGGTTCGCGCTCGCGACGAAGATCGCGCCGCCGCGCGTGTTCGCGATGTTGCCGTCGAAAATGCAGCCCGCGACGACGACGTTGTCGCCGGTCGCCCAGATCGCGCCGCCTTCGTCGGGCGCGTGGCCGTTCGCGAGCGTCAGGCCCGAGAACGTCGCCGTGATCGCGCTGCCGCCTTGGTGCTGCACCTTGAAAAGCCGCGTTGAGAGGTTGCCGTCGACCTTGATCGTGCCGACGCCGGGGCCGGCGAGGTTGAGCGTGTCGGTGATCGCGATCTCGCTCGCGAGCGGGATCGCGCCGGCAAGGCCAGCCTGGAAGTGGATCGTATCGGCGCCGGCGGCCGTGTTGGCCTGGCCGATCGCGTCGCGCAGGCTGCCAGCGCCGGCGTCGTTGAGGTTCGTGACCGTGAACGTCGCCGCGCCGGCGAGCGGCGAGGCGGCGGCGATGGCGACGCCGACGAGCGTGAGGACGAGCTTCATGACGGTGGACTCCGTAATGGTGGAAGAATCTGCGCGGCGGCCGGCGAGGCCGGTTCGGTGCGTGGTTGATCCTCCAGAACGGAGTCGCGCGGCGTTTCCTATCACGCCCTCGTCGAATTGCAGGCCGAACGGCACTCACGCGAGGCCGGATGCGGCCTCGCGACCCCTCGCGGCGATGCGCGCAAGCCTGTAAAATACCGCTTTACCAGCGGATCGCTGCCGTCCATGACTCCCCTGATTTTCGTGACCGGCGGCGTGGTGTCCTCGCTGGGCAAGGGCATCGCCTCGGCGTCGCTTGCTGCCATCCTCGAAGCACGCGGCCTGCGCGTGACGATGATGAAGCTCGACCCCTACATCAACGTCGATCCGGGCACGATGAGCCCGTTCCAGCACGGCGAGGTCTACGTCACCGACGACGGCGCCGAGACCGATCTCGACCTCGGCCACTACGAGCGCTTCGTGCGCACGCGCCTGTCGCGGCAAGAACTCGATCACGACCGGCAAGATCTACGAGAGCGTGATCCGCAAGGAGCGCCGCGGCGACTATCTCGGCGCGACCGTGCAGGTGATTCCGCACATCACCGACGAGATCAAGCACTGCATCTACGAGGCGACGCAGGGTTACGACGTCGCGCTCGTCGAGATCGGCGGCACGGTCGGCGACATCGAATCGCAGCCGTTCCTCGAGGCGATCCGCCAGATCCGCATCGAGCACGGCGCGACAAGCGTCGATGTTCATGCACCTGACGCTGGTGCCGTACATCAAGGCCGCCGGCGAGATCAAGACCAAGCCGACGCAGCATTCGGTCAAGGAACTGCGCTCGATCGGTATCCAGCCCGACGTGCTGCTGTGCCGCTGCGAGCAGCCGCTGCCGGCAGTCGGAGCGGCGCAAGATCGCGCTGTTCACGAACGTGCCCGAAAAGGCCGTCATCAGCGCGATCGACGTCGACACATCTACAAGCTGCCGCTCTGGCTGCACCAGCAGGGGCTCGACGACATCGTCGTCGATCGCGCTGAAGCTCGACGCCAAGCCGGCCGATCTGTCCGAGTGGGAGCGCACGGTCGACGCGGCCGAGCACCCGAAGGACGAGGTCACGATCGCGATCGTCGGCAAGTACGTCGAGCACAAGGATGCGTACAAGTCGCTCGGCGAGGCGCTGCGCCACGGCGGCCTGAAGCAGCACGACGCGCGTGAATCTGCGCTGGGTCGAATCCGAGGACATCGAGCGGCGCGGCGCGCCGAGCTGCTCAAGGACGTCGACGGCATCCTCGTGCCGGGCGGCTTCGGCAAGCGCGGCTTCGAGGGCAAGATCGCGGCGGTGCGCTACGCGCGCGAGCACAAGATGCCGTATTTCGGCATCTGCTACGGCATGCACGCGGCGGTGATCGATTTCGCGCGCAATGTCGCCGGCCTCGAAGGCGCGAACTCGAGCGAGAACGATCGCACTGCGCCGCATCCGGTCATCGCGCTGATCACCGAATGGACGACGGGCACCGGCGAAGTCGAGAAGCGCGACGAGGCGTGCGACCTGGGCGGCACGATGCGCCTCGGCGCGCAGGAATGCCGCCTCAAGGCCGGCACGCTCGCGCGCGAGCTGTACGGCCAGGACGTGATCCGCGAGCGCCATCGCCATCGCTACGAGTTCAACAACCGCTATCGCCAGCAGTTCGAGGATCTCGGGCTCGTGATCGCCGGCAAGTCGATGGACGATCTGCTCGTCGAGATGGTCGAGCTCGCCGGACCATCCGTGGTTCGTCGCCTGCCAGTTCCATCCGGAGTTCACGTCGACGCCGCGCGACGGCCATCCGCTGTTCATCGGCTTCATTCGCGCCGCGCGCGAGCAGAAGGCCGATGCGCGAAGCGCCGCGGCTTGCGCAGGAAGCGGTGGCGTGACTCGCATGAAGCTTTGCGGTTTCGAAGTCGGCCTCGACAAGCCGCTGTTCCTGATCGCCGGACCCTGCGTCATCGAATCGGAGCAGCTGCAGCTCGACACGGCCGGCACAGCTGCAAGGAGATCACCGGCGAAGCTCGGCATCCCGTTCATCTTCAAGTCGAGCTTCGACAAGGCCAATCGCACATCCGGCATCGAGCTTTCGCGGCCCCGGCATGGACGAGGGCTTGCGCATCCTCGCCGAGGTGAAGCGCCAGATCGGCGTGCCGGTGCTGACCGACGTGCACGAATACACGCCGCTGGATGAAGTCGCCGCGGTCGTCGACGTGCTGCAGACGCCGGCGTTCCTGTGCCGGCAGACCGATTTCATCCAGAACGTCGCGCAGCGCCGGCAAGCCGGTGAACATCAAGAAGGGCCAGTTCCTGTCGCCGTGGGACATGAAGAACGTCGTCGACAAGGCGCAGGCGACCGGCAACGAGCAGATCATGGTCTGCGAGCGCGGCGCGAGCTTCGGCTACAACAACCTCGTCTCCGACATGCGCAGCCTCGCCGTGATGCGCGAGACCGGCTGCCCGGTCGTGTTCGACGCGACGCACTCGGTGCAGCTGCCCGGCGGCGCGGGCGGCAAGTCCGGCGGCCAGCGCGAGTTCGTGCCGGTGCTGTCGCGCGCGGCGGTCGCGGTCGGCATCGCCGGCATCTTCATGGAAACGCATCCGGATCCGGACAAGGCGCTGAGCGACGGCCCGAACGCGTGGCCGCTCGGCAAGATGGCAGCGCTGCTCGAAACGTTGCTCGCGCTCGATCGCGATCCGACGAAGACGGCTGCCGGCTCTGCTCGAGAACCAATCCCTAGTTACATCCAGACGACCGATCCAATGACGCAACGATCACCGAGCGTCCACGCCCGCGAAATCCTCGACTCCCGCGGCAATCCGACGCTCGAAGCCGACGTCACGCTGAGCGACGGCTCGCGTCGGCCGCGCGGCGGTGCCGAGCGGCGCCTCGACCGGCTCGCGCGAAGCGGTCGAGCTGCGCGATGGCGACAAGACGCGCTATCTCGGCAAGGGCGTGAAGAAGGCCGTCGCCAACGTCAACGACACGATCGCGCAACGCGCTGAAGGGTTTCGACGCAGCCGATCAGGCAGGCCTCGACGCGAAACTGATCGACGCTCGACGGCACGCCGAACAAGGGCCGCCTCGGCGCGAACGCGCTGCTCGGCGTCTCGCTCGCGAACGCGCACGCGGTCGCGGCCAGTCGCGAAGCATGCCGCTGTGGACGCACTTGCTCGCCGGCCATCGCGCGGACGCGGCCTGCCGGTGCCGATGATGAACATCATCAACGGCGGCGCGCACGCCGACAACAACGTCGACATGCAGGAATTCATGGTCCTGCCGGTCGGCATGCCGAGTTTTTCCGAGGCGCTGCGCGCCGGCGCCGAGATTTTCCACGCGCTGAAGAGCGTGCTGAAGGCGCAAGCGGCCTGAGCACGGCGGTCGGCGACGAAGGCGGTTTCGCGCCGGACCTGAAATCGAACGAGGAAGCGATCGAGACGATCCTCGAAGCGATCGGCAAGGCCGGCTACACGCGCCGGCAAGGACGTCTAGCTCGGCCTCGACGCCGCCAGCTCGGAGTTCTACGAGAACGGCAAGTACAACCTGACAGGCGAGGGCAAGACGCTGACGTCCGGCGCAGTTCGTCGACTTCTACGCCGGACTGGTGCGCGAAGTATCCGATCATCACGATCGAGGACGGCATGGCCGAAGGCGACTGGGACGGCTGGAAGATGCTGACCGACAAGCTCGGCAAGAAGGTGCAGCTGGTCGGCGACGACCTGTTCGTCACCAACCCGGCGATCTTCCGCGAAGGCATCGACAAGGGCATCGCCAACGCGATCCTGATCAAGGTCAACCAGATCGGCACGCTGACCGAGACGCTCGAAGCGATCGCGATGGCGCGACGCGGCGAACTACGCGGCGGTCGATCTCGCATCGCTCCGGCGAAACCGAAGACACGACGATCGCCGACATCGCGGTCGCGACGACGGCGACGCAGATCAAGACCGGCTCGCTGTGCCGCTCCGATCGCGTCGCCAAGTACAACCAGCTGCTGCGCATCGAGGAAGCGCTCGGCGGCGCCGGCGCGCTACGCCGGCCGCGACGCATTCCCGAACCTGCCGGGCTTGGCGCGCTGAGGCACGACACGTGTGCTGCGCTACGTCGCCCTGATCCTGCTGATCCTGCTGCTGGCGCTGCAAGTCAAGCTGTGGACCGGCGAGGGCGGCATGCGCGAAGTCTGGCGCCTGCAGCAGCGCGTCAGCGAGCAGAAGGCCGGAGAACGCCAAGCTCAAGACAGCGCAACGAGGCGCTGTCGGCCGAAGTGCGAGGACCTCAAGTACGGCGACGAAGCCGTCGAGGAACGCGCGCGCACCGAGCTCGGCCTGATCAAGCCCGGCGAGACGTTCTATCAGGTCGTCGAGCCGACCAACGCGGCCGCACAAGAACCGAACGACGATGGCGGCCACTGAGCGCCTCGTGGTGCGTCGTGCCTGCCGCGGGCCGCGGCACGCGCTTCGGCGGCGACATTCCCAAGCAGTACCTGCGCGCTCGCCGGCAAGCCGATGATCGAGCACACGCTCGAGCGCGCTCGCCGCGCATCCGCCGAAGTCGCGGGCTTGATGGTCGTGCTCGCGGCCGACGATCCGTACTGGCCCGGCATCGCTCAGCGTGCGCGGCAAGCCGGTGCGCACCGGCGATCGGCGGCGCCGAGCGCGCGGACTCGGTGCTGGCTGGGTTGCGCGCGCTGCCCGCGACGTCGGCGACGGACGACTTCGTGCTCGTGCACGACGCCGCGCGTCCCTGCTCTGCGTGCCGACGACATCGCGCTGCTCGATCGCGCGCGGCATTCCGGCCGGCGGCGCGCTGCTCGCCGCGCCGGTGCGCGACACGCTCAAGCGCGGCGACGGCGAGCGGCCGCGTCGCCGCGACCGAGCCGCGCGAAGCGCTCTGGCGCGCGCTGACGCCGCAGATGTTCCGCCGCGGCGAACTGACGCGCGCGCTCGAAGCCGCGCGAAGCCGACGGCGTCGCGATCACCGACGAGGCGATGGCGATGGAGCGCCTCGGCCCGCGGCCGCTGCTGGTCGAGGGCGCCGAGGACAACATCAAGGTGACGACGCCGGCCGATCTCGCGCTTGCCGCGTACTTGCTGCGCACGACGGGGTAAGCTCTCGACCATGCGCATCGGCCACGGCTTCGACGTGCACGCATTCGGCCCCGGCGACCACGTCATGCTCGGCGGCGTGCGCATCGCGCACGAGCGCGGCGTCGTCGCGCATTCCGATGGCGACGTCGTGATCCATGCGCTGTGCGATGCGATGCTCGGCGCGCTCGCGCTCGGCGACATCGGCATGCACTTTCCGCCGTCCGACGAACGCTGGCGGACGCCGACAGCCGGCAGTTCCTGCGCCATTGCGCGGCGCTGATGCGCCGAGCATGGCTACGCGCTCGGCAACGCCGACGTCACGGTCGTCTGCGAGCAGCCGCGATCGCGCCGCACGTCGACGCGATGCGCGCGCAATCTCGCCGACCGATCTCGGCGTGCGCGTCGGCGCAGGTCAGCGTCAAGGCGACGACGAGCGAGAAGCTCGGTTTCACCGGCCGCGGCGAAGGCATCGCGGCGTTTGCGGTCGTGCTGCTCTGGAAGCCGCGCGAACCGCGGCCGGTCAGCCCGGACAATCCCGAGCTCGATACGCTGGTGCGAAGGCTCGAGCTCGATCCGCTCTGATGAACGCGCCGACCGAAGCCGTCGCGGCGCTCCCGTACGCGCACGGCGGCCCGCTGATCACGGGACGCATCCGCGTCGAGCCGAGGATTTCCGCGTCGACGAGGAGCTCGGCTTCGAGCCGAGCGGCGCCGGCGAGCACGCGTTCCTCTTCGTCGAGAAGATGCGACATGAACACCGAATGGGTCGCGAAGCGGCTCGCCGAGAAGGCCGGCATTGCGCCGATGGCGGTCGGCTACGCCGGCCTCAAGGATCGCCACGCGGTCACGCGCCAGAGCTTCTCGGTGCATCTGCCGGGCAAGGCCGATCCCGACTGGAGCGCGCTCGCGATTCCGGACCTGCGCGTGCTCGCCGCGAGCCGTCACGACACGCAAGCTCAAGCGCGGCGTGCATCGTGGCAACCGTTTTCGCATCCGCGTGCGCGAGGTCGGCGGCGATCGCGAAGCAGTCGAGCAGCGCCTCGCGCTCGTCCGCGAACGCGGCGTGCCCAACTATTTCGGCGAGCAGCGCTTCGGACGCGACGCCGACAACATCGCGCAGGCGCGCGCGTATGTTCGCCGGCACGCGCATGCGCGAGCACGAACATTGGTCTGGCGATGTCGGCCGCGCGCTCGCATGCTGTTCAACGCGGTGCTCGCGACGCGCGTCGCCGACGGCAGCTGGGATTCGGCGCTCGACGGCGACGTCTGGATGCTCGCCGGCACGCACAGCGATCTTCGGGCCCGAGCCGTGGACCGTCGAGCTCGCGCGCCGGCTCGCCGCGTTCGACATCGATCCGACCGGTCCGATGTGGGCGCCGGCGAGCTGCGCACGACCGGGCTGGTCCGCGCGCTCGAGGAACGTGCGATCGCGCCGTATCGCGACCTCGCCGAAGGGCTTGCGCGGGCCGGTCTCGCCCAGCAACGACGCGCGCTGCGCCTGCGCGTCGACGGGCTCGTCCACCAGTGGGAAAGTGACGGCGCGCTGGTCCTCGAGTTCCGCCTGCCGGCCGGTGCGTTCGCGACTGTCGTGTTGCGTGAATTGAGCGGCGAGGTCGCGAGGGGCCTTCCGGGCCGTTGAAGCGGCAGGAAATCGCGACGGAAGGCGTTTTTCGGCGTTCCGGCGGGTCTATAGTGCCGTCGCGGCGTCTCGCGATCGTCGCGTGATGCCGCGTTCCGAATCTGCGGAGGGCACGATGAGAACGCTAGCTTTGGCTGCAGCCATCGTCGGTTGTCTTGCGATGTCGGGTTGCGCGGGCACGAACGATCTTGCGCGCGGCGAAAGTCGCATGGACAACGACTTCGACGCCAGCAAGGTCCTCACCGTCAACGAATGGGCCGTGCACCGCCACGCGACGGTCATGTGGGTCAACTATCCGAAGAAATCGGCGCACCCGAAAGAATCGGACGGCTGACCGGTTTCGTCGTCAGGCGCGGGCGAGCAACACGATCACCGCGCCTGTCCCGCCTTGCGCAGGACGTGCCGAGGCGTAGGCGAGCACGTCCTTGCGCCGCGCGAGCAGCGTCGCGGTCATGCGCTTCAGCACCGGGCCATCGCCGCGCGAGCGCAAACCCTTGCCGTGCACGATGCGCACGCAGTATTCGTGGCGCGCGATCGCATCGTCGAGGAAATCGCGCACCGCTTCGCGCGCAACCGCCAGTGTCATCTCGTGCAGATCGAGCTCGGCGCGCACGCTGAAATGCCCGCGACGAAGCTGCTTCAGGATCTTTGGCGGCTGTCCCTGTTTGAGATAGTGGATCTCGTCGCCGACCTCGATCGAGGCCGGATCGATCGCGTGCACGAGCAGTTCCTCGCGCACACGCGCTTCGTCCTGCTCGGCCTGTGCCGCGTGCGGCGGCGGCTGCGGCTTCTGCGGCGCGTGCGCCTCGCCCTGGCGAAGCGGGCGGACGCGGCCGATCGATTCGCGGAACAGGCGCGCGTCGTCGCTGTCGTCGCGGGTGTTCATGGCTTCGAGGCTAGCAGAAATGGATTTCCCCTCTCCCGCTTGCGGGAGAGGGCAGGGTGAGGGCGCTCTCGCGAAACACTGACTCGGCTTGCCCTCACCCCAACCCTCTCCCGCAAGCGGGAGAGGGGGAACAGCTGAGCGAGAGAGGGAACACCAGCCAATCCGCTATCATTTGACGTTCCCCGAGCACCACCGTCGCGCCCGCGAAGGAAGGCATGCGAGTTCTGGTCAGCAATGATGACGGCGTCGACGCTCCCGGTTTGCGCGTGCTCGCCGAACGCCTCGGCGACGTCGGCGAGGTCACCGTCGTCGCGCCGGACCGCGACCGCTCCGGCGCCAGCAACTCGCTGACGCTCGACGCGCCGATCCGCGTCGTCAAGCTCGAAGAGCGCCGCTACCGCGTCGCGGGCACGCCGACCGACTGCGTGCACCTCGCGCTGTCGGGCCTGCTCGATCACGAGCCCGACATCGTCGTGTCCGGCATCAACAACTCGGCGAATCTCGGCGACGACGTGATCTATTCGGGCACCGTGTCCGCTGCGATGGAAGGGCGCTTCCTCGGCCTGCCGGCGATCGCGGTCTCGCTCGCAAGCATCGATCACAAGGGCGTGCACTACGAAAGCGCGGCCGAAGCGGTGCTGCTGCTGATGCGCAAGCTGCTCATAGATCCGCTGCCGGCCGACACGATTCTCAACGTCAACGTGCCGGATCGGCCGTGGGACGAGATCGCGGGCTTCGCGGTGACGCGGCTCGGTCGCCGTCATCGTTCGGAGCCGTGCATTCGCGCAGACCGATCCGCGCGGCCGACCGATCTACTGGATCGGTCCGCCGGGACAGGCCGAGGACGACGGTCCGGGCACCGATTTCCACGCGATCCGCTCGGGGCAGATTTCGATCACGCCGATCCAGGTTGATCTGACGCGTTATCAGGCGCTCGAGAAAGTCGCGGGCTGGGTCGCATCGCTCGAGCACACGCTCGGGAGCGCGGCATGAGCATGCACCGCGATCCCGCGTCGCGCGGGCTCGGCATGACGTCGCAGCGCGCACGCGACCGGCTCGTCGAGCGGCTCGCGGCCGAAGGCATCAAGGACCGGCGCGTGCTCGACGTGATCCGCCAGCTGCCGCGCCATCTTTTCATCGACGAAGCGCTCGCGTCGCGCGCGTACGAAGACACGGCGCTTCCGATCGGGCAGGGCCAGACGATCTCGCAGCCGTGGGTCGTCGCGCGCATGACCGAGGCGCTCATCGAGCACCGGTTGCCGAAGCGCGTGCTCGAAATCGGCACGGGTTCCGGCTATCAATGCGCCGTGCTCGCGCAACTCGTCGAGAAGGTCTACACGGTCGAGCGCATCGAGGAATTGCTGCGCAATGCGCGGCGCAGGTTCCGCAAGCTCGGCATGTCGAACATCCGCTCGAAGCACGCGGACGGGCGGCTTGGCTGGCCGGACGATGCGCCGTTCGACGGCATCATTCTGACGGCCGCCGGCGCGACACTCGATGACGCGCTGCTCGATCAGCTCGCGCCGGACGGCACGCTCGTCGCGCCGGTCGGTCCAGCTGGAAAGCAGACATTGCTGCGCGTGCGCGCGGTCGAAGGCGAATGGGTGCGCGAATCGCTCGGCGCCGTAAGCTTCGTCCCCTTGCTCGGCGGCATCGGTTGACGATGCGCGAAGCGAAACGGGGAGACGCAGCGCGATGAAGATCTTCAAGCCGCTCTACGAGCGCGCGCTGAAGTGGGCTGCGCATCCGAAGGCGCCGTGGTATCTCGCGGCGTTGAGCTTCGTCGAGGCGATCATCTTTCCGGTCGCGCCGGAAATCATGCTCGCGCCGATGGTGCTCGCCAAGCCCGAACGCTGGGCGCGTTACGCGGCGATCAGCCTCGGCGGCTCGCTGCTCGGCGCGCTGGTCGGCTATGCGCTCGGCCACTATGCGTTCGATGCGATGCGGCCCGTGTTCGAGTGGCTTGGCTGGCTGTCGAGCATCGATCGGCTCGTCGCCGAGTTCCGCGATGATTTGATCGCGCATCCGTGGAAGGCGTTCTGGATCCTCGTCGCGGCCGGCTTCGTGCCGGTGCCGCTCAAGGTGTTTACCTGGGCGTCGGGTATCGTCGGCATGCCTTTGCTACCGTTCCTCGGCGGCATGGTGATCGGCCGCGGCAAGCGCGTCTTCATCGTCGCGGGCCTGATCCGGCTCGGCGGGCCGAAGGCCGAGGCGACGCTGCACCGCTGGATCGAGCCGATCGGGTGGGCGTTTCTCGTATTGATCGCCGGGCTGGTTATCTACTTCAAGTTTGTCCGCTAAACTATTGTGATGAATGGGGATTCTCGGAAACTTCTTGCGTGGGCCTTCGCGGTCGCGCTAGGGCTTTCCGGATGCGCCTCGGAAGGGCCGGCGCCGGTCGAGGATCACAGCCTCAATGCCGGAACCTCGCGGCCGCGGCCTGCTGCGCCGCCGTCGAAGCCCGCATCGGCGCCGGGCGGCACGTATCGCGTGCAGCGTGGCGACACGATGTACAGCATCGCGTTCCGGCATGGCGTCGACTATCGCGATCTGGCCGAGTGGAACGGCATCCCGCCGCCGTACACGATTTATCCCGGGCGCGAGCTCCGGCTTTCATCGGCGCGCGCAGCCGCGAAACCGCCGGTCGCGCAAGCGCCTTCGCCGCAGAGGCCTGCGGCGCCGCCGCCCGCTGCGTCGACAGTTTCGAAACCGGCGCCGTTCGAGCCGGTCGCGTCGACGCCGCCATCGGCGAATGCCGGCACGCCTTCGCGCGTCGGCTCGCCGACGGCACCGCCTCCGGTCGCTTCGGCGACACCGGCGCCGTCCGAGCCGGCAATCGCGAGCGGCGACATCGCATGGCGCTGGCCAGCCGACGGCCAGCTCGTCGGCGGCTACGTCGCCGGCGATCCGATGAAGCAAGGCATCGACATCGCCGGCAAGGCGGGCGCACCGGTGAAAGCCGCCGCCGACGGCACGGTCGTCTACAGCGGCAATGGGCTGATCGGCTATGGCGAGTTGATCATCGTCAAGCACAGCCCCGCGTTCCTTTCGGCGTACGGCCACAACCAGAAGCGACTCGTGCAGGAAGGCGACAAGGTGAAGGGCGGCCAGACGATCGCCGAGATGGGCTCGAGCGGCGCGAGCAAGGACGAGCTGCATTTCGAGATCCGCAAGAACGGCAAGCCGTCGAACCCGATCGACTACCTGCCGCGCCGCTGACATTGCACATGCGTGACACGACGCCGCGGCATCGTCGGCGTAAGCTCATCCCATGACCGCCGCGTCCGACCCGGACCTTCCGGCCGACGACTTCCACGATCTCGTCGATGCGATCGAGCCGCACGACGAAGAGGCGCGCTCGTCGACGAGCATCTATCTCAGCGAAATCGGTCTGACGCCGCTGCTCGAGGCGCGCGAAGAAGCCACGCTCGCGGCAGCGATCCAGAACGGCGACGGCGAAGCGCGCCGGCGCATGATCGAGGCGAATCTGCGTCTCGTCGTTTCGGTGGCGCGCGCCTACGTCGGGCGCGGCGTGCCGCTGATGGATCTGATCGCCGAAGGCAATCTCGGTTTGATCCGCGCCGTCGAGAAGTTTGATCCGGCGCGGCGCCTTCGCTTTTCGACGTACGCCGTCTGGTGGATTCGCGAAGCCGTGCAGCACGCGGTCATGCATCACGGACGCACGGTACGCCTGCCCGTGCACGTGTTGCGCGAGCTCGCGCACGTGCTGCGCGCCGAGCGCGAGCTCGCGGCGCGCCACGGCACGCCGCCGAGCCTCGATCAGATCGCGGCGGCTGTCGGCAAGGAGTTGCGCGATGTCGCCGAGCTTTTTCGCGTCAGCGAGCGCGTGACGTCGCTCGAAGCGGTGGCCGAAGCCAGCGAACCGGTCGCGGCGCCGGTCGAGCGCGACGATGCAACGAGCGCGTTATCGCCGGTCGAGGCGGAGCGGCTTGGGCTCTGGCTGTCGCGATTGACCCAGCGGCAGTACGAAGTCATGCAGCGGCGGTTCGGCCTCGGCGGCGCGCCGGTGCAGTCGCTCGCGGAAATCGGGCGTGATCTCGGCATCACGCGCGAGCGCGCGCGGCAGATTCAGGAAGAAGCGATGAAGAAGTTGCGGAAGTTGTCGCAGGACGAGTGAGCTTTTCGCCTCTCATGCTGCGCAGGAGAGGCCGACGCGCGTAGCGCGGCGGGTGAGGGGAAATCAGCTAATCGGGGAGCATGAATGCGGCGACGGCGCGGCGTCCTTCCGATGCGAGCAGGTTGTACGTGCGGCTCGCCGCGGCGTTGTCCATGACCTCGACACCGATGTGCCGACGCAGCAGCGAGACGAGCGCCTCGCGCGGCGGGAACACCTGCTTCTCACCGGTGCCGAGCAGCACGACCTCGGGTTTCAGCGCCGCGATCGTCTCGGCCGCCGCTTCGTTGAACTCCGACGCATTCGTGACCGGCCAGTTCTCGATGACCTGATCCGGCGCAAGCACGAAGCTGTGCGTCAGCGGCCTGTCCACGATCGTGATCGCATGCGGCGTGCACGCGCGCACGAAGAAATAGCCTTCCGCGGGGTCTTGGGTCAGCTGCATCGCGAGTCCTTTCGAGCGCGCGTCACTTCCGCGGCAGCTCGATCTTCGGCTGCTTCGGGTTGCGGCGGAAAAAGCACGCGATGCGGCCGATCGTCTGCACGAGTGAGGCGTGCGACGCCTCGCGGAGCACCTCGATCGTCTCGGCGCGGTCCTCGCGGTCGGCGTCCGAGAGCTTCACCTTGACGAGCTCGTGGTGAGCGAGCGCGCCGTCGAGCTCCTTCAGGAGCGAGGGCGTCACGCCCTTCTGGCCGACCATGATGACGGGGTCGAGCCCGTGCGCGATCCCGCGCAGGTAACGCTTCTGGTTTGACGACAACTGCATGAACGGAAACCTAATGGAGACAGGCGGTTACGAGGCCGTGGAGGGGCAGAGGGTATCATGCGGCATCCTTGACTGAATCCAGGCGCGGGGCCGCGCGGACGATGGCGCGCAGCAAATCGAGCTCCCGCTGGCTCCAGGAACACTTCAGCGATCCGTACGTGAAGCGCGCCCAAGCGGAGGGGTGGCGTTCACGCGCCGTGTTCAAACTCGAAGAGCTGATCGAGCGCGACAGGCTCCTCAAACCGGGCATGGTCGTTGTCGATCTCGGTGCCGCGCCGGGCGGCTGGTCGCAGATGGTGCGATCGCGGATCGGTGCAGAGGGACGCGTGATCGCGCTCGACATCCTGCCGATGCAGGGCATCGCGGGCGTCGAGCTCATAGAGGGCGATTTCCGCGAAGAAGAAGTGCTGAAAACGCTGGAAAAACATCTGGATGGAGCGAGCGTGGATCTTGTGCTTTCCGACATGGCCCCCAATCTGTCCGGCATGAGCAGCGTTGATCAGCCGCGGGCGATGGAACTTGCTGAACTCGCAGAGGCGTTTGCCGCGGCGCATCTCAGAAAGGGCGGGGCGTTTTTGACCAAACTTTTCCAGGGTGAAGGCTTCGATGCGTACGTCAGGCGCTTGCGCCACGGGTACGAGCGCGTCAGCATGCGAAAGCCCAAAGCCTCGCGGGCGCGCAGCCCCGAGGTTTATGCACTCGCGATCGGCAACAAAGGGATAACCGGGTGACCGATTTGATGGGTTCCGATTTGATGGGTTCAGCGTTGATGGTTTCGGCGGTAGCACAATGAACGACATGGCCAAGAATCTATTGCTCTGGGTAATCATCGCGGTCGTTCTTCTGACCGTGTTCCAGAGCTTCAATCCGCGTTCGTCGCAGCCGTCCGACGTGCCCTACTCGGAGTTCGCCCAGCAGGTGACGAACGGCGGTGTCGCGTCCGCGCAGTTCGGCGCCGATCGTCCGACCAAGGTCACCGCCAAGCTCAAGGACGGCACGGCCGTTTCGACGTGGATCCCCGAGGGCGGCAACCCGGCCGCGCTCGAGCTGATGGCGAAGAACAACGTCGAAGTGCGTCAGTCGCCGGCCGACAACGTGATGCCGCTCTGGCGCATCCTGCTCGACTGGGTTCCGTTCCTGATCTTCATCGGCTTGCTCGTCTACTTCATGCGCCAGATGCAGGCGGGTGCGGGCGGACGCGGCGCGATGTCGTTCGGCCGCTCGCGCGCGAAGCTGCAGGGCGAGGATCAGGTCAAGATCACGTTCGCCGACGTCGCCGGCTGCGATGAAGCGAAAGAGGAAGTCGGCGAGCTCGTCGAGTTCCTGCGCGATCCGTCGAAGTTCACCAAACTCGGCGGCAAGATTCCGCGCGGCGTGCTGATGGTCGGCGCGCCGGGCACCGGCAAGACGCTGCTCGCGAAAGCGATCGCGGGCGAAGCGAAGGTGCCGTTCTTCTCGATCTCCGGCTCCGATTTCGTCGAGATGTTCGTCGGCGTCGGCGCCGCGCGCGTGCGCGACATGTTCGAGCAGGCCAAGAAGCATGCGCCGTGCATCATCTTCATCGACGAAATCGATGCGGTCGGCCGCCATCGCGGCGCCGGCCTCGGCGGCGGTCACGACGAGCGCGAGCAGACGCTGAACCAGCTCCTCGTCGAAATGGACGGCTTCGAAGGTAACGAAGGCATCATCGTCATCGCCGCGACGAACCGTCCCGACGTGCTCGATCCCGCGCTGCTGCGTCCGGGCCGTTTCGATCGCCAGGTCGTCGTGCCGCTGCCGGACGTGCGCGGCCGCGAGCAGATTCTGAAAGTCCACATGCGCAAGGTGCCGGTGTCGAGCGATGTCGAACCGATGACGATCGCGCGCGGCACGCCGGGCTTCTCGGGCGCCGATCTTGCGAACCTCGTCAACGAGGCTGCGCTGTTCGCCGCGCGCGAGAACACGCGCGAAGTGCAGATGATTCATTTCGAGCGCGCCAAGGACAAGATCATGATGGGCGCCGAGCGGCGCTCGATGATCATGAGCGACGACGAGAAGAAGCTGACCGCGTACCACGAAGCGGGCCACGCGATCGTCGGCCTCTCGGTGCCCGAGCACGATCCGGTGCACAAGGTCACGATCATTCCGCGCGGCCGGGCGCTCGGCGTCACGATGTTCCTGCCCGAGCAGGATCGCTACAGCCATTCGAAGGTGTCGCTCGAGAGCCGCCTTGCGAGCCTCTATGGCGGCCGCGTCGCGGAGGAGCTCGTCTTCGGCGACGATGCGGTCACGACCGGCGCGTCGAACGACATCCAGCGCGCAACGCAGCTCGCGCGCGACATGGTCACGAAGTATGGCCTCTCCGAAGAGCTCGGCCCGATGACCTACTCGGACGAGGAAGACGAAGTGTTCCTCGGCCGGTCCGTCACGCAGCACAAGCACGTTTCGGAAGAGACCGCGCGCAAGATCGACGAAGTCGTCCGCGGCGTCATCGACCGCGCGTACAACCGCGCGAAGACGATCCTCACGGCCGAAAGCGTGACAAGCTCGAGGCGATGGCGAATGCGCTGCTCCAGTACGAGACGATCGACCGCGATCAGATCGCCGCGATCATGGCCGGGCGCGAGCCGGATCCGCCGAAGGACTGGCGCGATTCGAAGCCGACGCCTGGCTCGCCGTCCGGCGGTGCGCGTGGCGAGAGCCCGATCGGCGGCCCCGCGGTGCAGCCGCGCGTGACGCCGATCAAGTAAGCAGGCGGCGCTTTCTCGAGATTGACTTCACCTTGACCCTCTCCCGCAAGCGGGAGAGGGGAAAAAGAAACGCGCTCCGTAAGGGAGCGCTTTTTTTTCGCGCGTTTCGCTCTCCCGCTTGCGGCAGAGGGTAGGGTCAGGGCAAGTTGGCAGCCACCTCCACTCTAACGCCCCGCCGATGTTCCACATCACACTCGACTGCAACGGCCGCCCGCTCGAGCTGGACCGCCCGCGCATCGCCGGCATCGTCAACGTCACGCCCGATTCGTTCTCGGACGGCGGCCAGTTCGCCGACGCCGCGGCTGCGATCGCGCACGGCGTGAAGCTCGTCGAAGAAGGTGCCGACCTGCTCGATGTCGGCGGCGAATCGACACGGCCCGGCGCCGAGCCCGTCGATGCGACTGCCGAAATCGCGCGCGTCGTTCCGGTCATCGAAGGACTCGCGAAAGCGACGCGCGTGCCGATCTCGATCGACACGTCCAAACCGGAAGTCATGCGCGCGGCCGTCGCTGTCGGCGCCGGCCTCGTCAACGATGTGCGCGCGCTCCGCGAAGACGGCGCACTCGATGCCGCCGCCGCGCTCGGCGTGCCGGTGATCCTCGCGCACATGCTCGGCGACCCGCGCACGATGCAGGACGATCCGCAGTACGACGACGTCGTCGGCGACGTGCACCGCTTCCTCACGGAGCGGTTGTTCGCGTGCCAGATGGCCGGCATCGACAAGAAAAAGATCCTCGTCGATCCCGGCTTCGGGTTCGGCAAGACGCTCGAGCACAACCTCCTGCTGCTGCGGGATCTGAAACGCTTCGCCGAGATCGGGCCGGTCTGTCGCCGGACTGTCGCGCAAAGGGATGATCGGCAAGCTGACCGGACGCGAAGCGCACGCCGATCGTGCGGCCGGCTCCGCGGCGGCGGCGCTGATCGCGGTGCAGAACGGCGCATCAATCGTGCGCGTGCACGATGTTGCGATCACGCGCGATGCGCTCGCCGTGTGGGCTGGCGTCGCCGCGCTTGGTAGCGCACCGAAGCGCAAGGACGCAACGACACGCGTCAGCTGGGACGAAGACTAGACCGCGATGCGGTGACGCCGCAGGAACTCGTAATCCTCGCGGCACGCATCGCTGACGCGCTTCGCTTCGCCTTCGAGCCGGATCGCCGTGCGATCGCGCGGCTTCTCGAATCCCGTCGACTTCCACACCGCCGCATACCAGTGCGGCGCCCAGATGCCATCGCTCGCGCGCGGACCGGCGGGCCACGCCAGCATGCGATCCGTGAACGGAATTGCGAGCCTCGCGCAGAGCGCACGCAGATGCGCCTCGGGCGCGCGCAGGAACTCGTCCGCATCGATCACCGGCGGCGCGGCGCCGGTGTGGCCGGAAATCTCGTCGAACAGCGAACGCTCCTGCGGAATGCCGATGTCCTCGGGCGTCACCGTGTCGCGCGTGCGCAGGTACGAGCTCACGACCTCGTCGGGATCGCGAATCAGGAACACGTTCGTCAGCGCGTAGATCCAGTCGTGCCCGATGTGCGGCAGCAGATGATGGGTCATGTGCTTCTGGTACCAGATCGCCTCGCCAGCCGGCGCGTGCCCGACGAGCGCGCGCGTCACCTTGCGCCAGTCGGTCTCGCCGGCCGCGATGACTTCGTCGCGACCCGGATGATCCGAGCGCGTCTCCGCGAGATAGTGCGCATAGAGCGGCTCGTCCGAAACGGCGCAGTCGCCGCGGTTTTCCCACGCGCGCATCATCGCGGTCGAGATGTTGCGCGGCCCCGACCACATCGCGATGCGCAGCGGCTCCGTCATTGCGGCGCGCGCCGCGCGCCGACGTCGCGTGCGACGAGCGCGCGATAGAGCGACTGCAGCCGCTCGACCATCGCGCCGCGCTTGCCGTCGCCGATCGTGCGACCGTCGATCGTGTGCACCGGCACGACGCCGGCGAATGTGCCGGTCACGAATGCTTCGTCCGCGCCATAGACGTCGGTCAGGCTGAACGATTTCTCGAACGACGGAATGCCGTTCTCGCGGCAGACCGCGAGAACATTGCCGCGCGTGATGCCGCCGAGGCAATACATGCCGGTCGACGTCCAGACTTCGCCCTTGCGCACGATGAAGAAATGCGTCGAGTTGCACGTAGCGACGAAGCCGTGCGGATCGAGCATCAATCCTTCGTCGGCGCCGGCCGTGTACGCCTGGATGCACGCCGTGATGCAATTGAGCTTGCTGTGGCTGTTGAGCTTCGGATCCTGCACGTCCGGATAGCCGCGGCGCACGTGCACCGTGAAGAGCTTGAGCCCGCGCTCGACGGTGTCCGGCAGCGGATCCTTGTGCTCGGGAATGATGACGATCGTCGCCGGGCCGATCGTGACGCGCGGATCCTGATACGGCGTGCGCTTGACGCCGCGCGTGACCATCAGCCGCACGTGCACGCCGTCGCGCATCTTGTTCGCATCGAGCGTCGCGTAGATCGCGCGCGTCAGCGCGTCACGATCGAGCCCGATCTCGAGCGCGATCGCTTTCGCGCCTTCGTACAGACGATCGAGATGCTGATCGAGAAATGCCGGATGGCCATTCGAAACGCGAAGCCCTTCCCAGACGCCATCGCCGAGCACGAAGCCCGAATCGAAGACCGACACGACGGCTTCGTTGCGCTTCTTCATCGCGCCGTTGACGTAGATCAGGATGTCGCGGTTGCGCGCATCTTCCTCGGATTCGTGGACGCTCTTCGCCATGGGCTTCTGCCGTGGGGCCGAAGCGCAAGCATACCGATGCGTGGCTAGCGCAGCACGCGTATCTGCAATTGCGCGTAATTGCCGGACGCCGCGAGCGCCGTGATCGTCGTGTCCCCGATCTCGGCGAACGCATGCTCGAACGCGCCGGCGGCGCGCGTCTGGCCTTCGAGCTTGCCGTTGACGAGCCACAGCACGTCGCCGCTCGCGCCGAGCGCGCGCAGGCGCACGATCGCGGGTTTGTCGCTGTTCGGTGCGCGCGCGATCGCCGCGTGGTCGGCGACGCCGTCGATGCGGATCGGCTGCGTGGCTTCGAGTCCGTCGGTTGCGCAACCGGCTGCGAGCGGCGGCAGGCTCGCGCGGCGGCGCAGGTCGCGCGAGAGCCACGGGTACGCGAGCGCGGGCCAGCGCGCGATATCTTTCTCGATCGCGCCGCCGCGCGTGCAGGCGGCGCTGAGGCGCTCGCCGCTCTTCGCGTCGAGGCGCACGTGCGTCGTGCCCGCGCTCCAGGTTGTCGCGTCGCGCTCGGGCAGTGTTGGCGGGACGACGCCGTTCAAGATCCAGGCGGTGCGTTTCGCGTGGCAGAGGTCGGCATGTGCCGGGTCGAACGCGAGCCCGAGCGGCCAGCACACCTCGATTTCGCTGACGCTCGCCGGCGGCGGCGCCGGCGTCGCCGACAACGCCGAGCGAGGCAGGCTATCGACGACCTGGAACATCAGCGGCAACGCCGTCACCGCGCCGTATTGACCCGGCAGCGGCGTGCCGTCGGGACGGCCGATCCAGACGGCGACGGTGTACTTGCGCGTCGCGCCGACGGCCCACGCGTCGCGGAAGCCATAGCTCGTGCCGGTTTTCCACGCGACACGCGGCCGCGAGCCGGGATCGAACGTGCCCGGCGCATAGCCCGGCCGCGGATTCGCTTCGAGGATGTCGCGCACGATCCATGCCGCGCCATCGGAGAGCACGCGCCGCTCGATCTTCGCGTCGTCGTCGGCATAGCGCACGCGGCCGCCGACGCCGCCTCGATTCAGCGCGACGTACGCGCCGACGAGATCCTCCATGCGCACGCCGCCGCCGCCGAGGATCACCGAGAGGTTGGGCGCAACGCCGCGCGGCAGGCGCACGCCGAGACCGGCGTTCGCCAGCCGCGCGGTGAATCGCGCAGGGCCGACGCGATCGAGCAGATCGACGGCCGGCACGTTGAGCGAAAGGCGCAGCGCTTCGGCTGCACCAATCGGGCCGTTGAAAGCCATATCGAAATTGCCGGGCCGGTATGTGCCGAACGATTGCGGCGCGTCGACGAGCAGCGATTCGGAGTCGATCAGTCCGTCGTCGAGCGCGAGGCCGTAGAGGAACGGTTTCAGCGTCGAGCCCGGCGAGCGCCACGCGCGCACCATGTCGACGTGGCCGAGTCGCGCCTGATCGCCGAACACTGCGGAGCCGACGTAAGCGCGCGCTTCGAGCGTCGCGTTGTCGACGACGAGCAGCGCGGCGGACGTGCGTTCGGGCAATCGAGCGAGATAGTCGCCGACGCGTGCTTCGAGCGCGCGCTGGAGCTCGGCGTCGATCGTCGTCGTGATGCGACGCTCGCGCGGTCGCGCTTCGTGCAGGCGTTCCGCGAGCAGCGCGGCCGCGAGCGGCGGCTGCAGCGCGCGCGCCGCGACCGATTCGATGCGCGCATCGCGCACTTCGGCATTCGACCAGACGCCGCGTGCCGCCATGCGATCGAGCACCTTGTCGCGCGCGATGCGCGCCGTGCCGGCATTGCGATCGGGACGGAGCCTGCTCGGCGATTGGGGCAATACCGCAAGCAGCGCCGCCTCCGCGCGCGAAAGTCGCGCCGCCGGCTTGCCGAGATAGGCCCACGATGCCGCTTCGACGCCTTCGATCGTGCCGCCGAACGGCGCACGATCGAGATAGAGCGTCAGGATCTCGCGCTTGGAAAGATGCGCTTCGAGCTGCAACGCGCGCAGAACCTGCTTCAGCTTGCCGAACGCGCTGTGCGGCGTGCCGTCGAGGATGCGCGCGACCTGCATCGTCAGCGTCGAGCCGCCGGAGACGAAGCGGCGATGCACGATCGCCTGGCCGATCGCGCGCGCGATCGCGAACGGGTTGACGCCCGGGTGCTTGTAGAACCAGCGGTCTTCGTACGTGAGTAGCGCTTCGATGTAGAGCGGCGAGACGTCTTCGGCTTTCGTTGGGTAGCGCCAGACGCCGTCATCGTCGGGAAACGCGCGAAGTGGTGTGCCGTCGCGGGCTAGGACAACAGTACTGCCGCTGGTCGGGTCGGGGAGCGGAAGCGGGAACAGGCGGTCGAGCAGAAGCACGAGCGCGATCGTCAGAAGCAGAACGGCTCCTGCGCGCTTGAGAATTCGACGTCCACGAAGACTCATTTTCCATCCACCGTCCACAGCCAACCCTCTCGTTAGAGCGAGAGGGTTGGGCGGATTCTCGCCTACGGCTCGATCACCTTGATCGTCGCCGGCACGCTCTTGCCAATGCCGCGCTGCTCCGGCCGATACATGTCCTCGACGATCGGCGGCGGCACGCGATACGTGCCCGGCGAAACCGCGCGCACGAGATAGAACACGTGCGCCTCCTGGCCCTCGTCGAGCTTCAGCGCGGCGACATAGCGGTCGTCGCGGAACTCCTCGTGGCGCACGTCGGCGGCGGAGCTGCGATCGGTGATCGTGATGCCGTCGACGACGACGTCGGCCCACTGCTTGGCGTCGGTCAGGTTGAAGTTCTCGATCTCGAGACCGCCCGGCAACAAATCCGCGAGCAATGCATCGGGCATCGCATCGCGCGCTTCCATCTTGATGCCGACGATCAGGCTGTCGCCTTCCTTGAGTGGCGCGGGTTCCCACGGCTTGCCGTCGAGCGTGTAGAAGCGCCGCTCGATTGCGACGTAGTGATCGTCCGCCGCGGGCACCGTCTTCGGCACGCCGGCGATGTCGGTCGTGACGTAGAGCGGCAGATCGCCCTGCGGCGCGAAGCGGACGCCGGCACGGACGTCGGCGCCGGTGAACTCGCGGCTCCAGATGCGATCCGGGCTGATCTCGCTCGACGCGCTGCCGATCGTCAGCGTGCCCGAGACGGCCGTGTCGCCGTCCTTGATCAGCGTCTTGCCGAGCCGTGCAATCGCGATCTGCTCCTGCGTCGAGAGATACGACCAGCGCCAGCCGAAGCGACGCTGCTGATCGCTCGCCTGATGCTGCTGCGCGGTCAGCGAGCCTGCGAGCTCGAACACCTTCTTGTCGTAATCGGATTTCGCGAGATCGTAGCGATGCACGAGCGCGATCATCAGCGCCGTGTCGCGAAGGTCCGATCCGTAGTCGCCGAGATACCACGGCCGGTCGACCTTCTTCGCGAACGCTTCCGCGACGGCTTTCTCGGCGCGCGGCTGATCGCCCATCAGCTTCAGCGCGACGCCGAGCTGCACGAGCGGTAGCGCGGTCAGTGATTTGCCGCGATCGTTGTCATAAAGCGCACGCAGCGTGCCGAGCGGCGCGCGGTTGCACGCGCGCCAGCACGTAGCCGGAATACGCTTCGTCGGCGAAGCGCATGTGATCGGCATGCTCGTAGCCGTAATACGGATGGCCGCCCGAGAGGAGATCGTCGTTGAGCCGCTTCAGCGCCTTCTGCAGCATGTCGTCGGGCACGTTGAAGCCTTCGTCGCGGGCATCCTCGAGGAACTCGACGACATAGGGCGTCAATATCTCGCTCACGTAGCTGTCGCCGCCCCACATCGAGAAGTGACCCGACGGAATCTGCATCGACGCAATGCGCCCGATCGCGCCTTCGACGCGCGCCTTGCGCTGGTCGGGCGGGAGGCCGTCGACGTGCAGGTTCCCGGCGGTCTTCTCGTCGAGCAGCAGCGCGCCGAAGCCCTTGCTCGTCGTCTGCTCGATGCAGCCGTACGGATACTTGAGCAGATCCTTCAGCGCCGTCGCGAACGGCAGCGGCGGAAGGCTCGACACCGTGAGCCGCGCGTTGACCGAATCGGCGAGCAATCCGTCGATCGCGTCGTTGCCGATCGAGATCGGATCGAGCTTCTCGAGCGCGCGCGGCGACGAGCGCAGCACGGCCGGCCACGCGGGACGCACGGCGAGCTCGAAATGGCGATTGAGCTTGATGTCGCCCGATTGCGCGACGACGCTGATCTTGCCGACGCCGTAACCTTCCTGCGCGGTCAGCGGGAAGTTCAGGGTTGTCTTCGCGTTGTCGGCGAGCTTGACCTTGCGCACGCCCTGCGCAACGGCGAGCGGTTTGTCGGCCGCGACCTTGACGTCGAACTCGCGCTCGCTGCCCGAGAAGTTCTGCAGATCGAGCGTCAGTTGCGCCGTGTCGCCGGGCGCCATCACGCGCGGCGTCGAGATTTCGGCGACGAGCGGTGCGCGCACGATCGTCTCGGCGTCGGTGCCGCCGTACTGGTTGTCGCCGAACACGAGCGCAGTCACGCGCACGGTGCCGTTGAAGTCGGGCACCTTGAGCGCGACTTTGGCTTCGCCTTTCGCGTCCAGCGCGACCGCGCCCGAGAAGAGATCGACCGTCAGCACCTTCGCGGTCGGCCGCCGCGCCTGCGGCAGTGCCGCGAGCGCCATGTCGCCGCCGTAGCGGAGTTTCGCGGTGTTGCCGTCGAAGCTCTCGATGACGCGACCGTAGAGATCGTACGCATCGACGCCGAGCGCGCGCTGCGCGAAGAACCAGTCGTTCGCGTCGGGCCGCGCGAAGCGCGTGATGTTGAGGATGCCGACGTCGACGGCGGAAACGGTGACGTACGCTTTCTTGCCGGCGAGCGCCGGCGCTTTCACCGTGACCGGGAGATCGGTCTCCGGTTTCATCTGCTGCGGCGCTTCGACGGCGACGTCGATCTTGCGATCGGCGCGATCGATGGAGACATAGGCCTCGCCGACCGCGCGCGCCGGCGTGATCTTCTCGATCGCCGAGCCGCCGCGGAACACAAGCGCGGTCACGTAGACGTCGTGGCGCTCGAAATCCTTCGTAACCGGCACCTCGAACACGGCGCCCGGTTTCGCGTCGATGTTGCGCGAATAGAGCAGGTGATCGGATTCGACGAGCAGCAAGCCAGGCCCGGCCTGCGGCGGCGTCACGGTCACCTTCAGCGTGTCGCCGACGTGATAGCTCGGCTTGTCGAGCGCGAGCTTGACCTTGTCCGGCCGCGCTTCCTTGCCGCGGTTCTCGTCGTTCCAGCTCCAGCCGGCGAAGAACGGCAGCTTCGTCGTGAGGCCGGTTGCGGGATCGGAAATCTCGATGCGGTAGTTGCCCCAGTCGACCGGCACGTCGAACTTCTGCGTGGCGCCGGCGGCGAGATCGATGTCGCGCGTCTCGGAGTTCTCGTAGCGATCGGTGTAGTCGAAATGCCAGCCGCTCTCGTTGTCGTAGGTCCAGCGATAGTCGCGGTATTCGCGGACTAGCGTCGCCTTGACGTGACCTGCGAGGAGATCGCCGTTCGCGTTGCTGCGCATGACTTCGAAGCCTGCGCGTGCGCGCGCGTCCGATCCGTCCTTGAGATCGAACAGCGGCCGGATGCCGACGAGCGTGTCGTTCGGCCAGACGGTGCGCTTGAGCGTGCGCGTCACCGTACGACCGCCCGATTCGTAGACGCTGCCTGAGACGATCGCCGCAACCGGCGCGGTTGGTTTCGCGGCGTCGGTGAGCTCGATGTCGGTCTCGAGCTTGCCGTGCTCGTCGAGCTTCTCGTCGACGGCATCCTTCGCTTCCTTGGGCAGCTCGACCGTCGGATCGCCGAAGAAGAAATCCTTGTGCGCATCGACCGGATGCTGATCGGCAGCGAGCGTCAGACGAGCAGTGAAGCGATTGCCGGACGCCGGTGCGCCATAAAGATAATCGGCTTCGACGGCGAGCTTCAGCGGCTCGCCGGGCTTGATCGTCGCCTCGGTGCTCGAAAGATCGAGCTTGAGCCGCTCGGGCAGGAACTCCTCGATGCGGAACGTGAGGCCCTGCGTCGCATCCTTGGATTTCGGATCGGTGCGGAACTCGACCTGCCAGCGGCCCGTCGGCGCATCGACCGGAATCTCGCGCGACCATTCGAAATAGTTGAGCTCCTTCGGATCGAGCTTGGCCTCGGCATACGGGCGGCCGTCGGGCTGCTTCAGTGTCACGAACAGCGGCTGCGGCTTGATCGGATTGCCGTCGTGATCGCGCAGCAACGCGGAAAGGCGAATCGTCTCGCCGGGCCGATAGAGATCGCGATCGGACCAGCCGAACACGTCGAACCAGGCTTCCTTGCGGCCGGCGACGGCGAAATCGGAAAGATCGAGCGCCGGCTGGTTGAACGGCAGCAGCGAGACGTCGTTGCCTGCGCGTGCGACCAGCACCTGCTCGGCGTTGAGCGAATAGGCGAGCTGCGCGTTGCCGTTCGAATCGGTTGCGCCCGCAACGACGCTCTCGCCCTTCGCATCGAGAATCGAAAGCTCGACGTTGCCGAGCGGCGCGCCGGATTTCAGCGACGCCGCATGCACGAACAGCTGATCCTTGTACGCGCGTGTGTGGATGCCGATATCGCTGACGAAGAAGAACGACGTCTCGTATTCCTCGCCGAAGCTGCCGGCGCGCTTCATGACCGCGAAGTAGAGGCCCGGCTGCGAGAGCTCGTTGATGTTCTGGATCGGCAGGTAATTCAGCGTGCGCTCGTTGTCCTTGCCCGACAGCACGAAACGGTTCGAGTAGACCGAATCGGCGATGCCGGCGACCGGCTTGCCCTTGCGGCCGTACCAGCCGTAGCGCGGATCGAGCTCGTAGCCGGAGTGCTTGCCGTTCTTCTGGTACGCAGCGAAGAAGTTGGCGATTTCCTTGTCGCGCACGCGGAGGAACTCGACATCGACTTCCTTGACGTTGACCGAGACGACCGGAAGCCCGCGCGTGTCGCGCGCCGGCAGCACGCTGCCTTGCGATGCGAAACCGGCATTCGGTTGCATCGGGCCGGTGTAGACCTCTTTGGTGACTTCACTGCCGAGCGTCTTGCCGTCGACCGCGGCGAGATCGGCCTTGATGCGCACCGTGTAACTCGCATCGGCCTTCACGTACGGGAAGCGCAGCGTCTTGCCGTCTTCGTCGAGTGCCCAGCTGCCTTGCACGTTCTCGCCTTTCGGGCCGCTGACGGCGATCAGCGTGTCGAACGCCTGCGTGCCGACGATCGGCTGCGAGAACGAAAGGATCAGCGCAAGCTGGCCTTCGTATTGCTCGGCGTTTGCCGACGCGAGCGCGAAACCTTTCGGCTGCTCGACCTTTGGCGGCGGCGCTTCGACGGCGACCGGCTTCTTTCCCTGAACCTCGGGCACTTTGTCGGCGGGCTTGTTGCACGCCACGGCAAGCAGCAACGCGCAGACGAGCGCAAGGGCACCAGCGTGCCGCAGGCGGGACACGGGCGTACGCGAATCCATTCTGACCTCCCCGGTAAATGGCGCGGCCAGTATACCGGCGCGTTTGGGGCGGACTCGGGGCGGCGAAGGGCCCGATTCAGCGCCGGGAAGGCGGGTTTAGCGGAACCGGATCACACGAAATCGGCGCTTCACTGCACCGTCAGCGTGACCGGCACGTGCGGCATCCGGTTGTTTGGATCGTTGCTGCTGAAACAGAGGTAGGCCTGGTACGTGCCGGCGGCGAGCGCGCTCGCGTCGAACGTCATCGTCACCAGTGTCGAGGTGCCGGGCGCATTCGTGTCGGCTGTCGGCGTCTCGCTGATCCACGGGATGTCTTCGATCACGCTGCAGATGCCGGCGGGCTCCGCGATCGCGAACGCGCTGAGCTCCGCGCCAGCCGGATCGGGAGAGATATCGCCGACGAGCATCGCTGCGCCAGTCGTGGTGTCGACCGTGTACATCCGGTCCGGCTGGAACGTCGGGCTCACATTGTCGATCGCGGCAAGGTAGAGCACCCCGTTCGAGCCGTTGAAATCGAGCAAGGCGGCGTACTCGGCATCGAAGCCGAGCGTGCCGAGCGTACCGCTGGCGTCGATGATCGTGTCCGATAGCGTGTCGATCGCCGAAGAATTGAGCGATGCTGCCCCGCCCACCAGGGAACGGGTTTTCCCCGATGGCGATATCGGTGAAGCGTCCCGCTCCGAACGACCCGATGAGCGATGCGCTTCCGGTATCCGGGTCGATCGTGTAGAGCGTCGAAAACGGATTGGTGCTCGTGAGGTCGGCCGTCGTACCGTAAAGGATGCCGGTGTTCGGATCGGTCCCGAGGCCGGTCCATGTCTGGTCGAGGTCACCGACGCCCGTCGAGCCGACGAGCGTCTCGCTGCCATCGGCCGTGTCGAGCCATACCAGCTCGGACGTATCGATATCGATCGCATAGAACCGGCGAAATCGTTGTCGACGAATGCACCGCCGACGAGTGTTCGGGAGGTCGGTGCGATCACGGACAGCTCGCCGGGATTGGCGGCGTCGAAACGACGAACGTGTTGCCGTTGATCGGATCGAGATTCACGCGCGTACGCGGGCACGGTGGCGCCGCGCGAGGGCGTTGTGCTCAGCACGGTCGGCCGGTTGCGATAGGCATTGAGCGGCGATGGCGTGCCGGCGGGCGAGGGCAGGCGCTTTGGGGGCGCCGCGGAGGCGCCGGGCAAAACCCCCGCGCAAGCGATGAACGCTGCGAATGCGAAAACAACGGATCGGCGCATCGTGGACCTCGTCGAAGCGAACGACGTGGACAACGCTGCAAAAAGCAGATTGCAGGCGCGACTATCTTACGGCGAATCCACCTTGCCAAGCAGCCACTGCAGCCCGGCCAGGTGCTGCTGGTCGTGGCTGCAAAGGTAGTGGATGAGGCCGCGGACGGTTACCCAGCCGTAGCCTTCGAAGACGGCGCGGCGTTCGAGCTGCGCGGCGTCGAGCGCTGCGATCCGGTCCAGCGTGCGTCGCCGCGCGGCGCGAAAGGTCGCGAGCGCCTCGGCCGCATTCGCGTTCGCGTAATTGCGATCCTTGGCGAGCTGGTACGTGTCGAGCGAGGGCAGGTGCGGATTCGATTCGGTCAGCGCGCGCTCGATGCGCTGCTGATAGCCGTCGATCTCGATGTCGCGCACGTGGCAGACCTGACCGATTGCGGTGAGCGATTCGCTCGGGATGCCGTCCCACGACGGCGGCGTCCAGTTGACGCGCCGTGCGGGCACAGCCGCGTAGAACTGTTCGAGCTGATCGGGAAAGATCGCGAGTGCGAGTAGCGTGGCCTGGTTCATCGAATGCCCCCTGACCTACCGATCATGGGAGCCGGCGCGGCGCTATTCAACATCCTGCGGCAGGACGTCAGGGCGAAACGCAGACGCTCGTCCGCTCGCGCAGCACGGCTTCCTGGCGGAACGTCGCGCGGTAGCGCTGCACGAGCGCGCGGATCGCGGCATCGGATGTGCCGTCGTCGGGATGCACGATCGTGACGACGCGGCTTGGCTCGGAGACCGACGCGCCGTCCGCGCCGCGCCACGTGCCGTGCGCGTCAGCCACGGTGAAGCCGGTCGGGAACGCGTGGCCGATCGCGTCGTCGGCGAACGCTTGCCAGTCCGCATCGCCGACGCTGCCGCCGCCGGGAATCGAGAGGCCGAAGTAGAGCGTGTCGCGGATCTCGAGCCGCTCGTCCATGCGGCAGTAGAGCTCGTGCTTGCGCGTCCATTCGACGTCGCAGCCGCAGAGCATGCATGCGATCGCCAGCGCGACGAAAGGCGCACGGTGTCGGACCATGCGCGCTGTTTACACGAAACGTCGCGCGCGGGCGAGTGGCTCAGTGGACCGCGGTACGGCCCTGTCGCGCGGCGTCGGCAGCGCGTTCGAGCAATGCGAGCGGCTGCGCGCCGGAGACGAAATACCGGTTGCCGAAGATGAAGGCCGGCACGCCGTGGATGTTGTAAGCGGCCGCCTGGTCAACGTCGTTCTGCACGGCTTCTGCCGAGACCGGTTCCTGGCCCGAGAGCAGCTCGTCGTCGAGTGCGAGATCGAGCCTCTCGCCGATCTCGCGCAGCACGTCGTGGTTCGCGATATCCGCGCCGTCGAGCCAGTACGCGCGCAGCACCGCGTCGTGGAACGCGGCGCCCTGGCCGCTTCGCTCGGCGTGTTTCATCGCATGGTGCGCGGCAAACGTCTGCGCGCCAATCGGGCCGCGCCGGACGTCGAGCCCGAACTCGTCGCGGATCTGCGCACTGATCTTCGGCGTGTACGCCGCGATCATCGCGTGCTTCTCGTCGGTCAAGCCGGGCGAGCCCGGCGGACGCAGCATGAACGCGTGCCAGACGGTTTCGATCGGCTGCGTCTCGGCGAGTTGCGTCGAGTCGCAGGCTGCCGATCAGGCAGAACGGACAGACGAAATCGGACCAGACGTCGACGCGAACGGGCGCCGCGGTGGCCGTGGGGGCGATGGAAGTCATGCGGTTCAGATAGGGGCGCGACGCGACGATACAAGGCGGGCGATGCGCGCGCGCTTGCACCGCGCGCGCGCCGGAGTACGATGGCGTCGGCGGTGCGCGTGCGGCCGCTTTGGCGTCGCCGCGAGCTGAACCGCGCACCGCCGCGGTCGCCATGATTCACCGGAATCGCATCGGCGTTGCACCGCGCCCGCATCATGTGGGCCTCGCCATCGTGTTGCTCGCCGCCGGCCTCGTGCTTCCGATGTGCTCGCGGGCCGATTCGCCCTGGGACGTCACGATCTACGCCGAAACGGGCTCGCCGGGCGGCTGGGTGCAGGTGCGCGAGAACGCGGTGCAGGGCACGCGACTGCATATCGACGACGATCTCGACGTCAACGACATGACGACGCTTCGCGCACGCGCAACGCGATCGTTCTCCGACGACAACCAGCTCCGCTTCGGCATCGCCGCATCGATGCTCGACGGCAGCACGACGATCACCGAGCCCGTCGTGTACAACGGCACGACCGTCGCGCCGGGCAAGCTCGACACGGTCACGCATTTCCAGGATTTCCTCGAAGCCGACGTCGCGTACTGGCGCCGTTTCGTCGCGTTCGACAACGGCGGCGGGTTCTGGGGCAGCATCGGCGCGACATACGTGCTGCTCAACTTCCGGCTCGACGGCACGATCGCGGCCGACAGCGGCGGCCACGAGCTCAAGGAGGATTTCTACGTGCAGGAGCTGCCGGTGCCGGTGATTGGCCTGCATCTCGACTATCCGTTCGCCAATGCGTGGAAGCTCGACGTCGATGCGACGGCCGGCCGCCTGCCGTGGGTCGACAGCCATCACAGCGAAGGCGGCGAAGTGCGGCTCGCGCAGACCGACGAGGATCTCTCGGCCGGCATCGACTACCGTTTCTCGTCGGACTGGCACGCCGGCGCCTACGTCTTCTACAGCTTCTTCGCGCAGAACGAGCGCAGCCACGAGGATGGCAACGCGATCCGGCTGAGCTCGCGTGGCGTCGGCGTCGACGTCGGCTACCGGTTCTGAGCGCTCCGGCGATCGTTGAAGTTGCGTTCGTCCGAACGGCGAATTCCTTGATGCAGATCAAGTCGCCCGCCGTCCGAGGCGCGTAAGGTCGTGGCGTCGCGATCGAAGCGGGAGACGCCATGGACGCGAATGCAGAAGAAAGAACGCGCGGTTGGACGACGCATGGACTCCTCGCACTCTTCGTGCTGGTGGTGCTCGCGCTGATACCGGTCTGCAGCCGTGCGCTGCCGGTCTTCGCGCGGCAGACCGGCCAGAACTGCGTCGCCTGCCACGCCGGCGGCCAGTTTCCGGAACTGACGCCGTACGGCCGCCTGTTCAAGCTGACCGGCTACACGATCGGCAGCGCACGATACCGATCGCGGTGATGGGCAGTCGTCAGCGATTCGCACGTGCGCAACACCTCCAAGAGCGACGATCCGTCGCGCCGACTTCCAGAAGAACGGCTCGCTGATCTTCGCGACGCGCGAGCGTGTTCGCTCGCCGGCAAGATCACCGACAACGTCGGCGCGTTTCGTGCAGGTCACCTACGACAACTATGCCAAGCCAGTCTCGCGACGGCTCCTGGCACGGACACACGTCGGCCGACAACATGGACATCCGCTACGCCGACCGCTTCATCGATCCCGAGCGCGACCTGATCTTCGGCGTCACCGCGAACAACAATCCGTCGGTAGCCGGATCCCTGGAACTCGGCGCCCGCGTGGATGCAGTACGTGCCGGTGCCGAGCCCGACCAGCAGCGCTTCATCGACGGCAACACGCCGTATCCCGGGCATCGCGGCGGGCGGCAACATCGCCGGCGTCACCGCGCTACGTCTTCTGGAACCAGATCGCTGTACGTCGAAGCTCGGCGGCTACGGCAGCGCGCGCGGCATCGCCTCGTTCATGACGGCCGGCGTCGCCGAACGCCGAGAAGACCACGCCTGCAGGGCACCAATCCGTACTGGCGCGTCGCGCTCAGCACGCGAGTGGGGCGCGCACAACCTGATGGTCGGCACCTCCGGCATGATCGCGGACGTCTACGACGATCCGCTCGACACGTCGGATCCGACCAGCGTCCACCATTTCCGCGACATCGGCGTCGACGCGCAGTACCAGTACCTGCTCGATCCGCACGCGGTCACGGTGCAGCTCGCCTACATGCGCGACACGCACCGCGTGCCGGCGTTCCTCGCCGATCAGCCCGTCGATTCGACGTCGACGGCCAGCCGCTCGCCGAACACGAACACGAGCGATCACGACGAACGTGTTCCGCGCGAAGACGCAGCTACGTCTACGCCGCGAAGTACGGCGGCAGCCTCTCGTTCTTCAACCAGACCGGCACGACCGACTCCGCGCTCTACGACCCGACGCCGGTGTTCGGCAACGTGCGGCCAATCCCGGCGATCCGCGGCTGGACCTCCGAAGTCGTTCGTCACGCCGGTCCAGTACCTGCGCATCGGCCTGCAGTACACGATGTACGACCGCTACAACGGCGCATCGCACAACTACGACGGCGCCGGACGCAACGCCAGCGACAACGATTCGCTGTTCCTCTACTTCTGGGGCGCGTACTGAGTCGCGCGGAGGTGGACTATGCGAGTCGCGAATACACGGATCATCGATCGCGCTCGCCGTCGCCGATCGCTCGCCGCATGCACGAACCTGCCGCGCTCACGCGACCTCGGCAATCCCGACGTGTCCGGGCAGCGTGCTGGCCGAGCAGGTCTGCTCGAACTGCCACGGCGTGACCGGCATCGTCCACGTCGCCGAACATGCCCAATCTCGCCGGCCAGCAGAAGAGTCTACCTCGTCGCGCAGCTGCGCGGGTTTCAAGAGACAGAGCCGGCAGGATCCGGCCGGCTACGAATACATGTGGGGCATCAGCCGCACGCTGACGCGACCGGCAGATCGACGAGCTCGCCGAGTACTTCTCGACGCAGACGCTGCGTGCCGCAGCCGTCGAGAGTCCGCCCGCGCGCATCGAGGCGGGCCGCGCGATCTTCACCGGCGGCGTGCCCGACAAGCGGCGTGCCCGCCGTGCATCTCGCTGCCACGGACCCGAGGCGCTGGGCAACGACACGTATCCGCGGCTCACCGGCCAGCACGCCGACTATCTCGTCAAGCAGCTCGCCGTGTTCCAGCGCACCGACCAGCGGCCCGAAGGCGCGGTCATGAAAGTCGTCGCGCACGGCCTGACGCCGACGACAGTCGACGACGTCGCCGCGTATCTGCAGGCGATGCCGGGTCTTCGCTGGCGTTGCGGCTAGCCTTGTCGCGCGGCACCGCGCATGATTGCCGGCTGGCGGCCCGCGCCGCTTCGGGCAAACTCGCCGGCTCCGACGTTCCGGAACGAGCCACGATGAAGCCCACGATCCGCGCGGTCCTCCTTTGCGTGCTTGCGCTCGAATCCACGCTGGCGTTCGGCGCAGCGCCGGCCGCGAGCGAATCGAAGGCGCCCGCCGACGTCGCGACCGCGACCCGTGGCACCGAGCACGTCGCCGGCTTCTTCGACGTCTACCGCGACGCCGCCAAAGGCCGCGTCTTGCTCGGCGTGCACGAGCTCGGCAAGCCCGTTCCTGCTCGTCACGTCGCTGCCGTGGGGCCTCGGCTCGAACGACGTCGGCCTCGATCGCGGCCAGAGCGGCGAATCGCATCTCGTCGAGTTCCGTCGCGCGGGCTCGCGCCTGCTGCTGGTCGAAGACAACACGAAGTTCCGCGCGGTCTCGACCAACGCCGAGGAAGCGCAGAGCGTGCGCGAGGCGTTCGCCGAATCGGTGCTCTGGGCCGGCGACATCGCCGGCGAGCGCAAGGGCAACGATGCCGAGCTCGTCGTTGACGTCGGCCCGTTGCTGACGACGGACCTGCACGGCATCGCCAAACGTCTTGCCGATGCGAAGCAGGGCAAATACGAGATCGACGACAAGCGGAGCGCGATAGCGACCGAGGACGCGAAGAGCTTTCCGGACAACACCGAGCTCGAAGCGATGCTGACGTTCAAGGGCCCGGGCGACCAGCAGTTCGTCAAGGACGTCGCGATGGAGCCCGAGAGCCTGACGATGCGCCAGCATCTGAGTTTCGTGCGCTTGCCGCCGGCGGGATTCGCGCCGCGTCTTTATCATCCGGCGTCGGGTGCTTTCAGCGTCGGCTTCTACGACTACGCGCAGCCGCTCGCGTCGAGCCTCGACGTGCGTTACCAGCCGCGATTCCGGCTCGACAAGACCGATCCGTCCGCGGCGCAAAGCGCGGTGAAGAAGCCGATCGTGTTCTACCTCGATCGCGGCACGCCGGAACCGGTGCGCTCGGCGCTGCTCGAAGGCGCGAACTGGTGGAAGGCCGCATTCGAGAAAGCAGGCTTCAAGGATGCGTACCGCGTCGAGCTGCTGCCCGAAAGCGCGGATCCGATGGACATCCGCTACAGCATCATCACGTGGGCGCATCGCTACACGCGCGGCTGGTCGTACGGGCAGCCGATCGTCGATCCGCGCACCGGCGAGATCATCAAGGGCACGGTGACGCTGGGCTCGCAGCGCGTGCGTCAGGACATCCTGATCGCCGAGGCGCTGCTCGCGCCCTACGACAAGTCGAACGCAGGCGAGCTCGCCAACGAGGCGCAACAGATGGCGCTCGCGCGCCTGCGCCAGCTCGCGGCGCACGAGGTCGGCCATGCGCTCGGGTTCGCGCACAATTTCGCGGCGAGTCGGCTCGGCAACGGCTCGGTCATGGACTATCCGCACCCGCTTGTGAAGCTCGACGCGAACGGTGCGATCAGCCTCGATCATGCGTACGGCGTCGGCGTCGGCCCGTGGGACGATTTTCTCGTCGCGCATGCGTATGCGCAGTTTCCGGCGAATGAGGAGGCAGCATCGCTCGCGAAGTTGCGCGCCGACATCGCGAAGGCCGGATTCCGCTACATGAGCGATCCCGATTCGCGCGCGCCGGGCGATGCGGAACCCGATGGATTGCTGTGGGATTTCGGGCCGGACACGCTGAAGTCGTTCGATGCGCTGCTCGCCGTTCGTCGCAGCGCGCTCGATCATTTCTCGATCGGCGTGTTGCCGCCGCGATCGTCAGGCCGGCGAAATCGAAGCGCGGCTCGTGCCGATCTATCTCTTGCACCGCTATCAGACCGAAGCGGTCGCGCGGCTGGTCGGCGGCGCCGACTATTCGTATTCCGAGGCGGGCGATCGTGCGGCCGGTACGAAGGTCGTGCCGGCGCAGACGCAACGCGCCGCGCTCGATCGGCTCGTCGCGACGCTCGGCGCCGAGCAGCTCGCGCTGCCGGCGAACGTGCTCGATCTCGTCACGCCGCCCGGCAACGAATACCAGCGCAATCGCGAGTACTTCGCGAACAAGAGCGCGCCGCTGTTCGATGCATTCGGCGCAGTCGAAGCGGCCGCGGCGCAGACGACGCAGTTCCTGTTTTCGCCGCAGCGGCTCAATCGCGTCGCGTGGCAGCACGCGCGCGACAACGCCGAGCCCGGCGTTGCCGACGTGCTCGACGCGGTGTTCCGCGGCACGTGGCAGCGCGACCGGATCGCCGACGGCGTGCCGGCCGGCGCGGCCGTCCAGACGGCTGCGGACTGGGTCGTGCTCGATGCGCTGCTCAATGCGCTCGACGCGGGCCAGCTGCATGCGCAGGTCGATGCCGATGTGCGCGCGTCTCTCGTCGCGTGGCAGAAGTGGCTCGCGAAGAACGCGGGCGAGGGCAGCGTTGCCGCGAGCCGCGCTGAGGCGGCCGCGACGATCGGAAAGTATCTCGCCGATCCGAAGTCGGTGAAGCTCCGGCCGCTGCCGGTGATTCCGCCGGGCGCGCCGATCTGAAGGTGAGGCCATGCAACTCGCGCCGCTGATCTGCGTACACGACGTCGAGGCGAGCAGCCTCTGGTATCAACGCCTGCTCGGCTGCGAGAGCGGGCACGGCGGCTCGCACTACGAACGGCTGAACGCAAAGGGACGGCTGATCCTGCAGCTGCACCGCTGGGACATCGAGCATCATCACGGCAGGCTCGGCAATCCCGACGTCGCGCACGGCAACGGCGTGTTGCTCTGGTTCGAGCTCGACGATTACGAAGCGGCCGTGCAGCGCGCCGCGAGCATGCGGTCGAGTGTCAAGCCGAGCGCGTTCGCGGAGAACGGCAACTGGGAGCTCTGGCTTCGCGATCCGGACGGCTACCGCGTCGTATTGACGAGTCCGTTGCCGCCGCTCGGTGAGTTGGGCCGAGGAATCATATGGCGAGGCGGGCGCCTCACTGAATCGCACGGTCAGCGCGGCCGCAGCATTGGACGTCGGGGTCTCGTGTTTCGAGGGCACATGCCCCGCCTTGATTTCCGTGACGAACGCGCGCGCTTTTTGGCGCGCGCATCGTCCGCACCGAAGAACTGCTCGCGCAGTGCGATGCCTGATGCGAGCAGTCGAAGCACCTCGTCGTCGCGCCGCTCGTTCGCCAGCATTTCGCCGAGACAATTCGCACGTCGGCCGAGCGCAGGTGCAATCCGTCCGGCGGCAGAAGCTTCGAATAGGAGTCGAGCGCGGCGCGCCATTCGGCTTCGGCTTCGTTGTCGCGGTTCGCCGCGGTGAGCGCAAGTCCATAGAGATAGTGCGCGATCGCCGTGTCGTGCGAGCGCTCGCCGTCGACCTTGACGGCGATGTCGCGCGCCTCGCGGCCTAGCTCAAGCGCGCCGTCGGTGTCGCCGCGCAAGAGGCGCACGTGGCCGAGCCGCGCTTGGACCAGCGCCGTGTCGATCTGCTTCGGCGCCGTCAGGACGCGAGCGCTTCGCGCAGGTTCGATTCGGCGCTTTCGAGCTGGCCCGTGCGCGCCTCGACTTCGCCGAGCGCCGACAGGGTCTCGGCGACCTCGCTCGGATCGCTGCCGGCATGCTGCGCGAGAAAATCGCGCACGTCGATGAGCAATTTCTCGGCGTGATCGAGCTCACCGAGATCGGTCATCATTTCGGCGAAATTGAGGCGCAGCTCCGACACGAGCTCCTCGTTGACCGGTTTGTGCGATTCGGCCAGCGGGAATCACGCGCTCGTAACGGCCGGCGCGCTTCGACGATGCGCCCGGCTTCGAACTCGGTGACGCCGACCGCCTCGCCAAGCCTGAGTGCGCGGCTGCTCGATTCGCCGAATACGCGGTTGTCGATTTCGAGCGCGCGCTTCAAGTCAGACCAGCGCCTCGTCGTAGCTGCCCATCTGCTCGAGCGCCGTGCCGAGCATCTGGCCGATCGTCGCGGTCTCCTGATCGTCGGCGCCGTTGACCTTCACGCTGAGCGCAAGCGACTGGCGGTATGCGTCTGCCGCGACGGCGAAATTGTGATCGCGCCGCGCCGCGTCGCCTTTCATCTCGAGCGCAAGGTAGAGCAGCCCGTCGTCGACGGGCGGTCGGCTCGCGAGCGCGAGCGCTTCGCTCGGAGTAGCGCTTCATGCGATCCATGTCGCTGCGCTTGAGTGCGATCCAGCTCGCGGTGTAGAGCGTGCGCGCCAGATCGTGCGGCGGCGCTTCAGGCACGGCGCGCAGGCGCACGACTGCATCGTCGGCGAGCTCCTGCGCCTTGGCGTGGTCGCCGAGCGAGGCGAGCTCGGTCGCCCAGAAGCGCTCGGCGGCGACCGCGAGCACGCGTCCTCGGGCCGCGTCTTCAACGTTTCGAACGCCTGCGCGTGCAGCGCGGCGGCTTCCTTGTATTGATCGAGCTGGAAATAGATCCGGCCGAGCGTGACCTGAAGCTCGGCCTTGAGCCGCGCCTGATCGTCCGGAATCTTGTCGAGCTTGCGCACGCCGAGATCGACCGCGTCGCGCAGCGTCATCGCCTTGCCCTGCGTCGCGTTCGGATTGGCTTTCTCGAAAAGGCCGAGCACGAAATCCTTGACCGCGGCGCTCGTCTGCGCCTCGCGCAGCGCACGCTCGGCGGCGAGCTCGCGCTGGTGCGATTCGAACGCGATGCCGGCGGCGCCGATCACGATCGCGAGCGCGGCGGCCGTGGCCGCGGCGAGCGGCAACCAGTGCCGGCGCACGAACTTGCGCAGTCGATACGTGCGCGTATCGCCGCTCAGCGCGCGATGGTCGAGCCACGCCGAGAGATCGCTCGCGAGCGCGCCGACGGTGCGGTAGCGCGCGTCGGGCACCTTGGCGAGCGCGCGCTGCACGAGGCGTTCGAGATCGCCGCGAAGCGCGCGTTTGAGCGCATCGAGCGACATGCCGCGGCTGGTCGCGATCGCGTTCGCCTCGTCCGTGCCCGCGCGACCGATCGCGCGATCGAGCGGCTCGGGCGGCTCCTCGACGATCGCCTTCGCCCAGCTGATCTCGCCGAGCGCCGCGCGCCGGTACGGCATCTGGCTGGTCAAAAGGCGATAGAGCAGGACGCCGAGCGCATAGGCGTCGGTCGCGACGGTGACCGGCTCGCCGAGCACCTGCTCGGGCGCCGCGTATTCGCGCGTCATCGGATGCAACGTCGTGCCGGTGCGTTCGCCGGCTGCGGCGTCGGCGGCGAGCGGCTTCGCGATGCCGAAATCGAGCAGCTTCGGCTCGCCGCCGGCGGTGACGAGGATGTTCGACGGTTTGATGTCGCGGTGGACGATGAGGTTTCGATGCGCGTACTCGACCGCGTCGGCGATCTTGACGACGAGCGCGACGCGCTCGCGAAGGCCGAGCTCGCGCGCATCGCACCAGCGGTCGATCGGCTCGCCTTCGACGAACTCCATCGTGAAGTACGGCGCACCGTCGTCGGCGACACCGCCGTCGTGCAGCGTGGCGATGTTCGGATGCGCGAGGCGCGCGAGCGTGTCGCGCTCGCGCAGGAAGCGGCGCTGCAGCTCGGGATTCGAGAACTCGCTGCGGATCAGCTTCAGCGCGACGCGATGCTCGAACTGTCCGTCGGCGCGCTCGGCGAGGTACACGCGGCCCATGCCGCCGGCGCCGACTTCGCGCAGCAGCACATACGGACCGATGCGCGCACCGGGCATCGGCGCGGACGCCTCGTCGCGCTCCGAGGACAGTGCGTGCCCGACGATGCGCCCGCCGGCGCTGAGGAAATCGTCATCGGGACTTGCGCGCGCCGCGAACAGCGAGCGGAGCTCGGCGAGCGTGTCGCCGTCGTCGCCGCATTGCGCGACGAGCCACGCATCGCGCTCGCGCTCGGGGATTTCGAGCGCGGCGGCGAACAGAACCTTGACGCGCGACCAGTCGCTCATGGCGCGCACGATGCCGAGCTGGCGCCTGAGGAATGCCCGCGCGAGCTCCCAGTCGTGACGAACCGTGCGTTCGTGGCGCTGCATCGCATCGGCGATCTCGTCGAACGTGAGGCCGCCGAAGAAATGCCATTCGACGACTTGCGCGAGATCGACGTCGCGCGCCTCGAGCGCGCGCAGTGCCGTATCGATTTCGAGCGCGCGCGAGAGATCGGTCTCGGCGAGATCGAGCGCGGTGTCGAGCTCGACTGCCTGCTGATCGCCGCCGCGCTTCTGCGCACCGCGCTTGCGCGCGTGGTCGATGACGATCTGGCGCATCGCGCGCGCGGCGAGCGCGAAGAAATGCGAGCGGTCGCGCAGTGGCTTGCCGTCGCGATCGCTGAAGCGAAGGTAGACCTCGTGCACGAGTGCCGTCGGCGTCAGCGTCGCGCCGGGCGGCGGCGCAGCGATTGTCCGGCGCGGCTCCGCAGTTCTTCGTAGACGATGCCGTACGCCACGTCGGCGGCGTCGGCATCGCCGGACTGTGCGGCATTCAGTAGATCGGTGAGTTGCCCGTGTGCCGGCATCGGCCTGACCGCAGAGCGTCTACCTGCGCCGAGTCTACATGCAGCGGAGCCCCCGAATCCGGGCGCCAGCGCGCTTTGGCCGGCCAGGATCGCTCCTGCCTCGCTGCGGGAGCGCGGTTCCGGCGCCTGGATCGTGAACGAGTTTCCGCAGCGCGCGCCGCGTGCCGGAGAAAGATGCACCCGCTTTCTTCGCCGCCCGCCGTGTAGCACCGACGTCGGGAGGCATGGGGCCTCTTGGGAGGGAATCGCCATGATCGGGCAATCGGCAAAGATCGGCTTCACACGTATGTTCAATGCCAAGGCGTGCTGTCTGACGCGCGCTTCGCTCCTGCTGTTGATGGCGGGCACGGCGGGTGGCTGGAGAGCCGCTGGCGCAGCCGAGATCTGTGTCGCCAACGACAGCGAGTTCGCGCTCGCGGCGATCTCTGCGCAGTTCGTGCCGACCACGATCGAGCTGGTGCAAGGCACCTACCACGTCGACGGCACCGTCTTCGACGACACGCTGAGCACCTTCAAGGGGTTCTCGCTGCTCGGCGGCTACGCGCCCGGGTGCGCAACGCGTGACATCGACCCGACCAACACGACGGTGCGGGCCACTTCGGCGTTCGGCCTGGCGGCCGACGTGGTCGGCGACGTCACGATCGAAGGCATCCGTTTCGACGGGCCGGGCGGTGCGCTGAACCTCGACTGGAGCGACTACGAGCACGACCTTCCTTCATCGGTGCAGCTGAACATCCGGCGCAACATCTTCAACGGCATTGAGACCGGCATCTACATCGATTGGGAAGCGTTCGGGTCGCAGACAATGGACGCGCGCATCGTCAACAACCTGCTGCACGACAACGGCGACGGCAGCGGCAGTGCATGCGACGGCTATAGCGGCGGCTTGCTGCAACTGACGGCGATCGAGGATTCCGACGCCACGTTCACGGTCATCAACAACACGATCGTAAACAACGGCGTCGGCGGCGGCATCTGCTTCGGGGTTTCGGGCACGCTCCTGGCCTACAACAATATTTTGTATGGCAATACGGGGCCGGATTTTTTCACCGCGAGCGGGACCAGCGCGCTGCTGATCGACAACCTGCACCAGACACAGACCTATCATGGCCTCGTCACCGAGCTCGGCGCGCTCAACACCGATCCGGAGCTCAGCGCCAACTTCCGTCCGATCGAATCGCCGCCGTCGCCCGTCATCAATTCCGGCGACAACGACGTGCACGGCGGTTTGCCATCGCACGATCTCGACGGCGGCCCGCGCCTCGTCGGATCGGCGGTCGACCGCGGCGCCTACGAATCCAGCATCGACGATGAGTTCCTGCAGACGGTCACGAACACGAGCGACTCCGGCAGCGGCTCGCTGCGCACGGCTATCGCCAGCGCGAACGCCAACGGCAGCGGCCTCATCACGTTCGATCTCGGCTCGGGCTGCGGCCCGCACGTGATCACGTTGAACTCGCCGCTGCCGACGATCACGGCGCCGCTCATCGTCAACGGTTATTCGCAGCCGGGCGCGACGCCGAACGACCTCGACATCGGCGACGATGCGACGTTCTGCGTGATTCTGGAATCGGGCAACGCATCGGTGACGCGCGGCCTCGTCGTCCCCGCCGGCGCAGGCGACGGCGTGTCGCTGTTCGTCGAGGGCCTCGCGTTCAGCAATTTCTCCGACACCGCGATCGACCTCGCCTCCGGCAGCGGCCACCTGGTCGTCGGCAACCGCTTCGGCGGCACGGCGAGCGGCCATGACCTGCTGCCGAACGGCATCGGCGTGCAGCTCGACGCGGCCGCACACGATTCGACCGTCGGCGGCGACGACGACGGCCAGCGCAACGTCCTCGGCGGCTCGACCGGCAGCGGCATCGCGCTGTTCCAGGGCACGCACGACAACCAGATCGTCGGCAATCTCATCGGCGTCGGCTGGAGCGGCGATGCGAGCGGGCATTTCACGAACCTCGGCAACGGCACGCGCGGCGTCTATCTCGCCGGCCACGACAACGAAGTCAACGGCAACTGGATCGGCGACAACGCGCAGGCCGGCATCGCGGTTGCAAACGGCGGCGCGACGGGCAACACGATCCAGTACAACCGCATCGGCTTCGACTGGGGCACGACGGGACCGTACGGCAACGGTCAGGCCGGCATCCACTTCGAAGGCAGCGCGGGCGACGCGCCGAGCGGCAACAAGGTGCTCGACAACGTGATCTTCGATAACACGACGGAGGGCGTCTGGGTCGAGATCGGACAGCACAACAAGATCCGCCGCAATTCGATCGGCTTCAACGGCGGGCTCGGCATCGATCTCGTCGCTCCGGGCGTCCTTCCGAACGACAACGACGCCGCCGTCGAGCCACCCGACTATGCGAATCGCGGCCTCAACTATCCCGAAATCGACAGCGCCGCCGGGGGCTTTGCGCACGGCACGTTCGCCGGCCTGCTCGAATCGACGATCGGCGACTATCGCATCGATCTGTACCAGAACCCGGGCGGCTGCGACGCGAACGACGATCGGCAGGGCAACTACTGGATCGGCAGCACGCTGATCACGATCTCGCTCGCGCAGACCGGCGGCAACGGCGTCGCGAACTTTTCGGTGTTTCTCGGCTCGGGCACCTATCCGCTGTTGCCCAATGGCTCGGGCATCACCGCGACGGCGACCGATACGGCCGGCAACACATCGGAGTTCTCGGTGTGTGTGCCGTACTTGAACGATACGATCTTCGCGGACGGATTCGATCCGAACGCCTAGCGCGCTGCGCGGGCTGTCGTTGACAGTCCGCGTTTTCCTACGCGCGTGGACATCGCCTGTCGGCATTGCTCATGGTCGAGGGTGCATACGCTCGCCTCATGAAAGTCGGCGACGTTGTGCGTCTCCTGCAGGAAGACGGATGGCGCCTTGCGTGTACGCGCGGCAGTCATCGGCAATACAAGCACGCGCACAAGCACGGCCGCGTGACCGTGCCCGGCAAGCCGAGCGACGACTTGGCGCCGGGGACGCTCAACAGCATACTTAAGCAAGCCGGACTCAAGAGGTAAGGTCCCATGCGTTACGCAGTCGTGATCGAGCGCGCGGCATCGAACTACTCGGCCTATGTTCCCGATCTGCCGGGTTGTGTCGCTACGGGCGCGACGATCGAGGAAGTCGAAGCCGAGATTCGCGAGGCGATCGCCGTGCATCTCGATGGCTTGCGTGAAGACGGTATTCCGGTGCCGCAGCCGTCGAGTCAGGTCGAATACGTCGACGTGGCTGCCTGACCCGCAAAAAGGAGTTTACGTTCAACCCGGCGTCGCGAGCTTCAGCCCGACGATTCCCGCGATGATGAGCCCGAGGCTGACGAGCCGGAGCGCATGCGCCGGCTCGCCGAACAGCACGATGCCGAGAATCACGGTGCCGACCGCGCCGACGCCGACCCAGACCGCGTAAGCCGTCCCGACCGGCAGCGATTTCATCGCGATGCCGAGCAGCGCAAGGCTGACGATCATCGCGAGCGCCGTGCCGACACTCGGCCAGAGCCGCGTGAAGCCTTCGGTGTACTTGAGGCCGATGGCCCAGCCGACTTCGAGGAGGCCGGCGACGATCAGGAGGAGCCATGACATGGGCGATTCCTTTCCGCGCTAGGATGCGCGGACGCAAGCCCATCCTAAGCGCTGAATCGGAGAGGCACCATGCGAGACACGTACCGGCTCGTTTCGGGAATCATCTTTGGCGTCGTCGCGATCATCCAGATCATCCGCGCGATCAGCGAATGGCCCGTGCAGATCGGGCCATATGCCGTGCCGGTGTGGTTTTCGTGGGTTGCGTTCGTCGTCGCCGGCGCGTTGTGCGTCACCGCGTTCCGATCGCAACGCACCTAGCGGTTCGCGTTACGCGGATTTCGCCGCGCTCTGGACGGGGTAGGGATCGACGATTGCGGCCGAGCCGGTCTCGAGCACCGACTTCAGGTTCGAGATCACTTTCGGCCAACCGCCGCCCACGGCCTCGATGAACTTCGACGGCTCGCGCTCGATCGTGTGCGTGATCGAAAGCTTGACCGCCGATCCGCTCTGTTCGATTTCCATCGTGCAGAGCGACGGGCCTTCGGCCTTGAGCTCGGGCTTCTTCTCCTGCTGCCAGCGGATCACGAGCCGGCGCGGACGCTCGGCTTCGACGATTTCGCCCGCGTCGAGGATTTCGCCGCTGCCGGATACGAGCTTCCACGGCGATCCCGCCGTCCAGGCGCTTTCGCTGCGGCAGCCGAACCAGTATTCCTTCGAGAACTCCGCGTCGGTCAGCGCGGCCCAGAGTTTCTCCGGCGTCGTGCGGATGTAGGTCACGTAGACGAATGTCGATCTAGCCATTGCCTTTCTCCAGTTTCTGCTTGAGTTTCGAAAGCGCCTTGAGGCGCGGCTTTTCGAACTTCGCGATCCAGCGCTCGTAGATGTCCTGCAGCGGAATCGGGTTCAGGAAGTGCAGCTTCTCGCGGCCACGCCAGACGATGGCGACGAGATTCGCCGCTTCGAGCACGTCGAGATGCTGCGTCACGCCCTGGCGCGTCATGTCGAGGTAGTCGCAGAGCTCGTTGAGCGTCCGGCCGTCGTTTGCGTGCAGCACGTCGAGCAGCCTTCGGCGGCTCGGATCGGCCAAAGCCTTGAACAGCGTGTCGTCGTCGCGGCGATCTGCCATGTGTAATACGCAAGTGATGACTTGCATGAATAATAGGCAAGGCAACACTTGCATGTCAATGATGTTTTACGCGTGACAGATGCCTGTCATGACAGAGATCAATCAGCGCGATCCATTGAACTGGGTCGCTCAACCTGCTGAGATTCGTCGCTTTGCCCCTGGAGATCCGTGCATGAACCGCTTTGCATTCCCCGGCGTCGTAACCCTGTCGCTCGCGTGTTTGGCCGCTCTCGCGGCGCCGCAACGCGCGCCGGCCCGTGATGTAAACCCGCTCGACCCGCTCGATTGGCTGCAGGAACAGGAAATCACCGCCGACGACGGCGCACAGAACGCGGAGTTCGGCGTCGCAGTCGCGCTACATGGCACGACGGCGATGGTCGGCGCACAGCAGGCGACCATCGGCGCCAACGAAGATCAAGGCGCGGTCTACGTGTTCGATCAATCGGGCGGCAACTGGACGCAGTCGCAAAAGCTCGTCGCGGACGACGGCGCGGCGTTCGACACGTTCGGCGACGCGGTAGTGTTCCAGGGCGACACGGCCATCGTCGGCGCCTACGCCGCGACGGTAAACAACTTCGCGTATCAAGGCACCGCCTACGTGTTCACGCGATCGAACGGCACGTGGAGCCAGTCGCAAAAGCTCGCGTCGGACGACGGAACGGATTTCAACTACTTCGGCTACTCCGTCGCCCTCGACGGCACGACCGCCTTCATCGGCGCTGACCTGCTCGGCGCGGTCTATGTGTTCAACCAATCGGGCGGCACCTGGACGCAGACGCAGAAACTCACCGGCAGCGACGAGGGGCTCAGCGACGTGTTCGGCTACTCGGTGCTCATCCAGGGCTCGACGGCATTCGTCGGCTCGTACGGCAACAACCAGTTTCAGGGCGCCGTGTACGTCTTCACCGAATCGGGCGGCACGTGGACCGAAACACAGAAGCTGACGGCCGATGACGGCGCATCGAACACGTACTTCGGCTATGCGATCGCAGTGTCGGGCACGAACCTCATCGTCGGTGCATGGGGCTCGAACCCCGACGGCGATGACACCCGCGGTGCGGCCTATGTCTTCACCGAATCGAACGGCAGCTGGACCCAGTCGCAAAAGCTCGTTGCCGACGACGGCGCACCATTCGACAAGTTCGGTCATTCCGTTGCGATCGACGGCACGCACGCAGTCATTGGCGCGGACGGCGTCGTGAATGCGCAGGGCGCCGTGTATGTCTTCGACGAATCGGGCGGTACGTGGACGCAGTCGCAGAAGCTTTTCGCGAGCGACGGCACGCACAACGACGGGCTCGGATTTCCGGTCACGCTCGACGGAACGCGCGCGCTGGCCGGCGCGTGGGGCTGGCCCTCCGGCGCGCTGATCGGTGCGGCGTATTTCTTCACGACCCCCGACAACGACACGATATTCGCGGATGGTTTCGACGGTACGACGCCGTAGCACACGCCGCTATCGACGTCGCGCAACGCGTGACGTCATAGGCGGGCGGGTTCGTGAGTGTTTCCGCCACCGCGGCTGGGTGAATCAGGCCGCGGAAAGCATGCGAGACTTTGCGGCGGTGCCACGGACGGAATAGCGCAATGATCGGAGTATTCGTAACATTCCGCTACGGCGATGATTTCGACGAGCAGCGCGTGCAGAAGATCGCAGAGACCGCACGCGCGAAGTTCGAGGGAATGCCCGGGTTGCGATCCAAGGCATTCACGATAAACGCCGCGAAGCGCGAGGCCACGAACTTCTACGTTTGGGATTCCGAGGACGCGGCCCGAGGCTTTTTCACCGATGCGCTGCTGGAGCGCATAACGAGTCTCTACGGCGTACGCCCCAGCGTCGACTTCGTGCAGATCGCCGCGCTGACCGAGAACGCTCGCGCGTGACGTCAACGCGCATAGGGTGGGCTAAAGCCCACCTCGTTCGGACGATCCGATTTCAGCGAACGAAATCCCGCAGCGGGAATCGGCAAGTCACACAGGCGCCGCGCGAATCTTCAACCGCCGCGGCACCTTGAGCCCGACGCGACTCAGCGCGAGCTCGCCCTGCTGGTCGCTGATGAGATACGCCGCCGCGCCGATCGGAAAGCCGATCGCCGCGAGCCACTCGCCGTAGAGCACGAGCATCGGCACCTTGATGTCCGCGCCGGCCGCGCCGCGCGCGACGGTGGCCGACGAAACGATCTGGAACGGTTCCTCGATCCGCGCGCGTTTGCGGCGCGGCGGCTTGGTGGACGACGTCGAGGAAACGATGCGAGACTTGCGCGCCATGGTGTCTCCTTTTACAGAAGTCACCGTTTTGGCGGGAGCCCGCGGGGTGACGAGTCGCGCGGGGTTGGCGGATCGGCATACCTCAACCGACGAGCCCGAAGGCTCCCCCGCGCGGCCCGCCGCAGAGCGGCGCGGATGCGCGGACACGACGCTGCGGCGAGGCCGGATGCGTGCGTGGTGAGGTATGCGGGCCGCCAAGCCCGTTGTCGCGATTGAGCGACGAGAGAAGTCTAGAGGAAAAAGGGGCGACGCGGCGGTGCATCCATACTCTTACTCGATATCCCTGCGCGCATGGCATCCATCGATTGACCCGGATGTAATCACCAGCAAACTCGGAGTGCGGCCGAAGCGAAGTTGGCAAGCGGGCAGTGAACGCAGCACTCCCAAAGGCACGCCGCTTGAGGGGCACTACAAGGAGTCCTATTGGTCCTCGCAACGGTCCTCAAAGAAGCATCCGGGCGTGTGCCTTTGAAGACAAACTGTCCTATCTACTTGCAAGTCTGTCGGAACACGCCGAGTTCATCTCGACATTGCGCGCGGGTGGTGGTCGCGCTGAACTCTTCATCGGTCTTTTCGGCAGTCAGAACTTCGGATTTGAGCTGTCTTCCGCGAATAGCGCAAGCCCTCGCCGAGATCGGCCTCGCGTTGTCGTTCGATATCTATCCCGACACACGGTAGATACCGGAGCGTCCACGCCGAGACGCTTCAATGTCGACACCTGCCGCCATGGACTGGCACTCTGCAATTCGACTCGATTGATCGACCACAGCGCGATAGGGTGGGCCTCAGCCCACCGCAACGTGGTGAACACGAGAAGCTGGAGCAGCGTATAGAACGTATGGAAAACGACCCAGCCGCCCTGCTCAAGATTCTATCCGTAAGCCACGAGGCATCGTTTCGCGGCACTGGCCTGTCTCTGGAACAAGCGATTGCCGATAGCCACTATCTCGAGTTGCGACCCCATTTTTCGGCCGAGGATCTCGTCTTCCTTTTGGAAGCCAGGCCAACGCTCGTGGAAGCGTGGCTTCAATACTCCCGCGACAAGCGCACGGAGACCTGCTATCGAAAAGCTGCACGGGAAGCATGCAGACGATTGCGAAGAAAGGTGTCGGCTGGCGAATCTACGATCTACGGCATCCAAGCGCGTACGGGATACCATCGTGCGAATAGTGCGAGGAAATAATTGATGAGTTGCCGAACGAGATTTGCAGCACTGCTGGTAGGACGGGAGCTGAACAGATTTCAGGAGCGCGCTTGCGAAGACCTGACGATACGCGACCGTCACTCGAGCGAGGATCAGAGCTAGTCAAGGACTTATGCTGCCGCCAACACTGAGACCGGACGCGAATGTGCCACGCCTACTGATTCTGTCATCCGGCACTGAGTGAAGGCCACGCATTCCGATTCCGATGAGCGTTTGCCTCGATAGAGCGGTGATGCATAGAGAAGGTGCTGGTAGGTTGCCCAGTCAACCAAGTGGCGTGCGAGCAAACTGGTGCAAGACACCTTACGGATGGATATGCGGCAACGCCATTGCGAAAATGGATCGTGAACGTAGCTGCCGGCGTCCGAGAGCTTCACGCTCGTCGCTTTCGGCGGCGTTTCGAGCTACGCCGCTTTGCGCGCACCAAGCGACGACAGCAGATCATTCGCCGCCCGCAACCGCTCCGCCGTCCCCTCCAACGGCATCTTGAACCTCAACTTGTCCTGCCCATCCAGCGCATACACCCGCGGCTGCGCCTGAATCATCTTGATGATCGTCAGCGGCTCGACATTCGGCTTCGGCCGGAAGATCACGCGTCCGCCGTTCGCGCCGAGCTCGAGCTTCTTGATACCGAGCACGGTCGCCGCGAGCTTGAGCTGCGTGATCGCGAAGAGATGCTTCACAGGTTCAGGCAATAGCCCGAACCGATCGATCATCTCGACCTGCAGCTCGCGCAATTCGTCCTCGTCGCGTGCGCTCGAAATGCGCTTGTACAGCGTGAGGCGCGCGTTGATGTCGGGCAGGTAGTCATCCGGAATCAGCGCCGGCACGTGCAGCTCGATCTCGGCTTCGTGCTCGCTCGTGAGCTCGAAGTCGGGCACTTCGCCGCGCTTCAGCGCACGCACGGCGCGGTCGAGCATTTCGGTGTAGAGCGAGAAGCCGACTTCCTCGATCTGGCCAGATTGCTCTTCGCCGAGCAATTCGCCCGCGCCGCGGATTTCGAGATCGTGCGTCGCGAGCGTGAAGCCGGCGCCGAGCTCTTCGAGTGACGCGAGCGCTTCGAGGCGTTTTTCGGCATCGGCGGTGATGACGCGACGATCGGGGATGACGAGGTACGCGTACGCGCGGTGATGCGAGCGCCCGACGCGGCCGCGTAGCTGATGCAGCTGAGCGAGGCCAAACCGATCAGCACGATTCACGACGATTGTGTTCGCGCTCGGCACGTCGATGCCGGATTCGATGATCGTCGTGCAGACGAGCACGTTGAAGCGCTGCCGGTAGAAATCGAGCATGACCTGTTCGAGCTCGCGCTCGGGCATCTGCCCATGCGCGATGCGCAGGCGCGCTTCGGGGAAAAGCTCGCCAAGCTCGCGTGCGGTTTTCTCGATCGTCTCGACTTCGTTGTGCAGGAAATACACCTGGCCGCCGCGCGCGAGCTCGCGCTGGAATGCTTCGCGGATCAGCGCGGGGTCGTATACGCCGATAAAGGTCTTGACGGCGAGCCGGTGCGCCGGCGGCGTCGCGATGATCGAAAGATCGCGCAGGCCCGCCATCGCCATGTTCAGCGTGCGCGGGATCGGCGTCGCGGTGAGCGTGAGCAGGTCGACTTCGGCGCGGAGCTTCTTCAGTTGCTCCTTCTGGCGCACGCCGAAGCGCTGTTCTTCGTCGACGATGACGAGGCCGAGATCCTTGAAGCGCACGTCGGACTGCAAGAGCTTGTGCGTGCCGATCATGACGTCGATCTGGCCGTCGGCGAGTTTCTTCAGCGCCTCTTCGGTTTCCTTCTTCGACTTGAAGCGCGAGAGCACGTCGACGCGCACGGGCCAGTCGGCGAAGCGGTCGCGGAAGTTCTGGTAATGCTGCTGCGCGAGCAGCGTCGTCGGCACGAGCACGGCGACCTGCTTGCCGGCCGTCGCCGCGACGAACGCGGCGCGTAGCGCGACTTCGGTCTTGCCGAAGCCGACGTCGCCGCAGACGACGCGGTCCATCGGCTTGCCGGAGGCGATGTCGTCGATGACGGCTTCGATCGCCTGCTGCTGGTCCGGCGTTTCCTCGAACGGGAACGAAGCCGCGAATTGTTCGGCCATCGCGCGATCGACCGGCAGCGCAACGCCCTGGCGCGCTTCGCGCTGCGCGTAGATCGCGAGCAATTCGGCGGCGACGTCGCGCACTTTCTGCGCGGCCTTCTTCTTCGCGCGCTCCCATGCATCGCCGCCGAGCGAGTGCAGCGGCGCGAGCTCGGGCGCAGCGCCCGTGTAGCGGCCGACGAGGTGCAATTGAGAAACGGGCACATAAAGCTTGTCGCCCTTCGCGTATTCGAGCGCAAGGAACTCGCCGCCCTGGCCACCGACGTCGAGCTTGAGCAAGCCCTGATAACGCCCGACGCCGTGGTCGATGTGCACGATCGGCGCGCCGATCGCGAGCTCGCCGAGGTCGCGGATGATCGTTTCGGGATCGCGCACGGCGCGTTTGCGGCGGCGCGTCTGCTGCGCGCGTTCGCCGAGCAGTTCGCGTTCGGTGAGAACAGTGATCGCGGGCGAGGTGAGGGCGAAGCCGGTTTCTAGCGATGCGACGGTGATTGCGAAGCGTTCGGCGAGTGCGTCGCGGTTTCGTTCGCCCACATCGTCATTCCCGCTTTCGCGGGAATGACGGCCCGGAAGAGATGCGATGAACTCCGACCACGAACCGACGATCGTCGGCTGCATCCGCGCATTCGCGAGCAATTCGAGCACGGCCTCGCGCCGCCCCGCCGAATCTGCCGTGATCAGCACGCGTCCCGGATACGCCGCGAGAAACCGCTTCAGATCATCCGCGGGCGCCTCGTTCTTGCGATTGATCGGCAAGCTCGGCGCGGGTTGCGTGCCGAGATCCTTCGCGTGTTCGTTCGTCCCTTTCGCGACGATGTCGACACGCAGCTCGCCGTTCAACCGCTCGCGCAGTTGCTGCGGCGGCAGATACAACTCGACGACCGGCAGAATCGGCCGTTCGACATCGTGCGAGCGCTGCTCATACCGCTCGTTCGCCTGCGTCCAGAAGTGCTCGGCCGCATCGAGCGCACCGTCGCCGAGCACGAAGAGCGCGTTGCCGGCGAGATAGTCGAACAGCGTATCGGTGTGGCCGAAGAAGAGCGGCAGGTAATACTCGATGCCGGCCGGCGTCACGCCTTCGCGGATGTCCTGATAGAGCGGACAGCGCCGCGGATCGATCGGAAACCGCTCGCGCAGCGTATTGCGGAATGCCTTCGTCGATTCGTCGGTCAGCGGAAACTCGCGCGCGGGCAACAGGCGCACGTTCTCGACCTTCGCGTCCGAGCGCTGTGTCTCCGGATCGAACGTGCGGATCGATTCGATCTCTTCGTCGAAGAGCTCGATGCGGTACGGCTCGGCGCTCCCCATCGGGAAGATGTCGATCAGTGCGCCGCGCACGGCGAAGTCGCCGGGCTCGCCGACCTGCGGCACGTGCCGATAGCCGGACGTTTCGAGCCGCCGCTGCTCGGACGCGAGATCCAGTTTCTGCCGGAGCGAGAGCACGAGACCCGAACCGGAGATGTAACTCTTCGGCGCAAGCCGCTGCATCAGCGTCGCGACCGGCACGACGAGCACGCCGCGCTTGACCGACGGCAATCGATACAGCGTCGCGATGCGCTGCGAAACGATGTCGGGATGCGGCGAGAAAAGATCGTATGGCAGCGTTTCCCAGTCGGGGAAATGCAGCACGTCGATATCGCCGCCGGCGAAGACGCCGAGCTCGGCTTCGAGCGCGTGCGCCGCGTGCGTGTCGCGCGCGACCGCTACGACGAGGCCCGCGTGCTTGCGGCTCGTTTCGGCGAGCGCGAGCGCCAGCGAAGAGCCGTGCGGCGCGTTCCAGTAGCGGCGCTGTTTGGCGGAGGTCGGTAGCGATGGATCGAGTATCACGAGAGGTCCAGTTCGAACGGTTTACACGGCAATTCGCAAAAGAAAAACAGCGCCGCGGCACGTGGTGCCGAGCGCAGAGGGCTGAAGTCTACCGGCCCGAAGTCTCATCCGACGAGAGCCGAGCCCGCCGGACGGCGCTTGCGCCATTCGTCATGCCGCTTCTTTACCGTCTATTTACCGGACGCTCGCGCACGTTGACGCAGGCGATCGGTCAAAATGCCATGCTTTTCCACCAGGGAGCCGATCTGCATGCTGTTCCGGGTCTTCGCGCGTCCAGTTTTCGCAGCTGCGTGCGCCGTTGCGCTCGCTGCCTGTTCGCGCGACAAGGCGCAGCATGCGGCGCCGCCGGCACCGGTTACGGTGACGAAAGCGGCGGCGAAGGACATGCCGGTCGTGCTCAATGCGGTGGGCAGCGTCGAGCCGATCAACAGCGTTTCGGTGAAGTCGCTGATCGACGGCCAGATCCTCGAATCGCTCGTCAAGGATGGCGACGACGTCACGCAGAATCAACTGCTGTTTCGCATCGATCCACGCCCGGCGCAAGCCGCATTGAAGCAAACGGAAGCGGCGCAGGCCAAGGATGAAGCGACGCTCGAGCAGGCGCGCTCGCAGGTCAAGCGCAACGCAGCGATCGCCGAGAAGGGCTACATCTCGGCGGACCAGATGGAGCAATTCCGCACGAATGCCGATGCGGCGGCGGCGGCGGTGAAGGTCGATCAGGCCAACGTCGCGGCGGCGAAGGTGACGCTGAGCTACACCGAAATCCATTCGCCGATCGCGGGCCGCATTGGCCGGATTCTGATCCAACCCGGCAATCTGGTGAAGGCGAACGACACGAACGCGCTCGTCGTCATCAATCAGATCGAGCCGATCTATGTCAACTTCGCGCTGTCGGGTGCGCAGCTCGGGCCCGTGCTCGTCGGGCAGAAAGAGTCGCCGCTCGCGGTGCAGGCGACCGTGACCGGCGTGCCGAAGCCGGTTGATGGCAAGGTCGCGTTCGTCGACAACGCGGTCGATACGACCACCGGCACCGTCAAGCTCCGCGCCTCGTTCGGCAATCCCGAGCATCTGCTCTGGCCGGGCCAGCTCGTCACCGTGAACCTGACGCTTGGCGTCGACAAGAATGCGGTCGTCGTGCCCGATCGCGTCGTGCAGAACGGGCCCGACGGCACGTACGTGTTCGTCGTGAAGGCGGACCAGCACGCCGAGCAGCGCAAGGTCGATGTGAAACGGATGATCGACAACCAGGCCGTGATCGGCAAAGGACTCGCGGCGGGCGAGACCGTCGTGCTCGATGGCCAGTCGCGCGTCGAGGACGGCGCCGCGCTCAAGGTCACCGAAGACAACAACAGCGGCAAGGTTGCCGACGATACGAAGGCGCCCGGCGGCGCATTGCCGTGAACGTTTCGGAGATCTTCGTCAAGCGGCCGGTCATGACGACGCTCGTCATGGTCGGCGTGCTCGTGTTCGGCATCGTCGGCTATCGCAACCTGCCGGTCGCGGCGCTGCCGAATGTCGATTTTCCGACGATCTCGGTGTCGGCGAGCTTGCCGGGTGCATCGCCCGAGACGATGGCATCGGCCGTCGCGACGCCGCTCGAGAAGCAGTTCTCGACGATTCCGGCCGTCGATTCGATGACGTCGACGTCGTCGCTCGGCTCGACGTCGATCACGCTGCAGTTCTCGCTCAGCCGCAATATCGACGCCGCCGCGCAGGACGTGCAGGCGGCGATTTCATCGGCGCTGCGCCAGCTGCCGCCGCAGATGACGACGCCGCCGACGTTCCGCAAGGTGAACCCGGCCGATTCGCCGATCTTCTATATCGCGTTCACATCGAAGACGCTGCGCCTCTCGACGCTCGACGAATACGCCGAGAACACGCTCGCGCAGCGCATCTCGACGGTCTCGGGCGTCGCGCAGGTCAACGTCTACGGCTCGCGGAAGTACGCCGTGCGCATCGATCTCAATCCCGACGCGCTCTCCGGCCGCGGCCTCGGCATCGACACGGTCGCGGACGCGATCGGCAAGGGCAACGTGAACCTGCCGACCGGCACGCTGTACGGCCCGAACCGCATCTACAACGTCAACGTCAACGGCCAGATGTACGACGCGGCCTCGTTCGGCGAGATGATCGTGACGCTACCAGAACGGCGCGCCGGTGCGCCTGAAGGACGTCGCGCACGTCTACGACGGCGTGCAGAACGACAAGGGTGGCGCGACGATCAACGGCGAGGAGGGCGTCGTCCTCGCGGTCCAGAAGCAGCCCGGCACGAACACGATCCAGGTCGTCGAGGACATCCAGAAGACGCTGCCGGCATTCGAGCGCTCGCTGCCGGCCGGCGCCGAGCTCAACGTCATCTACGACCGCTCGCAGTCGATCCGCGAATCGGTGTCGGATGTGAAGTTCAGCCTTTTGCTCGCGCTCGCGCTCGTCGTGATGGTGATCTTCGTGTTCCTGCGCAATGTGTCGGCGACGATCATCCCGTCGCTCGCGCTGCCGATGTCGATCGTCGGCACGTTTGCGGTCATGTATGCGCTCGGCTTCTCGATCGACAACCTTTCGCTGATGGCGCTGACGCTGTCGGTCGGCTTCGTCGTTGACGATGCGATCGTCATGCTCGAGAACATCGCGCGCCACATGGAGATGGGCAAGGATCGGCTCACGGCGACGTTCGACGGCGCAAGGGAAATCGGCTTCACGATCGTCTCGATGACGCTGTCGCTCGCGGCCGTGTTTATCCCGGTCGTGTTCATGGGCGGCATCATCGGGCGCCTGCTCAACGAGTTCGCGGTGACGATCGTCAGCGCGGTGCTCGTCTCGGGCCTCGTTTCGCTGAGCCTGACGCCGATGCTCTGCTCGCGCATGCTGCGCAGCGAGCACGAGACGCGTCACGGCCGCATCTACGCGTTCAGCGAGCGCATGTTCAACGGTGCGCAGGGCTTCTACCGGCGCACGCTGAACATCTGCGTGCATCACCGCTTCATCGTGTTGATGGTGTTCTTCGCGCTCGTCGCCGGTACCGCGCTGCTCGTGTACAAGATCCCGAAAGGCTTCCTGCCGAACGACGACACCGGCCAGCTCTTCGTGTTCACGCAGGCCGCGCAGGACATCGGCTTCGACGCGATGGTCGAGAAGCAGCGCCAGGCCGTCGACATCCTGCGCAAGGATCCGAACGTCGACAACGTGATGGCATTCGTCGGCGCCGGCGGCTCGAGCGCGACGTTGAATCTCGGCCGCATGATCGTGAACCTGAAGCCGCCGCACGAGCGCCTGAGCGCCGACGAGGTCGTGCAGGAAATCCGGCCGAAGCTGCAGAACATTCCCGGCTTCACCGCATTCCCGCAAAACCTGCCGCTTATCCGCATCGGCGGCAAGCTGACCAACTCGACCTATCAGTTCGTGCTGCAGGACACCGACACGAAGCAGCTCTTCGAATGGACGCCGAAGCTCGTCGCGGCCCTCGCGAAAGTGCCGGGCTTCCTCGACGTGAACAGCGACATGCTGATCGCGAATCCGCAGCTCGATGTGACGATCGACCGCGACGCGGCGGCGGCTTACGGCGTCACGCCCGACGCGATCGAGAATGGCCTCTACAACGCGTTCGGCCCCGCGCAGGTGTCGACGATCTACACGTCGACGGACCAGTTCTGGGTGCTGCTGCAGGTCGATCCGAAGCGGCAGGCCGATCCGAACGTGTTGTCGTCGATCTACATTACCGGCAATCCGCCGAAGGTCGACACGACCGGCGCGATGCTGCCGTCGAACTCGCAGCTCGTGCCGCTGTCGGCGGTGACGAAGTTCGGCAACTCGGTCGGCGCTGCGACGATCAACCATCTCGGGCAGGTGCCGGCCGTCACCGTGTCGTTCAATCTCGCGCCGGGCAAGTCGCTGTCCGACGCGGTCAAAGGCGTGGACACCACGGTCGCGTCGCTCAAGATGCCCGAAACGATCACGACCTCATTCCAGGGCACGGCTCAATCGTTCCAGGATTCGCTGCAGGGCATGGGCGTGCTGCTCCTGCTCGCGATCTTCGTGATCTATCTCGTGCTCGGCATCCTCTACGAGAGCTTCATCCATCCGCTGACGATTCTCTCGGGCCTGCCGACCGCCGTGTTCGGCGCGCTGCTGACGCTGATGGTGTTCGGCAAGGATCTCGATCTCTACGGCGGCGTCGGCCTCATCATGCTGATCGGCATCGTCAAGAAGAACGCGATCATGATGATCGACTTCGCGCTCGAAAAGCAGCGCGAGGGCGAGGACGCGGAACACGCGATCATCGACGCGAGCGTCATTCGTTTTCGCCCGATCATGATGACGACGTTCGCCGCGCTGATGGGCACGCTGCCGATCGCGCTCGGTGTAGGCGCCGGCGCCGAGGCGCGGCGGCCGCTTGGGCTTGCGGTGGTCGGCGGTCTCATCACGTCGCAGTTGCTGACGTTGTATCTGACGCCGGTGATTTATCTGTATTTCGAGCGTTTGCAGGAGCGCTTGAAGCAACGCCGAACGCGCAAGGCGGGTGGCTCCGACAAACCCTCCGTATCACGGTCGCAGCAACCCGCACATTAATCAGATTTTTCCCCTCTCCCGCTTGCGGGAGAGGGCAGGGTGAGGGCACGGCGGTTCACCGTCTCAAGAATGCCCTCATCCGCCTCCGGCACGTTCATTCGCGCCATCCATGGCGCTCACCCTTCGGGCGGCTCCGCCGTGCAAAACGGCAGTCCTGCCGTTTTGTCTCCCGCAAGCGGGAGAAGGAACAGCTAGGCGATGCGAAACGTGACGCGAATGACACCCGGCTCATCCTCGAGCGGATCCGCCGCTCCGCGCCCATCGCCTTCGCGAAATCGAGCATCGTGTGATTCTCGGCGAGCACATCGCCCCAAAGCTCGTAGAGCCCACGCCGCTTCGCATCCTCGAACAACCGCTGCATCAGCCGCCAGCCGATGCCCTGATTCGTGTAGTCCGGATCGACCGCGATCCCGAACTCGGCCGAATCGGTCGTCGCATCGACGTGAAGCCGCGCGTCGCCGCGAATCTCGCCGTCGGCATCGACGACGACGAGCGCGGTCGTCGTTGCGGGATCGACGTTCGTCAGCCGCTCCGTCATCTCGGGCGAAAGCTCCGCGATCCGATGGAACGTGCGAAGCCGCGCCTGCTCCGGCGTCAGGCGCGCGAACCCGCGACGCAGCGCTTCCGCGTCGCCCGGCGCGATCGCGCGCAGAGACAGACCGACGCCCATCCGGCGTCGTGAACGTTTCGCCTTTGGCGCGCTTCGTCTTCACCGGTGCGGGCGCATGCGCGCCGCGCGGCGGCGGTCGCGTGCCCGAGCGATAGCCCGTGCGGGATCGTGCGGAGTTCTGCATGTCGCAAATGTGGGCCTTTTCCTTCGAGCTTGCCATCAAATCCATGCCGTCCCGGTTGATCCGGCATTCAGCCGCGCCGCGGGCGGAGTAGCATGCACGGACGCGGGATTCGGGAGGCGTCATGACCGGCAAGGGAAGCAAGGAAAAAGGACTCGACGAGCAGCAGATCGCGGCGTTCTGCGGCGGCTGGCCCGGCGTGACGTCGGCAATCAAGTGGGAAGCCGACCGCGTCTTCAGCGTCGCGGGCAAGATGTTCGTCGTCATCGCCTCGATCGGCCCCGATCGCGGACGCTTTTCGTTCAAGGTCGACACCGACCGCTTCCTCGAGCTCACCGAGCAACCGGGCATGATGGCGGCGCCGTACATGGCGCGCGCGTTCTGGGTCAGCGTGAACGAGCCCGAGCGCTTCGCGCGCGACGAGCTCGAGGCGTACGTGCGCCGCTCGTACGAGCTCGTGGTCGCGAACCTCCCGAAGAAGACGCAGGCGACGCTCGCGAAGCAGAACGCGTGAGCGTTGCGATTGTCTGGTTCCGGCGCGATCTCCGGCTCGCGGACAATCCCGCACTCGCGGCTGCGCTGAAGGCGCACGACGAAGTCCTGCCGGTCTACATCGATGCGCCCGACGAGGAAGCGCCGTGGCAGCCCGGCGCCGCGAGCCGCTGGTGGCTGCATCATTCGCTGACATCGCTCGATGCCGATCTACGCAAGCGCGGCGCGGCGTTGTACGTCAGGCGCGGGAAGTCGCTGGAAACGCTGCGTGCGCTGATCGACGAGACCGGTGCGTCGGCCGTGTACTGGAACCGACTCTACGAACCCGCCGTCGTCGCGCGCGATTCGCGCATCAAGGAAAGGCTTCGTTCGAGCGGCGTCGATGCGCATAGTTTCAACGCCGCGCTGCTGTTCGAGCCGTGGGATATCGCAACCGGCCAGCAGACGCCGTACAAGGTGTTCACGCCGTTCTGGCGCAATGCGCGCGCGAAGCTCGAAATCCGCCAGCCGGCGCGCGCGCCGCGGACGATCGATGCGCCGCGTGCCGGCAAGAGCCTCGACATCGACGCGCTCGATCTGTTGCCGAAGATTCGGTGGGACGCGGGTTTCAGCGAAGCGTGGACGCCGGGCGAAGCCGGCGCGCACAAAGCGCTGAATCGCTTCCTGAAATCCGCTGTCGGGGACTATGCGATCCGCCGCGATTTTCCCGGCGAGCGCGGCACCTCGCGACTTTCGCCGCACCTGCATTTCGGCGAAATCTCGCCGATGCAGATCGTCGCATCGCTCGAAGCGGCCTCGCACGGCTCCGCGAAGCAGCGCGCCGGTGGCGAGGCGTATCTGCGCGAGCTTGGCTGGCGCGAGTTCTCGCATCACCTGCTGTACCACTTTCCGCAATCGGCCGAGCACAATCTCGATCCGACTTTCGACGCGTTTCCCTGGGCGCGCATATCCGCCGCGCGGCTCGCGCGCTGGAAGCGCGGCAAAACCGGTCTTCCGATCGTCGATGCCGGCATGCGCGAGCTCTGGGCGACCGGCTGGATGCACAACCGCGTGCGCATGCTCGTCGCGTCGTTCCTGACGAAGAACCTTCGCCAGCACTGGCTCACCGGCGCGCGCTGGTTCTGGGACACGCTCGTCGACGCCGACCTGCCGAACAACACGCAAGGCTGGCAGTGGACCGCCGGCAGCGGCGCCGATGCGTCGCCGTATTTCCGCATCTTCAATCCGGTGACGCAGGGCGAGCGCTTCGATCCCGACGGCGATTACGTCCGGCGCTGGGTTCCGGAGCTTGCGGCCTACGAAAGCACGTCGATACACCGGCCGTGGACCGACCCGGAGCGCCTTCGTGCATCGGGTTACCCGGAGCCGATGGTCGATCTCGGCGCCTCGCGCGAGGCCGCGCTTGCGGCGTACCGCACTTGCAAAGCGCCGGGCCAGCCGCACGTCGAAACGCGGAGCCCGCAAAAGAAGCGACGATGATCCTGAAGCACGACATCCGCCTCGCGACGCTCGCCGACGCGGCGCGCATCGGCGAGATGTCGCGCGACCTGATCGAGTACGGCCTCGGCTGGCGCTGGACGCCGAACAGCATCCGGCGCTGCATCCGCGATGCGTCGACGAATGTCGCGGTCGCGGCGACGGAGCACGGCGGCGTCGCCGGCTTCGCGGTCATGAGCTACAAGGACGATGAGGCGCACCTGATCCTGCTCGGCGTCGATCCTGCGTTTCGTCGGCGCGGCATCGCGAGCGCGCTGGTCGCGTGGCACGAAAAAGCCGCCTTGACGGCCGGTATCGGCACCGTTTACGTCGAAGCGCGCGCGACGAACGCCGAAGCGCGTGCGCTATATCGGCAACTCGGCTATCACGAAGTGCAGCACGTGCACGGCTACTACGCGGGCGTCGAGAACGGCGTGCGGCTCGCGAAGGATCTCTGGGACTCGCCGCCGCCCGCAGCGGAATCGTGAGCGATCACGCCTGCGGTTCCTTCCGCAGCAGCACCGCGAGCACCGGCGGCGTGATCACGGATGTCAGCAGCGACATCGCGACGATAACGGCGTAAATCTCGTTCGAAAATACGCCGGCGGCGAGCCCGAGACTCGCGATGACGACGCCGACCTCGCCTCGCGGCACCATGCCGACGCCGACGATCGTCGCGCCGCGCCGCCCGAGCGACAGCGCGCCGAGGAATCCGCCGGCGAGCTTCGAGATCACTGCGATCACGGTCACGATGAAGAGCATCCAGAGCGCCGCGCCGTTCGCGAACACGCCGATGTCGATCTTCGCGCCCGTAATCACGAAGAAGAACGGCGTCAGGAAAGCGAGCAGCGGCTGCGTCTGGTGCTCGAGCTCCTCGCGCTTGCGCGTCTCGGACGCGATCATGCCGGCGAGGAACGCGCCGATGATCGCTGCGAGCCCGAACTCGGTCGAAAGGAACGCGAGGCCGAGACAGAGCGCCAGCGTGATCGTCAGCGGCGACAGCGGATTGATCGGCCGCTCGATCCAGTGGCCCTGGCGCCGCGCGACGCGTGTGCCGACCCAGCCGATGATCGCGACGAATCCGATCGCCTGCAGGAGCACAAGCCCGATCGAGACGATATCGACGCCGCCGCCGGACTGAAGCGACGTCACGACGCCGAGCAGCAGCATCGCGAGGATGTCGTCGATGACAGCCGCACCGAGGATCACGCGGCTTTCGATCCGCTGCAGCGCGCCAAGCTCCTGCAGCACGCGCGCCGTGATGCCGGCCGACGTCGCGACGAACGCGGCGGCGACGAACAGCGACTTCGTCCAGTCGAATCCTTCGACGTGCGCCCAGAGCGTGCCGAGCACGAATGGCACAATCACGCCGAGCACGCCGACGAGGAACGCACTGCGACCGACCTTCTTGAGATCGTCGAGCCGCGTCTCGAGGCCGACCGCGAAAAGGAGCAGCACGACGCCGACTTCGGACAACACATCGAGCGGCGTGCCCTGCGCGATCTGCTCGACCTTGAGCCAGCCCAGCATGGACGGGCCGATCAGGCAGCCTGCGACGATCTCGCCGACGACGCCGGGCAGCTTCAGCCGCTGCGCGATCTCGGCGCCGACCTGCGCTGCGACGAAGATGACGAACACGCTGAAAAGGATCGTGGCGGTCTCGTGCATGCGTCGAGTCTCCGATTGCGTTTTCGTCGGGGCCATCGGATGCTACACGAAGCACCCGGCGCGCCACGAACGCCGGCGCGAACGGGAGGCGGGCATGTCGGATGAGCGCCAGCGCGAGCCGATGTCGAAGGTCGACACCGCATGGCTGCGCATGGAGCGGCCGACGAACCTGATGATGATCACCGGCGTGCTGATGTTCGCCAGGCCGGCTCGATACCAGGCGCATGCGGAAGCTGATCGGCGAGCGCTTCCTCGCATTCCGCCGCTTTCGCCAGCGCGCCGTGCAATCGGCGAGCGGCGCGTGGTGGGAGACCGTCGACGATCTCGACCTCAACTGGCACGTGCAGGCTGCGACGCTGCCGGGCAAGGCAGGCAAGGCCGAGCTCGAAGCGTTCGTCAGCGATCTCGCTTCGACGCCGCTCGATCACGAGCGGCCGCTCTGGCAGTTCCATGTCGTGCGCAACTACGAGCGAGGCGGCAGCGTGCTGATCGCGCGCGTCCATCATTGCTACGCCGATGGCCTCGCGCTCGTGCAGGTGCTGCTCTCGCTGACCGACACCGCGTCGCGTCCCGAAGCGCACGCGGAGCTTGCGAAGACATGGCTCAAGCGCGATCGCGGCAGCGTGCTCGAACGGCTGGTCGAGCCGACGCAGGGCGGCTTGCAGAAACTCATCGCGGCGGGCACCAGGAGCTGGGAGAAGATTGCCGGCATGCTCGCCGATCCGAGCGTCGCGGCCGAGTTCGCGCGCGAGGGCAGCGAGATCACGCGCGAGCTCGCGATTGCGGTCACGCTGTCCGACGATCCGATCACCGCGTTCAAGGGCCCGCTCGGCACGACGAAGCGCGTCGCGTGGACCGAGCCGCTGCCGCTCGACGAAGTGAAGACGCTCGGCAAGGCGCTCGGCTGCACCGTGAACGACGTGCTGCTCGCGTGCGCGGCCGGTGCGCTGCGCGGTTATCTACGCGACGCGGGCGAGGACGTCGATGGACTCACGATCCGCGCGACCGTGCCGGTGAACCTGCGTCCGCTCGAGCACGCGAAGAAGCTCGGCAATCATTTCGGGCTCGTGTTCCTCGATCTTCCGATCGGCGAAGTCAATCCGCTACGCCGTCTCGAGCGTGTCGCGGCGTCGATGCGCGATTTGAAAGGGCGGCGGCAGGCTATCGTCGCGTTCGGGTTGCTGGCCGCGCTCGGCATGGCGCCGGCGGCGCTGCAGGATCCCGCGCTAGAATTGTTCAGCCGCAAGGCGACGGCCGTCGCGACGAACGTGCCGGGCCCGCAGCAGCCGCTGTTCATGGCCGGCGTCGAGGTGCGCGAGCTGATGTTCTGGGTGCCGCAGACGGGCTCGATCGGGCTCGGGCTTTCCATACTGAGCTACAATGGAAAAGTGTATTTCGGCGTCATCGGCGACGGGCTTCGCGTGCGCGACCCGGATGCGATCGTGCAGCGCTTCGGCCGCGAGTTCGAAAAACTCGTGCTGATCGCGCTGATGGAGGATTGGGACGATGAGTTCGGCGCCGGCGATGCGGCCGCAACACTTGCAAGAGAGCTCTCGGGCGCCTGAGGCTGCGCAGATGAGTCTGCCCGCGCTTCGCATCCGCCGCGCGACGATCGGCGACGCCGAAGCGCTCGCGACGTTCGCGGCGCGCGTGTTCATCGAGACATTCGGCAACGAGAACGAACCCGACGACCTGCGCGATTACGTCGAGGAGAGCTACGGCGTTGCGCAGCAGTCGGAAGAAATCCGCGACCCAAACACGGCAACCTTGCTCATCGAGCACAGCGACGGTGCGCTCGTGGGCTACGCACAGCTTTGCCGCAAGCGCGTTCCGCCTTGCGTGACTGGCGCGTGTCCCGTCGAAATCTACCGTTTCTACGTCGATCGCTCGCGGCACGGCACCGGCCTCGCGCAGACGCTGATGTCGGCCGCATTCGCGCAGGCGCGCGAATGGGGCGCCGACGTCGTCTGGCTCGGAGTCTGGGAACACAATCCGCGCGCGATGACGTTCTATCGCAAGTTCGGCTTCGCGGACGTCGGCACGATCGATTTCTTCGTCGGACCCGATCGGCAGACCGACCGCGTCTTCGTGATGCCGCTGCCCGCACCGACCTCGAACACTGGAGCAGATACATGAGCTGTCATGCCAGAATGAAACGCTGGATTGCCTTCGCTTGCCTGATGCTCGCGCCGGCGTTGCATAGCGCGCGCGCGGCGATTCCGACCGGGGAGCGCGACGCGCTGATCGCGCTCTATACGAGCACCAACGGCGATGCGTGGGTGAACAACTTCAACTGGTGTGCCGGCACGTGCCCATCGGGCGGCGAGCCCGTGTTCAATGATCCCGGCACCGAATGCACGTGGGGCGGCATCGGTTGCGACGGCGCGGCCACACACGTCACGTCGATCGTGCTGGCCCACAACAACATGGTCGGCCCGCTGCCGTCCGCGCTGACGGGATTGACCGCGCTGCAGGTGATCGATCTCGACAATGACGCGTTGACCGGACCGCTGCCCGATTTATCGGGCATGACCGAGCTCCTGATACTCGATGTGCATCAGAACGACATCGATGGCCCCATGCCGCCGCTTTCGGGCTTGAGCAGCCTCGCGACTGTCCGTCTCAACGCGAACGCACTCTCCGGGCCGCTGCCCGCGCTCGAAAGCCTCGCGAACCTCGAAACGTTCCTCGCGTACTCGAACCAGTTCTCGGGTGGAATCCCGAGTCTGCAGGGCCTCGCCTCGCTGCAGGATTTCAGTGTCGAGGACAATCAGCTGACCGGCCCCATCCCGGATCTTTCGAGCCTCGTCTCGCTGCAGGATTTCAGTGTCGAGGACAATCAGCTGACCGGCCCCATCCCGGATCTTTCGAGCCTCGTCTCGCTGCTTGCGTTCCGCGTTGGCGGCAACCGCCTGAGCGGCAGCGTCCCGGCGTTCCCGCAGAACGCTCTCACGGGGCCGCCGTCATCGAGCCTCTGTCCGAACTCGCTCGACACGACGCCGGGTCCGAATGACGCCGACTGGGATACCCAGACCGGCTATACGCCGTGGTGGGCGACGCCATACGGGAACAATCTGTGCGACGATATCTTCACGGACGCATTCGACGCCGCGGCAGCGCGGCGCACCAGGGATTGAGACGGCGTCCACACCGCGACCTGCGCGCGGTATCCGAGGGTCGCATGTCGAAGTTGTGGCCGGAACGGCGTTCTTCGTGAACCGCCGCATATGATCGAATCATCGCTGCGGAGTCCCGGATGACGGCGCGAGCGTGAAGTCGCGGATCCGCCTGCTCCGGCTCTCGCCGATCGACGAAGCCGAGTTCATCACCGCCGCGCGCCGAAGCCGTGCGCTGCACACGCCATGGGTCGCACCGGCCGCGACGCCGGCGAAGTTCGACGCCTATCTCGCGCGCATGTCGCAGGCCGAGCAGAACGCATTCACTGTGCGCCGCATCGATACGAACGCGCTGATCGGCGTGATCACGATCTCGAACGTCGTCATGGGCCCGCTCCGCAGTGCCTACACCGGCTACTACGCATTCGCGCCGCACGCGGGGCAGGGCTACATGCGCGAAGGTTTGCAGGCCGTCGTGCGCCATGCGTTCGGCGTCATGAAACTGCACCGGCTCGAAGCGAACATCCAGCCCGGCAATCGCGCGTCAATCGCGCTTGCGAAAGCGTGCGGATTCCGCAAGGAGGGGTTTTCGCCGCGCTATCTCAAGATCGGCGGGCGCTGGCGCGATCACGAGCGCTGGGCCATCGTCGCACGCTGAGCGCCGATCCCGAACGGCAGCCGGTTGCGGTCGCGTTCGCGTGACGCTCGCGATTCAAACGTCGCGCATGACCATCAGCCGCCGCTCGGTCATGTCCTCGATCGCGTAGCGAATGCCTTCGCGGCCGAGGCCCGAAGTCCTTCACGCCGCCGTACGGCATGTTGTCGACGCGAAAGCTCGGCACGTCGTTGACGACGACGCCGCCGACATCGAGCTCGTCCCAGGCGCGCATCGCCTTGCGCGACGTCGTTGGTGAAGACGCCGGCCTGCAGGCCGAAGTCGCAGTCGTTGACCGCCGCGATCGCGTCGTCGAACGTCGTCGAACTGTGCGAGCAGCGCGACCGGGCCGAACGCTTCCATGCGCGTTGAGCTTCGCGTCGCGCGGCACGTTCTTCGAGCACGGTCGCTTCGAGCATCGCGCCTTGCGCTTGCCGCCGCACAGCACCTTCGCGCCGGCGTCGACGCGCTTCGTGCGATCCAGCTCGTCGAGCCGCTTCGCCTCGGTCTCGTCGATCATCGGGCCGACGAACGTCGTCTCGTCCTTCGGATCGCCGGCATCGAGCTTCTTCGTCGCGCGCGACGAAACGCTCGCGGAACCTCGTCGTAGAATCGACTCATGCACGAGGATGCGCTGCACGTCGATGCAGCTCTGACCCGACTGGTAGAACGCGCCGAAGATCAGGCGCTCGACGACGTAGTCGAGGCGTCGCGCGCTGGTCGGCATCGACGATCGCGGCCGCGTTGCCGCCGAGTTCGAGCACGACTTTCTTGCTTGCCGGCCCGCGCCTTCAGATCCCAGCCGACTGCGGGCGAGCCGGTGAACGAGAGCAGCTTGCAGCGCTCGTCGTCGTGAACAGGTCGGCGCCGTCGCGACGTGCACGGGCAGGATCGAGAACGCGCCGGGCGGCAGATCGGTCTCGGCGAGCACCTCGCCGATGATCAGCGCGCCGATCGGCGTGCGTCTCGGCCGGCTTCAGCACGAACGGGCAGCCGGCCGCGATCGCCGGCGCGACCTTGTGCGCGGCGAGGTTCAGCGGGAAATTGAACGGCGAGATGAACGAGCACGGCGCCGATCGGCACGCGCTTGCACGAAGCCGCGATAGCCCTTGCGCGCGCGGAGATTTCGAGATTGATCGACCTCGCCGTCGATGCGCACCGCTTCCTCGGCGGCGACCTTGAACGTGTCGATCAGGCGCGTGACTTCGCCTTCGCGAATCCTTGATCGGCTTGCCGGCCTCGATGCACAGCGCCATCGCGAGCTCGTCGTAGCGCTCGCGAAACCGCTTGACGCAGTGCTCGCAGCACTGCCTGCGCGCGCGAACGGCGGCATCGCGCGCATCGGTGCTTCCGCCGCGACCGCCGCGGCGATCGCCGCGTCGATCGGCTTTCGCGTCGGCCAGCGCGACGCGCGTCGCGACCTCGCCGGAGTACTTGTCGGTGACTTCGAGGTCGGTGTTCGGCTGCGCGGCCTTGTTGGCGAGGTAGTACGGATATTGCTTCGCGAGCATCGGGCACTCCGTGGCGGGCTCATCGTGGCGGGATCGGTCCATGCTATCGGATGCACCGCAGCCGGAGCTGAAGCGCGAGCGAATCGCCGCCACTGCAACGCAGGCGCGCGAGAGGCGACACGTCGTCGGCTATTCGGGATCGACGCGCAGATCGATTTCGCCGTCAGCGAGACGCGCACGCAGCTTCGACTCGGCGGAGACGCTCGACACCGAACGCACGACGTGACCCGACGGCCGGTCGAGCAGGATCGTGTAGCCGCGATCGAGCGTCGCGAGCGGGCTCACCGCGTTCAACGTGCGTGCGAGCTCGGCGAGACGCAACGCGCGCCGCTCGGCCGTGCGCACGATCGCGGCCCGGAGCCGCGCGCCGAGCGTGCGTGCGCGCTCGTCCTGACGCGCGAGCCGGACCAGCGGATCCTGCGCCGAGAGCCGTGCACGGAGCCGCGCGACGCCGAGGGAGCGCATTGCGATCGCGCGCACGCCGATCGAGCGCAATTGCTGCTCCAGCGCTCGCGCACGCTCGCGCGCGCGGGCGAGGCGCGCCTGCGGACGTTGCGCGTGCAGGCGCGCGAACGCGTGGTCGAGGCGCTGCTGCAAGCGCCTCGCGCTTGCGCGCCATGCACTGCGTGAGTCGCCGCCGGTCGCGTTCGAGCAGACGCGCGAGATCGGCCGCGTCGGGCACGAGCAGTTCGGCCGCCGCCGACGGCGTCGGTGCGCGAAGGTCTGCGACGAAGTCGGCGATCGTGAAGTCGATCTCGTGGCCGATCGCGGTGACGACCGGGATCGCGCTCGCATGGATCGCGCGCGCGACAGCCTCGTCGTTGAACGCCCAGAGATCTTCGAGCGATCCGCCGCCGCGCGTCAGCAGCAGCACGTCGTGACGCGCCGCGCGCGAAGCCTTCGCGATGACGCGCGCGATGACCGGCGGCGCCTCGCGGCCCTGCACGGGAATCGCGAGCAGCTCGACATTCGCAAGCGGGAAGCGTCGCGCGATCACGCTCAGCACGTCGCGGATCGCGGCGCCGCCGGGCGACGTCACGACGCCGATGCGTCGCGCAAAACGCGGCAGCGGACGCTTGCGCGCCGATTCGAACAGGCCTTCCGCCGCAAGCTGCGCCTTCAGCCGCTCGAACTCGCGCTGCAGCGCGCCTTCGCCGGCTTGCTCCAGATGCTCGATGACGAGCTGGAACTCGCCGCGCGCCTCGTAGAGCGTCGACGCGCCCGCGCGCGACGACGTGCATGCCGTCGGCCGGCTTGAAGCGCAGCCAGCCGCTGCGCGGCTTGAACATCGCGCAGCGGATGAACGCGGCCGAGTCCTTGAGCGAAAAGTAGAGGTGGCCGGGGCCCGAGCGCGTGAAGTTCGAGATTTCGCCTTCGAGCCAGATCAGCGGGAGCGCGTCTTCGAGCAGGTCGCGCGCGAGGCGATTCAGCGCTGAGGGCGTGAGGACCTCGCGCCGCGGCGATTGCCTGTTCGGTGAAATCCGGCATGGCGAAGTGTCGGCGACGCGTCGAGTGCGATCGGTTGAGCGTCGCGGTCGCGGGACGCGCGAGTCTGCGCCACCACGGGATACGTGGCAAGCATTGCGCGTTCGTTTGACTGCGCGTCGGTTCTGTCCGGACGCGCGCAGGTTTCCCGTACGGACCACGGAAGGCCGCACCGTCGCTTTGGGCGTCGGAGATGCGGTTCCGTTCGAGGATCCATTCAATGGCTTGCCAGTTACCGAGAAAGACCTTGCCGACGTGCGTGGCTGCGCTTCTCGCGGCCGGTTCGATCGCCGCCCCCTCATGGCGCGACGCGATCGCGTTCCCGGCGCGCGAAAACGCGCCGACTGATCCGAATACGGTCCGCACGATCACCAACTGCGATGACTCAGGAGCCGGCTCGCTGCGAGACACGATCGCAAGCGCCGTGAGCGGCGACGTGATCGATCTGACGCAACTGGCGTGCAGCGAGATAACGCTGTACGGAAAAATCCCGATCGTCGTGAGCGATCTGACGCTGCTGGGTCCAGGCGTCGGGCCCGAAGCGAGCCATTACCTCGCCATTTACGGCTTTTACGACCGCGTCCTCGAACACGGCACCGGCACGCTCACGATTTCGGGCCTGAAAATCGCGTATGGCCACTATCAGGGGATGCTCGCTCGTGGCGGATGCATCCTCGTGCAAGGCAGCCTGGTGATCGAAGATTCGATCGTGACCGGATGTGAAGTCGACGCGGCGTTCGGCGCCAACGTGTTTGCGGCCGGAGGCGCCATCTACGCTCAGGGCGAGCTGTGGCTGCAGAACACGACGATCACGAACAACGTCGCGTACTCCGGAACGCAGCAGGCCTACGGCGGCGGTGTGTTCGCGAGCGATCTCGTGACGATCGAGGCGAGCACGATCGCCGACAACAAGGTGATAGCGCCGCAGGCGCCGGCGATCGGTGGCGGCCTGATGGTCGTGGGCGTCAGCGACGTCACGATCGTAAGCTCGACGATTTCGGGAAATCAGGCCGAGATCGCCGGCGGCATCCGCATCGACACGCTGGGCACCTCGCAGATCGTCGACAGCACGCTATCGGGCAACTTCGCGCCGTATGCCGGAGCGGCGTCCGTTTCGAACAGTCCTCTGAAGCTGATCAACAGTACCGTCGCGCGCAATGGGTCGTATGGATACACGGCGGGGATCTATTCGGATCAGCCGATCACCGCGCAAAGCTCGATCGTCGCGGACAATCGATCGGTCGCGGTAGATCCGCTCGACATCAGCGCGCCGTCGGTTGCGGGGTTCGCGAACCTGATCACGCACTCGTCGAGCGGCACGCCTGCGGACACGGTCGCGTTGTGTCCTCGGCTCAGCGCCCTTGCCGATCACGGCGGTCCGACGTTTACGCACGCGCTGATCGAGGGAAGCCCCGGCATCGACGTCGGCGCCAACTCGATTCCGCTCGCCTTCGATCAGCGTGGTGCGGCGTACCCGCGCGTGGCCGGTAGTGGTCCGGACATCGGCGCCTACGAATGGCAGGGCGAGCGCGAGGACGTGCTGTTCAAGAGCGCTTTCGAAGTCGCCTGCGACGAGTACTGACGCGAGTTCAAGTCGACTGCTTGGCGATGTACCGCCAGATCAGCGTGAGGCCGATCCACGTCGCGAGCGCCGCCAGCGGCCACGCGATGACTTGCGGCCAGAGCACGCCGACGACCGCGCAGGCGAGCAGAAACAGGCCGGCGATCAGCAACGGTCCCGACTCCGTGCGCCCGAGCACGCGCCGGTTCGTGATCGCCGCACCGACCGAGTTCGCCAACCGCAACGCACCCGCCGCCGCACGGCCCGAGCTTCCGCCGCGCGCGCGCGGGTAGGGCGGCCCGACGCGCGCGCTCGCTTTCGGCGCCGGCGGCGGCGTCGAGGTTTCGAGCGGCGGCACCGCGTCGGCTATGTCGGTCGGTCCTTCGGCATCGTCCTGCGCGGTTTCGGCCGCGGCCTTGCGCCAGCGTTTCGGCAGCTTCAGCACGATTTCGGTCGCATTCGAAAGATCGGTTTCGTACTGCGCTCTCCATGCAGCGCGCGAACGTCTCGTCCTCGATCGCGATGTCGAGCTCGCAGTTGCCGATCCAGCTCGCGAGATTGAGATTGCTCGATCCGACGCGCGCCCAGCGGCCGTCGGCGACGGCGGTTTTTGCGTGCAGCATCGAGCCGTTCCATTCGAACACGCGCACGCCGGCTTCGAGCAGTGGACGATAGCCAGCACGCGAGACCGACGCGACGGCCGGAATGTCGCTCGTGCCCGGCACGAGCAGGCGCACGTCGACGCCGTCGCGCGCCGCGGCTGACACGGCCTGCACGTACGGCGCGACGCCGACGAAATACGCGTCGGTGATCCAAAGGCTTCGCCGCGCCATCGCGGCGATCAGCTGATCGAGCCGATAGAGGCCGGCGGTGTTCGGCACGGTTGCAACGACGCGAAGATCGACCTGGCCCGCCGGCAGGCAGCGCTCGGTCAGTTCGAGCACGCTCTCGGGCAGCGCATCGCCGAGCGTCGTCCACGAATCGGCGAACGCGTTTGCAAGATCGCGAAGCGCTGGCCCGCGCACGGCGATGGCCGTGTCGCGCCACGGCGCGATGCCACGGTCCGGATCGCCGAGCCACGTGCCGCTGACGCAGATGCCGCCGATGAACGCGACCGTGTTGTCGACGACGAGCAGCTTGCGATGATCGCGCGACAGCCAGCCGAACGGACTCGACAGCCGGAACGGGTTGTACGTGCGCACTTCGCCGCCGGCTTCGATCAGCGGCTGCCAGAATGAAAGGCTCGACTGGCCCTTGCAGCCGAGCCAGTCGCGGATCACCGCGACGCGCACGCCGGATGCGGCGCGCTCGGCCATCGCGTCGCGAAACGCGCGGCCGGTCGCGTCATCGCGGAAGATGTAGTTCTCGATCAGGATCAACGATTGCGCGCTGCGGATCGCGGCGAGCCACGCGTCGAAGTTGACGCGCGCGTCGATCAGGAGATCAACCTTGTTGCCTTCGAGCAGCGGCGCGCCGGCCGCGCGGCTGAAGGCCTGCTCGGCGAGGAGCCGCACCGCGAGGTTGTCCGGTGCGAGACGGCGGGGCGCGACGACGTCCATGGCGCGGAGTCTAAGCGATACGCATGAACAACGGCCTCGTCGGCACGCGCGCGGCGCACGCGATCTGCGATCATGGCCGTCGCCGAACGGAGCCGCGCATGGCCGAGAAGATCCCGAACGAAGTCGACGATCCGCGTTTCGAGGCGATCGTCGATCGCATCCTCGCGTACGCGAAAGGCGATGTCGCGATCGCGGCGCCGCTCGGCCTCGGCAAGCCGAATCATCTGCTCAACGCGATCTATCGGCGCTTCAAGGCCGATCCGTCGCGGCGCCTGACGATCTACACGGCGCTGTCGCTCGACGTGCCGGTGCCGGGCAGCGATCTCGAGCGGCGCTTCCTCGCCCCGTTCCTCGCGCGTCAGTTCGGCGAAAACTATCCGCGGCTCGACTACGTGATCGACCTCAAGGCCGATCGCGTGCCCGACAACGTGCGCATCCAGGAGTTCTATTTCATGTCCGGCGCGATGCTGCATGCGTCGAAGGCGCAGCGCGATTACGCGAGCATCAATTACACGCAGGTCGCGCGCGATCTCGCCGATTCGGGCGAGCTGCATGCGATCGTGCAGCTCGTCGCGCGGCGCGGTGCGCGCTACAGCCTTTCGTGCAATCCGGACGTGACGCTCGACGTGCTCGATGCGGTTGCGGCCGCGGGCGGGCGGAAGCCGATGCTCGTCGGCGTCGTGCATCCGGACCTGCCGTTCCTCGGCGGCGATGCCGAAGTCGGCGCCGAGATGTTCGACGCGATCGTCGACGACGCGCCGCCGCAGCCGTTGTTCGCGCTACCGCGCGACGCGGTCGATCCGGTGGAGCATGCGATCGGCATGCACGCGAGCGTGCTCGTGCGCGACGGCGGCACGCTGCAGATCGGCATCGGTGCGTTGTCCGATGCGATCGTCGCGGCGCTGCTGTTGCGTCAGGCGCGCAACGCCGACTACGTCGCCGCGCTCGGCGCGTTGCGCGGCGACGACGCGGCGGCGGATCCGCTCGTCGCACGCTACGGCGGGCTCGGTCCATTCGCGCGCGGACTTTATGGCGCGAGCGAGATGGTCATGGACGGTTTCATGCACCTGCGCCGCGGCGGCGTGCTGAAGCGCGTCGTCTACGACGATCTCGACGTGCAGCGCGCGCTCGACGCCGGCGCGACGGTCGACAGCGCGAAACTGCGTGGCGGCCATTATCTCAAGGGCGCGTTCTTCCTCGGCTCGAAGGCGTTCTACGCGTGGCTGCGCGAGCTTTCGGGCGAGGATTACGACGGCCTCGTCATGAGCCGCGTCTCCGACGTCAACCAGCTCTATGGCGGCCACGAAATGCGCGACGCGACGCAGCGGCGCGATGCGCGCTTCTTCAACACCTGCATGATGGTGACACTGCTCGGCGCCGCGGTGTCCGACGCGCTCGAGGACGGCCGCGTCGTCAGCGGCGTCGGCGGCCAGTACAACTTCGTCGCAATGGCGCACGCGATCGCCGGCGGACGCTCGGTGTTGTTGCTGCGTGCGACGCGCTCGCATGACGGCAAGATCGAATCGAACATCCGCTGGAACTACGGGCACACGACGATCCCGCGGCACCTGCGCGACATCTACGTGACCGAATACGGCATCGCTGACATCCGCGGCAAGAGCGACGAGGCGTGCATCCGCGCGATGCTGGCGATCAGCGACGCGCGTTTTCAGGACGAGCTCGCGGAGCAGGCGCGCGCTGCCGGCAAGCTCGCGCGCGATTTCCGCATTCCGGACGCATGGCGCCGCAATACGCCGCACGATCTCGCCGAGCGCATGAAGCCGTTCACGTCGCGCGGCCTCTTTCCGACATTTCCGTTCGGCAGCGATTTCACGGCGATCGAACTCAGGCTGCTGCCGGCGCTGCTGTGGCTCAAGAAGTCGACCGCGGACTGGCGGCGCTGGCCGGCCGTGCTTGGCGCGCTCGTGTCGCCGGGACACGCCGATCAGGAAAGCGAAGTGCTCGAACGGCTCGGCCTCGCCAATCCGACCGGCTTCGGCGATCGCATCACCGCGCGGCTCGTGCGCGGCGCGCTCGTACGCGCGGGCACGTGATCAGGCGGCGAGCGCGCGCCTCAAGTCGGTCAACGCCGCGAGCAATTCCGATGGTTGCTGCACGGCCTTGCGCGCGGCGCCGACGAGCTTGCGGATCGTGCCTGGCGTCTCACCGGCATCGATCAGCGCGACCGCTGGCGTGCGGCACGCCATCAGCGCGTCGATCCAGCCGGCCGGATCCGCGCGGCCAATCCGCGACGCGAACAACCGGCTCGCCTTGAACGCAACGCCGACCTGATCGACACGCGCGAGCGCCGCAACAAACGCGTCGGGCGTGCGCTCTGTCCTTGCGGGATCGAGCGCTTCCGACAGGGCGGCAAGCGCATCGGCGATGCGACGTCGAAGCACCGCCGTCGACCGCACCGGCAGCACGAACCACGCCGCGGCGACGCCGATGATCGCGCCGATGACGATCTCTTCGAGCCGCGGCCACAGGATCTGTTGCGCCGGCGCACCGGTGAAACCTTGCAGCAGCGCGAGCGCGAGCGTGACGAAGAGCGCCCACCACGCATAGCCGAGCGGTCGCAGCCAGAGACCGAAGAATACGGCAGCGAGTATCAGCGCGACGGTCGCCGCATCATGTGCGCCGAGGTGCATCGCCGATACGAGCGCGACGATCGTCCCGGCCGCCGCGCCGACGACACGCAGCACGCTTTTGTACGCGACGTCGAGCCGTCCGCGGTTGCCGCTCTGGACGATGAACGCCGTGAGCACGATCCACGACCAGCGGTCGCCGAAGAATACGAACCCGACGACGAACGACACGGCGAGCGCGACGGCCATCTGGATGGCCATGCGTGTCGATGCGTCGGGGCGCATCGTGCCCTCGGATTTCGCCGGCGGCGCGATCAGCGGCTCGTCCTTCGCGGGCGGCAACACGCGCACGCGTCGCGCGAGCATCTGGAGGAGCGTCACCGACGCGAGTGCGATCAGCGCGACGACGACTGGCATCAGCACCGCGAGCACAGGCCCGACTTTCGTCGGCCGCACATACGGCGTGACGAGCAGCGTCACGAACGGCAGCGCGATCAGCGAGCCGGCGCGCGCGGCGAGCGGCCCGAACCGGCGCAGCCAGATCGAGAGGGCGAGACCCGCCGTGAACACGAGCGCGCCGATCCACGGCAGCCGGTGCAGCAGCAAACCGACGCCAGCGGCGACGAGCGCGACGAGCGGCAGCGCGACGGCCGCTTCGAGCCGTTCGCGCAGGCCATGATCGAGGTGGCTCCGCGCGAGCGAGATGCTCAGCACGACCGCGAGCACGCCTGCTGGCGCCTCCGGGTCGATCGCAAGCACCGCGAGCAGCGCCGCGATCGCGGCGAGGATCGTGACGGCGGCTTCCCGCAGCGAATCTAGCGCTTTCGACGTCACGTCGACACCGCGTCGTCCATGGTCCGTGAGCTTAGCAGCGGGCAACCGCGCGACGGGCGCCACCACGGAAGTTCGGCCATAATTAACAACGTAAATCCGCATGCCCAGCCGATGACCGACCGCTACCGCCGCCTGCTTCGCGGAACGCCCGATCGTCACGCGCCGACTGCCGGCGCGTTCGCGACGGAGGCGCGCGCGCTGCGCTCGTGGGTCGCGGCGCTGCCGCTCGCGAACTTCAACGCGACGACGAAGCTCCTGCTCGACGGGCTGCGCCAGATCAACCGCATGAAGGTCGACGCGGTGCAGCGGCTCGATGCGCTCGAGATCCTGCGTCATCCGGTCGCGCAGCTCGCGGCGCTGACCGACAAGCAGATCGTTGGCGCGAGCTTTCCGCTGCCGCCGCAGAAAGTCGAGCTCGGCGCGATCGCGCTCGAGTTCCAGAGCGAGCTCGCGCTCGGCTATCGCGTCGCGCTTGCCGAGCTCTGCGCGCCCGCCGGCAGCGTGCCCTTCATGCGAACCAAGCAGGTCGCGCTCGCCGGCCTGCGCGCGCTGCAGCACGGCGGCGACCATCTCGCGAAGGCGTATCTGCTCTATCGCACGCCGCCCGCGGGCACGTGGCAGGCGATGCACGACGTGTACCGGTTCCTGACGATGGTGCGTTTCGACGACCGCCCGGTCGACGATCCGCTGCTCGGAACGCCGGTCAACGCGAAGCTCGCATACGGTCATGCGCTGCTGCTCGCGCTTGCGAATCCCTACCGCTACACGCAGCGCGAGCTGCTCGAAGTCATCGCGTTCACGCGGACGGTCGCGCCGTATTGCGAGCTGCGTGCGGGCGCCATCGTCGGCGACATCTCGATGACGACCGACGCCGACCACGGCCCGGGCTATCTGCCCGAGGAGCGCGGGCAGGGCGAGCTCGAAGTGCTGTCGATCGGCATCAAGCCGTTGCTGAAGTTCATCGAGAGCCAGATCGACATCCTGCCGCCCGGCGCGCGCGTCGCGACGTTTCGACTGCGCGGCGGCCCGCCTGTGCAGATCGACATCGATCTCGCGGAACGGCTCGTCGACGGCTGGACCGCGACCGGCCAGCGCTCGCACGCGCGGCTCGGCGGCGGCTATCAGCTCGACACGGTGCTCGGCCTGCACGATCTCCATTACGTGCTCGCCGGCAACGAGGATTTCGAAAGTTTCCTGCGCCGCGTGCGCGGTCAGGCGATCAGCCTGAGCGAAAGCGACCGCATCGCGTCGTGGGCGATCGGCAGTGGCGAATCGGCGCGCGCGACGCGACTCAAGGCGCGTGTGCTCGACCAGAGCCTCGGCGGCTATCGCGTGATTTGGGAACGCGGCCCCGGCGGCGAAGCGGTGCGCGCGCGCATCGGCGAGCTCGTCGGCCTCGCGCTCGCCGAGCCCGGCGACGGCACGCCGGACTGGATGATCGGCACGATCCGCTGGATCCGTATCGACGATCACGGCCGCGTCGACGCCGGCGTCGAGCTCCTGAGCCGCCGCGCGCTGCCGGCCGGCGTTCGCAACGCGGACGAGGCGGGCATGCAGTCGTCGATGCGTGGCCTCTTGCTGACGTCGTTGCGTCCGGACGAGACCGACCCAACGTCGCTAATCACGCCTGCGCTGTTCGAGCGCGCGGCGTCGTTGGTCGAGGTCAGCGTGCCCGCCGATCAGCAGGGCCGACCGGCGCCGGCGCGCACCGAGCGCGTGCGCGGGATCGGCCTCATCGAGGCGACCGGTATTTATCTTCAGTTCGCGCTGCCGCCGCTCGATGGCGAGGCGGCCGAACCCGCGAACGAGGCAACCGCGCAGCGCGCCGTGGCCGGAGGTTGATCCCAAAATGAATCGAAATACCCCGACGGACACCGCGCTGCCCGCGGCGCGCCCGCGCCGTCCGAGCATCGCTGTCCGCATCGGCAACATACAGGTCGGCGGCGTTGCGCCGGTCGTCGTGCAGTCGATGACGAACACCGACACGGCCGACATCGAAGGCACCGCCAAGCAGGTCGCCGAGCTCGCGCGTGCGGGTTCCGAGCTCGTGCGCATCACGGTCAACACGCACGAGGCGGCAGCCGCGGTACCACGCATCCGCGAGCGGCTCGACATGATGGGCTCTGGCGTGCCGCTGATCGGCGATTTCCACTACAACGGCCATCAGCTGCTGGAACGCGAGCCGGCCTGCGCCGAGGCGCTCGCGAAATACCGCATCAATCCGGGCAACGTCGGCTTCGGCAAGAAGCGCGACGTGCAGTTCGCGACGATCATCGAGTTCGCGCTGAAGTATGCCAAACCGGTCCGAATCGGCGCGAACTGGGGCTCGCTCGACCAGTCGATGGTCGCGGCGCTGATGGACGAAAACCACACGCGCGCGGCGCCGTGGGACGCATCTCGCGTCGCGCGCGAGGCGCTGATCCGCTCGGCGCTCGATTCCGCGGCGCGTGCGGAGGAGCTCGGGCTCGCGCGCGATCGGATCATCCTGTCGTGCAAGGTGTCGGGCGTGCAGGAGCTGATCGCGGTCTATCGCGACATCGCCGGTCGCTGCGATTACGCGCTGCATCTCGGCCTCACTGAAGCCGGCATGGGCTCGAAGGGCATCGTCGCGTCAACTGCCGCGCTCGGCGTGCTGCTGCAGGAAGGCATCGGCGACACGATCCGCATCTCGCTGACGCCGGAGCCCGGCGAATCGCGCACGCGCGAAGTCATCGTCGCGCAGGAGCTCCTGCAGACGATGGGGCTTCGCGCGTTCACGCCGCTGGTGACCGCGTGCCCCGGCTGCGGGCGCACGACGTCGACGCTGTTCCAGGAGCTCGCAAAGACCGTGCAGGATCATGTCCGCGCGAAGATGCCGGAGTGGCGCATGAAGTACGACGGCGTCGAGAACCTGACGCTCGCGGTCATGGGCTGCATCGTCAACGGGCCGGGCGAATCGCGTCACGCGAACATCGGCATCTCGCTGCCCGGCACCGGCGAAGCGCCGGCGGCACCGGTGTTCATCGACGGCGAGAAAGCGATGACGTTGCGCGGCGAGAACATTGCGCGCGAGTTTGTTGGGGTCATCGAGGATTACGTTGCGCGGAAGTTCCAGCCGACGGCGCATGCCGATTGAGATCGTTGCCGCCGTTCGCGCCGCGGCATCCTCCGGGGCGCCATTCGCGCGCCGGCACGGATTCACGCTGCTGTTGATCTTCTTAGGCGTGCTGCTGCCGCTCGCCGGATTCGGCGCGCTTGCTCATGAGCTGCGCGAGGGCGAGGGCTTTTTCTTCGACCTGCCTTCGCTGGAATGGGCGCATTTCGTCGGCAATGCCTCGCTCGATCGCTTCTTCGTCGTCGTCGCGTCGCTCGGTTATCTCTGGGGTGTCGTGCCGGCAGATATTGCGCTCGTCGCTGCGCTCGTGTTCCGGCGCCGTGTCCGCGAGACGCTGTTCGCCACGTTCGCGATTGTCGGCTCCGCGCTGCTCAATCTCGCTGCGAAGCCGATCTTCGCGCGCGACCGGCCGACTCTCTGGCAATCGATCGCGCCGGAAGGCAGCTACAGTTTTCCGAGCGGCCACGCGATGGGCTCGATGACGCTCGCCTGCGTCGTAGTCCTGCTGTGCTGGCCGACGCGCGGGCGCTGGCCGGTCGCGCTCGTCGCGGCAGCATTCGTCGTGCTGGTCGGCATCTCGCGACTCTACCTCGGCGTGCACTATCCATCCGACATCCTCGCCGCGTGGACCGCCGCGATCGCGTGGACCTGCGGTGTCTACGCGGCGGTGTTTGGCTCTGCAAAGCCGTGGGAAGCCGGCACCGGCACGCCGGATCCGCGTTGAAACGCATGCGCTCAGCGCATTGCATCGTCGTGGCCGAGGCGTAGAGTGCACGGCGGCACAGGACGGCGGCTGCGGCAACGAAGCGTTGACGCCGAAAGTGCATTCGACCGCGATCTATGTCCTCGAGAAGGGCCAGTGGCTCGAGCGCTACTATCAGGAGACACCGGCGAAGTAGTCGCGGGCATTGCGCGTCCACTCGGTGGCCGCGAGATGCATCACTCCTCGAACTCGGTCGCCTGTGCGGTGGGGCAGCTCGCGACCGGATCGACCTTCGTCTTCTGCCAGTGCGCGACCCAGCAGTCGTCGTAGACCGAGCAGAAGCAGACGTCCATGCGAAAGCGCGGCACCGCTTCCTTGAAGAGCACCGCCGCCTCGCGCTGGTTGACGCGGATCGCGTCGATCGCGGTTTCCCGGTTCAGCGACGGCGGAATGACCTCGCCGGAAAGGCTCGTCGTCGAGACGCGCATCTCTCCGTGGAAGCCGAGCGCGGTCAGAACCTCTTTCCAGTTCTTCATCGGCTTGCCGTCGAGCGTCAGCGTGATGCTCTCGACGCGCGCGGGCCCGACGCCGTTGTTGTCGATGTGCCAGATGAAGCCGTTCTCGTCGACATTGCTGTTGTACGTGTAGCCGACTTCGAGATGCGGCCAGACGCTCGCCCGCGCCTGGCCTTGCATCAAGCGCGTCTGCCACGCACCGATCGCGAGCGCGAAGATGCTGACCGCGAGTGCGAGCGCGCTCGTGAAATCGGGCACACGCCCGTGCTTGCGCGTGGCTGCCGTATCTGGATCGTCGTTGGTCATACCTGCGGCTCCGCGCCCGCGGCGGGCGTTTCGACAGCGTGCTTGCGCGAGAGCTTCGCCTCGCGCCGTGCGATGTAGAGCGTCGCGCCGATGATGACCGCGGCGCCGGTTGCCGTGTACGCGTCGAGTCTCTCATCGAAGAGAAGCCACGCGAGCGCGGTCACGATCAGGAGCTGCATGTAGCTGAATGGTGCGAGCACCGACGCATCCGCGAGCCGCAGCGCGCGCGTCCAGAAATAGTGCCCGCCGGTGCCGAGGAAACCCGACAGCACGAGCCACGGCCACGTCGCCGCGTCGGGCCAGCGCCAGACCGTCAGCGCGCCCGGCAGCGAGAGCGGCACCCAGAGCAGCGTCGTCAGCAGCACGATGCGATCCGGTGGCTCCGATCGCGACAGGAACTTGATGCTGACGGTCGTCATGCCGCTCATCGCGGCCGCGAGCACCGCGATCAGCGCGCCGCTCGACATGCTCTCCGCGCCCGGCCGGACGATGATCAGCACGCCGATGAAACCCGCGGCGATCGCGGACCAGCGCCGCATGCGCACGATCTCGCCGAGGAACAACACGGCGCCGATCGTGACGAACAAAGGCGACGAGTACGAAAGCGCGATCGCCTGCGCGAGCGGCAGATGCACGATCGCCCAGAAGCCGGCCATCATGCCGAGCATGCCGATCACGCAGCGTGCGACATAGAAGCCAAGCTTGCCGGTGACGAGCACGCTCGGGCCGCGCACCCAGATCAGCGGCAGCGCGAAGATCGCGCCGAAAAGGCTCCGGAAGAACGCGATCTCGAACGCGTGCTGCTGGCGCGACGCGTAGCGGATCGTGATTGCCATCAGGCCGAAGAAGCACGCGCTCAGGATCATCATCACGGCGGCGCGCAGCGGAAGCGGCGAGGCGGCTGCGGCGCGGACGGGGATCGAGACGGTCAAGGCGGGGGCGGGCGCATGTCGTGACGTGGAGTCTATCGCGGGCCGCCGGCCTTCGCGCGGCCCCAGTTGTCGCTTCGGCGACGCGTCCGCTACGCTCGCCGCTCATGTCCGCCCCGGCCTTCATTGTCGCGATTCCCGCCCGCATGGCTTCGACACGCCTGCCCGGCAAGCCGCTCGCGCCGATCGCCGGCGAGCCGATGATCGTGCACGTCGCGCGCCGCGCGCTCGCGGCCGGCGCGTCCGACGTCGTCGTCGCGACCGACGACGCGCGCATCGCAAGTGCGCTCGACGGCAGCGGCGTGCGCGTCGCGATGACGCGCGCGGACCATGCATCCGGCAGCGACCGCCTCGCGGAATGCGCAGCCGCGTGCGGCTGGTCCGACGACACGATCGTCGTGAACCTGCAGGGCGATGAGCCGCTCGCGCCGGCGAGCGGCATCCGCGCCGTCGCCGCCGCGCTCGCCGAAAGTGATGCGCCGATGGCGACGCTCGCGACGCCGGTGCGCACGATCGAGGAGCTGTTCGATCCGAGCTGCGTCAAGGTCGTCGCCGACGCGAGCGGCTACGCGCTGTACTTCAGCCGTGCGCCGGTGCCGTGGCCGCGCGATGCGTTCGCGCGCGGACGCGATACGTTGCCGGCAGGCGTGCCGTTTCTGCGGCACATCGGCATCTACGCGTATCGCGCGGGATTCCTGCGCCGGTTCGCATCGTTGCCGCGGACGCCGCTCGAGCTGGTCGAATCGCTCGAGCAGCTTCGTGCGCTCGAGAATGGATTCAGGATCGCGGTGCGCGAAGCGCCCGAGCCGTTTCCGCCGGGTGTCGATACGCCGGAGGATCTCGCGCGCGTCGAACAATTGCTGAGCACGCGCTGACGCTGCTCAGGCCGCGTCGCCGATCTCGACGTTGACGTTCTTGCCGAGCACGCGAGCCGCGCGCTCGATCTGATCCAGCCGCGATGCATGGCGGATGTCGAGGAGCCGATCGACCTGCGGCATGTGCCAGCCGAGCTTGCGCGCGAGCTCCGATTTGCGCACGCCTTGCTCGCGCATCGCCTGATACAACTCGAACTTGAGCGTCGCCAGGGGCGTCGGCGAAACGAGTGCCTGCCCACGCTTCGGTGCGCGCGGCGTGGGAAGATCGCTATTGTCGTCGACGTAGATCTCGAGCGCGGTTTCCAGCGCTTCGCGAGCATTCGAAAGCGCGTCGGCTCGGTCTTCGCCTTGCGTGATCGCTTCGGGCACATCCGGAAAAGTGACGACGAAGCCACCTTCTTCGGCAGGCGACAGCACGACTGGATAGCGAAGATGCGACATGTCAGTTCTTGATGTCGAGCTGCTTCAGGATTGCCTCGACCGTGCCTCGTTTCAGTTCGCGCGAGCTCATCGGCAGCACCGAGCGTCGGCCATTCAGGAGCACCTTGAGATGGCCACCCTTGCCCGGCGCGAACACGGCGCCCAGCGACGCGAGCCACTTCCTGAACTGCTTCGGGCTCACGCGACGCAGACTACAACATATCTGTTGTGCAGATTCAACACTTGTGTTGTCTTCGACCGGCTGTGCTAGCCTCGGAATCCTCCGCGATGCACACGCGACTGCACAGCCGAATACCGCGCGATGGTGCGTGAGAAAAACGCCAGCATCCTCTTCGTCTGCATGGGCAACATCTGCCGCTCGCCGATGGTCGAAACCGTCGCGCGCGTCGAGCTCGCGCGTGCGGGCATCGCGGCCGAGGTCGCGTCAGCCGGCACCGAGGGCTATCACATCGGCGAGGGCGCCGATCCGCGTGCGATCGAGATCGCACAAGCGCACGGTTATCCGCTCGCGCAGCATCGTGCGCGGCAGGTGCGCGCGAGCGATTTCGACGCGTTCGATCTCGTGCTCGCGATGGATCGCGTCAACCTGCGCGCGCTGCAGCGGCATCGGCCGCGCGACGATGCGCGCGAGGCCGAGCTCTTTCTCGAGCATGTCGGCTTCGACGGCCTCGACGAAGTACCTGATCCGTACTACGGCGGCAATCGCGATTTCGAGCACGTGCTCGATCTCGCGCGCAGCGGCTCGGCGCTGCTGATCGAGCGGCTGAATGCGTCGCGCGCGAAGGCACGCGCATGACCGCGCGCGCGCCCGCGAAGGAGTTTCCGGCCGACATCGAATGGGTCAATTCGACGCGCGGGCCGCAGCTTTCGGAGTTGCGCGGGCGCGTGATCCTGCTCTGGTTCTGGACGTACGACTGCGTCAACTGCTGGAGCGTCGTGCCGGACCTTCGCTTCCTTGAAGACAAGTATCACGATGGCCTCACGGTCATTGGCGTGCATTGCCCGAAATATCCGCAGCAGGTCGCGGGCGAGGGCGTGCTGCGCGCGGTGAACCGGCATCGGCTGCGGCACGCGGTCGCGAACGATCCGGGCTTCAGGCTGTGGCAGGAATACGGCGTCACGTCGTGGCCGACGATTGCGCTCATCGATGCGGAAGGCCGGCTCGCCGCGGTTTTCGCCGGCGAAGGACGGCGTCGCGAAATCGACACCGCGATCGGGCGTTTGCTCGAAGAAGCGGCGATCCGTGACCTTCGCATCTACGAGCCGGCGCCGCCGGCGCTGCGGCCCGAGCCGCGTTTGCCGCTCGCGTTCCCGGGCAAGCTGCTCGCCGACGCGAAGAACGTGTACGTCGCCGATTCGGGCCATCACCGCATCCTCGAATGCACGCACGAAGGCCGCGTGCTGCGGCAATTCGGCTCGGGCAACCCGGGGTTCTCGGACGGGTTGCAGGGCGAGGCGTGCTTCGACGATCCGCAAGGCCTCGCGCGCTGGCGCGACCTGTTGTTCGTGGCGGATCGCGGCAATCACGCGGTGCGCCGGATTTCGCTCGCGACCGGCAACGTCGACACGCTCGTCGGGCACGGCCGGCCGGGCCGCATGCGTCCGCACGACACGCCGGCGCAGGAGGCGACGCTGCATTCGCCGAGCGATGTCGCGCTGATCGGCGACGATCTCTATGTCGCGGTCTCGGGCTTGCACCAGCTCTGGCGAATCAATCTCGCGACCGAGCAGGTCTCGATGCTCGCCGGCAGCGGACAGCTTGGGCTCGTCGACGGCAACGGCGGCGGCGCGAGCTTCGCGCAGCCGAGCGCGCTCGCGGTGCTCGGGCGCCATCTCGTCGTCGCCGATGCGGCCGCGTCGGCGATCCGCTGGGTGCATGTCGACGAAGCGACGGTCGAGACGGCGCTCGGGGCGGGCCTCTACGAGTTCGGCGATACCGCGGGCTCACGCGCCGAATCGCGGCTTTCGAATCCGCTCGGGATCGCGGTCGATCCGCGCGGCATCGTCTTCATCGCCGACAGTTACAACAACGGCATCAAGGTGCTGAACCGCAAGAGCGGCGACGTGCGCGCGCTGCGCATCAACTACCGCTTCCACGAGCCGGGCGGGCTTTCGCTCGCGGCGGGCGTACTGTGGGTCGCGAACACGAACCTGCACGAGGTCATGCGGATCGACCTCAACAGCGGCGCCGCGAAGCACGTCGGCATCGGCGAAGCCTGACTCGTCGGAGTCGGCGCTGCTTGCAATGGCGCTTGACCGACCCACCATAATGAACGCATGTCCTCACCCGAGTCACAGCCCGAGTTCGACGGCAAGGCATTCGTCAGCTCGCTGAGCAATTCGCCCGGCGTCTACCGCATGTTCGGCGCGAACGACGAGCTGCTCTACGTCGGCAAGGCCGGCAGCCTCAGGAAGCGCGTCGGGAGCTACTTCCTCAAGGTCCACATGGATCCGCGCGTTGCCGCGATGATCGCGCAGATCGCGCGCATCGAGACGATGGTCACGCGCACCGAGGCCGAGGCGCTGCTGCTCGAAGCGCAGCTGATCAAGTCGCTGAAGCCGCGCTACAACATCGTTCTCCGCGACGACAAGAGCTATCCGTACATACACCTGACGCCGGGCGAGTATCCGCGTCTCGCATTCCATCGCGGCGCGCGCAGCGGCGGCGGGCGTTATTTCGGGCCGTTTCCGAGCGCGGGTGCGGTGCGCGAGAGCCTCAACCTGATCCAGAAGCTCTTCAAGATCCGCAACTGCGAGGACAGCTATTTCAAGAACCGCTCGCGGCCGTGCCTGCAGCATCAGATCGGGCGCTGCACGGCGCCGTGCGTCGGCTTGATCGAGCGCGATGCATACGGCGACGACGTGCGCCACGCGGCGATGTTCCTCGACGGGCGCGCCGATGCGGTCATGCAGGAGCTCGTCGGCACGATGGAGCGCGCGTCGAGCGAGCTCGCGTTCGAGCGCGCGGCGCTGATCCGCGACCAGATCGCGGCCGTCAAGCGTGTGCAGGCGCATCACTATGTGCAGGGCGCGAACGCCGACATGGACGTGATCGCGTGCGAGATCGGCAACGGCATCGCGTGCGTGACCGTGCTTTTCTTCCGCAACGGGATCAGCCTCGGCTCGCGCGATTTTTTCCCGCGACTGCCGACCGATGCGAACGAAGCCGTGATCCTCGGTACGTTCATCGCGCAGTACTATCTCGAACGGCCGGTGCCGACCGAGTTGATCGTGAGCCACGCGCCCGAGGATTGCGTGCCGCTCGCCGAGGCGCTGACCGAGCGCAGCGGCCACGGCGTCGAGATCAAGGCGAACGTGCGCAGCGATCGCGCGCGGTTTCTCGATCTCGCGCGCCGCAACGCGGAAGCCTCGCTCGCGCAGCGGCTCGCGAGCCGGCAGACGCTGCTCGCGCGCTTCGAGGCGCTGCGCGACCTGCTCGAGCTCGAGGACACGCCGCAGCGCATCGAGTGCTTCGACATCAGCCACACGATGGGCGAGGCGACGGTCGCCTCGTGCGTCGTGTTCGGTGCCGGAAGGTCCGGAAAAATCGCAGTACCGCCGCTTCAACATCAGCGGCATCACGCCCGGCGACGACTACGGCGCGATGCACCAGGCGCTCGAACGGCGCTACCGGCGCATCCAGGCCGGCGAGGGCCGCCTGCCCGATATCCTCCTGATCGACGGCGGCAAGGGCCAGGTGCAGCAGGCGCTCGACGTGCTCGTCGAGCTCGGCATCACGGGCGTCCCGGTCGTCGGCGTCGCAAAGGGCGAGGCGCGGCGTTCGGGCGACGAAACCTTGATCCTCGGCGCGACGGGCCGCACGCTATGGCCGGGACCGGAGTCGCCGGCCTCGCACCTGATCCAGGCGGTGCGCGACGAAGCGCACCGTTTCGCGATCACGGGCCACGAGGCCGCCGCGAGAAGGCGCGCGAGGCGTCGAGCCTCGAGGAGATTCCGGGCGTCGGTGCGCATCGCCGCTCGGCGCTCCTGAAGCACTTCGGCGGGCTCGGCGGGTTGCAGAAGGCGGGAGTCGAGGAACTCATGCACGTGCGCGGAATCAGCAAGGATCTCGCCGAGCGGATCTATGCCACCGTTTCATGGACGACCGATGCGCATAACGATCCCGACCGCACTGACGCTGTTTCGCATCCTGCTGCTGCCGGTCATGGTCGTCGTGTTCTACGCGCCGTTCATGGGCGCGAACGTCGCGGCCGCTTTCATCTTCATCGCCGCGGCGATCACCGACTGGCTCGACGGCTGGATCGCGCGACGCTGGAACATGGGCTCGGCGTTCGGCGCGTTCCTCGATCCCGTCGCCGACAAGCTCATGGTCGCCGTCACGCTGTTCCTCCTCGTTCAGGAGAATCCGACGCCGCTGATGGCGATCACGAGCGGCGATCATCGTCGGTCGCGAGATCACGATCTCGGCGCTGCGCGAATGGATGGCCGAGATCGGGCAGCGCGCGCACGTGCGCGTCGCGACGCTCGGCAAGGTCAAGACGGCGCTACAGATCGTTGCGATCGTCGTGCTCTTGTACCAGCACGATCTCGAAGGCCTGCCGGCTTTTCCACGCCGGCGAGACGCTGCTTGTCGCGGCCGCGGTGCTGACGATCTGGTCGGCGATCGTCTACGTCAGGGTGGCGTGGCCGGTCCTCCGTGAGCAGCGATAAAATCGCCGCTTTAAGGCCCCTTTTCCGCGGGCTGCAGGTTGACACCCGGCGCTCATTCCGTAATATGCGCGGTCCCACGCGGGAATAGCTCAGTTGGTAGAGCACGACCTTGCCAAGGTCGGGGTCGCGAGTTCGAGTCTCGTTTCCCGCTCCACGTCTGGTTCAACGGCTCGCAAGAGTGTTGCCCTTACGTCTGGCCAGGGTTGTACAACGCCTTCGATCGCCTCAGTGCTTCTTCGAAGAACGTGTACGGCCAAAGCCATCCAAAAACCTCGGCCCGCCGAGGTTTTTTGTTTTGGGAACGCGGTCTTGCTCGCGATCCGCGAGCACGTCACCGGCCAGGTGGCAGAGTGGTTATGCAGCGGCCTGCAAAGCCGCGTACGCCGGTTCAATTCCGACCCTGGCCTCCATCCGCGCTATGGACTTGCGAGCAGCCGCGTCAACGCCGCCGCGGACATCGGCTGCGCGAGCGGAAACGATTCACCGGCCCATAGCGGCGAGAAATCGTCGCGTCCTGCTGCCTCGGCCGCGCTTCGCAGCGGCGCCAGCGCATCGGCCGCGGTCGGGAACGGCGGCGGCAGATCGGACATCGCGCCGAGCTCGCGCATCAGCCGATTGACGATGCCGCGCGCGGGCCGGCCCGTGAATGCGTTCGTGATTGCAGTCGAGCGATCGCGCGCGTCCAGCGCGGCACGATAGACCGCGTGAATCCTCGCCTCGGGCGTGAACAGGTACGCCGTGCCGACCTGCACGGCCGACGCGCCAAGCGCGAGCGCCGCGACGACACCTTTTCGATCGACGATGCCGCCGGCCGCGATGACCGGCACGCGGACCGCGGCGACGATCTGCGGCACGAGCGAGAACGTGCCGACCTGCGTCGCCATGTCGTCGCCGAGGAAATTGCCGCGATGTCCGCCGGCCTCGGCGCCCATCGCTATCACGGCATCGACGCCGTGCGCTTCGAGCCACCGCGCCTCCGCGACCGTTGTCGCGGACGAGATCACTTTCGCACCCGCGCGCTTCACGCGCGCGACGAGCGGCGCGACCGGCAATCCGAAATGGAAGCTCACGACCTCTGGACGAAACTGCTCGACGATCGCGCAGAAATCGTCGTCGAACGCTGCGCGCCGGTTCGTCGCGGCGTTCGGATCCGGCGCGATGCCGAGCTCGGCGTAGTAGGGCGACAAGCGCTCGCGCCACGCGTTCTGTTTCGTTGCGTCTTCGGGCGCCGCGCTGTACGCGAAGAAGTTGACGTTGATCGGCCGCCGTGTCCCGGCGCGCACCGTATCCAGCGCTTCGATGAGCTGCCTCGGTGTATGGAGCGCACCGGGCAGCGAGCCGAGACCTCCGGCTTCGCTGACCGCGATCACCATCTCGGGCCCGTTCGCGCCTGCCATCGGCGCCTGGATCACCGGGAGCTCGATGCCGAAAAGATCGACGATGCGTGTGTCCATCGGATGCGTCCGCGCAGCTGCCTCGAGCCTCGCATTGTCGCCGATCGCTTCGATGCTAAGCTCGCGCCTCGCCGCCGGCCAGGTGGCAGAGTGGTCATGCAGCGGCCTGCAAAGCCGCGTACGCCGGTTCGATTCCGACCCTGGCCTCCACGCGCACAAAAAAGAAAATGGCCCTGCCGCGCGAGGCGACAGGGCCTTGGCTCACATCACTCGTTTAGCGGCAGACCGAGAGATCAGTCGTGAACGCCGGTGTCGCTCCCGAGCAGTCGGCCTTCGACATGTACGGCCAGAAGCCGCCGTCGATTTCGTAGCCGATGGTGCTGGACGACTTCACCATGCCAACCGACCAGTCGCCGATCGTCGCGTCGAGCACGTAGTCCTCGTCGACGCTGATCGAGTAACCGCCCGATCCGATCACGTGGGTTTCGATCTGGTACGCCGGCGGTGCCGGTGCGATCGTCGCGCGCGGAGCGGCCGAGGCCGACACCGCGCCCGCGAGCGCGAGTCCGATCAGTGCAAAGCGGATTCGCATATCGATGCTCCTTACGCTGCCGGCAGCGTGAACATCACGCTGAACTTCTGGCCGAGCGGCAGCGCGGTCGGCGCCGCGGTGACCTGACGCAGGATCCAGTGGTTGCTCGGGCAATCGACGTCGAGGCCCGTGTTGTAGTACGTGACGTAGGTCGAGCCGGCCGCCGGCAGATCGCTGCCGTCGTCGTGCACGGTCGTCGTGACAACGACGAGCGCTTCCGAATGCGCATCGAGCGTGCTGTCGCCGAGCACGATGCGATCGGCGTCGGCGCCGCACACGGTGGTCTCGTCGGCCGTTGCCGCGAAGAAGTGCACGTTCGAGTCGCCCGGCGCGCCTTGCGGACCGGCATCGCCCTGCGGGCCGGTGTCGCCCTGCGAACCTGCAGGACCGGCATCACCCTGCGGACCCGTGGGACCGATGTCGCCAACGAGACCTTGCGGACCCGTCGGACCTGCGTCGCCGGTCGGACCTGCAGGACCCGCCGGACCCATCATGCCCGCGGGGCCCATTAGACCCATCGGACCGATCGTGCCCGCCGGACCTGCAACGCCCGCCGGACCGACCGGACCCGCAGCACCCGCCGGACCGATCGCGCCGGCCGGACCCATCGGACCGATCGCGCCAGGCGTGCCCACCGGACCCATCGGGCCGATCGCACCCGGCGTGCCCACCGGACCCGCGGGGCCAATCGCGCCCGCCGGGCCAACGAGACCCATCGGACCCGGGATGCCCATCGGACCGATCGGGCCGGCCGGACCCGCCGGACCCGGATTGCCGGACAGCGCATACGCGGCGACCGGCGCCGGACGCACGGCCTGGCGCGGCGACAGCGTCACGCCGTTGACCGAGATTTCGATCCAGCGCTGCTGTGCGCCGAATGCGTTCTGGCCGAAGTTGAGATCGATCGCGACGAGACCCTTGTCGACCGGATAGCCCGAGACGACGATGGCCTGGCCGACTGTGTGGCCGGCGGTCGCCGAGTCGTAGAGTTTGAACGAGAGATCGGCGGGACCATCGATGGCTGCGCCCTTGTACGTAAGGCGACCCTGGTACGTGAAAGACGGGTCCATCGGAAGTCCGCCCGAGGCGGCGCTGGCCAGCTGCAACGAGCAGCAGAGTGCAAGGGTGGAGAGGCTGAGAACGAACCGACGCATGTGTACGAATCTCCTAGGTTGCGCTGAGTGCGCATGAGTGGAACGAGGCGTGCCTGGCACGCGCCCGAAGTTGGCATGGGAGAGCAAATGGATCGCGAGTGAGCCGGCGCGCGAATCGTGCGCGACTCATCAGGGATCACGTTCCACCGTTACCCGAACGTCGCTATCGGCGCTGCGTCGCGCGCCTTGACGGCGTTCTCGCCGAACTGCGAGGCTCGTCACACAATAAGCGCTAATGAAACATTAGGTACTTCTATACCTGTGACAAAAACAAGTACTTCATGACAATGGGCGTCAGCACGCGTCAAGAAGCCGGCGTCTCGCGCGTGCATGACGGATTGCCGACGATGGAGATTGCGACGTCGAGTCGCATCGGACCGTCGACGCGGGTGTCGTCGCCTGGGTCCCGGGTCGGACGGTCGCGAAGTGTCCGATATCGAGCAGTGTTCGATTCCGATCACCGCGGACACACGCCAAAGCCCGCGGAACCGCCCATTTCGGGCCCTGCGCCGTGGCAGATTTCTTGCTCCGCGAACGCTGGAGTTCGTCCGGACCGCGGGGAGTGCAACCCATCGTCCCTTTTCCTCATCCCATGACTGACAGGCCGTGCCATCGTCGCGCGGCCCTTGCCGAGACCGCACACCACGCATGAACACGCTCGCGTACGCGTTCCGCTCCCTCGCGAAGTCGCCGGGCTTCTCGCTCGTCGCGGTCTTCGCGCTCGCGCTCGGGATCGGCGCGAACAGCGCGATCTTCAGCATGATCGAGACGATCTTCCTGCGGCCGCTGCCGTACGCGGACGCGGGGCGCATCGTGCAGCTGCAGTCGTCGCTGCCTGATCGAGGGCTCGCGCAGGCGCCGGTGTCCTGGCCGCGCATGCTCGCGGTGCGCGAGCGGCAGCAGGTGTTCACCGATATTTCGGTGTCGACGCCGAACGCGTACACCGTGACCGGCGCGGGCGATCCCGAGCAGGTGCAGGGTCTGATCGTCTCGCAGAACTATTTTCCGCTGCTCGGCATCCAGCCGGTGCTCGGCCGCAACTTCATCGCCGAGGAGGACAAGCCTGGCGGCGCGCCGGTCGTGCTGCTCAGCTACGGTTACTGGCAGAAGCATTTCGCGGGGCGCGCGGACGTCGTCGGCCAGCCGCTGACGCTCGACGGCAAACCCTACACGGTCGTCGGCGTGCTGCCGAAGGACGCGACCGGATTCCCGCTGAACCAGATCGCGATCTTCACGGCGCGTCCGTACGAGTCGCCGTTCGTCGTGCAGAAGCAGATCGACGATGGTGGCCTTTTCTACAACGTGCTGGCGCGCCTGAAGCCCGGCGTCGGCATCGCGGAGGTGCGCACCGCGATGGACGTCATCGCAGCCGGTTACCAGCAGGCGCATCCGACCAACGTCGATGCGAAGTCGAAGATCGACGTCGACTTCCTGCTCGACGACCTGGTCGGCAACCAGCGCCAGACGTACGCGATGCTGTTCGTCGCGGTCGCGGCCGTGCTGCTGATCGCCTGCGCGAACGTCGCCAACCTCGTGCTCGCGCGCTTCTCGCGCCGGCGCAAGGAAATCGGCATCCGCTTTGCGCTCGGCGCGCGGCGCAGCCACATCATCGCGCAGTTCCTCACCGAGAGCGTGCTGCTCGCGCTCGCCGGCGGCATGCTCGGACTCGCATTCGCGGCCGTGACGCCTGCCGCTGCTCGCACATGTCGGCCACAATTTCATCCCGCGCGCCGAGGAGATCTCGCTCGACCCGGTGGTGCGTCGTCTTCACGCTCGGCGTTTCGATCCTCTGCGGCGTCGTGCTCGGCCTCGTGCCTGCAATGCAGGCGTCGATGCACGCGGTCAACGACGCGCTCAAGGATTCGAGCCGCGATTCGACCGCCGACCGCAGCCGCAACCGCTTCCGCGGCGCGCTGCTGATCGCCGAGATCGCCGTGTCGTTCGTGCTGCTGGTCGTGACCAGGCTGCTGATCTCGAGCTTCGTGCGCATCCAGAACGTCTCGCCGGGCTTTCGCGCCGACGGCATCTTCGCCGGATTCGTCGATCGTGCCGCCGACCGCAGTATCCGGCCGCGCACCGAGGGCATCGGCGAACTTCTACTCGCGCCTGTACCACCGCCTGCAGGCAATCCCGGGCGCGAAGGGCGTCGCGCTGAGCGACAACCCGCCGCTCAGCGGCAACAACGGGCAGTCGCCATACGCCGTCGTCGGCCGGCCGCTGCCGCCGCCGCGCGAACGGCCGCTCGCGATCCGCCACCTGATCAGTCCGAACCGCTTCGCGCTGCTCGGCATTCCGTTCAAGGCCGGCCGCGACTTCGACGAGCACGACACGCCGACCAGCCAGCCGGTCGTCATCATCAACGAGACGATGGCGAAGCAGCTCTTCCCGAACGAGAGTCCGATCGGCCAGAAGCTGGTCACCGGCATGCTGCGGACTGACCGGCGAGATCGTCGGCGTCGTCGCCGACACGCACACGCAGCCTGACCGACGCCGCCGGCGGCCGAGATGTATCTACCCGGTGTTCCAGCGCCGCGAGAACTTCACCGGCATCCTGGTCCGCACCGACGGCGATCGCGGCCGCGCTCGCCGCCAGCGTGCGCGCCGCGCTGCACGACGTCGATCGCCGGCATCCCGCTGACCAATCCGAGCACGATGCGCGACTTCGTCGACCAGTCGATGGCCGACCGCGATCTGACGATGACGCTGCTGGTCGTGTTCGCCGCGCTTGCGCTCGTGCTCGCGACCCTCGGCGTCTACAGCGTGATGGCGTACTCGGTCGACGCAGCGCTCGGCCGAAATCGGCATCCGCATGGCGCTCGGCGCGCGTGCGGCCGACGTGCAGCAGATGGTGATCGGGCAGGGCATGAAGCTCGCGGTGTTCGGCGTCGCGATCGGCTTCGCCGGTGCGCTCGCGGTGACGCGTCTGATGGCCGCGCTGCTGTTCGAAGTGCGTGCGAGCGATCCGCTGATCTACCTCGCGATCGCGGCGCTGCTGACGTTCGTCGCGGTCGCGGCGTGCTGGATCCCGTCGCGCCGCGCCGCCTCGCTCGATCCGACGCAGGCCCTGCACCAAACCTGATGCCTTTCCTCTCTCCCGCGCGCGGAAGAGGGCAGGGTTAGGTTAGGGCCGTTTCAGCGATACGCAGTCGTCAGCAAGCTGTAAACCGTCTCGGTTCCGCTGACGAGATTCCCAACGCGCAGATTCTCATCGTGCGCATGCTGGTTGTTGTCGGCGTTGACGGTCGGCACGATCACGAACGGCGCGTGCAGCGCTTCGACGAGCACGTCGGTCGGCAACGTGCCGCCGAGCATGCGGATGCGGACGGGTTCCGCATCGGGTTTCGCGCCCTGCTCGGAACGGATCGCGACATACGCCCACTTCCCGACCGGCGAATCCATCGACGTGCGCTCGGCCTTCTGCACGGCGCCCGGCGTGAAGCTCGCGAGCTTGTCGTACGTCTCGCGATCGGCGTCGCTCGGCGCGCCGTCGACGAGGTGATAACCCTGTTTTTCGACGTATTTGCGCACGAGGTCGATGAGCGTGTGCCCGTCGGTCTCGGGCGTCGTGCGGAAGTCGAGCTCGGCCGTCGCGTCGCTCGGCACGATGTTCGCCGCTTTCGCGCCGATCGATGCCGACGCCATGCCGCGCACGTTGAGCGACGGATACTGCAGCGCTTCCTGATACGTCTTGCCGACCGCGTCGGGCTTCGCGATGCCGATGCGCTTCAACAGCGCCGGCTCGTCGTCGCCGGTCGCCGCGAGCACCGCGCGATCGGCGTCGGTCAGCGTGATGCCGTCGTACCAGCCTTCGATGCGCACGCGGCCGCTGTCGTCCTTCATGCCGGCGAGCAACGTCGCGAGGCGCATTGCCGGGTTCGGCGCGTAGTTGCCGTAGTGACCGCTGTGCAGCGGCGCGCGCGGGCCGTAGACAACGAGCGTCGCCGTCGCGATGCCGCGATTGCCGAACACGAGCGTCGGGCGTCCGGACGCATGCGCGGGCCCATCGAGGATCACGAGCGCATCGGCCTTCAGCAGCGCCGCGTTCGCCGCGGTGACGCCCGCGAGGCTCGGCGAGCTGATTTCCTCCTCGGAATCGAGAATCACCTTGACGTCGATTTCCGGCGACTTGCCTGCGGCCTTCAATAGATCGATCGCGGTCAGCATCATCAGGATCGGCGCCTTGTCGTCCGACGCTGCGCGCGCAAACACGCGAAGCTCGGGATCGAGCGGCTTCGCCATGAGCGCGTCGCGATCGACCGGCTGCCATGCCCCGTTCGCATCTCGCCGTTTTACGACGGGCTCGAACGGGCTTTTCTGCGCCCACTCGGCCGGCACGACCGGCTGGCCGTCGAAGTGGATGTAGAACAGCACCGTCTTCGCGCCCGGCGCGTGCGCGCCGAGGTGCGCGTAGACGAGCGGCCGGTTCGCGGGATTGGCCAGCAGCGCCGTCTCGAAGCCACGCTTGTCGAAGGCGCTCTTCAGGAAAGCGGCGTTGCGCTGGATGTCGGCCGGGACATCGGCGACGTCCGGAATCGCGAGCAGCTCGAGGAACTCGCTGAAGTTGCGCTGCGTTGCGTCGGCGACCTGATCGTCCCAGGGTCGAGCCGATGCCGAAACGGCCGCCGAAAGCAGCGCGAGGACGAGAATCAGGCGGTGCATGCGTGCGCTCCGAGCGAAGGCGACCTCAACTATATCGCACGCCGTATCCGGAGTAGATTGCGCGGGGTTTCAACCGCAACGAGGAGAACGAAGATGGTTTCGCTCGCGCAACTCTGGCTGCCGATCCTGATCTCGACCGTGCTCGTCTTCTTCGCGAGCGCACTGTTCAATATGGTGCTGAAGTTCTGGCACGCGCCCGACTACAGCGGCTTTACGAACGAGGACGAAGTCCGCGCAGCGATCCGCAAGGGCGGGTCAGGTCCGGCCATGTTTCTCGTGCCCTACTGCAAGCCTGAGGACATGAAGAAGCCCGAGACGCAGCAGAAATACGCCGAGGGTCCCGTCGCATTCGTGATGCTCCGCGCGAACGGCCCGATGAGCATGGGCGGCTCGCTCGGCACGTGGTTCGTGTTCTGTCTGCTCGTCTCGATTTTCGCGGGCTATCTCGCCGGCATCACGCTCGCGCCCGGTGCGCAAGGCGCGCAGGTGTTCCGGATCGTCCTCGTTGCCGCGCTGCTCGGACACGCGTTCGGGTCGATACCGAACGGCATCTGGTGGGCGCATCCGTGGAAGAGCGTCGCCAAGTACGTCGTCGACGGAATCATCTACGCGCTGATCATCGCCGCGATCTTCATGGTCTGCTGGCCGAAGTAGCAGGACGTCGCGCGGCGGCCGCACGCTCGCGACTGCCGCGCCCGCTGGGAATTCGCTTCCTCGCCGGGAACGAATTGCGCGGTGCGGCCCGAAAAACTTGCCGTGCGCAGCAGGCGATCGTCGATTCGCCGCGTTGCGCGCGTGGCACATCGATTGCACCGGAGCCGCTGCAAATTGATTGCACGGTGACCTATGACGCACAACCAGACGCTCGCGGCCCTCGATCGCTTTGAGGCGACCGTCGGACAACTCTCGCAGACCTATCCCCACGAAGTGGATTTCTGGCCCGCCTTCGCCACCCATGCGAACGAGCTCGAAGCGACGAGCCCGCTCGATTTCCGCGATTACGTCCGCGACTCGATCGTGCGCATGCTGCGCAAGATCGGCCGGCTTCCCGCGACGAACTGACGGCAGCCGCTAGGTCCGCATCGGCGCGAGCCGTGCGGCGCCATCCGGATGAAATCGCTTGACGGCGAGAAACCCGATGGCGATGAAGAGCACGAGCACGACGCCCTGCGCGATCTTGAACGGCGGCTCGGGATTCGCGGGCGCGCCGGGCGCGAGCGCGTGCAGCGCCGGCACTTTGAGAAAGAGCTGCACGACAAGCACGAACACGTTGAGATAGAGCGAGAGCACGGCGCCGATCACGTAGATCCGCCGCCATGCGCCGGCGAGCTTTTTCATGTATAGCGCGATGCACGTCGGCACGAGCACGACGAGCGCGATGACGCCGGTGATGTGCGAGGGCAAGAGCTGGTCGCGCTTGAAGAAGAGGAACCCGGTCAGGCTCGTCAGGAACGTCGTCAGCAGAAACAGGTGCGTCGTGCGCGGCATGCGGTTCGCGTTGAAGAAACCGTAGACGACGACGAAACCCGACGCGATCGCGATCAGGCTGATCACGACGTGAGACACGTTCAACGCCTGCGAATCCATGATGAGCCTCTCGATGGTGTCGCAAGAGCGTAGCCGCTCGCGACGCCGTGCGCCATCAGCCCTGCGCGGCGTAGATGCGCCGCACCGATTCCATCGTGTCGGCCTCGTCGGCGCGCTTGTCGTCGCGATAGCGCTTCACGCGTGCGAGGCGAAGCGCCAGCCCGCCCGGGATAGCGCGGGCTCGCCTGCAGGTCGCTGAAGGCGATCTCGACGACGATCTCGGGCCGCACGTACACCGTATGGCCATCGCGCCGCGATCTCGCGCGCGAGGAACTGCGCCCGTCTGCCATTCGAGCATCGCGTCGGTCAGTCCCTTGAACGTCTTGCCGAGCATGACGTACTCGCCGGTCGCGGGATCGAGCGCACCGAGATGCAGATTCGATAGCTTGCCGGTGCGCCGGCCGTGGCCCCATTCGGCCGCGATGCACGACGAGATCGAGCGTGTGCGCGCGCTTGATCTTGAGCCAGCCCGCGCCGCGGTTGCCGGCTTCGTACGGTGCATCGAGCGATTTCGCCATCACGCCTTCGTGGCCGGCCGCGAGTGCGGCGTCGTAGAACGCCTGCGCTTCGTCGGCCGACGTGGTGACGATACGCGGAATCCGAAGATCGCCCGGCGCGGACGCGCACGAGCGCTGCATGGCGCTCGCGCGTCGGGCGATCGGCGACGACTGACGCCGTCGAGTCGCAGGCAATCGAAGAAGAACGCGCGCATCGGCAGCTCGCGCGCGCAGCGTTTCGACATCGAGCCTGCGGCCGAAGCGGCGCATCGTGACCTGGAACGGGTGCGGCCGCCCGCGTCGTATCGAACGCGATCGCCTCGCCGTCGAGGATCAGATCGTTGGCCGGCAGCGCGGCGATGATCTCGACGATCTCGGGGATGGCCGCGCTGACCTCGTTGAGATTGCGCGTGTAGATGCGCACGATGTCGCCCGACTTGTGCACCTGGATGCGCGCGCCGTCCATCTTCCATTCGAATGCGGCCTCGCCGCCGAGCTGGCGCAGCGCGTCGGCGGGATCGGCCGCGGTCTGCGCGAGCATCGGCGCGATCGGCGACAGCACGTCGAGCTGGAACCGAGCGAGGCCCGCTTCGCCTTCGAGCAGCGCCGCGCGCGCGACCGCGCCGACGTTCTTCGCATACATCATCGCGCGCCGCACCGGCACCGGCGTGAGCCTGGCGGCAGCCGCGATCGCGTCGATCATGACGCCAGCGAGCGCGCCCTGGCGCAGCTCGCCGGCGATCAGGCGGATCACGAACTCGCGCTCGGATTCGGTTGCGCGCGCGAACAACGCGCGCAGCGCTTCGGTCGCGGCTGGCCGTCGCGCCGGCGCCACGCAGTGCGGCGATCTCGCCGAGCGCGCGATCGACGTCGGCGATCGTCAGCGAAGGCCGTGCCGCGGGTTCGCCATCGCCGGCGTTGTGGAGCGTCGCATAGCCGATGCCGAGCCGGCCCTGCGGCGCGCTGCCGGAGAGGTATTGCGCGCCGATCGCGATCTCGTCCGCATCGAGCGCGCGCAGCCGCTCGGCCAGCGCACGCACTTTCGCGAGCCGCGCCGGCGTCGCGGCGACGGCTTCGGAGGTATCGACGAGATCGGCCAGCAACGTCATCGCGTTTCCATCGGCGATCGGCGCGCCCGCGATCGGCAGGCGACCATAGTGCCGCCCGGCGCCTGAATCCAGCGCGGGGCACGCGCGGCGGGAGCTGCGATACACTCGCGACGAAAGGGCGGGGGCCGAGTGGACGACGTCTTCGAACGACTGCGGCAGCGCAAGATCGTGCAGTGGTCGCTCGCGTATCTCGCGGCTGCGTTCGCGCTGATCCAGATGCTCGATCTCGTCGGCCAGCGCTTCGGCTGGCCCGACGGGATCGCGCGCGCGACGATCGTCGCGGCCGCGGTCGGCTTCGTCATCACGCTCGTGCTCGCGTGGTATCACGGCGAGCGCGGCGAGCAGCGCGTGACCGGCGTCGAGCTTTTCATCGTCGCGGTGCTGCTCGCGATCGGCGGCGGGCTGCTCTGGCGCGTCGCGCATGCGCCGAACGATGCGCCACCGGTTGCCGCGGCCGCGCCGGCATCGGCACCGGCGACGATTGCGGTGCCTGCGGATCTCAAATCGATCGCCGTGCTGCCGCTGGTCAACACCAGCGGCGATCCGTCCAACGAATATTTCTCGGATGGCCTGTCCGAGGAACTGATCTCGGTGCTCGCGCGCATTCCGGATCTCAAGATCATCGGCCGCACTTCGTCGTTCCACTTCAAGAACACGAACGACGACAGCCGCACGATCGGCGAACGGCTCGGCGTCACGAACCTGCTCGAAGGCAGCGTGCGCAAGCAGGGCGAGCACGTGCGCATCGCGGTCGACCTGATCACGGCCGTCGACGGTCGGCAGCTCTGGTCGGAGACGTACGATCGCGAGCTCAAGGACATCTTCGCCGTGCAGACCGAGATCGCGAGCGCGGTCGTCGAGCAGCTCAAGCTCAAGCTGCTCGGCGGGGTCGCGGCCGTCCATGCGCCGACGCGTGATCCGAGCCTGCCGGCGTACACGGCGATGCTGCAAGGCGCGCATCTGATGCCGAACTTCAACGAGACCGACACTCGCAAGGCGATCGTCTACTTCGAGGAAGCGACACGGCTCGATCCGCAATACGCGCTTGCGTACGCGAGGCTCGGCAGCGCGTGGCGCTCGCTGTCGGCGCTTTATCTATCCGATCCGGCCGAAGTCGCCGATGCGTATCAACGCGCGCAAACGGCCGCGGAGAAGGCGCTCAAGCTGGCGCCCGATCTCAGCGAAGCGCATTTGGCGCTCGGTTACGTCAAGCTGACGGCGATGCTCGATTTCGCCGGTGCGGACGTCGAGTTTCGTCGGGCGATCGAATCCGCGCCCGGCGACTACCGGCCCGTCGATGCGCGTCGCCTATCTGCTTGCCGCGCAAGGCCGGCTCGATGAAGCCGAAGCCACAGCGCGCCGCGCGATCGAGCTCGATCCGCTGTCGATCACGCCGCAGTTCAATCTCGCGCGCATCGAAATGGCGTCGAATCGGCTCGATGAAGCCGAAAATAACGTGCGCAAGGCCATCGCGTTGCAGCCGATGCTCTCACATGCCTACGCCTATCTGACGACGATCGATCTGATGCGCAACGATCCCGTCGCCGCGCGGCGCGATGCCGATCTCGAGCCCGCCGGTTTCTGGCACGACTACGCGGACGCGCTCGCACGCCAGCGCGAAGGCGATCGTGCGAGCGCCGATGCTGCATTGAACGGCCTGATCGAAAAATACAGCTACGGCGGTCCGTTCCAGATCGCGGTCGTCTGTGCGCTCCGCAAGGAGCCCGATCGCGCGTTCGAATGGCTCGACAGGGCCTGGAAGGTCAAGGATTCGGGCATGACGCAGCTGTTCGTCACGCCGTTCCTGCTCGACTATCGCAACGATCCGCGTTTCGTCGCGATCGCCGCGAAGCTCGGCGTCGACTCGACGCGCCACGACTGACTGCGAGCCCGAAAACGAGAAAACCGCGGCGGTGCCGCGGTTTTCCTTGTCGCCGCAGGATGGGTTACTTGTTGCCCTGCTTGTCCCGCATCTCTTTCTGATCGTTCTCGCTCGAGCCCGGCGTGCGCTGACGGTTCGGATCGTTCGGGTTCTTCTGGTTCGTGTCGCGACGCGACTTGTCGTCCTGGCCCGGCGCCTTCTGGCTCGGATTCTGGCCCGGATTCTGATTCTGGTTGCCCATGGGTACTTCTCCTCTACTGCAAGGTGACTACACCGATCGATGCGTCACGCAGCCTCGTGCTGCATGCCTACCGTGCGCCCGATTCGCCGACTCGCGGATGAATATCGCGCCGAGTCCGGCGCGCTGTTCACGCTTGCGCTGAACGCCGTGAGCAAATCGTTCGATCGATGGAAATCGCGCGTTATCAAGCTGAATCGCGCGCGATTTCGCCGGACGATTCAGGCCGCGCGCAACAGCACGATCGCAAGGATGATCAGGATGATGAGTCCGAGGCCACTCGGGTAATAGCCCCAGCCGGCGCTGTACGGCCAGGTCGGCAGCGCGCCGAGAACCAGCAGCAGAAGGATGATCAGGATCAGGAAACGCATTGTCGTTCTCCGTATTGGGTGATGATCGAATCAGCGGCTGCGTGCGCGCTTCGTCGCCGATTTCCTGCGTGTGGTCTTGCGCGCGCTTTTCTTGGCCGCGGTCTTCTTGCGCGTCGCCGTCTTCTTGCGTCCGCTGCCTTTTTCGTGCCGCCGCCTTCCTGCTTGTTGACGGTTGCCCATGCGCGCTTCGCCGCGGTCTTCTTCGAGACGCCACGCTTCTCGTAGCCTTCCTCGATGTGCGCGGCCTTGCGCTTCTGCCGACTGGAATAACTCGATTTGTCGCCGCGTGGCATGGCTTGCTCCTGCTGTGACTGAAGAATTGCCCGCCGAATGTGCCGAGGCGGATTCGTCCAAGGCATGAACGTTCGCGACGATCGGTGCCGACGGTTCAGGGCACATTGACGACGGGTTTGATTTGGCCGTCCGCGCGTGGACAATGGGGCGACCGGACTCTGCGGTGGAGCGTGCGATGCCGATCATCGGGCGCAACAACTTCACGACGATCGCCGACTACGCGGCCGCGACGGCCGATTTCGCGAATGCGAAGCGCTGCCTCGCGTTCGGCGATTCGTGGTTCCAGTATCCGCCGCGGCCGATCGACATCGAGAAGCGTCTCGCGCGCGCGTTCAAGGGCACGCTGTTCCTCAACGAGGCCGTGCCGGGCCGCGACAGCGCGCAGTGGAAACTGAGCCTGCCGCGCATCCAGCGCGAGATCGGCACGTTCCGCTTCGATGCGATCCTGCTTTCGAGCGGCGGCAACGACGTCGTCGGCGACGAGCTGCTCGAATACGTCAAGACGGCCGCGCAGGCGCAGGCGGCCGGCACGATCAACTGGGGCCCGATTCCGCCCGAGGTGTTCGATCACGTGAGGCTCGAGCTGTTCGAGCACGCGCTCGGCTATGCGATCGCCGATTTCCGCGAGATCGTGCAGTACCGCAACATGTATTCGCCCGGCACGATCATCTTCGTGCACACGTACGACTACATCTATCCGAGCGGCGATCCGTTCGAGCTCGGCCCGATCGCGGTCGGGCCGTGGGCGAAGCCGGCGCTCGATACGGTCGGCCTCACCGATCCGGATCAGCAGCGTGTCGTGACGAACTGGTTGCTCGATCAGTTCGCGGCCGCGCTGAAGGCGTTCGCATCGCAGAACGCGAATGTGCGCGTCGTCGATTCGCGCGGCACGCTGACCTCGAAGCGCCAGTGGCAGAACGAGATCCATCCGACCAAGGCCGGCTTCGCGCTGATCGCAACGACGTGCTGGGTGCCGGCGCTGACCGGAGTCCTCGCCTGACGCGTCGGTAGAAATACGCAGCAGGTCTTGCGTAGAAGGCCGCTTGCGCAGCGCGCAAAGGAAACGCGCGCGACAGTGCCTCAGGGGGAAGGGTTGACCGCCGGTCAAAGCGGGGTGGCAGCATCGCGCGCGAGGGGAGCGTAGCAAACGCGCCCGCGCGGATGATCCGCAAATCTACTTACGAACTCCGGCCCGGCCGGGCTCTGCAGCCGCTCGGCCATCGCGGCGATGCGTCCTCGCTGATCGGGCTCTACGGCGCGGGCGTGCTGCTGGCCGAGATCGAGCGCGATCTCGGCCACTCGCTCGGAACGGCTAGAACTGCCAGCCGATGCTGAAGCTCGGCCCGTCGAGATCGAACTTGCGCAGGAACTCGTCGTTGCTCTGCTTGTAGCGCAGGTCGCGCCAGACGAACGCGATGTTGCCCCAGTCGTACAGATAGCCGATGCCGAGGTTCGCCGAGCTGGTCCATTCCGAATTGCCGGTGCCGATGTCGATGTAGTACGGCACGTACCAGCGCCCGCCGTCGCCGAACTGCCACTGGCCGCGCAGGCCAACAATCGCATCGGCCGAGTTCGAGTCCCTCGACAGCTTGCCGGAGTTCGCAAGGCCGATGATGCCGCCGCCACCCGTTGCGTTGAAATCCCAGTTCAAGTTGCCTTTGATCCAGAGATAGCGTCCGCCGAAGATGAAGTCGTTGTAGCCGGACGGGCCGTGCCCGAAGTTGTAGAGGCCGGCCAGCGTGACCACGCCGCCCTTGAGATCCCAGGTGGTCTTGAGGCTTGCGTCGACGTGCTGGCCGTCGAAGGTGCGCAATTTCCCGTCCTCGTTGTCGAACTTGACCCAGGCGAGGTCGCCGAAGAAGCCCCACTGCCCGACACGCACGTCGCCGGACATCATGAACGCGCCGGAGAGGTTGTCGAAGATGTTGCCGTCGGACTTGTTGATGACCGATCCGCCGCCGACGTTGTCGGGCAGCTTGTAGCGCGTATCGAGCGAAACGCCCGGCAGCCAGCCGTAGAACATAAACGACGGATGCACGTCGCCGTCCCAGGGATCCGTGTTCGCCGCGAAGGCGGGCGCGGCAAATGCGGTGCCGAAGAGTGCGAGCAGAATCGCGCGCGCCAGACGTGGTGCGGATGCGTTGACGCTCATGTCCCATCCTTCCCTTTTGTGGAGTGAGGTGCCGAGACCCGGCCATCCCCGGCCCGTCCTGCGGGCGGCCGATCGGCCTGATCAAGCCTAAGGCCGTTGCGGGATGCAGGCCATACGTACTTTTGCTTAGGCAAGAACCGCATAAATGCGCTGGTGAGCGTCCCGGGCGCGCGCCAAGCTTCAGTTCGCGAAAGTTTCGCGGGAGCCGGACGATGAAGACGACGGGGATGGGCTGGCGCGCGCGTGCGGCGCTCGCGCTGATCGTGTTGCTGGTGGCGGGCACGGTCGAGGCGCAAGGCACGAAGCAGGCGGCGCCGGCGGCGCAGGGTCAGGCGGCATCGACCCAATCGGCGCCGGCACCACAGCAGAAGCTTTACAAGAACGAAGAGCTCGACCAGATGATGGCACCGGTCGCGCTGTATCCGGATTCGCTGCTTGCGCAGCTCCTGATGGCGTCGACCTATCCGAGCGACGTCACCGAAGCGGTGAAGTGGTCGGCCGCGCACAAGGACTCCAAGGGCGATGCCGCCGTCAACATGGTCGAGAAGGAAGAGTGGGATCCGAGCGTCAAGTCGCTCGTCGCGTTCCCGCAGGTGCTCGATCAGCTCGGCAAGCAGCCCGACTGGGTGCAGAAGACCGGCGATGCATTCCTCGCGCAACCCGAGGACGTCATGGCGTCGATCCAGCGCCTGCGCCAGAAGGCGCAGAAGGCCGGCAACCTGAAGTCGAACGAGCAGCAGAAGGTCGTGACGAAGGAAGTGCCGGTCGAGGCGCCTGCGCAAACGACGACGACCACCACGACGCAGCCCGCGACGACGAACACGACCATCATCGAAATCCAGCCGAGCAATCCCGAGACCGTCTACGTGCCGTCGTACAACCCGACGACCGCGTACGGCGCGTGGTCGTATCCGTCGTATCCGCCGCCGTACTGGCCTCCATCGCCGTATTACTACCCCGGCTACTATCCCGGCGCGGCGTTTGCCACCGGCGTCATGTGGGGTATCGGTATCGCGGCGATCGGCTCGGCCTGGGGTGGTTTCGGCTGGGGCCATGGTGACGTCGACATCAACGTCAACAAGTACAACAACATCAACCGCAACAACCAGATCAGCAACAGCGGCAACCGCGGCAACGGCAACCAGAAATGGAACCACAACGCGAACAACCGCCGCGGCACGCCGTATGCGGATTCGGGAAGCCGAGGCAAGTACGGGCAAGGCGTCGGCGGATCGCAGGATCGTTCCGGCTATCGCGGCGATGCATCGCGCGACGCGAGCCGGCAGCGCGCGCAGCAGAGCTTCAACAGCAGCACGGGCAATCGCGCCAACGCCAACGCGGCTGCGAACCGGGGCGGCGCAAACGCCGGTAACGCCGGCGGCGGCAATCGCGGCGGCGGCCAGGGCAACGTCGGCGGCAGCGGATCGCGGCCGTCGAGCTCGAGCATGTCGTCACGGCCGTCGAGCTCCAGCGCGTCGTCGGGATCACGCAGCAACGCGTTCAGTGGTGCGAGCTCGCCCTCGAGTGGAAGCCGCGAGGCGAGCCGTGGCCAGTCGAGCCAGCGCTCGATGTCCTCGAGCGGCGGCCGTGGCGGTGGCTCGGGGAGTGCGACGTCACGATCGGCGCCATCACGCGGTGGCGGCGGCGGTGGTGGTGGCGGGCGCGGTGGTGGTGGTGGCGGACGGCGTCGGTGAGGAGCAGATCATGAAGATGAAAATCGCAATGTTCCCCATCTCGCTCGCAGCCGGCATCGCGCTCGCGCTGCTCCCGGCCACGCTTCTGGCGGCTCCGACGGTCTATCCGACCGCCGACGCCGCAGCGACCGCGCTCGTCGATGCGGTGCAGAAGGACGACAAGGCCGCTCTGGCGAAAGTGCTCGGCCCGGACTGGAAGACGTTCGTCCCGACCGAAGGCATCGATCGCGAAGATGTCGATGCGTTCCTCGCCGCGTACAAGACGAACCACAAGATCGCCGAGGGCGGTGGCGTATCGCGGCTCGAAGTCGGCAACGCCGGCTGGACGCTGCCGATTCCGATCGTCAAGAGCGGAACCGGCTACACGTTCGACCTCAAGGCCGGCCACGACGAGATCATCGCGCGCCAGATCGGCCGCAACGAGCTCGATACGCAGCAGGCGCTCCTTGCCTACTACGACGCGCAGCGCGACTACGCGACGACCGATCACAACGGCGACAAGGTGCTCGAGTACGCGCAGAAGTTCCTGTCGACGCCCGGCAAGACGGACGGTCTCTACTGGGATTCGAAGGAAGGCGAGCCCGAGAGCCCGCTCGGCCCGCTATTCGACGCGCATCCGCAGAAGGCCGGCGCGGAGGGCTATCAGGGCTATCACTACCGGATCCTGACCGCGCAGGGCACATCGGCGCCCGGCGGCGCGTACGACTACGTCGTCGGCGGACGCATGCGCAACGGCTTCGCGGCGATCGCGTATCCGGCGCATTACGGCGAGACCGGCGTCATGAGCTTCATGATCAGCCACGACGGCATCGTGTTCGAGAAGGATCTCGGCAAGAACGGCGCGGCCGTTGCGCAGGCGATGAAGACGTTCGATCCGGACGACAGCTGGAAAGAGGACGACGAGCTCGCCAAGGGCGAGTGAGTCGTCAGGAAGCGCGCTCGCGTTTGCGGGCGCGCTTGCGCCAGATCACGTACGGCAGCGCGACGAGCGCACCGATCACGAGGTGATACAGCACGACGGCGATCACGTCCGTCCGCGCAGGGAAGTTGACGCTCACGATCGCGAGCGCGATGCCCGGGTGGCGCGACCCGGTCGCGAGCGCGAGCACGCTGCGATTGTCCTCGATCGGACCGCCTAGAAAATGACCGACGACAACGCCGACCGCCGTGAACGCGACCAGCGCCGCGAGCACGCCGTTGCCGATGAGCGGCCACAGCATCGGCGCCGCGGCGACGAACAGCGGAATCGCCGCTCCAACGAGGACGAGGTTCCCGATCACCGCCAGCGGTCGCGTAATGCGCTCGGCGAGCGTCGGGGCGAAACGGTGCACGACCACGCCGAGGACGAGCGGGATCAGCACCGTGACGGAAACGACGATGGCCACCTTCGTGACCGGTACCCGCACGTTCAAGCCGAGTGAATGATCGATCAGCTCGATCGCGAGCGGAACGACCACGATCGAGGCGAGCGCGGTGCCGACGATCAGGCCGTAGACGTATCGCGCCATTCCGCCGGCGTTGAGCTGCTGAGTCGGCAGGAACGGCGGCACCGGCGAGATCGCAATGCCGATCAGCGCGATCTTGATCGCGGCCGGCGGGTCGAACACGACGCAGACCCCGATGGCGAACGCGAACATGATGACGTTCATCGACAGGATCGAACGAAGCAGGAGCCCCGGCCGCCGCAGCAGATACGTGATGTCCTCGAAGGTCGCGCCAAGCCCGAGCACGAACACGACGAGGAACATGCTCGCGTTGATGGCCAGCATCATGAGCTGGAGCGCGTTCACGGCATTAGCTTGGCGCGCGCACGGTCGGGTCCATCAAGACCCATGCGGGATCGGTCGAGACGACTACGGTGATTGGCTGACACGCGCCTTTTCCAGCTCATGCCGGGTCGCCGTGTCTGCGGTCGCGGCTGCGGGCTCGTCGACCGGCCAGCCGTAGCCGAGCGCCTTGTACAGGCCGACGATCGCGCTGATGTGCGCATTCTGCAGCGCCGACTGCGAGAGCTGCGCGTTGAAGAAGTTGCGTTCGGCGTCGAGCACTTCGAGATAGCTCGTGTAACTACGGCGATCGACGCGGCGCCGGAACGTCCTGTGGCGCTTTCATGGGCTGTGGGAACTTTCCGGAGACGACGGCGGGGCGACGCCGAAATAACCGCCGAGTGCGAGATAGAGAGTCACGCGCTGCGTGCGCCGCTCCACCGTCACGCGCAGCAGCGAGACCTCTGCGGTATTCAGGTCGAGCTCCTGCTCCAGCACGCCGTACTGATCGCCCTTGCCGACGCGATACTGCTCCTGCGCCGCCCTGACCGCGGCATGCAGCGCTTCGACCTGGCCTGACAGCGCGCGCTCGCGCTGCTGCAGCAACGCATCGGCCGATAGTGCGTTTTCCACCTCGCCGAAAGCGACCAGTATTGTCTTGGCGTAGTTGGCGGCCGCTTCCTGCTGTTGCTGATCGGCGATGTATACCGCGGTCTTCAGGCGACCGGCGTCGAACAGCGGCCATAGCAATTTCGCGCCGATCGGGAACACAGTCGAATCGAGCCCGTCCTTGAACTTGACGAAGTCGGAAGTCAGTTTGCCGGCGCCCGCGTTGAGTGCGAGGCGCGGAAGGCGCGCGGCGCGCGCTTCCTCGTGGCTGAAGAACGCGGCTTCGTAGCGGTCGCGCGCAGCAACGAGGTCGGGCCTGCGCTCGACGAGATCCGCCGGCATACCGGCAGGTATCGGCTCGAGATCGCCGGGCAGCGCCTCGGGCACGGTGATCGTCGCCGATGGATAGCGGCCTGCGATCAGTTCGAGCGCGCGCAACGCCTGCTGGCGTCCTTGTTCGGTCTTGAAGACAAGATCGTCGAGCGACTGTGCGCTTGCTTTCGCCATCTCGACTTCCTGCCGCGAGGCCCGGCCGACGGCTTCGCGATTTTCGACGAGTTTCGCCTGCTCGTGCGCCGCCTTCTGCTTCGCTTCAGCGAGTGCTGTCTGCCGCGTCGCCTCGATGCACAGCAGCCACGCCTGCACCGTCGTCGCTGCGAGCGATTGACGCGCGAAGACATAGTCGGCTTGGGCCGAGCGAAACGTCGCTTCGCCTGCTTTCTTCTCGGCACGTGCGCGACCCCACAGGTCGAGCTCCCAGTTCAACGCGATGCCGTAGCCGTTGATGTCGAGCCCGTTCGCGGGCTGCAATGAGTCGGAGTACTTCGCTCCGAACGTGACGGAGGGCAGGAGATCGGCGCCCGCGAGCCGCATTTGCAGACGGACCTGCTCGAGCCTCGCTGCCGCCACGCGCAAATCGGGATTGTGAGCGATGGTTTCGTCGATCAATGCCTTGAGCTCGGCATCCTCGGCGAACCCGATCGATTCCGGACGGAACGCATTGGCCTCGGCCGCAGCGCTCCATTCGGCCGGCACCGCGACGCCCTGCATGGCCTTGTCGTAGATATCGTCTTTCGACGGCGCCGTGAGATTTGCACAGCCGGCGAGTGCGGCGACGAGAGTCGCCACGCTCGCTCGCGTCATCCATCGGCCGGCGCCGTTCATGGCTTCGTGTCGTCTCAATGCAGTTTCAGGACGAGGTAGTAGGTGAGCGACTTCACGCGGATGATCACCTTGCGAACGAGATGAATCATCGCGCCGTGGTTGGTGTAGATGGCGCTTTCACCGCGCGCGCCCATTGCAAGAAAATAATGGTTCGGATCTTCGATCTTGATCTTGACCGCATACTTTTGCGGGGGCGTCCCATGGTCGCCCTCGGCCGGGTTGTTGGGCAGGAGGCCGGTCGCGAGGTACTGCCCCTGTCCGGTGGCCCACACGATCGAGTCCACCTGGCCCTTGATGATCTTCCCGGGCAACGTCGGCAATGTGATCTCCACTTCGTTGCCCGACTCGACCTGGGACAATTCGTTCTGCGCGTAGAACGCGATGACCTGCGACTCGACCTCGACAAAAGACATCACGGGCCGAAGCGGAATTGCCGCCGCATAGGAACCTACGCGGACCTGCAGATTGATTGCATAGCCGTCGGCGGGCGCGTAGATCACGGTTTGCTCGAGCTCCCATTTCGCCTGCTCGAGTTGTGCGCGCGTCGTGGCGACCGAGGACTGCTCGCCGTTCACGAGTGCATTCAACTGTGTCTGGACTTTCGTTTCCGCGGTGCGTGCGGCCTCGTAGGCTGGCTGCAATCGCTTGACTTCCGACTCGTACGTATCGACGTCGTAGTGCGCGCCGGCACCTTGCGAGGCCAGTTGCTGCGATTGTTTCAGGCGCATGCGCGAGAGGTTAAGTTGTGCCAGCGCCGACGCGGTGTTGCTCTTCGCGGAGCTGAGGTCCTGCTGGAGCTGCTTGGCCGATGCCTCGCTGCTGACAAGGCCGGCCTCCAGCTCGTTGACCTTCAACTTGAACGGCTCGGGATCGAGCTTGAGGATCGGCGTGCCTTTCTTGATCAGCCGGTTGCCTTCGATCGGCACTTCGATCACGCGTCCGGTGACGCGCGGCACGACTTCGACGGAATAGTTGATCACGCGCACATCGTTGGACGACGGCGCCACCACGTTCAGCACGAGGATCATCGTGGTCAGCCCGGCGAGGGCAATGACGACCACCGCCACCTGGGAATAGATATTCCACGGCAGCCATTTGAACTTGATGAAGACAAGCCAGACGAAGAAGGAGTAGATACCGAGGATCAGGACTTCCACGTGGCTTCCCCGTATCGTTCTGGTGAAATCACCCCGCCGTCGGTTTCACCGCGGCGGAACGTCGCGAACCTGCGCACCGGAATACTCCGGCCTGGCCCATCTATGTTGGCGCGCGTCCGATTTCGATCGTGTCAAGGCGCCTCTGCAGCGCAGCGACCTGCTCGCGCAGCGTTATCACCTCGGTGTTATCGGCGTGCGCCACGCTGACCGGTGTTCTTTTCAGGACGGCGTCCGGCCTTCCCTGAGGATCGTCATCGTCGCGCGCGAGCTTGAACTCCATCGGTTTCATGTACGCCCACAGCATCGCCAGCGGCCAGAGCAGGCCGCCAAATACGAGCGACATCAGACAAAGAGCCTGAATCGCAGCGGCCTGCGTGTGGTGCCTCTGTTCGGCGACGCGCTCCGGCCAGACGTGCAGCACCCAGAAGACCGTGACGCCGACGATCGGCACAAGGATGACGACGCCCCAGACGACGACATCGGCGATCTTGTCTTCCAGCCCGGAGTTGGCGAGCGCCTGCCCGGAATAGAGTGCCGACATCGCCACCAGGGCGCGGAAAGCCGATACACGCATGCTCTAACCCCGATGCGCCGGAATAACGGTGCGTTTTGATGGGTCTGCTCTAAGTCAGTCTGATCCTCGGGCCGAGTCCTGTTGGATGAAAGAGGGCTTTTACGTGACAACGTTACGTAAAACTACGGCATCCCGCGCGGGCCTCAGACGATGAGCCCGCGAGATGATCGATGATCGTCTTCGCCGGGATCGCGCTCAGCCAGATTGGGATGAACGGCAATATCGCCGCGGTCGCGATCCGCGATCGCGGCGCGCATGTCGAACAGCACGAGACGCATCCCGTACACGTTCGACGCTACCTGCTAAAGCACGGTCACGAGCGGCGCGATGCCGTGCTCGATCGGCGAAATGGCTGCAGCGCCGTGGCGCGGCTCTTTAAGTACTTTTACCGTGGGCCTGCCCCGCATAAATACGCTGTGCCCGCTTGCGAGTTCGCGCCACGCTTCATCGGCGCGACGACGATCGCATCGCCGGCTCGGTTGTGAGCGCGAACGACAGCGCAAGACCGTGCACGGAGGTATCGATCCGCTCGAGTCGCCGCACTTCGACCCGAGGAGGGATGCCATGCTTCGCGCGCACGCTCGTCACGGAATGTCCCGGTTTCCGATGCGGCTCGTCGCCGCAGCGCTCCTGATCGCATTGCCCGCCGCCGCATCGGCGCAGGATTCGGCCGGCGATCTCAAGGCGCAGATCCAGCAGCTGACGCAGCAGCTGCAGCAGCAGCAGCAAGTCATCCAGCAGATGAAGACGCGCCTCGACGCGATGGAGAGGCACGAGGCCGAGGAAAAAGCCGCGCCGCCTGGCGAAGCGCCGCCGTCGATGGCCGTCGCGTCCGCGCCGCCGATTCCTGTCGCGCCGCCGAAGCCACCGTCCGCGCTGGCGGGCGAGGGTCCCAAAGGTCCCGAGGGCTACATCAGTCTCGGCAGCGACAACTGGCTCAAGCTCGATGTCGTCGCGCAGGTTGACACGCTCGTCGACGAGAAACGCATCGGGACGCCCGAGCTCTTCGTGACGTCGGCCATCCCGGTCAAGGGCGATCCGTTCTACAACTCCGGCTGGCGCTCGACGCTGTCCGGCAAGCAAAGCATCGTGCGCATGGATTTCCAGCGCGAATCGCCGTTCGGCACGGTCAAGGTCGTCTACAAGAACAACTTCTTCGGCTCGGGCTCCGGAGACATGGTCTACAACCTGCAGTATCTCTACGGCGAGCTCGACGCGGAGACCTATTCGTTCATCGCGGGCTATTACCTCTCCGCGTTCACCGACATCGACGCGTTCCCGAACACGCTCGACTACGAAGGTCCGAACTCGTTCACGTTCAAGTACGCGCCGCAGCTGCGCTATACGCCGATCCTGGCGAAGTGGGGCGACAGCAATCTGACGCTGCCGATGTCGATCGAAAAACCGAACGCCGACATCTCGGTGCCGGACGCGTTCGGCACGTATTCGAAGCGACCGGACTTCACGATCGGCCTGCGCTGGAACGCGCCCGACGGGCACCTCCAGTGGGCGAATCTGCTGCGTGATCTCGCGGTCGAGAGCTCGACCGACAACCGCTCGCGCTCGACCAGCGCGTACGCAACGCAGCTCTCCGGCGGGGTGTCTGTATTCGGCCACGACAGCATGCAGGGCTGGGTCAGCGGCGGCAAAGGCTACGCGAACTTCCTGCAGGACATTTCGGGCTTCGGGCTCGACGCCGCGTTCGATCCATCACTCCAGCTGAAGGCGATCAAGGCCGTCGGCGGCGGTGCAGGCTACACGCACAGCTGGGCCGAGAACATGAGCTCGAGCTTCTCGTACGGCTATCTGCGCATCGACCCGAACGACAACCTGATCATCGACCAGGCGCTGCCGAAGTCGACGCGCTACGCGTCGGCGAACTTCGCCTGGCAGGCCTCGCCGCACACGATGATCGGATTCGAATACCTCTGGGGCTCGAACAAGAACCTCGAAGACCGCAACGGCGACGCCTCGCGCATCCAGGGCACGATCCGCTACGACCTGAATCCGTGACGTCGAAGGATCGCAGCCGCGGTGAGCACGCCTGAAGGAGAAATCGCATGTCGATGAACAAGCCGTGGCTGCTGTATGTGACGGCCGATCCGCCCGATGAAGGGTCGGCCTACCGCCTCGCGCTCGTCCGGCTCGGCGATGCGATCCGCGCGCACGGGATCGAAGTCGTGCGCGCGCTCAACTGCGAGGACGGCGTCATCGTCGCGCACGGGCAGGCTTCGTATTCGGCGATCGTGATCGACTGGGATCTCGGCGAGACCGCGAAGATGACCGAGAGCCCCGCGCTCGCGATCATCAAGGCCGTGCGCGAGAAATCGCTGCTCGTGCCGATCTTTCTGCTGAGCCGGAGCGCAGGCGCACAGGATCTTCCGCTGAGCGTGATCCGCGAAGTGCGCGAGTACGTGAACCTCGCCGGCGAGACGCCGGAGTTCTTCGCGCGGCGCGTGCGCTTCGCGATCGACGACTACCACTCGAAGATGCTGCCGCCGTACTTCAAGGCGCTGAAGAAGCTGACCGAGGAGGGCGCCTGGCAGTGGGATGCGCCGGGCCACATGGGCGGCGCGGCCTACCTTAAGCATCCGGCGGGCTCGGAGTTCCACGAGTTCTTCGGCGAGAACCTGATGCGTGCCGACATCGGCATCTCGAACGTCGAGCTCGGCTCGTGGCTCGACATCGAAGGGCCGCCGGCCGAATCGCAGCGCATGGCTGCGCGCGTGTTCGGCGCGGACTGGACGTTCTACGTGCTCGCAGGTTCATCGGCGTCGAACCGCATCGTGATCCAGGCCGGCGTCGGCAAGGACGAGATCGTCGTCGTCGACCGCAATTGCCACAAGTCGCTCAATCACGCGATGACGCTCGCGAGCTCGCGGCCGGTCTACTTCCAGCCGAGCCGCAACGGCTACGGCATGATCGGCCTGATTCCGCCGAAGCGCTTCACGAAAGAGCACATCCGCGGCCTCGTCGCGAAATCGCCGCTCGCCAAGGATGCGAAGTCCGACGCACCGGTGCACGCGGTCGTGACGAACCCGACCTACGACGGCTTCCTCTACAACTGCGATCGCGTCGCCGCGCTCCTCGCGGACAGCGTGCCGCGCGTCCATTTCGACGAAGCCTGGTACGCGTACGGCAAGTTCCATCCGATCTACAAGCACCGCTACGCGATGGGCGTGCCGCGCGACATGAAGAACCGGCCGACCGTGTTCGCGGTGCAGTCGACGCACAAGATGCTGCCGGCGTTCTCGATGGCCTCGTACATCCACGTCAGCAACAGCGACCGCGGCGTGATCGATTGGGCGCCGCTCAAAGAAGCATTCATGATGCACGGCACGACATCGCCGTTCTATCCGCTGATCGCATCGCTCGACATCGCGAGCGCGATGATGGACGAGCCGTCGGGTCCGGCGCTCTTGCGCGAGACGATCGGCTACGCGGTCGACTTCCGCAAGGCGGTCTCCGCCGTCGCCGCGCGCTTTCGCGAGGAGGGCGAATGGTTCTTCTCGCTGTTCCAACCTGAGCGCGTCGCGATCAAGGGCAAGAAGGTGCCGTTCCACGAGGCGTCGAACGATGCGCTCGTCAACGATCCGAAATGCTGGACGTTGCGAATCGGCGAGAGCTGGCATGGTCTTCCGGACGACGTCGTCGCCGACGACTTCTGCATGCTCGATCCGACCAAGGTGACGATCCTTTGCCCCGGCACCGACGCGAAAGGCAAGCTCGCCAAACACGGCATCCCGGGCGCGATCCTCACGAAGTTTCTCAGCGCGCGACGCCAGGAAATCGCGCGAACCGGCGACTACACGGTGCTAGTTCTGTTCTCGGTCGGCACGACGCAGGGCAAGTGGGGCACGCTGCTCGAGACGCTGCTCGCGTTCAAGCGGCTCTACGACCGCAAGGCGTCGCTCGAGGAAGCGCTGCCCGAGCTCGTGCACGCGTATCCCGCGCGCTACGGCGGCATGACGCTGCCGGATCTGTGCGAAGAGATGCATCAGGTCATGACGGATTCCGATCTTCAGAACATGGCCAACCAGGCCGGCGAAGTGTTGTCCGAGCAGGTGCTGACGCCGACCGATGCGTACCAGAGGCTGATCCATGGCACGACCGAGGAGGTTCGCATCGCAGATCTTCCGGGCCGCGTCGCGGCGCTGATGATCGTGCCGTATCCGCCGGGTATTCCCGTGCTGATGCCGGGCGAGCGCGTCGACCGCAAGGGCGGCGTCATCTTGAAGTTCCTCAAGGCCGTCGAGGCCTATGGCAAGCGCTTTCCCGGCTTCGCGCGCGAAGTGCAGAACGTGCATCCGGACGAGAACGGCGACATGTGGGCGAAAGTCGTCATCGAGGACGCATCCGCGAAGACGGCAAAGACCAAGCGCGGCGCGAAGCGCAAGCGCTGAAGATCGATTGCACCGGCGCGAGCCGCCGGCGAACACCTCATCAGGGAGCAAGACCATGCTCGAGCGCCGCAACCTCCGCCAGAAGCTCAAGGTCCTCATTGTCCACGGCAGCGTCGGCTCCGACGACGCCGGCGGCCGCGCGTGCAAGACGCTCGCCGACGAGTTCGACGCGCGCGGCATAGATACGCTGCTGCTTTCGTCGGTCGACGACGCGCGCTCGACGATCATCTCCGACACGGCGATCCAGGCGATCATGATCGACTGGCTGTTGCCGTCGGGCGACGGCAAGACACGCAAGGACGGCGACAACGCGGCTGCGATCGGCTTGATTCATCTCATTCGCCAGCGCAACGAGATCATCCCGATCTTCCTGCTCGGCGATCGCGACAAGGCGCGCACGCTCTCCGCCGAGATCCTCGAGGCCGTCGACGAGCTCGTGCTGCTCGTCGAGGACTCGGCGACATTCGTCGCCGGGCGCGTGCATGCGGCGATGCGGGTCTACTTCCCGAAGCTGTTCGGTCCGCTGACGACGGCGCTGCGCAATTTCAACGAAGTGCACGAGTACTCGTGGCATACGCCGGGCCACACCGGTGGCACCGCGTTCCTGAAGCATCCGGCCGGCCGCGCGTTCTACGATTTCTACGGCGAGCATCTCTTCAGCACCGATCTCTCGATCAGCGTCGGCGAGCTCGGCTCGCTGCTCGATCACACGGGCCCGATCGGCGGCAGCGAGAAATACATCTCGCGCATCTTCGGCTCGCACCGGAGCTACACGGTCACGAACGGCTCGTCGACGTCGAACCGCATCATCTTCATGGCGTGCGTCGGGCGCGACCAGGTCGTGCTCTGCGACCGCAACTGCCACAAATCGATCGAGCACGGCCTCACGATGACCGGCGGCATCCCGCATTACCTCGTGCCGTCGCGCAATCGCTATGGCCTGATCGGCCCGATCTATCCCGAGCGCTTCAAGGAATCGACGCTGACGAAGGAAATCGCAGCGCATCCGATCGCGAAGGGCGTCAAGGACAAGAAGCCGGTGTTCGTCGTCGTCACGAACTCGACCTACGACGGCCTCTGCTACAACGCAGGCCGCGTGCTCGAAGAAGTCGGCACGTGGGTCGACCGCGTGCACTTCGACGAAGCGTGGTACGGCTACGCGCGCTTCAACGAGCTGTACTCAGGACGCCTCGCGATGCACGGTCCGCCCGAGGAGCACGATCCGAAGGGCCCGACGGTCTTCACGACACATTCGACGCACAAGCTGCTCGCGGCGCTCTCGCAGTCGTCGTATATCCACGTGCGCGACGGCCGCAACGCGATTCCGCATCACCGCTTCAACGAATCGTTCATGATGCACGGCTCGACATCGCCGTTCTATCCGATCATCGCCTCGTGCGAGATCGCGGCGTCGATGATGGAAGGCGCGGGCGGCCGGACGCTGACGCGCGAAAGCATCGACGAGGCCGTCGCGTTCCGCCAGGCGGTCTGGCGCATCGCGCGCGACTTCAACAAGAAGAAGGAATGGTTCTTCCGCACCTGGAATCCGGACAAGGTCAAGGACAAGAGCGGCAAGCGCGTCGCGTTCGAGGACGCCTCGCCCGAGCAGCTCGCGACCGATTCGAACTGCTGGGTGCTGCATCCGGGCGATGTCTGGCACGGTTTCGACAAGCTCGAAGACGGCTACTGCATGCTCGATCCGATCAAGGTGTCGATCCTGACGCCCGGCGTCGAGGACAACGGTACGCTCGGCAAGACCGGCTTTCCGGCGACGCTCCTGACCGCGTATCTTCACGCGCGCGGCATCGAGATCGAGAAGACGACCGACTTCGCCGTGCTGGTCCTTTTCTCGGTCGGCATCACGAAAGCGAAGTGGTCGACGCTGCTCGCAGCGATGCTCGATTTCCGCCGCGACTACGCCGGGAACACGCCGCTCGAGCGCGTCATGCCGGCGCTCGTCGCGTCGTATCCGGAGCGTTACGGCACGCTCGGCTTCCACGATCTCGGCGACGAGATGTTCGCGCAGATGAAGAAGAGCCAGCAGACGAAGCACCTTCAGAACGCGTACGAACACATGCCCGAGATGCGCATGACGCCGGCCGAGGCGTATCAGGTGCTCGTGCGCGGCAAGGCTGAGCGCGTCCATCTCGACGACTGGGCAGGACGCGTCGTCGCGACGAGCATCGTGCCGTATCCACCGGGAATCCCGATGCTGATGCCGGGCGAAGTCATCGGCGCGGCGAACGGGCCCTACATCGGGTATCTGAAGGCGCTGCAGGATTGGGACCGCACGTTCCCTGGCTTCGGCCACGACACGCATGGCGTCGAAGTCGAAGACGGCGAATACTTCATGCAGTGCTTCAAGCAATAGGACAGCCTCCCAAGCATGCAGGCGCGCGCGCGTGACGATGCCGAGCTGACATTCGCGACGCGGCCGCTGGAGGCGCCGCGCGGGCCCGAGCGCTCGCTGAAGACGCTGCCGCTGTTCCTCCTGATCGGGTGGGGCTATCGCCTCAAGACCGGCTGCCGCTTCGTCCGCTACGAAGACATGGACGTCGGCGGGCTGCACTGACGGGCCGCCGGACGTGCCACATCTTCTGCGCGGGATGCGTGCCGGGGCGGTTGACCCGGTCGATCGCGCATCCGAAGTCATCTTCGGCCTGCTGATGGCGATGACGTTCGTCGGCACGCTCGGCGTCGTCGAAGGTGGCGGCGAGGACTTGCAGCACGCTGCTCGTCGCGGCGCTCGGCATATTCCTGCTCGTCGTGCTCGCGACGTTTCCCGTCGTGCTGCCGTATCTCTTCGTCGACGACGTCGTGCATGCGCTCCGCCTTTCGCAGGCGATCGCGCTCGTCACGCTGTTCATCGCCGGCGCGGCGCTCGCGCGTTACTCGGGCGGCAGCGTGTGGCGCCTCGGTCTCCTGATCGCGGCGGTCGGCGCGCTGATGCTTGCCGTCATCGTGCTGCTCGGCGGATGAGGCGCGTCGCGCCGCATCACTCCTTCACGACATACGTGTAGAAGCGGATCTTGCCGTCCTCGGGTATCTGGTAGACGCCCTGCACCTCGTAGGCGAAGCCCGGGAAACGGTTGCAGCTTTCCTCGAACGCGAGGAAGTAGTCGATCATCGGCTTCGCGCGCTTGTCGTAGCGTTCTCCCGGAATCACGATGCCGATGCCGGGCGGATAGATCAGCGCGAGTGTCGCCGCGATGCGGCCGTGCACCTTCGACATCGGCACGAAGTCGACGTCGCCGCCGACCAGCGCCTCGTTCGCTTCGCGCGCCGACATCGCCTGTTCCGGGAACGATTCGTAGCGGAACGCAGAGACGCTGCAGCTCCTTGACGTTCTTGCGACGCGTAGAAATCGTGCATCTCCTGCGCGACCTGGCGCAGCGTGTAGCCGTCGTAGCGCGGCGCGTATCTTGCGCACGAGCGAGGGAACGACGGCCGACGAGCGGGCTGTCGGCGTCGTAGTGATCGCTGAAAGCGCTCGAGCGCCGCGAGCAGCATCGCCATCTTGCCTTCGCCGACCGCGGGCGTCATCAGGAACAGGATGCTGTTGAGGTCGTTCTTTTCCGGAATGACATTGTTCTCGCGCAGGTAGTTCGCGAGGATCGTCGCCGGGATGCCGCTCTTGGCGTACTCGCCGGTCTGCGGATCGACGCCGGGTGTGGTCAGCATCAGCTTGGTCGGGTCGACCATCGCGGCGTCTTCGCCGAGATTGCGGTAGCCGTGCCATTTCTCGCCCGGCGTCAGCTGCCAGTATTTCTGCTCGCTCGCGAGCACATCGGTCGGCACGTCTTCCCACTTCACCTTCTTGCCGCGGTACTCGACCGTGTCCGGCACGAACGGATCGAGAAATCCGCGAACCGCTGGCGCACCGCCTTGCGCGCCTCGATGCCGAGCTTGACCATGTCGTCCCACAACACGCGGCCGGCCTTGTCGCCGTGCATCTGCGCGTTGACGTCGAGGCTCGAGAACAGCGGATAGAACGGCGACGTCGACGCCTGCAGCATGAACATCTCGTTGAAGCGCTTGTGGTTCATGCGGGAGGGCTTGTCCGCGGATGTGCGCGTCGCGCACGTGGATCTGCGAGGCCTGCGAGAAGCCCGGCCAGCTGCTTGTGCGTCGACTGCGTCGCGATGACGCCGGGATCGTTCGCGCCGAGCTTCAGCCCCATGCTGAAGTGATCCTTCATCAGCGGATGGAATGCGCCGAAGCCGGCCCAGGCTTCGTCGAAATGGATGTAGTCGCAGAGATGGCCGATCTTCTCGAGCACCTTCTTCGCGTTGTAGACGCGTGCCGTCGTACGTGCACTGCTCGATGATCGCGACGCGGATCGGACGCTCCTTCTTCCACGCGTCGGTGCCTTTGAGGCGCGGGTGATTCTTGATCCGCTCGCGGATCGTCTTCTCGTCGAACGCGGCCCAGTCGATCGGCCCGACCATGCCGAAGCGCGTTGCGGTCGGCCTCGAGATAGATCGGGATCGCGCCGGCGAAAATCAGCGCGCCGTGATGGTTCGACTTGTGATTGTTGCGGTCGAACAGCACGATGTCCTTGCTGCGCAGCAGCGCGGTGTTGACGACCTTGTTCGAGCTGGACGTGCCGTTCAGCACGAAATACGTGCGATCGGCGCCGAAGATCTTCGCGGCCGCACTGCTGCGCTGCGAGCGCGGGACCCTCGTGGATCAGCAGATCGCCGAGCGAGACCATCGCGTTGCAGATGTCGTCGCGGAAGACCGCTCTCGCCCATGTGCTCGTAGAAGAGCCGTCCGGCCGGGTGGCGCATGAACATCTGGCCGCCCTGATGGCCGGGGCAGGCCCAGGTGCGGTTGGCGTCGAAGTCGTATTGCATCAGCGTGCCGAAGAACGGCGTCATCAGACGTGAGCGCATATTTGTCGATCGACGCGACGAGCCGCTTCTTGTAGAAGTCGCGCGTCTCGAGCTCGGCGATGACGATCGCGTCGAGCGATTTCAGGTTCGGATCGTCGAACGTCTCCTCGTCGCGGCGGCTCAGCAGGAACACCGGCATGCGAAAGCCGCGCGCATCGCGTGCCGCGATCGCGCCCGCGACATCCGCGCGCCCGACAATGATCGCGCCGAGATCGGCGCCGGCGCGGATCGCCTCGGCGTATTCGCCCGAGGGCGCCAGCGTCACCGTGAAATGCAGGCCTTCCTCGATCGTGCGGCAGACGTTCGCGTACTGCTCGCCGATGACGAGGATGCGGAAGAACCGCGTGAGAGGGATGCTCATGACGCTCCCGTGCGCCGGGCGGCGCGTTGCGAGGGACGCGTTGCGACGCTGTTGCGGCGCAACGTTCAACTCTAGGCGCCGTGGCCGCGGCTGTTCAATCACGCTCTCTCTGCGTTTGTCGCAATTCCTCACGGCGCCCGCGAATCGCCGGCAAAGCACAAAGCAAAAACGTGCCGTTTCGGAAACAAATGGTGAGCGCTTTCCGACAGCGAATCTGGCATGGTGCTTCGCGAGTCCGGCGTTCCAGCCGGCCGTTTCCCGTGCGGGAAACACGGCGGGACATGCTCGTCGCGACGGACGCTAGAACTCCTGCAACCAGCTGACAGGGGACGACGTGATGGAAAGCACCAAGAAGATGAGCATGATGCAGTTGACCGTGCTGGTTGCGGTCAACATGATGGGCTCGGGCATCATCATGCTGCCCGCGAACATGGCGCAGGTCGGCGCGATCTCGCTGCTCTCGTGGGGCGTGACGGCGGTGGGCTCGATGGCGATCGCCTACGGCTTCGCGCAAGCCGGCGTTTTCAACACGCGTCCCGGCGGCATGGCCGCGTACGCGGAGGACGCGTACGGAAAGGACGGCTACTTCGTCACGTTCTTCCTCTATTTCGTTTCGCTCGCGATCGGCAACGTCGCGATTGCGATCTCGGCGGTCGGCTATCTCGCCGCGTTCTTCCCGTTCATGTCGGTGACGCCGATCGCGACGTGCGTCAGTGTGATCGTCGTCGTCTGGCTGACCACGGTCGCCAACTTCGGCGGTCCGAGCATCACCGGCAAGCTCGGCGCGATCACCGTGTGGGGCGTCATCATTCCGGTTGCCGGCCTTTCGATCATCGGCTGGTTCTGGTTCAAGGGCTCGACGTTCTCGGCGGCCTGGAATCCGCAGGGCATGAGCCTCCTCAGCGGCGTCGACTCGTCGATCGCGCTGACATTGTGGGCGTTCCTCGGCATGGAATCGGCCGCGCAGAACTCCGATGCGGTCGAGAACCCGAAGAAGAACGTGCCGCTCGCGTGCATGTTCGGCACGCTCGGTGCGGCGGCCATTTACATCCTGTCGACCGCCGTGATTCAGGGCATCGTGCCGAATGCCGATCTTGCGAAGTCGACCGGCCCGTTCGCCGATGCGTACGCGCAGATGTTCAACCCGACCGTCGGCGGCATCATCCGCGCGCTCGCCGTGATGGCGTGCCTCGGCTCGCTGCTCGGCTGGCAGTTCACGATCGGCCAGACCGCGAAGGCGGCCGCGATGGAGCGCTTCTTCCCGCAGATCTTCGCGAAGACGAACAGCATGACCGCGCCTGTCGCCGGCATGATCATCATGGGCGTCGTGCAGACCGTGCTGGCGCTCTCGACGATCTCGCCGAGCCTCAGCAAGCAGTTCTCGGTGCTGGTGAACCTTGCCGTCGTCACCAACGTGATCCCGTACATCATCGCGCTGTCGGCGCTACCCGTGATCATGAAGAACGCACGCGTGCCCGATGGGACGTACAAGCTCAACATGTCCGTCGCGGTCATCGGCATGCTCTACAGCACGTACGCGATCTACGCGTCGGGCAAGGACGCGGTGCTCGGCGGCACGCTCGTGCTGGCGCTGACCTACGTCATCTACGGCTTCATCGCGCCGCGCTTCATGTCGAGCGCGACCACGTCGTCGCGCGCCTGATCCCGGCCAGAACCGACCAAGGAGAGAGACCATGCAGCTCGCTCGACTGGCAGGCAACACGCTCCGCTCAGCAAAGAACGCTGCGCCGATCGCCGCGCTCATCGTCGCGCTCGGGCTCGCCCCGTGCGCATTCGCGCAGGACACCGGCGCCGCGGCACCGGCCGGCGGCTCGAGCACGGTCGAGCGCATCCGCTCGGCCGGCAAGATCACGCTCGGCTACTACGCCGAGGCGCGTCCGCTCTCGTTCCGCAACAACACCGGCGATGCCGACGGCTACGCCGTCGCGATCTGCAAGCTCGTCGTCGCGGACCTTCAGAAAGAGCTCAATGTGCCGAACCTCGGCACGCAGTTCGTCGGCGTCGATGGCAACGAGCGCTTCGCGGCGGTCAAGGAAGGGCGCATCGACCTGCTGTGCGGGCCGTCCGAAGAGACGCTCGCACGGCGCGCCGACGTCAGCTTCTCGATCGCGATCATGGACAGCGGCACCAGCGTGATGCTGCGCAAGGACGCGCCCGACGCGTTGCGCGACGTGCTCGCCGGCCGCGAAATGAGCGATGATCGTCAGCCGATCTGGCGCGGCTCGCCGCAGGTCGCCGCGCTGCAACAGCGTTCGTTCGCAGTCATCGGCGGCACGTCCACCGAGAATCGGCTGAAGGAGGCGCGCGAGCGGCTCAAGGTCAATTCGAGCATCGTCTCGGTGCCCGATCTCGCGACCGCGATCAGCCAGGTCAGCGATGGCAAGTCCGACGCGTTCTTCGGCGAGCGCACGACGCTGCTCGACGCTCTCAAGCACGATGCATCGGCTGGCGAGCTCACGGTGCTCGACCGCTACTTCGACCACACGCCGCTCTCGTTCGCGCTATCGAGGAACGACGAGGATTTCCGGCTCATGGTCGACAAGTCGCTGAGCCATCTCTACAGCTCGGGCAAGATCTCCGAGGTCTACACGACGTTCTTCGGCAAGCCCGACGCCGCCGCGATCTCGCAGTTCGACCGGAACGCGCTCCGCGACGACTAAGGTCGTCGCGCGCTTTTCAGCGTGCGTCGCGCGGAAACAGCGGACGCACGACGGCCTGCGCGGGGATCTCCCTCGGCGCCGCATCGACGGAAGCGGCAATGCGTGCGAGCTCATGCGCGACCGGCATCGCGCCGGTCCCGTTGGCGAGCACGTAGCCGCGTCCGCGCACCGCGTGCAGCGGCAGCGCGATGCCGAGGCTCGCGGCCTTGCGGCGCAGGCGATTGACGAGCACGTCGATCCGGTGCGGATCGGCATCGCGCGGGTTGTCGCCGAGGTTTTCGAGCAGTTCGTCGCGCGATGCGGGCGCGCCGCGCGAGGCGATCAGGCAGCCGACGAACGCGCGCTCCGCGGTCGTGAGATGCATCTTGCACCCGTGCGGATCTTCCAGGATCCAGCCGTCCTGCTTCAGCAGCCACGCGCCGCTGCCCGTCGCGGCGGGTGCGCGCTTCGTGCCGGTGAGGCGTCGGTGCAGCGCGCGCAGTTGCGCGGTCAGCTCGCGCGGATCGATCGGCTTCGCGAGATGCGCGTCGGCGCCGCTTTCGAAGCTGCGCACGCGCGCGCCGATGTCGCCGAACGCCGACAGCACGACGACGCCGATGCCCGCGTGCTCGCGCAGCAGACACGCGAGCGCGAGACCGCGCTCGCGCTCGATGTCGACGATGACGAGATCGCAGCGCGACGCGGCGAATGCCTGCTGGAACGATGCGGCGTCGGCGAAGGCCGCCGCGCGGAAGTCCGCGCGCGCGAGCCAGAAGACGAGACGCTCGCGCGAGGCCGCGTCGTCGCCGACCACGTAGACCTTAGGCGCCGGTTCCACGTTCGCGAAGGCGCGCTCGTGACCGCGGGGCGACGTCTCGAAATGGCAGGCCATCGGTCGGTCCTCGGAAGGGTCGCGGGCCGGGCCCGTCTCGCGCCCGTTGCCAACCGAAGCGTATGCGCGAGCGAGGGCACGCGATAAGCGAAAATCCACGCGCCGCCGCTCAGTAAAACTACCGACGGGCCCGCTGCTGCAGCGCACCTGGAGGTTGCGTAATTCTACGAAGCGCCCCTGCGTAGTTTCTCCGTAGCGGGCCTCCCGCGCAGCGCCTAGCGTATCGGCTGGAACCGTGAGGAGGCGCGGCGATGACGAGCGTGCGTTGGCTCTGGCTGTTTGCCGGTCTCACCATCGCGCTCGCCGGCGGCGTTGCGGCGCAGACGTCGGCGCCCGGACCCGCGAAGCCCGCCGCGAAGGCGCCCGCCGACGAGGCCGTCGCGTCGCCCTGGCCGCGCAAGTTCACCGAGGACGGCGTCGAGATCACGCTGCATCAGCCACAGCTTGAAGAGTGGCAGGGCGCCGCTGCATTACGTCACGTACGTGCGCATCTATAGCGCGAGCGATGACGAGATCCATGTCGGCTACACGCCGGGCTATTACGGCACCGTCGTCAGCAACGATGTCGTCGTCTACGGCACCGGTTACACGTGCGATCCGTGGGTCGGCGACTACTGGTACGGCTGTCCGGCGACGTATGGCTTCAACGTCGACTTCGGCTACGACCCGTGGGTCGGCTGGACGTTCGGCTACGGCTGGGGCTGGGGCTATCATGCGCAAGGAAGCGGCCAAGCGCGGGCTCGATCCTGACAAGTGGTTCAACAACGTCGAGATCGTCGTCGCGCAGAAGATCGGCACCGAGACGACGACGTACGTGCGCAACATCTACAAGTACTACGTCACGTACAAGCTGACGCTCGACGCCGAGGCGACGCACAAAAAGGCGATCGAGTCCGTGACGCCGAACGCGCCGGGATAGGGTGTGGAGTCGCGCCTATGAGAACGCCGAAGAACCGCCTCGATGCCGGCGCGTCGATTGCCGAGCGAAAGGCGGCCGGCAGGGCGCTGCGCAGGCACGCTGGATTTCGCGGCCTCGGCACGTGGCGCGCGCCGGCACGCCGCGCGGATCCGGTCGCGGTGCTCAAGTCGTCCGACAAGGGCCGCGAGCCGTCGCTGCTGCCGATCCGCTACGGCCGCATGCTGCAAAGCCCGTTCGCGTTCTATCGCGGCGCGGCGGCGATCATGGCGCGCGATCTTTCGGCGGCGCCGACGTCGGGCATCGTCGTGCAAGCCTGCGGCGACTGCCATCTGATGAACTTCGGCGGATTCGCGACGCCGGAGCGGCGCGTTGCATTCGACATCAACGATTTCGACGAGACGCTGCCGGCCGCATGGGAGTGGGACCTGAAGCGGCTGGCCACGAGCTTCGTCGTCGCGTCGCGCCAGAATCGTCTTGGCAAGGCCGATGCGCACGATGCGGCCGAGCGCTGCGCGCGGGCCTACCGCGAGCACATGTGCCGCTATGCGCAGCTCGGCCCGCTCGACGTGTGGCACGAGCACATCGACGCCGAGGCGCTGATCGTCTCGATCCATTCGCGGAAATGGAAAAAGCGGCTCCGCCAGCAGCTCGCGAAGGCAACGCTCGAATCTTCGGTCGAGCACCATGCGCCGAAGCTCGTCGTGTTTCGCGGCGGTGTCGCACGCATCGAAGACAAGCCGCCGCTCGTGTTCCATCGCAAGGATCTCGACGCGGTCGGGCACGAGCGCGTGATCCGGCAGGCGTTCCACCGCTATCGCGATACGCTGCCCGACGATCGCCGCGTACTGCTCGATCGCTATGCGCTCGCCGACATGGCGGCGAAAGTCGTCGGCATCGGCAGCGTCGGCACGCTTTGCGCAGTGCTGCTGATGGTGGCCGGCAAGCGCGACGCACTGTTCCTGCAGATCAAGGAAGCGCGGCGCAGCGTGCTCGAAGCGTTCGCCGGCCGGAGCGGTTATGCGAACCACGGCGAGCGCGTCGTCGTCGGCCAGCGCCTCATGCAGGCTGCGAGCGACATGTTCCTCGGCTGGACGACGCTGCGCGGCCGTCATTTCTACATCCGCCAGCTCAACGACATGAAAATCAAGCCCGCCGTCGAGCTCCTCGACGCTGAGGGAATGGGCACGTACGCGGAGGGTTGCGCGTGGGCCCTCGCGCGCGCGCACGCGAAATCGGGCGATGCCGCGCTGATCTCGGGCTATATGGGCAACATGCCGGCATTCGATGAGGCGATCGCGCGTTTCGCGCTCGCCTATGCCGACCAGAACGAACGCGACTACGCGGCGTTGATCGATGCGGTCAAGCGTGGCCGCATCGAAACCGCTACTGGAGTGAACGCATGAGCCGATTCGCATCGTTCCGGATCCTCGTCTCGATCCTCGCCGCCGTGCTCGCGTTGAGCGCGTGCACGCACTCGGATCTTCGTCCCGACTACGTGCGCCAGCCCAGCACGGCGCTCGCGCCGGCAGCCGATGCGCCGCTCGTCATCGAGGCGCGCAAGCTCTCCGAGTCGCATGGCGAGGATTCCGGGTTGCGTCTCTTGTCGAACTCGATCGACGCGCTACTCGTGCGGCTCGCGCTCGCCGACCGCGCGAAATACTCGATCGACCTCCAGTACTACATCTTCCACGGCGATGCGACCGGCAAGCTCGTCGCGCAGCATCTGCTCGCCGCGGCCGATCGCGGCGTGCGCGTGCGCATCCTGCTCGACGACCTGCACGAAGGGCCGCGCGATGCGGTGCTGCACGCGCTTGATGGGCACAAGAACATCGAGATCCGCGTGTTCAATCCGTTCTACGAGCGTGCAAACTCGACGTGGGGTCTCGGCAAGCAGTTCCTCGGCGATTTCTCGCGGCTCAACCGGCGCATGCACAACAAGGCGTACATCGTCGACGGCGCGGCCGCGGTCGTCGGCGGCCGCAACATCGGCGACGAATATTTCGACGCAAGCGACGCCGTCAACTTCCGCGACCTCGACATCCTTCTGATCGGGCCGGTCGTTGCCGAGGTTTCGCACGTGTTCGATCTCTACTGGAACAGCGGGCCGTCGATGCCGATCGAAGCGTTCAAGCACCCGGACGTGGCGCCGGTCGAGATCGAGACCGTACGCAAGGCGCTTGTCGAAAACGCGGCACAGGTCCGCGCCACCGATTTCGGCGCCGGCGTGCTGACCGAAGTCGCCGAAGCGCGCGCCAAAGGTGTCCTGCCGCTCGGATGGGCCTGGGGACCCGCCGAGTTCCTCGCAGACGATCCGGACAAGGTGACGCCCGACGTCGATACGAAGGAGCTCCATCTCGCGCCGCACGTGCGCGCGTGGCTCGATGAAGCCCAGAAGCGCATCCTGCTGATCTCCCCGTATTTCGTCCCCGGCGACAAAGGCGTCGCATATCTGACGGAGAAACGCGCGAAAGGCATCGAGGTCTCGGTGCTCACGAACTCGCTCGCCTCGACCGACGCCGACAGCGTCTACGCCGCGTACGGTACGTATCGGCCGAAGCTGCTCCAGGCCGGCGTCACGCTCTACGAGCTGAAGCCGAACGCGGTGCGCAGCAAGAAGCAGGAGCGTCTGATCGCGTCGACGCAGAGCCAGTCGAGCCTGCATTCGAAGCTCATCATCGTCGACGACGACAAGGCGTTCATCGGCTCGATGAACCTCGATCCGCGCTCGCACAGCCTCAATACGGAGGACGGCGTGATGGTCACGTCGGCCGGCATTGCGCGCACGCTCCTGGAAACGTTCGCGCTAGCGACCGATCCGTCGGTCACGTATCAGGTCAAGTTGAAGTCCGGCAGCACGAGCACCGTGTATTGGGAGACGAAGGAGAACGGCGAGACCGTCCTCTACGACGACGCGCCGATGACGAGCGGATGGCGCCGCTTCAAGGCGAACTTCACGCGCGTACTGCCGATCGAGGGCCTGCTCTAGCGCGCGCCGAGCGCGTCCGCGCGCCCATTCGGACGGACACCTGCGCGTCGCATCCATGCGTCGACGAGGAGCCGCTCCTCGGCGGCGATGACGCGGAATCCCGCGAACTCGCCGCTCTGCGCGATTGCATCGAGCGCGGACAGCAGCACCATTGCCGAGCGCACCGCATGCTGCTGGCCTCGGCTCGCGTCGGCGACGACGTAGAACGTCATCTTGTCCGCGCGCGACGGCGCAGGATTGAGACGGCAATCGAAGCGGATGTCCGCGAGCACCTCGTCGAGCGTGCCCGCTGCACCGTCGAGCTCGACCATTGCCATCGTGCGCCAGCCCGATGCGGGCGCACAATGCGGAAGCGTTGCCATTGCGAACTTCTTCCCTGAAGCAAAAACAATGGCGGCGACTCTAATCGCCTCATGCTGACGCAAAGCACAACGCGCGCGCTGAACGCGCGAGCGCCGAGCTCTGCGTTGACGCGCGAGCGCGCCGTTCAGCCGACCGTGTAGCCCTTGCCCTTCATGCAGCTCGACCATGCGCTGTTGAACGTGCCCATGGCGTTCTGCTGGCTCTGCTGCGCGTTCGCGTTCGTCGCGCGCTTTTCCTGACGCGCGCGCGAGCCGCCGACGACGACGCCGGCCGCGGCGCCGTTTTTCGCGCCTCGGCCCGAATCGCCGTTTGCGACTTCACCGACGACGGCACCCGCTGCGGCGCCGCGCACCGCGCCGCTTGCGCGCTGGCCGCCGCCGACGGCAGGCCCGGTCTGCTGCGGTGCCGGCTGCGAGGCGACCGCGGGATCGATGCCGGTCGTCTGCTGCGCCCACGAGCGGCAGGCGGTCGAATCGTCGCCTTGCTGCTGCTGCGACTGGCCTTTCGCCGGATAGGCCGGCGGATACTGCGCCCATGCCGTAGCAACGAGCGCGAGCGAGGACAACGAAAGCGAAAGCATGCGGATAGAAGCATTCATCGGAAACTCCATCGGATCTTTGGTTCAGCGCAGGATGTGATCGGCCCGCATGCGCGGGATCAGCGCTTGCGCAAGCTGCGTCGTCACCTGCGGGATGTCCGGCGAGGCGACGCGCTCGGTCGTCGCGGCCCAGATCAGCGTGCCGCTCTTCGGATCCCAGACATTCGTCTCGAGCGTGACGACTTCGTACTGCGAAACGGTCGGCGCCGAGGCCCACGCGCCGCCGTACCAGCCGTAGAACCCGCCGTAGCCGCCGTAGTAATAGCCCGGGTTGACGTTGACCTTCTGCTGCACGCGCTGCACGCGCGTCGTCAGCACCGCGTCGGCACCGCTCGCGCGGACGAGATCGGTCAGCTTGACCTTGCCGTTCTCGCCGGCTTCGATCTGCGTGTACGCGGGCTGCGCCTGCACGCCTGCGGCGCGAAGGTCGGCGACGAACGTATCCTCGAAGACGCGTCGCGTCGTCTCGTTGCGCGCGATGCCGACGACGACGAAGTTGGTCGCCGGCGGTCCCGCGTACTGCGGATCGCGCCACTGGTTCGTGACGCTGACACTCGCGCATCCCGCGATCGCAAGCGCGAGGCCCAGCACGACGAGCATCGTTCGCATCGGTTTCATCGGCTGCTCTCCGCCGGCAGACGTTGCGCCGGCCCGCGCGGCCAGTTCATACGCAAACGGCCGTGATGGGTAGCGAAGACTTACGCGGCGCGATGCCGTAGTTCTACGGTATCGTGGCGCCCGGCGGCACGGCGGAAATGGCGCCATGGATACGCGAGCGGAGCAACGCGTCCTCAAGCAGTCGATCGTGGCGACGGCGCTGGTCGGCACGAGCTGCGTCGTGTTCGGCCTCTGGGCCGGGTCGCGCTCGATCATGTTCGACGGCGTCTATTCGCTGCTGGACGTGATCCTCACCCTCGGCTCGCTCGTGGTTTCCCGGCTGATCACACGCGCCGGCAGCCGGCGCTTCCAGTACGGCTACTGGCACCTCGAGCCACTGGTGCTGACATTCAATAGCGCGATGCTGTGCCTTCTGTGCGTCTACGCGCTGCTCAACGGCATCGACGGCCTGCTCGGTCCCGGCCATGCGATCGAGTTCGAATCCGGCATCACCTTTGTCGTCGCCGCCGGCGCGTTCTGCATCGGTCTCTTCGTCTACATCGGCCGGCAGGGGCGCCGCCTCCATTCGGAGCTGCTGAAGCTCGACGCGAAAGGCTGGCTCGTCAGCGGCGCGCTCAATATGGCATTGCTGATCGCGTTCGCGCTCGGCGCGCTTGCCGAACACACCGACTACCGCAACAGCGGCATGTATGCCGACTCGATCGTGCTCGTCGTGCTCGCGCTGGTGATGCTGCCGGTGCCGCTGACTTCGTGCGTTCGCGCGCTGCGCGAGGTGCTGCAGATCGCGCCGCCGGAACTCGACCGTCGCGTGCGCGAGGCGCTCGACGCGATCAACGCGCGGCATGGCTTCGCGGGCTACCGCAGCTTCGTCGCGCGGACCGGTCGCATCGCGCTCGTCGAAGTGCACTTCAAGGTGCCGCTCGATCTTCCGATCGGCAACATCCGCGCGCTCGATGCGGTGCGCGGCGAGATCCGCGCGGCGCTCGGCGAGCCGCACGTCTGGCTGACGGTCAACTTCGCCGGCTGCGACGCCGAGCCGCTCGCGAGGGCTGCCGAGGCCACCTGAGCTGCATGCTCAGGGCTCGTTGCGCAACAGGGATCCGAATGTCAGATACACGGCGTCGTGCCCGCCTTCGGCGTAGCCGTAGCCGAGAAACACGGGCCCGAGCGGCGTTTTCAATCCGATGAACAGGCTGCCGCCGTAGATCAGCGAATCGAGGCGGACATCGCTCTTGTCGCGCCACGCGTTGCCGGCTTCGAGGCTTGCGCCGATGTAGAACGGCGTCGAGAACAGCGAATCGAGCCGGCCCGTGCGCCGGTAGACGACGGCGCGCCCGAGTGCGCTCTGGTTACCGAAGAACGAGCGCTCGGCAAAACCCGAGAGATTGAGAAATCCGCCGAGGAAGCCGATCGACTCGATGAACTTCGCGTTGTCGGTCGCGCTCGTGAGGCGCGTGCCGAGGAGGAGGTGATAGCGGTCCGTGAACCCGCCGAGATCGGGCACCCAATCCGCGGTAAGCCGGGCGACGTCGCCGGTCTGCTCGCCGCCCATCACGGGGCGGAACAGCGCGTAGTCGAGATTGACGCGTGCGCCGCGCGTCGGGAATTGCGCATCGTCGAGGCTGTCCCACGAGATGCCGGTGCGCAGCATCGTGTAGTCCTCGGTGCCGCGTGGGTAGTCGGTCGGATCGCCAACCCGAATCTTGCCGTCGTCGCGCCCGCGCTCGAGCGCCGCGGACAACAGCCAGTAACTCTGCGGCGTCCAGCCGCCTTCGAGGCCGATGTTGCGGCGCTTGATGCGGTACTCGGCGAGCTGCTGCTCCGCGTCGAGATCGAAGATCGGCACGTCCTCGTTGCGCAGCAGCGCGTACGGCATCACGTAGCCCGGCGAGCCTTCTGCGAACGGCTGATAGAACTCCGAATAGATGCCGCCGATGCGCCCGGCCCAGAGCGTGTTGCGCCATTCGGCGCCGTAGCGGTTGATGCTGCTCGCGGTGATTTCTGCCGAGACGAGGTATTCGCTGCGGCCTTCGAAGTCGTCGTCGAGCTGGAAGCCGAACCGCCCGAATATCGGACCCCACGGCTTGTCGACCGGAATGATCTCGAGGCCTTTCTCGCCGTTGCGATCGACGATGTGATAGTCGACCTGCTGGTAGTTGCCGCGGCCGTAGATCGCGCCGACGTCGTGCTCGAGCTTCGCCGGATCGAGCGGCTTGCCGACTTCTGGCGCAAGCGTCTTGGCCACGTATTCGCCGGTCTCGGTGCGCGACTTGTCGACTTCGAGGAACGCGACGAGCGTCGGATCGAACGTGCGCGGGCGGTGCGCTGCCTCGAACGCGCTCCACGCCTCCGGCGTCGCAGAGAACGTACGAAGCCGATCGACGGCCGCTTCGGCGGCGGCGCGGCCGATGTCGATCGCTTCGCGTGCGCGGTTGAAATCGGCTGAGCCGAGCTTGCCGAGCGCGGGCTGGATCAGCACGTCGCGCGGCGTCAGCGTCGCGAGCTGCTTGTTGACGCGATCGATCGTCAGCGCGCCGACCATCTGGTTCAGGAGCGCGACCGGATTCGAAAGCTCGGCCTCGGTCGAGAGCGGCGTGCCGACGTCGATGACGATGAGCCGCGTCGCGCCCATGCCGCGCGTGACGTCGATCGGCACGTTATTCATGACGCCGCCGTCGACGAGTAGCTCGCCATCGACGTTCGTCGGCGCGAACGCGCCCGGCACCGACATGCTCGAGCGGATCGCGAGCGGAAGATCGCCCTTGCCGAAGATCACTTCCTTGCCGGCGACGATGTCGGTCGCGATGGCGCGAAACGGAATGGCGAGCTGATCGAAGTCCTCGACGTCCCAGGTCGACGCAAGGAGCCGGCGCAGCAGCAGCAGAAGCTTCTGGCCCTGCACGACGCCGACCGGCGTGATGATGCGACCGTCCTTCCAGCCGATTTCGAAGTTGAGCAGATAGCGATAGTCGGCCTGCTTCCTGCGCATCGGCATCTCGACGCGCGCCGGATCGTCCGAGAAGAGATCGTTCCAGTCGAGCTTGCCGACGATCTCGCGCATCTCGTCCGGCGAGTAGCCGGCCGCGTACATGCCGCCGACGATCGCGCCCATGCTGGTGCCGGCAATGCGGCAGATCGGGATGTGCTCGCGTTCGAGCACTTCGATGACGCCGATGTGCGCCGCGCCGCGCGCGCCGCCGCCGCCGAGCACGAGGCCGATGCAGGACGCCGGCGGCGTTTCGGCGTGGCCGAGGCCCCATGCGAGGACCAGGAACGTCATCAGCCCATGCCATGCTGCGCGCATCGCGAAATGATCCCCGGAAATGACGGCGCCGGCGTTGCCGGCTTGGAGCGGGTTCACCTGTCGGAGTGTCGCGGGAGCGCGTCATGACGGGCACCGAAGAAGCCGTACGACCTTCTACGTAGAAATACCTAGGCCGGCGCCACCGTTTTTCACGAAAGAATTGATGGACTTTCGCTTCTAGTCCGCTCAGGATCGTTTTGCGGGCCGCGTTGGGGGGCTCCGCGGCAAGCCGTGCTCTTGGGAAGGAAGCGACGGCAATGGTGAGGCTAGAGGCACTCGCAGCCCCGTCCTCGCTCGGTCTAGGGCTCACACTCTTCGCCGGCGGGTTCGCGGGCCAGATCGTGTCTGTGCTCGTGAGCAGCCATACCGACGGTGGACCCCTCGTCTGGGTGCCGGGCGGGCTGCTGTTGGCGGTGCTGATGAGCACCGCTCCTTCGCGCTGGCTGCCGTGCGTCGCGGGCATCCTGCTCGGCGTCGCGCTCGCCGCGGCGCTCCCCGACGGATCGGTCATCCAGAACGGCGCGCCGCTCGTCTTCACGCTCGTGCTGGTGCCGCTCGGCGCGCACATCATGCGTGCGATGTGCAGCGACACGTCGCCGCTGCGCACGTTCCGCAATCTCGCAGGATTCCTCGGCCTCTTCGTGCTGGCGCTGCCGATCGCATCGAGCGCAGCGACGCTGCTCGCCGCGTATCCGGGCGGGTTCCGCGGACAGAACTTCGAGGTCTGGCTGCACGTCGCGCTTGCGCACGCGCTCGGCTATCTGCTGTTCGCGCCGGTGTGGTTCCGGCCGCATGCGCGATGGGCTTCGCTGCGGCGCATGTTCGTGCCGGACTCCTGGCCGGCGATCGCCTCGCTTGCCGCCGTCGCAACGATCGCGTTGCTCTGGAACGCGTTGGGCTCGTTCTCGTACTTGCGTCCGCTGCTGCTGCTGGCGCCGATTCCGGTGCTCGTTTTCACGGCGCTGCGCGCGCGCGTCGCGGGCGCCTATGTGCTCGTCTTCGTGATCGCGATCGTCGCGATCCAGCTGAGCCGCGCGGGCAGGGGCCCGTTCATCGAGGACGATGAATCGCTGACGGCGCTCTCCTTCATGTCATGGATCCTCGCGACCGGCGTCGCGTCGTGGCTCCTCGCGGTGCTGATCGAGCAGCGCGTCGACATCCGCCGCGCGCTCGTGCATTCGAGTCGCGAAGTGCGCGAGCTCGCCGGACGCCTCATCGAAGCGCAGGAGCAGGAGCGCTCGCGCATCGCGCGCGAGCTGCACGACGACATCAACCAGCGCCTCGCGTCGATCTCGATCGAGCTCTCGACGATCCGGCGCAGCGCCGGCGCGAACGGCGCCGAGCTCTCGCACGTGCAGGACGAGCTCATCTCGCTCTCCGAGGACGTGCGTCATCTTTCGCACAACCTGCATCCGAGCATGCTGCACGAGACCGGCCTCGATGCCGCGCTCGGAGCGCTTTGCAACACGCATCGCCATCGCAACGGACCGTCGATCGACCTGCACGTGATGCCGAACGCCGACAATCTTTCCGATCCGGTCGCGCTGTGCCTCTATCGCGCGGCGCAGGAAGCGCTCGGCAATGCAGTCCGGCACGGGCGGGCGCACGCGATCGATGTAAAGCTGGGCGTCATCGACAACCACGCCGAGCTTCGCGTCGGCGACGACGGCATCGGATTCAACACGAAAGGCGAGGCGGCACGGCGGCGCGGTCTTGGCCTCCTCAGCCTCGAGGAAAGGGCCAAGCTCCTTGGGGGGAGCTTCAATCTCGATACGAGCCCGGGAAAGGGGACGCACGTATGCATACGGATACCGCTGTCAGCGCAACGCCCTCGCTGAAAAAGAGCAAGGTGGCGCGCCTCATCATCGCCGACGACCACTGCATGGTCGCCGAGGGCATCGAGCGTCTGCTCGTCGACGATTTCGAGCTGCTCGAAGTCGCGAGCGACGGCGAAGCGCTGCTCGCGGCCGTGCGCCGCGAGAATCCCGACGTCGTGATCTCGGACATCAGCATGCCGGGCATGAGCGGGCTCGACGTCCTGAAGCAGCTTCGCTCCGAAGGCTCGCGCGTGCCCTTCATCTTCCTCACGATGCACGCGGAACCTGCGCTCGCCGCGGCCGCGATGCGCGCCGGCGCGAATGGCTACGTGCTGAAGTACGCGGCCGGCAAGGATCTCGTCGCGGCCGTACGACAGGTGCTGTCGGGCGGTGTCTACGTGACGCCGTCGCTCGGCGCGCGTTATCTGTCGAGCCAGCTTCAGGAGATTCACAATCTCACCGTCAAGCAGCGCGAAGTGCTCCGCCTCGTCGGGCGCGGCCTCCGCTCGAAGCAGATCGCGGCTGACCTTGGCCTTTCGGTGCGCACGGTCGAGGCGCACAAGTACACGATGATGCAGATCCTCGGCGTGCATTCGACGCTCGAGCTCGTGCGCCGGTCCGAAGAGCTCGGCCTGCTCTTCTGAGCCGTTTTTCGGCGTTTTCGGCGGTAGTTTTACCTAGTTTGGAAGTAGTTTTACTTAGCTGAATCGGTTCAATTTCGCTAGCGGCCCGTCTTTACGAACGTCATCCTGCGTGAACGGTTGACGGACAGAAGGGCCGATGAACCGTCCCACGATCGTCCTTGCGGAAGACCACCCGAATGTGGCCGAGCAGCTGCGCAAGCTGCTCGGTGCCTCGTTCGACGTCGTCGCTGTGGTCGGCCACGGCGAGGCGCTCGTGAAGACGGCGCTGCGGCTCAAGCCCGACGTCGTCGTCACCGACATCAGCATGCCGGGCATGGACGGCATCCGCGCCGCGCAGGAGCTCGTGCAGCAGATGCCTTCGCTCGGCATCGTCTTCGTCACCGTGCACGACGATCCAGCGCTCGCGCGCAAGGCGCTCGCGATCGGACGCGGCTACGTGCTGAAGACGTCGGCCGGCGAGGAGCTCGTCGACGCGGTCTTCGCCGTGCTCGATTCGCGCCGCTTCGTGTCGGCGTCGCTCGGGCCGCTCGAGCTGCTGCTCGACGGCGGCACACGGCCTGCGCAATCGGGTCGCGCGTGAGTGATGCGCGGTCAGCGGCGCGGCTCTAGCGCCTACGGGCGCAGCTTTGTCTGTTTTTTTTCCGCAACGATTTGACGGTCCAAGCCGTCTAGGTCGGACGCCTTGCCGGCCATCGGCCTGAGGCGTTGCAGTAAGATTCGCGGGCGGTCGACCGCGTTGCGCGAATCGCGCAACCGGAACCAAGCCGCCTGTTCACTCGCCGGCGTCCCGCGTCGGGGTTCTCTGCGCATTCCGCGGAGCGTCCCTTGCGCCGCGCGAACCCCTGACCACCGAAAGGAAGAAGTCCGATGAAATCCGCTATTCGAGTGCTCGCATTGTCGGTGTCGTTCGCCGCGCTGGCCGATTCTGCGTCCGCCACTGACCGTCGGCGGGCCGACGCAGGGCCTGTGGTGGAATCCGGCCGAATCGGGCCGCGGCTACCAGATCGATCTGCAGGGCGACACGATGATCGTGACGACGTACGTCTACGAGCAGTCCGGCGATCCGATCTGGTATCTCTCGTCGGGCACCTTCGATTACTCGACCGGCACCTTCCAGAGCGCGTACGACATCTTCGCGAACGGCCAGTGCTTCGGCTGCCCGTACGTCGCGCCGGATCACACGGGCGACGCAGGCCCGATCACGATCACGTTCCACACCAACCAGACCGCGACGCTGACCTATCCCGGCGGCTCGACCGACATCGTCAAGTTCCAGTACGGCTTTGCGGACCGCACCCAGGTTCTGTACGGCGAGTGGGCGTTGTCCTACGAAACCGGCGGCAACGTCGGCGGCGACTGGATCGTGTTCGACACGCCCTATACCGATCCGGCCAGCGGCACCCAGTTCGTGTCGGGGCACGCGGCCGGCAACGCGACGACGACGGCCCTCGGCATCTACGATCCGAACTTCACCGAAGCGCAGATCGAAGTCACGGCCGGCACGACGAAGCGGCTCTACCGCTTCGGCATCTTCGACGACCGGCGCCTGATCGGCACGATGACGTCGACGACCGGCACCACGAGCGTCGGCCCGTACACGGCGACCGGCGCACGGCTCCTCTACAAGAGCGAGCTCGCCCTTCACGTGATCGGCCAGGGAGCCCTCGGACCCGTCCAGACGATGCCAGCCGCACAACCCGCCGACACCGCGGCCGTGATGGCGAAGTTCCAGCGCGCGCACGACGCGAACGACTGACGCGGCAACGGATGAATCCGCTCCATGGGCGCGCTATGCTGGCGCGACCCATGGCGGTACCCACCGACATTCCGCGTCCCGCGGGCGAGTCTTCGGGCAGCGTCGCGCTGGCGTGGTTCGACGCGACCGCGCTGCGCGCGTACGCGTGTGGGGAGCTCGATCGCGCGATCGCGCATCTCGGCTGGCGCGGCGGCCGCGTCCATGAAGGCGTGCACCAGGCGCGGAAATCGCTCCGGCGCACGCGCGCGACGCTCGCGCTCGGCGCGGCGATGCTCGGGCCGGGCGCGGAGCTGATCGACCGCGAAATCCGGCGCGTCAATCGCAGGCTTTCGAAGATGCGCGATGCGCAGGCGCTCGTCGAGACGCTCGATCGCCTGATCGCGAAGGGCAAGGCGCCCGAGGCGCTGCCGGTGCTGCGCCGAGCACGCCGCACGGCTGCGATCGCGCGCGTCGAGAGCGCGCGGCGCGAGCTCGCGTCCGATCCCAATCTTGCGCGAAAGCGCGCACTGCTTTCGACGCTGCGCGCCGCGCTGCCGGCGCTGCCGTGGGATTCGCTGACCGAAACGCGCATACGCGATGCGCTCGGGAGCGGTCTCGTCGAGATCGACGTCGCGGGATCGCGCGCGCGCGCGACCGGCCGCGACGAGGACTGGCACCGCTGGCGCCGGCGCGTGCGGCGGCTCTCGCAGCAGCATCGCGCGGTCGGCCCGCTGATCGTCGACATCAACGCGGCGCGGCGTCGCGTGAAGACGCTCGCAGAGCTCCTCGGCGAAGGGCAGGACTACGCGCTGCTGCACGATCATTGCGGCAAGCGCTCGATCTTTCCCGATCCCGATCGCCAGATCCTCGGCGCGCTCGCCGATTTCGGCGCGCAGCGCATGCGCGGGCGCGTCGAGGATGCGAGCGTCGCGGCCGCGCCGGCAGGTGTGGCGAATCAGTAGACGAACGACTGGATCTGGCGCACGCCGGGATCGGGCCCGTCGACGAACCCGTAACGCCAGCGCGGATGCAGCGCGATGTGCGCCGCGACGACATTGCCCGCGTTCGAGAAATGGAATCCGCCGAGCGATTCGACCAGCGTGCCGTTGGTGTCGTAGACGTAGATGCTGCTCTCGCCGGGCGACGTGCTCGAGTTTTCCTGCGCGACGAGGAAGAGGTGGTGGATCGGATCGACCGCGACGTCTGCGCCGCTGTAGAACTGGTTCGTCGCGCCGGGCAGCGGCTGGCTCGTGCCGGTCAGCGTCGTGAGATCGTAGAACTGCACGCTGAAATCGATCTCGGTCGTCGTGCATGCGACGTGCATGGCGGGGTCGATCGCGAGTCCGTTGACGTCGCCCTGGCCGACGCCGCCGAACATCGTCGTCGCGCCGTTGCTGATGTCGACGAGCGCGAACGTCGGCGGGATGAACGGATTGCCGATCGTCTCGATGCCGAGCAGCGCCTTCTTCGTCGACTCGTCATAGGCGAGCTTCGGGACGAGGCCGGTCTGGAAGCTTTCGTCGGTCATCACGATCAGCGGGCCGAACATGCCGTCGGCGAGGTTCGAGCTGAACACCTGCGGCTGGAAGCTCTCGCTGTTGTCGTACGCGTACGCGACAAACGTGTTCGTGCCGTGGTTGCGACTGACCGCTTCGATCAGGTGATGATCGTCGATTGGCGGTTGCCAGCGTCCCGTGAAATGGTTCGCCGCGAGCGGATCGAGCATCGGGAACGTGCGCTCGATGTCGAGGAACGCAATCTCGTGCTCGTACTCGACGAGCCCGACGTGCTGGCCGACGACGCCGAGCGTGACGAAGTCGTCCTGCGTCGTCCGCTGCGTAACGATGCGCAGGATCTGGCCGGTGCGCTGGTCGAACGTCTCGACGGCTGCGAGCACGGTGCCGTCGCCCTGCGTCTGCGCTTCGCTGAGGATGCCTTCGGTGCCGTCGGGATCGATGTCGAAGCCGAAGATCTGGCCGCCGAGGCGCGTATCGACGATGACGGGCGCGAGGCGCGGCACGGGCCCTGGCGACACATCGCTCAACATGACCAATGGCGCGCCGCGCGCCGGCGGCGCGGTTGCGAGACCCGCGATCAGGCACGAAGCGAGCGTGCTGGCCAGGAGCTGCAGTCGCATGTTCGATCTCCCCGGACGGGCAGCATCGCCATTGTGCGCCCGCCCGGAGCGTTGCGTGGCGTCGCTGGGTGGAAATCCCGTCCACGGCTGGTGTGCAAAACGCCGGGCTCATCTGCGCCGGGCACGCGTGGCGTCGTGCGGCTCACGTCAGCTCCGGCCGCATCGCTGGCGCACTAGTAGAAAAGTAAAGTTCGTCACACCGCTACTCGCGCCGATTTCACGTTTCCTTCAGGCCGAAACGACAACGATCCTATCCGCAAGCCTGCCAGGTTCCGCAGGGGATCGCCGTAACGCATGCACTTTCTCGAGGGGTGCCTTGCGATGAAGTCGCCCACGAAATTCTCGCGCGTCGTTGATCTGCAGTCCGCACGACGCCGCGTCCCGCTCGACGAGAACGCGCTGCTCTCGCGCATCGTCTCGGTGCAGGGCGAAATCGCGCAGGCGGGGCTCGATCCGCACAAGGTCGTCGATGTCGTCACGCGGCGCGCGCAGGAGCTGACGCACGCGACCGGTGCCGTCGTCGAATTGCTCGACGGCGACGAGCTCGTCTACTGGTCGGCGAGCGGTACGGTCACTTCGCAGCTCGGCATGCGCGTCAAGTCGACGAAGAGCCTTTCGGGCCTTTGCATCGAGACCGGGCGTGTGCTGATGTGCAACGACAGCGAGAGCGATCCGCGCGTCGACCTCGCCGCGTGCCGGCTCGTCGGCCTGCGTTCGATGCTAGTCGCGCCGCTGCCCTACGGCGACATGCTGATCGGCGTGCTGAAAGTCGTCGCGCCGTGGCCGAACGCATTCCACGACCAGGACGTGCGCACGCTCGAGCTTCTCAACACGCTGATCGGCGCGGCGCTGAGTCACGCGGCGCATCACTCGTCGGTCGAGGCTGCATTCAACAGCAAGCTCGAAGCGGACCGTCTTGTCTCAGAGGAACGCGACGAGCTCCGACGGCGCATCCGCGGCGTCATCGATCGCGAGGCGTTTGAGCTCGCGTTCCAGCCCGTGCGTGCGCTCGACACCGGCACGATCGTCGGCTTCGAGGCGCTCGCGCGATTCAACGACGGCCGGCCGCGGCCGCCGGACCGTTGGTTCGACGATGCGATGCGCGCCGAGCTCGGCTTCGAGCTCGAAGTCGCCGTTGCGCGCAAGGCGATGCGTTCGCTTGCGCTGTTGCCGTCTAACACCTATCTCGCGGTCAACGTTTCGCCGGAAACGGCGGCGTCGGCCGAGATCATGCGCCTCTGTGCGGGATATTCCGCCGGGCGCATCGTGCTCGAGATCACCGAGCATTCGAGCGTCGACGACTATCTTGCGCTCGCCGAGCGCGCGCGATTGCTGCGTGCGATGGGCGTGCATCTCGCGATCGACGATGCGGGCGCCGGTTTCTCGAGCCTTCGCCACGTGCTGCGGCTCGAGCCGGACCTCATCAAGCTCGACAAATCGATTACGCGCAACATCGACAAGCGCGCGCGGCACCAGAGCCTTGCGGCGGCGTTGTTGACGTTCGCTGACGGCACGTCGGCGTCAATCGTCGCCGAAGGCATCGAGACCGAGGCCGAGCTCGCGACGCTGAAAAAGCTCGGCGTGCCGTATGGACAAGGCTACTACCTCGGCCGACCCGAGCCACTGTTCGCGCGCGCGTCGCGCTGACGCGCAGGAGCCGGCGCGCGCGGCGCCGGCACTGCGCATGCGTCAGTGCTTCATGTTTTCGGCGGATGCCTTCGCGTCTTCGCGCGCCTTCGTCGCGCGCGCCTTCGCGCCGTCGCGGTTCGAGTCCGCGGTGTCCTTGCAGGCCGACTGCTGGTCGGACGGCAGGCCCTCGCATTTCTCCGCGGCAACCTTGTACTCGGCGTCGGCCTTCGCGACCGCGACGTCGTAGCGCGCATCCGCTTCCTTCGCGAACGAGTCTGACTGCACGTCGGCGAGCTTGCTGTCGGCCTTGCGCTCGGTCTTGTTCGCGTCGGTCGTCGCATCGTTGATCTTCCCGGTCGCCGTCGCGTTCGCCTTGGCGACGTCGGCAGAGGCTTCGGCCTTCGCGGCATCGAGCTTCTGCTGCGCGGTTGCGACCTGGTCCGCGGCCTTCTTGCTCGCATCGGCGACATCCTTCGATGCCTCCTGCTGCGCCTTGGCGACATCGCGGTTCGTTTCGGTCTGCGATTCCTGGTTGCACGCCGTCAGGGCGAGCGCGAGAACGCCGATTGCGAGAACTGCATATCCGTTCTTCATCGTAGCCTCCAATCGCCGCGGCATGCGGCGCCGCGAGCATCGATAAAAAAGCGTTTATCGCGGATGAACGCGTGCGCACACGAGCAGGGCTCATACAGGTGAGCGCGATTTCACGCCTATACGCTCGCTGAAGAGCGAAGCGTGCAATTCAGCATCGAGCCACCCCGCGCTGATTACGTTGCCCGCACTTTCAACGAAAGGAGAGGTAGCCATGAAGCGCACGATCCTGACCCGCACGCTCGTCGCCACGCTAGCGCTTGCGTTCGCGGGCACGGTACCGCTGACCGCCACTACCGCGTTCGCGGCGGGCAACGATTCGGATCATCCGGTCAACGACACGTGGATCACCACGAAGGTCAAGGCTGAGCTCGCAACGACCGATGGCGTCAAGAGCAACAACATTGACGTCAAGACCGTCGACGGCGTCGTCACGTTGACCGGCGTGCTCCCGACGGAGCTGGCGGTCAAGAAGGCCGTCGCCGCGGCCGAGAGCATTCAGGGCGTCACCAAAGTCGATCACTCGGGCCTGAAATCGAAGTGATCGCGGCGCGTGTCCCGCAGGCAGGCACAACCATAGAAGGAGTACGACGATGAACGAGGACAAGATCAAGGGCCAGTGGAAACAGCTCGCCGGCAAGCTCAAGGCGAAGTGGGGCAAGTTGACCGACGACGACCTCAAGGTCGCCGACGGCAACAGTGAATATCTCGCCGGCAAGATCCAGGAGCGCTACGGCATCGCGCGCGACGAGGCAGAACGCCAGATCCGCGATTTCGATCGCTCGCTGTAAGGCAACCTGCGAGGGCGGCGCCGCCGCCCTCGCTCTCTCACGGAACGGAGGAGCGTGACATGGGCAAGTACTTCATCGCATGGCTGCTCGGCGTACCGGCCGGGCTTCTGATCCTGATCTACGTTTTCACGCACGTTTTCTGATCAACGGCGGCAGACGCGCCGTATCGACGACCGTGAATCTGCATGGCCGCCGCCGCGACCGCACCGCCCATCGCTGAAGTCCGCGCGTACGCGGCGGCCGCCGGCCTCGTCTACGTCGCGGATGATGCGCCCGGCATCACGCGTCGTCGTGCGGGCCGGGCGTTCGTCTATTTCGATGCGGAACGTCATCGTGTGCGCGAGGCGCGCGTGCTGGAGCGTATCCGCATGCTGGCGATTCCGCCGGCGTATTCGAACGTCTGGATCTGTCCTGATCCGCGCGGGCACCTGCAGGCAACCGGCCGCGACGCACGCGGCCGCAAGCAATACCGCTATCACGCGAAGTGGCGCGCGACGCGCGACGCCGGCAAGTTCGACAAGCTGATCCGTTTCGGCGAGCGGCTGCCGCATCTGCGCCGCATCGTGCGGCGCGATCTTGCCTTGCCGGGCCTGCCCGAACCGAAGGTGCTTGCGGTGATCGTGAGTCTCCTTGCGGATACCGGCGTGCGCGTCGGCAACGAGGAATACGCGCGCAGCAACGGCTCGTACGGATTGACGACGCTGCGCGACCGGCACGTGACGTTTCTCCGCGAAGGCCGCGCGGTGCTGCGCTTTCGCGGCAAGAGCGGCCAGGCGCAGGAGGCGCGCGTCGACGATGCGCGGCTCGTGCGGATCCTGCGGCGCTGCCAGCAGCTGCCGGGCCAGTTCCTGTTCCAGTACATCGACGACGACGGCCAGCGAAAGCCGGTCGATTCGGGCATGGTCAACCAGTATCTTCGCGACGCGATGGGCGAGGAGTTCACCGCGAAGGATTTCCGCACATGGGGCGGCACGGTCAGCGCGATCGCGCTGCTCGCCAAGACGCCGCTGCCGGAATCGAGCGCCGAGCGGCCGTTCAAGTCGGCAATCGTCGAGGTCGTGAAAGGTGTCGCCGAACGGCTCGGCAACACGCCGGCCGTGTGCCGGAGCTCATATATCGATCCGCGCGCGTTCGAAGCCTGGCGTTCGGGGCGCCTGCATCGCGCGGTGCCGCCGGAAGCGGTGCGCGCGACGCGCAGGTTCGAGACGATTGCGTTGAGGTTGTTGCGGAAGGAGCCGGCGCTTGCGAAGCGGATCAAGCGGCGGCGCTGATCGGTGAGGCCGAAAAACTATTCCATGGCGGGGCGGCCGCGTGGGCGCGCGGCCACCCTGCCTTCCGTCAAATCTTGCCGAGCAGCAACAGGATGATGAGGATCACGACGAGTAGGCCGATGCCGCCGCTCGGGTAGTAGCCCCAGCCGCGGCTGTAGGGCCACGTTGGCAGGCCGAAGATCAACAGCAGGACAAGGACGACAAGAATGATTGCGCCGGTGCTCATGGATTCACTCCTCTGTTGTTATGAAATCTCAAGCCAGGATTGCGCTCGACACGCGCTCGCTGCGCAGAACGCGAAGGTCGCTCTCGATGTCGCTCGGAAGCGCGCCGATGCCGTAGGTGCCGGCGAGGTATTCGGGTGCGACGTCGGGGCTCCGTTCGGAGCGATCGAACAGGACCTCGGCATTCGCATTCGCCCAGACGGTGACGTCGAAATGGAGCGATGCGAGGTGGACGGTCCTCGCCACTTCGGAGAGATCGCCACGAAGCGATCCCGCGAAGACGGCCTTGCTGCGGCGAGAGGGGGCGGAGGAAAACGCTGTTTCGAAGTGGCGCATGGACATCTCCCGCAAAAGGATGTTCTGGAATCGATACTTCAATTCACCCCATGAAACGTTCCGTCGAGACGGTGGCGATGTCCGCATCCTTGCGGGCCATCACCGCCGCGAAAACTGCGGGAGGTAAATTAATGTCGCGAAATCGAACGACGCATTAATACAGACAGGTCTCTGAACGCGTGTCAGGATCGATTCATTGTGCGAACGCACGCGATGAAGCCGGGCTCAGCCATTACATGCGAGGCCGCACAAGGCGATGCGCGTCGTCGTGCAGGCGATTTCTTGATCGCCATGTGCGGAGACGCTACTGAGCGGGCCGTCGGCCGTTATGGAAGAATCGGTCGTTAATCGCGCGTTGCGCGATGCGCCAATATCGTGCGCGCCGTTCAACGGCTGGGCTCGATCGACACGTGGCGACCGCACACTCCATCTCTCGAGGACCGCCGTTGCCTGATACACGCGCAAGCGCGTTGCCGGGATTCCTGCGCTGGCAGGAATCGTCGGTCCGCCTCATCGTCATCTTCATCGCGCTCGTCCTCATCGTCGGGCTCGCGTTCGTGATCCGCTCGCGCATCACGAACGCGACGCTCGATTCGATGCAATGGGTCTCGCACACGCACGAGGTCAAGGCGACCGTGTTCGAGCTCGCGGCATCCCTGAACGAGATGGAGGCGTCGGCGTTCGCAGCGCAGTCCGATCCGCTGTCAGAGCAGGCCGCGCACCGCTACGGCGAAGCGCGCGCGCGTTACACGCCGCTCCTCCAGAACCTTCGCGACCTCACGCGCGACAATCCCGATCAGCAGGAACGCATCGGCATGCTGCGCGCGCAGGTCGAGGGACGCGTCAAGCTGTTCGACGCCGCGCTGCTCGAGCGCGCCGCGGGTCGCAACAGCGAAGCGGGGCTAGGCCTGACGACGGCGGTCACGCGCTTTCCGATCGACGTGGTGCTGAAGGAGATCGTCGACGACGAGGAGCATCTCGTCGCCGAGCGCCAGGGCGTCGTCGAGCGTCGCGCCGCGATGGGCGGCTGGATCATCGGCGCGGTCTCGTTTGTCCAGCTGCTCCTGCTCGCCGCGATCGTCTGGGGCTCGGAGAATCAGCTCCGCCGGCGACTCGCCGCCGAAGCCGCGGCGCGCCAGGCCGTCGAGCGGGCGCAGTTGATCCTCGCGACCGTGCGCGAGCCCATCGCCGTGGTCACGCGCGACCTGAAAATCCTGACCTGCAACCAGGCCTTCACCGACTACTACGCGCTCGAGCACGACGCCATGCTCGGCGAAAGCACGGCGTGGAACGATCCGATGCTGCTGCAACGCATGCGCGATGTGCCGCTGACGCGCCGCGAGATCTGGGATTACGAGCTTCCGCAGGCGGTCGGCTCCAGCGAAACGATGCGGCATGTCGTCGTCAACGCGCGCCCGATGCAGCTTCCCGACGCGCACGACACGGCGATCCTGCTGACGATCAGCGACGTCACGGCGCGCAAGCAGTTCGAGGGCCAGGTGGTCGAGCTCAACCGCCAGCTCGAGGGCAAGATCGCGCAGATTTCCGATTCGAACCGCGAGCTCGAGGCGTTCTCGTACTCGGTGTCGCACGACCTGCGCGCGCCGCTGCGTCACATCACGGGTTTCGCCGAGAAGCTGCAGCGGCATCTCGGCGAGAACGCCGACGAAGACACGCGGCATTACAGCGAAGTCGTCGTGAGCTCGTCGCGGCGCATGTCCTCGCTGATCGAGGATCTCCTGACCTATTCGCGGCTCGGCCGCCATGCGATGCGTTTTCGCGGTGTCGACATGCAGTCGATGGTCGAGGAAGTGCGTATCGCACTGACCTCGAGCGCCGAGGACCGCAACATCGCCTGGCGCATCGCGCCGCTGCCGGTTGTCGTCGCCGACGAGAACATGATCCGGCTCGTCTGGCAGAACCTGCTCGACAACGCGATGAAGTACACGGCATCGCGCGAGGAGGCCGCCATCGAGGTCGGCTTCGGCGAGCCGACGCCGCTCGAGTTCACGTTCTACGTCAAGGACAACGGCGTCGGCTTCGACATGGCCTATGCCGACAAGCTGTTCGGAGTGTTCCAGCGCCTGCACAAGGCGTCGCAGTTCGCCGGCACGGGCATCGGGCTCGCGTCGGTGCGCCGTATTGTTTCCCGCCACGGCGGCCGCACCTGGGCTGAATCCGCTCCGGGCGAGGGCGCCACGTTTTTCTTTTCCCTGCCGCGCAGCCAGACGCAGGCGTGACGAGGACCTGACCCATGATCAAGGAAATCCGCACCATTCTGCTGGTCGAAGACAGCGACGCCGACGCCGAGATGACGATCGACGCGCTGCGCCAGGCCAAGCTCGCCAATCCGATCGTCCATGTCGAGGATGGCGTCGAGGCGCTCGACTATCTGTTCGCGCGCGGCGAATACGCCGGCAAGGCGAACGGCGTTCCTGCGGTCGTGCTGCTCGACATCAAGATGCCGCGTCTGGACGGCATCGAGGTCTTGCGCGAGATCCGCAGCAGCGACAAGTTGAAGCACGTGCCGGTCGTGATCCTGTCCTCGTCGCGCGAGGAAACCGATCTCGCGCGGAGCTGGGATCTCGGCGTCAACGCCTATGTCGTCAAGCCCGTGAACGCATCGCAGTTCTTCGAGGCCGTGCAGATGCTCGGCCAGTTCTGGGCTGTGATGAACGAAGGGCGTCCCGGGAACTGATGCATGGCCGAGACACCGATCCGCGTACTGATCGTTGAAGACTCAGAGCTCGATGCCGAGCTCGTCATGGACCAGCTCGTCCGCGACGGGCTCGTCGTCGACTGGCGGCGCGTCGATGCGGAGCGCGATTTCATCGCTGCGCTAGACGAGGCGGCGCCCGACGTCATCATTTCCGATCTCAGCATGCCGGATTTTTCCGGCTATCGCGCGCTCGAGATCGCACGCGACCGCGCGCCCGACACGCCATTCCTCTTCGTATCCGGCACGATGGGCGAGGAGGCCGCCGTCGAGGCAGTGCGTTGCGGCGCGACAGACTATGTGCTGAAGCACAGCATGACGCGGCTCGCCCCGTCGGTCCGGCGCGCGCTTCGCGAAGCCGGGGAGCGCACGGCGCGCTCGCACGCGGAGAAAAGCCTCCTCCGCGCGCAACGCTACGAAGGCCTCGCGCTGCTCGCATCGGGTTTGAGCCACGATCTCAGAAACGTGCTGCAGCCGATCACGATGGGCGCGTCGATGCTGCTCGAGCTCGATGACGAGCGCGCGAAGAAGATCGGCAAGCTGGTCCAGGACTGCGCCGAGCGCGGCCTCGACATCGTGACGTCGATGCTGACGTTCGCGCGCGGCGCGCGCGTGACGGTCGAGCGCGTCAAGGTGCGCTCGCTGCTCGAAGGGCTGAGTCTGCTCCTGCGCGGCAGCACGCCGCGGAATGTCGAGCTCGAGCTCGCGCTGCCGTCCGACGATCTCGAGATCGATGGCAACTACACCGAGCTGCAGCAGTGTCTGCTGAACCTGTGCCTCAATGCGCTGCAGGCGATGCCGGATGGCGGCCGCCTCGAGATCCGTGCCGAGTCCGAGGAGCTCTTGCCGGCGTTCTTCATCGACGACGAGGCCGCATCGCCCGGCGCGTATCTCCGGATCGCGATCAAGGACACCGGCATCGGCATGTCCGAAGAGGTCAAGGCGAACATCTTCAAGGCGTTCTTCACGACGAAGAAGGACGGCACCGGCCTCGGCCTGCTGTCGTGCCGACGCATCCTCGACAACCACAAGAGCTACATCCGCGTCGAGACGGCGCCCGGCAAGGGCACGACGTTCACGCTGTACGTCCCGCTCGCGACGGTCACGGCGTCCGCCGAAGTCGTGCACGAGCCGCCGCAGGGTTCGGGGCAGCGCGTCCTCATCGTCATGGAGAAAGCGAGCACGCTCTCGCTCGTCAGCGACACGCTACGCAGCAATGGCTATACCGTGTCGGCGGCGCAGAGTGGCACCGCCGCGTTGCAGGAGATCGAATCGTACGGTCTGCCCGATCTCGTGCTGGTCGAGGAAGAGATGAGCCTCATGACCGGCGTGCGCACGCTGTCGGCACTGCTCGATCGCCACTACGAAGGTCCGGTCATCATGATCGTGCGCCAGGGCGGAGTCGCGCATGTGGACGAGCTCCCGCCGGTCAAGCGCATCCGCTTCGTCGAGAAGCCGATCGAATCGACGGCGCTGCTCGAAGCGCTCGCCGCAGAAATCGCGCGGAACGGCTCATCGCACCCGGCCTGAGCGTTCCGGCGATCCAGATAGCGACTCAGAAATGACTTCGCGCCGTCGCGGGCATGGGCACTTCGCTTCCGGCCCGCGATCGCACGTAAGCCGTCGCCGTACAGCCGGCGTGCCCACACCGACAGCCGTCGTGCGCGCCGCCCTCGACGGATCGACGGCACGCCTCGCTGCAATACCGCTCGCCGTCCTGCGTGTGGCACGTACAGCCGGGGTGCGCGCAGCGTGTTGCAGTTTCGTCAGCCATGACACCTCTCCTTAGGGCTGCTACGACCACGAGCTTGCGGCCGTCGGGCTGAATCGCCGCCGAGTCCGGCGGCCCGGCTGCAGACGATTCATGCGGCGGACAGCGGAGCGGCAATTGGGACATTTGTTGGATTTCGAGAAAGTCTCGCAAGGCGGCGACGGGCATGCCGCTGCTCAAGCCCGGCGTCGTGCTGCTCGCAACCGACGCGCGCGTCAGCGAAGAAACGACCGGCGGCAAGACGCAGGTTTTCGATTCGGATCCGCCGGCGGCGTAGGCGCCAACTCGCAACCTCGCCGTTTCGAGCGTTCTTTTCGCTCGCGCATCAGCCGCGCGACAGCGTCGTGCATGCGGCGCGAAAAATCGCTGCAGAAAACGTTTTCCAGGGGTTTCAGCGCGCATTTACCAAGCTGACGACACACGAAACGCGATCTGCATCACACGCCTCGTACGGCCTCCGTCAGCGTTTTCGCACGCCCCGGCAGTGGATATTGCTGATGCCGTTTACCCAGTTTGTGGGTACATAAACACTCCCGCAATGGGGTATTCGCCGGCGAGCCGGCGTTCATCGGCGAAGTGTCGAATGTGCCGACAACGCGTCATGCATGCGACGAGTCAGCGACAGGGATCGACTCGAACGCGCAAGACACAGCGGACGGCAAACGAGGGATGCGGTCATGTTGAAACGGGTGATGTGGAAGAGTGTCGTCACGGTCATCGCAGCGAGCGCGTGTGCGTTCGATGTCGCTTCGGCTGCCGATGGAACGCTCGATCCGTCGTTCGGCGACGCAGGCCTTGCGCGCGCCGGCATCAATGACGGCGACCTGCAGCCGAGCGGCTGCCGTCCCGTCGTGCAACCCGACAACAAGATCGTCATCTGCGGCACGCGTCTTTCGAACGGAACTTCGGGCTCCGACTTCCTCGTTGCGCGCTTCAACGCCGACGGCTCGCTGGACACGACGTTCGGCACGAATGGCCTCGTCACGATTGATTTCGACCACGGCACCGGCGGCGACCAGGCCGACGGCGTCGCGCTGCAGAGCGACGGCAGCATCGTTGTCGTCGGCACCACGCGCGGCAGCGAATCGAACAGCGAAGCGTTTGCGGTCGCGCGCCTGACCGGCGCCGGCGCGCTCGACGCGACGTTCGGCGCCGGCACGGGCCAGCAGACGATCCAGTTCGCCGGCAGCATCGGCAACGACCAGGCGTACGCGGTCGCCGTGCAGCCCGACGACAAGATCCTGATCGCCGGCAGCACGGAGACCGTCAGCGGTACGGATGTCGCGATCGTGCGTCTGACGCAAAACGGCTCGGCCGACGCGGGCTTCGGCGACGCCGGCCGCGTGACGTTCGGATTCGGCCTGCCCGGCGCGACCGCCGAAGCCGACAACGCGAACGGCGTCGCGATCGACGCGCAGGGCCGCATCGTCATCGCCGGAACCGCGAACGAAAGCGCGCCGAACGCCGAGATTCGCTTCGGCGTCGCGCGGCTTCTCGCGGACGGCACGCTCGACCCGGCTTTCAACGGCAACGGCACGACGACGATCGCGTTCGATCCCGGCACCGGCATCAGCAACGCGTACGCGTTCGGCATCGTCGTCGAAAGCGATGGCAAGCTGCTGATCCCGGGCTACGCCAACACCTCGCCGCTGTCGATGCTCAACATGGACGTCGCCGCGGCGCGCCTCGACGACGACGGCACGCCCGACGCGACCTTCGGCGACAACGGTCGCGTCACGGTCGGCTTCGATCTCGAAGCGAACGGCATCGACGCCGCCGTCGGGGCCGCCGAGCAGCCGGACGGCCGCGTGCTGCTGGTCGGCACCGCCGTAAACGGCTCGATGCAGTACGCGATCTCGCTGCGTCTCGAAACCGACGGTTCGCTCGACGCGACCTACGGCACCGGCGGCAAGGAGACCTACGATTTCGGCCTGACGACGCCCGGCACGCAGGCGTTCACCGGCATCACGTTTCAGGGCACCCAGATCATCGCGGGCGGCGTCATCTACGTGCCGCCGATGAATGTCACGCCGCCGCCGCTCGACTGCATGGCGGTGCGTCTGACGAACGACGCGACGACGACCGGCGGCGACGATGCGATCTTCGCCGCGAGCTTCGATTGACGGTTCGTTGGCGCGAAGCGACGTTACGGCGTCACGTCGCGTCGGCCTTGAGGAACGCGTGCGCGAAATCCCAGTCGCGGTCGACCGTGCGGCGAGATGCGCCCAGCGCCGTCTCGAACAGCGCATCGGGCGTGAGGCCGGACGATGCCGCGTTGATCTCGGACGCGCTCGTTTCGTTGACGATCTGCTCTTTCACGATCGAGTCCCTTCGCGCGAAGCGTATTGCGTTTCCCGTCCACGCACCTGCGCGACAGGACGGCGCTATCTCGGCTTCGCGCGCTTCGAGGGCGCGCGCTTCGTCGCAGCCTTGCGCGCCGGCGCCGCACGCTTGCGCGAGGCCGCCTTCTTCGCGTCGTCGAGCACGATCCACGTCGGCGCGTGATCGCTCGCGCCCGGCTCGCCCGCGCACCCACGTGTCGACGCCGGCCGACTCCAGCCGCGGCGCCAGCGTCTCGTTGAGCAGCAGATGATCGATGCGCAGGCCCGAGTTGCGCTGCCAGTGCTGGCGGAAATAGTCCCAGAACGTGTAGATGCGCTCGTCGGGATGCAGCGTGCGGATCGCGTCGGTCCAGCCCTGCGCGAGCAGGCGCCGGTAGCACTCGCGGCTCTGCCGGCTGCAGCAGCGCGTCCTTGAGCCACGAGCGCGTGTTGTAGATGTCGAAATCGGTCGGCATGACGTTGTAGTCGCCGGCCAGCACGACCGGGTGGCCGCTCGTCTACAGCGTCGCTGCGTGGCGGATCAGGCGCTCGAACCAGGCGAGCTTGTAGTCGAACTTCGGTCCCGGCTGCGGGTTGCCGTTCGGAAGGTACAGGCAGGCGACGAGGATGCCGTCGACCGCCGCCTCGATGTAGCGGCTCTGCGTATCGCTTGTCGTCGCCGGGAAGGCCGCGGCGCACTTCGATCGGATCGGCGTCCCTGGCGAGGATCGCGACGCCGTTCCACGACTTCTGTCCGACGCCACACCGCGCCGTAGCCTGCCTCGCGCAGCGCCTTGCGCGGAAATCCGAAGTCGTCGGCCTTGAGCTCCTGCAGGCACACGATGTCCGGCGCTTCGCGCTCGAGCCATTCGAGCAGCTTGTCGAGCCGGCTGCTTGATGCCGTTGACGTTGTAGGTTGCGAGCTTCAGTTTCGCCATTGGGGTTCGCCGGAGTCGGACGATATTTATACCCGCGCAGCCGGCAGATCGCGATCCTCAATCGTCGATGAACACGGGCGCCGGCCGGCGCCGGGGTGTTGATCTGGCCGTCCAAGCCCCCAAATAGAGAGTGCGTCGGTATCACTCCGCCGGCGCATTCAGAGTTGGTCTCCGTTTGGGACAGCCCTCGCCAAAAGCGGGGGCTTTTCTTTTTCGGTGCAGGATGCAGCGGGCGCGGGCGACGTCGTTGCCGCAAGCGGGCTCGGCGACATCCGCAGCTACTGGACGTGGCCCGCCGGCGCAGACCGGCTGCACGCGGGCGAAGCGATCTCGTTCTCGAAGCTCTGGGGTTTCACGGTCAGGACGGGTCACCAGCATGTGCGCTACGTGTTCCACACGTGCTGGCACGGCGTCGACACGGCGATTCGCCAATGCCGCACGCAATGGATCGATGTCTTGCCGTAGCGTACGGCCGCTTCGGGGCAGGCTGGGCTACTGACGACAAACAATCGCAACATCTACGCAACGCGATCGGCAACGCGTGCTCTGGCATCCGCGATACCACGGCGCGGTAGGGACGGCCTATAGTCCGCGTTTGTTCCACGAACTGGCAGCCGAAACGCTGCAGGAAGGGCAAACGCCATGAACGCTTCCCTCAACGCATTGCATCGCGCGGCGCAACGTCCGCTCGCAGCGTGCCTCTCGATCCTGTTCGCGGCGGCCGGCGGCAGCGCTGACGCGCTCGCGCATGTCGAATCGACGCCGACAGCGCGTCCCGCCGTTCCGACGATCGCGGTGACGAACTGCGACGACGACGGCGCCGGCAGCCTGCGCGCGACGATTGCCGCGGCAGCAAGCGGCGACACGATCGATCTCAGCGCGCTGACCTGCGCGACGATCTCGCTGACCACCGGCTACATCGGCATCGCGCAGGACGATCTCACACTGATCGGCCCCGGTGCGTCGGCGCTCGCAATCGACGCAGGCTCGGTGTCGGGCGTGCTGCGCCACACGGGCGCGGGCACGCTCGCGATCGCGGGCCTCACGATCAGCCACGGCCAGTATTCGGGAGCAACGCCGCACGGCGGCTGCCTCTATTCGGCCGCGAACATCGACCTGACCAATTCGACCGTCGCGTACTGCCAGGTCAACGGCAGCGGCACGATGGCGCTCGGCGGCGGCATCTATGCCGGCGGCGATCTGACGCTGGCGTCGAGCCTCGTTACGCATAACGTCGTGCACGCGATCGGCGCGCCGGCGCACGGCGGCGGCGTCTACGTGCATGGCGATCTCGACGCCGAGTACAGCATGATCAGCTACAACTCGACGTACGCCGGCCCGATCAACGGCGGCGTCGGCGGCGGCGCGGTCGTCGCCGGCACCGCGCTGGTCCGCCACTCGACGCTGTATTACAACAGCTCGTACGCGGTCGGCGGCCTCTACACGTACGGCGACGTGACCGTCGATTCGTCGACGATCGCGCGCAACGGCGCATCGCACGCGGCCGGCATGCGCGCGATCTACTTCACCGGTAGCCCGATCGCGACGATCGTCAACTCGACCATCGCGAACAACCAGTCGGTCGCCACCGTCGGCGGCCTGAACCTGATCATCCCGGCGAAGATTTCGAACTCGACGATCGCGTTCAACGAAGCGTTCAACGGCCTCGCCGGCGTGCTGATGAGCAATTACACGCTCGAGCTCGAGAGCACGATCATCGCGAACAACATAGGGTTCAACGTGCCGGACGATTTCGCCACCTATGGGCCCGTGGTCACGACCGGCGCGAACAATCTCGTTATCGCCTCGTCGGCACCGCTTCCGCCCGATACGATTTCGGACGATCCGATGCTCGGCACCCTCGGTGCGAACGGTGGGCCGACGATAACGATTCCGCTGATGGCTGGCAGCCCCGCCATTGACGTCGGCAACAACCTGGACAACCGGACGACCGACCAGCGCGGTCTCGGCTATCCGCGTTTCGCGGGCGCAAATCCGGACATCGGCGCGTTCGAGGTCGAAGGCAACGACGACATCTTCGCGAACACATTCGGGCCTTAGCGATTCTTGAACGGGCGCGTCTTGAACGGGCGTGTCTGAACGGGCGCGCCAGCGGGCGCTCGTCCGCCCGCGATTGCAAAATATCCTGAACGCGTCGCGCGAGGCTTGCGACGCCCGCCGACGACGCCATGTGCGTCGGATGAGCTTCATCCGCCGTCGTCTCCGCACCGGTTTCCTCGCCGGCCTCGTCGTGCTCGCGGGCTGCGCCGCGCCGGGCGTCCGTGCGCCCGAGCGTCGTCCAGAAGAGATCCGCGCCGAGATCGTCCGCCTGATGCCGGCCGGCGCGAAGGACCGCGAAGGCTGGGCAGGCGACATCACCTCTGCGTTCGACGCGCTCCACATCGACGCGAGCACGTCGAACCTCTGCGCAGCGCTCGCCGTGATCGGCCAGGAGTCGAACTTCGTCGCCGACCCGGCCGTCCCGAACCTCGGCCGCGTCGCACGCGCCGAGATCGATCGCCGCGCCGAGCAGCATCACGTGCCGCAGTTCGTCGTCGCGACAGCGCTCTCGGTGCACTCGTCGACCGGCAAAAGCTACAGCGATCGCATTGCGGCCGTCCGTACCGAGCGCGAGCTCAGCCTTGTCTATGAAGACCTCATCGCACGCGTGCCGCTCGGGCGCCAGCTCTTCGCCGACGCGAACCCCGTCCACACCGGCGGACCGATGCAGGTCAGCGTCACGTTCGCCGAAGCGTACGCGGGCGAGCATACGTATCCGTATCCGGTCGACACGTCGATCCGCCGCGAAGTGTTCTCGCGCCGCGGCGGCGTCTACTTCGGCGTCGCGCACCTGCTCGGGTATCCGACGGACTACGACCGCATGATCTACCGCTTCGCCGACTACAACGCGGGCTTCTACGCGAGCCGCAACGCGGCGTTCCAGAACGCACTCGCGATCGCCTCGGGCCGCACGCTCGCGCTCGACGGCGACCTGATTGCATACGACGACGACAAGCCCGGCGCGACCGAGCTCGCGGTGCGTTCGCTTTCGCGCCAGCTCGGCGTGACGGATCCGGAAATCCGCCGCGCGCTCGACAACGGCGAGAGCGCCGATTTCGAGCAGACGGACGTCTACCAGCGCGTCTTCGCGCGCGCGCAGAAGATCGCGCATCGAAAGCTTCCGCGCGCGATGCTTCCCGAGATCGCGCTGAAAAGCCCGAAGATCACGCGCAAGCTGACGACGGCCTGGTTCGCGAACCGCGTCGATCAGCGCTACGGCGAATGCCTTGCGCGGGGCGGCGTCGCGTCGTCCGCGCGCTGAATGTTCGCGCGTGGCCGAGCGCCGTCGCGGGGCTCGTCGACCCGCACGATGTGCGTTTCGTCGTCGATCGGCGAATTGAGCTGATCGCGCCGGCCGTCCCACTCGTCGGGCGTCAGGCGCCGCGAAATCAGCGCGAGCGCGAGTGTGATCGCGAACGCCGTCGACCAGACCCACGTGTCATCGAGCGGCGAGGGCGTCCAGAAACGCTTCGCAAACGGCCAGTGCCAGCGCGCGTCCAGCCAGGCGTTGAACGCGATGACAGCGATCATCGCGGGCAGCAGCGCGGACAGCGCAAACCACGTGCCGATGGTCCGCCGTTTCGAAAGGCTCATCATGGCGGCGCTCCATGTGGAACGATGCTCGCGAAAGTCTAGCACCGCGGTCGGCGCGCCTCGGGCGCTGCGGTGAGTCGCGCCGCGACACGCGCCGGCGCGCGCGTCGGGGTCTTGACGGCTGTGCAACAATTAACGCCTCACGCGGCATTACGGAGAATCCCATGGCAGCGCAGCCTTCCGAATCGGTGCAGCCGACACGCGAGCGGCTGTTCTACGCGCTCTGCGAGGCCGCCGAGCTCGAGCACACGCTGATGTGCACGTACCTCTACGCCGCGTTCAGCCTCGAAGGGCGAAGGCGAGGGCCTGAGCGCCGCCGAAGCCGACGCGGTCGCGCGCTGGCGGCGCGTCGATCATCGACGTCGCGATCGAGGAGATGGGCCATCTCGCGGCGGTGTGGAACATCACGCCGCGCTCGGCGGCGTCGCCGCGCTTCGGGCGCGACAATTTTCCGCTCGATCCCGGGCACCTGCCGGCCGGCATCGTCGTCAAGCTGGCGCCGTTCAACGCCGACGCGCTGCAGCACTTCATCTTCCTCGAGCGGCCCGCACGACTCCGACGAGCCGGAAGGCCGGGCTTCGCGCCCGAGCGGATCTATTCGCGCGGCGTCGATGATGCCGCGGCTGACGCCGATGCCGATCGACTACGACACGGTCGGCAAGTTCTACGAGACGCTCGGCGCGAACCTGCGCGCTTCGTCGAGACGGCTCGGCGAGAAGGCCGCGTTCTGCGGCGACCCGCGCTGCAGCTTTCGCCGGCCGAAGTCGATCTCAAGGGCGCGAAGCCGCGTGATCTGCTCGAAGACCGCGCTCGCCGCGTTCGACGCGATCGTCGTGCAGGGCGAAGGCGCGCCCGAGCACGCGACCGACTCGCACTTCGCGCGCTTCTGCGCGATCCGCAGCGAGTTCCGCAAGCTGAACGCGAAGCGAACCCCGCGTTCACGCCGGCGTTTCCGGCGGCGCACAACCCGGTGCTGCGCACGCCGCCGCGGCCCGAAGGGCGCGTCTGGATCGAGGATACGCATGCGTCCGCGGTCGTCGATCTCGCGAACGCCGCCTACGCGCTGATGCTGCGGCTGCTCGCGCTATTCGTATTCGATCGTCGCGCCCGGATCCGGAGAAGGCGCTCGTCGTCGATCTCGCGATCGGCTTGATGCGCGCGTCACGTTGCTCGGCGAGCGCGCCGCGCGCCTGCCGGCCGGCCCTTCGAATCCGGATTGCAACGCCGGCATGTCGTTCACGACGCTGCGCGACGCCGCGCCGCTGCCGCCGGGCACGAGCGCGCGCCGCTTCTTCACCGAGCGGCTCGCCGAGCTTGCGCGGCCGCGCAAGGCCTTGTTGCGGCCAATCCGGACAAGCGCATGCACCGGCGCCGCGTCGCGGCATTGCCGATCTTTCGCGCGCGCGCCGAGCGCGAGTTCGCGCGCATCGCGACGCGCACCGGTGCCCGCGCGTCCGGCCGCACCCGTCGCGCCCGCGCCGAAGGAAGCGAGCGCTACGGCCGACGGCGGCCAGCCGCGCACGGTCGACGGCGTCGAGCACATCGAAGGCGAAGGACCTGACGCTGCTCTACGAAGGCAAGCGCTGCATCCACTCGCGCTTCTGCGTCACCGGCGCGCCGAAGGTGTTTCTGGCCAACGTGAAGGGACCGTGGATCCATCCCGATCGCGATGCCCGTCGAAGCGCCTGGTCGAGATCGCCCACGCGTGTCCGTCGGGCGCGATCCGCTATCGCCGCAAGGACGGCCATGCCGGACGAACAGCGCGCCGCCGGTCAATCTCCTGCAGACGCGCGAGAGCGGCCCGTACGCGCGTGCGCGGCGAACATGCTGCTCGACGGCCAGCCGATCGGCTATCGCGCGACGCTGTGCCGTTGCGGCGCGTCGAAGAACAAGCCGTTCTGCGACGGCTCGCACCACGACGTCGGTTTCACCGCGACCGGCGAGCCGGCGACCGGCAAGACCGACATGCTCGAAGTCCGCGACGGCCCGCTCGCGATCGATCCGCGAGCGCGACGGCCCGCTGCAAGGTGCGCGGCAACCTCGAGATCATCAGCGGCACGGGCCGCGTCGTCGCCCGCGTGCAGAACGCGCGCCTGTGCCGCTGCGGCGACAGCAACAACAAGCCGTTCTGCGACAACAGCCACTTGCGCGTGGGATTCAAGAGCTAGACGCGGACTTCGCGTCGACTCACTCGTCGGACTTCACTCGTCGAGTAGTGCGAGCTGCTCTCGGCTGCGCGCACGGACGCGCGCAAACAGACGCACGCAGCGCCGGATTTCGGGATCGATGAGCGGCCTGGCGCGCGAACGCGACCAGAGCGCGATTTCGATACCGCGGTCGCGCGACGTCACGAAGCGACGCAACACGAGTCTCATGGGAAAACTGCCCCGAGCCGGGCGCTTGAGGCGAATCCGTTCGGCGTTTCGCGACGCATGATCGATCCTCCTTGTCCGACGCCGTGAGACTAGGGCGAGCGAGCTGAACCTCAAGCCACTCCGCGGCCGCGCCTGTTAAGCTTTCGACGAACCTGGAGAACGCCTTGGCGATTCCTGACACCGACTCGAACAGCGTCGTGCGGATGCGGTCGGCGCACGATGTCGCGCACACCGTCGAGCGGCTAGTCGAATTGCTCGTCGGGCACGGATTGCGCGTGTTCGCGGACATCGATTTCGCGCGCGACGCGGCTGCCGCAGGCCTGATGCTCCGGCCGGAGCGGCTCGTGATCTTCGGCAATCCGAAAAGCGGCACAGCGTTGCTCGCGGCGGCGCCGACCGTCGGTCTCGATCTGCCGTTGAAGGCGCTGGTCTGGGAAGACGCTGAAGGCGTCACCTGGCTCGCCTACAACGATCCCGCCTATATCGTGCGCCGCCACGCAGTGCCGGAGGATCTCGAGAAGAACATTCAGGGTGCAGCCGCGCTTGTCGCCGAGGCTGCGGCTGCGTCCTAGCCGGTGCGCAGGATCTGGCGCGGTGCGCGCAGCGCGTCGAGGATCAGCTCGCGCGAAGCGGGCTTGGTCAGGAACTCGTTGAAGCCCGCGTCGAACGCCTTCTTGCGCAGCTCCCATGAGCCGCGGCCGGTCATCGCGACGAGGCGCAGCGATTTCGAAGCGTCCTGCGCGCGGAGGTGCCGCGCGACCTGCAACCCGTTCAGCTCCGGCATGTTGAGGTCGAGCAGCACGGCGTCGGGGTCCATCAGCTCGCAGAGCGCGAGCGCTTCGTCGCCGTCGGTGCACGCATGCACGTCGATGTTCGCGGACGTCAGCAGGTCGACGACGGCCGAGCGAATCAACTCGTCGTCGTCTGCGTAGACCACCGTGAATCGCCGCGTTTCCATCTGCGGCGAACGTTCGCAAAAACACAGCGCGGACGGCAAGACCGCGCGTCGCGCAATCGCGAGTCCGTCACGAAGTTTGTTCGAATTTCACGTTTTCCTAAGGTGCGGGCTTGAGGGATTTTCCCCTGAACACGCGAGGCATGGTTGACGCGGCGTCCACAACCGAGTCGTGAGACTGCGGCGCATGGATTTTTCCGAGCTTTCATTGCCGCAGAAGGTCGCCGCGCACGAGCTCTCGCTGCGCGCGATGCAGGACGAGACGCGTGTGTTGCGCGCGCTCGTCGCGGCATTGATCGGCGTCGTCACGTCGCCCGTGGGATCGCCGGACTACGAGGTGTCGCTCGCGACGCTGCTCGCCGAGCGTGCCCGGACCTGAATCCATCGACATCGCCACGCAGGCGAAGTGACCGTTCGCCCGCGGCTGCGCTGGTACGATACCGGCGCAGCCGCCAAGAGCGCGAGCGATGGATCCACGCGAAACGGACGAGCCGGTTGAAGCCACGCGCGAGCGCACCGCTCGCAGCCGCGCGCGGATCGCCGAGCTCGGCAGCATCGTCGCGCTCGCGACGAGCTTCCTCGCGCTCTCGCTGAGCGCTTATCAGGCGCGGCTCATGAACGAGCAGACGCGGCTCATGCAGAGCCAGTCGCGCGCGAGCGTCTGGCCGTACGTCGCGATCGGCTACAGCATCAACGATGAAGGCGGGGACCGCGGCTACACCTGGCAGATCAGCAATGACGGCGTCGGACCGGCGCGCATCGAGAGTGTCACGATGACGCTCGACGGCAAGCCGGTGCGCCACTGGCGCGAGCTGTTCCGCGCACTGTTCGGCGACGCCGACGTGCCGGCCACATACAGCCAGGTCTATGGCCGCGTGCTGCCGCCGAGCACGAACCGCGAGACGACGATCGACGCGTTGCACCTCACCGACATGGCACAGGCGAAGGCGTTCTTCGCGGCACAGGATCGCATCGACATGACGATCTGCTACTGCTCGGTCTACGACGATTGCTGGATCGCGCGCAAGCAAGATCCGATCGTGCAGCCCGCGGCGCGCTGCGAGCGTTCGGGCGAGCAGTTCGAAGAGAAGCTCTGAGCCGTCAGCGCGCGCCGACGCGCGGCAGCGTCACGATGAAACCGCATCCTGCCGCATCGGCCCGTCCGTAACGCACTTCGCCGCCGTGCCGTCGCGCGATCTGGCGCACGAGCGAAAGACCGAGGCCGTGGCCGTCGGTGTTGCCCTGCCGGAAGAACGGCTCGAAGAGATGCTCGCGTTCGGCCTCGGGGATCTCGGCGCCGGCGTCGGCGACGACGAGCTCGGCCATTGCATCGCGCATGCGTACGCTGACGCGGATCGGCGCACGTCCGTGCCGCTCCGCGTTGCCGACGAGATTGCGCACGAGCCGCCGCAGCAGGCGCACGTCGCCACAGATCTCGATAGGCGCGCCGTCGATAGGCGCGCCCTCAACGGGCGTGCCTTCGACCTCGACGCCATAGCGAGCGCATTCTTCGGCGACGAGCGCGACGAGATCGACACGCTCGTCGCGATCGATGTCGGCCAGCGTGTCGAGTCGGCTCGCGAGCAGGATCTCCTCGATCAGGTGGTCGAGCTCGGCGATGTCCGCCTCGAGACCGAGCCTGCGTTTCGGATCGATGTCCTTCGAAAGATCGAGCGCGAGGCGAATCCGCGTCAACGGCGTGCGGAGCTCGTGCGATGCCTGCGCGAGCAGCATCCTGTGCGCGCCGACGAGCTGCTCGATGCGCGCGGCGGCGCGGTTGAAGCTCGTCGCGAGCCGCGCGACCTCGTCGTGGCCCTCGACCTCGACGCGGGCCGAAAGGTCTCCGGCCGCGAGCGCTTCGGCGCCTTGCTGAAGACGTTCGAGCCGGCGCACGAGATAGCGCACGATCGGATATGCCGCACCGCCGACGACGACCGCGAGCATGAGCAGCATCGCGAGCATGCCGGGCAGCGAATGCCCGTGTTCGGCGGGTCCGCCGCGCACGTGCCAGAGCACGGCTGCAATCGCCGCGAACACGACGAGGCTGCCGAGCAGCGCGAGATGGATGCGAAGGTAAAGCCGCGACATCGTTTCAGTCCTGCGCCTTCGCGAACACGTAGCCGCTGCCGCGCACGGTGATGATGCGGCGCGGTCGCCGCGGATCGTCCTCGATGGCGGCGCGCAGGCGCGACACGTGCACGTCGATCGAGCGATCGAACGCTTCGAGCGTCTCGCCCTTGACGAGGTCCATCAGGAAATCGCGCGACAGCACGCGACCGGCATTCTCGGCGAGCGCAACGAGCAGCGCGAACTGATAGCTCGTCACGCTGCGCGCCTCGCCCGCGCAAGCGCAGCACGTGCGCCGCGCGATCGATCTCGAGCGCGACCGAAGCGGAGCGGTTTCTCGGCGGACGGCGCCGCGCGGCGGCGCAGGATCGCGCGCAGGCGCGCCAGCAGCTCGCGCGGCTCGAACGGCTTCGGCAGGTAGTCGTCGGCGCCGAGCTCGAGCCCGACGATGCGATCGGTCGCCGTGCCGCGCGCGGTCAGCATCAGGATCGGCGTGTCGGTTTTCGCGCGGAGTGCGCGGCAGACGTCGAGGCCGTCGCGATCGGGCAGCGTGAGATCGAGCACGACCGCATCGTAGTCGTCGGGCGATGTCGCGAGCGCGCGTCGCGGCGAGCGGCGCGACCGCGACGTGAAAACCCGCCTCGCCGAGATATTCGCTCAGCATCTCGGCAAGGCGGGCATCGTCTTCGACCAGCAGCAGGCGCTCGCCCATGGCGGCACTCTAGCATCGCCGCGGCGATGCACCGTCAGCCGCCGTGGAAGCCCATGCCCATGTGACCGGCGTGGTGCTCCTTGATGCCGTCGACGAACAAGCGGCGCTGCGCCGGCGTCAGTACGTCGGCGACGTCGGCGAGGAGCTGCGTCATGCGCTTCGACGCTTCGTCCGCGAGGCGCATGTGGTCGACGCGAAACGCTTCGAGCGCCGCGCGATCGACCGTATTCTTCGCGAGAAGCTCGAGCGCCTGATCGTGACCGGAGCCGAACTGCGCGTGGATTGCCGCGAGATCGGTCGCGGCCTGCGCGAAGATCGGATCAAGCTGCGCCTTCTGCGCGTCGGTCGCGCCGACCTTTGCGTAGATGTGCTCGGACATGCGCGCGACGTGATCGGCGAGATCGGCGGGATTCGCGCCGGGATCGAGCGTCATCGCCTGCGCATCCTCGCCGCCGTGCGCCCAGGCGAACGCGCTCGCGCCGCTGGCCGCCGCAAGCGCGAGGACAACCGCGTAAACGATCGGGCGGCCGCGGAGAAATCGGTGGGTAAGCTGGCTCATGGAAACGTCCTCATCGGTTCGGGCGGATGTGCCCGACCACGAGTCTCGCGCCGCCGCGTAAGCCCTGTTTGTCGCGCTTGTAAAGTTGTTTGAAGCGATGATCTCCGTCCGCCTCGTCCGAAGTTTTACGCCCCTTTACTTAGGTAGTTTCACGCTGGCGGCTATGTGGCCGCCGGCACACGATAACGCATCATTTTCCGAGCCTGAGGAGAACCCCATGGCAACGCGCGCGATCCTGTTTGCAGCCGCTGCGGCAATGCTCGCCGTCGGTTGCGTTTCGCAGCAGACCCACAACGAAGCGCTCGACCGCAACGCGCAGCTCGAGAAGGAATACCAGGAGCTGAATCAATCGATGTCGTCCGAAGTCTCATCGAAGAACATGCACATCGAGCGGCTGCAGGATGCGATCAAGGTATCGGTCAACAGCGAGCTTCTGTTCCCGTCTGGCGGCTATGAAATGCCGGACACGGCGAAGGCGAGCATCGCGAAGATCGCCAAGGTGCTCGCGCCGCACCAGAAGTCGAGGATCGACGTCAACGGCTACACCGACACGACGCCGATCGGCCCGGGTCTTGCGAAGCAGGGCATCACGACGAACCTGATCCTGTCGCAGAAGCGTGCCGACAATGTCATGCATTACATGACCTCGCAGGGCGTCAAGGCCGATCTCGTCACCGCGCACGGCTTCGGCGAAGCGAGTCCGGTAGCGCCGAACGACACGGCCGAAGGGCGCGCGCAGAATCGTCGCGTCGAGCTCACGATCGCGAAGTAGCCACGGAGAAGCGGCATGACACCGATCGTGTGGCGCGTTTCGCTCGGCCTCGCGCTGTCTGTCTGCTGTGCCGGCGCATCGGCGTCGGGCGACGTCCACTGGAGCTATCGTGGCCACGGTAGCCCCGCGGAGTGGGCCGCGCTGAACCCCGAGTTCGCGACGTGCAAGCTCGGCAAGCATCAGTCGCCGATCGACATCCGCGGCGCGAAGACTGCGGATCTGCCCGCGATCGCGTTCAACTACCAGCCCGCGCCGCTCGCCGTCATCGACAACGGCCACACGATCCAGGTGAATTACGCGCCCGGCAGCTGGATCGACGTCGGCGGCGCGCGCTACGAGCTCGTCCAGTTCCATTTCCACAAGCCGAGCGAAGAGAAGATCGACGGCAAGTCGCACGCGATGGTCGCGCATCTCGTGCACAAGAACGCCGAAGGCAAGCTCGCGGTCGTCGCGGTGCTGCTCGACGGCGGCGGCGCGAGCGCGACGATCGACGCGATCTGGAAGAACCTGCCGGCCGAGAAGGAAAAGGCCGTCGTCGTGCCGGGCGTCAGCGTCGACGCGTCGACATTGTTGCCGAAGGATCACGCGCTACTACACGTTCCAGGGTTCGCTGACGACGCCGCCGTGCAGCGAGGACGTCACGTGGTTCGTGCTGAAGTCGCCGATGAAGATCGCCGACGGCGAGATCGCGCAATTCGCGAAAATCTATCCGATGAACGCGCGGCCGACACAGCCGACCAATGGCCGGCCTATCGAGGCATCGCACTAGTTGACCGTCGACTGACGCACGAATACGAGATATTTGCGGACGGTTTCAAGGGCCGGTTGATGCGCGCGGGCGGGAACGATCGTTTCAGCGCGGTCTGGATTTTCGAAGCGCCGGATTCAGCCGATCGATGTCTGCCTGCACCTGGTCGCGACTTCTCTCGTAGACGATCTCGCGGCCCAGAACATTTCCTGCATAGGCGGATCCGTTTCGGGTCGGCGTCAGTTCGCACTTCACGGAGTGCACGCCTTCGCCAAGGACCACCTCGATGCGATGCGCGCGCTTGCTGAAAACGACGACCTCCATGGTCTGACCGCTTTCAGTCGACCGGACAGTGATCTTCTCGATATTCATCAGACAACGCTCCAATCGAATGGGCCCGAATGTGCCAACGATCGCACAAGTGCGGGCTCATCGCTGCGGGCGCGTCCGTCGCATCCCGATCGAGGATAGGCAGCGGCGGCTCCGATCCCTAGGCCGCGACGAGAGCCTTCCGCCGGCCCGAGCACGAGCCGCGTCTCGTTCGACTCCACACGCGGTTCCGTTCCGCACCCACGTCGAGGGGCGAACTCCTGTGAACAGCTCGTTGGTGCCGAAGGTGGGAATCGAACCCACACTCTGTCGCCAGAACCGGATTTTGAGTCCGGCGCGTCTACCAATTCCGCCACTTCGGCTCGTGCGGTGCGGCCCTTCGCGCGGGAACGCGTAGGCCGTCGGGGCCGCGAAGTATAGTTCACGCGGCTGCTTCCCGTGCATGGGGCGGTTCAACGCGTCTTCACCCGCATTGTGAATAGTTCGCAATTCGCGAACGCGCGGGCGCAGGCGATGGATCTCAAGAGCGGTTACCCGTACTGGACCGTCAGGGACGGCCTCGTTGCTGCGTTTCCGCCGCTTTCGCGCGATCTCGATTGCGACGTCGCCGTAATCGGCGCCGGCATCACCGGGGCGCTGATCGCGCGCGAGCTTCAGGATGCGGGCCTCGACGTCGTCGTGCTCGACAGGCGCGATGCGGGCTGGGGCAGCACGGCCGCGAGCACGGCGCTCCTACAGTACGAAATCGATCCCGGTCTCGTCGGCATTGCGAAACGCTACGGCGAACGCAAGGCCGTCGCGATGCTGAAAGCGTGCGAAGCGGCGATCGACGCGATCGGCGACATCGCGCGCAACGTGCCGGGCAGCGATTACCGGCGCGCGGAGAGCCTCTACTACGCGAGCTGGCCCTGGCATGCGCGTGCGGTGCGCGAAGAGGGCGAACGGAGGCTTGCGGCCGGATTTTCTCTCGACATCCTGGAGCGCGATGCGCTTCGCGAGCGCTTCGGCATCGATGCGTCGGTCGCGCTGCTGACGCATGTCGCCGCCGAGATCGATCCGTACCGGACGGCGCTCGGCATCCTGCGCACGCTCGTGCGCGACGGGTGGCGCCGTGTTCGATCGCACGGAGGTGACCGCGATCGAAGCGACGAGCCGCCGCGTCGTGCTGCGCACCGATCGCGATGCGCGCGTGAGATGCGGACATGTCGTCGTCGCCGGCGGCTACGAATCGGCGCGATTCCTCAGCCAGCGCGTTGCGCGCAACCATTCGACCTATGTGCTGGTCACCGAGCCGATCGCGCATCTGCCGGCGTGGACGCGCCGCACGCTCGTCTGGGAATCGGCGCGCCCGTATCTCTATGTGCGCAGCGCCGGCGATTCTCGGCTGATCGTCGGCGGCGAGGACGATCTCGTCGACCTTCCGGCAAAGCGCGATCGCGCCGTGCCACGCAAGGCCGCCCGCTTGCGCAAGAAGCTCGGCAAGCTGCTCGGCCGCGACGACATCGAGACCGGTTTCGCCTGGGCCGGCACGTTCGCCGAGACCGAGGACGGGCTGCCGTTCTTCGGGCCGCACCGCGAGCGCGGGCCGCGCGTCCATTTCGCGATGGCCTACGGCGGCAACGGGATTGCGTACAGCGTCATCGGCGCGGAATTGATCCGGCGCCGGATCCTGCGCGAATCGCATCCGCTCGCGCGGTTCCTCTCGTTCGATCGACTGCGTTGAACGGCCGCGCGTTCGCGCCCGCGCCGTGGCCGCGCTTCGCTCAGTGGGTGCGATCCAGCGAAAGCTGCCGCTGATCGCGCGCATACCAGCCGCTGCCGTCCGGCCGGAACACCGAGCACGACGTCATCGCGCCGCGATAGATGTGCAGCGACACAGCGGTCGCATCGTCGCTCGGATTCAGGATCGTGTGGTACTCGTGCGGCGGGATCAGGCTGCCGGCAGAGCCGGGACCCGCGTTCATCGTGCCGCGCGGCTCGAAGCGGTACTTGCCGTCGCGCTGCTCGATGAGCTCGTACGGCGTGATCTCGAGCGCTCCGGCCCAGACGCCCTCGACGCACCACATGCCGGCGTGGTCGTGGATCGGCGTGCCCTGGCCGGGGCCCCAGGTCATCGCGACGACGCTGTAGCCGAGATCCTCGCTGCGATAGAGCTCGCGCCGCGCGTAGTGGTCGCTCGCGCGCTCGAAGCAGCAGTCGGGCAGCGCGACGTCGCGCTCGCGCATGAGATGGCAGAGCGTCTTGCGCAGGGCTTCGGTGATCGCGCCTTCCTCGCCCTGGCCGACGGCGGCGTCCAGCGCGTCGACGAGACGGCGGGAACCCTGGAAATCGAGCGTCAGCATGGATCGGGACCCTGGCGTTGAGCGGGCGGCGCCTGAATCGGGTGCCGCCAGCCTATTTTATAGGGATGCGCCTACAGGGTCGACAGTAACCGCGCGATCGGCTCGCCGAAGCGCGGAATGTCGACCAGGAACGAATCGTGCCCCTGCGGGCTGTCCAGCGCCACGAAATCGACCTCGGCGCCGGCGGCGCCAAAGCCGTCGGCGATCTGCTGCTGCTGCGTCAGCGGAAACAGGATATCGGTGCTGACGCCGATCACGCACGCGCGCTCGAGGCGGATGCCCGCGAGCGCCTTCGCGACGCTGCCGCCGGCGTGCTCGCCGATGTCGAACCAGTCGCTCGCGCGCGAAAGGTAAAGATAACTGTTCGGATCGAAGCTCCGCACGAAGCGGCGCGCGTGGCCGGCGAGGTAGCGACTCGATCTGGAACTCGACGGCGAACGGTTCCTCTTCGCGCGCGTCCGAATCGAGCCGGATGCGCGCAAAACGGCCGACCCATTCCATCGCGGAGCGATAAGTGATGACGCCGAGCTTGCGCGCGATCGACATGCCCGCTTCGGGGTAGTGCTCGTCGTCGTAATGACCGAGCTTCCAGTTCGGATCGAGCCGGATCGCCTCGCGCTGCAGCGAGCGGATCGCGATCGCGAACGGCTGCGCCTGCGGCGCCGTCGAGATGCTGATGTGCGAGCGCGCCGAATCTGCATGCTGCACGAGATACGCGAGCCCGCTCATGCCGCCCATCGAGTTGCCGATGAGGCAGGCGAGCTTCTCGATGCCGAGGCCGCGTACGAGCGCGAAGCTCGCGTTCGCCACGTCCTCGAGCGTGAGAGCGGGAAAATCGAGCCGATAGAGCTCGCCGGTCGCGGGATTCGTCGACGCCGGCCCGGTCGAGCCCTTGCACGAGCCGAGCGTGTTCGCACAGATCACGAACCAGCGGTTCGTGTCGATGTATTTGCCGGGGCCGATCATCTCTTCCCACCAGCCCGGCGACGGATCGTCGGCGTTCGACGCCGCGTGCGCGCTCGGCGAGAGGCCGGTCAGGATGAAGATGGCGTTGCCGCGTTTCGCGTCGAGCGTGCCCCACGTTTCGTAGGCGAGCGTCGCGCCCGCGAGGGCGCCGCCGCGTTTCATCGGAAACGGCGAGGGCAGATCGAAATAGCGGCGGGCATCGGTCATGCGCAGGCGGGGCCGGTCGGACGAACGCGAAATGTAGCCGGGTGATGGCGCCGCGCCAAGCCGGGCGGCTGGCGCGGGCGGTCTGCTAAGTTAGGCGGCGGGAGGAGCACGCGAGCGCAACCGGCGCCGCGTGAAGCACACGCATGAATCTGCATTTGTGGATCCCGGAAAGCGTGCTGTGGACGCTCGGCGCGATCGTCGCGCTGCTCGTCATCGCGACCGGCGTCGTCGCCTGGATGCGCCGCGGCGACGCGACGCGTCACGCGGAGCTCGCGGCGCGCGTCAACTCGTGGTGGGTGCTCGTGTTCGTCTTCGCGATCGCGATCTCGTTCCGGCGCAGCGTCGCCATCGCGTTCTTCGCGGTGCTGTCGTTCCTCGCGCTCAAGGAATATCTCTCGCTGATCCCGACGCGCCGAACCGACCGGCGCGTGCTGTTCTGGGCGTATCTGTGCGTGCCGTTGCAATACGTTTTCATCGGCATGCACTGGTACAACATGTTCCTGATCTTCATCCCGGTCTGGGCGTTCCTCTGGATCGCGATGCGCATGGTGCTGCGCGGCGACACGAAGGATTTCCTGCGCGCCGCCGGCACGATCCACTGGGGCCTGATGACGATGGTGTTCGGGCTCAGCCATCTCGCGTATCTGCTCGAACTGCCCGACGGCAAGCCCGTGCAGGCGCACGGCGCGGCACTGCTGCTCTTCGTCGTGCTGCTGACTGAGCTCAACGACGTCGCGCAGTACATCTGGGGCAAGACGCTCGGGCGGCGCAAGGTCATCGAAAGCGTGAGCCCGAAGAAGACGATCGAAGGGCTGATCGGCGGCGTCGCGACGACGACGCTGCTGTCGTTCCTGATCGCTCCGTACCTGACGCCGCTGACGCGCGGCGACAGCATCGCGGTCGGCCTCATGATCGGATTCGGCGGATTCCTCGGCGACGTGACGATCTCGGCCGTGAAGCGCGACATCGGCGTCAAGGATTCGGGGACACTGATTCCGGGCCATGGCGGCATCCTCGACCGCATCGACAGCCTGCTTTTTACCGGGCCGCTGTTCTTTCACTTCATGGCGTACTTCTACTTCTGACGCCGACGCCCCGAAATGAGCTATCTGCTGCGACTTTTCTTCTACGGTGTGCTCGTGCGCACCGTCGTGCTCTTCGTGCTCGGGCTCAACGTGCGCCATCGCGAGCGGCTGCCGATGAAAGGTCCCGCGATCATCGCGGCGAACCACAACAGCCATCTCGACGCGATGGCGATGATCAGCCTGCTGCCGCTTCGTCTGTTGCCGCGCGTGCGGCCTGTCGCCGCGGCCGACTATTTTCTCAAGCACAAGCTGCTCGCGTGGTTCGCGCTCAACGTCGTCGGCATCGTGCCGCTGAACCGCACGCGCACCGACGCGCGCGAGGACCTTCTCGCGCCGATCGCGGCCGCGCTCGAGCGCGGCGAGATCCTGATCTTCTTTCCGGAAGGCTCGCGCGGCGAGCCGGAGCAACTCGCCGAGTTCAAGACCGGCCTTGCGCGCATCGCGGAGCGGCGGCCCGACGTCGACGTGATTCCGGTGTTCACGCACGGGCTCGGCAAGGCATTGCCGAGAGGCGAGTGGATGATCGTGCCGTTCTTCGTCGACATCTTCGTCGGCGAGCCGCTGAAGTTCGACGGCGATCGCACCGCGTACATGCAGCGCTATCGCGACGCGATGAATGCGCTCGCGCACGAGGAAAAACACAGCGACTGGCTTTGAGAGCTCTTCCCCTCTCCCGCGCGCGGGAGAGGGGAACGTCAGGGGACGACCTTATCAATCGTCAAAGCAACCGGCTCGCTCCGATGCGAGTCGAGCGGCGACGACACGGTCTGCAAATCCCCACTCTGCGGCATCGCGTTGCCCGACTTGGACACGCGCGCGCCAACGACGACCTGCGGAAACTTCGACAGCTTCATCGCCGGCATCATGCTCATGCTGTCATCGAGCGTCACCGTCGCCGGCAGCTGGCTCGCCTTGAGCCTCTGGATCGCAAGCGGCATCGGCGGGCCGCTCACCGCGCGCGCGAATACGAACAGCGTCGCGTCGGGATCGAGCTGCGCCTTGAGCTTTGGATCGAGTGCGACGTTGACGGTGAGTTTCGGTGCATTCGCCGCCGCCGCACTTTCGGACGCTTCGGCCGACGATGTATTCGCGGCAACCTGCGCTGCGCCCGCTGGCGCCGCTTCCGGTTGCGGCGGCTCGCGGCCGTCGCGGCGCGCTTCAGCGTCGGCGATCTCGTTGCGCACGCTGCGCGCGACGTCGGAATCGGGCTGCAGGAGCGGTAGCAGCACCTTCCAGCGCGCGATCGCGGTCGCGTAGTCGCCGTTCTGATAGTCGCCGATGCCGAGCAGCCAGAGCGCGCGCTGGTTCTTCGCGTCCTTCGCGATCACGGCTTCGAGCAACGCGCGCGATTCGCCCTGCAACTTGTGATCGGGCGCCGCCAGCGCGAGCGTCTGTGCGTATTCGACGGCGGCATCGGCGTCGTCGGGCGCATGCTCGTGCGCTTGCTTGAACGCTTCGCGCGCCTCGTCGGCGCGATTGGTCGCCGCATACGCGCGGCCGAGCAGCGCCCAGCCTTGCGCGTCGTCGGGTTCCTGCTGGAGCTTCGCAGCAAGTCCGGCAATCGCCTTGTCCATGTCCGCCGCGCTGTGCGCCTGCGCGTCGGGCGGCGGCGCGAGATTCGCGGGATCGAGCGCTTCCGGTGCGCCGACCACCCGATACAGCAGCAGCGCCGAGGCCGGCAACGCGAGCGCGACGGCGAGCAAGGCCACGAACGTCGCGCGCGATCGCGGCGCATGGGTCGCAGCAGGCGTCGCCTTGCTCGCGAGCACTGCGCGCTTCGCTGCGTATTCGTCGGAATCGATGACGCCGGACGCGAGCGCCTCGTCGAGCGCGCGCATCCGCCGCGTGTCGTCGACCGGCGCGGTGTTGCGTGCATGGCGCAGCAGCGGCACGAGCACGAAGGCGAGCGCAGCGGCGATCATCAGCGCTGCGAAGACGAGGAACGTCGTCATCACCAGTCGTCCTCGGTATCGATCACCGGTCGTGGCGCGGTCGCGGCAGTCGTCTTGCGCGCGCGCCGGCGCACGGCTATCACGACAGCCGCGGCGCCCGCGAGCAGCACGAGCGCGGGACCGAACCACAGCAACAGCGTCGCCGCGTGCAGCGGCGGATCGTAGAGCACGAAATCGCTGTAGCGCGCGGTCAGCCACGCCTTGATCTCGTCGTCGCTCTTGCCGGCCTGCATCTGCTCGAACACATCGCGGCGCAGATCGGCCGCGAGCGGCGCGTTCGAATCGGCGAGGCTTTCGTTCTGGCAGACGAGACAGCGCAGCTGCTTTGTCAGTGCCTGGAAGCGAACTTCCTCGGCGCGGTCCTTGAACGGCAGCGGATCGACCGCGTGCGCGAGCATCGAGGCGAGCAGGCACAGCGCGAGCGCCAACGCGCGAAGGCGCGAGGTCATTTCGTCGCTTCCTTCTTCAGCAACGAGATGCGGGGCAGGAGCTCCGTCGCGATCACTTCCGGCGTGATCGGACTGATGTACTTGTAGCGGATGATCCCGTTCGCATCGACGAGAAACGTCTCCGGCGCGCCGGTCACGCCGAAATCGATGGCGATGTTGCCGGGCAGGTCCGCGACGATCACGTCGTACGGATCGCCATACTGCGCGATCCAGCGCTTCGCATCGTCGGGTTCGTCCTTGTAGTTGAAGCCGACGAGCTTGATGCCGAGCCGCTTGCCGTCCTGCATCAGGATCGGGTGCTCGTCGCGGCACGCGAAGCACCAGCTGGCGAACACGTTGAGGAGATACGGCTGGCCGGCGAGCTCCTTCGTGCCGACCTGCTTCGACGGATCGCCGAGCACCGGCAGCGAGAATTGCGGCGCCGGCTTGCCGATCAGCGGCGATGGGCACTTCACGCGGATCGTGGCGCTGGCTCCAGTAGATGCCGAAGCCGAGCAGCGCGAACACGAGCACGAAGCCCAGGAATGGCAACAGACGTGCATTCATGCGGTGGCGCCGGCAGTCGTCGACGACGTGGATTTGCTGTCGGCCGTCGCGCGTTCCGGCAACGCACGAAAACGCCGGTCGGTTGCTGCGACGAATCCGCCGAGCATCATGAACAGCGCGCCGAGCCAGATCCAGCGCACGAACGGCTTGATGTAGATGCGCACGGCCCATGCGCCGTCGGTGCCGATCGGCTCGCCGAGCGCGACGTAGATGTCACGGAAGAGGCCTGGATCGATCGCCGATTCGGTCTGCACCTGCGTGCCGCGCGAGTACTGGCGCTTTTCCGGATTCAACGTCGCGACGACGGCATCGTTCTTCAGCACCGTCAGCGTGCCGCGATCGGCTTTGAAGTTCGGACCTTCGGAGCCCTTCACGCCGTCGAAGCGGAACGTGAGCCCGCCGATCACGACGCTCTCGTTCGGCACGAGCTTGATGTCCTTTTCGATGTTCGTCGCTTCGACGATCAGCACGCCGGCGAGGAAGATCGCGACGCCGAAATGCGCGAGGATCATGCCGAGCATCTCGGGCGTGTAGCGGCGTCCGCGCGGCGCATTGCGCCAGCGCATCAGCGCGTAGAGCGCGATGCCGAGGCCGACCCAGATCGCGGCCGCCGCGCCGACGATCGCCTTGAAAGGCAATCCGTTCGCGACGACGGCGCGCGATGATTGCCGCAACGATCGCGACACCGATCGCGCCGAGCAGCGCGGGTCGCAGCTGCTTCAGCGATGCGCGCCAGTCGCCGCTGCGCCAGCGCAGAAACGGCCCGAACGGCACGAGCAGCACGACCGGCAGCATCAGCAGCACGAACATGAAACCGAAGTACGGCGGCCCGACCGAAATACGGCCGAGATTCAGCGCTTCGCCGAGCAGCGGATACAACGTGCCGAGCAGCACCATCGCCGCTGCGCAGACGAACATGAGGTTGTTGATCAGGAGCGCTGTTTCTCGCGAGACCGCGGCAAAGGGTTCTCCGCCGGCAACCTTCGGCGCGCGCAACGCATAGATCAGGAACGATCCGCCGATCACGATCCCGAGGAAAGCCAGGATGAACAGCCCGCGCTTGGGATCCGCCGCGAACGCGTGCACGCTCGTCAGCACGCCCGAGCGCACGAGGAACGTGCCGAGCAGCGACAGCGAGAACGCGAAGATTGCGAGCAGCAGTGTCCATGCGCGGAACGAGCCGCGCTTTTCGGTCACGGCCTGCGAATGGATCAGCGCCGTGCCGACGAGCCACGGCATGAACGATGCGTTTTCGACCGGATCCCAGAACCACCAGCCGCCCCAGCCGAGCTCGTAGTACGCCCACCACGAGCCGAGCGCGATGCCGAGCGTCAGGAATCCCCAGGCCACGTTCGTCCACGGCCGCGCCCAGCGCACCCAGCGCACGTCGAGCTCGCCGCCGATCAGCGCGGCGAGCGCGAACGCGAACGCGACGGAAAATCCGACGTAGCCGGTGTAGAGCATCGGTGGATGCACGATGAGGCCGGGATCCTGCAGCACGGGATTCAGATCGTTGCCGTCGAACGGCATCGGCAGCGCGCGCTCGAACGGGTTCGATGTCAGCGCGGTGAACAACAGAAATCCGAACGCGATGAAGCCGAGCACCGAGATCACGCGCGCGATGAAATCGTCCGGCAATCGCCTGCTGAATGCAGCGACGGCGACGGTCCAGACATTGAGGATCAGCACCCAGAGCAGCAGCGAGCCTTCGTGCGCGCCCCACACCGCCGAGAAGCGGTAGTACCACGGCAGGCGCAGGTTCGAGTTCAGCGCGACGTACTTGACCGAGAAATCCTGCGTCAGAAACGCGTAGGTCAGGATCGCGAACGCGAGCGCGACGAACACGGCCTGTCCCGCGACGATCGGACGTGACGTCGCGATCAGTGCGCGATTGCCGGTCTGCGCGCCGATCAGCGGCAGGATGCACTGCGCGGCCGCGAGCAGCAGCGCAAGGATCAGTGCGAGTTGGCCAAGCTCCGGAATCACGGTTGACCTCCCGGCGTGCGATCGACGTGCGCCGCTTTCGCCTTCGCGATTGCGTCGGCGACTTCGGGCGGCATGTAGGTTTCGTCGTGCTTGGCGAGCACTTCGGTCGCGACGAAATGGCCGTCCTTCAGTGCGCCGCTCGCGACGATGCTCTGGCCTTCGCGGAAGAGGTCCGGAAGGATGCCGGTGTATTCGACCGGAATCGTCTGGAAGCGGTCGGTGACGACGAAGTCGACCTTCAGCGAATCGCCGGAGCGTTGTACCGAATGCTCCTCGACGACGCCGCCGAGCCGAAAGCGCGCGTCCGCCGGCGCATGTCCTTCGTGTACTTCGGACGGCGAGAAGAGATAGGTCATGTTCTGCTGCAGCGCGAACACGGTCAGCGTCGCCGCGACCGCGACCGCGGCGACGATCAGCGAGATGACGATGAGGCGGCGCTTGCGCGTCGGTGTCATGGCGTGGCCTCGCGCGTCGCACGGCGTTTCAGCTTGGCGCGGATGTCGGCGAGCACGCGCTTGCGGCGGATGCGCGGCGCGATCGCGTCGATCGCGAGCACGATCACGAACACCGCGTACGAAGGCCAGAGGTACGCGCCGTAGCCGCCCATCGCGAGGAAATCAGCCATGCGCGGCCACCGTGTCGCGCGGCGCGTCGGCGCGCGCGACTTCGCGCGCCCAGTCCTTGCCGCCTTCGAGCTCGAGCAAGCCGACGCGCGTGCGCGCCAGCACGCTCGCGAAGAACCAGACGTGCGTCGCGAGCGCCATCACGAGCAGCGGCCACACCATCGCGCCCGTGATGTGCGACTCGCCCATGAGTCGTACCGTCGAACCCTGATGCAACGTGTTCCACCAGTTCACCGAGAAGTGCACGATCGGCACGTTGACGATGCCGATCAGCGCAAGGAACGACGCGGCGCGTGCGGCCTGCCGGCGGTCCTCGATCGCGTGATAAAGGCCGATCACGCCGAGATAGAGGAACAGCAGCACGAGCTCGGACGTCAGCCGCGCATCCCATGTCCAGTACGTGCCCCACATCGGCTTGCCCCAGAGCGAACCCGAGACGAGCGTGATGAACGTGAACGCGGCGCCGACCGGTGCGCTCGCCATCGCGAGGATCTCGCTCAACTTGATGCGCCAGACTAAAGCGATGAACGCGTTGGCCGCGAGGAAGATGTAGGCGAAAAGACTCATCCATGCGCACGGGACGTGCACGAAGATGATCCGGTACGCATCACCCTGCTGGTAGTCGCGCGGCGCGACGAAGAGACCGCCATAGAGCGACACCGCGCCGAGGATCAGCGCGATCGCGAACAGCCACGGCGCGAACGCGCCGGCGATGCGGTAGAACGTCGGCGGCGAACCGATCTTGTGGAACCAGAGCGTCAGCGCATTCATGACAGCGAGATCTTGAGGGCCGCGGCACAAGCCAGCGGCGCCAGCACCAGCGCGAGCGCGAGGCCCGCACCGAGCCAGAGCAGCGGCGCCAGGAACGGAAAGCCCGCCTGCGCCGCGTTGCAGGCGCCCGCACCGAAGATCAGCACGGGCACATAAAGCGGCAGCACCAGCAGCGCGAGCAGCATACCAGAGCGGCGCATACCGACCGTCAGCGCGACGCAGACGCCGCCGATCAGGCTTAGCAGTGGCGTCGCGAGCGCGAGCGCGGCCAGCAGCACCGGGAAGACCGCGTGCGGCAGGTTCAGCATCTCGGCGAGCAGCGGCGCGACGATCAGGAGCGGCAGCGCCGTCGTCAGCCAGTGGACCGCGATCTTGCACGCCAGCAGCAGCGCGAGCGGGTGCGGTGTGAGTACCAGCTGCTCGAGCGAGCCGTCCTCGTAGTCGCCGCGGAACAGCGTATCGAGCGCGAGGAGGCCCGAGAGCAGCAGCGCAACGAACACGACGCCCGCGGCGATTCGCCGCAGGTTTTCAGGTTCGGGGCCAAGTGCGAGCGGGAACAGCGCGACGACGATCAGCGCGAACAGGATCGGATTGAGCGCATCGCCACGGCGGCGCCAAGTTAGCGTGAGGTCGCGGCGGAGCAGGGCCGCGCACGCGGCGAAGGTCGTTCCGCTCTTCATGCGACGTCGCCCGCGGGCTCGCGCAACGCTCCGCGCAGCGGAATCCGCCGCGGCGTGCCGCTCGTGAACGCGTACGCGCCGTGCGAGGTGATCAGCGCCGCGCCGCCGCGGCGCGCATGCAGCTCGAGCAGGCGGTTCACGAGCTTGATGCCGTCGAGATCGAGATTCGCGTACGGCTCGTCGAGGAGCCACAGGCCAACCGGCGCGAGCAGCACGCGCGCGAGCGCGACGCGTTTCTTCTGGCCCGCGGAAAGCTGCCGCGTCGGCACATCCGAAAAGCCTTCGAGCCCGACGCCGGCGAGCGCGGTCGTCGGGCTGATGCCGGCGCGCACGCCGCCGAGGCCCGCGGCGAAGCGGAGATTCTCGATCGCGGTCAGGTCGCCCTTGAGCCCGGGCTGATGGCCGAGCAGCGCAACCTGGTGCGACAGTTTCGCGAGCGTCAGCGGCGCGCCGTCGAGCAGGATTTCGCCGCTCGTCGGCTCGAGCAGGCCCGAGAGCACGCGCAGCAGCGTCGTCTTGCCCGCGCCGTTGTCGCCTTCGATCAGGACGACTTCGCCCTCGTGCAGCGCGAAATCGAGCGGGCCGAATATCGGCTCGTCGTTGCGCGCGTACGCGAGGCGGCGCGCTTCGAGCAGGGCGGGGCGATCGTGGATATCTATCGCGGGCATCTGGCAGAGGCTATCAAAGCTTTCGGTCCGGCGGCGGCGAGCGCCGTCAGGCCCACTCGAGATCCGCGCCGTCGGCCGCGACCGCGCGCCATTCCGGCCTGTAGATCCGGAGCGTCACGGTCGCCTCGGTCGGCACGACGACGATGCTGTTCTGATCGTGCCGGCGCGCGAGCGCGTCGGCTTCGCCCTCGTCGATGCCGGAGACGAGCAGGCACTCCTCGCGCCAGGCCTCGCCCGGGATGTGGCCGGCGCCTTCGAGCCAGCGGCAACCGCGTGCGCGTATCTCGGCACGCAGCGCTTCGAGGCGGATCTCGTTTTCCTCTTTCGTCAGCGAGGTCGAGCGCGGATTGCACGCCGTCATATAGAACGCGATGCGGTCTTGGCCGATCCAGCGCTTCACGGCCGCCGGTGCGATCGCGCCGACGCGCAACGTCACCGGGCCGCCGCGCGGCATTTCGACGTCGTAGCGGGATTCGCGATAGAGCGCGATCAGCGCGTTGACACGCGCGGGCGTGTCGGCGGCGGGATTGATCACGAGGCGAGCGGCTCGAGCTCAGCGCGGATCATCGCGTCTGCCGCATCGAGATCGATCTCGACGATGCGCTGCTTGCCGCTCGTCAGCGCGCGCAGCACGCGCTCCTGCGCGGCGCCGCGCGCAAACGCCTCGGCGTAGGGCATGCGCGTGAACGTGACCATCGAGTAGCGCGGCACGAAATGGTCGGGATTCCGCGACGCGAGCATGCGGCCGAGCTCGCGGCGCAGCAGGAACGCGGGATCGGCGACGGAGTCGCGCATTTCGATGTAGTTCTCGAGCGCCATCGCCGCGATGGCTTCGGCGTTCGGCCGGCGCGCGGCGCTCGAACCCGGCAAACACGGCATCGATGTCGCTCGCGCCGGCGGCGAAGAGATCGGCGAGCGCGACGGCATCCTCGAACCCGCAATTCATGCCCTGGCCGTGAAACGGCACGATCGCGTGCGCGGCGTCGCCGACGAGCAGTGCGCGGCCGTCGATGTGCCAGCGATCGAGGTACAGCGTCGCGAGCATGCCGACCGGATTGGCGGCGAAGTCGGCTTCGAGATCGGGGATCAGCGGCAGCGCGTCGGCGAAGTCGCGCTCGAACAGCTTGCGCGCGGCGGCCGGCGAATCGACCGTCGCGAAGCTCGGATCGCCTTCGTTCGGGAGGAACAGCGTGACCGTGAAGCTGCCCTCGGCGTTCGGCAGCGCGATGCACATGTAGTTGCCGCGCGGCCAGATGTGCAGCGCGTTCGGCTCGATCGCGAAGCGCGAAGCACCCGACGCCGCCGGGATTTCGAGCTCCTTGTAGCCGTGGCCGAGCGGCTCGATGCGCTCGCCGAGCGGCGCGTGCGCGTTCATTGCCGCACGGAGTGCCGACCCTGCGCCGTCGGCGCCGATCGCGAACGCGACGTGCGCTTCGCTTGCGACGCCGGCTTCGTTCTCGAAGCGGAGCATGACGCCGTCGTCGAACGTCGCGCCGGTCAGTCGCCGGTCGAACTCGAAACGCGCGCCGGCTTTCTCGGCCGCGTCGATCAGCGCGATGTTGAGACGGCCGCGGCTGACGGACCAGATCACTTCGCTGTCGTCGCGGCCGTAGCGCAAGAGCTCCGTGTGCCCGTCGCGGTGATGCACCATGCGCCCGCGCATCATCACCGCGAGGCGCATGACCGTGTCCTTCATGCCGGCGAGGCGAAGGCCGTGCAGGCCGCGCTCGGCGAGCGCGAGGTTGATCGAGCGTCCGCCGGCGTAGCCCGCGACGCGCGGATCGGGACGGCGTTCGTAGACGGTGACGGCGAAGCCGCGCTGTGCGAGCAGTGCCGCGAGCAGCGCACCGACGAGGCCGGCGCCGACGATCGTCACCGCGGGTTTCGCCACGCCGCGCCGCCCACGCTTCGACTTCGCGCACGAAACGCAGGCAATCGATGCGCCGGTTGTAGAGCGGCGTCGGTGCCGCGCGAATCACGTCGGGCTCACGCCAGTCGACGACGATGCCGATCGCGTTGAGATGATCGAACAGTGCGCGGCCGTCTTCGCGGCCGCCGCGGACGCGCAGCGACAGCTGGCAGCCGCGGCGCTCGGGCTCGCGCGGCGTCGCGATCTCGAGCACGCGGTCGAGCCGCTCGCGCAGCAATGTTTCGAAGTAGCCCGTGAGCGCGACCGACTTCGCGCGGAGCGCATCCATGCCTGCGCGACGGAAGATCGCCAGCGAAACGCGCAGCGGCGCGAGCGCGAGAATCGGCGGATTCGACAGCTGCCAGCCTTCGGCACCGGGCGTCGCCGAGAAATCGGGACCCATGCGGAAACGCGATTCCTGGTCGTGGCCCCACCAGCCGGCAAAGCGCGGCCGGTCCGTGCGCGCGTGGCGCTCGTGCACGAACGCGCCGGCGACGGCGCCCGGGCCCGAGTTCAGGTATTTGTAGCTGCACCACACGGCGAAATCGCAGCCGCTGTCGTGCAGCTTCAGCGCGAGGTTGCCGGCCGCGTGCGCGAGGTCGAAGCCGACGACGCAGCCCTTCTTGTGGGCCGCCTCGGTGATTTTCTTGAGATCGAACGCCTGGCCCGTGCGGTACTGCACGCCGGGCAGCATCACGAGCGCGATGCGCGCACCGTGCTCGGCGAGCGCGCGCTCGATCGCGGCATCGGAGATCGTGCCGTCGGGCTGGTCGCCTTCGAGCTCGATCAGCGCGGTCGCGGGATCGAAGCCGTGGAAGCGCACCTGCGATTCGACCGCGTAGCGATCGGACGGGAACGCATGCTTCTCGATCAGGATCGCCGGCCGCTCGCGCGTCGGCCGGTAGAAGCTGACCATCATGAAGTGCAGGTTCGCGGTCAGCGAGTTCATCGCGACGACTTCGCTCGGCTTCGCGCCGACGAGCGCCGCGAGATCCTCGCGCACGAACGCGTGATACGGCATCCACGGATGCCTGCCGTGGAAATGCGCTTCGACGGCGAGCTTTTCCCAGTCGTCGAGCTCGGCGATGACCGCCTCGCGCGTCGCGCGCGGCATGAGCCCGAGCGAATTGCCGGTGAAATAGGCCTGCTCGGAGCCGTCGGGATTTTTCGGGATCAGGAACTCGTCGCGGAATGGCGCGAGCGCGTCGGCGGCGTCCTCGGCGAGCGCGCGCGCCTCGTCGGCGTCGAGGCCGGTCTTCGTCATCGTCGTCATCGACTCATTTCTTCATCGATGCGACGACGCTCGTGCACGACGCATCGAACTGGTCGTTCCACTCCTTCGGTGTCGCATCGAGCAGCGGGCGCTGGCAGCGCACTTCGATGGCGACGTTCGCGTTCATCTGGTACGCGTCGCGGACGAGGTAGCGCACCTTGTTGCGCGTGACGTAGTAGCGGTGCACGGACGAATCCTTGTTCGCCGGGTCGTTCTCGTAGCCGCCCTGGCCTTTCGCGCGCTCGAACGCCTCGGTGACGAAGCTCTGGAAATCGTCGCCCGACTTCATGCTGCGCGTCTTGATCGTGACGCTCGCGGTGTCTTCGGTGCCCTGCGTCGCGGGGTCGGGCACCTGGAAGATCACGGCCTGCGGATCGCCGTCGGATTTCTCCATGATCGCGGTCCAGTCGCCCGGCACGTGGAAGTGCACCGCGCCGGCGTTGAGCGTGTAGTCGGTCTTGGCTTGCGCGAAGGCGAGCGAGCTTGCGAGAGCGAGGATCGGCGCAATTTTCTTGGGTGCAATGGGTTTCATGGGATCAGTCCGGCGGTGCGAAGCGTTCGATAGGGAAGGCCGAGCCATTCGAGCGCGGTGCCGTGATAGAGCCGCGCCTGCTCGGCATCGGCGAGCCCGAGCGCGGCAATGCCTTTGCCGGGCTCCTGCTCGCCGAGCGGGAAAGGATAGTCGGTGCCGAGCATGATCGTCTCGGCGCCGGCGACGTCGATGAGATAGCGCAACGCGGCGTCGTCGTGCACGCATGAATCGAAATAGATGCGGCCGAAGTATTCGCGCGGATTGCGCGCGTTGTCGGTCGCGACGAGGTCGGGCCGCATGCGGAAACCGTGCTCGATGCGCCCGATCGTGTACGGGAACGAGCCGCCGCCGTGCGCGAAGCAGACCTTGAGCGACGGCAGCCGCTCGAGCACGCCGCCGAAGATGAGGCAGCACACCGCGCGCGATTGCTCGGCCGGCATGCCGACGAGCCACGGCAGCCAGTACTTCGGCATCGACTCGCGGCCCATCATGTCCCACGGATGCACGAGGATCGCGGCGCCGAGATCGGCCGCGGCCTCGAAGAACGGGAAGCAGCTCCGGCGCGTCGAGGTTCCAGCCTTCGCAATGCGAGCCGACCTGGATGCCTTGCAGGCCAAGCTGCTCGACGCAGCGCTCCATCTCCTGGATCGCCAGCGTCGGCGATTGCAGCGGCACCGTGCCGATGCCGGCGTAATGGCCCGGATACTTGCGGCAGAGCTCCGCGGTGTGATCGTTCAAGTGGCGGTGCAGCTCGAGCGCCTGGCTCGGCTTCGCCCAGTACGAGAAGAGCACGGGCACGGTCGAGACGACCTGCACATCGACGCCGAACTTCGCGTAATCGGCGATGCGGACCTCGGGATCGAACGCGTTCGCCCAGACTTCGCGGAAGAACTTGCCGTCCTTGTAGATGCGGTGGCGGCCCTCGGTCTTGACCATGACCGGGAAGCGGTCGTCGCCGTACTTTTCGGCGAGGTTCGGCCAGTCGGGCGGGAGGATGTGGGCGTGGGTGTCGATCTTGAGCATTCCGGCAAGTTTAACCGGAGTGCCCGCGCGGAACCGTGGTTTGGATCGACGCCGGTCGCGCCGATCGCGACGAGGCCGGCGTAGCGGCGGCGCGGAGGGAGGCCGCTGGCCGCCGAATACGGGCTACTTCGGCGGTTTTGCGGCGACCAGCGTGAAGTGGAGGTCCTGGTAGTCGTAGCTGAAGTCGGCGAGCGGCGAGACCGGCTTCATGCCGATGTCCTCGATCTTGCCGTCGGCGTCGAGATGGAACGTCACGTAGGCGGGCTCGATCGTCTTGTCGTCGAAGTGCGTGACGAAGGTGTCGTACTGCCAGTGCTCGAGCGTGCCGCCCATGCGCGGCGTCGACTTGAAGTCGAAGCGCAGCTTGCCGTTTGCGACCGCGAGCTCGATGTTGCCGTACCACGGATCGGCGTAGGTGCCCGCGTAGCGCGCGAGCGGCAGTGATGGACCAACCTTCGCCGGCTTCGCGGCGGTGAACTTCTGCATGCCTTCGGCGACGTCGTGCTGCTTCTTCGCGATGAACTTCGTGGGCCAGTCGTTCGCCGGCGCGCCGATGTAGTGGTCGACGAGCTCGAAGATGAGACCGTTGATGATCTCGCGGTCTTCACTGTTGATCGTGATCGAGAAGCCGACGTGCTTCTCCGGAATCAGCACGACGCCGGAAAGAAATCCGAGCACGGCACCGCCGTGCCAGACGAGACGCGTGCCGCGATAGTCGCGGACGTCCCAGCCGAGCGCGTAGGTGTTGAACAACGGCTCGATCGGCTTCAGATCGCCGGTGCGCGGCTCGATCGGCATCAGCGTCACGGGCTTCCACATCTCGTCGCGCGACTTTTCGCTGAAGAGATGCGCATCGCTGTCGACGAGCTTGCCGCCGCCGAGCTGGATGCGCAGCCAGCGGGCGAAATCGTTCGCGCTGATCGCGAGGCCGCCGGCCGGCGCCGCGTTCTTGCCGAGCACGTCGCGTTCGTCGAGCACTTCCTGATGGCCGACGCCGCGCAGGCCACCGTCCATGCGCGCGTGCGGGTACGCGCGGTTCGCGTTCGCGAAGCGCGCGTCATCGTCGCTCGTCGAGTGCAGCATGCCGGCGGGTTTCAGCAAGTGCTCGGTCGTGAACTTTTCCCAGGTCTCGCCGGAAATGGCTTCGATCAGATAGCCCGCGACGAGATACAGCACGTTGTCATAGGCGAATCCGCTGCGGAAGCTCGTTGCCGGCTTGATGTAGCGAAGGCGCTTGACGGTTTCCGCGCGACTTAGGTTCGAGCGCGGTACGAACATGAGATCGCCCGCGCCGAGGCCGAGACCGCTGCGATGCACGAGCAGATCGCGCACCGTCATCTCGCGCGTGACCCACGGGTCGTACATCTCGAAGCCGGGCAGGCGATCGGTGACCTTGTCGTCCCAGCCGAGCTTGCCCTCGTCGACGAGGATCGCGAGATCGGCGGTCGTGAACGCCTTGCCGGTCGAGCCGGTCGGGAAGATCGTGTCGGCGTCGACCGTTTCAGGCGAACCGAGCTTGCGGATGCCGAAGCCTTTCGCGAACGTGACCTTGTCGTCCTCGACGATCGCGACGGCCATGCCGGGCACGCCGATCTTCTGGCGCAAGGCTTCGACGCGTTGCTCGAATCCATCCGGCGGCGCCGCGAACGCGGACGAGCAGGCGAGGGCGAGTGCGGCCAAGGCAAAAGAAGCGAAAGCAATGCGTTTCATGTTTGCTCCATGAGAATCGCGCCGGCGCGCGCAGTCTCGACGCGTCGCGTCGCGCGGTCGAGCGCTAGCAAGAGCGCAGCGGCGAGCCCGCTGATCGCAGCGAGAATCGTGAAATACGCGGGATGGCTCGTTTTGCTCCAGAACGTGCCGACGATGCCGGCCGTCATGCTGCCGGTGAAAATCGCGAGGAACCAGCCGGCGATCGTCGTCGCGCCGAGCGTGGGCGGCGCCAGGCGCGCGAAGAGCCCGAGGCCGGTCGGCAGGATGTAGAGCTCGCCGATCGTGAATATGGCGAAGAATGCGGCGAGCCAGAGCCAGCTCGCGTGTCCGTCGCCCGCGAGCGATGCCGCGAGCGCGAGCAGCACGTACGCGCAGCCGACGATCAGCGCGCCGCACGCCATCTTCTGCATCGACGAAAGCTCGCGGCCGTTCGCGGCGCGCCGTTTCCAGTGCGCGAGCAGCGGTGGCGTCATCAGGATCACGAGCAGCGGGTTCAGCGCCTGGAACCACGTCATCGGAATCGCGCCGAGTGTCGTCGTGCGATCGATGCCGGCGTCGGCGAACAACGCAACGGTGTTACCGACTTGCTCGTACGCGCCGCGGAAGATCGTCACGGCGAGACCGATCGCGAGCAGCAGCAACAGCGTCGTGCCGCCGGTGCGCACGCGTTCGTCGCGGACGGCAGGGCGCGCAGGCGCCGACTGTTCCGGCAGATATTTGCTGCCGCGGATGTAGATCACGAGTCCCGTCAACATGCCGATGCCGGCCGCGCCGAAGCCCCAGTGCCAGCCGTAGATCTCGCCGAGCGTGCCGCAGATGAGCGGCGCGAGAAATCCGCCGATGTTGATGCCGACGTAGTAGACGTTGTACGCCCAGCCGCGGCGCGGATCATCCGGCCGGTACAGATCGTTGATCTGGCTCGGCAGGCTCGGCAGGAACAGGCCGTTGCCGAGCGCGATCGTCGCGAGCGCGACATAGAACAGCGGCTCGAACGTCATCATGAAATGGCCGAGCGCCATCGTCGCGCCGCCGACGATGACGGAGCGGCGCTTGCCGAGCCAGCGATCGGACACGATGCCGCCGACGATCGGCGTGAAGAACGCCAGCGACGTGTACGTGCCGTAGATCAGCGACGAGTTTTCCTGCCCGATCAGCAGCTGCTTCGTCATGTAGTAGACGAGCAGCGCGCGCATGCCGTAGTACGAGAACTGCTCCCACATTTCGGTGAGGAACAGAATCGTCAGCCCGCGCGGCTGGCCGAACCAGCTTTGATCTTTCATGCGGCCATCTTTTATGCGGCGACAGCTTGGCGCGAGCCCCAGACGTTGCGCCCGCACCAGACCGTGCCGCGCTCGTACGTGAGTCCCGGCTCGCGATCGGCGGCGAGGAAGATCGGACCGTCGAGATCGACGATGTCGCAGAGCTGGCCGACGACGAACGCCGGCGCCATCGCGAGGCTCGTGCCGACCATGTTGCCGACCATGACGCCGAGCCCGAGCTGGCGCGCATCGTGCGCCATCGCGAGCGCTTCGGTGAGGCCGCCGCACTTGTCGAGCTTGATGTTGATGACGTTGAAGCGCTTTGCCGCGCCGGGAATGTCGGCGAGGCAGAGCACGCTCTCGTCGGCCGCGATCGGAATCGGCGAGCGGTAGCCGTCGAGATCGGCCTCGCGGCCGCGGCGGATCGGCTGCTCGAGCAGCGAGACGTGTGCTTCGACCAGCGTCGGCATCAGCTTGTCGAGCGCGTCGATGGCGTAGCCCTGATTCGCGTCGACGCCGAGCCACGGCTCCGGACGCGCCGCGCGCACGGCGCGCACGCGCTCGATGTCGATGTCGAGATCGCCGGTGAGCTTCATCTTGAGCGCCGTGGCGCTCGCAAATGCGCGTGCGCCTTCGGCCATGACCGCGGGATCGTCGGCGCCAAGCGTGAACGTCGTGACGAGCGGGCGGATCGACGGCAGGCCCGCGAGCTCCCACACTTCGCGGCCCTTGCGCTGCGCTTCGAGATCCCAGAACGCGCAGTCGATCGCGTTGCGCGCGCCGCCGGGCGGCATCAGGCGCTGCAGCGCGATGCGGTCGACGCCGCCTTCGATCGCGTCGCGCTGTGCTTCGATCGCGGCGACCATCGATTCGGCCGTGTCGCCGAGGTAGTAGACACCGGACGCTTCGCCGAGGCCGCGGTGGGTGCCGTCGTCGAGCGTGACGACGACGGCATCCTGCGTTTCGAAGACGAAGCCCGAGATGCGAAAGGGTTTTGCGAGTCGGAGCTTCTCGACCGCGACACGCATGCGGAGCTTCATCAGTAGTTGACTCCCCAGCTGATCAGGTGGAACGCGAACGCGACCCAGAGCACGACGAGACCCGACAGCGCGAGCACGATGCTCCAGAGCTTCGCCGGCCAGCGGCGATTGCCGACGGTCCACACGGTCCAGAGGTTCCAGAGGATCAGCACGAAGCCGCCGACGAACGCGAGGAAGCCGAAGATCTGGTCGAAGTGCAGCACCGGATCGAACGCCTCGGTCGTCTTGTTGAGATCCGAGAACATCGAGATGATCGAGATCGCCCACGCGGAGAACGCGGCGAGCATCAGCAGCGCGCCGATCTTGCCGGCGCGGTAGACGCTGACCTCGCGCGATGAAAGCTCGAGCCGCGCGCGGTACCTGCGGCGCACGATCGCGGTGATCGGCCAGAACACGACCGTCAGCAGCAGCGCCGCGAGGCCGACGCACAGCGCCGGCGTCAGCCATGCGCCGTTCTCGCCGCCGCCGACGCGCAGGTACACCTCGAACGGTCCGAGCAGGCCGAAGCTGAAGCGCGTGACCTTGCCGTCGACGACCTTCGCGGCGAGGAGATCATGGCCGTTCGCGTCCTGCCAGACGAACGGCGAGACTTCGACCCACTTGACCGGCTGGCCCGCGAGATCCTTGACGTCCGGAATCAGCAGCTCGCCTTTCTCGCCGACGCGTGACCTTGGTCTGGCCGATCAGGCCGATGATCGAGAAGAACGTCGATTCGGCGCCGCGCGAACCGACCCAGCTGCCGACCATCATCTGCGCGTGCTGTTTTGCGGTCGCGTCGTCGACGCGCGTCGCGATGCGCGGGCCGGGGAAGTAGCGGTCGGCAAAGTCGGAGAAGAGCGCAAGGCGCAGGTGATGCGATGCGCCTTCCTTGCCGGCGCTGTTGAACGAGACGTAGAAGCCGGTGTTCTCTTTGAGGAACAGGTGCAGCGAGGTGTGGAAATAGTCGGTGTCGCCAAGATGCGCGATGACTTCGCGGCCGTTGATGTTGGTCTCGAAGAAGCCGAGCTCCATGCGATTCAGCGGCGGCAGCAGCGTCAGCGGGCTGTCGTGCATCAGCTTCGCCGTTTCCTCCTTGAGGATGCGGTTGCCCTTGTATTCGCCGTTCTGCAGGTGCGCGATCATGAAGTGCGCCATCTCCTCGCCGGGCGAGGACAGCGAACCCGCCGGCGCGGGGCCGACCATCTCGAACTTCTTGGCGGGCTGCGAGGCCTGGACATAGCCGGTCGACACCAGCGGCTCGAGCTCTTTCGGCAGCGGCTGGCGGAACGACGAGTGCGTCATCTCGAGCGGCGCGAAGACGTGCTTGTCGATGTAGTCGTTGAACGGCTCGCCGGACACGCGCTCGACGATGTAACCTGCGAGCGAGGTCGCGTAGTTCGAATACGCCGGCGTCGTGCCCGCGTCGAACACGCGATGCGGCATCCAGCGCTTGAGCAGCGTCACGTAGTCCGGCGTGTCCGGATTCTCGGTGATGATGCTCTTGATCTGCTCCTCGTAGCCGGACGTGTGCGTCATGATGTTGCGCAGCGTGATCGGCTTGCCGTCGCGCGGCGGTACCTGGAAGTCGGCTGGGAGGTACTTGTTGACGTCGGCGTCGAGATCGAGCTTGCCCTGCTCGACGAGCTGCATGACCGCGGTCCACGTGAAGAGCTTCGAGACGGAACCCGGACGGAACAGCGTCAGCTTCGGATCGACCGGCTTCTTCGTCGCGACGTCCGCGTAGCCGAAGCCGCGCTCGGTGACGATCTCGCCGTCTTTGACGACGGCGACGACGGCGCCGGCGATGTCGCCGGTCGCCATCGCGTACGGCATGTAGCCGTCGAGCCACGCGTCGACGTCGCTCTTCGTGATCGCGTGCGCGCCGGGCTCGCCTTCGGCTGGCGTCGCGGCCACCGTTTTGGCTTCGTCGACCGGCGCGGGCGCCGGCGACGACTGCGCGGGCTGCGGCACTTGCGCGCCCGCGACGAACGCCAGCAGCGCTAGCGCCGAGGCTGTCAGCCATTTGATCGATTGCATGGTCCCTCTCCTCGATTTCTGGACATCGGAATGTGCGCAAGCCGCCTTCGTCGGGCGGCTCCAAGTTATTTGCGAAAGCGTGCGCGTCATGCGAGGCACGCGTCGACGAGACGATCGAACCCGGCGCCGCCGCGGATCGGATCGGCGACCGGAAGGCCGAGCCGCTCGCCGTGCCGCGCGAGCAATTCGAGCGCGTCGGCTTCGTCGAGGTTCGACGTGTTGAGGCTGACGCCGCCGCAGCGGATCGCGGGATTCGTGCGCTGGCCGAGGCGGATCGTCATGTCGATCGTGTCCTCGATCGTCGGCAGCGCAAACTGCGAATGGCCGAGCACGTGCGTGCGGCCGGGCTCGTGGCAGACGACGAACACGTCGGGCTGGCTGCCGTGCAGGAGGCCCAGCGAGACGCCGGCATAGGCCGGATGGAACAGCGAGCCCTGGCCTTCGATCACGTCCCAGTGGCTCGGATCGGCCGCGGGGCTCAGCATCTCGGCGGCGCCGGCTTCGAAGTCGGATATCACGGCGTCCATCGGAATGCCGCGGCCGGCGATCAGGATGCCGGTCTGCCCGGTCGCGCGGAAATCGCATTCGACGCCGCGCAGCGCGAACGCGCGCGCGATCGCGAGCGCCGTGTATTTCTTGCCGAGCGCGCAGTCGGTGCCGACGGTGAGCAGGCGCTTGCCGCTCCGCTTCGCGCCGGTCGCGATCGGGATGTGCCGCGGCGGCGTGCGGATGTCGATGAGGCGCCGGCCGTAGCGCGTCGCGGCGGCCTTCAGCGCCGGCGTCTCGTTGAGACGCGTGTGCATGCCGCTGACGATGTCGAGGCCGGCCGCGAGCGCTTCGACGAGCGACGGGATCCAGTTCTCGTAGATGATGCCGCCCGAATTGGCGACGCCGATCACGAGCCCGCGTGCGCCGCGTGCACGCGCTTCCTTGGGCGAGAGGCGCGGGAGCCCGGTCGTCACGGTCGCGCCGCACGACCATTCGCCGACGACGCGATCGCCGGCCCAGTCGCGAAGGCCGAATGCGGTCTTCGCGTAGCCGGGCTCGGTCGTGTCGCCGAGGAACAGAAGGTAGGGCTGCGGGAGCGCTTCGACGGGCGCGTCCCGCAGCGTGGCACTCGTTGTCATCCGTCCTTGCTCAGAAGTTCACGTCGAAGCCGACGCCGATCGTGCGCGGTGTCAGCGGAATGCCGCGGACCTGCGCGATGCTGCCGTCGGCCGCGTTCACGATCGCGGTTTCGTTCGTGTAGACGCGCTTGTCGGTCAGGTTCTTGATGTAGAAGCGCACGGTCCAGCGATCGTTCGAGATGTCGGCGTTGAGATCGGCCGCCGCGTAGCTCTTGAGCGGTAACGCATACGGGCTGTGCGCGAGGTCGCTGTCTCGGCTGCCGATGTAGCGGATGCCGCCGCCGACGCGGCCGCTCCAGCCGTTGCCGACCGGGAACGCATAGTCGGCCGTACCCGAGCCGCTCCACTTCGGAATGCCGGGCAGGCGATCGCCCGAGAGGCCGCCGATGCTCGGCACGTCGTCGGAGAGTTGCGAATCGGTGTATGCCGCATTGAAGCCGAGGCGCAGGCCCGAGATCGGCATCCACAGCGTCTCGAACTCGAGGCCCTTGCTCTGGGCCTTTCCTCCGTTGGCGAGATACGCCGCGACGCCGTTCGACGCCGACACCTGGATGTTCTTCCAGTCGATGTCGAACACGGCGACGTTCACGAGCCAGCGGTGATCGTCGAACGTGCTCTTGATGCCGAGCTCGTAGTTGGTCAGCTTCGACGCACCGACCGACGGCGGCACGTCCGGCAGCACGACGTTCGGGCCGCCGGGCTGATAGCCGCTCGCGATGCGCATGTACCCCATCGAATCCTCGCCGAAATGCAGGCGCGGGCTGAACGAGTACGTGAACACGTCTTCGGACGGAGCTGCCCGGCGTCGCCGTCGTCGGCAGGATCGCGCCGGAGCTGATCTGCTCGAAGTCCTGCGAGTTGTGCGCCCAGCGCACGCCGCCGGTGACGTCGAACATCGTGTTGAACTTCCAGGTGAGATCGCCGAAGAATGCGTATTCCTTGTACGTCGACGGCAAGGCTGCGATCGCGAGCGGATCGAGCCCGGCGATCGATGTGCCGTCAAACTCCTGCGCGGTCACGAGCTGGTTCTGCTGGGCGCTCTCGTTCGTCCAGAAAGCGCCGGCGAGCCATTCGATGTGATCGTCGGGCTTCGAGGTGAGGCGAAGCTCCTGCGTCGTCTTGTAGAGCTTGAGATCGTTCGAGAACCGCGAGATGCCGGCGCTCGGCGCGCCGAACAGCGGAAACAGCACGCCGTACGTGAGCGAGGCGTCTGTCGCGGTGTGTGCGTCGGTTTCCGAATAGCTCGTCGCCGAGACGAAGTCGGCCCAGCCGAGATTCCAGTTCAGCGTCGCGGTGTAGAAATTGACATCGCGCCTGAACGGCTCGAGCACGTAGTTGTCGTTCTTCAGCGAACCGTAGAGCGGCTGGTGCGTGACCGCGTCGAGCGCGACATACGAGGCGCTGTCGGAGTCGGTGCGCTGCGTGATCGCCTGCAGCTCGAACGACACGTCCGCGGTCGGCGTCCACAAAAGGGCCGCGCGACCGGCGTCCTGCGTCGAATCGTTCTGATCCTTCTTGCCGGTGCGCACGTTGTCGATGAAGCCCGGCGTATCCTGATGCGCGGCGCTGACGCTGAGCGCGAGCTTGCCTGGCGAAAGCGGCAGGTTGAACGCGCCACGCGCGCCGAAGCCCATGTCGCCGCTGCCGCTGGTCGATGAGACATCCGCGCCGAAGCGCGCCGTCGTATGTTCGGTGTCCGGCAATTTCGTCGTGTAGCGCACGAGGCCGCCGAGCGACGTCGCGCCGTACAGCGTGCCCTGCGGGCCGCGCAGCACTTCGAAGCCCTGGAAATCGTAGGGAAGGAGATCGAGGATGATCGCCGAGCCCGCGCCGTAGTTCGAGCTCGTACCGAGCGGCGTCTCGTCGATGTACGTCGCGACCGTCGAGCCCGCGCTGACCGGCGGAATACCGCGGAGCGCGAGGATCGCCTGGCCGGGCGCGCCGCCGTCCTGCACGATGAAGCCGGGCAGATAGCCGGCGAAATCGGTCAGCTGCGTCGCGTGCATCTGCTCGAGCTGCTCCTCGCCGATCACGCTGATCGACATCGGGACTTGCTGCACGTCCTCGCTGCGCTTCTCGGCGGTGACGACGATCGTGCCGAGCGCCTGCGCATCGGTGTCGGTGTCGGGTGTCGGCGGAGCCTGCTGCGCCCACGACGCGGCCGGGACGACGGCGAGCAGAAGTGCGATCTGTGCGGGCAGGAGCTTCTTGTTGAGCTTCTTCATGATTTCTTGTCCTCGAGGGTGTTCGGTTGCGCCCACGTCGAGCCGAGCAGGCGGCGGAAATTGCCGCCGAGCACGAGCTCGACGTTGGCATCGCTGTAGCCGCGCCTGAGCAGCGCGGTGGTGAGGTCGTAGACCTTTTGCGGGTGGTCGAAGCCGTCGGTGTCGATGCGCTCGCGGAACGCGTAGCTCGCCTTGTAGGCGGCGCGGAGCTGCTTGAGCTGATCGGCCGGCATCTTGTCGTAGCCGAGGAGATCGGAATCGGAGCCGATGCCGACGTGCTCGATGCCGACGAGCTTGGCGACATGGTCGATGTGATCGACGATGTCCTCGATCGTCGTCGGCTCCTTGTCCTTGACGAACATGCGCACGCCGGTGATGCCCATGACGCCGCCCTTCGCGGCGAGCTTCCTGATCGCCTCGTCGGTCTTGAGGCGCGGGTGGTTGTTGAGCGCCCGGCAGTTCGAGTGCGTGATCGCGATGGGCTTTGGCGAAAGCTCGATCGCATCGAGCGTTGTCCTGTCGCCCGAGTGCGAGACGTCGACGAGCATGCCGACTTCGTTCATCGCCTTGATGATCTCGACGCCGTAGTCGGTGATCCCGCCGTCGACGCGCTCGGTGGAGCCGGATCCGAGCAGGTTCTGCGTGTTGTACGTCAGCTGCGCGCAGCGAAGGCCAAGCTGGTAGAACGCCTTGACGTCCTTGACCTCGCGGAACTCGTCCGCGTTCTGCAGGCCCATGATCACCGCGATCTTCTTCTTCGCCTTCGCGCGGTCGAGATCGTCGGCCACGCCAACGAGCGAGAAGAGCTCGCTGTTGCGCCCGACGAAGCCGCTCCACGCGGCCATGTAGTTGAGGGCATCCTCGTACGCGGTCGCGCCGCCGACGCCTTCGGAATTGTGGAAGCCCGTGATGCCGCACGAGCGGTACATCACGATCTCGGCCTCGGTCAGCGGGTTCGCGTAGGCCTCGGGCGAGAAATCGAGCTTGAGCGGCGCGAGCATGTCAATGACGAGCGAGCGCTGCACGAGATCGACGATCTTGCGGCGGTACTGCCGCGTCGCCGCATCGGGAGTGAGAGGCCCCGCGCGCAAGCGCAGCGGTGCGAGCGCAAGTGCGGCGCCAGCGCCGCCCAGCATCGCGAGCGCGCGTCGGCGCGCCGGCACAAAACCGCTTCTCCCCATTGCTGTCTCAATTTTGTCGTGTTTGGGCGAGTATGATCCTGAGTCGGAGAATTGTCAATCCGATTTTCCAATCAGGCGCAATTCGTTGCATCGCGGCGAACGCGATATCGACGTAACAGAACGCAAATCTATTTAAATCAGCGTTTTATGAGATATCTCAGAGAAACAGGCGCAGCAGTACACGGCATCGGGTTGACCGGCCGCGTGCGGGCTGTATGCTTCGGAACGGGCCGGGCGACCAGTCGGATGTCCTGATTGGAAAATCCGCGGCCAGGGATCGATCGATGGATATGAAAGCGCGTCACGCCACCCTCGGCACCCTCGTGAAAAGCCTGCGCGCGCGCAACGGGTGGACGCTGAAGGAGATGAGCGAGCGCGTCGACATTCCGGTGTCGACACTCTCGAAGGTCGAGCACGACCGCCTGACGCTGACCTACGACAAGCTGCAGCAGCTGAGCACGCGGCTCAACATGCGCATGTCGGAGCTCTTCACTGACGCGCCCGAGCCGAACGAGCCGTCGGTCACCGCGCGGCGCAGCGTCGGCCGCCTCGACGACGCCGTGCGCGTCAACACGAAGAACTACGACTACTACTACCTCTGCACCGAGTTGCGCAGGAAGCGCATGATCCCGGTCTACACGCACATCCGCGCGAAGAGCGTCGCCGAGTTCGGCGAGCTCGTGCGCCATTCGGGCGAGGAGTTCATCTACGTGCTCGACGGCGCCGTCGAAGTGCACACCGAGTTCTACGATCCGGTCGTGCTGCACGCGGGCGAATCGATCTACATCGACAGCAACATGGGCCATGCGTACATCGCCGCTGAAGGCTGCGACGAGGCGGTCGTGCTCGCCGTGTGCTCGAGCTCGGACGAAGGCCTGCTCGAATCACTGTATTCGCTGCACGGCGATCCGGAGACGACGCAACCGGCCGCCAATGACAAATCCGTGCACGCGAAGAAGAAAGCGGCGCCGAAGCGAAGCAAGAACGCGCGCTGACATTGCGCGCGAGCGCGCGCACTCGGCGCGCGCCGAAAAACGCAACGCACCGTCCATCACGACCTCACGCGCCGCTAGCTGAAGCGGACGACGAGCGCGTAGTTCTGCGGGCCGAGCGTGACGCCGTGCGCGATCACGGACACGGTCACGTTGCCGGCCGGGATCGAATCCCAGACGATCTGCTCGACGTTGTTCTTGCGATCGAAATCGGGCGAGCCGGGCGGCATGTTGCCGTGGCGCTCGACCTTCTTGCTCGTGACGACGAGATCGAGATCGCTCTGCAGGCCCTCGCCGGGCGGATCGGTCCAGACGAGCGTCGCCTTGAGGCGCGTCGCGCCGGTCGGCACGGCAAGCGTGCGGTCCTCGCGCTCGGCGGTGTCGAGCTTCTTCTTCTCGTCGAAGAACGCGAGCGATTCGTGTGCGCCGTACGGTCCGATCACGGCCTGCACGTCGACGCGGCCGAAGCCTTCGTTGTTGTTCGGGATCGAGCCCGCTTCGCTCGGCACGTACTGGCCGCTCATGGCGTGCGCGCCGTTGATGATCAGCGCCTTCATGAGCGCGGCGCTCGGCTTCTTGATCTTGTGCGCGGTGCGAAGGTGGGCGCGCACGACCGCGACGCAGCCCGCGACGAGCGGCGTCGCCATGCTCGTGCCGCCGTCGAACATGTAGAGCGGATCGCCCGAGAGGGCCCAGCCGGTCGAGCTGGTCACGCGCGAGCGCGTCGACAGCACGTACGATCCTGGCGCGACGACCTCGGGCTTGATGCGCCCGTCGTTGGTCGGGCCGCGGCTGCTGAATGCGACCATGCCGTCGGGGTTGTTCGCGACCGGGTCCGATTTGATCGGGTTCGCCGGAAAATCGCTCGGCCAGTCCTCGCCGTAGGTGTCGGTCTTGTCCGGCCGGTCGTTCTCGCTCGCGCCGACCGTGAGGCAATTCTTCGCTGTGCCGGGCGGCGTCACCGAGTTGAGGTCGACCTGGCCGTTCGCGTTCCCGTCCTTGCCGTCGTTGCCGGCGGCGAAGCAGATCAGCATGTCGCGATGCCTGGAGACGAAGTCGTCGAGATCCTGGGCCTGTTGGTCATAGACGCCGAAGTTGCTGACGCTGCCCCACGAGTTCGAATGCACGCGGGCCTTGTCGGTCGTGTACGGCGGCCCGAACAGATCGTGCAGATCGTCCGGCAGTCCGCCGAGGCCGTCGCTGCTGTCGAGCACCGACTGCAGCACGAGCTTGGCGCCCGGCGCCGTGCCGCGAATCGGACCGTCGCTCTTGGAAACGCCGTCGCCGAGCACCGAGCCCGCGACGTGCGTGCCGTGTCCGTCCGGATCGTCCTTGCGGCCCGGCCGGCCGAGCGCGTAGAGCTTTTTCACGCGGCCCTTGAACGCCGGATGCACGTCGGTCGTCGAGCCCTTGTCGAAGCCGGTGTCGGCGATCGCGACGATCTCGCCCTTGGCCGACGCGCTCGTTGTCGAGCCTGCGTTCGGTGCGCGCAGGATCTGGCGCGCGATGTTGTTGGTGAGCTTGCGCGGGAACACGCGCTCGACATGCCGCACTTCGTCGAGCGCGGCGACGTCGGCGAGGCGCCGCGTCTTCAGCGTGAGCTTGACCTTGCGCCCGGCGACCGTGACGTCCGCGGGCGCCAGATGCGCGGCTTCGGCGATGTGCTTGGCGGCGCGGCGGACGTCGGCCGTGCGGTGCAGTACCGCGTAGACCGTCACCTTCGTCGCGTCGAGACGGCCCGGCGCCGCGATCGCGGCTGCCGCGAGCGCGACGCCGCCCGGCTGCGGCTCGAGTTTGAGGAGCTGCGGCGACAGCTTGACCGCGCCGGGATAGATGTCGGCCCAGACGACGAACGGCAGCGCGCGCACCTTCGCAAGGCTCGTCGCCGGGAAGTGGCAGACGAACGCGCAGCCCGGCACCGCCTCGAGGATCTTCGCGCCGGCCTTCGCGAGCGCGGCGCGCTGCTCCTTCGTGAGCGGTCCTTTTGTCTGCACCAGGATGTAATCCGAATCCTTCGCAGTCGCGTGATCGGGCGGACGCGCGGCGAGCGCGGCGGTCCTCGGCGCGGCAGGATCAATCGTGATGCCGTTGATCGTGATGGCGCTCATGGAGAGGCTCCTTGTCGAGAAGGAAATTCCATCGATGCGAACCGGTCTGGATGCGAGGCAGCGCTGCGTCGGAGCGACGCGGCGGAGTTTCCGGCCATCGCATTCAATCGTACGCGCGCGCGTGCGCGCGTCTAGTGGCGCGTGGCGCGCCGCGCTGTGCGATTTTTCCTACTTACGCGCGGATTTGGAACACGTCGCCGTTCGCGGGCATCACGCTGGAGCCGCGGAGGCTGTAGGCGCTGCCTTGTGGCGGCGCTGGCGCAGGAGATGCGCGAGCGTATCGACGCTGTCGGTGATGCGGTCGCACGCGTCCGCGACGGCGCCGGCGACGTCGTCCGCGCCGGCATCGGATTTCGTCGCGTCGAGCAGCTCGGCGAGCGCGCGCTCGGCGTTGCGCAGGCGGTCCGCCGGTGGCGGCGTGTCATGGCGCAGGCTGCCTTCGATCGCGGCGAGATGCGCGTCGACGCGCGCCGCGAATGCGAGGACGGCGTCGCGCTGTGGCAGCGCGTCGGCGTCGTCGAGCGCGGCTTCGAGCGCCATGTCGGCGCGGATGAAGCGGTTTGCGTTCGCGAACATGCTTTCGCCGAATGCAAGCAGCGCGTCGTCGCGGCGCGGCTCGCCGCGCAGGCGCTCGAGCGACGCTTGCGCATTCGTGCGTGCGCTGCGTGCCGCCGAGCGTGCAGCCGCACGCGCGGTCGCGTCGCCGGTCAGCAGCGTACGCAGGTGCACGCGATACGCATCGATCATCGCCGCGACGGCTTCTGGCACACGCTGGCTCTCCCAGCTCGGCCAGACGACGTAGCCGACCAGCGCGAGCGCACTGCCGAGCGCGGTCGCGATGCCGCGCGCGAGCATCGTGCCGCCGGGCGCGATGCCGTAAAACGAGAGCAGGATCACGACGAGGCCGGTCAGCAGCATGACGCCGAGGCCGTAGTGCACGGTCGTCAGCAGGCGAAAGCCGATGCAGAGCACTGCGAGCAGCGCGAGGCGTTCCCAGTCGTTGTCGAACGCGTAGTGCACGAGCGCCGTCGTCAGCACGAGGCCGAGCATGGTGCCGATCACACGCAGCAAGCCGAAGCTGAAGGTGCCGGCGAAATCGGGCTTCAGCACGATCGCGGTCGTCATCGGGATCCAGTAGCCGTGAGGAATCGCAAGCGTGCGCTCGCCGACGACCGCCACCGCGAGGCAGACGCCGCAGCGCAGCGCGTGGCGGAACGCGATCGAGGACAGCGAGAGATTCGCACGGAGCATCGCGAGCGCGTTGCGCTGGCGCAGCGTGCGCGGCAGGCGCGCCTCGGCGGCGAAAGCGCGCAGATCACCGCGGCTGCCGGCGAAATCGGCGTTGCGGAGCGCGGCGCGAAGCTGGCCGGCGAGCCCATCGCCGCGAGCGGCCGCGATCGCGAGTTTTCGCTGCGCCTTGCGTTCGCTCGTCGCGGCGCCCATGCGCGAAAGCTCGGCGAGCGCGGAATCGAAACCTTCCATCGCGGCCGACGCCGCAAGCGGGCTAGCGCCGCGGTCGAGCGCGTCGGCGAGCGCAGCGAGCGTGCGCGCGGCGTACTCGCGCATGCGCGCGAGCGTGGCTTTCGCTTCGGCGTCGTCGATCATCGTGTCGAGATCGACGAGCGCGAGCAGCTCGCGCCGCACACGCTCGACGATGCCGGCGAGCACGCGGAACGTTTCCATGACCTCGCCGCGCGCGCGGTGCATGCCGTGCAGCAGGCTTTCGACATCGAGCAACGCCTGCGTGACCGGCGGCGCCTGCGCATGATCGGTCGGCACGCGTGCGCTCGATGCGAGTTGGCGGCAAAGCGATGCCAGCGCGTTGCGCTCGGGGCCGTATCGCAGCAACGGCCATGCGGCGATTGCGAGCAGCATCTGCAGCAGGCCGCCGGCGAAGATCAACAGACCGGCGTCGAGCGCTTCGGCCGGCGTATGCGGCTCGGCTGCGGTGATCACGAGCAGGATCATGCTCGTCAATCCGGCGCGGCCAGCGTTCGGTCCGAGCGCGACGAGCAATCCGCCGCCGACACCCCAGACGAGCGCTGCGATCGCGAGCAGCAGCGTGTTCGCGCCGAGCATCGCTCCGACGAACGTCGAGAGGCCGGCTGCGATCGCGGTCAGCAGCATGCGCTGCATGCGCAGGCGATACGGGCCCGGCTGATCGAGGAACATCGTGTTCAACGCGCCGGCGGCGATACCGAGGCCGATGCCGACGTTGCCGGTCGCGATGCCGATTGCGAGCGGCACGACGACTGCGGCGGCGTTGCGCAGCGCGACGCGCAACGGGACGTCGCGGGGTTTCAGCTCCAGCAGTGTGCCTAACACGTCGCTCGCTTTCCCCGCTCCCGCCAGCGGGAGAGGGGAAAAAGCGCGGGACGCGACGCGATCAACTCCGGTATTTCTCCGGCGCGGGATTCACGTGTCCGCAGTTCTTGCACGTGCGCGCATCGAGCGAGCGGTAGAAGCGCTCGAACACCGGCGGGAAATCGTGCTCGATGCTGTCGAGCGCGAAGAACTCCTCATAGAGCTTGTGATTGCAGCGCTCGCAGAACCAGAGGAGCCCATCCTTCTCGCCGGGAAGGCGCTTGCGCTCGATGACGAGCCCGATCGAGCTCGCCATGCGCTGCGGCGAATGCGGCACGCGCGGCGGCAGATAGAACACTTCGCCGGCGCGGATCGGGATGTCGCGCGCGCGGCCGTCTTCCTGCACCTTCAGAACCATCTCGCCTTCGAGCTGGTAGAAGAACTCGGGGCCTTCGTCGAAGTGGTAGTCGGTGCGCGCGTTCGGACCGCCGACGACCATGACGATGAAGTCGCCGTCGACGAGGCACTTGTTGCCGACCGGCGGCTTCAGAAGATCGCGGTTCGCGTCGATCCAGCGCTTGAAATCGAACGGAGGCGTCAGCTTCATGCGCGAATTATACGGCTCTACGGCAATGCCGCGATGCATTTGAGCTCGATCGCGATCGGCGTCGGCAGCGACGTGATGCCGAGCGTCGTGCGGCACGGCGCGGTCGCGGGATCGCGGAAGTATTCGGCGTAGATGCGGTTATATGCGGCGAAATCGTTCGCCATGTCGGTCAGGAAGACGGTGACGTCGACGAGGTCTTCCCAGCGCGCGCTACTCGCTTCGAGCACGGCGCGGACATTCGAGAAGACCTGCCGGCACTGCGCTTCGATGTCGTAGCCGACGAGCACGTTCGCGGCGTCGTAGACGTTGCCCGGGATCTCGTTCGTGCCGGGCATGCGCGGGCCGACGCCGGACAGAAACAGGAGCTGCCCGACGCGGCGCGCATGCGGATATGCGCCGACGGGTGCAGGTGCGGAGGCGGTCGTGATCTGCGGCGCGGACATCATCGCCGCAGGATAGCACCGCCGCGCGGCGCTACTGGACGTCGATGTCCTGCCGGTAGATTGTCCGGTTCCCTTCGTTCGTGCTCGTGACGTGGTACTTGCCGGGACGAAGATAGAGGCTCGCCTGCGTGACGCCGTGGCTGCCCATGATGAGGCGGTCTTCGAGCCGCTCGGCCTTCTCGACCGGGTTCAGCACGAGCCGGTCGCCCGGGATCGCATCGTCGCCTTCGTTCGCGTAGCGCGCCTCGATCAGGCACGGATACTGATCCTGGCAGAACGTGCTGCCGCTGACCGAGAAGGGCTTGCGCAAGCCGGCGAGATCGAGCCAGGTCGGCCGGTCCGACTGGATCACATCGGGCGGGAAGAAGACGCTGACGTCATAGGCTTTCGGCTTCAGCGTCCACGGCTCGCCCTTCGCGTTGACGAACACGATCGGCTGCGCCGGCTTCACGGCCTCGATGACGGGGTGATAGTAGGGATGATTCTCGGTGCCGGGCGGATGCTCGATCAGCATCGTCTGCTCGATGGTCAGCGGATCGATGCCCGAGATCCTGCGAAAGTGCTGGGCCATGCTCTCGCCGCCGAGGTAGCGGCCGTTTTCCTGGATGTGCGCATAGCCCGCGTCGACGACGACGCGTGCGGTGGGATCGTTCTTGAAGATGCGCTCGTAGAGATTCTTCGCCTGGTCGACTTCGCGCACGTCGCCGTTGCCTTCCTTCTCGGTCTCGTAGCCGATGACCTTGAAGCCGAGCTTGAGCGCGGTGCGCACCATCTCCGCGCAGATCGGCTCCATCGTGTAGAAGCCGGTCTTCGCGATCGGATAGCCGCGTTTCTCGAGCTCGGTGTCGCTCGAGTAGACGGTTTCGGCCGCGAAGTAATTGAAGCCCTGCTCGCGCAGGCGCGACAGCATCTCGACCGTGACCGTGCGCGTCAGCGGTACGTTGTGCGCTTCGTTGAAGAAGACGGCTTTGCGGCCTTTCGCGAGCTCGGCGATCGCCTCGACCGCAGGCTTCGCCGAATAGTCGCCGCCGCTGAGCGGCGAGGGCGCGTCGTCGTGCGCGGGCAGCTGGCGGATCGAATACGAATCGTGCGCGCCGCGATAATCGCCGACGAAGCTCTGGTACCAGCTCATGTACTGGCCGAACACGACGCGGAACGCGTGGTTCGGATTGCCGCGATACGCATCGCGCATCGCCTTGAACTGCGCGAGAAGGCCGTTGCGCTTCAGCGCCTCGGTGTAGACTTTTTCCGATTCGTCGAACGCGACCTTCTGCTGCTGCTGCCATTGATACGGCGAAAGCGGCGGCTCTTCGGCGGCGAAAGCGGCGGACGCCGTGAGCGCGGCGGCGATGATCAAGGCAAAGCGCATTCAGTCCTCCTCGCGGAACTCTAAGCTGCGTTCACACCGAGCGCGGCCAGCGCCGCGTTCGCCGAGCTTGCAATTTGTGCGCGTTCGGCGATGTCGAGGCCGAGATCGCTGACGAGGCCGTCGGCAAGACCGTAGATCCAGCCGTGCACGCTGAGTGCCTGGCCACGCTCCCACGCATCCTGCACGACGGTCGTCTGGCAAACGTTGACGGCCTGCTCGATTACGTTCAGCTCGCAAAGTCTCGCATGGCGCGCCGCGGGGTCGGGGATGCGCTTCAACGTCTCGGCGCGCTTCAGTACCACGTCGCCGACGTGGCGCAACCAGTTGTCGACGAGGCCGAGCCTTCGATCCTCCATCGCCGCGAGCACGCCGCCGCAGCCGTAGTGGCCGACGACGAGGATATGCTCGACCTTCAGCACGTCGACCGCAAACTGAATGGCGCTGATGCAGTTGAGATCGGTGTGCACGACGACGTTGGCGACGTTGCGGTGCACGAACACCTCGCCGGGCGCCATGTCGATGATCTGGTTCGCCGGCACGCGCGAATCGGAGCAGCCGATCCAGAGGTATTTCGGCGCCTGCTGATCGGAGAGGCGCCGGAAGAAATCGGGGTCTTGCTTGCGCAGCGCTTCGGACCAGGCGCGGTTCCGTTCGAGAAGCTGTTTCACATCGGGCACGAGACGGCCTCCGCGCAGGCGTGATGCCGGCGGGCTTTCGCGTTCATCGCGTGCCGCCGAACTGAATGCAGATGTTTTTCGGCTCTGTGAAGAAGCGTAGCGCATCGACGCCGCCTTCGCGGCCGACGCCGGAGTTCTTGACACCGCCGAACGGCGTGCGCAGATCGCGCAGGAGCCAGCAGTTGATCCAGACGATGCCGAACTCGAGCGCGGCGCCGACGCAGTGCGCGCGGTCGAGATCGCGCGTCCAGAGCGAAGCCGCGAGGCCGTAACCGGTGCCGTTTGCGATCGCGATCGCTTCGGCGTCTTCGTCGAACGGGATCAGCGTAACGACGGGACCGAAGATTTCTTCCTGGTTCGTCGCCGATTCCGGTGCGAGGCCTTCGATCACGGTCGGCTCGACGAACCAGCCGTGCTCGCAGCGCCCGTTCACTTTCGCCACGTTGCCGCCGATCAGCACGCGGCCGCCTTCGGCTTTCGCGCGCTCGATGCAGCTGACGACTTTGTCGAAGTGCGGCTTCGAGACGAGCGCGCCAAGATCGGTCGCGGCATCGTCCGGATCGCCGACGCGAAGATTTCGCACTTTCGCCAGATAGCGTTCCTTGAAGCGCTCGTAGATCGAGCGCTGCACGAGCAAGCGCGAGCCGCAGAGACAGATCTCGCCCTGGTTCGCGAAGCCGGAGCGCACGATCGTGTCGAGGTTCGCATCGCTGAAATCGAAATCGTCGAACACGATCGCGGGATTCTTGCCGCCGAGCTCGAGCGAAAGTTTCTTGAACTTCGGCGCGGCGGCCGCGGCGATCGTCGCGCCGGTGCGCGTCGAGCCCGTGAACGAAATCGCCTTGACGCCGGCGTGCTCGACGAGCGGCTGACCGACGCCGGGTCCGGTTCCATGCACGATGTTGAACACGCCCGGCGGAAATCCGGCTTCGATCGAAAGCTCGCCGAGCTTCGCAGCCGTGCACGGCGTGATCTCGCTCGGCTTCGCGACGACCGCGTTGCCGGCCGCGAGCGCCGGCGCAATCTTCCACGTGAACAGATAGAGCGGCAGGTTCCACGGCGAGATGCACGCGACGACGCCGATCGGCTGACGCAGCGTGTAGTTCAGCGCGCGGTCTTCCATCGGATGCGCTTCGCTCGGCCACTGCGTGATCGCAGCGGCGAAGAAGCGCAGGTTCGAGACCGCGCGCGGGATGTCGAGCGATCTGGCGAGCTTGACGGTCTTGCCGGCGTCGCGCGATTCGAGCGCGGCGAGTGCGTCGAGATCGCGTTCGACGAGATCGGCGAGGCGGTTCAGGAGTCGTGCGCGCTCTTCGGCTCGGCGTCGCAGCCCAACCTGATGCAGCCCGTTTCGCTGCAGCGACGGCGTCGTCGACGTCGGATGCGTCGGAGTCAGGACAACGCGCGAACACGGCGCCCGTCGCAGGTTCGAACACATCGAGATACGCGCCATGCCGCGGCGCGACGATGCGGCCGCCGATCAGATTGCCGAGTGTCAGGAGCTCGCTCACGGCGCCAAGCTTAGCCGGATCGGCGCGATCGCGTCGTGCGGCTGCGCTATAGTCGTGTGCATGGGAGTCCGGCATTTCATGCCCCTGCTGCTCGCAGCGTACGCGGCGACGGTCTGCGCCGTCGACGCGACGCCACCGTCAAAGAACGGTCCTGTTACATCGGACGAACCACTCGAATGCCGCAGCGACAAGGACTGTCCCGTCATGGCGTGCGGCCCGTGCGAGCCGGGCTCGCCGATCACCCATGCGATGGTTCCGGGACCTTCCTGCGCGGTGAATCCGTGCATCGGCGCGAGCGCCGTCTGCAATGCGCAGCACCATTGCGAGATCGGCCCCGGCACGCGCAAGAATCCGGCCGTCTGGAAACACTGAATCAGAGCCGGCTGATCGGAGCCGGCTGATCAGAGCGAGAGCGTGCGTCCGCCGTCGACCGGCACGTTGATGCCGTTGACGTAGCCAGCAGCCGGCGTCGCGAGAAACGCGATCACGTTCGCGATTTCGGCGGCTTCGGCGAAGCGGCCTAGCGGCACGGTCGCGAGCATCGTCTTGGCGATCTCGTCCTCGGATTTGCCGGTCGCCTTCGAGCGGTCGGCGAGGATCTGTTCGAGGCGCGACGTTTTCGTGTAGCCCGGCAGCACGTTGTTGACCGTGATGCCGAATGGGCCGAGCTCGGTCGCAAGCGTCTTCGCCCAACTCGCCATCGCGCCGCGGATCGTGTTGGAAACGCCAAGGTTCTTGATCGGCTCCTTCACGGAGGTCGAGATCACATTGACGATGCGTCCGTAGCCCGCCGCGCGCATGCCGGGCAGGATCGCCTTCAGCACGATTTGCGCTGCAATAATGTGCTGGTTGAACGCGGCGAGAAACGCATCGGTCTCCGCCGTGTGCGCGGGGCCGCCGGGCGGCCCGCCGGTGTTGTTGACGAGGATGTGCACGGCGCGCCAGCCGGCGAGCGCTTCGATTTTTGCGCCCAGCGTCGCGTGATCGCTCATGTCGACCGCGACCGTTGCGTGCTGCTGCTGTGCGCTCGGACGCGGCAGCGCGGCCAGCGCCGCTTCGAGCGGTTGCGGCGAGCGCGCGAGCAGCGTTACGTCGGCGCCGAGCTTCGCGAGCTCGATCGCGGCCGCGTGGCCGATGCCTTGCGAGCCGCCGCAGACGAGCGCGTGCTTGCCGTGGAGATCGAGGTTCATGCGTTTGTCCTCAGTGCTGCGACGGCAGCTTCGCGACCATCTGCGGCAACAGCTCTTCGTCGTTGTCGCCGCGCGGCGGCTCGACTTCTTCGAGATCGATGCCGAGCATCGCGGCGTCGTGTTCGTCGAGACCATCCCAGGCGCGGAACTCGGCGTCGAGCAGCGCCATGCGCGCCTGCGTCTCGTCGTCGTAGTGCAGGGTGCCGCCGTCGCTGTCGAAGACTTCAGCGATGCCGGCGTCTGTGATCGTGAGGCGTGCCCAGATCAGCGTGTCGCCGACCGCGGCGACCCACCATTGCGGTTCGCTGCTCATCGCGTACCTCCGACGATTGCGAGGATTTCAGAAATCGCGCAGCTCGCGAGCCCCGCGACGATGCACCAGACGCCAAACGTGCCGGGAAACGCGAGCACGTTGAGGTTCGAATCGCGCGCTGCGCGCCAGCCGGCGCCGAGATAGAACGCCAGAGCACGCGGCGCGACGAGCACGTTGCCGATCGCCCTGCGCATGTCGGGGTGATGGTCGCGAAGGTGCACCGCGACGAGCATCCAGACGATCACATACGCGGTGAGGCCGGCGACGACGAGGCCGAGGCCCATGATCAGCAGAAATTCGCGTGCGGCGAGCATGTCTATGGAGGTGGGGGCGCGACGCTTCGCATCAGGGCTCAGAACTCGGCGAGCCCTGGCGCGCGCGGATACGGATGCGCGTCGCGGATGTTCGCAAGGCCGCACACATAGACGACCAGCCGCTCGAAGCCGAGGCCAAAACCTGCGTGCGGCACGGTGCCGTAGCGGCGGAAATCGCGATACCACTCGTAATGCTTCGGATCGAGCCCGAACTGCGCCATGCGCTTGTCGAGCATGTCGAGCCGCTCCTCGCGCTGCGAGCCGCCGATGATTTCGCCGATGCCGGGCGCGAGCACGTCCATCGCGGCGACGGTTTTCGCATCGTCGTTGAGGCGCATGTAGAACGCCTTGATCTTCTCGGGATAGTTCATGACGACGACCGGGCGGCCGACGTGCTGCTCGGTCAGATAGCGCTCGTGCTCGGTCTGCAGATCAGCGCCCCATTCGACCGGGTATTCGAACTTCTTGCCCGACTTCTTCAGGATCTCGACGGCATCGGTGTAGTCGATGCGCTCGAACGGCGCGGTGACGAACGCTTCGAGCCGCGAGACGGCCGTCTTCTCGACGCGCTCGGCGAAGAACGCCATGTCGTCGGCGCGCTCGGCGAGCACGGTCTTGAAGATGAACTTGAGGAACTCCTCGGCCATCGACGCGAGGTCCGACAGGTTCGCGAACGCGACCTCGGGCTCGATCATCCAGAACTCGGCGAGATGGCGCGGCGTATTCGAGTTCTCGGCGCGGAACGTCGGCCCGAACGTGTAGACCTTGCTGAGCGCGAGGCAATAGCCTTCGACGTTGAGCTGGCCCGACACAGTAAGGAATGCCTCGCGCCCGAAGAAGTCCTGATGGAAATCGATCGCGCCGGTCTTGTCCGTGCGCGGCAGGTTCATCAGATCGAGGGTCGACACGCGGAACATCTGGCCCGCGCCTTCGGCATCGGACGTCGTGATGATCGGCGTGTTGACCCAGAAGAAGCCGTTCTGGTCGAAGTAGCGGTGGATCGCGCTCGCGATCGTGTGGCGCACGCGCGCGACGGCGCCGAAGAGATTCGTGCGCGGACGAAGGTGCGCGACCTCGCGCAGGAACTCGAGCGAGTGCTGCTTGGGCTGGATCGGGTATTTCTCGGGATCGTCGACCCAGCCGACGACTTCGATCGCCTTCGCCTGGATCTCGAACGCCTGGCCCTTGCCTTGCGAGGGCACGAGCTCGCCCGTCGCGATGACGGCGCAGCCGGCGGTCAGCTTCGCGATCTCGTCGGCGTAGTTGGCAAGATCGCCCGTCGCGACGACCTGGATCGGATCGAAGCAGGATCCGTCGCTGACATTGACGAACGAAAGGCCTGCCTTCGAATCGCGCCGCGTGCGCACCCAGCCGCGCACGGTGACCGTGCTGCCGGCCGCCACGTTGCCGGACAACGCCTGCTTGACGCTGACTATGTTCTTTTCCGCCGCCGCCATGCCTTGAAGCTCCGCCTCTTAAACCCACATTGAACGTGCAAGGACCGGCGATCATAGCGGAATCGGCCGCTTTCACGCCTTCCTGCGGTAGTGCGTTACTATTGCGATCATCCTTGATCGCGAAGACAAAGCGGCCATCCTTGGCCGCGATTCTCACAAAAGCATGGCCATCCAGCTCACCGAAGCGGCACGAAGCCGCATGCAGGACTACCTCGCGAAAAACGCGGGTGCGGTCGGCGTGCGCTTTGGCGTCAAGCGCACCGGGTGCTCGGGTTACGCGTACACGGTCGACGTCGCCGACGCGGCGACCTCGAACGACGTCGAGTTCGATCTCGATGGCGTGCACGTACTCGTCGATCGCAAGTGGCTGCCGTTCGTCGACGGCACCGACATCGATTTCCAGCGCGAAGGCCTCAACGCGCAGTTCGTGTTCCGCAATCCGAACGCGACCGGCGAGTGCGGCTGCGGCGAAAGCTTCACGGTCGCGCCGGCAGCCTGACGGCGACGCCTTGAGCGACGCGCCGCCGACGATTCGCGATCAGACACCGCCGCGTCCGTCCGCTGCGGAGCCCGTTTCGGCGTTGTTCGAGATTCTGCCGCATGTGCTCCGCACGCTCCGGCGCGAGCCTGCGCTGGTGATCACGCTGACCTATCTGCTCGTCGCGATGGCGGGCATCTTCTACGACCATGCGTTCTACCGGCAGTTCGGCATTCCGGTGCTGTCGCTGTCGCAGATCAGCGATTTCCTCGCGGCCGGCATCCAGGAGCCGATCGCGATCGTGCTCGTGCTGTCGACGTTTCCGATCTGCTGGCTGTTCGATCGCATCAACATCTGGGGCCGTCGGCGGCGCGCGGCCGAAGGCGAGCGGCTCAGGGCCGCGCCTTCGCTGACCTGGTGGCAGCGGCGGCGTCTCACGTTCATCGTCGGCATGAACGACCGGCGCAGCTACATGCGTCTGATCTACGCCGTGGTCATCGTGGCTTACGCGTGGACGTTCGTCAGCAACTACGCCGCGCACAAGGCCGCCGCGGTCAAGCGCGGCGAGGGGCTCGAGGTCGAGGTCCGCATGAACGACGGCTCGTCGCTTTCGACCGCGGCGGGCGATGGGAAGGCGTGGCTCTACCTCGGCGCGATTTCGCAATACGTCTTCGTCTATGACCGCGAGGCGGGCCGCGCCACGATCCTGCCATCCAACGCGATCGGCGCGATCGAGCCGATTCCGCGCCCGGACTCGGATTCCGGCGTGGCGGTTGCGCCAATTCTCTGATTCGCCTAGTATTCGCGCCCCTTCGTCCGGCCCGGCCGACGAAGGATCTTGCCTCACCGCGCCGCGGGAGGCTGCCGAGACGGAAATCCGTTCGTCCGGTACCCACAAGGAGACACCATGCGTCACTACGAGATCGTGTTTCTGGTCCACCCTGACCAGAGCGAGCAGGTGCCCGCAATGATCGAGCGTTACAAGACGCTGATCGAAGGCGGCAGCAAGGGCAAGATCCACCGCCTCGAAGACTGGGGCCGCCGCCAGCTCGCGTATGCGATCCAGCATCTCGCCAAGGCCCACTACGTGCTCATGAACATCGAGTGCGAGGCCGACGTTCTGACCGAGCTGGAATCGGGCTTCCGCTTCAACGATGCGGTGCTGCGTCATCTCATCGTCAAGCGCGAGGACGCGGTCACCGAGATGTCCGCGATCATGAAGAACAAGGACGACAAGGGCGACCGCCGCCGTCGTGACGATGAAGGCTTCGGCTTTGGCGGCGACGACGATGACTCGCCGCGTCCGCGCCGCGAACGCGAAGCGCGGCCGCCGCGCGAAGAGGCCGCACCGGCCGCCGCACCCGCTGCCGCACCGAGCGAAAGCGCCGAGTAATCGCCCCGTCTTCCGGAGATATCGAAATGTCCAAGTTCTTCCGTCGCAAAAAGTTCTGCCGCTTCACCGCCGAGGGCGTCGTCGAGATCGATTACAAGGATCTCAACGTGCTGCGCCAGTACATCACCGAGACCGGCAAGATCGTGCCGAGCCGCATCACCGGCACGAAGGCGCGCTACCAGCGCCAGCTGTCGACCGCCGTGCAGTACGCGCGCTTCCTCGCGCTGCTGCCGTACAGCGACAGTCACTAAAGGCAGTTAGGGCGGACGCTTCGCGTCCTCGTTAGAAAGTAAGGACGTCAGGAAGAGAGTGCTTTTCTGACGAGCGCCGCAGGCGCGACCTCACTCTTCACGAGGCGGCGAAGCCGCCGACTTGACTCCTCCATTCGGACAGCGGAAACGCTGCGCCAAACCACCGACGCTAACGAATAGGAACGCAAACCCATGGATCTCATCCTTCTTCAGAAAGTCAAAAACCTCGGCAACCTCGGCGACAAGGTCCGCGTGAAGCCGGGTTATGGCCGCAACTTCCTCGTCCCGCAGGGCAAGGCCGCGCCGGCGACGGCGACGAATCTCGCCGAGTTCGAGAAGCGCCGCGCCGAGTACGAGGCAAAGGCGAACCAGCAGCTCTCCGGCGCCCAAGCGCGCCAGGCGCAGCTCGAGGGCGCATCGATCACGCTGAAGGCGAACGCATCGCCGGAAGGCAAGCTGTTCGGCTCGGTCGGCCCGCGCGACATCGCCGAGGCGTTCACCGCGGCCGGCATGACGATCGAGAAGAGCGAAGTCGTCATGCCCGAGGGCCCGATCCGCCACATCGGCGAGTTCGAGGTTCAGGTTCACCTGCATGCCGACGTGCACATGACCGTCAAGGTCGTCGTCACGCCCGAGGAATAAGCGGCAACCGACGCATCGCCCCGGCCTGACCCCGGGGCGATGCGTCATCTAATCTCAGACCCGCTTCTTCCCGCGAAGCCCGAGCACGATCAGCACGACGCCGATCGCGCTCGCTACGCCCGAAACCTGTCCCACGGTTTCCATCAGCGCCTTCGGATCGTTCGATCGCGGCGCCATGCCCATCATGTAGACGAAGAAGCCGATCGCTGCGGCGATCAGCACCGCACCGGTGACGACGAAACGCCGGTTGATCCGTCGCATGATCTCCTCCCAATGCGTCGTTTTCGATTGCGTCAATTCGGCGTCACATGGGTGACCGCTCACAGCCTGTGCACACGGTTGTGCACAGGCTACGGGCGCTTATCCCCACCAGAAGCCGAGTTATCCACCGAATATTCGTCACACTGTTCTATCGCAGGATTTGAGAGCGTGCTCTAGTATCACTGGCCCCGTCCCCAACAAGAACTCCTAAAGATGGCGGCCCTGACCGAGCGCAAATCCGCATCCAACGTCGAAGCGCTGCGCGTGCCGCCGCATTCGATCGAAGCCGAGCAGGCCGTGCTCGGCGGGTTGATGCTTGCGCCGGATTCCTGGGACAAGATCGCCGACAAGCTCACCGAGGACGATTTCTACCGGCGCGATCACCGCGTGATCTACCGCGCGATCGGCGAGCTCTCCGAAAAGAGCATGCCGTACGACGCCGTTACGCTCGGCGAGTGGTTCCAGTCGCAGAATCTCTCCGATCTCGTCGGCGGCACGAGCTACGTCATCGAGCTCGCGAACTCGACGCCGAGTGCTGCGAACATCGTCGCGTACGCCGACATCGTGCGCGAGAAATCGGTGCTGCGGCAGCTCATCGACGCCGGCACCGAGATTGCCGGCGATGCGTTCCTGCCCGAGGGACGCTCGAGCCAGGAGCTGCTCGAAGTCGCCGAGCAGAAGGTGTTCCACATCGCCGAAGCCGGCGCGCGCGGGCGCAAGGGCTTCGTCACGATGCGCCAGGCGGTCAAGGATGCGTTCCAGATCCTGCACCAGCGCTACGAGAGCAAGGGCTCGGTGACGGGCCTCGCGACCGGCTTCAACGATCTCGACGAGATGACGGCCGGCCTGCAGCCGTCCGACCTGATCATCGTCGCGGCACGCCCGTCGATGGGCAAGACCGCGCTCGCGGTCAATTTCGCCGAGTACGCCGCGATCCAGAAGAAGAAGGCCGTCGCGATCTTCTCGATGGAAATGTCGGCCTCGCAGCTCGCGTTCCGTCTCATTTCCTCGCTCGGCAGCATCAACCAGCAGCACCTTCGCACCGGCGATCTCGCCGAGGAGGAATGGCCGCGCGTCACCAACGCGATCACGTTTCTCTCCGAAGCGAAGATCTTCATCGACGATACGCCGGCGCTCTCGCCGGGCGAGCTGCGCGCACGCGCGCGGCGCCTTAAGCGCGAGCACGATCTAGGCCTCATCGTTATCGACTACCTGCAGCTGATGCAGGTGCCGGGCAACAAGGAGAATCGCGCGACCGAGATTTCCGAGATCTCGCGCGGCCTCAAAGCATTGGCGAAGGAGCTGGACATCCCGGTCGTCGCACTCTCGCAGCTGAACCGCTCGCTCGAGCAACGCACCGACAAGCGCCCGGTCATGGCCGACCTTCGCGAGTCGGGCGCGATCGAGCAGGATGCCGACGTGATCCTCTTCATCTACCGCGACGAGTATTACAACCCCGATTCGTCCGACAAGGGCACGGCCGAAATCATCATCGGCAAGCAGCGTAACGGCCCGACCGGTACGATCCGATTGACGTTCCTCGGTCACTACACGAAGTTCGCCAACTATGCGTCGGACAGATACGCCGGTTCGTTCGAATGATCGCGCCGAAAAAGACCACCGCCTGACCGTTCTTTCATGAGTCGAGCCACCGCCGCCACGATCCATCTCGGCGCGCTCCGCGACAACTTGCGCCGCGTGCGCGAGCTCGCGCCCGGCGCGAAGGTCATGGCCGTCGTCAAGGCTGATGGTTACGGGCATGGCCTCGAGCGCGTCGCGCGCGCGTTGCAGGGCGCCGATGCGTTCGGTGTCGCCGGCATCGCCGACGGGCAGCGCCTTCGCGCCGCCGGCATATCGCAACGCGTCGTCGTGTTGTCGGGTCCCGACGATCCCGGCGATCTCGCCGAGATGCGCCGGCTTCGGCTCGAATCGGTCATCCACCACGACGTGCAGGTCGAATGGCTCGTCGCCGACGCCGATCCGCGGCCGCTGAAAATCTGGATCAAGCTCGACACCGGCATGCACCGGCTCGGCTTCGCGCCCGAGCGTGCGCGCGAGTTGCATGCGCGTCTGCGCGAATTGCCGAGCGTCGAGCGTGACATCGGCTTGCTGACGCATTTCGCGAACTCGGATGTCTTCGACGACGCGATGACGACGCACCAGATCGAGCGTTTCGAGCGCGCGCTGACCGGCGTCGAAGGCGAGCGCTCGCTGTCGAACTCGGCCGGCATCCTCGGCTGGCCCGAAGCGCAGGGGCAATGGGTGCGCGCCGGCGGTTCGCTGTACGGCATCTCGGTCGTCGCCGGAAAGATCGGCGCCGACTTCGGCTTTCGTCCCGCAATGACACTGACGACGCGCCTGATCGCGATCAACCGCGTGCGCAAGGGCGAGCACGTCGGCTACGCCGCAACGTACGAGTGCCCCGAAGACATGAACGTCGGCATCGCTGCGATCGGTTACGGCGACGGCTACCCGCGCCACGCCGACGGCGGCGCGCCGGTGCTCGTCAACGGCGTGCGCGCGAACGTGATCGGTCGCGTCTCGATGGATCTGATCACGATTGATCTTCGCAATCATCCGAATGCGCGCATCGGCGATCCGGTCGTGCTCTGGGGCCGCGGTTTGCCGGTCGAGGAAGTCGCGATGCACGCGGACACGATCGGCTACGAGCTGACCTGCGGCGTCACGCGCCGCGTGCGGTTCGTCGAAGACGAAAGCTGACGATGGCCAAAGCAAAGACCGCCTACGTCTGCGCCGATTGCGGCGCCGAGCACTCGAAGTGGCAAGGCCAGTGCGTCGAGTGCGGCGCGTGGAACACGCTGAGCGAGATCACCGTGCTGCCCGCGAAGGCGGCCGCCAATCCGCGCGGCAGTTACGCGGGCAAGACGGACGCGGCGAAGATCACCAAGCTCGCGACGGTTGCGGCCGAAGCCGAGCGGCGCGAGGCGACCGGCATCGCCGAGCTCGATCGCGTGCTCGGCGGCGGGCTCGTCTCGGGTTCGGTCGTGCTGATCGGCGGCGATCCCGGCATCGGCAAGTCGACGCTGCTGCTGCAGATGCTCGGCGCGATCGGGCAGCGCGTGCGCGGCTTGTACGTGACCGGCGAGGAAAGCCTCGCGCAAGTCGCGTCGCGCGCGCAGCGGCTCGGCATCGCGCTCGACGGGCTCGAAGCGCTCGCGGAAACGTCGATCGAGCGCATTCTCGGCGAAGCGGCGAACGGCAAGCCCGATGTCCTCATCATCGATTCGATCCAGACGATCTGGACCGAGCTTTTGACGGCGGCGCCGGGCTCGGTGAGCCAGGTGCGCGAGTCGGCCGCGCGTCTCGTACGTTTCGCGAAGGAAACCGGCACGAGCGTTTTTCTCGTCGGCCACGTCACGAAGGACGGCGGCATCGCCGGTCCGCGCGTGCTCGAGCACATGGTCGACGCGGTGCTTTATTTCGAAGGCGAATCGGGCAGCCGCTTCCGCGTGCTGCGCGCGTTCAAGAACCGCTTCGGCGCCGTCAACGAGCTCGGTGTGTTCGCGATGGGCGACAAGGGCCTTCGCGAAGTGCCGAATCCGTCGGCGATCTTTCTGTCGGCGCACTCGCAGCCGACGGCGGGGAGTGCCGTCATGGTCACGCGCGAAGGCACGCGGCCGCTGCTCGTCGAAGTGCAGGCGCTCGTCGATCAGTCATCGCTCGGCAATCCGCGGCGCGTCGCGCTCGGGCTCGAACAGAATCGTCTGGCGATGCTGCTCGCGGTGTTGCATCGACACGGCGGCGCGGCCGTTTACGATCAGGATGTGTTCGTCAACGTCGTCGGCGGCATCCGCGTGCAGGAGACGGCGGCGGATCTGCCGGTGCTGCTCGCGGTGCTGTCGAGCTTTCGCGATCGGCCGTTGCCGGACAAGCTCGTCGCATTCGGCGAAGTCGGTTTGTCGGGCGAGATACGACCGGTGCCGAATGGCGAAGAACGTTTGCGGGAAGCGGCGACGCACGGTTTCGTGCGCGCGATCGTGCCGAAGGCGAACGCGCCGAAGCGCGGGAAGATCGGCGATCTGGAAGTTATCGGCGTCGAGCGTCTGTCGGAGGCGCTCGCTGCGACCGTGTCCTGACCGTTACGGGCCTTCGGTGCGGCGAAACGAAACGGCGACGCCGCGCGCGTTGTCGGTTTTCGACGTGACCTCGAGATAGTACGGGTAGGCGACCTGGAGCGCGCCGTCGCCGGTCCATGTGACGTAAACGTTAGGCTCGGGCCCATCGTCGCCAGTGGCGCGCTGCCTGGCCATGAAGACTGACTCGGAGATCGTTGGTTCAGAGCGATTCCATACCAGGACCAGCACCTCCGAAAGATGGTTTCTCCCGCAGCGAGAAACGCCGACCGATGCGAAAAACTGCTGATCAGGCGAGGGCACGAGCGCGGTTTGCTGCGACGTGCAGCCGACCGATACCCAGGTGACCAGCACGACGTAGAGGCCGCCGACGACGGCGAGCGCGATGACGACAATGCGTCCGATGCGCGACATCAGGCGACTCTCTTCAGCACCAGCTCGAGCACGAACTTCGATCCGAAGAACGCCAGCAGCAGCACGACCGCGCCCGCAAGCGTCAGCCGCACCGCGCGCCGCCCGCGCCAGCCCCAGCGCCAGCGCCCGAACAGCAGCACGCCGAACACGATCCACGCCGCGATCGAAAGCACGGTCTTGTGGACGAGATGCTGCGCGAAGAGGTTGTCGACGAAGAGCACGCCGGAGAGCAGCGTCAGCGTCAGCAGCACGAAGCCGGCGCCGATGAGCCGGAACATCAGTGTTTCGGTCAGCGTCAGCGGCGGCAGCGCGCGGAACAGACCCGAATCGAGCCGGTGATTGCGCAGCGCGCTTTCCTGCAACGCGAGCAGGATCGCGAGCAGCGCCGCGATCGTGAGGAAGCCGTAGCCGAGGATCGCGAACGTGACGTGCAGCTTGATCTGCCACTCGATCGGCAGCGGCGTCGTCGGCGGCGCGAGCCACGTGTCGATCGCGAGCAGCACGGCGGCGAGCGGAAACACGACGACGCCGAGCCCGGATACCGGCCGGAACAGGTTCACGAGCAGCGTCAGCGCCGCGATGACGAGGCCAACCAGCGACAGCGCCGCGAAAAAGTGCAGATTGATGCCGCCCTGGTGAATGCCGAGCGCGACCATGAAATGCAGCGCGACTGCGATCGCCGCGAAGCCGAGCGCGATCGCGCGCGGCGGCGCAGGCCGCTCGATCAGCGGCAGCACGAGGCAAGCCGCCGAGGCGATGTAGGCGACGACGGCGAGCAGAACGGACCAGCTGGGCATGCGGCTAGTGTCGCACGGCGGTTTGCGGGCGGGAACCGACTACGACGAGGCGGCGGCGGGCGGGAAGGGCGTGGCTGATATACTTCGCGACCCGTTTTTTCCGGCGTGTTTCGTCATGTTCGAGTCCCTCAGTGAACGCCTGTCCGGCCACCGTCCAGCGCCTGCGCGGCCGCGGCCGGCTGACCGAGGCGAATATCCGCGAGTCGCTGCGCGAGGTGCGCATTGCGTTGCTCGAAGCGGACGTCGCGCTGCCGGTCGTGCAGGCGCTGATCCAGCGCGTGCAGGTCAAGGCGCTCGGGCAGGACGTCCTGAAGAGCCTGACGCCCGGTCAGGCGCTCGTGAAGGTCGTGCGCGACGAGCTGACCGCCGTGATGGGCACGCAGAACGCCGATCTCAATCTCGCCGCCGCGCCGCCGGCCGTCGTGCTGATGGCGGGCCTTCAAGGCGCCGGCAAGACGACGACGGTCGCGAAGCTCGCGCGCTTCCTCAAGGAGCGGCGCAAGAAGAAGGTCATGGTCGTCAGCACCGACGTCTATCGTCCAGCGGCGATCGAGCAGCTGAAGACGCTCGCCGAACAGGTCGACGTGCTGTTCCATCCGTCGAGCGGCGAGCAGAATCCGGTCGACATCGCCAGGCACGCGCTCGATGCCGCGAGGAAGAACTTCGCCGACGTGCTGATCGTCGACACCGCGGGCCGCCTGCACGTCGACACCGAGATGATGGCGGAGATCAAGCAGCTGCATGCCGCGTTGAATCCGATCGAGACGCTGTTCGTCGTCGACTCGATGACGGGCCAGGACGCCGCGAACACGGCGAAGGCATTCGCCGACGCGCTGCCGCTGACCGGCGTCGTCCTCACCAAGACCGACGGCGATGCGCGCGGCGGCGCGGCGCTTTCGGTGCGCTACGTCACGGGTCGTCCGATCAAGTTCATCGGTGTCAGCGAGAAACCCGACGGGCTCGAGCCGTTCCATCCCGATCGCATCGCGCAGCGCATCCTCGGCATGGGCGACGTGCTTTCGCTCGTCGAGCAGGTCGAGCAGAAGGTCGATCAGGAAAAAGCGAAGAAGCTCGCCGAGAAAGTCATCAAGGGCAAGCGCTTCGATCTCAACGACATGAAGGATCAGCTCGAGCAGATGATCAACATGGGCGGCATGGCGTCGCTGATGGAAAAGCTGCCGGGCGGCATGGCGATTCCGGAAAACATGAAGGCGCAGGCCGGCGACGGCGCGGTCAAGCGCATGATCGCGATCATCAGCTCGATGACGAAGAAGGAGCGACGGCATCCGGATCTGTTGAACGGATCGCGTCGCGCGCGCATCGCGCGAGGCTCCGGCACGCAGCCGGCCGACGTGAATCGCCTGCTGAAGCAGTATCAGCAGACCGAGAAGATGATGTCGAAGCTCGGCAGCGGCGGCTTGAAGGGCGTCATGCGTCAGATGAAAGGCGCGATGCGCACGATGGGTGGGGGCGGGGGCATGCCGCCGCCGCGTTGATTTTTCGGACGCGCCTGTCCGCGATTTCATCGTCCGTCCGGTCGAGCGTGCCGATTTCGATCGATGGCTGCCGCTGTGGAACGGGTACAACGCGTTCTACGGCAGATCCGGCGCGACCGCATTGCCCGACGAGATCACGCGCACGACATGGGCGCGATTCTTCGACGAAGCCGAGCCAGTGCATGCGCTCGTCGCGGAGTGCGACGACGCGCTCATCGGACTCGCGCACTACCTCTTTCATCGCAGCACGATTTCGATCGCCGAGACCTGCTACATGCAGGATCTCTACACGAGCGAGGCAGCACGCGGCCGCGGTGTCGGCAAGGCGCTGATCGAAGCGGTGTATGCGGCGGCCGCGAAGGCCGGATCGCCGCGCGTCTACTGGCAGACGCACGAGACGAACGCGACCGCGATGCGGCTTTACGATCGCGTGGCCGAGCGGTCGGGATTTCTCGTCTATCGGCAGCTGCTCGGGAATCCGGGGGAAATCGCTAAGTCCCGGTAGTGCCTCAGTCTGAAAATTAGTTAGCTTGACAGCGGCTTAGGCGCCCCGATACTTCGCCGATGAATGGGAATTGGCTGGTAAGAAAGTTCGTTTGGATAGTCGGCTTCTGGCTAGCCGCCACCATCGTTACCGTCGCCGTATACGCGCTCCTACGCGCCCGCCTGACGAGCGGTCAGCTACATGTTGCCAGCATGATCGCAATCGCGGTCGTCGTCGTGCCACTTTTTATGTGGCTCTACCGGGTGCTTCTTCGCACTCGGCCTAATCGATATGGCCGTGACGTCGAGTGACAAAGCCCAAGCGCCCCGCGACGCCAACGGCCGACGCTCCGCCCTAGATTCAAACTGACCCACTACCTAAGTCCCGGCAGGGCTTTATTTTTCAGCCCATTCCGCTACAATGCGCGGCTCCCTCGGCGGCGCTCGGCGGCATCGGCGCGACGCCCCATTATTTCCAGTTATTTCAGAGACTTGCAAATGGTCAAGATTCGCCTGTCCCGCGGCGGCGCCAAGAAGCGGCCGTTCTACCACATCATCGTTACGGACGAGCGCAACGCGCGCGACGGCCGCAACATCGAGCGTCTGGGCTACTTCAACCCGATCGCCTCGGGCAAGGACGTGCGCCTCGAGTTTGATACGGCCAAGGCGAAGGCCTGGGTCGAGAAGGGCGCGCAGATGACCGAGAAGGTCAAGTCGCTCTACAAGGAAGCGACCGGCACGAAGAAGGCCGCCTGACTTAGTCGAGCGGATTCACGTGAGCGGTCCGAACGAGGCCGAGCCGAAGCGCGAAGGCGCAGCGGACGAGAAGTGGGTTCTGGTCGGAAAGATTGTCGGATTGTCCGGTCTGCGAGGCGAGGTCAAGCTCGAGTCGTATACCGAGCCGAGAACGCAGATCTTCAGCTACCAGCCCTGGCTGCTGAAATCGACGCTCGGTGACAGCGAAATCAGCGGTTGCCGCGGACGCGCCCAGGGTAAGGGCATCGTGGCGACGCTGCCGGAAATCGAAGATCGCGATGGTGCGGCGCGATTCGATCGGCAGCGAGGTCTGGGTCCGGCGCTCGGCGCTGCCCAAGCCGAAACGCGGCGAGTACTACTGGGCCGATCTCGAAGGACTCGAGGTCGTCACCGTCGAAGGCGCGAGGCTCGGCAGGGTTTCGCACCTCGTCGCGACCGGCGCGAACGACGTGCTGGTCGCTGTCGACGGAAAGCGCGAGCGACTGATTCCGTTCGTGCTGGACGATTACGTGAGAGAAGTGGATTTCGATGCAGGCCGGATCACGGTCGATTGGGATCCGGAGTTTTAGTTCATTTGAGATGCGGACAGGATGTCCGCTTTTGATCTTCGCGTTCAGGACGAACGCATGAGCAACTGGATAACGCGCGATGCGCATCGACGTCATCACGCTGTTTCCGGATTTCATCAGGACCGCGGCCGACATCGGCGTGGTCGGACGCGCGAAGGCGCGGGGCTTGATCGAGATCGCGACGTGGAATCCGCGCGATTTCGCGACGGACAACTACCGGTCGGCCGATGAGCGGCCGTACGGCGGCGGTCCCGGGATGGTGATGATGGTCGATCCGCTGCGGCGCGCGATGGATGCGGTACGCGCGGCGGGTGGGCCGGAAAAAGCGATTTATCTGAGTCCGCAGGGAGCGCGGCTCACGCAACGCAAGGTGGAAGAGCTCGCGCGGAAGGAAAAGCTTGTTCCTTCTGTGCGGCCGGTACGAAGGCATCGACGAGCGTTTTCTGGAGCACGCGGTCGACGAGGAAATCTCGATCGGCGACTACGTGATCTCCGGCGGCGAGCTGGCGGCGGCGATCGTGATCGACGCAGTTGGCAGGCTGCAGGAAGGCGCGCTCAACGACGCGAAGTCGGCCGAGCAGGACTCGTTTTCGGACGGGCTGCTCGATTGTCCGCACTACACGCGTCCGGAGCGCGACGCCTGGGGCGACGTGCCGCCGGTGCTGCTCTCGGGCGATCATGCGGCGATCCGCCGCTGGCGCCTGAAGCAGTCGCTGGGGCGCACGTGGTTGCGGCGGCCGGATTTGCTGGCGCATGTCGAGGCGGACAAGGAAGCGCGCACGTTGCTGGAAGAATTCCGCCGCGAGCATTTCGATGCGACGCAGGCGAGAGAAAAAGAGCCGAATCGCTAGCGCGATGCGGCAGACGAAAAATCAGACATTTTCATTGGTGAGCGTCATGAGCAATCTCATTCAGCAGTTCGAAGCCGCGCAGATGACCCGCAAGCTGCCCGAGTTCAGCCCGGGCGACACGGTCATCGTCAACGTCAAGGTCAAGGAAGGCAATCGCGAGCGCGTGCAGGCCTACGAAGGCGTCGTCATCGCGCGCAAGAACGCGGGCCTCAACTCGGCGTTCACGGTGCGCAAGATCTCGCACGGCACGGGCGTCGAGCGCGTGTTCCAGTCGCACAGCCCGGCGATCGATTCGGTCGTCGTGAAGCGCCACGGCAAGGTGCGCGGCGCGAAGCTTTATTACCTGCGCGGCCTCGAGGGCAAGAAGGCGCGCATCAAGGAAGATCTCGCTGCGCACGCAGCGCACGCTGCGGACGACGCAGCCGAAGGTTGATTCATCCGCGCCATCTGCCTCGGCAGGCGGCGCGGCCAAAAGAAAGTTCGTCTTGGAGGATCGAGTCGCGTCTTTCCTCCTCGTCCGGGGCGGCCGTCGGCAACGACGGCCGCTTCGTTTATTTGTGCGATTCGTCCTGAATCGCTGCTTCGACCTACGTTGACTCATTCGGCGATGTCGAAATTGTTTGACGTCCAGATGCGGCCGTCCTGGCCGCCCTCTTCAATAACAGCACGCTTCGAACCGGCCTTTCATTGCGCCGGAAAGCCGAAGCTCAAGCTTGAAAATACCGTTTCGAAATCGGTGTTCTCGCCGGCGGGCTTTGGTGTTGTCCAGATCACGTTGAACAGCCAGCGCCTTTTTCGGGCAGCGTGAACTCCGCGCGGCCTTCCGCATTCGTGACATGCGATTCGAACGGCTCCGCGTCGTGGCCGAGATCGGTCAGCTTGACCAGCGCGCCAGCGAGCGGATGCCGTTCGTAGAGGACGCGCACGGGCAGCGTGCCTGCTCGCGGTGTCGCATACGGATTCCGCTCCGGCACGATCTCAAGCGGTAGTCCGATCGGCTTCGTGATCGTTGTGTCCGACGTGTCGCCCGGTGTCCCCATCTGCACGATCGTTTTCGCGACGCGGCGATAGCTCTCGGCGCCGTCCGCGTCCATGCGTGCAGTGCGTTCGCGCAGCGCGAGCGCCGGCGTCAGCCCCTCTGCGCGCAGGTAGTCGTTGAAGCGGATCGCCGGCAGATGGCTTTCGGCCTTGTCGTCCGTTTGCAAGACGAGCACATAGACGCCGTTCTCCGCGAACGCAACATCGCCGTCGTCGCGATCGCCGCCCAGCCTCAGGCGTGCGCGCATGTCGCGCGTCGTTCCGTCAGGTGCGATTGCATCGAGCCGCTCGATGCGACGCATTGGAATCGGCGAGCGCTGGCGGTATGGACCGTGCCCGACCTGCAGCGTGAACGGCGTCGTTGCCGGTGCATCGAGCCGGAAGTCCTGCGGTTGCAGCCAGAAATCGTGCGCATGCGCGAGTTGCGCGGCTGCGAGCGACAGCGCCACGAGCGTGCGATGGGCGAGCGACGGCATCGTCGATGCTCCTATTCGAGATGATCGGGCATATAGCCCAGCGTGATTGGCACGAAGTGCAATAGCGTCGCGAGCAGCGCGACTGCGAGCAGCCAGCCCGCGACGACCTTCGGCACGATCGCCTTGCGTGATGCGGCGACCCGCGTCGCAAGGAACGTCATTCCGGCGGCGAGTGGCGCGAGGGCCAGCAACGGAACCGCTTCCTCGAGCTCGACGGCTGCACCTGCGGACGCGGCGTTTCGGACGAACACGACGCCAACGCAAGCGATCGCCGCGCCAAGCGCACGCACGACGATTGCAGCGCGCGGACGATCGGCGAGCGCGCCGATGCCGATGCCGAGCACATGCAGAAGGCCCGTCGCGAGCACGAACCCGACGCTGTAGCCGAGCGGATCCGCTGCGGACGGCAGCTCGCGCCCGTGCGCATAGCCGTGAAACAACGCGAACACCGCGACGATCAGCGCGGCCGCAGTGACTGGCGCTCTCCATGCCGCCGCGATGCACAGGCCGAGCACAAGCACGGATAGCGCGACGCCGATCTCGACGCGCGGCAACGGCACGCCGAACATTCCGAACGCCGCGCCGGCAACCATGACGACCGGAAACACGATCGGCAGCGCGTAAATCAGCGGCCGTCCGAGAAACGCGCCCCAGAGGCCGACCGACACCATCGCCAGCAGATGATCGAGCCCACCGAACGGGTGCGCGAAACCCTGCGCGACGCCGCCGGGAAGACCGGTTCCGGTATGTGCATCGGCGCACGACGCGTATAGCGCGATCGCCAACGCGAACCCAATGCTCGTCGTCCGCTGGCGCGATGCCGTGCTCACTTTCCGTACTCCGCATCGGCTTCGGCGAGAAACGGAAAGACAGACGTCGAATGCACGTGGTCGTCCCGATCGACGCCGTCGTCGATGCCGCTCGTTGTGCCGTTCGCGAGCAGCGAACGGTAGACGTCGATCGCGTCTTCGACCGGCGTGCGTCCGCCGCAATCGTGTGCCGCGTCCGTCTTGCCGGAAAGATTCGCGAGCTCGACTGCGAAGAACAGCGTGCACTCGGTCTCGCGCGAGTCGACCCACAGCCGGTCGTCGGCGAGCAGCGTCGCAAGCGGTCGATAGCGATCGCGCGCAGGGGCTTTCGCATCGGCGAGCCACGCGTTGCCGCACGTGCCATCGAAGCCGTCGTAGAGCGCGAGCCCTTTCTCGATCTCGCCGACGAAGCTCGTTGCCGTCGCCGGCGTGGCCGCGTTGTAGCGTTCCTTCAGATCGTCGCTGATATCCGCAGGCGCGATCGTGCCGAGCAGCGCGTTGCCGGTCAGCGGCCGGCCCATGCGATCGAACTGGCGCTTCACGTCCGACGTCGTCGCCCACACGGCGAGCAACGGTCCGCCTTTCGCAACGACGTCGAGATCGATCGCGACGACGAGCGAAGCCGGTGTCCAGCCGGCGAGGAAGTTCTGCGCGGGGCCGCCATCGGTGTGGCGCCACTGATCGAGTATCGCGAGCGACGTCGCGTGATCGAAGGTCGGGCAGCCCGCCGCGTCGAGTGCAGCACCCGCTTTCATCGCCGCGACCGCTGTGTTGTACGCGGCGCGCGTACCCTTGACGTTGTTGAAGAACGGATCGTCGCGAAGGCCCGCGAACACGCGGAAGCGCTCGCGATCGTCGAGCGGATTCGGCACGCTCGCATCGCCGCGCGCGTAGTCGCCGAAACCCGCGCGGCATTCCATCTCGGTCGCGGTCGCGAGCTGGCAGTCGATCGTCGTCGTCGCGGTCGTCCTGCCGAAGCGGCTCCCGCTGTCGACGTGGAACGTGTAGTGGAGTTTGTCCGAGAACGTGTGGCCGACGATCGTCATGACGAGGTTCAGCTGCCGCCCGTTGGGCGATGTCCATGCGTAGAGATCGCCGATGTCGGCGCGCGGATCGGCGATGACGCTCGGTGAATCGAGATGGTCGGAGGCGGCGGCCGCCATGACGCCGGAGGCAAGCAGCGCCGCAAGCGCAGCGCGAAGCAGAATGGTACGTCGCATGATCGATGTCCCGTCGGTGATGAAGACGGTGAGCATCAAACCGCGATGCGGCGATGGCGGCTGTCGAATTCTTTAGCGACCTGGAATCGGCGAGGCGTGCCGGTTTGCGCTAGAGTCGCGAGCGCGCGAGCGCGGCGCACGCACTGCCCGCGAAACGAAGCTGCATGCCCGCATTCACCCAGGAATCGCTGCTCGACACTGCGACCGTCGCCGTCGTCGATCTCGTTTGCGATGGCACCGGCGAGCACGTCTGCGCGCGCGGATGCGAGGCGGCGACGCATCTCGTGTTTCCGTATCGCGGCACGTACGTGCGCTGGTGCGGCGATGAGCCGGCAGTCGCCGAGGCGGGACAGGTGTTGTTCTTCAACGCGGGCGACAGGTATCGCTTCGTGCATCCGGTCAAAGGCGGCGATGCGAGCCTTGGCGTTCGCGTCGAGGAATCGATGTTGCGTGAGCTTGCGCCGAAGGCGCTGTTGCGCGACGGCGATACGCTCGCGTTCGCGCACCAGCGCCTGCGCATCGATCCGCGCGCGCAGGCGCTCGTCGCGCTGCTGCGCCACAGCCTGCGCGAGGACATCGCCGAGTCGCTCGAAGCCGAGAGCCTCGCGCTGACGCTCGTCACGCGCTCGATCGGGCCGCGCACGGCGCACGCGGCGGGCGCGAGCGCGGGCCGGCAGCGGCTTGCCGATCGCGCGAAGCTGATCCTCGCGGGCGATCTTTCGCGGCGCTGGTCGCTCGCCGCGATCGCGGCCGAGGTCGGCGTCTCGGCGGTGTATCTGACGCAAGTGTTCCAGCAGGTCGAGGGCCTGCCGCTCTACCGCTATCAGCTGCGCCTCAGGCTCGCGCGCGCGCTCGACCTGCTTGCGGAGTACGACGATCTCAGCAAGCTCGGCCAGGATCTCGGTTTCTCGAGCCACAGCCATTTCAGCGCGGCGTTCCAGCAGGCCTATGGGCGCTCGCCGACCGAGTTCCGCAAGAACGCGATGCAGCGCTGATCGCTAAAGATTTCGACAGCGCGAGCTCCGGTGGCGTGGCTCAATGGCACCGTCATAAACGCACGAAAGAGGAGAAACGACATGACCGAAAAAACCTGCGCGGCCTGCGATTGCCCGCTCGATGAAAACTCGTTTCAGGTCAAGATCGGCGGCCGCACCGTCGAGGTCTGCTGCGACGAATGCGCGGTGAAGCTGCGTGAAGCGTTCGCGTCGGCCGACGCGGGACCAAATGCCTGATCGCTACGGGACGCGACATCCGTCGTTCGAGCCGTGCGCGAACAAGACGCCGGTAGAGGTCAGGATCAGGATGCCGCGAATCCATCAGGGCGGCGGCGTGTTGCCTTTCGGTTCGCGATAGAGCTCGCGCTTCTTGACGAGCGCCACGCGCCGAGATTCGAAATGATCGCGGCGATCAGGGGCGCGAACACCATCGCGAAGCCCGCGCCCGAGCCCTCCGGAAGAGGCGGGATCATCGGGCCGTCATATGCCAGTCCTCGGACGGCCCTCGACGATTCGCGCGTCTTTCCCCTCTCCCGCTTGCGGGAGAGGGTAGGGTGAGGGCGCTCTTGGTTCGACCGAACCAAGGCCGCCCTCATCCGCCTGCCGGCACCTTCTCCCGCGAGCGGGAGAAGGGACAATGACTTAGCGTTGTCAATGTATTGCGCGTGTTTTTCGAGACTTCACGTCACGGCGTTGTATCGAAGCCATCGGCGAAGATCCGGTCGGTGACCGGCACCTCCAGCAGGACCTTCCACGCCCCGCGCCCGTACGTGCCCGCGACGAGCGTATGCGGCTCGCCGACGATCTCGAGATCGGTCACGACCATGCCGAGCGGCAGCCCGGCCATGAACGGCGTGAACGTGTCGCCGCCGTCGGTGCTCTCGTACACGCCGATATCGGTGCCGACGAAAATGCGGTTCGTGTCGAGCGGATCGATCGCGACGCTGTTGGAAGGCACGCCCGGGAGTCCCGCGCCGATGCTCTCCCAATCGCTCCCGTCGACCGAGCGCAGCAGGTGCGGATCGGGGAAGACGCTGCGCGTGGCGAAGACGCGCGTGACATCGGTTGGATCGGCCGCGATGTCGGAGACGTTGCTGCCGGGATAGCTCTGCGTGATCTCGGTGAAGACCGGCGTCGCGAGCGAGGCGTCGGCGCTCGTCCAGATCTTGCCGTTCGCGGTGCCGACATACATGCGCAGCGACCCGTCGATCGGATCGTCGGCCGTCATGATGATGCTGATCGAAGCCGAGTTGCCGGTGACGCTGCCGGAAACGTCGGTCCACGAATACGCGTTGCCGACGTCGCCGGTCGCCGAGCGGTAGACGCGGTTCGAGCCGACGAACACGTAGTTGCCGCCGGTCACGAGCGGCGTGACCCAAGGGAATGGATCGCTGACGTTCTGTCCGTTGTGGCTGACCGACTGGAACGTGTCTGGCGCGCCGCGCGACGTCGAGAGATACAGCGCCGCGCCGCCGGACGGATAGCTCGTCTGGAACACGCGGTTCGCGTCCTTCGCGTCGACCGCGTTCATGAAGCCGTCGCCGGTCACGAGCGTCACGTTCCAGAGTTGCGCGCCGTCGCGCACGGACGAGGAGTTGTCCTGCGCGCCGCCATAGATGCGGTCGGGATCGGCCGGATCGAGCGCGATGTCGTAGAACTGCGTGATCTCGAGATTCGCATTGAGATTCGTGAACGTGCCGCCGCTGTCGTCGGAGCGCCAGAGGCCGCCGTCGCTGCCGACCCAGAAGCGGTTACCGTCGTTCTTCGAGAAGCGCACGATGTGAGTGTCCTGGTGCACGTCCTGCGACTGGCCCCAGCCGGCGGTGAGGATCGTGAGATTCTGTCCGCCGTCGGTCGACAGCGCGGGCCGGATCGTGCCGACCAGCAGCGTCTCCGGATCGGTCGGATGCACGTCGAGCGTCAGGTTGTAGTAGCACTGGCCTTCGCACGCGTTCGCGTTGACGGTCGTCCAGCTCGCGCCGGCGTCGTCGCTGCGATAGAGGGTCAGCGACGCGCCGCTCGACGGGCCGAGCAGCGCATACATCGTGTCCGGGTTGCTCGCCGACATCGCGAGGCGGCCGTATGCCGCCGCTGCGTTGACCGGAATGCCGTTCTGGAGCACGGTCCAGTTCTGGCCGCCGTCGGTCGACTTGTAGATGCCCTTCGAGCGGAGCTGCGCGAAGACGACGTTGGCGTCGCGCGGATCGAAGATCACGTCGCGCGAGCCCGAGCCCGCCGCGAATACCATCGTCCACGTCGCGCCGCCGTCGGCGGTGCGGTAGAGGCCGCCACCGGTCGTCGAGCCGTTGCCGTTGCAGTGGCCCTGTCCGCCGACGATGAGCACGTTCGGATCGGCCGGCGACTGCGCGAGCGCCGTGATGAACGAGAGCGGCATCGCGGTGTCGCCGCTGCCGTTGCGCGACTCGAACGTCGTGCCGCCGTCCGCCGAATAGAAGAGGCCGAGGCCGAAATAGTCGAGGCAACCCGCGAACGCCTCGCCGGTACCGACCCAGACGTGATCGGGATTGCCGCTTTCCATCAGAATCGAGCCGATGCTCTCGGTGCCGATCGCATCGAAGAGCTGCGTCCAGTCGCGCCCGCCGTTGGTCGTCTTCCAGACGCCGCCGGCCGCTGCGCCGAGATATATCGTGCCCTCGTCCGCGGGAGTCCACCGCGAGTGCCGTCACGCGGCCGACCACGGCGCCCATGTCCCAGTTGAGCATGGTCATGGTTTCGGGGCCCATCGCCTGCCAGTTTTCGCTCGCGAGCAGCGCCGGAACGCCGTTCGCAACCTGCCGCTGCAGATGCTTCACGGCCTGCGCGCGTTGGCTGCGCGCATCGGGATTCTCGTCGAGCCCGCGCGCATCGATGAACCATTCGAGGCGCTTTTCGATCGCCTCGTCCTCGCCGTCGGTCTTGTCGACGGGCATCAGCGGCGACGGCCGGTCGGCGGCGAGCGCCGGTGCGAACGAAAATGCGAGGGCGAGCGTCGCGAAAGCGAGCAGGCCGAATCGACGGTGTTCCATGCGGGTCCCCAAGGCCGGCGCGCGCGGCCAGCTGCCACGCTACGATAGCCGATCCGCCCGGCGACGGACCCCTGCCGTTCGTTCAGCGGGCTGGACCGCCCGATTGGATTCGAGCCGCCGGCCCCGATATCCGGGCGGTCCGTCCAGTTCCTTCTTGTAGAAATCGAGGTTTTTCGATGTCGTCCACCGAAACGCGCGCCTTCGAGGCCGAGGTCGCCGAGGTCCTCCATCTCGTCACGCATTCGCTCTATTCGCACAAGGAGATCTTCCTTCGCGAGCTGATCTCGAACGCATCCGACGCCTGCGACAAGCTCCGCTTCGCGGCGCTGTCCGATCCTTCGCTGACGGCCGAGGACTCCGAGCTTCGCATCGAGATCGTCGCCGACAAGGACGCGCGCACGCTGACCGTGCGCGACAACGGCATCGGCATGACGCGCGACGAAGTCATCGAGAACATCGGCACGATCGCGCGCTCGGGCACGCGCAGCTTCCTCGAATCGCTCTCGGGCGACGCGCGCAAGGACACGCAGCTGATCGGCCAGTTCGGCGTCGGCTTCTACTCGGCGTTCATCGTCGCCGATCGCGTCACGCTCGTGACGCGCAAGGCCGGCGCGCCGGCGGGCGAGGGCGTGCGCTGGGAATCGGCCGGCACCGGCGAGTACACGCTCGAAACGGTCGACGCGCCCGACACGCGGCACGTCGGTGACGCTGCATCTCAAGGACGATGAGAGCGAGTTCCTCGACGCCTGGAAGCTCCGCGATCTGATCGCGCGGTATTCCGACCACGTCGCGTTTCCGATCCGGATGCCGAAGCAAAAGGACGGCAAGCCGTCGGACGAGATGGAAACGGTCAATCACGCATCGGCGCTGTGGACGCGGCCGAAGAGCGAGCTCAAGGACGAGGACTACCAGTCGTTCTACAAATCGATCACGCACGATTTCAACGACGCGCTCGCCTGGACGCACAACCGCGTCGAAGGCGCGCAGAGCTATACGCTGCTGCTGTTCGTGCCGGAAAAGCCGCCGTTCGATGCGCTGTTCAGCGGCCGCGAGGAGCGCAAGGGCCTCAAGCTCTACATCCGCCGCGTCTTCATCATGGACGCGAGCGAGCAGCTGCTGCCGGCTTATCTGCGCTTCGTGCACGGCGTCGTCGATTCGGACGATCTGCCGCTCAACGTCAGCCGCGAGATACTGCAGGAGAACCGGCTGCTGCAGCAGATGCGCGGCGCGTGCGTGAAGCGCGTGCTCGATCTGCTCGAAAAGCTCGCCAAGCGACGAGCCGGAGAAGTTCCGCAAGTTCACCGACGCGTTCGGCAACGTGCTGAAGGAAGGCATCGCCGAGGATCCGGCGAACCGCGAGCGCATCGCGAAGCTGCTGCGTTTCGCGTCGACGAAGTCCGAAGGCACCGCGAAAGCCGTCTCGCTCGACGACTACATCGCGCGCATGCAGGTCGGCCAGGACACGATCTGGTACGTCACGGCCGACTCGCACGCCGCGGCGCGCTCGAGCCCGCAGATCGAGGCGCTGAAGGCGCGCGACATCGAGGTGCTGCTGCTCTCGGATCGCATCGACGAATGGATGATCGGCTATCTCGGCGAGTACGGCGGCAAGAAGCTGCGCAACGCGGCGCAAGGGCGATCTCGACGTCGCCCAGCCCGACGAAGCCGAGACTGCGAAGCGCAAGGACGCCGAGAAGGCCGCCGAAGGTGTCGTCGCGAAGCTGAAGGATCGCTGCTCGGCGAGCGCGTCGGCGACGTGCGCGTCAGCCATCGCCTGATCGATTCGCCGTCGGTGCTCGTGCTCGGCGAGCACGACATGGCGCTGCACATGCAGCGGCTCCTGCGCGAGGCCGGCCACGACGTGCCGGCGTCGCCGACCGGTGCTCGAGATCAATCCGTCGCATCCGCTGGTCAAGCGCATCGAAAACGAGAGCGACGCGGCGCGCAGCGAAGACCTCGGCCTTCTGCTGTTCGACGAAGCGCGCCTCGCGGCTGGCGATCATCTCGATGATCCGGCCGCGTTCGTGGCGCGCGTCAATCGCCTGCTCGGCTGATTCGCACGGGCTCGCCGCGCGTGCGTGCTACCATCACTGCGCGCCCGGCCTTTTGGCCATCCAAACAAGAACGCCGCGAAATGCAGATCGAAACGAAGCTGCCGAAGGTCGGCACGACGATCTTCACCGTCATGAGCCAGCTCGCGCTGGAGCACAAGGCGGTCAATCTAGGCCAGGGTTTCCCGGATTTCGACGGTCCGCAAGCGATGCGCGACGCGCTGACCGCCGCGATGAACGCGGGCCGCAACCAGTACGCGCCGATGACCGGCCTGCCGGCGCTGCGCGCACAGATCGCGAAGAAGACCGAAGCGCTCTACGGCCGCAAGGTCAACCAGGACACCGAAGTCACGGTGACGTCCGGCGCGACCGAGGCGCTCTTCGCCGCGATCGCTGCGATCGTGCGGCCCGGCGACGAAGTCATCGTGCTCGATCCCTGCTACGACAGCTACGAACCGGCAATCGAGCTCAACGGCGGCCGCGCGGTGCACGTGCCGCTCGATCCGAACGACTTCTCACCGGACTGGCAGCGCGTGCGCGACGCGATCACGCCGAAGACGCGCATGATCGTTGTCAACTCGCCGCACAATCCGTGCGGCGCGGTGTTCACGCCGGAGGATCTCGACGCGCTCGCAGACGTCACGCGCGCGCAGGGCATCCTCGTTCTGTCGGACGAGGTCTACGAGCACATCGTCTTCGACGACAAGCCGCACCAGAGCGTGCTGCTTCACGCCGAGCTCGCCGAGCGGAGCTTCGTCGTCTCCTCGTTCGGAAAGACCTTTCACTGCACCGGCTGGAAGGTCGGCTACTGCATCGCGCCGCGCGCGCTGTCGGCCGAGTTCCGCAAGGTGCACCAGTACCTCACGTTCTGCACGTTCACGCCGGCGCAAGTCGCATTCGCCGAGATCCTCGAGAAGGATCCGCAGCATTATCTTGATCTGCCCGCGTTCTATCAGGCGAAGCGCGATCGTTTTCGCGCGCTGCTCGCGGGATCGAAGTTCCGGCCGCTGCCGGTCGGCGGCGCGTATTTCCAGGTCGTCGATTATTCCGCGCTCGACGGGCGCGACGATCTCGCATTCTGCGAGTGGCTCGTCAAGGAAGGTGGCGTCGCAGCGATTCCGATCTCTGCGTTCTACGAATCGCCGCCGACGGACCAGCGCCTGATCCGCTTCTGCTTCGCCAAGAGTGACGCGACGCTCGAGCAGGCCGCCGAGCGCCTGCGCGCACTGTGAGATGGCGATGACGAAACCGCTCCGCGTTTCATTGGTGCAGGGCGCGACGCGCTGGCACGATCCGGCCGCGAACCGCGAGTACTACGGCGCGCTCGTCAGGCCGCTGAAAGGGCAGAGCGATCTCGTCATCCTGCCCGAGACGTTTCTCTCCGGCTTCACGAACGAAACGCTCGGCAACGCCGAGACGATGGACGGCGCCGGCATCAAGTGGTTGCGTGAGCTCGCGGCCGAGATCGGCTGCACGGTCACCGGCAGCATGGTCGTCCGCGAGGGCGATCGCTGCGTCAACCGGCTCGTCTGGATGCCGCCGCACGGTACGCATGCGATTTACGACAAGCGCCACCTGTTCCGCATGGCGAAGGAGCACGAGCGCTATGGCGGTGGCGACACGCGGCTGATCGTGGAGCTCAACGGCTGGCGGATCTGTCCGCAGGTCTGCTACGACCTTCGCTTTCCGGTGTGGCTGCGCAACCGCTACGACCGGGAAGCGAAGCGGTTCGATTACGATCTTGTGTTCTTCGTTGCGAACTGGCCGAGCGCGCGCAGTCATGCGTGGCGCACGCTGTTGCGCGCGCGTGCGATCGAGAATCTCGCGTATTGCATTGGCGTCAATCGCGTTGGTGTCGATGGGAATGAGCTTCAGTATTCGGGCGATAGTGGGGCGTTCGATTTTCTTGGGCAGGCGCTTGTCGAGCTTGGTGCGCAGGAGCAGGTCGTGACGGTGACGCTCGATGGGGATGCGCTGGGTGCGCATCGGGAGCGCTTTCCGGCTTGGATGGATGCGGATGAGTTTGAGATTCGGCCGTAGGGGTTTCGCGAGGGCCGACTCACGTCCGTGTGCGGTTCGTCCGCCATCCTGGCGGCCGAGTCACTTTCTCTTGCTCGTCCAAGAGAAAGTAACCAAAGAAAAAGGCACCCTCGCGTCCGCGGTCGCCGGGCATCCATGCCCGGCAGACTACGCGAGCAGGCTCCGGGGTCCGCTCACGGCACATCCCTGTGCCGAGATCGGACGCGCGCGCATCCTGCGCGCGCCCGCGTGCGGGGCACGCGGCTATTTCCTGCGCCTGCTCGCCGCGGCCGAGAGGGAACCCGGAAGAGCAGAGCGCGGCAGTCCCTGCCGCAGAAGCACCGGATATATCCGACACCGGAAGCGCACGTCGGTTTCTTTCTTTCTTTTCGCTTTTCTCTTCGGGTTCCCTCTGAGCAGCGGCGGAGGGCGGACGGAACAGCCGCGTGCACCGCACGCGGGCGGCGCGAGGGATCGCGCCGATTCGGACAACAGGCCATGGATGGCCTGTGGGCCGAAACCCGTCCGCCCGTAGCGAACCCTCGCCGTAGCGCGAGGGCGCGAATCCGAGGGTGCCGTTTTCTTTGGTTACTTTCTTTTGGGCAAGCAAAAGAAAGTAACTGGCGGCCATGGATGGCCGACAAACCACACACGGACGTGAGTCGGTTATCGCGACAACGCCAAACAACCAAACCAAACACCATCCCCACCCAACCCTCCCCTTGAACGAGGGAGGAGCTGAAGTGGGGCTGAAAAAAGTCTGAGGACTAGCGCTCACGGCAAATCGCGATCCCAATAAGGCTCCGGCCCAAACCGATCCACCAGAAAATCAATCAACCGCCGCGTCTTCGCCGGCAGCGTCCGCGTATGCGGATACACCGCGTAAACCGCAATCGACGGCAGCGTCCACTCCGGCAGGATCCGCCGCAAGCGTCCGCTACGCAGATAATCCGCAACGATGAACGTCGGCAGTCGCGCCAACCCCATGCCGGCCTCGGCCGCGCCCGCGATGAAGTCGCCGTTGTTGACCGCGAGCCGCGAATGCGCCGGCACCGACGTCGAAACGCCGTCGCGCTCGAACTCCCACGCCTCGCTGTTCGGCGTCAGCGTGTAGCGCAGGCACTCGTGCTTCGCAAGATCGGCCGGCACCTCGGGCTCGCCGCGCGCGGCGAGGTATGCGGGCGATGCGACAGCGACCATGCGGCACGGCGCGATCTTGCGCGCCATCAGCGACGAGTCGGCGAGTTGCGAGATGCGGATCGCGACGTCGAAGCCCTCCTCGACGAGATCGACGCGGCGATCGTTGAGATTGAGATCGAGCTCGACGCGCGGATGAAGGCGCTGGAACTCGGCGAGCGCGGGTGCGAGGTGCACGGTCGAGAACGGAATCGGCGCGCTGACGCGCAATCGTCCGCGCGGATCGACCTGCAGCTCCGTTGCCTCGGCTTCGGCCTCGGCGAGTCGCGCGAGCACGTCGCTGACGCGCTGGTAATAGTTCTGCCCGGATTCGGTGAGGCTGAGGCGCCGCGTCGTGCGATTCAACAGGCGCACGCCGAGCGTGTCCTCGAGATTCTGGATCAGCTTCGACGCGAGCGCGCGCGAGATGCCGAGCTGCTCCGCGGCCGCGGTGAAGCTGCCGGTGTCGACGACCCGCGTGAACAACTGCATCGCCTGCAGCTTGTCCATATCGTCAGTCCGGAAGAATCGCGAGCACCGCCTCGGGCGGGCGACCGATTGCGGCCTTGTTGGCGACGACGACGATCGGCCGCTGCATCAGCCGCGGATTCGCGGCAATCGCCGCGACGAGCTGATCGTGCGTAAGGGCGGGATCGGCGAGACCGAGAGCGCGGTATTCGTCCTCGTCCTTGCGCATGAGCTCGCGCGGCTCGAGACCGAGCATCGCGAGCAGCCGTTCGATTTCGGCAACCGACGGCGGACTCGATAAATAGTCGATCACGCGCGGCGAAAAACCGCGCGCGACGATCAATTCGAGCGTCGCGCGCGACTTGGAACAACGCGGATTGTGATAGATCGTCGGTTGGCGCATGTCGTCGGGCCGTCTGGCCCGACAGACTGTGACGCTTTCCCGCTACTCAAACAATGCGGATGACGTACTCAGAAACGGCAGGGGGAAACACCCAGCAATCAGGCGGCGGCCGCATGGACGGGCGCATGCACGGCGCGGCGCGCGTTCTCGAGCTCGCGATCGATGATGTAGCGCTCGGCTTCGGCGCGCGAGGAGAAGCGCGCGAGCACGACGCCGCTGTCCGGGCACAGCACCTCGCGCCAGCTGTCGAGCCCGTTACGCTGTGCGGAATCCGTTCCCGCGAAGGCCGGCACGAGCGGATGTGCGCGGACATGATCGATCCTGTATCCCAGCACGTTGACTTCGGTGTGGCGCGACGTGTTCATCTTGTTCTCCATCTCCTTGGGGTGACGCTTCTTGAAGCACGCGCAGCATAGACAACGACGGTGTTGGAGCGGTTAACCTGCTGTTGCAGTCGGGTTAACCTCGTGCGCGTTCGCGCGACGAGGCGTTCGCGGCGTGCGCCGTTTTGCATCCTTGCGCATGCAAAGTTTTTTACGCGGCGCAGATGAACTTTTCCTTGCGGTCGCTTGTCACCTCTTCGACGCGGGACTATCGTCGTCGCATTCGTTTGCTGCGGAGGTTTGACATGCGACTCGTCCTCGCGATTGCAAGTGTTGCGCTCGCAGCTGCACTCGCGGCGTGCGCATCGGCGCCGCCTTCGCACACCGCTGCACCAGCTGCGCGAGCGGATGCCGCAGCGAAGCCGCGTCCGACCACGAACGACTATCGCCGGTACGTGCGCGGCAACGTGCAGGCGTTCAACTCGTCGAGCGTCATCGATTGGGATGCGCCCGATCCGCAGCACGTCGTCGTCTGGACGTCGCCCGCGGAGGCGTATCTCTTGACGTTGTTCGGCGCGTGCTTCGGGCTCGATTCTGCGTCGACGATCCTGCTGTCGGCCGACGGCGGCGTCGTGCGGCCGGGCGCCGCGGCCGTCATGGTCGGCACGGAACGCTGCCGCATCCAGTTCGTCGAGAAGCTCGACGCGCGCGCGATGAAGGCGGACAAACTGCGCTGAGCGGCCGCCTGTGACGGGACTGTTACCATAGGCGCTGCCTTGTTGCGGCGCCGCCAATGATCCCTGCACCGTCGATCCAAACTGCGCACGAGCGGCGCGCCTTCTGGCTTTTCATGCTGGTCGCGTTCGTGCTGCTGGGTGCCGGCATCGGCCTTCGCGATCCGTGGCCGAGCGACGAGCCGCGCTTTACGCTCGCGGCGAAGCAGATGGTCGAATCGGGCGACTGGCTGTTCCCGCATCGCGGGCGCGAGCTTTATTCCGACAAGCCGCCGATGCTGATGTGGTCCGAGGCGGTGTCGTACGAAGTCACGCGGACCTGGCGCGTTGCGTTCCTGCTGCCGTCGCTGCTCGCCGGATTGCTGACGCTCGGCTTGACGTACGACCTCGGCCGCAGGTTCTGGAACCACAAGGCCGGGCTCTATGCCGGCATCGCCGCGCTGTTCGTGTTCCAGTTCATGTACCAGGTCAAGCGCGCGCAGATCGATCCCTTGATCATGGGCTGGATCACGCTCGCGAACTGGGGCTTGTTGCTGCACTTCCTGCGCGGGCCGAACTGGCGCGCGTACTGGCTCGGCTGCTTCGCGGCCGGTGTCGGCGTCATCACGAAAGGCGTCGGCATTCTCGCGTTCCTGATGTTCGTGCCTTACCTGTTCGCGCGCGTGCGCGGATGGGACGGCGTCACGCGCACCGAGCATTCCGCGCTGAAATGGGTTGGCGGCATCGTCGCCTTCCTCGTGCCGATCCTCGGCTGGGGACTCAGCGTGCTCGCGGTCGCGAAAGCGCGCGGCACCGCGGAATACGCGGCATACGTGCACGATCTGTTCTTCCGCCAGACCGCGGGACGCTACGCGGGATCGTGGTCGCATCCGCAGCCGTTCTACTATTACCTGCCGATCGTGCTGTTCAACTGGTTTCCGATGTCGCTCGCATACATTGGCGCCGTGCCGCGCTGGTGGCGCGACCTGAAGGCCGGCGAAGCGCGCATCCTGCTGCCGCTCGGCTGGACGCTGCTGATCCTCGTATTTTTCAGCATCCCGGTCGGCAAGCGCGACGTGTATCTCATGCCGGCGATCCCGATGGTCGCGCTCGCGATGGCACCGTATCTCGAGGAAATGGTCGCATCGAAGTGGCTTCGCACGACGGCGTTCGCGATCGCGGCGATCGGCGGCATCGCCATCATCGTCGCGGGACTCTGGGCGCTTTACGGACACTCGCCCGCGGCCGACCGCTTCATCGTGCAGCGCGAGCTCGAAGATCTCGGCCACATGGTCTGGGGCATGGTCATCGCGATCGGCGTCGCGTTCGTGCTCGCAGCCGCGATATTCCGCCGGCAACGCGGCGTGCATGCGTTGCTCGCCGGCATCGCGGCGCTCTGGCTGGTCTGGAGCTTCTGGTCGTATCCATTGCTCAACGATTCGAGCTCGGCGAAGGGCGTCATGCGCGAGGCGCGCGAACGCGTCGGACCGGACGCGACGATCGGTCTCGTCGCCTGGAAAGAGCAGAACCTCCTGATGGTCGAAGGCCCGGTCGCGGATTTCGGCTTCGTGCGACCGTGGGACAAGCAGCTGATCGAAGCGATCGAATGGCAGGCTGCGGATCCGGCGAAGCGGCCGATCTTCATCCTCGAAGAAGCGATGGGCCGCTGCATCGACAAGGCGAAAGCGACGGCGGTCGGCTACGCGAACCGGCGGCAGTGGTGGCTCGTGCCGAGCGACGCGGTGGTCGCGGGTTGCGTGCCCGATTCGAGCGTCGACGCCGAGCAGGAGAAGCAGGACGCGCCGGATCCGTAATTCTTCCCCTCTCCCACGGGGAGAGGGAAAGCCGAAGGCGAGGTGAGGACCGGGCGGAGTGAAGTGGCGAAGCTGGCAAGATGGAGCGTCGAACCAGCGTGCCCTCACCCTGACTCCCGCAAGCGGGAGAGGGGGAAAAGCGCAGAGCTCTCAATCGTTCCCGGTGATCGGAACGAGCCGTTCAAGCTGCGCGATCATGCGGCGATAGAGCCGCTTGGTGCGATAACGGTTGACCGCGCGGCTCATCGACGAAATCGGGATCGCGTGCTTCTCGCCGAAGCCGTCGATCATGATGAGGCGCGGGCCGCCGCGCGAGTCGCTGCCGAGCACGATGTTCCACGCGTGCATGTCGCCGACGATGACGTTGCAGTCGATGAGTCCGGCGAGGAACGTATCGAGCGCGCTGTTGAGCTCCGGCGTGAAGCCGCGCCGCTCGTAGACGGCCGCGAGCGTCGGCGCGAGGCCGCCGTCGACGCCGATGACCTTTTCCGAGACGAGCCCGAGCCCGAGATCGGTCTCGATGAGCCCGACCATGCGCGCGATCGGCGGCTCGCCGTGCGTCGAGCGCGCGCGCGCCGCGATGTACTCCTTGAGCTCGCGCAGGTAGCCGATGTAATGGCGCGTCCGCGGCAGCCGTTTCGCCCATCGGCTCTTGCGGTTCCAGCGCGAAGCGACCGCGTCCGCGCGCATGACCTTGATCAACTCGTTGCGGTTGCCGCGGATGCTGGAACACGTAGCGCAGATGGCCGACCGCGAGCGGCTCGCGACGGGCGAGCTGCAGTACGGTCGGGATCGGGACATCCTGATCGAGGCTCATGACTTCATTGCGCGCGTGTGACGGGCGCAATCGTACCCAATCGCGGCGCCGCGCGCGCTAGCGTGCGCACGGGTCCCCATCGATTTTTGCGCCAATGCTGTGGCGTGGTTCCGGGCTGCATGCCGGCAAACGTCGACGCGGCGACACGCCGTGATCGTGCCGCCGTCTTAAGATTCGCCTAAGGGTCCGCGCATACGCTGCGCGCGGCTCAAACCGCCGGCAGGGCTCAAGCACCGCATGCACGTTCTCATCGTCGAAGACAATCCCGTGCTCGGCCGCGGCATCGAGACGGCACTCACGCGCTGGTCGCACACGTCCGAATGGGCGCACGACGGCGACGCCGGCCTCGCGCTCGTGCTCGCGACGTCGTTCGACCTTGTGCTGCTCGATCTCGGCCTGCCGCGTCGCAACGGCCTCGACGTGCTGCGCGAGATGCGCCGCCGCGGCGTGCAGACACCGGTCATCGTGATCACGGCGCGCGACGACATCGGCGATCGCGTCGGCGGCCTCGATGCCGGCGCGGACGACTACCTCGTCAAACCCTTTCATCTCGACGAGCTCGCCGCGCGACTTCGCGCGCTGCACCGGCGCGCGCATGGGCTTGCGCACCGACTGATCGAGGTCGGGGCGCTGCGCGTCGATACGATGGCATCGGAAGCGAGCTATCGCGAGAACGCGCTCGATCTCTCGCGCATGGAGTTCGTCGTGCTGCGCGCGCTCGCCGAGCGCGCCGGCCGCGTCGTCACGCGCGCCGCGCTCGAGCAGGCGATGTACGGCAGCGGCGGCGTGGAGAGCAACGCGCTCGAAGTCCACATCCACGCACTGCGCCGCAAGCTTGCGCCCGATGCAATCCGCACGGTGCGCGGGCTCGGTTACCTGCTCGTTCGCGAAGGAGGCGAATGATGCGCTCACTCAATGGCCGTATTTCGCTGCTGGTGCTCGCCGCGCTGACGCTGCTGCTGATTCCTTTCGGGATCCTGAGTTATCTCAAGACGATGGAGGAAGTCGACGAGCTGAGCGACGCGCGCCTCGCGCAGAGCGCGCGCACGATCACGCTGCTCGCGAGCGAAGCCGGTTCCGCATGGGTCAAGTCCACTACGCCGATCGACGTCGAGAACTGGCGCGGCGCACGTGGCGATCCCGAGTTCACCGTGCACGGCCACAAGTATGAGGCGCAGATCGGCTTCCAGTACTGGGGCAGCGATAACCGGCTGCACCTGACGTCGCACAATCTGCTCAACGTCACGCTCGAAGCTTCGCCGGCGGGATTCGCCGACGCCTCGATCGACGGAAAACACTGGCGCGTTTTCACGTTGTTCGGCGCCGATCGCGACTGGGTGCGCGTCGCCGAACGCTACGACAGCCGGCGCGAGATCGCGCGCGCGCTCGCGCTCGAGAACGCGGCGCCTTTGCTGATCGGTTTGCCGCTGCTCGCGCTCCTGACCGGATTCGCGGTGCGGCGCGGGCTGAAACCGCTGCGCGAGCTTGCTGAGCATCTCGCCGCGCGCCGTCCCGATCATGTGGGGCCGATCGGGTTCGCGGACATTCCGCTCGAGGTCGAGCCGCTCGTGATGTCTCTGAATGGGCTATTGCGGCGCCTGCGCACGCTGCTCGAGCACGAGCGCCGCTTCACCGCCGACGCGGCACACGAGCTGCGCACGCCGCTCGCCGGCGTCGTCGTGCAGATCGACAACGCGCTCGCGAGCGCCGAGCGCACCCATGCGGCGAGCGCGCTCGGCCAGGCGCGGCACGGCATCGATCGCATGAGCCACACGATCAACCAGATGCTCGATCTCGCGCGTTGGGACGCGGGCCCGGTTGCGCCGCCGGTGCAGGCAGTCGATCTCGCGACGGTGGTCCGCGCCGAGCTCGAGGAGATCAGCCCGCGTGCGATCGAGAAAGATCTCGAAGTCGTGCTCAACGCCGACGCTTACGCGCCGAGCATCGAAGGCTGGGAGCCCGGCCTCGCGGTGCTGATCAGGAATCTCGTCGACAACGCGGTCGCGCACAGCCCGCCGCACGGCCGCATCGACATCGCGATCGAGACGCGCGACGGCGCTGCCGTGCTCGCGATCAGCGATCAGGGGCCCGGTATTCCTGAGGAGCTTCGTACGCGCGTGTTCGCGCGGTTCCGCCGCGGCGTCGAAAACGGCGAAGGCAGCGGGCTCGGGCTCGCGATCGTCGCGCGGATCGCGGAGCTGCACGGCGCTGAAGTGCGGCTCGTCGACGCGCGCAGCGGCGGCCTTCGCGTCGAGGTCGTGTTTCCGCTCGACATGTCGGTTGTCAGCTAGCCGAGCTCGTCGATGTTGCGCGGCCAGTCGTCGTGGAGCAGCCGCGACAGCGCGCGGTCGGCGAGGATGCGTCCGCCGGTCTGGCAGCGCGCGCAGTAGTTGGTTTCGTTGTCGGCATAGACGATGCGCTGCACCGGCGCGCCGCAGACCGGGCACGGCTTGCCGTAGCGGCCGTGCACGGCCATGTCTTCGCGGAACGCGGTGACCTTCTCGGGAAACTTGCCGTGCGCCTCCTGCGCGCAGGCGCTCGATCCATCGCGTGAGCGTCGCGCGCGTCGCCTCGAACAGGCGCGCGACTTCGTCGTCGGCAAGCTTCGACGTCAGCGCGAGCGGCGACAGCTTCGCCGCGTGCAGGATCTCGTCCGAGTACGCATTGCCGATGCCGCTGAAGAGGTGCGGATCGGTCAGCGCGCGCTTCAGCGTGTGGTTCTCGCGACGCAGACGCGCGGGCGAACGAAGGCGCGTCGATCGACATCACGTCGATGCCGCCGGGATCGAGCGCGTGCAGCGCGGCCTCGCCCGCGACGACGTGCAGCGACGCGCGCCGCTTGCTGCCGGCTTCGGTGAGATAGAGCGTGCCGTCGTCGAACTCGAACGCCGCGAGCGCGTTGCGCGGCTGCCTTGCGTGGCGCCGGCGTCGCGCCAGTGCAGGCGGCCGGCGATCATCAGGTGCAGGACGAGGAAGAGGTCGCCTTCGAGCCCGATGACGATGCGCTTGCCGAGCCGGCGCAGGCTCGTGCACGCGCCGGCCGGCCGCGTCCGCGATCGGCGGCACGGCGGTGCGCAGCAGGAACGGGTTCTTCAGGCGCACGCCGTTCAAGACGCGGCCTTCGATGCGCGCCTCGAGACTCTCGCGATAGACCTCGATGTCGGGCAGCTCTGGCATATTTCGGGTGGGAGCCGAGATCGCTGCGCGCGTGCTTGCGTCAGCGCCGCCCGCCGATCTCGTCGATGTGCCGCAGCATGTCGGCAGGATCCTCGAACACGCGATACGCGCCGGCGCGCTCGAGCTCCTCGGACGCATAGCCGCCCGATAGAAGTCCGATGCCGAGCGCGCGTGCCCGCCGCGCGGCGAGCATGTCCCAGACGCTGTCGCCGACGACGGTCGATGTCTCGATCGGCACGCCGAGCGCTCTCGCCGCCGCGAGGAAGAGATCGGGATCGGGCTTCGCGTAGCGTCACTTGGTCGCGCGTCACGATCGGCACGCGGTCGAAATCGACGCCGAGCGTTTCGAGCACCGGCCGCGCCGTCTCCATGCGGCCGCTCGTCGCGATCGCCCACGGAATGCGCGCCTCGGTCAGGTGCGCAAGGAGCTCGCGCGCGCCGGGCAGCGGCCGGATCGCGCCCGATCGGCGGCTGTACGCCTCGGCGTGCATGCGCCGCAGCCGCTCGACCGCGTCTCGGCATCGATCGCGATGGCCGGTCTCGCGCAGGAGCATGTTCGTCAACAGCCCGCCGCTCATGCCGATCTTGCGGTGGATGCGCCAGACCGACAGCGGGATGCCTTCGCTTTCGAGCGCTTCGCTGCCAGGCGAGCACGTGCTGGTAGACGCTGTCGACGAGCGTGCCGTCGAGGTCGAAGAGGAATGCGGTTTGGGGTGTGTCCATTCGGCCAATGGTAGTTCGATTTGTATTCCGTATCTTTCCACTCTCCCGCCGTAGATTTCCCCTCTACCGCTTGCGGGAGAGGGTAGGGTGAGGGCGATCTTGTGATGGCGCTGCACGCGCATTTCTTTGGACGCTTTACTCCGACTTGCCCTCACCCCAGCCCTCTCCCGCAAGCGGGAGAGGGGGAATGGCGCAAGCGGGAGAGGGGGAAAAACGCGATACGCTTGTGTTTCTCTCGAGGACCCTAGATGTCGGACGCATCCGGCGGTCACCTGCGCGGCGTGCTCAGCATGCTGATCGCGGTGGCCGCATTCTGTTTCATGGACGCGAGCATGAAGCTGCTCGCGCCGCACTATCCGCCGATGCAGGTGGCGGCGATGCGCGGCATCACGTCGCTGCCGCTCGTGCTCGCGTGGGCGCTCGTCGACGGCGGACCGAAGCAGCTCTTCCGCGTGCGCTGGTCGCTGCATCTGGTGCGCGGCGTGCTGTCGGTGATCATGCTCGTCGCGTTCGTGTACGGCATCAATCGCCTGCCGCTCACCGAATCGTATTCGCTCTTCTTCGTCGCGCCGCTGCTGATCACGGCGCTCGCAGGGCCGATCCTCGGCGAAAAAGTAGGCTGGCGGCGCTGGGCAGCGATCGGCGTTGGCCTTTGCGGCACCGTGATCGTGTTGCGGCCGACCGGCGCCGGCATGCTTTCGCTCGGTGGGCTCGCCATCATCGTCTCGGCAGCCGGCTACGCGGCCTCGGCGATCACCGTGCGCGTGCTCGGCCGCACTGACACGACGCAGAGCATGGTCGTCTGGATGCTCGCGATGCTGAGCGTGTTCTCGCTCGCGCTCGCGTGGCGCGATTGGGTGCCCGTCGACGCGGCGCACTGGAAGCCGATCGCGGTGCTCGCGCTCGCGGGCGCGATCGGGCAGTGGGGCATCACCGAGGCGTTCCGCCGCGCACCGGCGTCGCTGATCGCGCCGCTCGAATACACCGCGCTGCTCTGGGGACTGCTTGCGGACTGGTTGCTCTGGAACACGCTGCCGGATCGCACGGTGCTCGCCGGCGCGGCTGTCATCGTCGCATGCGGGCTCTATCTGCTTCGCGGCGAGCGCGTGCACGTCGAGGCCGAGCACCCGTAACGCGCGCGGCGCGGCACGTAAACTATGGCAATGGCAGGTAGCAGTTATCGGTTCGGTCGCTTTCGCCTCTCTGCTCCGACGCGCGAGCTCACCGACGGCGCGAGCGCGATCGAGCTGCCGGCGCGCGCATTCGACTGCCTCGTCTATCTGATCGAGCATCGCGACCGCGCGGTCGGCCGCGACGAGCTGATCGCGGCGGTCTGGGGCCGCGCCGATGTCAGCGAGGCGCTGCTGAATCACACGATCCTGAAGATTCGTCGCGCGCTCGGCAGCGGCTCGGACTGGATCCGCACGGTGCCGCGCTTCGGCTATCGATGGGCCGGCGCGATCGATGGGAGCGAAGACGCGCCGACGAACGACGCACCTGCGCCAGTCGCGCGCCGTACGGCGCCGCGCATACGATCGATCGCGATCGTCGCGACGCTGGTGATCGTCGCGATCGCGCTTGCAATCGCGTGGCGCTTCGCCGATCGCAGCGAAAGCGTGGCGTCCAAAGCCGCCGACGTCGTCGCGCCGCAAGCGCCGGCGCAACCCGCATTGCCGGCGCTCGTGCTGCCGGCCGAGATCGACGCGCCCGACGACTGGAAGTGGCTCCGCTTCGGCATCATGGATCTCGTCGCGAACCGACTGCGCAATGGCTCGCTCGTGACAGTGCCGAGCGAGAGCGTGGTCGCGATGCTGAAGCAGCGCGGCGCGGCGAGTGGCGATGCGATGCTCGCCGATCCATCGCTCGGCCAAGTCGCCGCGTTGCGCGTGCTGCCGCGCGTGAGGTTCGACGGCACGCGCTGGACCGTGAAGCTCAATGCGAACGGCATGCAGCGCGTCGTCGAAGCCGAAGCCGATGCGGCCGATCCGATCGGCGCCGCGCGCGAAGCGTCGAACCGGTTGATCGCGAAAATCGGGCTCACGCCTTCGACGCCCGAAGAGGATTCGGTGCCGGGGCTCGACGATCTGCTCCAACGCTCGGGCGCCGCGATGCTCGCCGATCAGCTCGGCGACGCGCGCAAGCTGATCGAAATCGCGCCGGCCGAATTGCGCAATGCGCCGCGCGTGCAGCAGCGCATGGCGCAGATCGAGCTTCGCGCCGGCGAGTACGACGCGGTCCAGCAGCGGCTCGACGCGCTGATCGACCGGCTCGATCCGAAGCGCGATGCCGCCTTGCGTGCGCGCGCGCTGATCACGCTCGCGTCGTCGTACGTGCGTCGCAACCAGTTCGACCGGGCCGACGAGGCGTACGCGGAGGCCATCGCGCTCCGCGCCGACGCGAAGGATCCCGAAGCGCTCGGCATCGCATATCTCGGGCGTGGCGTCGTGCTCGCGACGCGCAGCCGCTTCGATGAAGCGTCTGCCGATCTCGGCCGTGCGCGCATCGAGCTCGAAACCGCGGGCGATCCGCTCGGCGTCGCGCAGGTCGACGTCAATCTCGGCGATTTCCAGGCGATGCGCCACCGGCCCGCCGATGCGTTGCCGATCCTGAAGAACGCGGCCGAGCGTTTCGAGAAGCTCGGCGCGCGCGAAGGGCGCGTCTATGCGCTCGTCGCGCTCGCTGCGGCCGAGCGCGCGCTGCTCGATCCTGCAGCGGCGCTCGCGACGACCGAGCATTTCTGGCCGGCCGAATCGAGCACTGCCAATCCGCGCATGCAGTGGAATGCGGTGCGCGCGCGCATCGAGGCGCTCGCGGCGAATGGACGCCTGCGCGATGCGTCGGTGCTGGTCGAGCGCGTGCGGTCCGAATCCGATCCGAAGCGTGATGCCGCCGTTCGCATAACGGTCGAGGCGATCTCGGCGCGCATCGCGGCGGCGCGCAGCGACTTCACCGAAGCGGCGCGACTCGCGCAAGCAGCGACGACGCCAGCGCTACTCGATGCCGAGAAGATCCTGTATGCCGATACGCTGCTGCTCGGCGCGCGCTCGGCGCGAAGGTCCGGCGACGCGATGCGCGCCGCCGCGATGACGACGCGGCTGCGCGCGCTCGCGGCCACCGCGAACGACGAGGCGATCGCGATCGCCGCCGCGATCGCCGACGCGGAGCAGGCCGCCGCCGAGAACCACCGCGACGCCGCGCTGCAGGGATTCGCGGCAGCGCTCCAGCGTGCCGAGAAGCTCAACGTCGCGGACGATCTCGTCGCAGCCGGCACGCCCTATGTCGATGCGCTGATCGCGGCGAGTCATCTCGACGAGGCGCGCGCGGTCGCCGGCCGTCTCGCGCCGTTCGCCGACCGCGACCTTCGCGCCGCGTGGGTGCAGGTGAAGCTCTATCGCGCGCTCGACCGGCCCGATGCCGAACGGAACGCGCTCGCGGCGGCAAAGCGGATCGCCGGCGACGGTCCGTTGCCCGAGCCCGTCGAAACAACGACGGAAGCGGCGTCCGCGGCGCGCTGAGCGAGTCACCACATCGCGCGAACATCGAAATCACATCGATAGCGCATGTGTAAGGTGCTGTTCCGCCGCGATAATCGGGCGCCGCTTGCGCCTTCCATGGCGTCGGTCGCCTTTTGCCTTTGCGAGGATTCCTGATGACGAAGTTCGTGCGTCTGGGTTGTGCGCTGCTCGTTGGCCTCATTGCCTCGACGGGTGTGCAAGCCGCCAATCTCACGCCGGTCGATGCGGGCGGCGGCGCGCTGTCGCCGCCGGTCGCGCACGACGGCTATCTCTATGTCGGCACCGGCGTGACGCTGTCGGTCTGGGACATGACCGACCCGGCGAACCCGGTCTACATGGGCCGCAGCGCAGATACGCCGGCGCAGGGCCCGATCCGAGCGCTGACGATGGTCGGCGACTATCTCTATGCCGCATGGAACACGCCGTTGGATACCGGTGGCCTGACGGTCTATTCACTGACGGATCCCGCGCACCCGGTCGTGGTGGCGGAAATCGACGACTACATCGTCGCAGACTACAAGCGCCCCTCGAGCCTCGCCGCGAGCGGCAACTACGTTTATGTCGGCGACGCCGACAACGGCCTCGTCGTGCTCGACGCGACCGACCCGCTGAACCCGAGCTTCGTCGGGCAAGTCAACGGCGTGTTCGACTTTGACCTGATGGCGACGTTCGGCAACAGGCTGCTGACGACCGGCACCAACTTCATCGGCGACCGCAACGTCGACGTGGTGGACATCACCGATCCCGCGGCGCCGGTGTCCCTTGGTGAGGTTTCGCTCGACGGCACGGCGGTGCTTCGCGCTGCGCTGACGGACGGCTATGCGATCGGCGTCGGTATCCAGTTGCAGGTCTACGATCTCTCCGATCCGAACCTCCCGGAAATCTTCTCGACTTTCATCGACGAGGCGACGCAGGCGATCCGCGACGGCGACACGCTCTATCTCATCGGCGCGAGCGGCATCCAGGTCTGGGATTTCACGACGCCGAGCGCACCGGTGCTGCTGCGCACGGTAGCGATGGATGCGTTCCTGCCGGACAAGGTCGTCGACGCGCCATTCGGTCCGGTGATCCTGACGGATACCGATCGCGGGCTCGTGCTCGATACGGCCGACCCGCAGAATCCGACGCTTGCGTCGTCGTTCACGCTGCCGTTCGGCGTCTCGGTGCACGCCGCCGACTCCGACGCGACGCATGCCTATTTCGCCGAGGAATCGTATGGCTTTTCGGCGATGTCGCTGCCCTCGCTCGACACGGTCGGTCGCTACGACGCCGATCTGCCGTTCGATCCGGCCGCGCGCGACATGGAGGACATCTCCATCGACAGCGGACGCGCGTACCTTGCCGCGTGGGGCTACGGCGTTCTCATCGTCGACCTGACCGATCCGACGGCACCGGTCGAGCTCGGGCGCTACGCATTCCCGTTCGCGACCACGATCGAGGCGCATGACGATCGCGTCTACGTCGCAAGCACGACGAACGGCGGCATCTTCAAGATCCTCGACGTTTCCGATCCCGCGGCGCCGACCGAGCTCGGCGAGCTCCAGACGAGCCAGACATACGGCCTCACGGTGCGCGGCGATTATGCGTATCTCGTCGACGGGGCCGACTTCGGCGAGGGCGGTCTTCACATCGTCGACGTTTCGAATCCTTCCGCGCCATCCGTCGCCGGCCGCGAGACGGGGTGCTCCTATGCCAACGGCATCGACGTCTCGGCCGACGGCAACACGGCGTACATCGCGTGCGTGTCCGACGAGAACTTCGCGAATGCGCTGCGCATCGTCGACACGAGCGACAAGGCGAATCCGGTCGTGATCGGCAGCGTCTCGCTGCCGGGCAGCACGCAGTTGCCCGACTACAACGGGGCATACGCGGTCATCGTCGACGGCAATACCGCGTATGTCGGCAATGAATACGGCGTCGACGAGGTCGACATCACCGATCCCACGAATCCGGTGCAGACCGTACGGCACGAAACGGGCTATACGGTGCGCGCGCTCGCGCGCGATCCCGCGGGCCGCATCCTCGCGTTCGCGGGCGAGGCGGGCACGTTCGTGTTCGACGCCGCCAGCGGCCATCACGGATCGCATCTTTCGCGAGCGGATTCGATCCGTAACGGGTCGGACGTTTCCTGGCGCGCTCCGCCAGAGGTGGGCACGCACTCCGGTGCGTGAGGCTCCGCGCGTCTCGGAAATCGGATGCGCGGAGCCGATTTCTTACACAGGTAAAGTCTCGTAAAGGTGTACTCGGCGCGTGCACGCGATTCACGTCGTGCGCGACGCAGAGGCGCGAATCGCGCGCTCCCGCCGCACGATTAAGTCTGGAGGCGGATATGAATGAGTCTTCAGACCTAATCCGATCGTCACTAGTGAAATCCGGCCGCGGCTGGCACAACACGTCGCTGCGCCGTGCCCACGGGGGGAGCGGCGCGCTGCCCCGAGGATGACAAACAATGAGAACGATTGCCATCGTGCCGGGCGCGCTTGCGCTCGCCATCGCCAACTGCCTTGCGGTCGCGGCACCGGTAGACGACGCGAGCCAGCCTGACCAGAGTCAGGCCGCCCAGAACCAGATCGCGCAGACCGAACAGAACACGACGACGCTGCCGAACGTCGAAGTCCGCGAGCGCAGTCGCGACGACACGCGCCCGAAGCTCCAGCACATCATGAAAGAGGTCGATGGACCTCTGATCACGGTCACCAAGAAGACCTCGATCACGAAGCTCGACAACGTTCCGACGATCGTCGACAACAACCTGCGCGAGGTCTTCGCGCAGACGCCCGGCATCTATTACTCCGAGCAGCAGAGCCCGGGCCAGCTGAACCTTTCATACCGCGGCATCGGCAATCCGCAGGAATCGGAGTTCGTCACGGTCATGCTCGACGGCATTCCGCTCGAAGGCGACTGGGTCGGCTTCCCGACCATCTACACGTTCCCGCTGCCGCAGACGCTCAGCGAAGTGCAGTTGATCCGCGGCGGCAGCTCGCTGCTTTATGGTCCGGAACCGCCGCCGGTCATCAACCTGATCAGCAGGAAGCCCGCCGCCGATCGCGAGCTCGCCGGCTACACCGAGAACGTCGTCGGCAGCAACGGCATGTTCGGCACGTTCAACGAGCTTTCGGGCACGAAGGGCGACTGGGATTACCTCGTCGACGCGCACTACCGCAAGGACGACGGCGAGCGCGACAACGGCGATTCGCGCCTCAAGGGCGCCGATTTCCATCTCGGCCATCGCTGGAACGAGGACGCGTACACCGCACTCGATTTCCACGCGTACATGCTCAACACCGGCGATCCCGGCAAGCTCAACATCCAGCAGTTCAACGCCGACAACGAGCAGACGACGACGCCGTACAACCGGCTCTGGACCGATCGCTACGTCGCGAGCCTGACGCACACGCAGAACCTGACGCCGGATTCGGAAGTCGTCGCCAAGCTCTGGTCGGGCTATCAGGATCAGGCTTCGCGCTCGCAGGATCGCGGCAATCCGCCGACGACCTCGACGCTTCAGGACGAGCAGTTCCGCTTCACGGGCCTCGACGTGCGCTATCGTCAACCACTGGGGTGGCGGCAACGCGTTCACGGTCGGCGGCGTGTACTACCACTCCGACGCGCCGTTCCGTCAGTGGGCCCAAGACAACCTCTTCCCTGGCCGCTACGACCGCTTCGGCGATCCGTGCCAGTCGACGACGCAGACGTCCTGCGAGAAGTTCCGCCAGCAGCGCTCGACCGATTACGGCGCGCTGTTCGCCGAGAACGTATTCCGCTTCGAAGGCGGCTGGCACCTCGTGCCGTCGGTGCGGCTCGAGAAGGAAAACGTCGACATCAACGAGGAGATCCATACGCCGCGTCCGCCGTCGGCGCTGATCGATCGTTCGGTCGATCACTTCGTGCCGTTGTTCGGCCTCGGCGCCGGCAACGATTTCGGCCGCGGCAACGAAACGTATTTCAACGTGTCGCAGGGCTGGCGTCCGGTGCGCTACTTCGACATCGGCTCGCCGTTCGGCGCGCTCGATCCGACGCTCAACAATCCCGATCCGACGCACGTCGTGTCGTGGGAGGCAGGCCTGCACGGCACGCCGGCCGACGGGCTTTTCTATGACGCGAGCCTGTTCTGGGTCAACGTGAAGGACCGCATCGAAAGTCAGCCGGCCGGTCCCGATGCGCCTCCGGGCAACACGATCAACGTCAACACCGGCGACACGCGTCATCGCGGTTTCGAAGGCCAGATCGACTACGACTTCCTCGCCGCGCGCGACCTGCACACGAGCCAGCATTTCTCGGTGTTCGCGAACCTGCAGCTCCTCAATGCGGAGTTCACCTCGACGCACAATCCGGCCGTCACGGTCGGCAACAAGCCGGCGTTCTCGCCGGATTACCTGTTCCGGGCTGGTGTCGCCTATCGCGAAGACAAGAAGCTCAAGCTCGCGCTCTCGGTCGTGACCGTCGACAGCCAGTACTTCCAGGACTCGAACAAGCCCTCGCTGTCGGCCGGCCCGAATCCGATCGTGCTGATTCCGGCGAAGGTGCCGTCGTACACGGTCGCCGATTTCTCGGCCGACTGGTGGGTGCTGCCGCAGGTGCGCCTGCTCGGCGGCGTATCGAACCTCTTCGACCGCAAGTACTACAACCGCGTGTTCTCGAACGGCATTGATCCGGCGAACGGACGCACGTTCTATGTCGGCGCGGCGTACGAGTTCTGACCGGTAGCGCCCATCGCGGCTGACGCCGCTCCTACAAGATCGCAGTAGGAGCGGCGTCAGCCGCGACTTCGCTACACTCGCGCCTTCCCGCATTGGCGCGATCCCTTGAATCAAGAATCCGAAACCGCGGCGCCCGTAGCCGCATTCCCCGAGCTCGACGCGGTCGAAGCCCGCATCCTCGGCTGCCTGATCGAGAAGGCCGCGATCACGCCCGAGGTCTATCCCTTGACGCTGAACGCGCTCGTCGCCGCGTGCAACCAGAAGACGAGCCGCGATCCGCTCATGCACCTCGATCCCGGCGCCGTCGCGAACACGCTGAGGCGCATGGAAGATCGCGCGCTCGTCAAGGTCGCGCCGGCCTCGCAGCGCGTACTGCGCTATGAGCATCGTTTCGACACGGCGTACGGCGTCACCGCGCGGCAGCGTGCGATCCTTTGCGCGCTTCTGCTGCGCGGCGCGCAAACGATCGGCGAGCTTTTCACGCGCACCGAGCGCCTCGCCGATTTTCCGAGCCTCGACGACGTGCGCGACACGCTCGACCGCTTGATCCAGCGCGAGCCCGCGCTTGCCGTGCGCATTCCGCGCGGAGCGGGGCAACGCGAGGATCGTTACATGCATCTCATCGGCGGCCCGGTCGATGTCGCGGCGCACGCCGCGGCAGCGCCTGCATCGTCCGCGCGCGAAGGCGGCCTCGAAGCGCGCGTCGAAGCGCTCGAGAGCGAGATCGCCACGCTCAAGGACGAGATCGCCGCGTTGCGCTCGCGGTTCGACACGGGCGAGTCGGCGTGATCGCGCGCGCGCTCGTCGCCTGTGTCGCGCTCGCATGCGCGACGTGCGCGCTCGCGCGCGAGCCCGAGCCCATTCCCGCGACGACCGAGATGGGCACGCTCGAAGGCACTGCGTACCGCATCGACATTCCGAAGGACTGGAACAACAACCTCGTCGTCTTCTTCCACGGCTACTCGGTCACGCCGGTCTCGTGGAAAAAAGACGAGCGCATCTCGCCGATGTTCGACGGCATGCTGAAACGCGGTTACGCGGTGATCCAGTCCGCGTACTCGGCGACCGGCTGGGCGGTCGAGGAGGGCGCGGCCGACACCGAGCGTTTGCGCAAGGCGTTTCGTCGCGAAGCACGGCGCGCCGAAGCAGACGCTCGTCAGCGGCATGTCGATGGGCGGCACGCTGACCGCGATGACGATCGAGAGCCAGCCCGACATCTATGCCGGCGCGCTGTCGCTCTGCGGCGCGATCGAGCCGAGCGATCGGCTGATGCAGCGCGATTTCGCGCTGCGCGCCGCGTTCGATTATTACTTTCCGAACGTGCTCGGCCCGCTCGTGCCGGTGCCAGCGACGTTCATGCCGACGGATGCGGTCATCGAGAAAGTGAAGACGGCGATGCACGCGAATCCGAAGGCCGCGCGCTCGCTGCTCTCGTGGTACGGCGTTGGCGATGCGAACACGCTGCCCGACGTGATCGTGTTCAATACGTTCGAAGTCCTGGAGATGCAGCAGCGCATTCGCGGCAATCCGTTCGGCAATGCGGACCTGATCTACACGAACTCCGGCGACGACTTCGCGCTCAACGCCGGCGTCGCAGCGCTATCGCGCCGATGCCGCGGCGGCGGAGCGCATGGGGCGTTTCTATACGCCGACCGGCAAGCTGACGCGTCCGCTGCTCGCGCTGCACGATACCGGCGATCCGCTCGTGCCGGCATCGACCGCGTTCGAGTACGCGCTGGCCGCGCAGCGTGCCGGCAACGGCGGACAATTTCGTGCAGCAGTTCGTCAACCGCGAAGGCCACTGTGTCTTCACGCCCGAAGAGATCGATCGCGCGTTCGGCGAGCTGCTCGAATGGGTGATCAACGCCAAACGCCCGCCGTCCGGCCCGCTGCCGGATCGCTGAGCTGCCACGACTGCGGCGCCGATGCGCCGCTGCTAGACTTCCGCCCCCTCGCCGACGAGACCCGACATGACGCCCGACGGATTCCGACGCCTCGCCCTTTCGCTGCCGGAAGTGATCGAGAGCGCGCACATGGGCCATCCTGATTTCCGCGTCGGCGGAAAGATCTTCGCGACGCTCGGCTCACCCGACGCGAGCCACGGCATGGTGAAACTCAAGCCCGAGCAGCAGGAACTCTTCATGCGCGTCGAGCCGGAGGTATTTGCTCCGGCCAAAGGCGGCTGGGGCAGGGCCGGCAGCACGCTCGTCGTGCTGAAGCGCGCGAAGGTGCGCGACGCTGCGCGATGCGATGGTTGCCGCGTGGCGCAACGCTGCGCCGAAGCGGCTCGCCGCGACGCTCGACTGATCGCTCCACGAAGGGAAACGCAACGACATGGCGAAAGCCGATTCGCTGAAGACAATCTTTTACGCGCTCGGCGCGAATTTCGCGATCTTCGTCGACGAAGCTCGCGGCGGCGATCGTGACGGGTTCGAGCGCGATGGCCGCCGAGGCCGTGCATTCGCTCGCCGACTGCGGCAACCAGCGGCTGCTGCTGCTCGGCATGAAAAGCGCGAAAGCACCGGCGACGCCGGAGCATCCGCTCGGCCACGGCAAGGCGATCTATTTCTGGTCGTTCCTCGTCGCGCTGATGCTGTTCAGCGTCGGCGGCACGTATTCGCTCTACGAAGGCTGGCACAAGCTCCACGAACCGGAGCCGATCCGGCGTGCCGTGGATCGCGATCGCCGTGCTCAGCTTCGGCGTCGTCGCCGAGAGCATTTCGATGTGGGGCTGCCTTCGCGAGGTGAACAAGGCGCGCGGCAAGCGCGGCATCTGGCGCTGGTTCCGCGAGAGCCGGCAGAGCGAGCTGATCGTGATCTTCGGCGAAGATCTTGCCGCGCTGCTCGGTCTCGTGTTCGCGCTAATCGCGGTCGCGCTCACCATGATTACGGGCAATCCGCTGTTCGACGCGATCGGCACGCTCGCGATCGGCGTGCTGCTCGTCGTCGTCGCGGTCTTCATCGCGATCGAGGTCAAGGCGCTCCTGATCGGGCAGAGCGTCGATCCCGAGCTTCGCGACCGGATCCTCGCATTCATCGAAGGGCGCCCCGAGGTCGTGCGCGTGTTCAACCTGATCACGCTGCAGCTCGGGCCCGACGTCATGGTCTCGGTCAAGGCCGAGATGCGCGCGACGCGACCGCGCTCGACACTGGTCGATGCGATCAACGCGGTCGAGCGCGATCTGAAGCTGCGCTTTCCCGAGATCCGCTGGTCGTTCTTCGAACCCGACTTCGAAGACTGACGGCCGCGATGGACGCGCCATCGAAAGTCGAGCGGAGCCGCGCGCTGTTCTGGCTCGGCTACGCGGCCGCGTGGGTCGCGGTCGGGCTCTGGCTCGGGCTCAACGTCGTGATCGGCCTTCGCAACAGCGGCCGCTCGATGCCGGCGTGGGAGCCGGTGACGTGGGAGCTTTCGAGCGCGGTCGTGATGGCGGTGCTCGCGGTCTGCGTCTATGCGTTCGAGCGACGCTGGCCGTTGTCGGGCCCGCACTGGATGCGCCGGCTGCCGCTGCACGTGCCGGCGGCGCTCGTGTTCTCGGCGTTGCACACGCTCGGCATGGTCGGTATCCGGCGCGTCGTCTACTCGATATTCGGCAGTCACTACGATTTCGGCGATCCGTGGCTCGGCTTCGCGTACGAGCTGCAGAAGGACCTGATCACGTACGCCGTCATCGTGGTCGTCTGCATCCTGATCCGCTCGGTTCGCGCGCGTCGCGAGCGCGAGCTCGCCGTGATCAAGCTCGAGCGCGACCTCAGCGAAGCGCGTCTCGCGCAGCTGACCGCGCAGATCGAGCCGCATTTCGTCTTCAACACGCTGAATGCGATCTCGAATCGCATGCACGAGGACGTCGACGCGGCCGACCGCATGATCGCGGCGTTCGCCGAATTGCTGCGCGCGGCGCTCGCCGAGTCGGGCAGCGCGCACGTGCGCGTCGGCGACGACGTCGTCTGGCTCGAGCGCTATTTCGAGCTGATGCGCGAGCGGTTTCGCGGCCAGGTCGAGACGAGCGTCGCGCTCGATCCCGCGGCGGCGTCGGCACGCGTGCCGCGGCTGTTGCTGCAGCCACTCGTCGAGAACGCGTTCGCGCACGGGCTCACGGCGGGACGTGGCCGCGTAGACGTACGCATCCGTGCTGAAGGCGATCGGCTGCGCTGCACCGTCGAGGACGACGGCGCTGGCCTGAAACGCGATTTCGCGCCGGGCGTGGGCATCGGCAACGTGCGCAGCCGGCTCGACCTGCTCTATGGAACCGGCTATCGCCTGGACATCGCGCCGCGCGAAAGCGGCGGCACACGCGTCGAGATCGATCTTCCGCTGACGCAGCATGGCTGAGATCCGCGTCGCCATCGTCGAGGACGAGCCGCCGGCGCGCGCGAAGCTGAAGCGCATGCTCGGCGAGCATGTCGGTTATCGCATCGTCGCCGAAGCCGACGACGTCGCCGGCGGCGTCACGGCGCTGCGCGAGGAGAAGCCCGATCTCCTGTTCCTCGACATCGCACTTGGCGCCGGCAATGGCTTCGACGTGCTGACGCGCGCCGCGCCACCGTATCCGCTGATCGTGTTCACGACCGCGTATCACGAGCATGCGCTGCGCGCGTTCGAGTTCGCGGCGCTCGACTATCTCCTGAAGCCGTTCGATCGCGAGCGCTTCGCGCGCACGCTCGAGCGTGTCGCCGCGCGACTCGCCGAACGCGATGCCGATGCCGACGAGGAGCGCTTGCGCAAGTTCGGCGCCGCGCTCGAGGCCACGCCGCGGCTCTGTCGCTTCGTCGTGCACGAGCGCGGGCGCTCGCTGATCGTGCCGATCGGCGAGGTGTCGCGGCTCAGCGCGGCCGGCAACTACGTCGAGGTGCACACGCCGTCGCGGCGGCATCTCGTGCGCGCGACGCTGTCGCGGCTCGCGCAGCGGCTCGATCCGGCCGAGTTCCTGCGCGTGCACCGCTCGCATCTCGTGCGCGCGAACGCGATCGCCGAAGTCGCACCGTGGGCGCACGGCGATCTCAAGCTGACGCTCAAGGACGGCAGCGAGTTGATGCTGAGCCGCCGCTTCCGCAATCTCCTGCCCGAGGACTGGCGCGGGAGCTGATCGCGCATCGCGCCGATGTCCGGGTTCCACGTCCGGCCGCGTAATCAGATGATGCCGGTGCCGCGATGAGCGGCCGGCGCGTGCGCGGTCGTGCCGCCGCGCACGCCAGCAAAACCTGCCGCCGGTGCAAACGCATGACGACGATCGTGGCCATCGCCGATGCAGACCTCGTGAATGCCGATACGAGGCTCGACGCGGGCGAGGGCAAAGCGTTCGATCGCGGCGAGTTCACGCAGCTCCTGATCGCGACACGCGAAGGCGATCCCGCGTCGTGGGGCAGCCTGGTGCGGCTCGTCTATGGCGATCTTCGGCGGCTCGCGCGGCGGCACGTGTTGACGATGTCGGACCAGAACACGCTCGGCATCACGGGGCTCGTCAACGAGTCTTACCTCCGGCTCGTCGGGCCGGCGCGCGCGACCGTCGAGAACCGCCGGCATTTCCTCAACCTCGCGAGCCGCGTCATGCGGCAGGTCCTCTGCGACTATGCGCGCGAGCAGCTATCGACGAAGCGCGGCGGCGCGCAGCGGCGCGAGGATCTCGTGCGCGTCGATGCCGAAGAGTGGGCCGAGAGCGAGCAGCTGGTGATCCTCGACGACGCGCTGCGCGCGCTCGAGCTGCGCTGCACGCGCATGGCGCGCGTGTTCGAGTGCCGCTATTTCGCGGGGCTCGGCGAAGAGGAGACTGCCGAAACGCTGGGCCTTTCGCTGCGCAGCGTGCAGCGTGCCTGGCACGAGGCGCGGCGCTGGCTCGCCGAACGGTTGGTTTAGGAGAAGCCGTGAGAAAGTCAGTAAAGGCGAGAGCGTGAGGAGGTCAGTAACAGCCTTTCTCGCGAGGCCGCGCAGCGGCCGACCTCACTCCCTCACGACTCACTGCATTTCCGCATTGTGATAGACGTCCTGCACGTCGTCGAGACGCTTCGAGCCAGTCGATGAGGTCGCGCAGCGTCTCTGCGTTTTCGCCGGCAACCGCGACGCGGTTGTCGGGGCGCAGGACGATGCCGTCGCGCACGAACGAGAATCCAGCGCCCGCGAGCGACTTCTTGACCGCTTCGAACGCGTCCGGCGCGCTCAGCACCGTGGTCTCGTCGCCATTGCCCTGCACATCGTCGGCGCCGGCATCGAGCGCGGCTTCGAGGACCTTGTCCTCGCTGCCGGCGGCGGACGTGTCCACGACGATCTCGCCGACACGCTTGAACTGGAACGCGACGGAACCCGAGGTGCCGAGATTGCCGCCGTGCTTGGCGAGCGCGTGGCGGATGTCGGCGACGGTGCGCTGCGAGTTGTCGGTCATCGCGTCGATGATCAGCGCGACGCCGCCGGGTCCGTAACCTTCGTAGCGGATTTCCTGCATGTCGTCGGCGCCGTCGGCGCCCGAGCCGCGGCGGACCGCGCGCTCGATCGTGTCCTTCGTCATGTTCGCCGCGAGCGCCTTGTCGATGCCCATGCGCAGCCGCGCGTTGGCGGCCGGATCGGCGCCGTTGCGCGCCGCGATCGTGATCTCGCGGATCAGTTTCGTGAAGATCTTGCCGCGACGGGCGTCTTCGGCGTTCTTGCGATTTTCGATGCTGGGGCCTCTGCCCATGACGGAACCCTGATTTCTGCTCTGAAAACGATGGCCGCGGCGGGCGCGGGTGCGAAAGGATACTTGGAAGCGCGGTTTTTCGCCCGGTTTTCGGCCGGATTCCGCGCCGTGGCGCCGGTTTGGCGCGAAATCAGCGGTGGTAGCCCTTCGACCCGACCGTCTGCGCCATTGGACTCCGGATGTCGTCGGTCTCGCGCAGGCGTGCGATCGCGCGCGCGAAATCGACCTTCGGCCGCCAGCCGAGCTCGGCGCGCGCCTTCGCGTTGTCGTAGACGCGGTCGATGCTCTCGAACATCGTCCAGCCGCGGCCTGCGTACTCGGCGGCGTATTCGGGTACGTGTCGCCGCACGACGGCCGGCGCATCGGCGCGAAGCTCGGCGAGGTCGTTGCGCGTGAACGGCGTCGTCGCGCTGATGATGTAGCGCGCAAATCCAATATCGCGCGCATTCGCCAGCGCGAGCAGATGCGCGTCGACCACGTCCTCGATGTCGACGCGGCGATAGAGGAGCTCGTTCGCCTTGTTGTTCGCATCCTCGCGCGCGTCGCGGACATGCGCCTGATCATCTTCTTCGGGAAAGAACCGCGACGTGCGAAGGACGAGGCACGGCATGCCGGTGTCGCGATGTGCGAGCTCGCAGAGATTCTCCGCCGCGACCTTCGTCACGCCGTAGATGTTCTTCGGCACGGGCACGACGTCTTCGGTCAGCCACGCGGCCGGCTCGCCGGGCGGCGGCGTCAGCGCGCGGCCGAATGCGCTCGTCGTGCTCGTGAAGACGAATGTGCGGACCTTGGCGTCGGCGGCGGCTTCGAGGAGGTTCAGCGTGCCGGTCAGGTTCACGTCGATGAAGTCCTGGCGCCGGTGCGTCGCGACGTGCGGCTTGTGCAGCGTCGCCGCGTGCAGCACCGCGTCGACGCCGCGCATCGCGCCGCGCACGAAATCGCGATCGACGATCGAGCCTTGCAGGTCGGTATAGGGCGACGCGAGCACGTCGACGCCGATGGCATCGTGCTCGGATTCGCCGAGCGTGCGCATCAGCGCCTCGCCGAGATGGCCGGCGCTGCCGGTGACCAGGATTCTCATGATGGCTTCGGTATCAGGCGGCGGCCGAATCGCGCGTCGCGAGTCTCTTTTCGATGCGGATGAAATGTTCGAGCATCTCGGCGTGGATGCGATCGGTCTTCTCGTGCAGGTGCGCGACCTCGAGCTCGGCCTTGATGTTGATCTCGTACTCGATGTCGGAGCGCACGCGGTCCTTCTCGGCCTGCCGATTCTGGCTGATCAGCACGAAGCAGGAAAGGAAGATCGCTTCGAGCGACGTGATCATCGTCAGGAGCCCGAACGGATACGGATCGAACTCCGGCACGCCGAGCGGCACCATGTTGAAGACGATCCACACGGTGAACCAGATCGCCGTGAACGCGAGAAACCACAGGCTGCCGCTGAACCACGAGACCCAGTCGATCGCGCGTTGCAACGGCGAGAGATGCTCCTCGACTTCCTCGTTGACGTTGCGCGAGACGCGCGACTTCAAAAGCTCGTCGGCCTTGCGCGTCATGCGGCCCATCGCTGCGAGCAGGCGCAATGCTGCGGCGGGACTCCGCTGGAAGAGCAGCAGCAGGTCGTCGCGATCAAGCTCGAGAAGCTCGGTATCGCTGATCGCGATGGCGGTAGCCGTGCGCGGGCCGTTGTCGAGCAGCGCGAGCTCACCGAACATCTCGCCGGGACCGGCGATCGCGAGCGCGATGCGCTGGCCGGCCGTGTCCTTGATGAAGAGCTCGACCTCGCCCGAGCGCACGACGTAAAGCGCCTCACCGGGCTCGCCGGCCTTGAACAGCGTGTCGCCGGCGGCGAGGCTCTTCGCGTCGATCGCCTCGGCGAGGTTTGCGCGGTCGTCGTCGTTGAGGTGCGCGAACAGCTCGACGTCGGCGAGCATCGTGGCTTCGCAAGGCATGGCGCGGCGTCTCCCAAGCAGACGCGCGCGATCTTACCCCAGGGCCGCCTCAGCGCTCCTGATCGGTGGGCCGCATCAGGATCTCGTTGACGCAGACATGCGGCGGCTGCGTCACCGCGTAAAGGATCGCGCGCGCGACGTCGTCCGGCTGCAGCTGGCGTACCGACTCGGCCCAGTCGTTGATCGCCTTCTGCGTCGCGGCGTGGCCGATGTGCTCCCGAAGCTCGGTCGCGACGAGGCCGGGCTCGACGACCGTGACACGGATGCGATCCTGGTAGATCTCCTTGCGCAGCGATTCGGAGAACGCGACGACGGCGAACTTCGTGCCGCTGTAGGCGGCGCCCATCGGCGAGGCGATGCGGCCCGCGGTCGACGCGATGTTGACGATGTGCCCGTCGCGACGCTCGCGCATGCCCGGCAGCGCGGCTTGCGTCGCCGCGATGAGCCCGAGCACGTTGATCTCGAACATGCGGCGCCAGCGCGCGAGGTCGGCGTCGATGACGGGCTCGAGATACATCACGCCGGCGTTGTTGACGAGGATGTCGAGGCGTCCGAACGCCTTCTCGGTTTCGTGCACGGCACGCTGCGCTTGTGCTTCGACGCCGAAGTCGGCTTCGACGACAAGCGCTTCGGTGCCGGCCGCGCGAATCCGCTTCGCGACGTCTTCGAGCCGGTCGCGCCGGCGCGCCGCGACGGCGACACGCGCGCCGGCGTTCGCGAGCATCAGCGCAGTCGCCTCGCCGATGCCGGACGATGCGCCGGTCACGAGCGCAACGCGGTCCTTGAGTGCTTGCGTCATGGTTTCTTCCTTCGTTTGCAGCCGTATGTTTGCGATACGGTTCGCATCCCGCACCGGTTCGCCTTGAAAGGTGCCGGCCGCGGCGGGATTCTTCAAGCATGTCGTGCAGAGCCTATTCCGCCTTCGTCCTGGTTGCAGCCGTCGGCAGCGCATCGGCGCAGAGCACGTTCGACTGCACGGCACCTGCAGCGCCCGGCACGAGCGGCGCCGTGGTGCTCGGCGACGGCACGCCGGGCAGCGTGACGACGGCGATGATCCAGCAGGCGCTCGATGCCGGCGGCACGATCCGGCTCAATGCCGGTACCGGCACGCTCGTCGTCGATGCGACGCTGGCGGTCACACGCGATGCGATCCTCGATCTCGGCGGCGCGACGCTCTCGGGCGGTCACGCGCGCCGCGTCATCGAGGTCAGCAATCCTGCGAACGCGACGTACACGTTCGTGCTGCAGCATGGCGGCGTCGCGGCCGGCAGCACGCCGTCCGGCAGCGGCGCCGGGCTCTACAAGGCGACCGGCGGACCGTGGCAGGTCGTGACGATCGAGATCTTCGGCGTCGGCTTCAGCGACAACCATGCGATCACGACCGCGCAGGACGACGGCGGCGGCGCGATCTACGTCGTCGGTGCGGCGGAGCTCGCCGTCGTCGGCTCGACGTTCAGCGCCAACTCGGGCGCGAACGGCGGCGCGCTGTATTCGCTCGGCTCGAAGGCCGTGAATCTCTACGACAGCGTGTTCACGGCGAATGGCGCGACCGGCACTGGCGGCAACCCCGGCAACGGCGGCAATGGCGGCGCGATCGGCGTCGACGGCGATGCGCGTTACGTGAACCTCTGCCGCGTCACGCTCGACGGCAACATCTCGAACGCGTTCGGCGGCGGCCTGTTCACGGTCACCTACAGCGACGCGTCATTCACGCGAATCGAAGACTCGACGCTCGAAGGCAACATCAGCAACGCGACCGACGCACTCGCCGGCGGCGCCTATATCCAGGGCAGTCCGCTCAGCATCAGCGGCAGCACGTTCAGCGACAACGAAGCGGCGGGCTACGCGGGCCTTGCGCTGTTCGGCTATGGCGGCGTGCTCGAGGGCAGCATCGTCAACTCGACGTTCGTCGGCAACGTTGCGCGCACGGGCCTCGGCGGCGCGATGTCGATCGCGGCCGCGACGTCGCTGACGCTCGAGAACCTCACGATCGCGCGCAACAGCGCGCCGTGCGATGTCTGCTTCGCGGCCGGCATCGCGAACGACAGCGGCGATGCGCTGACGCTCAACAACGTGATCTTCGAGGACAACGTCGGCGGCAACATCTACAACCCGTGGGCGATGCTGCATCCGGCGGCGAGCGGTGCGGCGAATCTTGCAGTGGCCAGAGGCGCGCGGCAGCGGTCAGGTCGAAACCGCCGCGGCGCCGGGGACGACGTTCGCGGCGGCGGGTCTCGCCGATCCGGCTTACAACGGCGGTCCGACCGAGACGATGGCGATCACACCGGGCAGCCCCGCGATCGACGCGGGCACATCGACGGGCGCACTGCCGGTCGATCAGCGCGGCCTGCCGCGCGTCGGCGCCGTCGACATCGGCGCGTACGAGTTCCAGGGCGATGCGATCTTCGCGAACGGCTTCGACGGCTGACTCAGCCGGACAGCAGCCGCAAGATCATCCACAGCATCAGCACGACCTGCACGGTGTAGAACAGGCCACGGAGCGCGATCAGCGGCAGCGACGTGCCGATGATGTGCACGACGCTCTGCGCGACGCGCGCATACAGCACGTAGGCCTGCGGCCGCATCAACGACAGCGACTTTGCCGAGCAGCGCCGCGACGACGACGATCGCCGCGAACACCGCGAAGTTCTCGGTGCAGTTGAGGTGCGCGTTCTTCATGCGCGCGAGCACCGCGGGATCGTCGTTCGGCTTGCCGCGCTCCCAGTGATCGGCGCGCGTGCGGCCGCTCGCGATCGATGGCACGCGGATCGTGCCGGCATAGACGATCGGCAGCAGCAGCGTCCACGCGGCGTAAATCAGCACCGCCGTGAATGCGGTCATCGAGGTCCCCTCGGTTCCTGTTGCGGAAACTCAATCCATCACGCGGCAGCGGCCGCCGGTTTCGCGACCAGCCGCTGCTGGAACTGCCGCCACAGCAGGAAAAGGCTCGTCAGCGCCTGCAGCGACACCGTCGCGACCGACAGGAACCAGAGCTGTTTCAGCTCGAACCCGGGCCGCGTCGAAAGCCAGAGCGCAGGAATCGCGAATGTCACGAGCCGCGTCGCGCCGCTCAGGAGTCCCGGCAGCGTGTTGCCGAGCGCCTGGAACATGCCCGAGCAGGTGAAGATGATGCCCTGCGCGACGAAGTTCCACGAGATGATGTGCAGGAATGTCGCGGCGATCGCGAGCACGGCCTGGTCCTTCGTGAAGAAGTGCACGAACCATTCGGGTTTCAGCTGGCAGATCAGCGTCAGCACGATCATGATCGTGCTGCCGAGGAGTATCGACGCCTTGAACGTCTCGCGCACGCGGTCGAGCTTGCCGCCACCGACGTTCTGGCCCGCGATCGGCGCCGTCGCGAACGCGACCGCCATCGCCGGCAGGAAGATCGCCTGCATGACGCGCGAGCCGACGCCGAATCCGGCCTGCGCCTCCGCGCCGAAATGGCGGATGACCCAGTAGATGATCGCGAGGTAGCAGAACATCAGCGCGAACTCGCCGCCCGGCGGGAGGCCGATTTTCAGGATGCGCTTCCAGATGTCGATGCGCGCGCCGAGCAGACTGCGATCGATCGCGACGAACTTCTCGAGCTTGTGGAAGTAGAGCCACATCAGGACAACGCCGAACGCGATCGAGATCGAAGTCGCAAGGCCTGCGCCGGCGATGCCGAGCGGTTTCCCGGTCAGCCAGCCGGCGATCAGGATCGGCGCGAGCAGTGCGTTCAGAAGGACCGTCAGCATCTGCACGATCAGCGACGGCTTGTTGATGCCGGTGCCGCGCAGCGCCGCGCCCATCGCGATCAGCGCGAACTGCAGCGCGAGGCCCGGCAGGAACCAGCGCAGGTATTCGGCGCCGGCATCGGCCGTGCGCGCGTCGGCGCCGACGCTCGCCATGTACGGCCCGATCACGAGATAGCCGCCGATCAGCGTGACCACCATCGCGATCATCGCGAGCACGAGGCTCTGGTTGAAGATGAGATTCGCGTCCGGCTGGTCCTTGCGGCCGGCCGCCTGCGCGATCAGCGCCATCGTGCCGACGCCGAGCACCTGGGTCGCGGCCATGATGATGAACTGCAGGTTTCCGGCCGTGGCAACGCCGGCGATCGCGGCGTCACCGAGCTGCGCGACGAAGTAGAGGTCGACGAGCACGTAGAGCGTCTGGAACAGCATGCCGACCGCGATCGGCGCCGACATGCGCAAGAGATGCTTGCCGATCGAACCTTGGGTCATGTCGTGCATGGGATGCCTCTGCAGGATTCCGAGGGACGCGATTCTGACGCGATTCGCGCGTCGCGTCTTGGATTTTTTCGCAAGCCAAAACGCGAGATAATGGTGGCGGGGCCGCACACAGGCGCGGACCGGCCGCTCGCAGGAACCCATGGGATGACCGACACCGAAGCGGCGCTCGCCGCCGCCGTCGAACGGATGTGCGCCGACGCGGCGTACCGACGGCTCGTGCTCGGCTTCGCGGCCGACATCGACGCCGACACGGCGCTCGCGCGATTCAATACGGCGATCCATCCGGGCGACCAGATGCTGCTGCATTCGCTGAAGCAGCATCGCGATGCCGGCGCCGCGTTCGCGCAGTACTTCAACATCGCGCTGCAGCAGCATGCAGCGGCGCGACAGCTGATGCGCGCTGCGTTCGGCGCCGATGCGGGCGACGTCGACGTGCTCGATTTCGCGTGCGGCTACGGACGCCTGCTGCGGTTCCTTTCGCTGTCGATGGATCCGCGCCGCATCTGGGCGTCCGACCTCCAGACCGAAGCTGTAGATTTCGTTCGCGATGCGTTCGGCGTGCAGCCGCTCGCATCGCACGAGGATCCGGCACGCTTCGATCCGGGCCGCCGTTTCGATTTCATCTGGGTCGCATCGTTGTTCTCGCATCTGCCGGAGCCGCTGTTCCACGCGTGGCTCGCGCGGCTCGTCGCGCTGCTGACGCCGCGCGGCGTGCTGTGCTTCAGCGTGCGCGACGCGTCGCTGCTGGCGGATCGCTCGGCGCTGCCGGCATCCGGCCTCGCGTACGCGCGCGAGAGCGAGAACGCCGACCTCGCGACCGACATCTACGGCACCGCCTACGCGAGCGAGGCATTCGTGCGTGCGGCGCTGTGCGAAGCTGCCGGCGACGAGCGGCCGTACCTGCGATTGCCGCGCGCGCTCGCCAACGAGCAGGATCTCTACGTCGTCGCCGGCGACGCACGACGCGATATCGCGGCGCTCCGCTCATTCCGCCGCGGACCGTGGGGCTGGGTCGACGTGCGCAAGCTTTCAAGCGAGGGCACGCTCGAGCTGCAAGGCTGGGCCGCATCGCTCGACGACGGCGCTGTCGGCACGATCGACATCGACGTCGACGGTACGCTGCACGCGTGTCGCGCCTCGATCGAGCGACCCGATGTCGTCGCCGCGTTCGGCGACATCCGACTCGCGCAATCGGGATGGAGCTTTCGCTGCGATCTCGCGCGAGGCGTGCGCGCTGCGCGCGTCACCGTGAGCGCGCGCAGCACGCGAGGCGAGGGCGCGTTGCTCTACGCCGGATCGATCCGCGCCGACTGATGCGCCGGCGCGGTTGCGCCGCCGTCAGCGCCGGATGCCGCCATCGCGAGCGATTCCGGCGCCGCCGTCGAAGCCGTCCGCGAAGATTTCGTCCGGCGCGGAAGCGGTGATCTCGAGTGTCACGCTGCCTGCCGCATAGACGAGCTGGCCGAACACACCATCCGGCAGGCTCACTGCGAAGCTGCCGTCGATCGAGCCCGCGGTGAGCAGCGTGTAGGCGCTGCCGACCGCTGGCGTTGCATCGCCGAAGTCGACGACCACCGTGCCCGCGAGCGTCGCGCCGCCGTCGATCGCGAGCATCGCGCTCGACGGCGACGCTGCATCGGCTTTCAGCGACAGCGTGCTGGTTCCACTGAAGGCTGCATCGCCGCTCACGTGCATCGCACCGAACGGGGCCGTCGCCGTGCCCGGCGCGACAGTGCCCGATTCGGCATCGAGCGCCGCGATGCTGCCGCTGCCTTGCAACGTGCCGGCGCCGACGGTGACGCCGCTCGATGCGAGCGTGCCATCGATTTCGAGCACGGCGCCTTCGACCATCGTCGCGCCGGTGTAGGTTTCATCGCCCGTGACGACGACGGTGCCGCCGTCGCCGTTGACTGTGATGCCGCGTGCGTTCGAGCTCGCGGTGCCGTCGCTGCCGGCTTCGTCGGCGATCACGTCGCCGATCGTGTATGTCGCGCCGCGTCCCGGCGCGAACACTAGCGCGCCGCTCGCGCCTTGCAGGAACATGCCGCTGCCGTACGCCGCGCCGGCGGTCGGATTGCCGCCGCCGGTCAATCCGCCCGGCGCGCCGCCTGCGACGCTGCCGCCGCCGAGCGTGCCGTTGCCCGCGATCGTCAGCGTGCCGCCGTCGACGACGAACAATGCGCCGCCCATGCCGGCGCCGCCGCCGCCGCTCGAGATCGCCGACGGACCGCCGCCGGTGCCGCCACCAAAACCGCCCGGCGCATTCTGGTTGCCGCCACCGCCACCGAAGCCGCCGTGGCCGCCGTATCCGCCGCCGCCACCGCCGAAGCCGCCCGCACCGGCGAAGCCGCCGCCGCCGCCGAAACCGCCGGATGTATCGGCCGGGTTGCCGTCGCCGCCATAGCCGCCGCCGCCGCCGAAGCCACCGCGACCGCCGATCGCACCGAATCCGCCGGCTGCGCCGCCGCCGCCGCCGAAGCCGCCGTCGCCGCCGTTGCCCGGCGTGCCTGCGCTCGCGTCGCTGTCGGTGCCCGATATGGCGCCGAACCCGCCGCCACCGCCGCCGCCCGAATTGGTCCCGCCGCCGCCACCGCCGCCGATCGCAGCGCCGGGATCGCCCTCGATCGTGCCGTCACCGCCGCCATTGCCGCCGTTGCCGTCGAGGCCGAACAGCGCGAGCGTGCCCGCGGCCGGCGGTGTGTTGTTGCTGTCGCCGCCGCGGCCGGTGTAGCCGCCGCCGCCGGGACCGCCCGGATCGCGCGTGTCGGTCTCGTAGGCGATGGCGCCGTCGCTGAACACGCCGCCGCCCGAGATGCCGCCCAAGCCATAGATGCCGCCGCCACCGCCGCCGCCGCCATTGCCGCCGAGACCGCCGCCGCCGCCGACCGTGCCGCCGCCGCCATTGCCGCCAAAGGCCTGGTTCGCGTCGAACACGACGTCCTGCAATGTCACGTCGGCAGCGCCGCCGATGAAGAGCGCGCCGCCGGCGCCCATGCCGCCGCCGCCTTCGCCGGAACCGGCGCCGCCATACGCGGCACCGTGCGTGAGCGTCAGGTTTTCGATCGTGACCGCGAGCCGCGCGCCGAGCGCGCTGTCCGGGAACGCGGTCGCGACCGACGCGCGCGTGTCCTCGTCGACGCCGACGAAGAGGAGTCGGTATTGATCGGCGCCGCTCAGTGTGTGTCCCTGGCCGTCGATCGTCGCGTTGCAGAGGACGAGCGGCACCGGTCCCGCAACCGTGATGTCGCCGGTCAGCGTGATCGTGTGCGGCGCCGAGCGCGAGTCGGCTGCGTTCGCCGCGTTGATCGCGTCGACGAGGCTCGCATAGTCCGAGGCCGTGAAGCTGCCGGCGCGCGCAGGCAGTGTCGAGAACAGTGCCGCCAGCGCGGCAGCGAGCGGGACGAGGCGGAGCAAAGTCGGACGCGAGGCGATCGGGTGCATGGACGGTCCTGAACGGGTGGAAATCCCGAGCCGACCGTAGCGCTGCAGGCGTCTGGCTGCTTCAAGGAACGATCACGATGCGATCAAGAAGCGCTTTGCGCGCTCAACGAATCGTCGCCGCGGGTGCGATCGCGACGCGCCGCGTCGGCGACGCGGCCGCCGATGCCTCGGCCGCGAGCGTCGCATTCCAGCGCTCGCCGGCGAGCGTGTGCGCGTGCTCGTAGAGCTCGCCGGCCCGCGCGCCTTCGCCCGCGGCTGCGGTGACGCGCGCGAGCAGGAGGGTGATCGCGAAGTCGTCCGTGGCGTAAGGCTCGACGAGCGCGGCAAGCGTGCGCGCGCCTTCGGTGTCGCCGCGAGTCAGCGCAAGCGTCGCGTCGGCGACTGCGACATCGCGCAGATCGCGCGGCGAGCCGTCGGCGCGCGCGGCCGCGAGTGCGTCGTGCCAGGCGGTCGCGGCTTCGGCCTCGCGCGTGCTCGTCCGCCATTCGGCGAGCGCGAGCGAGGCATCGGCGGATTTCGAAGCGCCTTCGAGCTTCGCGGCTGCTGCACGTGCGGCGGCGCCGTCTCCGCTACCGAGCGCGGCACGGAGCGCGAGCGCATCGGCGGCCGGCGGCGCGTGTTCGAAGACCGCGAGCTCGCGCGACGCGGCAGTCGCGTCGCCGGTCGCGAGCCGCACGCGCGCAAGATCGATGCGCACGTCCTCGAGCGCGTCCCTGACGCCGGTCAGCGCGTGCGATGCGGCGACTTTATCGAGCTCGGCCTTTGCCGCGGCGAGCGCGCCGGTCTCGGCGAGCGCATCGGCGTAGTGCACGGCGGCATAGCGGCGCATCGACGGATAGTCGAGCGCGTCGATGCGCGCGAGCAGTCCGCGCCATGCGTCGAGCGCGTCGTGATGGCGCAGCAGCTCCTGCTCGGCGATCGCGACGTTCATGCGCGCGCCGAGCTCGACTTCGGTCGCGCCGAGCGCTGCGGCGGCCGCGGCGGCGTCGCGATAATGCGCGATCGCGTCGTCGAAGCGGCCGCGCCGGCCGGCGACGGAGCCGAGATCGTCGTAAAGGTGCGCGAGCAACAGGCGGTCGCCACCGGCTTCGAGCTCGAGACGCGCGCGGAGATAACTCGCTTCGGCATCGTCGAACGCGCCCTCGGCCGCCTCTGCATTGCCGAGGCCGCGCCATGCACGACCTGCCTCGGTGCGATCGCCGCCGCTCGCGGCGAGCGCGCGGCGGAAATCGGCGTCGGCTGCCTGCGGCGCGCCGAGCACGAGCTCGCTGTAGCCGCGCGTCGACCACGCGAGCGCGAGCCACGACGGCGACGTGTTGCCGGCCTTCGCGATCAACGCGTCGAGCGCAGCGACCGCGTCGGCGGCGCGGCCGACGCGATTCATCGCGCGTGCGCGGATGAGCACGATCTCCGGCGCCGAGCGGATCGCATCGCCGGCGCTTTCGGAGAGCGCGAGCGCGCGTTCGCCATGGCCTTCGAGAATCGCCGACTGCATGCGCGCGGCCGTCGCAAGAACCTCCGGCGCAACGCTCGATTCGCCATGCTCGTCCGGCGCGAGCGCCGAGCGGATCTGTTGCGCGAGCGCGGCCGCGCCTGCGACCGCGTCGGCCGATTCGGTGTCGAGCGATTGTCTCGAGCCGTCGGCGGCCGCTACCGTCGCATCGAACAGCCAGCGTTCGCCGTCGTGGCGCGCGTCAATCGTGACGATCGTCGCGGCGCCGGTTGCGGCGCGAAGATGCGCGATGTCGGACGTCTTGTCCGCGGCCACGGCGAGCGATGTCTCGTTCGGCACGACGGCGCGGCCCGGCAATGCGCGCAGCGCGTCGGCCGTCATCGCCATCAGGCCGAGGCGCATCCAGCCGTCCTCGGCGATGGCGCTGTGGACATCGGCCGGGGCGACGAGGATCAGGTCGGGCACGATGCGCGTCGTCGCGTCGCGCGCTGGCGTGCCGGTCGCAACGTCGTGACGCATCCACGCGACGGCAAGCGCAACGGCGAGAAGGGCGGCACCGGACGCGAGTGCAATCGGCCGGGAAAGGGAGCGACGAACCGGTGGCGCCTGCGCGTGCAGTGGTTCGGGCGCAGTCGCGTCCGGCATCTGCGCTTGCGGCGCGGCGTCGCCTTCTTCGGTCGCAGCGACCCACTGATATCCGAACCGCGCAACCGTGCGGATCGTCCGCTGCGCGCTGCCGTCGTCGCCGAACAGCCGGCGCGCCTTGAGGATTGCCTGCGCGAGCGTCGCGTCGCTGCCGTCGACGCGGCCCCAGACCGCGGCGATCAGCTCGTCGCGCCCGATCGCGCGCGGGCGCTGCGCGACGAGGTAGACGACGAGGTCGAACACGCGCGGCTCGACGGCGATCTCGCGTCCGCGTTGCGTCAGGCGGCGCGTGCGCGGATCGAGCGCGTAGTCGTCGAAGCGGTAAGACATCGGAACGGTGGCGGAAAAGCAGGGCCGGCATATGCGCAGCAGCGGCGGCGCGGGTCAAGTGCCTGACGCGTGGGTCAGCTACAATGTGCGTTCCGCAAGTCCGATGCTCCCCATGATCGCGTTCAGGAACTTCGCCCTTCGTCGCGGCGAACGATTGCTGCTGTCCAACGTCGACCTCGCGCTGCACGCCGGCGCGCGCGTCGGTGTCGTCGGCCGAAATGGCTGCGGCAAGACGAGCCTGTTCGCGGTGATTCAGGGCGAGCTCGAGCCCGACGTCGGCGATCTCGACCTGCCCTCGCGCCTGCGCATTGCGAGCGTCGCGCAGGAGACGCCGTCGCTGCCCGATGCGGCGATCGACTTCGTCGTCTCGGGCGATACCGAGGTCGATGCGATCCTGAAGGCCGAAGCGGCGGCGACCGCGGCGGAGGACTGGGACGCCGTCGCCATCGCGCACCAGAAGATGGCCGACATCAACGGCTACGACGCCGAGGCGCGCGCGGGCCGTCTGCTGCATGGTCTTGGTTTCCGGCCGGAGACGCACCGCATGCCGGTCTCGGATTTCTCGGGCGGCTGGCGCGTGCGCCTCAATCTCGCGCGTGCGCTGATGATGCCGTCGGACCTGCTGCTGCTCGACGAGCCGACGAACCATCTCGATCTCGATGCCGTGCTCTGGCTCGAGCAGTGGCTGCTGAAATATCCCGGCATGCTGCTGATGATCTCGCACGATCGCGAGTTTCTCGATGGGGTCACGACGCATATCCTGCATCTGCATGACGGCCGCGCGAAGCTCTACACCGGCGACTACACGAGCTTCGAGCACCAGCGTTCCGAACAGCTGCACCTGCAGCAGATCGCGTTCGAGAAGGAACAGGTCGAGCGCGCGCATCTGCAGGCGTTCATCGACCGCTTCAAGGCGAAGGCGAGCAAGGCCAAGCAGGCGCAGTCGCGCATGAAGCGTCTCGCGAAGCTGCCCGGAACGGAGGCCGTGCGCGCCGAGCGGCAGATCCATATCAATTTCGCCGAGCCCGTGAAGCTGCCGCATTCGCTGCTGCGGCTCTCGCACGTCGAGGCCGGCTATACGATCGAGGATGTCGACGACATCGAGCGCATCGGGCTGTCGGATCACACGCTCGATCTCGACACGTCGAACCACGTCGTCGTGCTGCACAAGGTCAAGTTCGGGCTCGAGGCCGGCGATCGCATCGGTCTGCTCGGTCCGAACGGCGCAGGCAAGTCGACGCTCGTCAAGACGCTCGTCGGCGAGATCCCGATGCTGTCCGGCGAACGCACCGCACATCCCGATCTCGTGCTCGGCTACTTCGCGCAGCACACGGTCGAATCGCTGCACGAAGGGCAGACGCCGATCGATCATCTGCGCGACATTGCGCCGAATGTTTCGGCGCAGGATTTCCGCGACTTCCTCGGCAAGTGGAACTTCCCGGGCGATCGTGCGTTCGAGGTCGTCGACGGATTCTCCGGCGGCGAGCGCGCGCGGCTCGCGCTCGCGCTGATCGCGTGGCGCAAGCCGAACGTGCTGCTGCTCGACGAGCCGACGAACCATCTCGATCTCGACATGCGCGAGGCGCTCGCCGAGGCGCTCAGCGATTTTCCGGGCGCGATCGTGCTCGTCTCTCACGACCGGCATCTGACCGGTCTCGTCTGCGATACGTTCTGGCGTGTCGCCGACGGCAAGGTCGAGGAGTTCGACGGGGATCTCGACGAATATGCGGCGTGGTTGCGTTCGCGCGGGTCTGCATCGAGCGGCGTCGATTCCGGCAAAGCGAAAGCGCCGGTCGTGGCCAAGCAAGTCAAGCCGGACAAGAAAGCCAAAGCGCGCCGCTAACGCGTATAGTGAAACGCGCCCAGAGGTGCCGACGATGGAATTGACAGCGGTTTTCGAGAAAGTCCCAGAAGGCTACATCGGCTTCGTCGAGGAGTTGCCCGGCGCGAATACGCAGGGCGCGACACTCGAAGAGGCCAGGGCCAATCTCAGGGAAGCGGTCCAGCTCGTGCTCGAAGCCAATCGCACGTTAGCCGAGGAATCGATCAAGGGCCACGCCGTCATTCGCGAGCGCCTGTCAGCCGTCGGATGAAACGCAGGGACCTGCTGCGCCATCTGGAGCGGCATGGCTGCGAGTTCTTGCGCGAGGGCGGCGCGCATACGGTCTACGTCAATCGCGTCGCAGCAAAGGTGGCGACGATCCCGCGACACAACGACATCAACGAGCATCTCGCGAAGAGAATCTGCAAGGAGCTCGAAGTCCCGGCACCCTGAGGTTTTTCTCACTACCCGAGCGTCACGGACTGCGATCCTGCCAGTCACTCCACTCGACGGAATACGTCGCCAGATACGCGTGCACCGCTTCGCCGAGCGTCGCGAAGAACCGGTCCTGCCGGATGCAGTCGAAGAGATCGAACCGCTTCAGCTTGTCCTTGACCGGATCCTTCATCTCGGCGAGACAGAAGTCGATGCCCTCGGCGCGGAGCTCCTCGACAAGGTCGCGCAGCACGTCCGCTGCGGTGACATCGACGCTCGTCACCGGCTCAGCCGAGACGATGAGACGGCGCACTTTCGTCGGTGAGGTGGCGATTGCGTCGCGCACGCGCTGGTGGAAGAGCTCCGCGTTCGCGAAGAAGAGTGGCGCGTCCCAGCGGAACAGCACGAGCCCCGGAATCTGCCGCGCATCCGGATAGCGCGCGATATCGTGATAGCCGCGCACCTGATCGACGCGGCCGAGCACGGCCGAGTGCGGGCGCCAGCCGTCCCAGAGGAACTCGATGACGGCGATCACGATCGCGATCGCGATACCCTCGACGGCGCCGAACACCGCAACGCCGGCGAAGCAGACCATCGAGAGCCAGAACTCCCACTGCTGGATGCGATAGATGCGCTTGAGATCGGCGAACTCGAAGAGCCCGATCGCGGCCGCGATGACGACCGCCGCGAGCGCGGTCTGCGGCAGATGGCGCAGCAGGTTCGGCGCGACGAGCAGCAGCATCGCGATCGCGAGCGCGCCGACGACGCCGGTCAGCTGCGTCTTCGCACCGGCGGCTTCGGCGACCGGCGTCCGCGACGAGCTGCTGCTGATCGGAAAACCCTGGAAGAATCCGGCCGCGAGATTCGCGGCACCGAGGCCGACCATTTCCTGATTCGGATCGACCGGCGCGCGCAGGCGTGCCGCGTAGATGCGCGAGAGCACGCTCGTATCCGCGAACGAAACGAGCGCAACCGCGAAGCCGCCGAGGACGATCGGCGTCCAGTCGGACGCGTGGATCATCGGCACGCTCGGCAGCGGCAAGCCCTGCGGCAGCGGCCCGAGCACCGCGACGCCCGCGCTCGTGCCGAGATCAAGCAGCGCGACGACGAGCGTCGCCGCGACGACCGCGATCAGAATGCCGGGCAAGCGAGGCCAGCGCTTCAGCACGAGGATCAGCGCGAGCGTTGCGGCGCCGATCGCGAACGCCGTGAGATTCGTGTCGCCGTCGAGGATGTTGCGGACGATGCCCGACGCCTGGCGTATCGGCCCTGACTCGCCGACCTTGAAGCCGAGCAGCTTCGGAATCTGGCTCAGGAGAACGGTCAGCGCGATGCCGTTCATGTAGCCGTAGCGGATCGGCTTCGACAGGAGCTCGGTGATGAAGCCAAGCTTCGCAAGGCCGACGCCGATGCAGACGAGGCCCGAGACGATCGCCATCATCGACGCGAGCGCGATCGCGCGCGCGGGATCGCCGCCTGCGAGCGGCGCGATCGTCGCGAGGATCACCGCAGCGAGCGCCGAGTCCGGGCCAAGCACGAGGATGCGGCTCGGCCCGAGCAGCGCATACGCGAGCAGCGGAATGATCGTCGCGTAGAGGCCGTTTATGCCGGGCACGCCCGACGCTTCGGCGTACGCGATGCCGACCGGCACGAGCATCGTCGTCATGACGAGACCCGCGACGAGATCGCTGCGCAACCACGCGATGTCATAGCGTCGCGCGAGCTCGAGGCCGGGCAGCCAGCGCAAGGCACGGTGCGATGCGCGTGCGCTGCGGTCGATGCTCGCGTCGTTTGCCGGAAGCTCGTTCATTGCTCCGCCCGCGTTACGACGTGCAGCAGCACGTCCGCGCGGAACTCGAAGCCGAGCCGCTCGTACAGCGCTTTCGCACGCACGTTCTCGTGCGCGAAATGCAGGAACGGCAGCTCGCCGTCGTCGAGGATGTCGTTCGTCAGCTGCGCGATCAGCCGCCTCGCGTAGCCGCGGCCGAGATAGTCGGGGTGCGTGCAGACCGCGCTGATCTCGCGATGGCCTTCGCAATGCATGCGCTCACCGGCCATCGCGGCGAGCCGGTCGCCGTCGTAGATGCCGAAGTAGCGGCCCATCGCGATCGTGCGCGGGCGAAAGTAGTGCGGGTAGACGAGCGCGGTCAGCGCGAGCATGTCGGCGATTTGCTCTTCATGCGTGACTTCGATCGTCGGCGGGCCGTCGGGCACTTCGAGGTGCGTGCGGCGGATCATCTGCGCGATCGGCCCCGAGTGCTCGACGCGCCATGCGCTCGACAGCGGCGGCGCCGTGCCGACGAAGATGACGAGCTCACCGTGCGCGACGAGTCTTTCGACGGCAGCGGCCGCGCGCGCATCGGCGGCAGCGACGCCGACGAACGGCGCGACGTCAGCCGGGTAGCGCATGGCGCCGTCGGCGTTGATCGACAGCGAAACATGATGGCTTCGCAGCGAAGCCCAGACAGGATTATCGAGCGGATGCGGTCTCATGATCGCGCCGGAGCGTACGCCCGCAAGCGAATCGCACGCTCAATCGCGGAAATTGTCGAACTGCAGCGGCACCTCGAGCTCGCTTTTGCGCAACAGCGCCATCGCGAGCTGCAGATCGTCGCGCTTCTTGCCGGTTATGCGCAGCTTGTCGCCGTTGATCTGCGTCTCGACCTTGAGCTTGGCCGCCTTGATCTCACCGATGATCTTCTTCGCGACCGGCTGCTCGATGCCTTGCTTGACCGTGACCTTCTGCTTGGCGCTCGCGATGTTGACCTCGGGTTCGGCGACGTCGAGCGCGCGCACGTCGATCTTTCGCGCGGTCAGGCGCTGGCGCAGGATCTCGAGCATCTGCTTCAGCTGGAAGTCGCTCGGTGCCGAGAGCGTGATGACGTAGCCGTCGAGCTCGAAGGTCGCGTCGACGCCCTTGAAGTCAAAACGGTTCGTGAGCTCGCGCGTCGCCTGGTCGATGGCGTTCGTGAGCTCGTGCTTGTCGACTTCGGAAATGATATCGAACGAGGGCATTGGCGTCGCCGGTTGCGTGCTGCGGATGATTGTAGCGGCAACGCGACGTGCCGGTGTCGGATCGACGCGAGCGGGTCAGGCGCGCGACAATGCGGGATGCGAACATTTCCGCTCGCGCCGCTGTTTGCGCTGCTTCTGATCTGCGCGCTCGTGCCGATGCGCGCGACGGCGCTCGACAGCCGGCTCGTGCACGATGGCGACGTCGATTTCCGCGTCGTGACCATCGATCTCGGGGCGGAACCGCTCGATCTCTACTGGCTCGACGCGAACGGCGCCGCCTACGGCAGCATCGAGAGGCTCCGTCAGGGCGGCGAGGCGATCGGTCAGACACTCGCGTTCGCGACGAATGCCGGCATCTACGACCGCAGCGACCGCCCGCTAGGTCTCACAATCGCCGGCGGCAGGATGCTGCGACCGCTGAACACGACCAAGCCGCGCGGCGGCTCCGGCAACTTCGGCATGCAGCCGAACGGCATCTTCTATGTCGATGCACAGGGCCATGCGGGCGTCGTGCGCACGGACGTGTGGCGTGCGCTCGCGATCGACGCGCGCCTCGCGACACAGTCGGGCCCGATGCTCGTCGTCGACGGCGCGATCAATCCGGCGTTCGTCGAAGGCTCCGACAGCCGCAAGTGGCGCAGCGGCGTCTGCGCGCCGGCGCCGGACAAGGCTGTGTTCGCGGTCAGCATCGCGCCGGTGACGTTCCACGCGTTCGCGCGGCTTTTCCGCGACACGCTCGGCTGCCGCGACGCGCTGTTCCTCGACGGCACGCTCTCGCAGATCTATACGGCGTCCGACGGCTATTCGGGCGCGCCGGACGTGATGGTCAAGCCGTATGCCGGCATGCTCGCGGTGTTCGCGGGCACGCGCTGACCTGTTCAGCGGGGCTTCGTTGCCTTCTTCTGCTGCTTCTCGGCGCGTTTTTCCTTGAGCGATTTGGCCGGTTTCTTCTTGTCGCTCTTCTGCTGATTCAAGCCTTTCATACGAACCTCCGTTGTGATGCGTTCGCGCGGCGCGGCGGAAGCCGGCGGCGGTCACGCATTAATCCTAATCGGTTTCTCGGCATCGTCAACGCCCCGGCCTTTGCGGGCGCTCGCGCAGCGGGAGCAGGGGTGCCACAATCGGCGCGGGGGGAGATTCGCCGCGCAGGAAGAGTCGACGCGCGTCCGTCTTCCGGAGAGTGAAGCTACGGGGTCCCTGTGCGCCCGCAAAGGTGTGCGCGCGGAGCCGTTCGTACCGGGGAGGGTGCGATGGTCTTCAACTCGCTGACGTTCGTCGTCTTTTTCGCGTGCGTGCTCGCGCTGCACTCGATGCCGTTCGCGTGGACGACGCGCAAGATCAATCTTCTGATCGCGAGCTATCTTTTCTACGCGGCGTGGAATCCGCCGTTCGTGATCCTGCTCTGGATCTCGACGGTCGTCGACTGGTACGCGGCGCAAGGCCTCGTCAAAGCCGAGAAGCCGACCGCGCGGCGCGCGTGGATGCTGCTCTCGGTCGTCGTCAACCTCGGCATGCTCGGCTACTTCAAGTACGGCACCTTCATGCTCGAGAACTTCAAGGTGCTGATGGCCGGGTTTGGGGTCGACTACCAGCCGCCGTCGTTCTCGATCGTGCTGCCGGTCGGCATCTCGTTCTATACGTTCGCGACGCTGTCGTACACGCTCGACGTTTACCTGCGGCGCGCGGCGCCGGCGCGGAACTTCCTCGACTACGCGCTCTTCGTGACGTTCTTCCCGCATCTCGTCGCGGGACCGATCATGCGGCCGACCGAGCTCGTGCCGCAGTTCGCCGAGCCGCGCCGCGCGACCGCCACGCAGCTCCGCTTCGGGCTCGCGCTGATGACGCTTGGCTTGTTCCAGAAGATCGTGCTCGCCGACAGCTTCCTCGCCAAGCCTGCCGAGATGGTCTACGACGGCACGAAGATTCCGGGCGTGCTCGATGCCTGGATCGCGACGCTCGCGTTCAGCGGGCCAGATCTTCTGCGATTTCGCCGGCTACTCGACGACCGCGATCGGCGCCGCGATGTGCCTCGGCTTCGCGATGCCGGACAACTTCCGCTTTCCGTATGCGGCGGTCGGCTTCTCGGATTTCTGGCGGCGCTGGCACATCACGCTGTCGTCGTGGCTGCGCGACTACCTCTACATTCCGCTCGGCGGCAACCGGCACGGCGAGGCGCGCACGTACATCGCGCTGATGACGACGATGCTGCTCGGCGGCCTCTGGCACGGCGCGAGCTGGGCGTTCGTCGTCTGGGGCGGATTGCACGGGCTCTATCTCTCGGTCGAGCGCGTACTGCAAGCATCGTTTCGCCGGCTATCGGCCGGGACCGCTCGCGCTGATCGGGCTCGGCCTCCTGACCTACGCGCTGATCAACGTCACCTGGGTTTTCTTCCGCGCGAAGAGCTTCGGCAAGGCGTGGACTCGTGCTGCACGGCATGTTCGGCTTCAACGGCGACGCGCAACGCCGATCCTGCCGATCGTGCACCTCGTCGCGCGTCATCGCGATCGTCGGCGGCGATCGTGTTCGCGCACTGGCTGATGCGCGGGCGCACGCTCGAGATCGCGATCGCGCGCACACCCGCGCCGATGGTGTCGGCGGTCTGGGCCTTGATGGCGTTCGCGATCGTCATTGCACAAGGGACCGGCAATGCCTTCATCTACTTCCAGTTCTGAACAGTTTCCGGTTCATCGGCCGCTGCGGCGGTACTCGATCCGGCATTCGTGCCGGTGCGGCTGACCGCGTCGGACCGGCCCGGCGTCGCGCAGCCGGTGCCGGTGCGCGATATTCCGGCGCAGCCGTGGGGCAGCGATCCTTCGTCGGCTGCTCGTGATGTTCGCGCTTCATGCTGGCAGGTTGGGAACTTTACTGGCGCGCGTACGGCGTCACCCCGACGTATCGCAACAGCGACGGGCAGTGGCTCGATGCAGCGCCGGCGCATCGACGCGGGCGAGGGCGACAAGACCGTGCTGATCGGCGCGTCGCGCATCCTGTTCGACACGCAGCTGCCGGTCTGGGAAAAGATCACCGGCAAGCGGCCGATCCAGCTCGCACTCGAAGGCACCTCGCCGGTGCCGATCGTCGAAAATCTCGCGGCGGATCCGAACTTCACCGGCCGGCTGCGTCGTCGACGTCTCGCCGGACATCATCTTCACCGGCTTCGCGTATCGCGCTTCCGTGCTGCCTTATCTGCGCGATCAGACGCCGTCGCAGCGCATCGGCGATTGGCTTTCGATGCGCTTCATCGAGCCCGTGTTCGCGTTCTACGATCCGGATTACGCGCTCTCGACCGTGGTGCGTCGCCAGCCGTGGCCGGATCGGCCGGGCCTGCCTTCGCGTCTTAGCGTGCGCAAGCTCGCGTTGCACGACGAGGATCGCAACACGCAGATGTGGGACAAGGTCGAGACCGATCCGGACTATCGCGCGCTCGCGCGCCGCGTCTGGGCGCAGGATTTCGACGTCCGCAAACTCGGTGAAACGAAGGCCGATCCCGGAGAGGCGCAGAAGGCGATCGACGAGGCGATCACCAAGGCCGTTGCGGCGATCGCGACGCTGCGCGCACGCGGCGTGCGCGTTCTTTTCGTGCGTGCGCCGAGCGCCGGCGAATACTACGCCTATGAGCAGCGCGCATTTCCGCGCGCGAAGACATGGGATCCGCTGCTCGCCGCGACGCAGACGCCGGGCATCCACTTCGAGGATTATCCGGAGCTGCAAGGTTACGACCTGCCGGAGTGGTCGCACCTCTCCGCGTCCGAGGCCGAACGCTACACGGCGACCCTCGTGCCGATCGTCGAGCGCGAAGTTCGCCGAGATGGAAGCGAAACCTCCGACTCGCTGAGCCTTCAGATCCTGCCGCGAATCAGCTCGATGCCGACGGCAAGGTTCCATATCGTCTGTGCGACGACGACGAGCAGCATGCCGCTGCACGTCGAGCCGGATTACGCCGGCGAACAGCGCGATCGCCGGCACGAGACCGGCGAGCGAAGCCGACGATCGCGACCCAGCGCGGGCGCGTTCGATCGTGCGAAACAGCGCGACCGACCAGAGCACGATCGCGGCCGACATCGCGACGACGCCGAGCTTCGCGAGCGCCTGGTTGCCGGTCATGCGAGCCGCGCAGAGATCGACGAACGGCGCGGGATCGGCCGTGCCCGCGTAGTAGACGCCGAGGATCGGAGACGATGAATCCGCTGATCAGCGCGGCGCCGATCATCGCGCCGGTGCCGATCGCATAGGCGACGAACGCGGCGCGCGCGGCGCTGCGCTCGGTGTCGATCCGCGCGGCAGAACACGACGAACGCGAAGAGCTCGACGCCGATGCATCGCGATCAGCACGCCGTGCACGACGCGCGACAGCGTCGCCTTAGCCGGCGATATCGGCCGCGAGCGACGCCGGATCGTGCGTCGACGCGCTCGGATGGTGCGCCATCATCAGGATCGAGCAGCAGCGTCGTCGCGACAGCAGGATGCCCGCGATACGCGCTTCGTCGGCCGTGCCGGCACGTTCGGGATGGTCGTTCGCTGTCGTCATGGCTGCTAGCGGTCGTTAGACTGACGGCGAGCCTAGCAACGGCGCCGGCGGCGTTGGCGGACATCGCGCGGCCGTTGTCCGCTTTCGTCCGGAGCGATCGTTTCCTCGAGGAGCATTGGGCATGCCGTCGCAACGACAGATCGCCGTATCGAGCGCACGCGCGAGGCGATCGTCGGCGCGTTCGTGCGCTGATGCTTCGAAGGTCGCCGCTACGATCGCATCCGCGTCGCCGACCTGATCGAACGCGCCGGCGTCGGCCGCTCGACGTTCTACGAGCACTACCGCGACAAGGACGACGTGCTCGCCGAGACGATCCGCTATCCGTTCGCAATGCTTGCGGCCGCCGTTGATCCCGACGTTCGCGTGTCGACCCTGCGCGACGTGCTCGCGCACTTTCACGAGAACCGCGTGCCGGCGAAAGCGATCTTCGCCGGCACCGCGCGGCGCAGGTCGCGCGGGTGCTCGCGTCGATGATCGAGGAGCGCTTGCGTGCGCGAGCACAGGCGCGCGGCGTCGTGGCACCGCAGGCGCTCGGCGTTGCTGCAGTCGCGATCGCCGAAGGCCAGCTCGCGGCGATCATCGCGTGGATCGGCGGCGATATCGCAGGCGATGCCGCGCGCCTTGCGACCGCGCTGCATCGCATCGCACAGGCGACGGCCAGCGATCTCTGCGATCGCTGACCCAAGCTCGTCGCGCGACAGAAATCCGTCAGGCGTCGAGCGTCGCCTGCATCGTGATCTTCGCGTTCAAGACCTTCGAGACCGGGCAGCCGGCCTTGGCCTCGTTCGCAATGCGCTCGAACGTCGCGGCGTCGGCGCCCGGGATCTTCGCGTGGAGGACGAGGTTCGAAGCGGTGATCGAGAAGCCTTCGCCGACTTTTTCCAGCGAGACCTCGGCGGTCGTGCGGATGTAGTCGGCGGTGAGGTTGTTGTTGCCGAGCATCAGCGAGAGCGCCATCGAGAAGCACGCGGCGTGCGCCGCGGCGATGAGCTCCTCGGGATTCGTGCCGGGCCCGTCCTCGAAGCGCGACTTGAACCCGTACGGCGCGTTCTTCAATACGCCGGTTTGCGTCGAAATCGAGCCGGTGCCGTCCTTCAAGCCACCTTTCCACTCGGCCGAGCCGGTCTTCTTCATGGCAATTCTCCTTTGCTGAACGCCTCAGGGACCGCGACCATACCGCGCGCGTGCTGCAGGCGTGGTTAACGCCGTGTTGTAAAGGCCGCTTCGTTGAAGCGACCTTTGGCACGTCGCTTGCTAAATCTCTATCGCATACGCCGGAAACGCGAGTTTTCGCGGGCGCATGCGGCAGGCATCGCATGCTGGTTCTGCAGACAACTCTGACGATGGAATCGGACACTTCGCGAACGCGACTCGTCGAGCGCGTCTTTCGCCTGCGCGCGCTCGGGCTCGGGCTCGGCTTCTTCGCGGTCGCGGGCGTGCTGCTCGACCACGGCGCGCCGCCATGGGTGTGGACGCTGCTCGCGATCGACGCGTTCCTCTGGCCGCACCTTGCGCGCCAGTTCGCGCTCCGCGGGACCGATCCCGAGCGTTCCGAGATCAACAATCTCCTGATCGATTCCGCGATGGGCGGCGTCTGGATCGCGCTGATGCGCTTCAGCGTCGTGCCAAGCGCGCTGCTGCTCGTGATGCTCGCGGTCGACAAGATCAGCGTCGGCGGCTGGCGCCTGCTCGGGCACGCGTTCGCGCTGCAGGTCGCCGCCTGCGCGCTGACGGCCGCCGCGAACAATTTTGCGTTCCAACCTGATAGCTCGATGCGCTCGATCCTGATGTCGCTGCCGTTCCTCGCCGGCTATCCGATGGCGATCGCGGCGGCGACGTTCGCGCTCGCGCGGCGCGCGAGCCGGCACAACCGCATGCTCGCGCGGCAGTCGCGCGTCGATGCGGCGACCGGCATCCTGAACCGCTCGAGCTGGGAAGTCGCGGTCGAGAGCGAGCTGCGCCGTTTCAAGCGCGGCGGCGCGTCGGCGTCGCTGATGATGATCGACATCGATCACTTCAAGACATTCAACGACCGCTACGGCCATCTCGCCGGCGATGAGGTCATCCGCGCCGCCGCCTCGGTGATCCAGAGCTGCATCCGCGACGTCGACGTGCCGGGTCGTTACGGCGGCGACGAGTTCGGACTCCTGCTCGTGCACACGGGCACGCACGCAGCGCTCGTCGCGGCCGAGCGGATCCGCCAGCGCCTCGCCGAGACGACATTCGAGCGCGCGCCGGGCGAGTCCTGCACGCTCAGCATCGGCATCGCATCGGCGACGCGTGCGATGGAAGACGTCCACGCATGGATCTCGGAGGCCGACTCGGCGCTGTACCAGGCAAAAACGCTCGGCCGCAACCGGATCGTGCGTCTCTAGTCGCCGTTGCGTACAATCCGCGCACCCGAGGCGGATACGACGCAAATGCCGAACACCGCAACGCCGCAGGACGAAGGCTGGCTCAGGCGGCAGACGCGCATCGCGCGGCACCGCCCGCATTTCTCGACGGCAGCGGCACTCTTCCTCGTGTTGCTTGCGACGCTGCTCGGCGCCGGCATCGGCCTCGCGCGCGGCATGCTCTACGCGTTCGACGCGTCGGCCCTGATCTTCCTCGCTGGCGTCATCTGGATGTTCGGCCGCTCGTCGACGGCGCTGATCCGCGCACGCGTGGCGAAGCAGGACGCGGGGCGCTGGGGCGTGCTTTTCAGCGGCGTCGCGGTGAGCGCGGTCGCGGTCGTCTCGCTCGGCATCGAGCTTCGCGCATCGGAGAGCGGCGGCATCGTCACGATCGTGCTCGCGGCCGCGAGCCTCGTGCTGTCGTGGTGCTTCCTCAACACGATGTTCGGCCTGCACTACGCGCACGAGTACTACCGGCCGTGCAAGGATCCCAACAAGGCGCTCGCGTTTCCCGGCACCGACGAGCCCGACTACTGGGATTTCATGTATTTCGCGTTCGTGCTCGGCATGACGTTCCAGGTGTCCGACGTGCAGATCCAGCGTCGCAGCGCGCGCCGCGTGGCACTCTTCCACGGCATCGTCGCGTTCTTCTTCGATGTGTTCATCCTCGCGCTCAGCGTCAATGTCGTCGCCGGCAAGGTCTGAACGCATTCACCAGTCGACGCGCCCGCTGACGATCGTGCGCGTGCGGCCGCCGACCCAGATGCGCTCGTTTTCGATGCGGATCACGATCGCGGCGTCGTGGCCGATCTCGCGGCCCTGGCTGACGCGATAGCCGCGCGCGAGCGCGCCGCTCGGCTCGGCGTGCGCGATCCACGCTGCGATCAATCCGTTGGCGGCCCCTGAGGCCGGATCTTCGACGATGCCGACGCCGGCCGGCAGTGCGCGCACGACGAGTTCGTAGTCGGGCGACGTGCTGCGCGCGAACGCGCAGACGCCGAGGCTGTCGGTCGCCGCCGCGAGCCTGCCGATCGCTTCGTGATCCGGCTTCCACGCGCGAAGGCTCGCTTCGTCGGCGAACTCGGCGATCCACCAGCGCCGGCCGCCTTCGACGAACGCCGGCGGCAGCGCGCCGCGTGTCGCGCCGGCGAGCGCGGCATCGAGCAGCGGCTCGTCGCGCGGATCCTCGCGCAAAACGCGCGCGGCCGGCGATTGCAGGAAAAGAGTGCGCGCATCGCCTTCGCCCTGGACGCGGATCGGCAGAAGGCCTGCGCCACACGCCTGCACGAGCGTTCCATCGATCGCCTTGGCGATGCCGCAATCGAGCACCGCGTGCGCGCTGCCGATCGTCGGATGGCCGGCAAACGGAATCTCCCGCGTCGGCGTGAAGATGCGCAGGCGATAGCTCGCGTCGGCCGTTTCCGGCGGCAGCACGAACGTCGTCTCGACGAGATCGGTCCAGGCGGCGAACGATTGCATCGCGGCGTCGCTCCAGCCCAGAGCGTCGACGACGACGCCAAGCTGGTTGCCGCCGCCGATGCGCGCGGAAAAGACGTCGAGCTGGAGATATCGCGAGGAGGGCATTCTTCGAGTGCGCGAATCGGCTGCCGGAAGCGGATTCAAGTGCCGATCATGCGGGACGGCATTATGCTTGAGGATTGCGCCCTGGAGGGCTTCGTCATGACGACGCCGCGTGACATCGCAATTCTCGTTGGCAGCCTGCGCAAGGAATCGCTGAATCGCAAGACGGCGAAGACGCTGATCGAGATCGCGCCGAAGACGCTCAAGCTCGAGATCGTCGAAATCGGTGCGCTGGCGCTTCTCAACGAAGATCTCGAGCACGATCCGCCGCGCGAGTGGACCGAGTTCCGCGAGCGTCTCCAGCGCGCCGACGGTGTTCTGTTCGTCACGCCGGAATACAACCGCAGCGTCCCGGGCGTGCTGAAGAACGCGATCGACGTCGGATCGCGTCCGTACGGCAAGAACCGTTTCGACGGCAAGCCGGGCGGCGTGATCAGCGTCTCGCCGGGCTCGGTCGGCGGCTTCGGCGCGAACCATCACCTGCGCCAGTCGCTCGTGTTTCTCAATGTGCCGGTGCTGCAGCAGCCCGAGGCGTACCTTCATGGCGCCGGCAAGTTCTTCGACGATTCGGGCAAGATGACGAACGAGGCGACGCGCGAGTTCCTCGGCAAGTTCCTCGACGCGTACGCGGCGTGGGTCGAGAAGATCGCGCCACTGAACGCATGAGGCTGAAGTCATGAAGTTCGAGGTCAAGCACGACGAATCCGGACGACGTTTCGAGACCGTCGTCGACGGCGAGCACTGCACGCTCGACTACGAGCTCGCCGGCGGCATCATGACGATCACGCATACGCGCGTGCCCGACGCGGTCGGCCATCGCGGCATCGCGGCTGCGCTGATGGAAGCCGCGCTTGCGCACGCGCGAGCGACCGGATGGCGCGTCGTGCCGAAGTGCTCGTACGCCGTGCACTATTTGGGCGAGCATCCCGAGTGGAGCGACGTCCTCGCCGAGCCGTGATCGATTGCTTGGCGCTTGTCGGCGCGTAGCGGGGCACCGTATCGTGGCGCGCATCGATGCCGACCGGAGCCGTGATGCTCGCTGCCGCACCCGTGAACCTCGCGATCATCGCGATCACGTGCCTAATCTCGTTCGCCGCGTTCTCGAATCCGCGCCTGATCGAGCGCTTCGTGCTGTGGCCGCCGGCGATCCAGCGCCAGCATCAGTACGATCGTCTCCTGACCTGCGGCTTCGTGCACGCCGATTTCGGGCATCTCTTCTTCAACATGTTCACGCTGTTTTCGTTCGGCGCGGCGATGGAGCAGGCGTTCTCGCCGTACATCGGCGCGACCGGTTATGCGCTTTTCTACGCGGCCGGCATCGTGCTGTCGGCGCTGCCGAGCTACTGGCGCCATCGGAACGACGCGAATTACCGGAGCCTCGGCGCATCGGGGGCCGTTTCGGCCGTGCTCTTCGCCTACATTCTGATCAAGCCGTGGTCGATGATCCTCGTGTTCGCGTTTCCGGTGCCGGCGATCGTGTTCGCACTGCTCTATCTCGGCTACACGATCTATATGGACCGGCGGCAAACGGATCGCATCAACCACAGCGCGCACCTATGGGGCGCGGTGTACGGCATCGTGTTCACGATCGCGCTCGAGCCGCGCGTCGTGCTGCACTTTCTCGATCAGCTCGCGCATCCGCAGTTCGGATACCGATGAGGGGAGAACGCATGAAGGTTGCCTATTTTCTTGCCGTTGCGATGCTGGCGCAGCCTGCCATCGCCGCGCCGGCCGACGACGAACGCGAAGTCCGCAAGGTCGAGGCCGCGCTGTGCGATGCGCTGCGCACCGGCGACGCCGCGGCGATCGCCAAGCTCGAGGATGAGACGTACACGCTGACCAACTCGAAGAGCGAAGTCACGACGCGCGCCGACGACATCGCCGATGCGAAGAAAGGCGTCCGCTACGACGAGTTCCGCAACCACGATCAGAAGGTGCGGCTTTACGGAGATGCCGCGATCGTGCTCGGCGTAACGTCGGTGAAGGGTACTTCGGGCGAAAAACCCTTTGCGGCCGATTTCCAGTTCACCGATACCTACGTTCGCCGCGGCGACGGCTGGAAGATCGCGGCGAGCCACGCGACGCGGATCGAAAAGAAGTAGTCCATACTGGCAAAAGCGGCGCACGGAGCGACGACGATGGCCTACAAAGGCAGCTGTCACTGCGGCAAGACGACGTACGACGTCGACGGCGACATCGAGCAGGTCATCGAGTGCAACTGCTCGATCTGCAGCAAGAAGGGCTATCTCTTCTGGTTCGTGCCGCGCGCGAACCTGCACCTTCATTCGCCGCTCGAGGATCTTTCGACGTACACATTCAACAAGCACCACATCAAGCACGAGTTCTGCCCGACCTGCGGCGTCGCGCCGTTCGGCATGGCCACGGATCGCCAGGGCAATCCGATGGCCGCGATCAACGTGCGCTGCCTCGAAGGTGTCGATCTCGCTGCGCTGAAGCGCGTGCCGTACGACGGGCGCAGCGCCTGACACGATTGCGGGTCATCGCAGCGCTGCTTCTGCTGGCGCTCATCGCCGGGTGCAGCACGCTCGGCTATTACGGCCATGTCGCGCATGGCGAGGCGTCGCTGCTCGTACACCGCAAGCCGATCGACGCGATCGTCGCGGACGAGAAGACGGATCCCGCGCTTCGCACGCGCCTCACCGAAGCGGAAGCCGCACGCCGTTTCGCGTCCGATCATCTCGGCCTTCCGCGCAACAAGAGCTACACGAGCTACGTCGACCTCGGCCGGCCGTACGCGACCTGGAACGTGTTCGCGACGCCGGAGTTCTCGGTCGATCCGGTCACGCACTGCTTTCCGTTCGCGGGCTGCGTCGCGTACGTCGGTTTCTTCGACAAGGCGAGCGCAGAACGCGAGCAGAAAAAACTCGCAGCGCAGGGCGACGACACCGCGATCGAAGGCTCTGCCGCGTACTCGACGCTCGGCTGGTTCGCCGATCCGATCCTGAGCAGCATGCTGCGCTGGAGCGACGACGAGCTCGATGGCGTGATCTTCCACGAGCTCGCGCATCAGCGGGTTTACGCCGGAGACGACACGGCATTCAACGAGTCGTTCGCGACATTCGTGCAGCGCGAGGGTCTGCGCGAATGGCGCGCAGCGCGTGGCTTACCCGTCACGGGCGACAAGGGCGACGCCCGCGAGGGCGCTTTCACGGCGCTCGTGCTCGACCTTCGCGAGCGCCTGCGCGCCCTGTACACGCGCGAGCTCGACGCGCCGGCGATGCGCCAGGCGAAGGCGAGCGAGATCGAGGCGTTCCGCGACCGCTACCGACACCTGCGCGCCACCGAGTGGAAGGACGATGCCGGCTACGACCGCTGGGTCGACGCGCCGATCAACAACGCGCGGCTGGTCCCGTTCGGGCTCTACGACCGCTGGGTGCCGGCTTTCGGGCGTCTGTTCACGCAGGCAAACGGCGACTGGACCACGTTCTACGGCTACGTTCGTGGCCTCGCGCGCCTGCCGAAGGACGAACGGGACGGCCGCCTCGATGCCTGGCTCAACGCGCCGTCGCCGACTAGCGAATAAACGAAAAATAGTTTGTCCGACCCGGAAAGGCTCAGCGCCGATTCACCGGCTTGGCGTAGCTTGAATTCCACGCGAATTTGCCCAAGAGTGGTCGCCATGAAAACCGTGCTCAAAACTGGTCTCATCGCCGGCCTGCTGATGCTCGCCGGCTGCTACTACGATCCTTACTACGTTCGCTCGGACGGCTACGGCGGCTACGGCGACGCGTACTACGGAGCCAATGACGGCTATTACGGTGACGGCTATTACAGCGGCGGCGGCTACTACGGCGGCGGCTACTACTCGCCGGCGTACTACGGGCCGGGCTACTACAACCCGTATTTCTGGGGTCCGGCGATTGGCCTCGGCCTCTATTACAGCGACTACGGCCACTACCACGGCGGTGGCCACGGCCACTGGGATGGCGGCCATCACGGCAGCTGGGGCGGAGGCCACGGCCACGGCGGCAGCGGCGGTCATGGCGGCGGCGGTGGGGGTCATGGCGGCGGCGGGTACCATGGCACGCACACGCGCTGATAGCTGACCCAAATCCGTTCCGAAACACATCCGCCCGCGGTGATCCCGCGGGCGGCGTCGTTTCGGGAATCCGTTACGGCTTTGTCGGTTGGGGCTGCGGCTGCGGTTGCACCGGCGCCTTCTGCGGCTGACCGTTCGGCATGATCTGGCCTTTCGCTGGCATTGCGGGCATTCCCGGCGGCTTCGGCCGCGTGATCTTGCCGGTGCCTTCCTTGTCCTGGCGCGCGAATCGGTCCGCGGCGGCTGCCTGGTACTCCTCGGCGCTGACGATGCCGTCGCCGTTCTTGTCCCACTCCTTGACCATGCGCTCGGCGGTCTTGAGGTTGCGCTCCATCAAGGGCGGCGAGCTCGCGATCTCTTTCGCATCGATCTTGCCGTCGTGGTTCGCGTCGAACTCATCGAATCGCTTCTTCTGATACGCGACGTATTCTTCGCGGGTGACGACGCCATCGTGATTCGTGTCCATCTCGTCGAACGGTGTCGGACGCGCGGGCGCAGCGTCGGGCGCGCCGGCTGCGCCGCCCGGCGGAACCATGCGCACCGGCGGATTCGGCTGGGACGGCGGCGTGGGCGCGGTCTGCGCGTGCACCGCCGCGGCGGGCAGCGATAGGGCAATCAGAAGCAGGCAGCTGCGGAACATCGTTGCAGTCTCCATCGAAAGAGGTTCTCTCGGACAGGGTTGGAAAGGATAGCGGATCGCGCGCCATGCGCCGGTTGACCGTGTTGTAAACGTGCGCCGTCATCCGGTGTCAACGCGCACGATGGCCGGACGTTTCTCGCAGCAACGGTCGCCGGAATGCGATCGCTATGACGAGGAAACGCCCATGAAGTTCCTGAAGTCGATCACGATGGCCACTGCAATCACCGGCGCCGCGATGCTCGCCTCGCCTGCGTTCGCGCACGTCGCCGTCGGCGTCTCGGTCGGATTTCCGCCGCCGCCGGTGCGCGTGGAGCACGTCGCGGTGCGGCCGGGTCACGCGTGGATTCCGGGATACTGGCGCTGGAATGGCGCGCGCCATGTCTGGGTCGCGGGCTATTGGACATATCCGCGGCCGGGTTATCGCTACGCGCCGGCGCACTGGGCCAGAACGGGTCCGGCGTGGCGGTTTCACGCGGGCTACTGGTATCGCTGAGAAAAACCGTGCGCGCCACGAAGGCGCGCACGGCCTCATGCGAGGACGCTCGCGAAAATCAACGCGGCGTGCGCACCCAGCCCTCGTACTCGTGCTGCGAGACGCAGCCGTCGCGGTTCGCGTCGGCATGGATGAAGTCGTTCGCGAGCAGGTCGTAGCCGTTCGCATCGGCTGACGTGATGCAGCCCTTGCCGCGCGAGAGCTGCGAGAACGGCGGCGGCGTGGCATACGAGCGCGGCGCGGGCTGGCCGGTCGTGACCGTCAGCGGACCGTCCGGCGTGCGGTAGGTCTCGCTCTTCTGCGACGACGGATCGGCCGGGACCGACGAAGGATCACGCGCCTGCTGCGCCGAGACGGCAAGCGGGCACAGCGCGGCGGCGATGACGAAACTCAGCAATCGGGTAGACATGGCAGCGTCCTCGTGGAAGGGCTTCACGCCCCGTTGCGGCAAAGCTAACCGCCACCGATTAACTGGAACCAAATCGAGTCCCGCGACGCGCGCCGCTGCTCGGCTGCCGTTTCGATTCGTGTCGCCGGGATCGGGTATGGTCGCCCCATGCATGCTCCGCACCTTCACGGCCCGCGCACGCTGGCGGCGATCGCCGCGTTCAAGTTCGTCAAATCGCTGCTGCTCGTCGTCGTTGCGATCGGGCTCTTCCGGCTGCGCCATCCGGAGGCGATCGACGCGTTCGCGCACTGGCTCGGCACGCTGCAGATCGCAACCGGGCACGAGTTCGTCGGCCGCGCGATCCGCTGGCTCGTCGGCATCGACGCGCACACGATCGCGCTGTTCGGCGCGATCGCGCTCGTCTACGCGACGCTGTACGCGATCGAAGGCTACGGCCTGTGGGAGAACCGCGGCTGGGCGAAGTACCTCACCGTCATCTCGACCTGCCTCTTCATCCCGGTCGAGCTCTGGGAAATGTATCGGCACTTCACGCCGATGAAGATCGTCGCGTTGATCGTGAACATCCTGATCGTCGCCTACCTTGTATGGCTGCTGCGGCAGGACCTCGCCGCTTTGCGGAAGGGTCGAGCGAATCCGGGCGCGCGATAGCCGACGATCGATGCATGAGGGCGCAACGGCAGAAGGGGATCGGTGCGACGGGCGGCGCCGCGATCGTCGCGGCGGCATTGCTCGTGGGCGCGTGCAGCCAACGCGAAACGGCCGCGCCGGTGACCGTGCCCGTCGTCGCGACTGCAGCGCCGGCCAAGCCGCCGATGCCGGTTGCCGTCGCCGCGCCTGAAACGCAGCCGGCACCGATACCGCCGAAGCCGCCGCAGGAACGGCACAGCGCCGAGCCTTCGGCCGCCTGCCTTGCGAGCACCGGCGATGCAAACGCGCCGCGCGACGCGACGATCCACCGCTGGGTCGACAAGGCTGGCGTCACGCATTATTCGGACACGGCGCCGACGACGGATGTCGCCAATCACCGCGTGATCGAAGTGCATGGCCTGCCGCCGGTCAAGGTCGAAGCGAGCGGTTACGACGTGAACCTGCCGGCCGATCTCGAGCACCGCGCCGTCGTCGACACGCTCGCGGTGCAGCGCGTGTTCCACGAAGCGCTCGGCATCGACGGGCCGCCCGGCATGGCGCTCAAGATCGTGTTCGTCGGCAACCCGGACACGTACGGCAAGCTGATCGGCGAGCCTGCACTGGCGGCATCGGCCGGCGCGTACGTGCCGCCGAAGCACACGATCTACGTCCGCATGCAGCGTGACGACGAGCTCGCGTTCTCGATCCTGCGCCACGAGATCACGCATGCGCTGATCCACGAGTGGGTCGGCAACTTGCCGGTGCCGCTCAACGAAGGACTCGCCGAGTATTTCCGGCGCTATCGCGTCGCGGGCATGGGCGGTTCGATCGACTTCGCGGCTGACCGCAGCGTGCTCGCCGCGTCGGCGCCATCTGGCGACGGCAGCGATGCGCTCGTCGAGCTGCTCGCGCTCGCCGGTTCCGATTTCTACGCCGCCGATCGCGACCGTCGCTACGAGCGCGCGTATGCGCTCGTCGCGCTGCTGCTCGGCAGTCCCGAGGGCGCCGCGGCGCTTCACGATGTGCTGGCCCGACAGAAGGCCGACCCCTGCGTACCGGTTCCGGCGAGACGATCCTCGAGGCCCGATACCCGGGTGGGCTCGGCCGCCTGGCGGCCGACTGGAGCCGCTTTCTGCGCGATCCGCCCGCGACCGTACGCACGTATTGAGGGGCAAAAACCAGAGTCCCCATAGGCACTTGACAGCGGGTCCTGGGGCTGTCGCCTGTTGCCAAATGTTCAGGTATATTCGCGCCGCTGTGTTTGCACGGTCACAAGCGCCAGTGACCCGATGCAGCGCCGATCAACGATCCGCTACGTCGCTTCACGTACACCTGCACACCCAGTGTTCGACGCGCCCTCGGGCGTGAGCAGCATCAATCTTGCTAAATCTTGTGGAGAGTTCCATGTCGGATCGTCAGATCGGTACCGTCAAGTGGTTCAACGAGAGCAAGGGTTTCGGCTTCATCAGCCGTGAAAACGGACCGGACGTGTTCGTGCATTTCCGCGCGATCAGCGGCACCGGTTTCCGTACGCTGCAGGAAGGGCAGAAAGTCAGCTTCCGTGTCGTGCAGGGCCAGAAGGGCCTGCAGGCGGAAGACGTGGCGGCGGCCTGATCGAGCTTCGCCGCAATTCGCGCAAAGGCCGCGGTGCTCGCACACCGCGGCCTTTTTGTTTGTGCAGGCTCCAGTGGCATCATGGGCCACGGCCAGACGGAACGCCCTGATGCTCCGCGAGTCGGATCTGATCATCGAGCCGCGCCTGCATGACCTCGGCGACGGCTTCGTCGTGCGGCGCGTGCTGCCGTTCCGCCTGCGAAGGCAGGTCGGGCCGTTCGTGTTCTTCGATCATTTCGGGCCGGTCGATTTCATGCCGGCGCGCGGCATGGACGTGCGCCCGCATCCGCACATCGGCCTTGCGACCGTCACCTATCTCTACGACGGCGCGATCCGTCACCGCGACAGCCTCGGCTCCGATCAGGTCATCCGGCCCGGCGACGTGAACTGGATGACGGCCGGCCGCGGCATCGTGCATTCGGAACGCACGCCGCCCGACGAGCGCGCGAACGGACAGCGCCTGCACGGCGTGCAGACGTGGCTCGGCCTTCCGCTCGAAAGCCAGGACGTCGATCCCGATTTCCACCACCACGCGGCGGCGACGCTGCCCGAGGACGAGCGCGACGGCGTGCGCATCCGCCTGATCGCGGGCACCGGGTTCGGCATGGAATCGCCGGTGCGCGTCTATTCGCCGACGCTCTACGTCGATGCGCGCTTCGCGGCCGGCTCGCGCATGATGCTGCCGGCCGAGCACGTCGAGCGCGCGGTGTATCTCATCGATGGCGAGCTCTCGATCGACGGCAACCTGCTGCCGCGCGAGCGCATGCACGTGCTCGTGGGCGCGCACGAGGCCGAGCTCGCCGCCGCGACGCCGGCGCGCGCATTGATCTGCGGCGGCGCGCCGCTCGACGGCGAGCGCATCATCTGGTGGAACTTCGTCGCGTCGAGCCGCTCGCGCATCGAGCGCGCGAAGGCGGATTGGGCCGCGCAGCGCTTCGGCCAGGTGCCGGGAGAGACCGAGTTCATCCCGTTGCCGGAAAGCTGAGCGACGCCATGCGCTACGCGAGCTTCCGCGAGTTTTATCCTTTTTATCTTTCCGAACATTCGCATCGCATCTGCCGGCGCCTTCACTTCGTCGGCAGCCTGCTGGTGATCTTCGTCGTCCTCGTCGCGATCGCGAAGGCCGACGCGCGCTGGCTGCTGCTCGCGCCACTGGTCGGCTACGGTTTTGCCTGGATCGGCCACTTCGCCTACGAGAAGAACCGGCCGGCGACGTTCCAGCACCCGCTCTACAGCTTCGTGGGCGACTGGGTCATGTTCTGGGACATCCTGCGCCGCCGCGTGAGCCTCTGACCCGGCGGTCGTTACCGCGTACGAGGCGCGATCCGTCGTTAGCATGACTTTCGACCGATCGCTAGGATGACCGCCGATCGTTACTCTCACGCGACTCGTTGCGTGCCGGACCGGGCAGGCCGGCCGCGCGCCATCACGACTGGAGATGTCGATGCGCATTCGCTCGGTAGGACTTTTCATTTCGCTCGCCCTCGCGGCGACGTCGGCGCACGCGCTGACGGTCGACGAACTGCTCGCGAAGAATCTCGAAGCCCGCGGCGGCGCCGACAAGGTCGCTGCGATCAAGACGCTGAAGGTCGAAGGCAAGCTTCGCTTCGGCGAGCAGTTCGAGCTCGGGCTCGTGCAGTACCAGAAGGCGCCAGACCTTGTGCGCAGCGAAGCCAGCATCCAGGGCCTCACCGCCGTGCAGGCGTGGGACGGCAAGGACGCGTGGCAGATCTCGCCGTTCCAGGGCCGCAAGGACCCGGAGAAGATGTCGGCCGACGACGCGAAGGCGCTCGCCGATGACGCGCCGATCGCCGGTGCGCTGATCGGCGCGAAAGAGCGCGGCGACAAGGTCGAGTACCTCGGCACCGAGGATGTCGACGGCACCCAGGCGCACAAGGTCAAGGTGACGCTGAAGAACGGCGACGTCGACTACGTCTTCCTCGATCCCGATCATTTCCTCGAAATACGCGTCGTCGCGCAGCGCTATGTGCGCGGCACGCAGAGCGAGCGCACGACCGACTTCGGCGACTACGAGAAGGTCAACGGCGTCTTCTTCCCGTTCGCGATGACGAGCGAGAGCAAGGGCGACGGCGGCAAACAGCAGACGTCGATCGAGCACGCCGAAGCGAACGTGCCGATCGAAGACAGCGTCTTTGCATTCCCGGCCGGCAAGGCCCACTGAGCCGGAGATGACCATGACCTCAAGAACAACATCCGCACCCTCTCGCTCACGACGCTGATCGCTGCGGCGCTCGGCGCCTCGCTCGCCGTCAACGCGGCCGACAAGCCGGCTGCAACGGCCGCGGCACCGAGCTACGATTCCGGCGTCATTTCCGGCCTCGGCGCGCGCAACATCGGCTCGGCCACGATGAGCGGCCGCATCGCCGCGATCGCCGCCGTGCCACGGCAAGGACGGCAAGACGACCTCTTCGTCGGCGCCGCTCCGGCGGCGTCTGGAAGTCGACCGACGGCGGCACGACGTTCAAGCCGGTGTTCGACAAGCAGCCGGTGCAGTCGATCGGCGCGATCGCGATCGATCCGTCGAACCACGACACGTCTGGGTCGGCACCGGCGAATCGTGGACGCGCAACTCGCGTCTCGATCGGCGACGGCATCTACAAATCGACCGACGGCGGCGAGACCTGGACGAACATGGGTCTGCCGGAATCCGAGCGCATCGTCAAGATCATCGTCGATCCGAGCACGACAGCAACACGGTTTACGCGTGCGTGCCCGGCAAGCTGTGGAGCGACTCGGCCGATCGCGGCCTCTACAAGACGACCGACGGCGGCAAGAGCTGGTCGCTCGTGCTGAAGGGCAGCGAATCTGTCGACCGGGCTGCTCGATGATGCGATGGATCCGAAGGATCCGAACATGCTGTTCGCCGCGCTGTGGGATTTCCGCCGCAAGGGCTGGACGTTCCGCTCCGGCGGCGAATCGGCCGACGGCCGTCGCGGCAGCGGTCTGTTCCGCACGCGCGATGGCGGCAAGACCTGGACCGAAGTCACCGACACGGCGAACAAGGGCTTCCCGCACGAAGCCCTACGGCCGCATCGCGGTCGCGGTCGCGCCGTCGGACGTCGAAGATCGTCTACGCGTTCGTCGAATCGACCGACTCGGCGCTGTTCCGTTCGGACGACGGCGGCACGACCTGGGAGAAGCGCGACAAGAGCCAGATGATGGTCTGGCGGCCGTTCTACTTCGCCAACCTGATCGTCGATCCGACGAATCCGGATCGCTTGTTCAAGCCCGACTTGGCCTGATCCAGAGCCTGGACGGCGGCAAGAGCTTCGCCAACGTCGGCGGCGGCACGCACGGCGACTTCCACGACGTCTGGATCGATCCGACGAACACGCAGCACGTGATCGCCGGCGACGACGGCGGCCTGTGGATGTCGTACGACGGCGGCAACCAGTGGTGGAAGGGGAACAATCTGCCGGTGTCGCAGTTCTATCACGTCAGCGTCGACGACGCCGATCCGTACCACGTCTACGGCGGCCTGCAGGACAACAGCTCGTGGGTCGGCGACTCGGCGTATCCGGGCGGCATCACCAACGCGCGCTGGGAGAACATGTACGGCGGCGACGGCTTCTGGATGTTCGCCGATCCCGACCGATCCCGACTACCTCTACGCCGAGGCGCAGGGCGGCACGATCGGCCGCGTCAACCGCAACACGCACGAGATCGCGCGACATCCAGCCGACCGCGAACTACAACGAGAAGCTGCGCTGGAACTGGAACACGCCGATCGCGCTGTCGCCGAACGAGAAGGGCACGATCTACATCGGCGCGCAGTTCCTGTTCCGCTCGCGCGACCACGGCCAGACCTGGGATCGCATCTCGCCGGATCTGACGACGAACGATCCGAACAAGCAGAAGCAGGAGGAGTCCGGCGGCGTCACCGTCGACAATTCCGCGGCCGAGATGCACACGACGATCTACTCGATCAGCGAGTCGCCGAAGAACGCCGAGCATGATCTGGGTCGGCACCGACGACGGCAACGTGCAGGTCACGCGCGACGGCGGCAAGCGCTGGACGAACGTCGTCGGCAACGTCAAGGGCGTGCCGGCGAACTCGTGGGTGATCTGGGTGCAGGCCAGCCACTTCGACGCCGGCACCGCGTACGTCGCGTTCGATCGCCACACCTTCGGCGACATGGCGCCGTACGTCTACAAGACGACCGACTACGGCAAGACGTGGAACGCGCTCGTGTCGCCGCAGGACGCAAGGGCGTGCGCGGCTACGCGCACGTGATCAAGGAGGACCCGGTCAAGCCCGACATCTGCTGTTCGTCGGCACCGAGTTCGGCCTGTGGATCTCGATCGACGGCGGCGCGCACTGGGCGCAGTTCAAGGGCGGCGACATTCCCGGCGTCGCGGTGCGCGACCTCGCGATCCAGGCTCGCGACGATCGATCTCGTGCTCGCCACGCACGGCCGCGGCATCTGGATCATCGACGACATCACGCCGCTGCGCGCGCTGACGCCGAAGACGCTCGACAGCGAAGCCGCGTTCCTCCGACGCGCCCGATCCAGCAGCGCATGCAGCGCGTTCGGTGGCTGGGCCGAGGGCGATGCGAGCGTTCACCGGCGCCGAATCCGCCGGACGGCGCCGACGATCACGTACTACCAGAAGAGCGCGCCATCTGTTCGGCAAGCTCAAGCTCGAGGTGCTCGACGACAAGGGCAAGGTGGTCGACACGCTGCCGGCGAGCAAGCGCCGCGGCATCAACCGCGTGACGTGGACGATGCACGTCAAGCCGCCGCGCGTGCCGCCGGCCGCGCAGCTCGCGTTCAACGCGACGCAGGGCCCGCGCGTGCCGCCCGGCACCTACACGGTGCGCCTGACCAAGGGCGACAAGATCTACGAGACCAAGATCGACGTCGGCCTCGACCGCCGCGCGACGTTCTCGGCCGCCGACCGCCAGGCGCAGTTCGACGCCGCGATGAAGGTGCACGCGATGTTCGGCGAGATGAGCGATCTCGTGTTCCAGATCAACGCCGTGCGCGCACAGGCCGATGCGGCCGCCGCGAAGCTTCCGGAGAACGACGGCATGCGCAAGCAGCTCGCCGATCGCTCGGGCCAGGCCGACGCGATCCGCAAGAAGATCGTCGCGACCAAGGAAGGCGGCGCGATCACCGGCGAGGAGCGCCTGCGCGAGCACATGGACAAGCTGTACGGCGCGATCATGTCGTACGACGGCAAGCCCGCCGACTACCAGCTCGCACGCATCGACGCGTTGGGCAAGGAGCTCGACGACGTCAAGCAGTCGTTCGCGAAGCTGCGCGACGGCGAGGTCGTCAAGGTCAACGCGGCGCTGAAAGCGAAGAACGCGCCGGAAATCCAGGTGCCGGCCGCAGCGCCCGCTGCGTCGCAGGGCTCGTCGGGCGAGAAGAAGGGCGAAGAGAACGAGGTGCGCAGGCCTTTCGAGCGCGATTGAGACAGCCTTCGCCGTTCGCCTCTCCCGCTTGCGGGAGAGGCCGCGCCCGCAGGCGCGGGTGAGGGAAGTCTTGCGACGTTGTACCAAGTGCCTGCCCTCACCCTAACCCTCTCCCGCAAGCGGGAGAGGGAATCGGGCGCGTAGGACCTGGCTCAAGATCGCTGGCACTATCGGCGCATGACCGCGCTGCCTGCCACCTTGTCGAACGAACGTCTGCGTTACATCGACGCGTTGCGCGGAATCGCGGCGCTGCTCGTCGTCTGGCTGCACGCCGCCTCGACATTCTCGATGACGAGTCCCGAGACGGCAGCGACCGGCGGCGCGTTCGCGGCGATCCCGGGCTTCATCGACGTCGGCCATATCGGCGTCGTCGTGTTCTTCCTGATCTCGGGTTTCGTCATCCCGTTCAGCATCCTGCCCGACCGCGCGGCGCCGGTCGGATCGTTCGTGATCAAGCGCATCCTGCGCATCTATCCCGCGTACTGGCTCTCGGTGCCGCTCGCGGCGCTCGTCGTGTTCTGGATCTGGGGAACGCAGTTCACGAGTCGCGAAGTGCTGGTCAATCTCACGCTGATGCAGGACGTCTTCGGCGTGCGATCGGCCGAAGGCGTCTACTGGACGCTGCTCGTCGAGCTTGTGTTCTACGCGCTCTGCGTCGTGCTGCTCGTTTCGGGCAGCCTCTTCAACACGCGTCGCGTCGCGATTCTCGCGGCGGCGCTCGGGCTTGCGTTTGTCGTCATTGCGGCGAGGTTCTGGCTCAAGCGGCAGTTCATGACGACGAGCACGCCGTACTGGTTTCTCAATCTTTCGGTCATGCTGTGTGGTGCGCTTTTCCGCAGCCGCTGGAACGGGACGAAGCGCGACGTCGTCGCCGATGCGCTGCTCGCAGCGATGGTCGTCTGCTATGTCGTCGTGCTGCCCGTCGCCGCGCTGCTCGCGAACGGACCGAAGAACAACGAGCCCGCAACGTACGCGATCGGCTTCCTGATCTTCCTCGTCGGCACGCGCGTCGTGCGCATCGAAACGAAAGTGACGGACTGGCTGGGGCGCATCAGCTATTCGATCTACCTCTTCCACGTGATCGTATTCCTCGCGATCGAGTGGTGGCTGCTGCATCGACAGCCGGCGGGATCGACGTGGCGCACGCAGCACATCGGCGTCTATTCGGTCATCGGTCTTGCGGCGACGCTCGTCGTCGCGAGCATCGTCTACCGGTTCGTGGAAAAGCCCGGAATCCGGCTCGGTCACCGCCTCGCCGAGCGCTGGCAGCAACGCAGCGGCGGCCCTGCGGAGACGCGAGTATGATCGGCGCCTCTTGGGCGGGTGGTGGAGCGGTCCTCTGCAAGTCGAGAACACCCCGGCGGGCGTCGCCGGTCGCGGCGTGCGCCTGCGCTACATCGATGCGCTGCGCGGCATCGCGGCGCTGCTCGTGCTGGCGCTGCACGTCGCGAACCACTATCACGCGCTGAGCCCCGCGACGGCCGCGCACGGACGCTGGCTCAATGACTTCGCGGCGAACCTCGACATCGGCCGCATCGGCGTCGTCGTGTTCTTCCTCGTCAGCGGCTTCGTCGTGCCGTTCAGTATCCACGCCGAAAGCGCGGCGCCGGTGCGCGGCTTCGCGATCCGGCGCTTCTTCCGCATCTTTCCGGCGTACTGGCTCTCGGTGCCGCTCGCGGCGTTCGCGTTCTTCTGGATCGCCGGATCGCCGTTCTCGACCGGTGAGGTTCTCGTGAACCTCACGCTGCTGCAGGATGTCGTCGGCGTGCGGCCGGCCGAAGGCGTCTACTGGACGCTGCTCGTCGAACTCGGTGTTCTACGCGCTCTGCATCACGCTATTGCTCACACGGAGCCTTTTCTCGCCGCGTCGTATCGCGATCGTCGCGGCCGCGCTCGTCGTTCTGCACGTGTTCGCGATGTGCATGCACTGGATCGGCAAACCGGTGGCGAGCGTTGCGCTGTCGTTCTGGCCGCTGAATCTTTCGCTGATGTTCTTCGGGACGCTGTATCGGCTGCAGGCGACGACGGCGCACGATCGCGTTGCATCGACGATCCTGAAAGCGCTCGCGATTTTCTACGCGCTCGCGCTGCCGGTCGGCGCGATGGTCGCGACGCACAAGCTGCCGACGTACACGATCGCGTACGCGCTCGGCTTCATCGTGTTCATTGCCGGCACCAGCGTCGCGCGCATCGAAACGCGGCTCACCGACTGGCTCGGCCGCATCAGCTACTCGATCTACCTGCTGCACCCGGTCGTCGCCGAGCTGATCTACCTCGCGCTGCTGCGCGAGCCGGTCGATTCGCCGTGGCGCACGCAGCCTCTCGCGGTCTATCTCGTCGGCGTCGCCGCGCTGACGCTCTGCGCGGCGTCGCTCGTGTTCCGTTTCGTCGAGGCGCCGGCGATCCGGCTCGGACATCGGCTCGCGGCACGGCAAGAGCGCCAGAGCTCGCCGGATCGCGGCGCGATGCCGGGCAGTGCGGAAGCCGCTACGACCTGATCAGTGCGCCGCGCCGGGCCCGACATTGCCGAACGGCGGCCGCGCCAGCCAGACGACCGGAATCATCGCGAGGAACAGGCCTGCGAATAGCAGGAACACGTCGTTGACCGACTGCGTCAGCGCTTCGCGGTTGACGATGCCTTCGATGACCGGCCACGCCGCGTTGCCGATCGGGCTGAGGCCGTGCAGGAACTGCTGCGTCGCGGAGCTCGCGTTGTTGATGTGCTCGGCGAGCGTTGCGTGGTGCATCTCGCCGCGGTGCTGCCACAGCGTGACCGTCACGGCGGTCGAGATGCTCGCCGCGATCGTGCGGAAGAAGTTCGAGAGGCCCGACGCCGAGGCGATCTCGTGCGGCTTCAGGCCCGACAGGATCACCTGGTTCAGCGGAATGAAGAAGCACGGAATCGCGAGGCCCATCAGGAACCGCGGCAGCACGAACTGCCAGAACGAGGTGTCGAGCGGGAACGTCGAGAACCAGTACGACGTCCCGGCGAACACGAGGAACGAGAACGTCACGACGGCGCGCAGCTCAAGCCGCTGGATGTTGCGCCCGATGATCGGCGACATCAGGAACGCGAGGATGCCGACCGGCGCGGTCGCGTAGCCCGCCCACGATGCGGTGTAGTTCGCGACGGTCTGCAGCCACAGCGGGTAGACGACATTGATGCCGAAGAACGCGGTCATGCCGAGCGCCATCGCGATGACGCCGATCGTGAAATTGCGCCGCCGGAACAGCGAGAGATCGACGACCGGATGCTCCTCGGTCAGCTCCCACGCGACGAAGAACGTGATGCAGACGACCGCGATGATGCCGAGCGTGGTGATCATCGGCGAGGAGAACCAGTCCTTGTCGTTGCCGTTGTCGAGCATGAACTGCAGGCAGCCGACGCCGAGGATCAGCAGCACGAGCCCGATCACGTCGATCGGCGCCTTTACGGTGACCGATTCGCGATCCTTGAGCAGCGTCCACGTGACCACGGCCGCGAGCAGGCCGACGGGCGCGTTGATGTAGAAAATCCACGGCCACGAATAGTTGTCGGTCAGAAAACCACCGAGGATCGGGCCGAAGATCGGCGCGACGACGACCGTCATCGCCCACAGCGCCAGTGCGAGGCCCTTCTTTTCGTTCGGATAGTTGTTGAGCAGCAGCGACAGCGAAAGCGCGACCATCGGGCCCGAGCCCGCGCCTTGCAGCAGCCGCCCGACGACGAGCATCGGCATGCTGACCGCGAGGCCGCAGAACATCGACATGAGGACGAACAGCACAGTCGATACGCAGAAGCTCCTGACCTCGCCGAAGCGGCGGCCGATCCAGCCCGAAAGCGGCTGCATGATCGCGCTCGCGAGCGAGTACGAGCTGATCGCCCAGGTGCCTTCCTGCGGGCTGACCGCGAGGCTGCCGGCGATGTGCGGCACCGACACGTTGACGATCGTGATGTCGAGCACTTCCATGAACGTCGCGAACGCGACGGCGATCGTCAGCAGCGCAAGCGGCGCGCCGTGCAAGGGCGGCAGGGCTTTCTTCGGCGCGGTGTCGGCCACTTGAGCTTTTCTCAGCGTGACGCGGAAGATGCCGGCGCGAGATTCGCACGCACGATCGCGTCGGCCTCCTGTTCGGCCTTGGCGAAATCGCTCGCGTAGACGTCGGTCTCGGCAACCGGTTTCGTCGCCGGTGTGTTCGCGAGCACGGCACCGTTGCGCTCGTGCGTGTCGACCTTGATCGCGGTCGAGAGACCGACGCGAAGCGGATGGTCCTGCAGTTCCTTCGCATCGAGCGAGATGCGCACCGGCACGCGCTGCACGACCTTGATCCAGTTCCCCGACGCGTTCTGCGGCGGCAGCAGCGCGAACGCGGCACCGGTGCCGGGCGCGAGGCCGACGACATGGCCGTGGTAGTCGACCGAGCCGCCATAGATGTCGCTCTCGATCGCGGCCGGCTGCCCGATGCGGATGTTGCGCAGCTGGCTTTCCTTGAAGTTCGCGTCGACCCACAGATCACCGAGCGGAATGATCGTCATCAGCGGCTGGCCCGGCTGAAGGCGGCTGCCGACCTGCACCGCGCGCTGCGCGACATAGCCGCCGATCGGCGCGACGATCGAGGTGCGGTCGTGGTTGATCCACGCCTCGCGGAATGCGGCCTTCGCCTGCATGACGGCCGGGTTCTCGGCGACTGACGCGCCGTCGACGAGCGCATGCGCGGCAGCGCTCTGGCGCAGCACCTGGTCGAGCGCGTTCTCGGCGTTGTGCACGGCTTCCTTCGCGTGCGCGACTTCCTCGGGCGCGATCGCCTTTTCGGCGAGCAGCGGCTGGCGGCGGTTCAAGTCGGCCTGCGCCTGCGCCAGGTCAGTCTTGCGACTCGAGATCGCGGCGTCGAATTGCGACGCCTGTTCGGTCTGCTGGCGCACCTGGCGCACGGCGGCGGCAAGCGCGCTCTTTGCCTTCGCGAGCGAGACTTCGGCGTCGGTCGGATCGAGCCTCACGAGTGCCTGGCCCGTCTGCACGAGCTGTGTGTCGTCGGCGAGCACGGCGGTCACGGTGCCCGCGATCTGCGAGGACACGTTGACCTGGTTGCCGCCGACATACGCATCGTCGGTCGTCTCGCGCAGCGAGAAGACGAATACGTAAAGCAGCCACCACGCGATGCCGGCGACGACGAAGACGAGCGCGATGATGACGAGGATGATGCGCCGCTTGCCATTCTTGCCTTTGCCGTTCGAGCCGGCGCCGGCGTTGCCTTGGTCGTTCGAGTTGGATCGTTCCTGATCGCTCATCGGGGATTTGCCGGTTGGGAAGTGCCCGCGCCCTGCGATTGGGACACGGAATCGTGGTTCTGTGCGCCGACGCCGGCGAAGCGGTAGCCGCCGCCGAGCGCCTTGATCAGCGCGATGTCCGTCGTCAATGCTTGCGCGTGCAGCGCGGTCGCGGCGTCGCGCTGCTGGATGACTTCGGCCGCGGCCGCAATGACCGGGCGATCGTCGCCGATGCCGCGATTCGAGCGCGCGGTTGCGGTGTCCTGCAGCGACTGGCTCGCGGCGACCTGCGTCGCGCGCTCGCGTCGCTGCGCGGCAATCTGTTGCGAGAGCAGCGCCTGCGTCGCGACGTCCTGCGCGGCCGAGACGACCGTGCTGTCGTATTCGGCGGCAGCGGCGTCGATCTCGGCCTTCGACGCACCGAAGCGCGCTTCGAGACGGCCGCTTTCGAAAATCGGAAGGTGCAGCGCCGGCGCGACATTGAAGACGCGGCTGCCTGCCGTGAAGAGCTTGCCCATGTCGAGCGACTGGAGCCCGGCGAGCGCGCTGATGCTGATGTCGGGATAAAAAGCAGCGCGCGCCTGGTCGGCGTTGCGGAGCGCGGCTTCGACGCGCCAGCGGTTCGCGGCGATGTCGGGCCGGCGCGCGAGGAGATCGGTGCCGACGTTCGTGGGCAGCGCGCCGTCGATCTCGGGCAGCGGCTTGGGCGTCAGCGCAGGCACATCGGACGGCGAGACGCCGAGCAGCGCCGCGATCGCAGCTTGCTTGATACGCGCCGATCCCAGATAGACCTCGTGCTGCTCGCGCGCGCCGGCGATGCGCGTCCTCGCCTGATAGAGCACGTCGGGCGGATCGACCTCGTGCGCAACGCGAAGGTCGGCGATCCTGAGATTGCGCTCGAGCGTCGTCGTCAGGTTCTGCATCAGCGTGCCGCGCGCCTCATCGGCCTGCCAGCCGAAGTACGCATCGGCGATTGCGGTCGTCAGGATCAGCGTCGCTGCGGCCTGCTCGGCTTCAGCGGCGCGCGCTTGATCGACGGCAGCCTCGATCGCCGCGCGATGCTTGCCCCAGAAATCGAAGTCGTAGCGGAACTCGACGCCGAGGTCGGCCTGGCTGTACCAGGTGAAGCCGAGGAACTTCGGCGGAATGAGGCCGGTTTCGCTGAGGCGCTGGCGCTGGTACTGCGCGCTGCCGTCGATGCTGACGCCGGATTCGGCGCGCGCGATGTCGATCGCCTTCTTCGCCGATTCGAAGCGTGCGCTCGCGACATCGAGCGTCGGTGCGCTTTCGAGCGCCTTCGCTTCGAGCGCGTCGAGCTGATCGTCGCCGTAGTGCTTCCACCATTCGGCGTCGGGCCATGCGCGATTCGTGTCCGAATCGACGCCGGCGAGCGGTGCCGTGTCGCGCATCGGCGGCGTGTCGGGTTTCGGCGGCACGGAGCAGCCGGCGATCAGCACGGCCAGCGGCAGGATCCCTTGCGCGATCTTCTTCGGAAATGGCATCGAAGCTTCTTTTCCGCGGGGCAGGAAGGTTCTTAAGGCTTCTGCTTTGCGTCTGCGGTGCTCGATTTCGCGCCGCATCATGCGCGTCCCAGGCTGAAGCGGGACCATTACGATACTAGCGAGTTCTGAAATTGGACGCAAGGCGGCGCCAAACGTCCGGCCGCAAGCCGTTGATCCTACTTGTAGTCGCGATGGCAGGCGTCGCAGGCGTGGCCGATCTTCGTCACGGCCGCTGTGCGCGCGGGGCAGTCCTGTCCCGCGGCGAATGCTGCGACCGCGTCGCGAAGATCACTCGCGTACTGCGAGAACACGCGATCGTGCGCACCGGGCGCGAGAAGGGCCGGCTCGATGTCGTTCGAGATCAGCTTCAGGTGCTCGGCCGTCGCGTTCGCGTCGGGCGTGGTGCACTGGTTTGCATGGACGAGGTCGCGCGCGCGCCCGAGCTCGTGCTGCATGACGTTCATCAACGCGCGCGGATACGCGTTGCGCTGGCCGAGGACGTTCGCGATCGTGACGGCGACGAGCGCGCCGAGCAGGGCACCGCCGATCAGGCAGACGAGATAGCGCATGGAAGAGCCGGGATTGGGGATTGGGGAGTCGGGATTCGCAAAGGCGGCGGAGTATCGCAAACGGGCGCCTTCCGCGTGAGCTTCAGGTAGATTGAAATCGCCCGATCGGTCTCCAATCCCGACTCCCCAATCCCGAATCCCCGGCTCTCCATGGACGAACGTTTCCGCGGCATCGACCGTCTCTACGGCGCCGGCAGCGCCGCGCGCCTTTCAAGCGCGCACGTCTGCATCGTCGGGATCGGTGGCGTCGGATCGTGGGCGGTCGAGGCGCTCGCGCGGAGCGGCGTCGGACGCATGACGCTGATCGACGCCGACGACATCTGCCTTTCGAACACCAACCGGCAGCTGCACGCGCTCGACGGCACGTACGGCAAGGCGAAAGTCGGCGTCATGGCCGAGCGTGCGCGTGCGATCAATCCCGCGATCGATATCGACGCGATCGAGGAGTTTCTGACGCCGTCGAACCTCGCCTCGCTGCTCGATCGCGGCTACGACCTCGTGCTCGACTGCTGCGATGCGTTCCGCGTCAAGGTCGAGATGATCGCGTGGTGCCGGCGGCGCAAGATTCCGCTGCTCGTGTCGGGCTCGGCCGGAGGGCGCACCGATCCGACGCTGATCGCCGTGCGCGATCTTTCGAAGACCGAGCACGACGCGATGCTCGCGCTGATCCGCAAGAAACTCCGCGAGGATTTCAATTTTCCGCGCGGACCGAAGCGCTATTTCGGCGTGCAGGCGGTCTATTCGCTGGAGAACGTCAAGTATCCGCAAGCCGACGGCACGGTTTGCGGCACGCGGCCGAGCGTGTCGGGTGAGGCGGGGCTCAAGCTCGATTGCGGCGGCGGGCTCGGTGCCGCGACGCACGTGACGGCCGCGTTCGCGTTCGCGATGGTGTCGCGCGCGATCAAGCGGTTGTTGCAGGACGCGCCGGCAAGCTGAAAAGGCGTTCCGCATTCGCGGTCGTCGCGGCGGCGACCGACTCGCGCGACTGGTCGCGCAGCGCCGCGATGCAATCGAGCACTTCGACGAGATACGCCGGTTCGTTACGCTGGCCGCGATGGCCCGTGAGCGGCTGGTCCGGCGAATCGGTTTCGAGCAGCAGCCACTCGATCGGCATCGCCGCGACAATCGCGCGCAGGCGCTGCGCACGCTCGTACGTCACGGGCCCGCCGATGCCGACGTGGAATCCCAGCCTGAAGAACTGCTGCGCCTGTTCCTCGCTGCCCGAAAAGCTGTGCACGACGCCGCGAAGTCCGCCGATGCGCCGGATTGCTGCCGCGACGTCGTCGAACGCGCGCCGCGCGTGCAGGATCACCGGCAGGTCATGCTCTCGCGCGAGTGCGAGCTGTGCTTCCAGATAGCGCTGCTGCGCGTCGCGATCGAGTCCTTCGACGTAGAAATCAAGCCCGCATTCGCCGACCGCGACCGGGCGCTCGCGCACGATCCACTGCGCGAGCTCGTCGATATGCGCCGGCACGTGCTCGGCGAGATACATCGGATGCATGCCGTACGCGGGAAAGAGCCCCGCTTCGTCGCGGCAGAGATCGCGCAGTTTTTCGAAGCCCGAGAGCGCGATCGCCGGCACGATCTGCCGCATCACGCCGGCCTCGCGTGCGCGCGTCAGCGCATCGCTGCGATCGGCATCGAACTCGGCCGCGTCGATATGGCTGTGGCTGTCGATCAGCGCAATCACGCGATGATTGTCGCAGATGCGCGTTGGCCGGAAACGCTACCGGTCGAAAACGCAACGGGCCGGCAAGCCGGCCCGTGACGTCGCATCGTTAGGGAGTTATACGCGCCCGATGCGTGGCGCGTCGCGCAAAGCTTTAGTGGTTCGGGCCGATCGAGAGCTTGAGGTCCTTCAGCGTGACGGACCTCAGGTCGATCGTCATCGAGCGGTTGCCGTCCTGGATATCCCACGCGATCTTCTCGAAGAGCTCGGGGCCGAACGTGCGGTTGATGCGATTGACGTCGGTCGAGTCGAACAGATTGCCGCCCGGATTGAACAGCTCGAACTCGAACGCCTGGCCCGAATGCGTCGGCGTCGAGAAGATATGGATGCCGTCCGACATCGGGAAGTCGTTCGTGATGTTCACGGCGACGCCGTTCGCCGTCGACTGCAGCGTCTCGGATGCGTTGCCGGCGCGGAGCACGAACGAGCCGAGCGAGATCGGGTATGCGGTGTCCTGGCCGGGCGCGATCACGGTGCCGTTCGGCGAGATCAGGAACGTCATCGACACCTTGCGGCCCGCGGGGACGCCGGCGAACGGACCCGTGGTCAGATCGTTGTAATCGACGATGCCGTCCGCCTGAAGCTGCACGAGCGGATGCTTGTCGTCGTGGAAATCGATGATGTAGCTGCGGTAGTTCGTCGCGTTGGCCGCGAAGCCGCCGATCGTGAGGCCGTCGCCGGAGATGCCGTTGGCCGAGAGCAGCGTGAGGCCCGCGGGGATCGTGACGCCGCGTGCAGCGGCATAGTCGCGACAGGAGCTGCATCTGGGCGCCGTCGTCGGTCCAGATCACTGCTGCGCGCTGGGGCGGAATGCCGCTGCCGCCGACGATCGTGTGGCCGTCGTTGCTGACCGCGATCGCCAGCGCCTGCGGGGGGAAGAAGCCGTCGGGCGCCTGCAGGCGCGTATCGCGCTGCTCGCTCGGGATGTTCAGCTGCTGCTGCATCGCTGCGCGGATGCGCGCCGGAAGCTTCACGGCGCCGGCCGGCATCGTCAGGAGGCCGATCGGCACCACGCCGGTTTCCTCGGTCCAGCGCCAGGCCTCGTTGCCGTCGGCCGCGTTGTAGTTGTAGCCGACGACGACGCGTCCGTCGGCCGAGGCGCCGAGCGCTTCGCCAACCGGGTTGCCGCTCGCGTCGACGAGGTCGATCGTCTGGCCGTTGCGCCAGATAACGCCGGAGCGGTAGCCGGTCTGCTGGTCGTTCCAGCCGTAGATCGTGCTGCCGTCCTTGCTGATGCCGTTCGCGCGCGAGTACTTGTTGGGCCGGTTGACCGGGAGGCGCGACCAGCCTTCTGCCGTAGACCAGCGAAACGCGATCGGGTTGTTCGTTGCATCGTACGCGAGGCCGACGACGACGCCGGCGTCCGAAACGCCGTACGGCGTGCTGACGCCCTGGCCTGTGCCCTGGCCCCAGGTCGGATCGGACGGGATCGCGTCGACGCCGACGATGGCGCTGTTGCTGAAGTACTCCGCGGCGGCTGCGGTCGCGGAATTGTGCGTGGCCGAGTAAGCGCCGACGATCGGCTGGGCATACGAGTTCATGCCCTGGCTGGTGACGAAGCCGTTCATCATGACGACGCCCGCGGCCGCGTCCCAGCGCCATGCGGCGTTGGAGCCGAGGACACCGCTAGCGATGTGGCCGTTGGCCGAGAGGGACGACAGCGCGATCCCGTCGACGCCGAGATCGGTGAACGTACCGGCAGTGGCCTGACCGGCGAGAAGGCTCGCGATCAGGCCGGCAAGAAAGTGAGTGCGCATCTCAGTTCTCTATGTGAGGGAAAGTGGTGCCGTCAGGGGAGTGCGTACCAAGGGGGGTATGCGGGTCGCGTGGCAGCGTCCGCACGTCCTCCCAAAACGGCGACGCGCACAATGCAGGCAGCCGCGGCCGGGCGCATTCGCGCTCGGCTCGCGGCGGTTTCGCGGAAGGTTCGCGGAGAGAACGGCAGAAGCCGTTATCTCGACGGAGACTACGGCGCGTCGAAGCCGTCGGCGAAGAGCGCGTCGGGCGGGTCGATCGTGATCACGTACGACTGCGCGCCGAGCGGTCCCGTGCCCCAGCCGACGAGTGTGCGGCCGTCGGCCGAGATGCCGGTGACGCCGCCGGAGAGATCCCAGCCGTCCGGCACGGCAACGCCGACTTCGGCGAGGTAGTCGGCGAGCATCATCGAGCCGACGTCCTTGCGCCAGATGACCGCTGCGCGCGGCGGATCGTCGAAGAAGCCGGTATTGCCGACGACCGTGTTGCCGTTCGCGCTGACGCCGAACGCGAACGTCATGACCGGGATCATGATCATCGTGTTCGAGTTCGAGTTCCAGCGCCACGAGCCTGAGTTGCCGTTGATGTCCGTGTAGCTCGAGCCGACCACGAACGCGCCGTCGACGCTGATGCCGTCGGCCTCGCCGACCGGGAGGTTGTCGCGATCGACGACGTCGGTCGGCACGCGGTCCTTCCAGACGACCGCGGTGCGAAAGCCGTCTTCCTGGTCGTTCCAGCCGGCGATCACGTGGCCGTCCGCGCTGATCACATTCGCGCGCGAGTAGGTGTCGGGCCGGTTCACCGGCAGCGCCGTCATGCCTTCGGCTTCGGTCCAGACGAACGCGACCGCGGGGCCGACGAAGTTGTCGCCGAACGAGAGGCCGACGACGGTGCCGTCGTCGGCGACGTCGTAGCCGTTCGAGTTCGTCTGCAGCGGCGAGGTCAGCTGGACCGGATCGATGCCGACCGGCTGGAACGCGCCGAGGTCGCGGCCGCCGTTGTTGACGCCGCCGTTCTCGGGCACTGCGCCTGAGACCGTGCCGTCATTGTTCACGCCGAGGGCGGTGTCGAGGTCCGGCAGGATCTCTTCGCTTGCGGTCGACGTCGTCCAGCGGAAGCCCTGGCCGCCGAAGGTCGAGCCGACGGCGTATTCGCCATTCGCGGAAACCTTGCCGAGCGTGAGGCCGGGCGTCTGGAGCGCAGTGAACGTGCCCGACGCGTGGGCGAACCCACTGGCGAGAACGAGGAAAACGGCAGCGTAAAGCGGGCGAGCGCGCATCTGATACCCCAGGCGATTTGGAAGGATTCCGCGAAAGCGGCCGTCGGGCGGGCGCGTTCGGTGAGGCAGCGGAATCTGACAGTTCGCCCAAGCGCGGCACTCGCGATCCATTCGCGCTCCGCTCGTGCAGCGTGAATGCGGGGTCCAGCCGCTTCTTGCGTCCGCCGCGTGGCGGAAACGGGACGCGACTAGGACGCGTGCGTCTCCGGCGGCGTCTGCAATGCCGTCGGAATCGCGCGCTCGCCGGCGAGCGCCCGCGCGCGCTCGAGCGCGCTCTGCCAGGTCGAGCGCTGGCCGAGCGCGTGATAGAGCCGCGCCTGCAGGAGGGCGCAGTCGAAGTCGTGGTCGGCCCAGCGCGCGACGCGGCCGATAATCGCGCTCGCGCGCTCGAAGTCGCCGCTCGCGATCAGGCTGTTGCCGTACGAGCACCGCGACGGTGGCGAGGTCGGCCGGGACCGCCCAGCGCTCAGCGTCGCCGAGCGCGGTGGTGTAGCTCTTCAGCGCGTCCTCGCGATGGTCTTCGGCCGCGGCCTGCTCGGCGTCGGCGAGCGCCGCGAACAGCGTGACCGACGGCATCGTCGGATGCGTCGATGCCCACTGCGAAAGCGCGGTGACTTGACTCCGCGCGTCGGCCGTCCGTCCGGCGGCGCGAAGCGCGCGGCTCCAGGTCAGCCACGCGCGGGCGCGCTCGCGGGCCTCGTCGATCGTCGGCAGGCGCGAGACCGCGGCGGCCGCATCGTCGAGCGCCGCCGGCGCATCGCCGGTCGCGAGGTGCATCCGCGCGCTTTCGGAAGCGACGTCGCCCGGAAGTCCCGTCTCGCCCGGCGTCGCGTCGCGTCCGAGGTCATCGAGCAGCTTGCGTGCGTCGGTGATCCGCCCGCACGCCGCGAGCGCCCGCGCGCGCTGCAGCTCGAATGCCGTGCGCGTGCCGGGATTGTCGAGCCGTGCGCGCATCGCCCAGACCGGATCGCTGACCGCCAGTGCAGCCGGCGCATCGAGCATCCCGAGATGCGCCTTCATTTCGGCCGCGACGGTGAGAAAGAGCTCGTTCAGCGCACCGAACTGCTGGAAGCGCTCGGCCGCGCGCCCGAGGATCGGCAGCGCTTCGGCATGGCGGCCGCGCGCGTTGTCGAGGACGCCTTCGTTCGCGTCGATGCGCGCGAGCTGCAGGTTGTCGCCGGAAAGCCCGACCGCGACGCGCGCGCGGCCGAGATTGTCGGCGGCCTCGTCGAAGTGCCCGATGTTGACCTGCGCGGCCGCGAGGCCCGTGTATGCGCGGCCGAGCACGCCGGGCTCGTTGCGTGTCGCGGTCAGCGTGATCGATTCGTTGAACGCGCGCATCGCATCGTCGTAGCGGTCCTGCCTCAGCGCGACCGCACCGAGCTGATACAGCGTCCACCCGCGGATGAATGGATCGGATTCGGGCGCGGCGTCCGTGAGCAGCGCTTCGAGCGTCGTGCGCGCCGCTGCGAGCTGACCCGAGCGGAATTCGATCTGGCCGAGTCGGAGCCGCATGATCGGCGTCTTCTGCAGCGCTTCGGGCGCGGCATCGACCAGCCGCCGCGCGGTGACGAAATCGTCGCTCAGGATCGCGGATTCAGTGCGCTGCTCGAGCTCCGCGAGCGAAAGCTCACCGCCACCTTCGGGCGGCGCGCTCTTGCCGAGCAACGCAAGCAGGCGGTCGCTCGCGAGGCGCGTCGTCGCGATCGGATCGGCACCCGACGCGCGCGCTTCGCGCGATCGGCCGTCGTCGCTGCGCAGCTCCATTTCGACCGCCCAGCCGTTTGCGCTGCGCTCGATGTGCGGCACGACCACGTAGTGCGCGCCGGTCGCCTGACGCAGTGCGCGATACGCGCCGTCAGCGCCGGCGAGCTCCGCGCGCGCGAGCGCGACGACGTTGTCGCTCGGCACGACGCCTTGTCCCGCGCGACGAAGGCGCGCGGCGATGAGGTCCATCGAGCCCGAGGCGCAGCCATGTGTATTCGTCGCCGGCGCTGACCTCGACCGGAAGCACCGCCGCAGTATCGGCCGCGTTCGCCGTCGGATTCGAAGGTGTCGCGGACGGCGCGGGCGCACGATGCAGTGCGTCGCGCCAATAGATCGCGCCGGCCGCAAGCAGCGCGACGATCGCGGCCGTGGCCGCGATGGCGGCGAGCGGACGCTTGCGCGCCGGCGCCGGTTGCGGTGAAACGGATGTCCGTGGCGGTGGCGCCGGCTCGATGCGCGGCCGGCTCATCGCGGACGGACGCGCCGTCGATTGCCGCCGCATCGGCCTGCGATTCGACGTCGATGTCCGCGACCCAGCGATAGCCGAAGCGCGGAATCGTGCGGATCACGTTCTGCCCGTTGCCCGAATCGCCGACCGCGCGCCGCGCCTTCAGCACGGTCTGGCCGAGCAGCGTGTCGGTGACGTCGACTTTGCCCCAGACGGCCGCGATCAACTCGTCGCGCCCGACCGCGCGGTCGCGGTGCTCGACGAGATAGACGAGCACGTCGAACACTTTCGGCGACAGCGTCGCGAGCGCGCCGCCGTTGCGCAGCTCGCGCGCGGACGGGTCGATCGTGCAGGCGCCGAAGCGGTAGATCGGTCGCGACATCGGAAGATCGGCAGCCCCAAGAGCCCAAGCGTAACGCGTCGCGGCGACGAGGCGTAGCGTACTTTGGGACTATGCGCGGCGAAACCGCGCCAAAGCGCGGTTCATCGCCGGTGCGCTTTACGGATCGAAGCCGTTCGCGAAGATGGTGTCGTTGTCGACCGGGACACCCAGCGTGCCGTCCGGATTGATGTTCTGCGCGTGGATGTCGCCGGCGAAGCTTGCCGCGCTCGCGGTCCACGCGTAGGCGAAGTAGCCGTCCGTGCTGACTGCGCCGGCAAGGCGCGCGGTGTCGTTCGGCTCGGTCGAGAAATCGACGGTTTGCGACGCCCAGACGTAGTTGCCGAGGGCGTCGAGCCGCGCCGCGTGCAGCGGCGTCGGGTTCGGGAAATCATCGCTGCTCCAGGCCGCAATCATGCCGCCGCCGACGACTGGCAGCGCAGTCATCTGGGTTGCATCGACCGTCGAAAGCGCGACGAGCGCAAGCCCGCCGTTGCCCCACTGCAGCACGCCGGTCGAAGTGATGCGTTGCGCGTAGACGCCGATCTGGCCCTGCGTCTGCAGATCGGTTTCGCGCCAGAGCGCGTAGATGTCGCCGCTCGCGGGATCGTATGCGCCGTCCGGCTCGAAGTGGTTCTGCGATGCGTCGTTCGAGGCGAACACGCCGTTCTGCCCGAACGCCGGTGTGCCGTCGGATGCGACGTGCTGCGCGCGTACTTCACCGCTCGCGCCGACCGTGTACCAGACGAACACCGCGCCGCCGCTGCCGTCCGCAATGAACGGCGGGAAATTGCCGAATTGCAGCGCGCCGTCGGATGCGTCGTAGATCGTGACGGGATCGGTGCCCCAGAGCGCGCCGCCGTCGATCGCGGCGAGCTTCTGCGCGTACATCGCGTGCGGCGCCGTGAATTGCAGGACGACCCACGAGGCGATGACGTTGCCGTCGGCGTCCGAGTGGAGATCTGACGAAGCGCCCACGCCGTCGACGAGCTGATCGAAACGCCGGTGCCCCAGAGCGGATTGCCGTCGCCGTCGAGCTTCTGCACGAGGACGGCGCCGTCGCTCGACGTCCAGCCGACCGCGACGTTGCCGTCGCCGGTCGCGGCGATCTTCGGCGCGTTCGCGCCGCCCGCGTCGTTGGAGACGATAATCCCAGGAGAAGCCCAGAGCAGCGTGCCGTCCGGCGCGATTTTCTGCGCGGCGATCTGCGCCACGCCGGAAACATCGAAGCGGTACGCCAGCAGCGCGTTGCCGTCGGCGTCGATGTCGAGGCCGTAATCCTGCGTCGAGCTGAAGTCGCGATCGGCGACGAGCACGCCGTTGTGCGCCCACTGCTCGTTGCCGCCGGCGTCAAGGCGTTGCAGGTAGACGTCGTACCCGCCAGTCGCGTTGTCGAACCAGCTGATATAGAAGCCGCCATCGGCGGTCGGCACGATTTTCGGCTGCACCTGCTCGTTGTCGCGGTCCGCGATGACGAGATTGTTCGCGGGATCGGACGACCACTGCGCATGGACGGCGCAGGGCAGGGCGGTCAGCAATGATACGGCGACGACAAAACGGAGGTCAGCGAGGCGCATGGTCGGATCCCGGCGAGAACGAATGGGATATCGCGCGACGTTGCGGTCGGACCGTCCGCGGCGAAGCGATGCGGCCAAGATACTCCGCGGTACGGGCGGCAGCGAGCGCGCGAGATGTAAAGCCTTTAGACCGACGTGATCAGCAGCGCGGCGAGGCCGAGGAAGAGGCCCATGCTGACGACGTCGGTCGCCGTCGTCAGGAAGATGCTCGAGGCCGTCGCGGGATCGGCGCCGAGCCGTCGCAGCCCGAGCGGCACCGCGGCGCCGGCGAGACCCGACACGGCGCAGCTTCCGGCCATTGCGACGAACGTGATCATCGCGAGCACGAGCGCCTGCGGATGCGCCTGATGATGCGCGACCCAGAACATGCCCGCGCCGGCGACGAGACCGGTCAGACAACCGTTGAGAAAGCCGAGCCACGCTTCTTTCCACAGCAGCGCTTTCGCGCGACCGGCTTTCAGCTCGCCGAGCGTCATGCCGCGCAGCGTGACCGCGAGCGCCTGACAGCCCGTGTTGCTGCATTGACCCGACAGGACCGGAATGAAGATCGCGAGAATCACGATGCGGTTGACCGTGTCCTGGAACATGCCGACGACCGCGGCCGCGAGGAACGCCGTGACGAGATTGAGCTGCAGCCACGGATGGCGGAACTTCAGCGCGCGCTGCCACGGCGTCGTCAGGCGTTCCTCCTTCTCGACACCGACCATCGAGCCGGCCTGCGCGCTGATCTCGAACGCTTGCTCTTCGAACAACACCGCGCCGCGCACGACGCCGACGAGATGGTTCGTCGGCGTCCGACACCGGATAGACCGGATAGTGGCGCGTCACGACTTCGTTCATCGCGTCGATGACGGCGGTCTCAGGACGGAGCGCGAACGGCCGCGCGACCATGATCTCGGCGAGGTGCTGCTCGGGTCGCGCAAACGCGAGCTCGCGGAACGCAACAACACCAACGAGACGGCGCTCGGCATCGACGACGAAGACATAAGTGACGAGCGTGTGCGAGACGAGCGGGCGCAGCGAGGCAATGACGTCGGCGACCGTCGCGTCGGGCGCGAACACGGCCGGCGGCGGCTCCATCAGGCGGCCGACCGTGCCGGGGCGCCAGTGCTGGCCGGAGAGCCATTGCTCGCCCTCGACCTGGCCCGCGGCGAGCGCGATCTGGCGCCGCCGCTCGGCCCCGAAGCGATCGAGGATCGCGACCGCGCGGCCGGGGCCGAGCTCGTGCAGGAGCTTCGCGATCGCGTCGTCCGGCAGCGGCGTCAGACGCGCGACGGCACTGTCGGCGTCGAGCTCGCGCAATTCGTCGGCGGACGGCAGCGTCGTCGGCGGTATACGCATGCGGTTTCTCCCCAAGACCAACCGATGCTAACCGAAAGACGGGCGCGCGCCGCGGCTGCGCGTATAACGCGCGAAACCGCCGATAGTTACATCGAGAGTTACATTGCCGTTCATTGCGCGTGATCCAAGCTCTACATCAACTACCCGACATGGGTGAGATGGAGGCTGTCATGGTTACGAGCTATGCCCGTTGGACGATCGGTATCGCGATGGCCACATTGATGGCCGGCTGCGTCGCGCCGCCGCCTCGCCCGACCACTTATTACCAGAATCGCCCCTACGACGACCGCGCTGCCTATGACAATCGCGGCGGCTACTACGATCGCGGCGAGCGCGATTGCCATCAGTGCGGCCGCGTGACTGACGTCGAGCGCGTGTACGCGCATGACCGCAGCACGTCGGGCGGTGGCGCGGTGCTCGGCGCGATCGTCGGCGGCCTGCTCGGCTCGACGGTCGGCAAGGGCGACGGCCGCACGGCGGCAACAGTCGCAGGCGCGGTCGCGGGCGGCTTCGCCGGCAACGCCGTCGAAGCGAACAACAGCGGACGCGCATACAACGCATGGCGCTTCTACGTGCAGCTCGACGACGGGCGCAACGCTGTTGTCACGCAGTACGACAATCCGGGCTATCGGCCGGGCGATCGCGTCGCGATCCGCAACGACCATCTCGTGACATTGCGCTGAAGCTTCGCAAAAAACTGGAAACAAAAAAGCCGGCCCATGGCCGGCTTTTTTTTATGCGCGCGATTCGCGTCGGCGCTGCATCAGTTGATGCGGTAGAAATTATGCGCGCCGATCGTGGCGAGCGGTGGACCCTTGATCCATGCCGGCGACACCGAATCGGCCGCGACGAAATGATCGGCCTTCGGCACGACGAACTTGCGCTGCGCTACCGGCAGCGCCCACATGTCGAGTGCGTGGCCCGCGACGGCCCATGCTTCCTGCCACGCCTGCGGCGTGTCGAACATGTAGTTCTTGCTCGTGCGCGAGAGAGCGAATTGCCCCGGCGCCTCGACGACCGAACAGACGTCCTCGCCCCAGCGGCCGCTTTCGCGACGGCGCAGCGCAACTTCCGCAACCGCCATCTGTCCGCGCGGCGATTCGCTGCGCGCTTCGAGATAAACGGTCGAAGCAAGACAAACCTGATCTGCCGCATGCTGCGGCAGCACCGTTGCCATCCATAGCAGAAACGCGAGTTTCATCGTTCGTACCTCTAAAGCTACAACGCAAAAAACCCCGCGCAACGGGCGGTGACGATACGGGCAGAAGCCGAATCGCACCTGAAGCGCGGCAAGCTCGCACGCGGACACGCGAATGCGCGCAGCAGCGCGCGTTGCGGGACCTGCGGATTGTTCGTAAGACGCGTGCGCGGTTCGATCGCGCTGTCAGCATCTCGCCGGGTTCGTCTGCCAGTCGCGGCAGTCATTCCGGCATATTGCGTCGTTCGACGCGGGTCGCATGGATTGCGTTGAAATGCGACCGTTAGAAATTCGTTGACGATTCCCGCAGTGGAGCGGGGCGCGCGAAGACTACTTGAGGTATGTGCGCTTTGTCATCTCTCAAGGTGAACATTGAATAAACGTTCAGGTTTGTGATGGTGTGGATTTTACTACGCTAATTATGCAGCCAAGTACATGTTGCTGCATTATATAAAACGATCATCGTGCAGCTCGACGTCGTGCTCGTTTGCGGAAACCAGTGATGTGCTGTCCGTCGTTGCGTCGTTGACGACAGCGAGCGCCTGGAATGTTTCCGGTTCCGAAAGCGCGCCGTAGAGCATGACACCTGCGAGCACGCCGGACGATTCGATCCGAAGCCCCGCGGGAACTTCGCCGCCGCCGCGCAAGGTCACTCGACGAAGCGTCTGCTTTACGCCGCCGCGGAAGTGCAATCTCGCAGCGATTTCCTGGCCCGGGAAACAGCCTTTGTCGAAGCGGATCGCATCGAGCCGTTCGAGATCGAGCGCCTGCGGCACGAACTCGTCCTGCGTAGCCGGCGCGATCCATGGCAGGCCTGCGGCGATGTCGGCAAGGCGCCATTTTTCGATTGCGCGAGGATCAGCCGTTGAATCGAGCGCGGCTCCAAGCCATGCGACGCGCGATCCCGGCAGCGCGAACGCGAAACCGCCGTCGATGTCTACGACGCCGCGTCCCGACGGCATCGCGCCGCCTTCGCAGAGCGCCCAATCCCCATGCACATCGAGCCGCACCTTCGCGCGCAGCACGTAGCGCGCGAGCGCATCGCGCATCACCCGCGCGCCACCGAGCGGTAACCAGAGCAGGAGACGATCCTGGGCGACGCGCAGGAGCGCGAACACGGCGTGTACGCGCCCCTGGGCCGTCAGCCACGCGCTCCATTGCCACGCACCCGCGGCGAGTCCGGTGACGTCGCTCGAAAACTGCGCGTGCGCAAACGCGATCGCATCGGCGCCGGCGATCTCGATGAGCTCGGCGCGATCGAGCACGCGGCGACCGGACTTCGTGGGGGGCTGGCTCGTGTCTGACATGGTTTTCACTCTAGCATCGACGCGGAAATCGCCGTTTCGGTTGCCGCGCGGCGCCGCTGGACTTAACATTGCACGCCGCAACGCTCTCATGCCCGATCCCGAATCTCCCGAGTCCGAACCGACCGCGCCGGCGCCCGCCGAAGCCGAGCCCGTGCCGTCGCCGCACGTGCCCCCGCGCGAAAAGGTGCCGCGTGAGATCGGCGGACGCGAAACGGGCCTCGATCCGACGCGCTACGGCGACTGGGAAAAGAACGGACGCTGCATCGACTTCTGACGCGCGTCCGCGCGAAAACATGGATACCGTGAGCAGGAATTCCGCTATGCCCGTTGCCGCGCGCCCGCTGTCTCCGCATCTATCGGTCTATCGCTGGCAGATCCAGATGATGACGTCGATCGTGCATCGCGCGACCGGCATCGCGCTTTCGGTCGGCCTTCTGCTCGTCGCGTGGGTGCTGATCGCGCTCGCGAGCGGTCCCGACGCGTTCGCCGACGTCGCCGCGTTCTGCAAATCGTGGATCGGCACGATTCTGCTGATTGGCTGGACGTGGTCGCTCGCTTTCCACTTCCTCAACGGCATCCGCCATCTCTGGCAGGACCTCGGCATCGGCTACGCGGTCGGCACCTTCGTGCGTGCCGGCTGGGTCGTCCTGATCGGGAGCTTCGTGCTGACGGGGCTCGTCTGGGCCTGCGTATTCGTCCGCGGAGGTGCCGCATGAGCGCCGAGTTCCGCACGCCGATGAAGATCGCGAACGGGCTTGGCTCGGCGCGCTCGGGTGCGCGTCACTTCATGGCCCAGCGCATCACGGCCGTCGCGCTCGTCGCGCTCGGGCTCTGGATCGTCTGGATCGCGCTCCAAGTGCTGCACATGGACTACGCCTCGGCGCGCGCGCTGATCGCGAAGCCGTGGAATGCGGTGCTGATGATCGCGTTCCTGATCACGTCGTTCTGGCACGCGCAGCTCGGCCTGCAGGTCGTCATCGAAGATTACGTGCACGCGAAGGGCTTCGAGCTCGCGTTGCAGATCGCCATCAAGTTCGCCTGCTTCCTCGGCGCCGCCGCGAGCGTGCTCGCTGTCATCCGCATTGCGCTCGGGACCTGACCGCATGGAAAGCTACAAGATCCAGGAGCACAAATACGACATCGTCGTGATCGGCGCCGGCGGCGCGGGCCTGCGCGCTACATTCGGCCTTGCCGCGACCGGTCTTACGACCGCATGCCTGACGAAAGTGTTTCCGACGCGCTCGCACACGGTCGCGGCGCAGGGCGGCATCTCGGCCGCGCTCGGCAACATGGGCGAGGACGACTGGCGCTTCCATTTCTACGACACGATCAAGGGCTCGGACTGGCTCGGCGATCAGGACGCGATCGAGTACATGTGCCGCGAGGCGATCCCCGCGATCATCGAGCTCGAACACTACGGCGTGCCGTTCTCGCGCACCGAGGAAGGCAAGATCTACCAGCGCCCGTTCGGCGGCATGACGACGCACTACGGCAAGGGCACCGCGCAGCGCACGTGCGCCGCGGCGGACCGCACCGGCCATGCGATCCTGCACACGCTCTACCAGCAATCGCTGAAGCACGACGCGCGATTCTTCATCGAATATTTCGCGCTCGACCTCATCTTCGACAGCGAAGGCGTCTGCCGCGGCGTGCTCGCGCTCGACATGAGCGAAGGCACGATGCATCTCTTCCGCGCGCACGGCGTCGTGCTCGCGACCGGCGGCTACGGAAAGGCGTATTTCACGGCGACATCGGCGCACACGTGCACCGGCGACGGCGGCGGCCTCGCGCTCCGCGCGGGTCTGCCGATGCAGGACATGGAGTTCGTGCAGTTCCACCCGACCGGCATCTACGGCGCGGGCTGCCTGATCACCGAGGGCGCGCGCGGCGAGGGCGGGTACCTGACGAACTCGAAGGGCGAGCGCTTCATGGAGCGCTACGCGCCGAACGCGAAGGACCTCGCCTCGCGCGACGTCGTTTCGCGCGCGATGACGATCGAGATGCGCGAAGGCCGCGGCCTCGGCGAGCACAAGGACTACATCAATCTCAATCTGCAGCACCTCGGTGCCGACGTGCTGCACGAGAAATTGCCCGGCATCTCCGAGAGCGCGCGCATCTTCGCGGGCGTCGATGTAACGAAGGAACCCATTCCGGTCGCGCCAACCGTGCACTACAACATGGGCGGCATTCCGACCAACTATCACGGTGAAGTCGTGCGCAAGCGCGGCAGCGAGAACGATTCGGTCGTGCCCGGGCTCTATTCGATCGGCGAGGCCGCGTGCGTTTCGGTGCACGGCGCGAACCGGCTCGGCTCGAACTCGCTGCTCGATCTCGTCGTGTTCGGGCGCGCGGTCGCGCAGCGCTGCGCCGCGACGATCAAGCCGAACCAGCCGCACAAGGAATTGCCGGCGTCGACGTGCGATCAGGCGCTTTCGAGCTTCGACAAGCTGCGTCACGCGAACGGCTCGATGCCGACCGCCGAGGTCCGCGTCGACATGCAGCGCACGATGCAGAAGGACGCCGCGGTGTTCCGCACGGCCGAGTCGCTGCAGGAGGGCTGCCAGAAGATGGCGAACGTCTTCGCGTCGTTCGACGACGTGCGCGTTTCGGACCGCTCGCTGATCTGGAACTCGGACCTCATCGAAACGCTCGAGCTGCAGAACCTGCTCTACAACGCGATCGCGACGATCAACTCGGCCGAGCAGCGCCACGAAAGCCGTGGCGCGCACGCGCGCGAGGATTTTCCCGAGCGCGACGATCAGAACTGGATGAAGCACACGCTCGTAAACGTCGATCCGAAAGGGCAGTGCACGTTCGATTTCCGGCCGGTGCACATGAACACGATGACGAACGACGTCGAGCCGATTCCGCCGAAGAAGCGGGTCTACTGAGAGGCTGGATCGACATGGCGGAATTCACTCTTCCCAAGAACTCCAAGATCGGCGCCGGCAAGAAATATCCGGCGAAATCCGCTGCCAAAGACATCCGCACGTTCCGCATCTACCGCTGGAACCCGGACGACGGCGAAAACCCGCGCATCGACGAGTACGAAGTCGACATGGCGACTTGCGGCCCGATGGTTCTCGATGCGCTGATCAAGATCAAGAACGAGATCGACCCGACGCTGACGTTCCGGCGCTCGTGCCGCGAAGGCATCTGCGGCTCGTGCGCGATGAACATCGATGGCACGAACACGCTCGCGTGCACGAAGGCGATCGAGGATTGCGCGTCGGGCGACGTGAAGGTCTATCCGCTGCCGCACATGGAGGTCGTCAAGGATCTCGTGCCCGATCTGACGCATTTCTACGCGCAGTACGCGTCGATCAAGCCGTGGCTGCGCACCGAGACGCCGCCGCCGCCCGATCGCGAGCGCCTGCAGTCGAAGGAAGATCGCGCGAAGCTCGATGGCTTGTACGAGTGCATCCTGTGCGCGTGCTGCACGACGTCGTGCCCGAGCTACTGGTGGAACAGCGAGAAGTACCTCGGGCCGGCCGTGCTGCTGCAGGCCTACCGATGGATCGTCGACTCGCGCGACGAGGACACCGGCGCGCGCCTCGACGAGCTCGAGGATCCGTTCAAGCTCTACCGCTGCCACACGATCATGAACTGCGCGCGGACCTGCCCGAAGGGGCTCAATCCCGCGAAGGCGATCGCCGAGGTCAAGAAGCTCATCGTCGAGCGGCAAGGTAGCTGAGTGCTTGCTTTTCCCTCTCCCGCAACCGGCAGAGGGGAAAAGCGCCATGTCGGACATGCCCGAAATCAACCGCCTCCGCTGGCGCTGCCGCCGCGGCACGCGCGAGCTCGACCGCCTGCTCGGCTGGTGGCTGACGGCACGCTACGAAAAATCCGATGGCGCCACGCGCCTCGCGTTCGAGAACATGCTCGAGCGGCCCGATCCCGATCTGTGGGACTGGCTGATCGGGCACAGCAGGCCCGTCGATCCTGCTTTTGCGCGCATCGTCGATGAAATCCGCACCGAGCATCGCGTTTGACTACCGACCCGCACCGGCGATCGTCGCGCTCGCGGGCGTGATCGTCGTCGGGGCCGCCGCAGCGCCATGGTTCAGCGCGGCGTCGATCGGCGTGCGGGCTGCGGTGTCGATCGCGGCAATCGCGTACGGGATCATTGCGCTCTGCCGGTTCGCGCGCGTCAGGTTCGCGCGTGTTGCGTATCGCGCATCCGGCTGGGTTCTCGTCGGCGCGAACGGCGCCGAGCACGCCGCGCTTCTCGCATCGCACGCACGCTATGGCACGTGGATAGCGCTTGATTTCCGTCTCGACGCCACCGGTCGCTTTCGCGCGCTCGTCGGCCCCGGCAATTCCGACGCCGAAACGCGCCGCCGCCTGATATTGCTGCTTTCGCGCGCCGAAGTCGTACAGACCGGCTAGCGCGGCTCGCTTGCCGGTGCCGGACGGATGCGGCACTCTCGCCGCCGTTCGCTGTCGCAAGGCAGCGATATTCACAAGGATCCCGACGCCCGCATGTTCAGACCTCTCGAAGTCTTCATCGGCTTGCGCTACACGCGGGCGAAGCGGCGCAACCATTTCATCTCGTTCATCTCGCTGGTGTCGATCCTCGGCATCGCGGTCGGCGTCACGGCGCTGATCACGGTGGTTTCCGTCATGAACGGCTTCGACAAGGAGCTCAGGGACCGCATCCTCGGCATGGTCTCCGACGCGCAGATCTCGGGTGTCGGCGAAACCGTGCGCGACTGGCAGACCGCGATCGACACGGCGCAGAAGAATCCGCACGTGCGCGGCGCTGCGCCGTACGTCGAGCGCGAGGCGATGCTGCAAGGACGTCGCAACGCCGGCGCGCTGATTCGCGGCGTCATGCCCGATCTGGAGCCGCGCGTGTCCGAGATCGACAAGCGCATGATCGCGGGCAAGCTCACCGATCTTGCGCCCGGCAGCTTCGGCATCGTGCTCGGCAAGGAGCTCGCGTTGTCGCTCGGCCGGCTCGACCTCGGCGATCACGTCACCGTGTACGCGCCGGAGTTCACCGTATCGCCGATCGGCGCATTGCCACGGCTGAAACGTTTCACGGTGGTCGGCATCTTCGAAGCCGGCATGCAGGAATACGATTCGGGTCTCGCTGTCGTGAACATGCAGGACGCCCAGACGCTCTATCGCCTCGACGGCCCGACCGGAATACGCCTCAAGCTCGACGACATGTTCCAGGCATTCGCGGTCGGGCGCGCGCTTTCGGACGAGCTCGGCCAGATGTACCGCATCTCGGACTGGATGCAGGGCCACAGCAACTTCTTCAAAGCGGTCGCGATGGAGAAGAAGGTCATGTTCCTGATCCTCTCGCTGATCGTCGCGGTTGCCGCGTTCAATCTGGTCTCGACGCTCGTCATGCTCGTCACCGACAAGCAGAGCGACATCGCGATCCTGCGCACGCTCGGCCAGTCGCCCGGTAGCGTCATGGGCACGTTCATGGTGCAGGGCATCCTCGTCGGCGCGCTTGGCATCGCGATGGGCGTCTTCTTCGGCGTGCTGCTCGCGCTCAACGTCGAGGGCATCGTCAAGTGGATCGAGCACACGTTCCACGTGACGTTCCTCTCGCCCGACGTCTATTACATCAGCGAGCTGCCAAGCGACCTGCACTGGAGCGATGTCGGCTGGATCACGGTGACCGCGTTCGTGTTCTGCGTATTCGCAACGCTGTATCCGGCTTGGCGCGCTGCGCGCACGGACCCTGCATCGGCGCTGCGCTATGAGTGAGGGAGCACGCATGAACGGCGATTTCGTGATTCGCGCGGACAAGCTCGCGAAGACGTATCAGGAAGGAAAGCTCCGCACCGAAGTGCTTCGCGAAGTCAGCCTCGGCGTGAAGCGCGGCGAGACCGTCGCGATCGTCGGCGCATCGGGTACTGGCAAGTCGACGCTGCTGCACATCCTCGGCGGGCTCGATGCGCCGACGGCGGGCGAGGTCGAGGTCGAAGGCAAGACGATGTCGCGGCTCTCCGATCGCGCGCGCGGCGAGCTTCGCAACAAATCGCTCGGCTTCGTGTATCAATTCCATCATCTGCTGCCGGAGTTCACGGCGCTCGAAAACGTCTCGATGCCGCTGTTGATCCGCGGCACCGCGATTGGCGCCGCGCGCGAGCAGGCCGCCGCGCTGCTCACGCGCGTCGGTCTCGCCGCGCGGCTGGAACACAAGCCCGGCGAGCTTTCTGGCGGCGAGCGCCAGCGCTGCGCGGTCGCGCGTGCGCTCGTGACGCGTCCCGCGTGCGTGCTCGGCGACGAGCCCACGGGCAATCTCGACGAGAAGAACGCGGCGGCCGTCTATGAGCTGATGCTCGAATTGAATCGCGAGATCGGCACGGCGCTCGTGCTCGTCACGCACGACCCGAAGCTCGCAGCGCGTGCTGGTCGCACGCTCGAGCTCTCCAACGGCGTCCTGCACTGATTGCTTTTCCCTCTCCCGTTTGCGAGAGACGGTAGGCCGAGGGCAAGCGCAAGCGCAAGGACGCGCCACACCATGGCAACGGATTTGCCACCAGATGCGAACGACCGCTTTTCGGTAACGCCCTCGCTGGCGCTGGCGTTGCTCGCGGGCGTGCTTGCGGTACAAGCGCTGCGGTCGCTTCCTGGAAACGCAGTCGTTGGCGTGCTCGCTCTTGCCGCGGTGGCCTCGCTTCGGCATCGACGCGCGCGCCATCTCGCGATCGCAACGCTCGGATTCGCATGGTGCGCGTGGCGCGCCCACATGGCACTCGACGCGCGCCTGCCGGAATCGCTCGAAGGCCGCGACCTCGCCATCGTCGGCGTCGTCGACGCGTTGCCGATCACGAAACCCGACGGCATCCGCGCAATGTTCCGCGTGGAGCACGCATCGCTCGACGGCGCCGACGTCGGCCTTCGCGGCGACATCCGCATCGCGTGGTACGACGCCGAACCCGGCACGCTGGACGCCTGCAGCCGCTGGCAGCTGCATGTTCGCCTGAAGCGCCCACGCGGCCTCATCAATCCCGGCGGCTTCGACGCCGAGCAGTTCGCACTCGAACGCAGCATCGCCGCCACCGGCTATGTGCGAACCGACGCAACGAACCGCCGAATCGACGAAGCGCCGCTCTGTGTCGACGCGATCCGCGCGAAACTCGCAGACGAAATCGACCGCCGCATCTCCGATCCGCACGACGCCGCGCTGATCCGCGCATTCGCAATCGGCGACACGCGCGGCCTCGACGACGACGACTGGGAAGTCGCGCGCATCAACGGCATTCCGCACCTGATTGCGATTTCCGGCTTTCACGTCGGCGTCGCGGCCGGAATCGGCGCATTGCTGGTGCGGATCTTCGGCTGGCTGTTCCCGCGAATCGGCCAGCGCGTGCCGATCGCCGTCATCGCAATTGCGGCCGCGCTTGCGACCGGCATCTTCTACGGCGTGATCGCCGGCGGCAGCCTGCCGACCGTGCGTACGCTGCTGATGATCGCGGTCGTCGCGCTCGCGCGCGCCGGGCGTCGCGCCGGTGGCGGTGCGCAGGCGCTTTCGCTCGCGGTCGTCGCGATCCTGATCGTCGATCCGCTCGCCGTGCTATCGCCGGGCTTCTGGCTTTCGTTCGTCGGCGTTGCGTTCCTGATGCTGTGCCTGACGCGCGGGCACGGCGTGCTCGGCTTCGCGCGCGAGCTGTCGGTCGGCCAGCTCGTGATGTCGCTCGCGCTACTGCCGCTGACGGTGTGGTTCTTCGGCGAGGCTTCGCTCGTCGGTGCGCTCTCGAACCTCGTCGCGGTTCCGTTCGTCAGCTTCGTGATCGTGCCGCTCTGCCTCGCTGCGCTGTTCGCGCTGTTGATCGTGCCGCCGCTCGCGACGCCGCTGCTGCACGCGGCGGCGTTCTGCGCGCACGTGCAGTGGACGCTGCTTCAGCACATCGCCGCATGGCCCGGCGCGCACGTCTATCTGCCCGAATCCGACATCGGCGCGCTCGTGCTGGCAATGCTCGGCGCCATCTGGATGCTCGCGCCACGCGGCGTTCCGGCGCGCGCGCTCGGCATCGTTCTGTTCCTGCCGTTGCTGCTGCCCTCGCGCGACCCGATCGGAGAAGGCGCATTCGAAGCCGTCTTCATCGACGTCGGCCAAGGCCTCTCGATCCTCGTGCGCACGCGCGGGCATACGCTCCTGTACGACGCGGGCGCGCGCTATCCGTCCGAGTTCGATCTCGGCAAGACCGCCGTGCTTCCAACCTTGCACGCGCTCGGTGTATCGACGCTCGACAGGATCATCGTCAGCCATGGCGACAACGACCACGCCGGCGGCGCGCCCGCCGTCGCGCGCGAGTATCCGAACGCCGATCGCTCGGGCGGCGAGCCGTATCGCGGCGATCTCGCAATGCGTCAATGCATGGCCGGCGAATCGTGGGACTGGGACGGCGTGCATTTCCGCGTGATCTCGCCAAGCGCCGACGCGATCGGCACGCCGGCACCGCGTGGCGACAACGATCGCTCGTGCGTGCTGCTCGTCGAAGGCGAGGGCAGCCGGCTGCTGCTGCCCGGCGACATTTCGGCGCGCACCGAGCCGCGCATCGCCGACGCAATGCCGACCGATGCGAAGCCGCTCGCGCTCGCGGTGGCCCACCACGGCAGCCGCACCTCGTCGAGCGATGCGTTCATCGCGGCGACGCATCCGGCGCTCGCGATCGTCTCGGCCGGTTGGCACAGCCGCTACGGCCATCCGCATCCCGAGGTTGTCGCACGGTTCCGCAACGCCGGCGTCCGCCTCTTCAACACCGCCGGTCTCGGCGCGCTGACAGTCGCGTTTCCGGCGACCGGAGCCCCGAGCGTGACCGCCGAGCGAGCACGCCGCCGCCGCTACTGGCGCGAACGGATCGACCCGCCGTGCTGTCCACTGGGCAGCCCGTCGCAGAGTGGCACGGCGCCACGCTGCTATGATTCGCGTCCGTCGGGGCCCTGCGACGACGCATAGAAAGGTGGAACCGTGCTCGAAATCCTGATGGCCGGCGGCTGGGCGATGCTGCCGATCCTCATCTGCTCGGCGGTCGCGCTTGCGATCATCCTCGAACGATTCTGGTCGCTCCGGCGCTCCGCGGTCATCCCGCCCGGGCTCGGCGACGAGGTTCGCGAATGGGCGCGCACGCGCAAGATCGATCCCGAGCACCTGCAGGTGCTGTCGACGAACTCGCCACTCGGCGAGCTGCTCGCGGCCGCGCTCTCGGTGCGAAACCGGTCGCGCGAGATCATCAAGGAACGCGTCGAGGATACCGGCCGTCACGTCGTGCACCGGCTCGAGCGCTTCCTGAATACGCTCGGCACGATCGCGCTGATCGGACCGCTGCTCGGCCTCCTCGGCACGGTGTTCGGCCTCATCAAGATGTTCTTCGCCGTGATGATGTCGGGCGTCGGCGATCCGATGAAGATGGCGGGCGGCATCGGCGAGGCGCTCGTGTGCACGGCGGCGGGCCTCTGCGTCGCGATCCCGGCCTACGTGCTCCATCGCTATTTCCGCGGACGCGTCGCCGATCTCGTCGTCGAGATGGAGCGACAGGTGTTTCTGCTCACCGATGAGCTGACCGCGATGGGCGAATCATCGGCCGCCTCGCAGATGCGTGTCGCGCCGGCGCCGGCACCGGCCCGCGCGGCGGTCTGATCCGATGCGCATCGCATCCGGGCGTCGCGACGACGATTTCGAGATCAATGTGATCTCGCTGATCGACGTCATGCTGACGCTCCTCATGTTCTTCGTGCTGACGACGACGTTCGTGCAGCACGCGCAGATGAAGGTGACGCTGCCGGAAGCCGCGTCGGCCGACCAGGCCGAGCAGCGCGAGGCGCTGACGATCGTGATCGATCGCGACGGGCGCTACTTCATCGACAACAACGAAGTGCTGAACCCTGGGCTCGACACGCTCACCGAAGCGATCCAGCGCGTCGCCGGCGACGAGCGCGACCGGCCCGTCAGCCTTCGCGCCGATGCGATGACGCCGCATCAGGCCGTCGTGACCGCGATGGATGCGCTCGGCCGGCTCGGCTTCACGCGTCTTTCGATCGCGACGACGCCGAAGGCGCAAGCGCGTCCGTGACCGCGGCGGAAACCGGCCAGGCGTCCTTTCTAGCGACTTACAAGCGGTTGCTCGGGTATCTGCGTCCGCATCGCTCGATCGCTGCGACAGCGGTCATCGGCATGGTGTTCGACGCGACGTGCACTGCGGTGTTCATGCACCTGATCAAGCCGATGTTGAACGATCTCTTCATCAAGCAGGATCCGAAGACGATCCTGTGGCTCCCGATCGCGATCGTGTTGCTGTTCCTGATCCGCGGCAGCGCAACCTACGCGACCGACTACGGCATGGCGCAGATCGGCCGCGGCGTCGTGCAGGCATTGCGCAGCCAAGTCTTCGCGCGCTATCTGCGGCTCCCGGCCGCGTATTTCGATCGCGAGCCTTCGGGCCAGCAGATCTCGCGGCTCGTGTTCACCGTCGAGCAGGTCGCGAATGCGAGCACCGATGCGCTGAAGACGCTGATCCTGCACTCGCTGACGGTGCTGGGCCTCACGCTCAACATGCTGCTGACGAGCGTGCGCCTGACGCTCGCGCTGTTCGTGCTCGCGCCGGTCGTAGCCGCGATCGTCTACTTCGTCGGCCGCCGCTACCGCCGCATCAGCCATCGCATCCAGCGCTCGATGGGCTCGGTCGCCGGCATCGTCGACGAGGTCGTCTTGGGCCAGCGCGAGGTCAAGGTCTACGGCGGCCAGAATTACGAAGGCACGCGTTTCGACAAGGTCGCCGACGAGAACCGTCGCCTCAACCTCAAGGTCTCCTCGACGAACGCGCTGTCCACCTCGCTCGTGCAACTGGTCGCCGCATGTTCGCTCGCGGCGGTGATCTTCGTCGCGACGCGGCCCGGCATGATTCGCAGCATGGATCCGGGCTCGTTCATGTCGGTCATCACGTCGATGATGGTCATGCTGACGTCGCTGAAGCAGCTCACGACCGTGCAGGCCGGCATGCAGCGCGGCATCGCAGCGGCGCAGGATCTCTTCGGCATCATCGACATGCCGGGCGAGCGCGACGACGGCACGCTCCGTGTCGAGCGCTGCCGCGGCGAGATCACGCTCCGCGGCGTCGAGCTCGAGTATCCGGGTCAGATGCGGGCCGCGCTGAACGGCATCGATCTCGTCTGTCCCGCCGGCACTGTGACCGCGCTCGTCGGGCCGTCCGGCGGCGGAAAGACGAGCCTCGTCAGCCTGATTCCGCGCTTCTACGAGCCGACCGGCGGCGAGCTGTTGCTCGACGGCCAGCGGATCGACGCGTACAGCATCGAGAGCCTGCGCGACCAGATCGCGTGGGTCGGCCAGAAGGTCGTGCTGTTCAACGACACGGTCGCGCGCAACATCGCGTACGGCTCGCTTGCAGGTGCGTCGCGCGAAGCGATCGAAAAGGCAGCGCAAGCGGCGAACGCGATGGAGTTCATCGAGCGCATGCCGCAGGGCCTGGACAGCCAGGTCGGCGAGGGCGGCGCGCTGCTCTCGGGTGGCCAGCGCCAGCGCATCGCGATTGCGCGCGCACTGCTCAAGAACGCGCCGATCCTGATCCTCGACGAGGCGACCAGCGCGCTCGATTCCGAATCCGAGCGCCTGATCCAGAACGCGCTCGGTCGGCTCATGCGCGACCGCACGGTCGTCGTCATCGCGCACCGGCTCTCGACGATCGAGCACGCCGACCAGATCGTCGTGCTCGACAACGGCCGCGTCGTCGAGCAAGGCACGCACGCCGGGTTGCTCGCACGCGGCGGAAAATATTCAGCGCTGCACAGGATGCAATTCCGCGACGACTTGGCCCCGGTCGCAGCGGCCCCGGTCTGAGGCCGCGATGAGCCTCTTCGAGCGGCTGCAGCGCATCTGGTACGACGCGGCGTCGGTGCCGTTCTGGCTCGCGGCGCTCGTGCCGGTCTATCGCGCGCTGCGCTGGCTGCATCTTTCGATGTATCGCATCGGCCTGCGCCGCGCCGCGCGCGTCGGCGCACCCGTCATCGTCGTCGGAAATCTCACGGCCGGCGGCAGCGGCAAGACGCCGCTCGTGATCGCGCTCGTCGAAGCATTGCGCGTGCGCGGCTTCAAGCCCGCGATCGTCAGCCGCGGCTACGGCGGCACGCAGCGCGCGGCGGCCGTGCTCGACGACGCGCCCGATCCCGGCCGCTACGGCGACGAGCCGAGCCTCATGCGCCGCCGCACGGGTGTCGAAGTCGCGGTCGGGCGCAACCGCGCCGAAGCGGCAGCGCTGCTCGTCAAGCGCGGCGCGAACGTCGTGATCGCGGACGATGGCCTGCAGAATCCCTCGCTCGCGCGCGACATCGAGATCTGCGTCATCGACGGCCAGCGCCGCTTCGGCAACGAGCGGCTGCTGCCGGCGGGCCCGCTGCGCGAGCCGCTGTCACGGCTCGACACGATCGACTTCCGCATCTGCAACGGCGCGCGCGCCGAACGTGGCGAGATTCCGATGCGGCTCGCAGGTGAAGTCGCCGTCTCCGTCGCGAGCGCCTCGCGCACGCGTTCGCTCGTATCGTTCTCGCGCCAGCGCGTGCATGCGATCGCGGCGATCGGCAATCCGGGGCGGTTTTTTACGGGATTGCAGGCGCGCGGGATCGACGTGATCGCCCATCCGTTTCCGGATCACCACGCGTTCGTCGCGAGCGATCTCGCGTTCGCCGACACGCTGCCGGTGCTGATGACCGAGAAGGATGCGATCAAGTGCGTCGCGTTCGCCGGGCCCGATGTCTGGTGCGTGCCGGTCAGCGCGGAAGTGCCGGCGACGTTCATCGACGCGCTCGTCGCGCGGCTGAGGCCGCGCGTCGTCGCAGACTGATCGACTACCAGATCGCGACGCGGTCGGCCGGCTCGACGCGCATCGGATCGCCGGCCGTGCAACCGAACGTCGCCGCATATCCGTCGAGATTCGCCGCTGCTGCGTTCGCACGGATGCCGGCGGGCGCGTGACGATCGTGCTGCAGCCGGAACGACGCTTCGCCGAGCGTCAGGTTCTGCCGCCAGATCGTCGCCCAGCCAAAAAAGAACCGCTGCGCCTGCGAATAGCCGTCGATCATCGGGTCGCGCGTGCGCGCTGTCGCGCGTGCGAGCGCGTCGAACGCGATCGCGAGCCCGCCGAAATCGGCGATGTTCTCGCCGAGCGTGAGCCGGCCGTCGATGCGTTCGCCGCTATTTGTGGGCATCGCGTCGAAATGCGCGCTCATGCGGTCGGCGAGCGCGTCGAATCGTGCGCGGTCTTCACGGCTCCACCATTTCTCTAATCGCCCGGTCGCGTCGAAGCGGCTGCCCTGATCGTCGAACGCGTGCGTCAGCTCGTGTGCGATCACGGCGCCGATGCCGCCGTAGTTCAACGCGGCGTCGGCATCCGGATCGAAGAACGGCGGCGCTAGCATCGCGGCCGGGAAGACGACTTCGTTGCGCTGCGGGTCGTAGCGCGCGTTGACGGTCTGCGGCGACATCGACCACCGCGTGCGGTCGGTGCGACGTCCGATGCGAGCGATGCGGTCGTGGTGTTCGAACTGTCGCGCGGCGAGCACGTTCGCATGGAACGAGCGCGAATCGGTAACGAGCGCCGACAAATCGCGCCAGCGTTCCGCATGGCCGATCCGGAACTTCAGCGCCGAAAGTTTTCGCAGCGCAGCGCGGCAGGTTGCCTCGCTCATCCAGTCGAGCGCTTCGAGCCGCGAGCGCAACGCCGCGCGCAGGCTTTCCGAGATCGCCTCGACCTCGCGTTTCGATCCGGCGGAGAAGTATCGCGCGACGTACAACCGTCCCATCGCTTCGCCTGCGTGCAAGTCGATCGTTTCCACGATGCGGCGCCAGCGCGGTGTCATCGATTTCTGTCCGCGCAGCGTGCGGCGGTGGAAATCGTGATGCTGCTGCTCCAGCTCGCGGCCGAGATACGGCGCGGCCGCGTCGATCGTGTGGAATGCGAGGTAAGCGCGCCAGATCGCGGGCGGCGTCGAGGCGAGGAGGGCATCGACGGTCGCGTGGAACTCCGGCATCGCGAGTGAGAATCGCGCGGGCGGTGCGATTCCGAGCGCGCGGAAGAATGCGCTCCACGGGAAATGCGGTGCGGCGCGATCGGCGACGTCGATGTCGACGGGCCGATACCGCGCGGCGATGTCGCGAGCAAGCTCGCGGCGTGGAGTCGATGCAGCAGCGAGTGCTATTTCGAACGCGAACACCTCCTCGGCAAGCGACGCGTCGGCGCCGACAAGCTCGAGCGTCGCAACGACATGCGCGAGGTAGGCGCGGCGCCGGGCGAGGCCATGCGACGACGTATCGAAGTAGTCGTCGCGATCCAGGAGTCCGAGCCCGTCCTGGGTTACGTACGCGATCGTCTGTTCGGGCGCGTCGAAATCCGGCTCGACGTCGAGACGGAACACCACACCGATCCCGCGTGCATGCCGATCGCGGATGTACGCCGCGATCGATTCAATCGAATCGAGTCGTTCGATGCGCGCCAGCTCCGCGCGGAGCAGTGCATCGTCCGGTGCGGCGTGCATGCCGCTCGTCCAGAAATCGCCGACGATGCGCTCGGCCGTTCCGGTGCGCGCATGGCTCGATGCAGCGGCCTCGGCGATCGCAGCCTCGATCGCGAGCGTGCGCTCGCTCAGCACCGTGAACGTATCCCAGCACGAGCGATCCGCTGGCACCGGATTCTGCGCACGCCAGCGCGCGTTGACGAACGCGTCGAGATCGATCCGCGGATCGCCATCCGGATCGAGATCGCGCGCCTCGAAGCGCACGGGCTCGATCGGCTCCGGCGCGCAGGTCGAAACGGGAGCTTCGGGCAGCGCGGCGGCGTTCATCGCGGCCGTCAGAACAACCGCTCGGCCGCAAGCGATTCCTTGCGACCGCGGAACACGAGCGGAATCGCCGGCGCGCGCTCGTCGCGCACCTGCAAACCCGCGACGGTCGCGACGAGCTCCGCGTGCCGCGGCGACTTGTCGCAAACGGGGTCGGCCGCGGCCGCATCGTGCGCGAGCAGGTAGGCCTGGCAGCGGCAGCCGCCGAGGTCGTTGCTCGCGCTGGTCGCAGCTCGCGCACGGCTCCTTCATCCAGCCGGTGCCGCGATAGCGGTTGAAGCCTTCGGAGTCGAACCAGATCTCGCGCACGCCGTGCTCGCGCACGTTCGGGAACGCGAGGCCCGGCAGCATCCTCGCGGTGTGGCACGGCAGCGCGACGCCGTCGGGCGCGACGTCAGGAACACATGCTGCCCCAGCCGTTCACGCACTTCTTGGGCGTGCCTTCGTGGTAGTCGGGCGCGACGAAGAAGATGCGCATGCGGTCGCCGAGCTTCGCGCGCCAGGCGTCGGCGATCGCCTCGGCGCGCTGCGAGCTGCTCGTGCGTCGGCAGCAGCTGGTCGCGGTTCAGGAACGCCCACGAGTAGTACTGCGTGTTCGCGAGCTCGAGGTACTCGGCGCCGAGCTCGCCGCCATGTCGATGATGCGGTCGATGTGGTCGATGTTCATGCGGTGGATCACGCACGTTCAGCACCATCGGCCAGCCCTGCTCCTTGATGATCGCGGCGACGCGTTTCGCTTCAGCTCGAAGGTCTTGGTGTGCGAGAGGAAGTCGTTCATCTCGCGCGTCGAATCCTGGAACGACAGCTGGACGTGGTCGAGCCCGGCCTCCTTCAGCGCGCGCGGCGCGCTCGGTGAGGCCGACGCCGGAGGTGATCAGGTTGCGTGTAGTAGCCGAGCTGGCGCGCCTCGGCGACGATCGTCTCGAGGTCGTCGCGCAGCAGCGGCTCGCCGCCCGAGAAGCCGCAGCTGCACGGCGCCGAGTTCGCGCGCCCTCGCGCAGCACGCGCAGCCAGTCGTCGGTCGAGAGCTCGTCCTCGTGCCGCGCGAAGTCGACCGGGTTGTAGCAGAACACGCAGTGCAGCGGGCAGCGGTAGGTCAGCTCGGCGAGCAGCCAGAGCGGCGGGCCGGGATCGTCGCATCATGTCCGCCGGCTGGCGCTATGGCGCTCATTCCCACGCGAGCCAGCGCTGTTCGGCCGGCGAGCTCGAGGAAGCGCGCACGTCGCGCTGCGAGGCCCGTCGTCGGGAACGCGCTCTCCAGGTCGGCGACGATCGCTTCGACCGGCGTCGCTGCCGTCGCAGCGCTTCAGGATCTCGCCGGCGCTCTCGTTGAGCTTGACCATGCCTTCGGGATAGAGCAGCACGTGGCAGTCCTGCACCGGCTCCCATTGCAGCCGGAATCCACGGCCGATGCGCGGCGACGCGCTCGTGCGTATCGAGGGTTTCAACGTTTTGCTTGCATAGCCGAGCGCCATCGCGTCGTTCATCGCCCACAGGATGTCGAGCTTGAACTGCAGGATGCTCGAGCGCGCGTTCCTGCAGCGGCCGTGTCGTGAAGTAGTCGAGCGTGTACCGCCAGCCCCTGCTCGACATCGCGCCGCGCCTGCGTCACGCGGTTGCGGAAGTACTGCAAGGCCGGTCGTCTCGATCCAGGGGTAGTGCTCGGGCCAGGTCGCGAGCCGCTCCTTGTGGATCTCCGGCGCGAACAGCTCGGTCAGCGACGAGCACACCGCCTCCTGCCACGGCGCGCGGCGCGCGAAGTTCACGTAGGCGTCGACCGCGAAGCGCACGGCCGGCAGCACGTGGCGCAGGTCTTCGACCTCTTCGCGCGTGAGGCCGACTGCGAGCGCGAGCCGCATCCAGGCCTCGATGCCGCCCGCATCGCGTCGCCGTAGCCGTCGTGGTCGAGGATGCGCTGGACCCAGCCGCGCCGCAGCGCGCGATCGGGCAGTTCGACAGGATCGCCGCGTCCTTGATCGGGATCGCGATCTGGTAGTAGAAGCGGTTCGCGACCCAGCCGCGCATCTGCTCGCGCGTCGCGCTGGCCGCCGTTGAGCATCAGGTTGAACGGATGGTGGATGTGATACGCGGCGCCGCGCTCGCGCAGCTTGCGCCTCGAACTCGTCGCGGTCCACGGCGCGTCGGACGGTCTTCGTTTCGCAGCGGACACGGCAGCCGCATTCATAGGTGTGATCTCCATGCCGTCGTCGCGACCTCGATGCCGGCGCCGCGCAAACGTCGCGCGCTCGGCGCAGTCTTCGTCGAGGATCGGGTTGGTGTTGTTGATGTGGATGAGCACCTTGCGCGTCGCGCCGGCAGCTGCGCCGAGCCACTCGATCATGCCGCCCGCGCCGCGACTGCGGCAGGTGGCCCATGTCGCGCGCGCGTCTTCTTCGAGAGGCCGAGCGCGTCATCTCGTCGTCGCGCCAGAAGGTGCCGTCGACCAGCACGCAGTCGGCGCCGGCATCGCGTCGAACACGTTCGCGTCGATCTCGCCGAGGCCGGGCGCGTAGAAAACGCTGGCGGCCGCTCGCGAGATCGGTGATCACGATGCCGATGTTGTCGCCCGGCACCGGCCGGTCGCGGTGCGGCGAATACGGCGCCGCCTTGCTGGACAGCGCCAGCGCGCGAAGGCGCAGGCCGGGGACGGTCGGCGATCACGAACACCGCACCGCCGAGTGCGAATCCGGTGCGGCTCGACGCCGCAGTAGTGGCCGAGCACGCGCAGCACCGGGTTGCCCGGTCTCAGGTCCTCGCGCACGGGGTCGGTGCACCACAGGGCGAGCGGCGTGCCGGTGCTCGCGCAGCATGAAGAGGCCGGTGACGTGATCGATCTGCCCGTCCATCAGCACGACGCCGGCGATCGCCGTGTCGCGCAGCGCGCGCGCCGGCTGCAGGAACGGCGCCGCGCGGATCTGCTCGAGGATGTCGGGCGAGGCGTTGAAGAGCACGCCGCTCGCGCCGTCGCCGGAGACCGCGATCGACGACTGCGTGCGCGGCATCGCGTTGATCGCGCCGCGCCGCACGCCCGCGCAGTTGCGGCAGTTGCAGTTCCACTGCGGGAAGCCGCCGCCGGCGGCCGAGCCCAGGACAGTGATGCGCATGCTGGGCCGGCGTCATCGAAGCCGCGAGCACGCCGGGGACAGGCCAATCCGCCGGCGCGTCGCGGCTGTCCGCTTCAGCGGGTGGAAATGTACATCGTGATTTCGAAACCGAAGCGCGTATCGAAGGCTTTCGGGGTTTCCCATTTCATGGTGGCTGCCTCGTCGAGCGGAGGGAACGCGGTCCATGGAATACCGTGCGTTCGCGGAACCCAAGCCGGAGTGCGCCGGCTTCCATGCGGGTTCGAGTGTGGGCGCCTCGCAGCCGGCTCGCATCGCCGCGGTCCTTATTCGGGCGTCACGATTTTCTGTAGTCGATGCGGGCCAGGGCCGAGCGGCGTTGCGGTAGCATCGATCGATGCCCTACGGACCCGAGCCGACCTCGCCATCCGCCGCGACCGCGTTCGACGCCGGCTGGCTCGACGTCGGCCACGGGCACCGCATCTATTACGAGCAGGCCGGGGCAGAGGACGGCATCCCGATCGTGCTGCTGCACGGCGGGCCGGGCTCGGGCAGCAACGCGCGGCAACGCCAGATCGCCGATCTTGCGCGCTGGCGTGTCGTCCAGTTCGACCAGCGCGGCGCGGGACGCAGCACGCCCCGCGGCGAGACCGCGCACAACCATACCGATGCGCTGATCGCCGACATCGAGGCGTTGCGCGAAACGCTCGGCATCGAACGCTGGCTCGTCGGCGGCGGTTCGTGGGGCGCATCGCTCGCGCTCGCGTACGCGGCGCGCCATCGCGCGCGCGTGACCGGCGTGTTCCTGCGCGGCACGTTCCTGACCGATCGCGCCGATCTCGACGGGTTCTTCCACGGCGCGGCCGCTTTCGCGCCGGAGGCGCACGAAACATTCATGCGCGTCGTGCCGCGGCCGTGGCGGCGCAAGGTCGTCGACTGGCTCGATCGCTGCTTCGCGCGCGGCGATCCGCGCTGTGCCGAGATCGCGGCGCACTGGCAATCGTACGAGACGGTGCTGTCGGGCGACGTGCCGTCGACGTCGCGATCCACGCCGAGCGTTTCGCCGGACAGCGACGCGGCGGCGCGGCTCGTCGCAAAATATCGCGTGCAAGCCCATTACCTCGCGCGGAAATGCTTCCTCGGCGAAGCGGCGCTGTTGCGCGCCGCGAACGCGCTGCGCGGCGTGCCCGTCGCGATCGTGCACGGCGAGCGCGATCTCGTCTGCCGCCCGCAAAACGCCTGGCGCGTGCATCGCACGTGCGCCGGCAGCAAGCTCGCGTGGGCCATCGGCGCAGGACACAGCCCGTGGCATCCGGCGACGTCCGCGCTGTCGCGGAGCGCACTCGAATGTTTCGCCGAAAGCGGCGACTTCTCGGCGTGGCCGCGCCCATGAGCCTTCGCCTTCGGATCAACCTGCTGCTCGCGATCGTCATCGCGGTGTTCACCGGCGCGTTCCTCGCGTTCCAGCTGATCGACACGAAGCGCAGCGTGCGCGAGGAAACCGAGGCCGCGAACCGCGTCGCGACGCACCTGCTCGGCTTTTTCGTCAACACGTACGCGCAGACGAGCACGCCGGTCGTGCTGGAGCAGCTCGAGCGGCTTGGGCGCATCCGCTCGAACGAGATCACGCTGCGCGACGACGCCGGCAACGAGGTCTATCACTCGCCGCCCGCGACCTACAAGCAGGGCCGCGATGCTCCGGAGTGGTATTCGGCGCTCGTCTCGCCGCCGCCGATGAAGAGCGAGATGCGCTTCTACGATTCGACGCTGACGATCGAGGCGAACGCGTCGCGCGCGGTGCTCGACGGCTGGGACGACACGGTCACGCTGCTCGAGTTGGGCGCGTTCGTGTTCGTGCTCGGCAACGTGCTCGTGTTCTGGCTCGTCAGGCGCTCGACGCAGCCGTTCCGCGTCATCGAGCACGGGCTCGCCGACGTCGAGCGCGGCGCATTCCACACGCGCCTGCCGCCGCTCGCGGGCGCGGAAGCGGGGCAGATCGCGCTCGCGTTCAACCGCATGGCGGCGGCGATCGAGGACAATCTCAACGCGCGCGCCGACGCGGCCGATGCGCGCCTGCGCCTCGAACAGAGCCGCGAGCTCGCCGACGTCGTGCAGGCGCGCATCGAGGAAGAGCGCGCCAACATCGCGCGCGAGCTCCACGACGAGACCGGGCAGAATCTGACAGCGATCCGCAGCCTCGCGCTCTCGCTCGCGCGGCGCGAAGGCGACGACGCGACGCGGCAGACCTCGCAGCTGATCGCCGACACGGCTGCGAAGCTTTACGCGGCGATGCACGAGCTGATTCCGCGCCTGCGTCCGCTGACGCTCGATACGTTCGAGCTGGCCGAAGCCGCGTCCGAACGCGTCGCCGAGTGGCGGCGGCTGCATCCCGAGATCGCGTTCTCGCTCGATGTCGGCGCGTTGCCCGAGCATCTCGGCGAAAGCTACACGCTCGCGGCGTACCGGATCGTGCAGGAAGCGGTGACGAACGCGCTGCGCCATGCCGATGCGCGCCGCATCGCGATCCGTCTCGGCGCCGATGCGCATGCGCTCGCGATCGAGATCGTGGACGACGGCCGCGGGCTGCCGCAGGATTGGCAGCGGCCCGGCCGGTTCGGCGTGCGCGGCATGCGCGAGCGTGCGCGTGCGCTCGGCGGCGAGGTCGAGGTGCGCAACCGTCCCGAAGGCGGGACGTGCGTGAACGCGAGGCTCCCGCTCGAATGATGACGAACGCAAAAACGCGTGTGATGCTCGTCGACGACCACGCGGTCGTGCGCGTCGGATTCCGCATGCTGCTGTCGGGGAGCGCGTCGATCGAAGTCGTCGGCGAGGCCGACAGCGGCGAGGCGGCGTATCTGCAATATCCCGAGACGAAACCCGATGTCGTCATCATGGATCTCTCGATGCCCGGCATGGGCGGCATCGAGACCGTGCGGCGGTTAATCGCGCGCGACAAGCACGCGCGCGTGCTCGTGTTGTCCGCGCACGAGGACACCGCGCATCCGAAGCGCGTGCTGAAAGCCGGCGCGCTCGGGTATCTCTCGAAGCGGAGCGCGCCCGAGGAACTGATCAACGCGGTCGCCGCGGTCGCGGCCGGGCGCATCTATCTCGATGCCGACACGGCGCGAAAGCTCGCGCTGCAGGATCTCGGCGGCCCGGCGGGACAGGTCGATGCGTTGAGCGAGCGCGAGTTCGGCGTGTTCATCCAGCTCGCACGCGGCGAGTCGGTCAACCGGATCGCCGAGACGCTGTCGCTGTCGCCGAACACGGTCGGCACGCATCTCTACAACATCAAGCAGAAGCTTGGCGCCGCCAATCAGTCGGAGCTGACACTGATCGCGGTGCGCAATGGGCTCATCGAGGCGTAAAGAAATCCATCCGGGTGCGACGCAGCATCGCTTTGGCCCGTCTGGGCTTGCGGCGGGTGGCGCCATTTGAGGGGATACGTCATGAGATGCAAGGTCGCTTTCACGATCGCGGCAGCTGTAGCCGTCGCACCGGCGGTGCATGCGATATCGATGAATCCACACGGCACGGGACAAGTGCTCGTTTTCCCCTATTACACGGCGAACGGTGGCAACGACACTCTGATCGCGATCGCCAACACGACCGCGCATGCGAAGGCCGTCAAGGTGCGCTTCCACGAAGGGTACGACGGACGCGGCGTGCTCGATCTCGATGTTTACCTCGCGCCGCATGCCGAATGGGCGGCGAGCGTGACTTCGGCTGGGACCGACACCGCCGTCGCGCGGCTGGTGACGGCAAGCGACGCCTGCACGGTGCCGGCGCTGACGGCGCTTCCCTCCGGCGCGCGCTCGATCGACTTCAGCGCCGCGTCGTTTGCCGGCGAGGACACCTACACGGGTCCGACCGGCAATTCTGACGGCGGCCCGACGACGCCGGATCGCACGCGCGAAGGCCACTTCGACGTGTTCGAGATGGGCGAGGTCACCGGCAACGCGCATGGCAGCCTCGATGCGATATCGCCGCCGGGCGGTGGAACGCCGGACTGCGGCTCAATCGTGTCCGCGTGGTCGTCGGGCGGCTACTGGAGCGCGAACGCGAACGCCGATCTTTCGCCGCCGGCAGGCGGCCTCTACGGCACCGAATACGTCGTCGACGTCGCGCGCGGCACGCTGTTCAGCGCCGATGCCGCAGCGATAGACGGCTTTCGCGATGCAGCGCTGCACACAGCGCCGGGCAGCCCAGCGCCCGATCTCGATAGCGCGAGCGCCGACGCGAACGGCCGCTACGCCGCGCTCGTGATCGCCGACGGCAAGCCGCTGCAGCTCGAATACGCGAACGCGATCGACGCGCTCAGCGCACTCTTCATGACCGACATGCTTCGCGGCGATTTCGTCCGCGACCCGTCGCTCGGCGCCGACACCGACTGGATCGTGACCGCGCCGACGAAACGTTTCTATGTCGATCCGACGCTCGCCGGTGCGCATGCGAGCGCGCCGTTCGAGACCGGTTTCGATCAGTCGTACCGCGGCGGGCAGATGACCGATCTCCGCGGCAACGTGCTCCGGCAGTGGGGCAGCTCGTATCCATATGCGTGCGTGATCGTCGGCGCGGTCGGCTATGGGCGCAACGGCAGTGCGATGCCGGTTGGCGTGCTGAACGACGGCGGTCCGGTCAATGCACCGCCGAGTCCGTACTCGAGCCCGTCGCTGACGCCTTGCCTCGAAACGTCCGTGCTGACGTTCGATACGCGCGTCGATCCGTTGTTCGGCGAGCTGCCGCAGTCGGCGATCGGCTCGAAGCTGACCGATGCGAGCGATCCGACCGGCGACTCGGCGGTGCTGTTCAGCGACGGTGTCAGCCTGCTGCCGCCCGACGGAAGCCTCGGCCTCGATCTTGTGCACGGGCTCGACGACGTCGCGGTCGCGGCGCACGCGCTGCCGCCCGCTGCGAACGGCGATGTGCTGACGGGCCTCCCGGTCATCGCGTTCGCGGCGACGACGTTCGTCAACGGCAGCGTCTCGGCCGGCGTTCTTGCGAACTACGGCGCGAGCTCGGTACTCCGCGGCGGCGTCGCCTGCGCGACAGCGTCGGGCGGCGCCTGCCACTAGGCGATCGCGTTCAGGAAAAAGCGGCAGCTGCGCTCCCGGCGGCTGCCGCTTGTGATCACGGCGTGGGATCGCATATCGATCGGCTCGCGTTTCAGGATTTGAGACGCGCCCGCGCACAATACGCACATGCCGCTCGATTCCTTCCATCCCGCCGTCGCCAACTGGTTCCGGCGCACGTTCGCGTCGCCGACGCCGGCGCAGGCCGAAGCCTGGCCGGCGATCCGCTCGGGTCAGAGCACGCTGATCGCGGCGCCGACCGGCTCGGGCAAGACGCTGGCCGCGTTCCTTGCGGCGATCGACGATCTCGTCCGTCGCGGCGTCGAGCAGGAGCTACCGGACGAGACCGCCGTCGTCTACGTGTCGCCGCTGAAAGCGCTGTCGAACGACGTGCGCATCAATCTCGAAGTGCCGATCGCCGGCATTCGCGACGAGCTCTTGCAGCTCTGGCTGCCCGACGTCGAGATCCGCACGATGGTGCGCACCGGCGACACGCCGCAGGCCGATCGCGACCGGATGCGCAAGCGGCCGCCGCACATCGTCGTCACGACGCCGGAATCGCTCTATATCCTGCTCGGGTCGGACTCGGGCCGGCGCATGCTGTCGACGACGCGGACGGTCATCATCGACGAGGCGCATGCGCTCGCGCCGAACAAGCGCGGGAGTCATCTTGCGCTGTCGCTCGAAAGGCTCGATGCGTTGTGCGGGCGGCGTGTGACGCGCATTGGTTTGTCGGCGACGCAGAAGCCGATCGAGGAAGTGGCGCGGTTTCTGACGGGCTCACAAGCCGAATTGCCGCTCCTGATCCGTCATCCCGGCGAAAGCCGGGATCCAACTTCGCTCTTCCCGGAGAGCAAGATGGATCCCGGCTTTCGCCGGGATGACGAATATCGGAGCGAAAACAACGCGCACGGCGTCTGCAAGATCGTCGACACCGGCCACGTCATCGATCGCGACCTCGCGCTCGAGCTCCCCGACGCGCCGCTCGAAGCGGTCATGTCCGGCGACGTCTGGGAACAGGTCTATGCCAAGCTCGAAGCGCTGATCCGCCAGCACACGACGACGCTGATCTTCGTCAACACGCGCCGCATGGTCGAGCGCATGTCGAAGCACCTGAGCGAACGGCTCGGCAAGGAAGCGGTCGCAGCACATCACGGGTCGCTCGCGAAAGAGATCCGCTTCGACGCGGAGCAGCGCCTGAAGCGCGGCGAATTGCGCGCGCTCGTCGCGACCGCGTCGCTCGAGCTCGGCATCGACATTGGCGACGTCGATCTCGTCTGCCAGATCGGCTCGCCGCGCTCGATCGCGGCGTTCCTGCAGCGCGTCGGCCGCTCGAATCACGATGTCGGCGGAGTGCCGAAAGGCCGTTTGTTCCCGCTGTCGCGCGACGAGCTCGTCGAATCGGCCGCGTTGCTCGATTCCGTCCGCCGCGGCGAGCTCGATGCGCTCGCGATCATCCCGAACGCGCTCGACGTGCTTGCGCAGCAGATCGTCGCCGAGGTGTCGTGCCAGGAATGGACCGAGGATGCGCTCTACGATCTCGTGCGGAGCGCGTATCCGTACTCGACGCTGAAGCGCGATGATTTCAACGCGGTCGTGCGCATGCTCGCGGACGGCTATTCGACGCGCGTCGGCCAGCGCGGCGCGTATCTGCATCGCGATGCGGTCAACGGCGTGCTGCGTGCGCGGCGTGGTGCGCGGCTGACCGCGATCACGTCCGGCGGCGCGATTCCCGACACGGCCGACTACGACGTCGTGCTCGAGCCGCAGGCGACGATGATCGGCACGGTCAACGAGGATTTCGCGGTCGAATCGCTGGCGGGCGATATCTTCCAGCTCGGCAACATGTCGTACCGCATCCTGCGCGTCGAGCGCGGGCGCGTCCGCGTCGAAGATGCGCAGGGCGCGCCGCCGACGATTCCGTTCTGGCTCGGCGAGGCACCGGGGCGCACGGACGAGCTCTCGCATTCGGTGTCGCGTTTGCGCGAGAACGTTGCGACGAAGCTCGAGGACGGGCTCACCGAGACGACCGCATGGCTCGACCGCGATCGCGGCTTCGGCGAAGCCGCCGCGCGCCAGATCGCCGAGTATCTCGCCGGCGCGAAGGCCGCGCTCGGCGTGCTGCCGACCGAGACAGAGCTCGCGATGGAGCGCTTCTTCGATGAGTCAGGCGGCATGCAACTGATCATCCATTCGCCGCTCGGCAGCGCCGTCAACCGTGCGTGGGGCCTCGCGCTCCGCAAACGTTTCTGCCGCACGTTCAATTTTGAATTGCAGGCCGCGGCGACCGAGGATGCGATCATCCTGTCGCTGTCGACGAGCCACAGTTTCCCGCTCGACGATGTCGCGCATTACCTCCATTCGAATACCGCGCGTGAAGTGCTGATCCAGGCGCTGCTCGACGCGCCGATGTTCGGCGTGCGCTGGCGCTGGAATGCGGCCGCATCGCTCGCGCTGCCGCGCTTCCAGGGCGGCAGCAAGGTGCCGCCGCAACTGCAGCGCATGAAAGGCGAGGATCTGCTCGCGACGGTTTTTCCCGATCAGGTCGCGTGCCTCGAGAACATCGTCGGCGAGCGGCAGATTCCGGATCATCCGCTCGTCGCGCAGACGCTCTACGATTGTCTCCACGATGCGATGGACATCGAAGGGCTCGAACGTCTTTTGCGCGGGCTCGAATCGGGTGAAATACGTATCGTCGCTCGTGATCTCACCGAGCCGTCGCCACTCGCGGCCGAAGTGCTGAGCGCGCGGCCGTACGCGTATCTCGACGATGCGCCGCTCGAGGAACGCCGCACGCAGGCGGTCACGAGCCGGCGCTGGGTCGATCCCGCGACAGCCGCCGATTTCGGCCAGCTCGACATCGAGGCGATCGAAGGCGTGCGCGAGGAGGCGTGGCCCGAGGCGCGTTCGCCGGACGAGATGCACGATGCGCTGATGACGCTGGCATTCGTGACGGCCGAAGAGGTCTCGCGGAATCCGGGTTGGGATCGACTGCTCGATGCGCTGGCATCGTCGCTGCGCGCGACCGCATTTCGTCTGCAGAACGACGGCGTGTTGTGGGTCGCGGCGGAACGCCTTCCGCAGTTCGCCGGCGTGCATCCGAACGGAGAGCGCGTTCCGGCGATCGAAGCGCCCGCCGAATACACGGCGACCGAATGGACGCCCGACAAGGCGCTCGTCGAAATCATCCGCTCGCGCCTGACCGGCCTCGGCCCCGTGCGCGTCGCCGATCTTGCCGCATCGATCGGCGTGTCGACCTCCGACATCGACATCGCACTCGCCGCGCTCGAAGGCGAAGGCTATGTCATGCGCGGCCAGTTCACGCCGGGCACGCGCGAAACGGAATGGTGCGAGCGGCGCTTGCTGGCGCGCATCCATCGCTACACGGTGCGGCGCCTGCGCCGCGAGATCGAACCGGTCGAGCCGCGCGACTACATGCGCTTCCTCGCGTCATGGCAGCACGTCGCGCCCGATGCGCGCGTCAGCGGGCCCGATGCGCTCGCGAGCGTGATCGCGCAACTCGAAGGCTACGAAGCGCCGGCCGCCGCGTGGGAAGGCGAATTGCTGCCGGCACGCGTCGCGGGTTACGAAATCTCGTGGCTCGATGATCTTTGCCTCAGCGGTCGCGTGCTGTGGGCGCGGCTTCGCGGCGGCAAGATCGTGCAAAACGGATCGACGACGCCGGCGAGCGCGGCCGGTCCCGTGCGCGCGACGCCGATCGTGCTGCTGCAGCGACGCCATCTCGCCGACTGGAGCAAGCTCGGCGGCATCGCGGCCGGTGCGGAGCCGGCGCTGTCGTCACGCGCGAAGGCAGTCGGCGATTACCTGACCGGTCACGGCGCGTCGTTCTTCGACGAATTGCTTGGCGGCACGCGCCTCCTGCACACCGAGCTCGAAGATGCGCTCGGCGAGCTCGTCGCGAGCGGGCTCGTGACGAGCGACAGTTACTCGGGCCTGCGCGCTCTGCTCGTGCCTTCGAGCAAGCGGCCACCGCCGCATCGCCGGCGTGGTCGTCGCGCGTCGCTGTTCGGCATCGCTGATGCGGGACGCTGGGCGATCGTGCGCCGCACGGCTGTCGCGACGAAGCCCGATCCCGACGGCGAAGTCGCCGAGCTCGTCGCGCGGACGCTGCTGAAACGCTATGGCGTCGTCTGCTGGCGTCTGCTCGCGAACGAGGCCGCATGGCTACCGCCGTGGCGCGAATTGCTGCGCGTCTTCCGGCAGCTCGAAGCGCGCGGCGAGATCCGCGGCGGCCGCTTCATCGCGGGCCTTTCGGGCGAGCAGTTCGCGCTGCCCGAAGCGGTTGCTTCGTTGCGCGCGATCCGGCAGAAGCAGCCGGACGGGCAGTGGATCTCGGTCTGCGGCGCCGATCCGTTGAATCTCGTCGGTGGCGTGCTCGCGGGCACGACCGTGCCGGCATTGACGACGTCGCGCGTGCTGTATCGCGACGGCGTGCCGGTGGCGAAGCTCGTCGGCGGGGAAGTGACGCTGCTCGAAGCGATGGACGAGCCGACCGAGGCGCTTGCGCGCACGAAGCTCGTGCGTGGCCCCGATCGCGACGCCGATCTTGCGATCGCCTACGCGGCGGAGACCGATTCGGCCGCGCCGTGACGCAGTTCGGGCTCTTCACGGCGCCGGTGTCGTTGCTTTCCGGCGAGCGCGGCGAAGTCACCTACTACGATGGATTCCTGCCGGCGGATCTTGCCGACGTGTCGTTCGCGACGCTGCGCGATGGCGTCGACTGGCACGCGCAGCGGCGTGTGATGTACGAGCGCGAGGTCGACGTGCCGCGTCTGACGGCGCATTTCGCGCTGGAGGATCTGCGCGGCGACGAGGTGCCGGCTGGCATCACGCCCGAAACGGCGAAGGTCGTATGCGACGCGGCAATGCGCGTGACCGAGGCACTCGGCGCGCAATTCAACAGCGTCGGGCTCAACTTCTACCGCGATGGCAACGACAGCGTCGCGCCGCACAACGACCGGCTGCACGATCTCGTCGACGGTGCGCCGATTGCGCTGCTATCGCTCGGCGGCACGCGGCGCATGCTGATCCGCTCGAAACGGCCCGGCGAGCCCGCGGTACCGATCGATCTCGAAGCCGGGAGCCTGCTCGTCATGAGCTATGCGAGCCAGCTGCATTACACGCACGGGGTTGCGAAGACGCGCGCGGCGGTCGGGTCGCGCATCAGCCTCGCGCTGCGCGTGCGTCCGCGCGGCTGAGCGCGGGATCACTTCAATCGAAATCATTTTCGCGCTTGACACGCGTCGTCGTGCGCTGTATTAAACCAACAGGTAAATTAACCATGTGGTTTAGCAAATGACGGACCGCCTCAGCGCCACGCTATCGGCGCTCGCCGACCCGACGCGGCGCGCGATCCTCGCCAGGCTGGCGAGCGGCGAGCGTTCGGTGAACGAAATCGCAGCGCCGTTCAAGATGAGCTTGCCTGCGGTGTCGAAGCATCTGAAGGTGCTCGAACGCGCGGGGCTCATCGCGCGCGGGCGTGATGCGCAATGGCGGCCGTGCCGTCTCAACGCGGCGCCGCTGAAGCACGTGTCCGACTGGGTCGAGCGCTATCGCGCGTTCTGGGAAGCGGGGCTCGATCGGCTCGACGTCTATCTCGGCGAGCTGCAAGCCAAGGAGAAGAAACATGTCCGCAGTAAAAAATGAACATGGATCGGTGCCCGCGGATCGGGTGCTCGAGATCACACGCGTCTACAAAGCGCCGCGCAAACTCGTCTACAAGGCAATCACCGAGCGCGAGCACATCGCGCGCTGGATGGCGCCGAAAGGCTTCACGATGCCGGTCTGCGAAGGCGACCTTCGCGTCGGCGGCACGTGGCGCTGTTGCATGGTGTCGCCGGAAGGCAAGGAGCTCTGGCTCGGCGGCGTCTACACCGAGGTCGTCCCCGATCGCAAAGTCGTCTGCACGCATGCATGGGACGACGACAACGGCAAGCCCGGTCACGAGACGCTGCTGACGATCGCGCTCGAAGACGCCGACGGCGGCACGAAGCTGACGCTGCACCAGGCTGCATTCGATTCGCGCGAATCGCGCGACGGTCATCGCGACGGCTGGAACGAGTGCCTCGACAAGCTCGGCGCCGTGCTGGATGCGACCCCGAAGGACGCTCGATGAAGACGACCGAAGTCGGTTGTCCCTGCGGCGCCGTCACGATTGCGCTTCGCGGCGATCCGGTCATGCAGTTCTATTGCCATTGCGAGGATTGCCGTGCCGTCAGCGGCGGCGCTTACGTCGGGCTCGCGCTGTTTCCGTCGGACAACATCACCACGAATGGCGAGACCGATACCTGGACGCTGCGCTCGCTGGCGCGCGAGCGCTGCGCCGTGTGCGGCACGCACGTGTTCGCCGCGATTCCGGCATTCGGACAGCACGCGATCAAATCGAACCTGCTGCCGGATGAGATGTTCAAGCCTGCGTTCCACATCCACTGCGGGCGCGCGGTGCTGCCGGTCCAGGACGATCTGCCGCACTATGCCGCGCTGCCGGCAGCGTTCGGCGGAACGGACGCGCAGGTCGACTGGTAGGCCTCAGGCGCCCGCGGCGCATTCGGCCGCGCGATCGAGCAGCAGCTCGCGCTCGCGCTCGTTGCGCGTGAGCGCGGCCGCGCGCTCGAACTCGGCGCGCGCTTCGTCGAAGCGGCCGAGCTTCGCCAGAAGATCGCCGCGCACGCTCGGCAAGCAGGTGATAGTTCTCGAGCGCGCGCTCGGCGGTCAGCGCGTCGACGAGCGCGAGACCGGCCGCCGGGCCGAACGCCATCGCGACCGCGACGGCGCGGTTGAGCTCGACGACCGGCGACGGCGTCAGCTCGCGCGAGCGCGACGTAGAGCGCGGCGATGCGCTGCCCAGTCGGTGTCGCCGGCGCCTTGCGCGCGCGCGTGGCACGCGGCGATCGCGGCCTGCAGCGCGTACGGGCCTGCGTGCCGCCAAGCGCGCTGCGCGCGATCGAGCGCGGCGAGGCCGCGCCGGATCAAGCAGGTGATCCCAGCGCGCGCGGTTCTGTTCGAGCAGAAGGATCGGCTCGCCGTTCGGCCTCGTGCGCGCGCGTGCGCGCGAGGCCTGGATTTCCATCAGCGCGACGAGGCCGTGCACTTCGGGCTCGTCCGGCGCGAGCTCGGCGAGGATGCGGCCGAGGCGCAGCGCGTCTTCGCAGAGCTGCGGACGCATCCAGTCGTCGCCGGCGGTCGCCGAATAGCCTTCGTTGAAGACGAGGTAGATGACTTCGAGCACCGACGCGAGCCGCGCGGCGAGCTCGTCGCCGCGCGGCACTTCGAACGGCACGCCGCGCGTCGGCGAGCGTTCGCTTCGCGCGCACGATGCGCTGCGCGATCGTCGGTTCCGGCGACGAGGAACGCGCGCGCGATCTCGTCGGTCGTGAGACCGCCGAGCAGGCGCAGCGTCAGCGCGACGCGCGCTTCGGTCGAGAGCACCGGATGGCACGCGATGAAGACGAGCCGGAGCAGATCGTCGCCGATGTCGTCGTCGATCGCGGCCTCGAACGTCGGCGACCGCGTCTTCGTGCGTCGGCTTCGATCTCGTGGCCGAGCTCGTCGTGCTTGCGTCTCGGCGAGCTCGTTGCGGCGCACGCGGTCGATGCGCGCGGTGCTTCGCGGTCTGCCATCAGCCACGCGCCGGGATTGTCCGGGACGCCGGACTTCGGCCACTGCTCGAGCGCGGCGACGAGCGCGTCCTGCGCGAGCTCTTCGGCGACGCCGACGTCGCGCACGATGCGCGCGAGCCCGGCGATGAGCTTGGCGGACTCGATGCGCCAGACGGCGTCGATTGCGCGATGGATGTCGGCGACGGTCACGGCCGCCGATCAGAGCATTTCAGTCCGGAGCGCGCAAGGCGCGATGCGGCGCGTCAAGGCGAGCCGAATGGACCATCCGATGTGCCGCTTTCGTCGCTGAATCGGAATTTCGTCAGGCGCCGGTCGGTGCGCAGGCGTTGCACGAGCGCGCCCGGATGCGGCTGACGTCGCGCGGCACAGCCGTAGACGAAGCCCTGTGAGGCGGTCTTGCGGATCGAAACGACGCGCACATCGAACGGCTGCAGCGAGTCCTGCAGGATCTCGGCGAGCGCATCGGCATTGCGCCGCCGCATCAGCGGTTCGACGGTCGAGTGCATTTCGAAGAACACGGGCATGGCGGCCTCGGCGGTGGTGCGTTGAGGCGGCGAGACTAGCAACGCAATGCGTAAGGTTTCGTAGCGGTACGCTTACGGTCCGGTGAATCGCAGCAGTTTCCCCTCTCCCGCTTGCGGGAGAGGGTTAGGGTGAGGGCAGGGTGGTTCACGCCGGCCCTCACCCGCGCTGCGCGCGGCCTCTCCCGCAAGCGGGAGAGGCGAAAGGCTCATGCGGCAGCGGCCTGCTGTCCGCCGCATTCGCCGTGCTCGAACAGCGGCCGCACTTCGATCTCGAACTCATCGACGCCGCATTCGGTGTGGATTCGCGCGACGCGTTGCGCGAGCTCGATCGCCTCCTGCTTCGAGCCGACGTCGACGATCGAGAACCCGCCGATCAGCTCCTTGGTCTCGGTGAACGGTCCGTCGACCACGCTGCGCCGGCCGTCCGCATGGCGGATGCGCGTGCCGTACGAGCTCGGCTTCATGCCTTCGGCGCTGAGCAGAATGCCGCGCTCGGTCATCTCTTCGGCGAGCGTGCCCATCGCGACGACGAGCTCCATCGGCGGTGGAATGCCGGCCTCGAAATCCTTGTTCGCCTTGATCAGCATCATGTATCGCATATCGATTTCCTCGATCGAAAGGGAAGAGCGTCGCGCCTACTGCTTGGTCAGCACCATCCAGCCGACGCCGAAGCGATCGGCGACCATGCCGAACCGCGACGCGAAGAACGTCTTGATCAGCGGCTGGTGCACGGTCCCGCCGTCGGCGAGCGACTTGAAGAGGCGCTCGGCTTCGGCGTCGGTGTCGGACTTGAGCGCGAGCGAGAAGCCTTTGAACGTCGCGGGGCTCATGCAGCCGCCGTCGGACGCGCCGATCAGCGTGTCGCCGATGCGGAACGACGCGTGCATGATCTTGTTCTTGTCGGAGGGCATCATGCTGTTGTCGCCGGTCTCGGGGCTGTCCTTGAAGCGCATCAGCATCTCGACCGTGGCGCCGGCGGCTTTCTTGTAGAACTCGATCGCTTCCTCGCAGCGGCCTTCGAAGAAGAGGTACGGCTCGATATTCATTTCGGTTTCCTCGTTTGCAGGGTGGATTCGGAATTGTCGGAGACGAGTCGGCCTGCCGGCGGCGCTGCCGCCGGTGACTCGACGATGGAAAACTGCGTGGAGCTACGCGATCAGTGGCGCTTCGCGATCTCTTCGCGCTGGCGTTCTTCCTGCGCGCGAAGCTCGGGCGTGAACTCGTCGCCGAAATCCTCGGCTTCGAAGATCGGACGGATTTCGATTTCGGATTGGCCGTTCTCGAACGGATTCGGGCAGCGCTTCATCCACTCGATGACTTCGTCGAGCGATTTGCACTGGAGCAGCCAGAAACCGGCGATGAGCTCTTTCGTCTCGGTGAACGGACCGTCGATGACGGTGCGCTTTGCGCCATCGAAGCGGACGCGCGCGCCGTTCGAGCTCGGCTTCAGGCCTTCGCCTGCGAGCATTATTCCGGCCTTGACGAGCTCTTCGTTGAAGTTGCCCATTTCGCGGATGAGCTTTTCGCTGGGCATTACGCCGGCTTCGGATTCGGTGGTGGCTTTGACCATGACGATGAAGCGCATGTCGTTCTCCTTGTCGAGTTTGCTTTGGGGTCGAGCCTTTGGGGGCTCTTACTGGTACGTCGAATGGGGGAGTTGGAAATCGACATGGGGTCGGCGAAAAAGTTTTTGTTGTTGGGTTTTAGGGGGTTGGCGCCTCTTTGGCCCTCCCTTCAAGGGGAGGGTTGGGTGGGGATGGTGTTGTGGTTTGTTGTTCGGGCGTTGTCGCGATAGCCGACTCACGTCCGTGTGCTGCTTCGTCGACCATCCATGGTCGCCGGTTACTTTCTTTTGCTTGCCCAAAAGAAAGTAACCAAAGAAAAAGGCACCCTCGCGGTCCGCGGTCACGCGGGCATCCATGCCCGCGTGACTACGCGAGCAGGCTCCGGGGTCCGCTCACGGCACATCCGTGTGCCGAGATCGGACGCGCGCGCATCCTGCGCGCGCCCGCGTGCGGTGCACGCGGCTATTTCCTCCGCCTGCTCGCCGCGGCCGAGAGGGAACCCGGGAAGAGCAGAGCGCGGCAGTCCCTGCCGCAGAAGCAAGCCTGTCGGATATATGCGATGTCGCATATATCCGTGCTTCCGCTTTTCGCTTTCGGGTTCCCTCTGAGTAGCGGCGGAGGGTGGACGGACCAGCCGCGTGCACCGCACGCGGGCGGCGCGAGGGATCGCGCCGATTCGGACAACAGGCCATGGATGGCCTGTGGGCCGAACCCGTCCGCCCGTAGCGAACCCTCGCCAAAGGCGAGGGCGCGAATCCGAGGGTGCCGTTTTTCTTTGGTTACTTTCTTTTGGGCAAGCAAAAGAAAGTAACTGGCGGCCATGGATGGCCGACAAACCACACACGGACGTGAGTCGGTTATCGCGACAACGCCCGAAACACCAGAACCAACACCATCCCCACCCAACCCTCCCCTTGAAGCGGAGGGCTAAAGCAGAAGCGGAGGGCTAAAAAACGTCACGACTTCAACTTGTACCCAGTCCGAAAAATCCACCACACCGCCAACAAGCAAACCACCAAAAACACCAACGTCATCGTCAAGCTGACGACGACATTGACATCGGCCACCCCATAAAAACTCCACCGAAACCCGCTGATCAAATAAACCACCGGATTGAACAACGTAATCTTCTGCCACACCGGCGGCAGCATGTTGATCGAATAAAACGCGCCGCCGAGAAACGTCAACGGCGTCATCACCATCAACGGAATCACCTGCAACTTCTGAAAATCGTCGGCCCAGAGCCCGATGATGAAACCGAACAGGCTGAACGTGACCGCCGTCAGCACGAGAAACGTCGCCATCCAGACCGGATGCTCGATGTGATACGGCACGAACAACGCGCGCCGTTACGAGGATCAATATGCCGAGCATTACCGATTTCGTCGCGGCCGCGCCGACATAGCCGATCACGGCCTCGACATACGACAGCGGTGCCGACAACAACTCGAAGATCGTCCCGGCCCACTTGGGCATGTAGATGCCGAACGACGCGTTCGAAATGCTCTCGTTCAAGAGCGACAGCATGATCAGCCCCGGAATGATGAACGCGCCGTAGCTGACGCCGCCGATCTCGCCCATGCGCGAGCCGATCGCCGCGCCGAACACGACGAAGTAGAGCGACGTCGACAGCACCGGCGAGGCGATGCTCTGCGTGATCGTGCGGAACGTGCGCGCCATCTCGAAGCGGTAGATCGCGCGGATCGCGTGTACGTTGAGGGCGGGTACGGTCGTTGTTGCGCTCATGTCAGTTCCTTGCCCCGTTCGCATGAACGAGACTCACGAAGATATCTTCGAGCGAGCTCTCGCTCGAATGAAGGTCCTTGAAGTCGATGCCTTGCTCGCTGAGCCGGCGCAGCAGCGTCGCGATGCCGGTCTCGCTCGTCTGCGTGTCGAACGTGTAGGTCAGTGTGTGCTTGTCGGCCGAGAGCTCGAGCGGAAGATCGGAAAGCGCGGTGGGCACGGCATCGAGCGGCTGCTGCAGCTGCAGCGCGAGCTGTTTCTTGCCGAGCTTTCGCATCAGCACGTGCTTGTCCTCGACGACGATCAGCTCGCCCTTGCTGATGACGCCGATGCGGTCGGCCATTTCCTCGGCTTCTTCGATGTAGTGCGTGGTCAAGATGATCGTCGTGCCGTTGGCGCGGAGCTCGCGGACCATTTCCCACATGTCATGACGCAGCTCGACGTCGACGCCGGCCGTCGGCTCGTCGAGGAACAGGATCTCGGGCTCGTGCGAGAGCGCCTTGGCGATCAGCACACGCCGCTTCATGCCGCCCGAGAGCGCCATGATCTTCGAATCCTTCTTGTCCCAGAGCGAAAGTGCGCGCAGCACTTTTTCGAGGTGGGCAGGATCCGGCGCGCGGCCGAAGAGACCGCGGCTGAAGCGGAGCGTCGCCCAGACCGATTCGAACGCGTCCGTGGAAAGCTCCTGCGGCACGAGCCCGATCTTCGAGCGCGCGGCGCGGTAGTCGCGCACGATGTCGTGGCCATCGACGAGCACGGTGCCATCGCTCGGCGTCACGATGCCGCAGATGATGCTGATCAGCGTCGTCTTGCCGGCGCCGTTCGGGCCGAGCAGCGCGAGGATTTCACCGCGGCGGATGTCCAGATCAATGCGCTTCAGCGCGTGGAAGCCGCTCTTGTACGTCTTCGAAAGGCCCTGCACCGAGACGATCGACTCGGCGGATTTCGTTTCGCGCTGCATCGACTATTCCTTCGTCGTAGGTTGCGTCTGGAGCCGCAGGCGTGTTACCGAACGCTTCCAACGGTTTGATTGGGCGCCTGAATGATTTTTCAACGCTGATGTCGATTTGCGCGCTTGCCGTTCGACGTTGAGGTATCCACCCAGCACGGAATGCCGTTCATGAAGCCATCGTTCGATACCGAAACCGCCGCCGGAGCCGCAGGCACGCATCGCGACCGTCGCTGGTTCGCACTGATCGTGTTGTGTCTCGGCGTCCTGATGATCGTGCTCGATACGACGATCGTCAATGTCGCGCTGCCGTCGATCAAGTCCGATCTCAAGTTCTCGGACACATCGCTCGCGTGGGTCGTCAACGCGTACATGCTGACATTCGGCGGGTTCCTGCTGCTCGGCGGCAGGCTCGGCGACCTGTACGGACACCGGCGCATTTTCCTGTTCGGGATCACACTGTTCACGCTCGCCTCGCTCGCGTGCGGGCTCGCGACGACGCAGGCGTTCCTGATCACCGCGCGCGCGATCCAGGGCCTCGGCGGCGCGACCGTCACGGCCGTCGCGCTGTCGCTGATCATGGATCTCTTCAGCGAGCCTGGCGATCGTGCGAAGGCGATGGGCGTCTACGGATTCGTCTGCGCCGGCGGCGGCAGTATCGGCGTGCTGCTCGGCGGGTTGTTGACGGGCTCGCTCGACTGGCACTGGATCTTTCTCGTGAACCTGCCGATCGGCGTCGTCGTGTTCGCGCTGTCGCTGTGGCTTCTGCCGGCCGGACACAAGGCGAATGCGAGCCGCAATCTCGATGTCGCGGGTGCCATCACGGTCACGACGTCGATCATGCTGGCGACATACGCGATCGTCGGCGGCAATGAGGCGGGCTGGGAGTCGACCGAGACGCTCGGTCTCCTCGGTGCGGCGGTCGTGCTGCTGATCGCGTTCCTCGTCATCGAATCGCGCGTCAAGTCGCCGCTGATGCCGCTCGGCCTGTTTCGTCTGCGCAACGTCGCGGTCGCGAACGTCGTCGGCGTGTTCTGGGCCGCGGCGATGTTCGCGTGGTTCTTCCTGTCGGCGCTCTACATGCAGCTCGTGCTCGGCTACGAGCCGATGAAGGTCGGCCTCGCGTTCCTGCCGTCGAACCTGATCATGGCGGCGTTCTCGCTTGGCCTCTCGGCGAAGATCATCATGCGTTTCGGCATCCGGCTGCCGCTGTTTGTCGGCCTGATGCTTGCGGCGGCGGGTTTACTGCTTTTCGCACGCGCGCCGGTCGATGGCACGCTGATGACCGACGTGCTGCCCGGCATGCTGCTGCTCGGCCTCGGCGCCGGCATGGCGTTCAATCCGGTGCTGATGGCGGCGATGAGCGAAGTCGGGCCGGAAGACTCGGGCCTTGCGTCGGGTGTCGTCAACACGTCGTTCATGATGGGCGGGTCGCTGGGGCTTGCGTGTCTTGCGAGCCTCGCGGCGTCGCGCACGACGAGTGCGCTTGCGGAGGACGTCGGACACGCTGCGGCGCTGGCGGCGGGCTATCGCGTCGCGTTTCTGGTCGGCGCGGCGTTCGCGGCGCTCGCGGCCGTGATCGGCGGAACGCTGCTGCGTACGCGTGATGCGTTAGGTCAGTCGCACTAAACGCGATTTCCCCTCTCCCGCAAGCGGGAGAGGGGAAAAAGCTGTGTGAGGGAATCGCTAGTGCGACGGCTTGCCGGCGACGAGCCTTCGATACTGCGCCATATGCCGGATCGCATCCTTCGGCCGCTCGAGCTCCTCGTAAAGCAGCGCGAGGTTGTAATGGCAATCAGCCAGCGCCGGATCGCCGCGCAGTGCAAGCTGGTACGCCGCCATCGCCTCGACCTTGCGGTCCATGTCGTCGAGCAGTACGCCGAAGTTGTAGAGCAGCAGCGCATCGTTGCCGCAATTCTTCAGCGCGTCGCGATAGACCTGCTCGGCTTCGGGGAGGCGCCCGCTCTCGTGCAAAGTGCGACCGAGATTCGTGCGCGCATCGAGCCGTGACGGATCGGCTGCGATCTGCTGGCGGTACACTTCGATGGCAGCATTCGTATCGCGCTGTTCGAGCGCATCATCGGCATCGGGTGCGCGCTCTGCGCGATGACGCGGCTCAGCACGCGCCGGCATCTGTTCGACGACATTCATCGCGCCCGCGGCCGGATCGCCTTCGAACGCGAGCAGGTATTGGCCCGTCTCGGCCTGCCAGCGCGCATCGCCTTCCTTGACGACGACCGTGTCGCCGACGGCGGCGATGCGAAGTCCCGACAACGGCATCTCTTCGGGCAGATTGCGCCGCAATTCCTTCAGCGCCTTGGTGATGCGCCGGTACGGCACGAGCGAAGCGGAGAGGCCTTGCGCGGTGCGCAGCACGATCAGATCCTGGAACGAGAACAGCCACGCATTGCGCGGCCCGCGTTGCGGCGTGACGAAGCCGGCCTTGATCAGCGCGCGGATCGCGCTGCGCGGCAGGCCCAGCAGCTTTTCGATGTCACGCACACCGTACTGGTGCATCGACGTCCGCTATTTGCGAGCGCTCCTGCGCGGCGCAGGCGCCTCGGATTCCTCGTCCTGCGCGCGCCTTGCGGGCTTGCGGCCCTTCGGCGCGGACTCGGCTTTCACAGCCGGTTTGACGCCTTTCTTCTCGAGGCTTGCGCGCAGCGCTTCCATGAGATCGATGACCTGCGCGCCGCCGCCTTCGGGCGCGGACGCCATCGTGATCTCTTCGCCTTCGACCTTCTGCTGCACGGCCTTCTCGATGCGCTCGGTCACTTCGTCGGCGTACTGCGAAGGATCGAACGTCGCGCTCGTCTGCTGATCGATGAGCTGCTTGGCGAGCTTGAGCTCCGCGTCGCGCACTTCGATGTTCGGGATGTCGATCTCGCTGATCGGGCGCACTTCGCCTGCATACATCAGCTGCTGCATGACCAAGCCGTCCTCGACCGGACGGATCATGACGATGTACTGCTTGCCACGCGCGGCCCAGCGACCGACCGCGCAGCGCTTCGATTCGCGCAACGCCTTGGCGAACAGCGCATAAGGCTTGGCGCCGCCCTTGTCGGGCGCGATGTAGTACGCCTTGTCGAAATAGACGGGATCGATCGCCGCGATCGGCACGAACTCGTTGATGTCGGCGGTCTGCGTGCCGGCTTCCTCCATCGTCTTCAATTCTTCCGGCGTGAACATGACGTACTGGTCCTTGGCGAACTCGTAGCCCTTGACCATTTCGTCGCGCGAGACCGGCACGTCTTCCTTGATGCAGAAGTACTGCTGGCGCAGCCGCGAGCCGCACGTCTTGTGCAGGAGATTGAACGAGATTCCGCGTGAGGCCTCGGTGGCCGAATAGAGCTTCACGGGAATTGCGACGAGCCCGAACGAGATCGTCAGGGTTCCGATCGAACGTGCAGCCATGACCTTGTCTCCGCTTGCCTCAGAGAAACTTCTCGTCTCAGAGCAACCTGCCACAACCTGCGAGCGCGGTCCAATCGAGAGACCGGACGAAGATAATGACGCAAATCGTTGATCTTTCTCAAGACCCCGTCACGAACCGATGCCACCGACGGCCTTTTCGAGGTCCTGTTTGCGCTTGTACGCATCTTTCCAGCGGTCGCCCGTGGCCTTGAGCTTCGGGATCACGTTCGTGATGCGGAAATCGAGCGGGTGGGCCTTTTCGAGCTCCTCCCAGGTCAGCGGCAGCGAGACGGGCGCGCCCGGCACGCCACGCGGCGAATAAGCGACGTTCAAGGTTTTTCCCCGCACGTTCATGTTGTAATCCATGAAGATCTTGCCAGTCCGCTTCGGCACGCTCCATTCCATCGTGATGTCTTTTTGGTGCCCGCGCATCAGGTGCCGGCCGACCAGCTCCGACACGTGCCGGGCCGCGTCGAAGTCGATCGTGCGCTTGATCGGCACGAACACGTGAAGCCCGGTCTTGCCCGACGTCTTCACGATCGCCTCGAGCTTCATCGTCTTCAAAAGCTCGCGCAGCCAGAACGCGACTTCCTTGCCTTTCTCGAACGCGATCGTGTTGAGCTCGGGCTCCTCGCCCTTCTTTTCCTTGCCCGAATAGATGTACGGGTCGATGTCGAAGACGACCCAGTCCGGGAAGTTCAGCACCGAATCGTCGAGCGACTCGGCCGACGTCGCGTAGTCGGTGCTCTTCGAGAGCGAATCCTTGTCGACCTTCGCGCGCGAATGCCAGACATGGAACTCGAGCGTGCCCGACTGCGCGAGCCAGAGCAGCGTCGGCAGGTTGTTGCAGACGATGTAGTCGTGGCTCTCGTCGCGGCTCTCGGACCAGACGGTGATCGACTCGACGAACTTCGGCTGCGCCTGCGTCCAGTGCTTCTGGAAAAAGCGCTGGCCGTCGATGCCGTCCGGCATGCGGATCATCGTCAGCGGACGGTCGGCGAGATGCGCCAGGATGTACGGCGAGACTTCGGCGAAATAGCGCAGCAGATCGCGCTTCGTCAGCGCCGGCTGCTGCAGCGACGGATCGGCGGGCCAGTAGACGCGGTCGAGATGCGTCAGCGAGACGCGGTCGGTGCCGATTTCGAGCGTCGCCGATGCGCTCTTCGTTTCGAGCTGCGCGACGATGTCGGCGATCGCACCATCCTCGCGCGACGATTTCGTCTTCGTCGAGGATTTGCGCGGCGCTGCGACCGCAGTCGCTTCGGTGCGCTTCACCGCTTTCGGATCGATGTCGTCACGAAGGCGCAAGAAAACCGGCGCGCGCAACGAGCCGTCGCTGGTCCATTCCTGGAATTGCAATTCGGCGACGAGCACGGGCTCGGTCCATGTCACCGGCGCATTGACGACAGGCTTCTCCTCGAACGGGCATTTGGCGATCTTGAGCTTGTCGAGCTTCTTCTTGACGTCGGTCAGCGTGCGATCGTCGAAACCGGATCCGACGTGGGAGGCATAATGCAGCTTGCCGCGCTCCCAGTAGCCGACGAGCACAGAGCCGAGCGCCTCGCGCGAGCCTTTGCCTTTCGTGTAGCCGCCAATGACGAAATCGGCCGTCCGCGTCGGCTTGATCTTGAGCCATGCCTTCGAGCGCTTGCCGCTCTCGTAGCGGCTGTCCTTGCGCTTGCCGATCACGCCTTCGAGCCCGCTCGCGAGCGCGGCCGTGTTCAGCGCGAGACCGTCGTCCTGCGCGACGACGAGCTGCAGCGAAGGCGAGGGCAGAAGGCACTGCGCAAGATAGCGGCGCCGGTCGCGATACGGCGCGCGGCGCAGATCAAGCCCCGAGAAATAGAGCAGGTCGAACACGTAGAAGATCACCGGATGTTTCGCGTCGGCTGCGGCGATTTCGCGCTCGGTCTTCGCGTGCACGCGGTTCTGCATCGCATTGAACGTCGGCTTGCCGTCCGTATCGAACGCGACGAGCTCGCCGTCGAGGATCATGCGATCGACCTGCTGGCCGCGAAGCTCCTCGACGAGCTTCGGAAACGCGTGCGACAGCTCGTGCCCGCGCCGCGACAGCATGCGCACGCCCTTCGCATCGACATACGCGATCACGCGATAGCCGTCGAGCTTGGGCTCCCACATCCAGGCCGCATCGTTGAAGGCTTCATCGCCGAGCTCGGCGTGCATCGGCTCGATCGTCTTCGGCATCGCGACGAGCGAGCCGGTCGGGACGAGCTCGGTGGCCGGCATCCGATGCAGCGGCACCGATGCGATCTCCTCGACCGTCGCGCCGGACAGCACCGAGCGGTTCTGCTGCGTGACATCCTCGTCGCTGACGAAGCGGTCGCGGTGCTTGATCATCAGCCACGTCTTCGCTTCCTTCGTGCGGACGAGCGCGAACGAGCCTTTGAGCTTCTCGCCACGCAAGAGGATGCTGAGCTTGCCCTTCGCGTAGCCTTCGCGAATCTGCTTCGCGGCCTCCGCGCGATCGTGGAACCAGGTGCCGCCTTCGTCGGGGCTGTAGACGCCGCAATCCCAGACGATGACCTCGCCGGCGCCGTATGCGCCTGTCGGGATCACGCCCTCGAACGAGGCATAGTCGTACGGATGATCCTCGGTCTCGACCGCGAGCCGCTTGTCGCTGCGATCGAACGACGGGCCCTTCGGCACGGCCCAGGACATCAGCACGCCGTCGCATTCAAGCCGGAAGTCGTAGTGGAGCCGCCGCGCCGCGTGCATCTGCACGACGAACATCAGCGGGCCCTCGCCCGAGTCGGTGACCTTCGGAGCGGGCTCGGGCGTGACATCGAAGGCCCGCTTCGCGGAATATTCGCCGAGCTTGCCTTTCGTCGGTTTCGCCATGTACGGATTGTTCCGATCCAGGACTTGACCCGCAATGACCGCATCGAGGCTCATCGCCGGCGCCAGCGGCTACTCGTACAAGGAGTGGCAGGGCTCGTTCTATCCCGAAAAGATCAAGGCCGACGCGATGCTCGCGTTCTATGCCGGGCGCCTGCCGACCGTCGAGATCAACAATACGTTCTACCAGATGCCCAAGCCAGCCGTGCTCGAGACGTGGTCCGGCGCGACGCCGGAGCACTTCCGCTTTGCGATCAAGGCCTCGCGGCGCATCACGCACGATGCGCGGCTCAAACCCGAGGATGCGGCGAGCTCCGTCGAATATCTCTACAAGAACCTTGCGACGCTCGGCCCGAAGCGCGGTCCGGTACTGTTCCAGCTGCCGCCGTTCCTCAAGAAGGACCTGCCGCGCCTCGAAGGGTTTCTCGCGCTGCTGCCCGAAGGGCACATGGCCGCGTTCGAGTTCCGCAATGAAAGCTGGTTCGACGACGATGTCTATGCCGCGCTGAAAAATGCCAACGCATCGCTGTGCCTCTCGGAGCGTGAGGACAACGCGCCGCCACCGCTCGTCGAGACGGCGCCGTTCGGCTACATCAGGCTTCGTCTCGAAAACTATGCCGACGACGATCTGCAGCGCTGGACCGAGCGGCTCATGGCCACGGGCTGGCGCGAGATCTACGCATACTTCATGCACGAGCCGACGGCGCCGCCGTACGCCGAAACACTGCTTCGATTCGCGAGTGCCTGATGGCGAACGCGGACGCCAAAGAGCTGACGATCGCGGTCGACGCAACGCGCCGCGTCTCGGCGCTGCTTCGCGCGCCCGCCGATGCGCGTGCGTGCTACGTGCTCGCGCACGGCGCGGGCGCTGGCATGCGTCATCCGTTCATGGGCGCGATCACCGAAGCGCTCGCGTCGCGCGCGATCGCGACGCTGCGCTACCAATTCCCGTACATGGAGAACGGCTCGAAACGACCCGATGTGCCTGCCGTCGCGCATGCCACCGTGCGCGCGGCTATCGCTGAAGCTGCGCGCGCGATGCCGGGCGTCGCGCTCGTCGCCGGTGGAAAATCGTTCGGCGGACGCATGACTTCGCAAGCCCAGGCGGCGGCGCCGTTGCCGGATGTGCGCGGCCTCGCGTTCCTCGGCTTCCCGCTGCATCCGGCCGGCAAGCCATCGGACGAGCGCGCCGCGCATCTCGCCGACGTGCACGTGCCGATGCTGTTCCTGCAAGGCACGCGCGACGATCTCGCTTCGCTGTCGCTGCTGAAGCCCGTCGTCGAACGCCTTGGCTCGAACGCGAAGCTCGTGCTGTTCGATGACGCCGATCATTCGTTCCACGTACCCGCGAGAAGCGGGCGCAAGGATGCCGACGTGCTCGCGGCGCTCGCCGATGCGATTGCTGCATGGGTCGGCGAGTTGGTGCCGTCGCGTGCGTGATTGGCTACTCACGAATATGTCGCAACCAATTGTTTTTGTTTATAGTCTGCGGCAGCATTAGCGCAGCCTGCGTGCCTCGCGGATACTTGCGCAATTCCGCCCCATCCCAAAAAGGACGACGCATGACGAGGTATTTCGCATTCGCCGCGGGCCTCCTGATCGCGACGACGGCCCACGCGATGAAAGGCGACGAGTTCGCGCGCCTGATGGACTCGTACCAGAAAGTGCAGGGCGCGAAATCGCCGAGCCGCGACGACGAGCTCGGCGGCGCGGCTTTCATCGCCTACATCCGCGGCGTCGAGGATTCGATGAACGGCGTGCGTTTCTGCATCACGGCCGGCGCGTCGTCGGCGCAGCAGGTCGCGTTCATCGTGAAGTACGTCAAGGGGCATCCCGACGAATTGCACAACGGCGCGACGACGCTGATCGTGCAGGCGTTGCAGCCGGTGTACCCGTGCTCGCAATGACGTTTTCGTGACAGGAGGTTTCCGATGCGTCTCTCGATCCGCAATCAGCTGCCGGGCAAGGTCGCATCGATCACGCCCGGCAGCGTGATGACGATCGTCAAGGTCGCGCTCGATGGCGGCCAGTCGATCACCTCGTCGATCACCAAGGAAGCTGCCGAAGAGCTCGGGCTCAACGTCGGCTCGCGCGTTACCGTGCTCGTGAAATCGACCGAGGTCATGCTCGGCGTGGATTGAGCTGCTAGGCTCGCGTTCGAGGAAGCGCTGTCAGGGAGAGGCCGTGGAGTTCCGGATCATCGTCGTCGCACTGTTCTGTCTTCTGATGGCCGCCGCGTGCCACGAGACGCATCTCAACGGCAGCTCCGAGGCCGCATTCACGACGAGCGTGCAGGCGATGAACCAGGAGCACACGGTCGCCGAAGCACAGGCGTTCGGCACGAAGCTCGTCGCCGTCGAGAAGAGCGTCGGCGCGGACACCGTCCGCCAGCAGATGAACGGCATGAGCTACGCGCAGGCGAAGACGTATCTCGATTCCGCCCCGGCGCCGAAGAAAGAGTAGACGCGATGCGCATTCAAAATTGTTTCGTGGCGATCGTTGCCGTCGCGACGTCGGTCGCATCCGCAGATACCGTGCAGCGCTGGAATCTCGGCGGCACCGGCGGCTGGGATTATCTGACGGCGGACGCCGCGACGCATCGCCTCTACGTGCCGCGCTCCGATCACGTGATGGTCGTCGACACGCGCGACGGCCACGTCGTCGGCACCGTCCCAGGTACCGAAGGCATACATGGCGTCGCGCTCGACGCTAAAACCGGCAAGGCCTATACGAGCAACGGGCGCAGCAACAGTGTCACGAAGTTCGATGTTGCGTCGCTGAAAGTCGAAGGCACGTATCCCGTATCGGGG